>NZ_JABFMW010000047.1 GCF_013359725.1 Pseudarthrobacter sp. C4D7 | reverse complement strand
AGGCCCTCGCTTTTTACATCACGCCACGCTGTTCACAACCTCCATGGGAATTACACCTAGGGCGGGTTTCCCGGACCGTCAGCCAACGGCTCTAATGCGCGCCCAGCTCCATGCAAAGAAGTCGCGGCCGCTCGTCCCAGGACGGAACCGGGCTGAACCCATGGTTCCCGTATAGCCGTATTGCGTCGTCCCGCCAGTCCCATACCGTCAGACGGATGGGAAGGTCCCGCTGTCTGAGTGCGGCAGCCATCAAGGCGGAGCCCAGCCGATGTCCTCGTGCGCTGGGTTCAACCCACACCCGTTTAATCTCGCGTGCGTTTGCCGCCTGCTGCACCACCACCACTCCGACCGGCGACTCCCCCAGTTCAGCGACATACACGACTGCGCCCTGGTACGCACGTTCCGGGTGTTCGACTTCCTGGCGATAGCGTTCGGGAAGGTCAGCGTCTTTGAAGGTGCCGCCCAGGTGAGCAGCTTTCTCGCGTTCGGTTTGCACCAGGTACGCTTCGACGAGCCGACTTACCGCTGCAGCGTCCGGGCCGCCAAGATCCGCCGGGCGGACGGTATGCGATTTGGGTTGGGTATCCACCGATTCATTCTGCCAAAGAGATCGGCAGGCAGATCCGAGGTGATTGGGCTCAGTTGGCCGGGCGTGAGAACAGGTTGACAAGGTTTCCATCAGGATCGCGGAACAGCGTCGACCTGTTTCCCCACGGCATGATGGTCGGTTCGAGCACGATGTCCCTTAGTGCAGCGCGAAGTCGAGCAAAATCAGCGTCCACGTCCGGGACGAGGAACTCGATGATGAGACTGTTATTGCTACCGGGCCTCGGCGCCTGGTCACCAAGCATGCTCACGGTCGCTGTGCTCCCGATCGCGATGACACCCGTCCCGGTGCGGATCTCTGAGAACACGGGAGCCGGCCTTAGAGCGGTCGTTCCGGTGACCATCTCATAGAAGCGGGTGAGCCGCTCTACGTCGTGGGTGATGATGCGGATTGATGCGAAGTCCATGGGTTCTCCAGTCTGTAAGGGTTTGCCTCAAACCCGTTCAGCCTAAAGTGATGTCCCGACACCGTAGTGTCGGTGTTTAGCGTCTTCTCCGCCGGGGGTGATCTCGCGGAGAACCCCATGGACGATGCCGAGTTCCTCTGGACGCAGCGGGCGTTGCGGCGGCGTTTCGCCGGTCGGTTCAATCATGCTGATGCGATCGCCACGGAACGCACGAACCCCGTTTCGGAGGCGGCACCAGGCAACCAGATACCAGTCGCGGCCCTTCCCGACGTAGCCCATAGGTTCGACTTCGCGTGACGTAGTGGTGGTGTTGCGGTCGACGTAGTCGATGCGAAGCACCTGCCCGGAGCGGAGCGCCGTTGCGAATTTGTCAGGCACCGCTGGCGCTGGACCCTCATCCAGGAGATGGATTCGAGTTGCAAGTCCCGCTGTCTCTCTTAGATGTCGATCTTCCATGACTGCAGCGACTTTCCGCTGGGCGGAACTCGCCGCGTCTCCGAACGGGGACGTCGCCAGCATCCCGAGTGCGATGGTCACTGCGAGGGCTTCGTCGACGGTGAACCCGAGCGGCGCCAGGGTGTGCGCCCTATCAAGGCAGTAGCCACCGGAACGGCCAGGTTCTGCCCAAATAGGGACGCCACTCTGTTGCAGCGCCGACAGGTCCCGCTCGATGGTGCGCGCACTGACGCCAAATTTCTCGGCAAGCCAGCGGGCACTCCTGGGGCGCGGCGCCACAGCACGCAGCTCCTCAACGAGTGCATAGAGTCGGTCCGTGCGAGTCACCGCTCGATCCTATAAGCCCTACGATGCGAATCCCGCGCCACGGCGTTTAGAGCATTCAGGCGGCAGTGACGCTGACGCTCCAGGTAACACCGAACTGATCGGTAAGCATCCCGAAACCTGCGCTCCACATCGAAGCGGCAAGCGGTTCGATGATGATGGCATCAACGGCCAGCGCGTCCCAGTAACCCTGAAGCTCCTCCAGGACGTCGGATTCGAGGGCGACGAAGAGGGCCTGGTCGGTGATCGTGGTGTTGTTCTCACGGCGGGTCGAGCCGCCCCCGGCAATCGTGCGTCCGCTTTGGCCGGGAATGTCGTAGCCCATCACGCGGAACCCGCATTCCGCGGCGACGAGGCCAAATACGATCTTGTCGGCACCGGGTAGTTCAGCTGGCATGCCGAAGTCTGCGTAGGTGTTCAGCACGGTGTGTCCGCCGAATACGGACTGGTAGAACTCCAGCGCCTGGCGTGCATTGCCGCGGAAGTTGAGGTGGGTAGTTGTTTGAATAGTCATTGGGCTCCTCGGTGAAATTCGGCCTACCGGCTCGATGGAACCAGCATTACAGGCGTCTAGGTCAGGAAGTGTCCTACACCTCCACATATGCTGGAGGTCATGACAACGACTTCACGGCTGCTGAATCTGTTGTCTCTGCTGCAGACGCGCCGGGACTGGCCAGGATCACTCCTGGCCACCCGGCTGAACATCAGCGACCGCACCGTCCGCCGCGACATCGACCGGTTGCGGGAGATGGGCTACAGCATCCAGGCCACCATGGGTCCGGATGGCGGGTACCGTCTCGACAACGCGGGCAAAGAGTTGCCACCGCTGCTCTTCGACGATGATCAAACCCTCGCCGTGGCCCTCGCCCTGCAGGCAGCCCCGGCCCTGGGCGCGGGGATCGAAGAAGCCGCAATCCGAGCCCTCGGCACCATCCGCCAAGTAATGCCCTCCAGGCTCCGGCGCCGACTCGATGCGCTCACAGTCACGCCAGTCGGGCGGCCCGGCGACGCGGCACTTAGAGACGTCTCCTTAGACACCCTTGTCACCGTGGCTAATGCCATCCGTGACCGGGAATCCCTCCGCTTTGACTACGCCGCAGACGAAGCCACCTCCGATACTGGGATTCAGGCACCGACACACCGTCGCGCGGAACCCCATCACCTGGTGACCTCCCATGGGCGGTGGTACCTCGTCGGCTGGGACCTGGACCGAAGCGACTGGCGCCTCTACAGAATCGATCGGCTCCACCCCCGCGAACCCCGCGGCGCCCGCTTCACCCCTCGCACGGTGCCCGGCGGCGACGTCAAGGACTTTGTCTCCGCCCGCTTCAAAGGGTCTCATCTCAATCAGTGGCAGTGCCGCGGCACCGTCATTCTCCACCTCCCCGCACAGAACGTCCTTCCCTTCGCCAACGACGGAACAGTTACCGCCATCGATGCCCGAACCTGCAGCCTCGAAGCAGGAGCCTGGTCCTGGGAAGCACTGGCCGCATCATTTGGAAGATTCGAGGCGCCAATGGAAGTCGTCGGTCCCCCCGAACTCGCTTCAGCCTTCGGCAGCCTCGCCCAGCGATACGCCACCATAAGCAGAAACAGCGAGCCGAACTAAGAACGGGTGGAGACGGAGCCGGTTGTCCGGCACCTGATTCTCTTTGGGGCACCTGCATCAGCCGACACCCTGGATCACGTGTGTCTCATAACCGACGTGTCTCGAATCCCTAGGGTTTTGAGGCAATGAGGTTATGAGACAGATGGAGTCCACCTCGGAAATCGGTTTAGGTGTCCGAAAGAGGCTCCTTCACCGCTCCCAGTACGACTCACGGATGAGTGCTGCGGCTTTAGCCGTGTTCAGGGTGCAGGGTTGCATCTGCATCGGTCTCAACCCATCGGGTGAAGGTGGTCGTGAGGTTAGCTCGAGTGGGCGAGGCACAAAATGGGCCGGCCTCGGCACTGACTGTTTCATCCAGAGGAGCAACGCGGATGAGCCGGAAAGACTCATCCCCGGCGCGGGCCCTGATGGTGACGGCGTTACCGGCCCTGCTCAGCCGCACTGTGATTTCCTGATTGATCCACTCAGGGACAGGTGCCACCGACCAGTCGGAGACCCCATGCGTTACGACCGCCCCAACCTGGGGGACTCCGTCGGACACCTCCACGCCGGCCTTGATCCAAGAGAATTCCGAAACGTGAAGATAGATCCCTGCCTGGTCGAACTGCTCGTTGTAATTCAGAAGGAATGAAACCTCCACGGCCCCCTCAGTGGGCAGCGGTGCCAACAGGGCATGCGCACTGTCATGGACGAAGCCGTACGAGGTGTGCCTCCACGCGTCGCTGTTCTCGGCTGCGGTTACCTGCAGAGTCCGACCATCAGCGACGACACGCACGGGCGGGTTGCGCCACTTTCCCCGGTCCCAGGAATCGTGTGCTTCCTTTATCACTTGTGTCACGTCAGATCCCCTAAGTCGATCGTTCAGTCCGTAAGCCCTATTCAAGCAGTGGCACATCCAACAGGACGGCAATTGCCCGTTGACCGGATCCCTTACTAAACGCACTGGACCAGCGTAGGCGGCGCCAATCTGATGAATAGACGGTTCAGTTTGCCGTACCAGTTTTCGGGCACAAAGGAGATGCCGAGGTGGTCGAACGCCGGATGCTAGATGTTCTCGATCTGGTTGGGCAGCCCGTACATATCGCACAGGAGACCGCGGCGAACCTTGGGTTTGGTCTCGCAGCCGGGGACCCTGATGGTCCAGGCCTTCGGTCGCGCACGTGGCCAGGGCTATTCTGGGTGACCTCCCAAGATCCTCCGGCGGGATCGATCCTTTCGCGGGGAAGTCAAATTCAGATCACCTTCGTTCAGGACGGTCAAGCCCGAAGCGACGTGCCGGAGCAGACGGGCGGGCCGAGCCCCTCATTGCAAACTCATGCGGCGGGCGACACGGAATCGTGAGTTGTCCGGTGAGGGATCCCCTTGCGGACACCTGAACCGGTCGCCCTATCTGGATCTATGTGCCAGGTCACGGTTGCACTGTTCCCTGGCTATTGCACCGGAGCCGTGGGGGGTGTTGCAGCACCCTGACCGGCCATCTGCTCGGAGGCTGTCCAGAGCCGCCGGGCCAGCTCCAGGTCTTTAGCTCGGGCCGACCGTCCGATTACCTGGGCGCCGCCGCGCATGTGCATGAGGTGGCGGGGGCCGGTGAAGGCCGCATCGGGCAGGTCCCCGGTGATGGCGAGCAACACCGGCAACGCACCTTGGTCGGGCTGCTGGCCCGCAAGAGGGAGGAGGCGGTCCCAGACACTGCGGCGGCGGCGTTGGGGATCGTCGTAGATCGCGGTGACGACCAGCCCGGGGTGGGCGGCCATCGCCTGCACCGGTGAGCCCGCATCCCGCAGTCGCCGGTCCAGTTCGGCAGTAAAGAGCAGATTGGCCAGCTTTGAATCGGCATAGGCGCGGCCCCCTCGGAACTCGCGGTGGTCCCAGTTCAGGTCCTCCAGATCGATCCGGCTGGCGCGTTCGGCCTGGGAGGCCACGGTAACGACCCGGGCAGTGATTTGTGGCAGCAGTAACGTGGTCAGGAGAAAGTGCCCCAGGTGGTTGGTGCCGAACTGCAGCTCGAATCCGTCGTTGGTGCGCTGAAGCGTCGAAGAGGCGACGCCCGCGTTGTTGACCAGAGTGTCGATGGGCTCGTTAGTGTTTTGCGCGAAGCGCCGCACCGAGGCCAAGTCGGAGAGATCCAGCGCCCGAACCACATGTTTCCCACCTAATTGGTCGGCCAAGGCTGCGCCTTTGGCAGTATCGCGAACCGCGAATATCAGGCGGGCACCCGCCGCTGCCAGGGCGATGGCGGTGGCACGTCCGATACCGCCTGTCGCCCCGGTGATGAGTACAGTCCGCCCGGACATGGAGCGATGCCCCTCTGCGGGCGCGGACAGGTGAGCGGTATTTCGTGGAAGTCCCATAGCGCCAAAGTAGGCGCTGTCTATATTGTTGTCAACGTCTACATCAAGCTAGAGTGGGAAAATGTCAACGCCCTACCACCATGGATCGCTCCGTCACGTCCTCCTCGAGGAAGGCCGGCTGTTGTTGGCGGAGAGAGGCGTGGCGGCCGTGACACTGAGGGAGTTGGCGCGGCGGGCCGGGGTAAGCCATGCTGCGCCGCTAAGGCACTTCTCTGATCGAGAGGCGCTGCTGGACGCGATCGCAGCCAAAGGGTTCGATGAACTCACCGCCGCCCTGGAGTCCGCCGATGTCGCTACCGATCTGCACGAACGACTAAGCATTTACTCCCACACCCACGTCCACTTCGCCGTAGCCAACGCAGCATTGATGGAACTCATGTTTTCCCGGGACCTGAATCCAAGGAACGGCGGCGCAGCGGCGCAATCGGCCGCCAGGTTCTTCACCCTCGGGGCACTCCTACTGGGGGAGTCAGACCCTCAGGCGCTGGGGCCGTTGCCCTACTTGCTGACCGGCATGCTGGAGGGCATCAGTTCACTGGCTTCCGGGGGCCGGATTCCTAAGGATCGAGTCGAAGAGATTACCGCTGCGGCCGTAGAAGTAATGCTTCCCGCAATCCAGAAACAGCTTCGGAACCCTCACACAGCCAGAGGTGAGTAACCCGACACTCTCCTGGTATGTGGCTCTTGACGGTTTAGCCGAGCCCACTTCTATCCGCCGGCAGAAAGAACGCCAGGCCGCCTGACAACGATAGGGATTCAAGACACTCAAGTTACGAGATGCCTTGTGCGGGTCCGAAAACGAGTTCAAATGCCAAGGGGATCCCTTACCGGGCACACAGGCCGCAGTGCGCCCGGTAAAACGCACAGACGCAGAAAGCGCTAGTGCGATGGTCGGAATGCTTGAATGCAGGGCCTGCTTCTTGTCCGAGAAGAGGCCGGGCAGCTCGGCGTTGCTCTGCCAAGTTGCGGCCAGGCAACGGCAGCCGGACGACCAATGTTCGGTAGTTCTGATCATCCAAGGTATGGACAGTGTGATCAGGTCACTTCAAATTCAGGTGAAGACTTCACCACCGGGGTTCCTTTGATAGCATCCCGAACAGATTTGCACACAGACTTGACCATATTTCGTGTTGAAACACCAGAGAGGGCATTCCTGCCACGTTCCGTCTTTGCATCCTTGACTAACCACCGGTCCTTGCGATTGGTTCAAACGCATTCTTAGATTTGGTCCTGGGTCCTCGGGTTCGTTGCTTAGGGCGAAACTCTGAGCGTCTTCCGACACCCATCCTTCAACGCTTGTCTCGCCATGGCTGCAGCCGCATCCCGAGGGCTGGTCCTCTTCGTTCCGGCGGATTCGTGCAAGCGTGCCACCGGCGGCCGGCCTGCAGATTCCGCGGCACCGCCTCAGGCACTCACGCGGCGATTTATCAGTCTTTTCCCGGCAAAGGTCGTAGCAGTTCCAGGTGCAGTCATCGGAAGAGTACCCGGGGCCAGATCCTCCGTTGATTGCTCTCAGAGTTCCACGGGGCTGCCAGAGCACGCTTCTGCATTTAGGGCAGACTGTCGCTTGCCTGTGAATGTCCTCGCGGCAGTATGGGCATGTCCCTCCATGATCAGGGCCGGTACTCTCACCTACCACTGACGACCCGCAGTGGCGGCATACGATCGCTTGTTCATGGATTGACTCACGGCAGAACGGACAAACTCCTCCGTGTCGAGGGAGGTTCTGTGAGGCGTCCCCGATGTTGAATCCGCAATGGCGGCAGCGCGCAGCCCTGGCGTCTATTTCTCCCCAACACGCGGGACACTTAACTAGCTTCTCTGCATCGTCCGGAGTTTGTTCGGGACTCGAATTCTCACCGTTTCCCACGGGAACCTCCCTAATAGTTGGTACAGATAGGAGGTAGGCTTCACCTTGCTTGGAATGAAGTCAATATTGACTAATTGCCCGAGTGTCAGCCGGATGAACAGATGCGCCACAACATGCGCCGAGTATGGATTGATGACTGTCGTGCACGCCCCGGTCTCTCACGAATCTTGCTGACACGGTTAGGGTTCTGCACTCTCGACACGCCCGTAAGCCGGTGGCTCATTGGACGTTCCGGTCGCCCTTTAGGGGATCCACTAACGGGCAGATTCGGTTCCGTCGGCAAGATTGATATTTGGTTCACAGATGGGCAGCTGCTTTGATGATCGATGTGACAACCGAGTGGAAGTTCCGGGCAAGTGACATTACCGACGCCCAATGGATGGCGGAGCTACGCGCCGAAGTCATGCGGCCCGACCTCGAACGGCTCGACCGCTACGACGCAATCCGCGTCCGCCAACGCTTCCTCGACGCATTCGTCCCAGCACACACCCGCGTCATCCAGCTGGACACAACGGACATTGGATTGGTGGCCGTCCGCCCCGAGAACGACGCACTGTGGATCGAGCACTTCTATCTCGCCCCGTCCCAGCAAGGACGAGGTATCGGCGGTGAAATCCTCGCACACATCATGATGGAGGACGCGTCTGCAAAGCCCTTCCGCCTCAATGTTCTCCAAGGCAGCCCAGCACGTCGCCTCTATGAACGGCACGGATTTGTCCTAGGACACGAAGATCCGATCGACGTCTACCTCACGGCTCCTCCGCACGGCGGCGCACCATAGCCGATGAGCAAACGGGCACTTGTGCACAGGAGTACCGGCCGTCACTGATCACAACCCGTCTGCACAAACCCCGGAACGACATAAAGGACGGCGCATGAATAAAAAGCCCCTATTGAACGAACCCCGCACATGGCGCGGCTACTGGTGGCCACCTGGCGAGCGGGACAAGGCGATACCGGGGATACTGGCTTATCGTCCTGACAAGGGTCTGGTGCTCGAACTCATCGGGGGATGGGAGGCCGACATTATGGAAGAAGTGGCGCCAGGAGTCACCATTCCGCAAGGTAGTCGTCGATGGCCCGTCCTGCATGGGCTATCGGACAACCAGGAACTCACACTTTTGGATTGCCTACCCACCAATACCAGGGGTCGAATCTTCGGGCCGCCCGAAGAACAAACAATTCATGTTCTGACGGCTCTTTCTGGCGTCCACCTAAACGCTGCCGATCAGGCGGTTTTCACCGAGTGTCAGGTCGCAGTAGAAGACCTGACTATGTGGTCCAACTCGTGGGTCCTCAGCCAATCATTTGGCATGGAAGAAGGGCGGCCCAACGGGAAGGGATGTATCAGCGCAGAGCCAGCGAAGGACCGATCGGTAACCGTGAACGGGGTAGTGACATCACTTGTTCACGAGCACACTCTCCCTTACTTCGAGTACACGCGGGGCGGAACTCTGGGCAGGATGACGGAGACCCGGTTTTTCCGCTTTCAGGCGCCGGAACCTTGGTCTTTAGCTACGGCCCAGGAGCACGCGAAAGTGGCTCAGGATTTACTGTCCCTCGCCCTAAACAGGCCACGTGGCTTGCTCTGGATGCAACTCAAGATGCCGCCCGAGGATCGAGTTTATCCCGAGGGCTATCCAGTTCAAGATCGGAAGGTCGACCTTTACGCTGAGCACATCACTCCAGCAGAGCCCTCCGCCAAGGCGCTACAAGATCACCAAGCCCTCTTTACCTGTAAGCACCTTCCGTTTGAGGAGATTTGGCCTCGGTGGTGGGAAGTACGCGAACGGTATCTACGGGCCTCCAACATGATTCTCAGCTTGGGATACGCTCCTGCACGCTTTATAGAGGGACGACTCCTTACAGCCACAGGCGCGGCTGAAGTACTCCATCGCGCGTTAGGACGACGTCCACCTCCTATACCTAAAGATGAGTTTGCAGCGTTGCGTAAGGTCCTGCTGGCGAACACGCCCAATCAGCACCAAAAATGGGTCCGCGAAAAACTCCGCAACGAGGTGACGCTGAAGGAGCGGCTACTTGAATTGGCTGCCTTACCGGATCCTGAGGCGATGCAGCGACTTGTGCCCAATGTGGAGCATTGGGTCACGGTCACTACGCAAGCACGCAACGACTTGACTCACGAGGGGCACGCACGCCGTCAGAGCATTGACGAGGTGATCGCTGCAGTAAAGGTCACGAGTGCCGTAGTTGTCATGAACCTACTCCAAGCGCTGGGCGTGCCGAGCACGCGGCAGCGCGAAATCATCACCGAAAATCCCGAACTTCGTCAGACGGCGCGGCAAGCCAGCGAAGACCTCTCACCCAGACCAATAGGCGAAGAATCAACTGAGATGGGGGGACCCTGATAGGCGGCCCGGGCCGTCTCACGCACTGTCCGGTTATTCCTCTCCGCTTACCGGCGAATTGAACCAATGCCCCGGGACCGTTTCTGCCCATCGCTCGAGAGGGGCATCATCGAGGCCGTAGTAGCCGGCGATGGTCTGAGCAGCTTTGTAAAGTATCAGGCATCCCAAGCTGACCTGATAGTCGAGGAGTTCGCCGTTCGGGGGGTATGTCCTGAATGTCACGCCCTCTGACTCCTCCGCTACCGACTGACGGGCGAGTGCCATAACTGAGGGGTGCGAGTAATCGGACAGTGTGTCGTACAACCCCTTGCTCGACGAAAAATTAAGAGAGACGAAGAGGTCGATGGCTTTGCCGAGTGTCAGCATGGTTTCCCCCCCGATCCTCCACTCCGCAATTTGCTCGGGCCTCTGTAGTGGAGTGTGAACATCATCGGGAAATAGCGACTTGATCGAGCTCAGCAGAGCCTCGCGCTCCCCTTTGCGCTGCTTTTCAAGAGATTTGGAGTGCTTGCCCGCGGTGAATCTCTCTCGCTGCAGCGACGACAGTTGTTCAAGTAGTGCTCGAGCGACCCGACGGGCACCGGCGTTGCTGCTCTCCAGTGGCTCCAGCAGCCAGGCCACCCGGCCCGCGTATTCGAGCTCGGCCCGAACCAGCGGCCAAATCGTCAGAGATACCAGAGGCCGAGCTCGCAACTGCGTCGCGACCGCCTGCAGGAGCAACGAGATCGCTCCCACCAGCTCACCCGAGTGGTTGCCCGCCGCGTATTCGATGTTCTTCGGTCGATCAGGGAGCGAAAGCGAACGGCGCGCATCGTCAGCGTCGATGGAAACTCTGGCTTCCGGAGCGGCGCCGTTGCCCGCCTGCTGGCCAATCTGCCGCCAGCTGCCAATTAAGGACTCGCAAAGCTCCGCGAGCCTATCGGCTGTCCGACTCACATCTTCTACGTCTGATACATCACTCATGGATTGGACCCTTCGTCGCGGGTGGCAACTGGCATTTGTGAACTCATTCCTACATCCTCCCTTGCCGCCTGCCCCGTGTTGTGATCGGCACGAAGGAGCAATCGACATGTGCCCGTAAGCCGGTCGTTCACCGGCCGCCGCGGCACCGACCGCCGGCTCTATGAACTCCCGCGTCTTTCCGCCATTCCCGGATTCCCGTATACCCCGCCCGAATTATTGCCCGGTGAAGGGGCCCTATACGCTACAGCCCGAAAGAAGCTCGTCGGATACGCCAGCTGCCGTACCAACACCCAGGAACACCGCCCCGCGGAGCGCTTTCCAGGCCCTCCGCGTTGACGTCGCCGAGGATGGAGAACTGCCCGCTCTTGGCGGAAGCTCACAACTCTCATGATTCCTCCCCGGGTCCTCGCCGGATGCCCGCCTTCACGCGGGGTCGATCTGTCCCCGGAGTTGTTTCAGGCCATCCCGGATCCGCGACTTGATGGTGGGCAGCGGTTTTGAAAATCTTTCGGCGACTTCCCGGTATGTGAGAGAACCGAAGTACGAGAGGAGAATCGCTTCGCGTTGCAGCTCTGACAGTGCTGCCAGCGAGTCCCTGAGGTGCTGGGCATCCATCCGGTCCAGGGCGGAAGTTGCCACCTCATCGTAGGGGCGGGTCCAGGAGGCACTGGTCCATCGCGCGTCACGGTTGGTACTGCTTTGGTGCGAGCGGACCTTGTCCACAGCTTTGCGGTGGGCAATTGTCAACAGCCAGGTGATCGGGCTGCCCAGTGCAGGATCGTATGAAGCGGCGTCCCGCCAAACCGCAATAAAGACTTCCTGGGTCACCTCCTCGCTAAGGCCGGGATCCAGGACCACACGGCTCACCATCCCGAATACCCGGCCTGAGGTTCCCCGGTAGAACTCCTCGAAGGCCTGGTGACTTCCTTGACCAATTTCCCGAAGCAATCCGATGAGAGACGTCGGAGGGTGTTCGGAGGCAGAGGGCGGACGTTCACTGTCGCCGGTAACGGCGGATGCAATGGTGGAACTCCCCGCCTGCATACCCGCAGCCGGCGTCACGAGCTGCATGGACGTTCCGCTGTGGACCACACGTCCGCCCTGCGGCGCTGAAGTGCCGTCCAGGATGGGTTGGGTGAGGTCCGTGCAGCCCTCCGGAAAGTCGGTGCGTTGGTCCGCGGCGGCAGCGCCCAGGCCGGGATCAGGCGCTGAGACTTCAGCGAAAGTAACCAAGACACTCACGACTCCATTTGGAAGCAACATCAGGAACATTCGTAAGCATACATATATCTAGATGATCTAGCTAGGCTATCTAGTGAAAATACTCGCAGCGCCCTCAAGTGTCCGCACACTCCACCCGTCAGCTGGCTACAGTGAGCCAGGTGACGCCCGAGAGAAAACTGTGCTTCAGCCGATCATTGATGTGGATGGCCTTCGTGGCCGGTACGGTCCATGCCGGATTCAGCTTGTACTGGGCCCTTGGCGGGACATGGCTCCTGGACACAGTCGGCCAATGGGCAGTCCAGCTGTCCGTGGAGGCTCCCCTCGGGGCCGGTGTCGTGCTTGGCGTGATTGCGGCAGGGAAGCTGTTGGCAGCGACGATCCCGGTCGTAACCGCGTATAGGCGCATGCCTTGGGCGAGGTTCTGGCGTGTGGTGAGCTGGGCCGGCGGCCTATTCCTTGTCGTCTACGGGGGTGTAAACACCGTGGTGAGCGGTGCCGTTCTTGGTGGAGTGATTCGTCCGGAAGGCGGATATGACCGCAACGCGATGATTGGCCACGCATGGTTATAGGATCCTCTGTTCTTCCTTTGGGGTGCAGCCCTTGTGTTATCGCTGTGGTTCTCCCGCAGGAACGCAGCGGCCGCGGCGTAATCTGTCTCCGTGGGTCCCCGGACGCGTTGAGGCGTTCGGGCTATGTCTCGACACTGGCGTATTCGCCCGTTCAGGTCCTTTGCCAGCCGTTCGGTGTTCCACGACGGCGGTTGCGCGTTTGCCATGTCGCTGAAGTCCACCACCATCCAGTTCCTGCCGTATACGAGATCGATCCTGCCTTGATGCGAATCAGCCAAGAGCTGGTGGCTTTTCCGGAAGGCCCGTTGATCCGGGTAAAGATCCATCTGGACATTCTCTAAGCACAGTTTCTGTGCCGGCGTCAGCGGAACACCATCGCCCCTGGGAACAACCGGTTCGCCAGGTGGGTCGGGCGTACAGCCCAGGATGCCATCGACGGCGGAGTAGGCCTCATCGATGGAACTGAACCCAGCCTAAGGCTGCAGCGGAAACAATGCGCCGGTCCAGCTGAGGCGCCGGTCCTTTCGGTGCATGATATTCGAGTGAACAAGAACCGGCTTGAAGCCTTCAGCGATGGCGTCCTGGCCATCATCATCACCATCATGGTGCTGGAACTGCACACCCCGGAGGAACCAACGTGGGCGGGCGTTGCCGCCATCCTGCCCACGCTCTTCACCTACCTCTTGAGCTTCGTGTACGTGGGCATCTACTGGAACAACCACCACCACATGATCCACCTCGCCAGCCGGGTGAACGGCACCATCCTCTGGGCCAACCTGCACCTGCTGTTCTGGCTTTCCCTGTTCCCCTTCACCACCCGGTGGATGGATGAGTCAGGTTTCCTGCAGGTTCCCGTCCTGCTGTACGGGATCAATCTGCTGTGCGCCGCGATCGCCTACTTCATCCTGGAACGGCGGCTGATCGCCGAGCAGGGTAAGGAAGGGGCCCTGGCCCAGGCTGTCGGGCGGGACTGGAAGGGGAAAGCCTCCCCGCTGATCTACCTCGCCGGCATCGCGCTCACCTTCGCCCAGCCGCTGCTCGGCGTGGCCGCCTTCACCATTGTTGCGCTGATCTGGCTCGTCCCGGACCGGCGGGTGGAACACTTCGTGGTGAAGGCCCACCAGGGCTAGGGCGTGTCTCCTAAAGCCTGGGCTGGTTGTTCGGGATGCTTGATGGGTGTCTCGTACTTCTGTTTTGACTGATGGGCAATGGGCCCGCATCCAGCCGTTGTTGCCGTCCTCTAATGGCCGGCGGGGTCGTCCTT
>NZ_JABFMW010000046.1 GCF_013359725.1 Pseudarthrobacter sp. C4D7 | reverse complement strand
TTCGAACGCCTTCACCACCGCCGCCATTCCCATAAACCCATCATGACAAGGGGGTCTGACAATCAAGGCCATGCACTGAAGCGTTGACCGGATGTGCTCCGTTTTGGGGATGCAGGCCATGCTCCGTTACCCTATTGAGGTTGGTGACGTGTCCGAGCGGCCGAAGGTGCAACACTCGAAATGTTGTTTGGTGTAAAAGCCAACGTGGGTTCAAATCCCACCGTCACCGCCACGTAGAAAGGCCCTGCTTCCCTTGTTATACAAGGGAAGCAGGGCCTTTCCTCATTCCGGGGTGACCCGTTGCATTCCGGAGGGCCCGTTGCGTCAGCGCGTCGGATCAATCATGGTCATCCCGGCGAGGTTCGCGGTGTCGAGCCGGGGCAGCATCTCGGCGGCGTCAGCCAGCCCGATGACGCGCTCAATCAACTTTTGCGGTTCAAGCGCGCCCGACTTAATCAGGGCGAGCATCCCGGGATAGTCAGCTGCGGCCATTCCATGGCTGCCAAAGACGTCGAGTTCCCACGCGATCACGCGCGCCATGGGAACGCGTGGGTGCCCCTCCACCGGAGGGAGGAGCCCGATCTGGACGTGCCGGCCCCGGCGTCGAAGGCTCAGGAGCGCGTCGGCGCACGTCTGCTCGCTGCCGACGGCGTCGATGGAGACATGGCTTCCTCCGGTCAGCGCGTGCACCTGCCCCGGGATGTCTGATCCGTCCGCGGTCACCACGTGATCCGCGCCGAGGGAAGCCGCCACCTCGAGGGCTGCCGTGTTTCGGTCCAAGGCGATGACCTTGGCACCGAGTGCCTTGGCGATCATGACGGTGCTGAGCCCCACGCCGCCTGCCCCAATGACGGTGACCCATTCACCGGCCGCAACGTTGGCGCGTCCGGTCAGCGCACGGTAGGCGGTGGCAAACCTGCATCCCAGGCTGGCGGCCGCCTCGAAGCTGACCCCGTCGGGAACCGCCACCAGGTTGGTGTCCGCAGCATGGATCACTACCTGCTCGGCGAAGGAACCCCAGTGCGTAAAGCCAGGCTGTTGCTGTTGCGGGCAGACCTGCGCGTTACCCCCGAGGCACCACTCGCAGGCGCCGCAGCCTTCGACGAAGGGCGCGGTAACCCGGTCACCGGCCTGCCACTTCGTCACACCCTGACCGACGCTGAGCACGATCCCGGCGAACTCGTGCCCCGGAACATGCGGGAGTGCTATGTCATCGTGTCCCGCCCAGGCATGCCAGTCACTGCGGCACAGCCCTGTTGCGACCACGCCGATGACGACGCCGCCCGCCGGCACCACCGGCTCAGGAACCTCCCGGACAGCCAGCGGACCGGCTATCTGGTCCAAGACAATTGCGCGCACGTGACCTCCGTTTATTGTTTTTCCGCCCCATTCCATAAGCGGCTCCGGCCGACATCCTCGCACGTGGCGTGGAGGCGCTGGAAAAGCGGACCTTCATGTGTCCGTGGAAGCCGGCCGGCCGCCGTCGGGCCCTTTCCAAGATCCGCTGCTGTCAGAGAATCCGCTGGTACAGGCGGTGGTCCTGCCACCGGCCGGCGATCCGGAGGTAGGCCCGCGCCGTGCCGTAGGCCTCAAAACCGTTCTTTTCCAGGACCCGCTGCGACGCCACATTGTGCACCAGCGTGGCTGCTTCGAGGCGGTGGAGGCCGAGACCGCTTTGTGCGATGTCCACACCCGCGGCCACCGCCGCCGTCATGAGCCCACGGCCCTGGACGGATTGGGAAACCCAGTAGCCGACGTGGGCGTTCTGGAAGGCACCCCGGACAATCGAGCTGAGCGTCAGGAGCCCTACAACGCCATCTTCACGGGCCAGGACCATCGAGAGCGCTGTACCCGAATCGCGGTCCGCCAGCCGCCTGCTGATCACTTCGCGCTGCCCCTCGACGGTATAAAACTCCTCAGCCCTGACCGGTTCCCACGGGGCGAGGTGGGTCCGGTTGGCCTGGAATGCCGCTGCCAGCGCGGAGGAATCCGCCGCCTGCACAGGGCGGAGGAGGATGCCTTCAGCGAGTTCACGGGTGAAGTCCACTGATTCACAGTACACAGCGGGGCCATTGTGCGGCGCGGTCAGCCACAAAGCATGGATTGCCCCCGGTGGGCCATATTGTCGGAGACATCGGGCAGAATGGGCCCACCGACGAAGTGTTGGAACACACCGCCACTAGAGAACCCAGGACGGGAATGGACGAGCTCTTTACCGCTTCCTGCGATCAGGGCCTGCTGCACCTGCAGTGGAACCCCGGAGTGCACATTACGCACGACATCGCCGTGCGTGCTGCCCGGATGCTGGGACGTTTGAGCGGCGGCCGCGTCCTGCCGCTCCTGGTTGACCTTGCGGGAGTAGCCGGCCTGACGCCGGAAGCCAGGGCGGGCATGAACTCCTACCGGGGGTTCTCCGCCGTTGCTCTCATCGGGGACGGCCCCATGGGCAAGGTGGTAGCCGCATTCTCCCAGCGGTCCCTGACTCCTACGGCGTACTTCACCAACCGGCCGGATGCGCTCGAGTGGCTGCAGGAACATGGGGTGCCCGGGCAGGGCACCCGGACCGGCACGCCCAGTGGGGCGCCCCTGCCCGGGCAGTGAAAGCTGGAGGGGCTCCCACTGGCCGGGCATGAGCCCTGCAACCAGATGGGAGCCCTACAGCCGGGTGTCGAAGGACCCACAAAACACGTTCTCATTGAACGTGCCTTGGAACCCGGACTTGCCCTGGATCTTCTCTACCGCAGCCCGGATGGCTTCCCGCGTTCCGGCATGGGCATGGATGGCTGTCTTGACCATGGGCACGTCGATCAGGTGGTTCGGCTGGTTGAGGGACACGAACACCGTGGGCACCTCGGTGACGTACCACGGGATTTCCGCCGCCATCGGGGACGACCACTTGATCCGGATGGCGGCCTCCTGTGCGAACCCTTTGACATTGGCGAACACAAAGGCGGCGTCATACCTATCGGCGTAGTCCCCGGTGGCCTCTTCGGAGATGACTGACATGAAGTTCACCCCGGCCTCACCGGCGGCCTCACGCTGCGCCGCGGTCCGGAACAGGTGCACCTCGAACCCGGCCGCCTCGAGTTCCTCCTTGACCACGTCCAGGTAGCCCAGTGGATCGGCGCGGGTGAAGTCAGCGCCGCCGGAGATGCCGTACAGGCGGATCCGGGGATGGGTCTGCGGGGTGATGGGCAGGTTTCCGGCAGTGTCCCTGACCAGGGTTACCGTCTTGTCCGCGATCTCTGCGGCCACCGATCGGTGTGCGGCAGAGCCAATGACGGCAAGCGCCGCAGCGGGCGGCACCAGTTGGTCCGCGGCCTTCAGGTGCAGGCCCAGGGACGCCTTCAGCCCGAGAATGCGCCGCAGCGCATCGTGCAGCCGCTGCTCGGTGATGACCCCTGACTTGTACCCGTCCAGCATGTACTGGAAGTCCTCGGCCGGGTTCCTAAAGAACAGGAACATGTCGCAGCCGGCGGCGATGGCGGCGGGGACCAGGTCCCTGCGTTTCATTGCCTGCGTGAGGCCCACCATCTGCGAGGCGTCCGTGAGCACCAGGCCGTTGAAACCGAGTTCCCCGCGCAGCAGGTCCTGCAGCAGTTCGGGCGAGAGCGTGGCCGGCAAGACCTCCGCATCGGACAGGCCAGGGTGGAAGTGCCGGGAAACTTCCGGCGCCCCGATATGTCCCACCATGATGGACTGCACGCCGTGCGCGATCATCTCCCGGTACACGTGCCCGTAGGTCCGGTTCCACTCCTCGTAGGAGAGCGTGTTGTAGGACGTCACCACGTGCTGGTCCCGTTCATCCACGCCGTCGCCCGGGAAGTGCTTGATGGCGCAGGCGGTGGGCGATTCGCTGATGCCGTCGAAGTATTCCTTGGCGCGCTCCACCACGATTTCGGGGGTGTTCCCGAAAGAGCGCGTGGAAATGACGGTGTTCCGCCAGTTGTAGTGGATGTCCACGATCGGCGCGAAGGCCCAGTTGCAGCCCAACGCCGAGGTCTCCACCCCGGCCACCTGCCCCATCTGCCGGGCAATGGCCTTGTCCGGGTGCGATCCGGCCTGGAGATGCGTGGACACGAACGTGCCGTCGTCGCAGCTGCCCGCGCCGCCCATTTCAGGGTTGGACGCGATCAGCAGGGGAATGCGGCTTTTCGATTGCGCATACCGGATATGCTCCTGTACCGCAGCGGACGGCCCCGGGCGGTACCGCATTCCGCCCACGTGGTACTTCTCCAGGACACCGTCCAGATACCCGGGCGAGTAGTCGTTGTTGTGGTTGATGAACAGCTGCCCGATCTTTTCCTCGAGCGTCATGGCACCCAAGGTGCCCTCCACCCAGGCGATGGCGCCGGCGTCCAGGTTGAACGGGGCGGCCGCCAGGTCGACGTCGAACTGCCGGGCGTGGGAGCCGGCGTCACCCGTGGCGGAAGGTACGACGGCGCCGATCCCCTTGAGTGCCGAGGCGACCACCTCGGCGACGGGTGCGGCGATGTCGACGACGAACCCGGCTTCGTCCGCTTCCAGAGGCTCCAGCGTGGCGAGCTGGGAGTCCAGCAGGGCGGGCGGCATGAAGTGCCCGGACCGTCCTTCGGTGCGGGCCTTCAGGACCTCCTTCGTTCCATGCAGGTGCAGGAAGACGGTGTCCGGCGCCTGCGCACGGATCGCGTCACGGTAGCTGCGGCGCAGGGCGGAGCAGGCCAGGACCACTCCGCCGTCCCCGGCCCGGGCCAGTTCGGATCCCACGGTTGCGAGCCAGGGCCAGCGGTCCTCATCCGTCAGCGGGGTACCGGCTGCCATCTTGGCCACATTTTCCACGGGGTGGAGCGAGTCGCCGTCCAGGAAGGGGACGCCCAGTTCGCGGGCCACGAGGTCCCCGATGGTGGTCTTTCCGCATCCGGAGACTCCCATGACGATGATGCGGTGCTTCGTCATTCTGTCTGCCTCACCAGTCGTGCCCGCCTCACCAGTCATGCACGGTGCCGTCAACGAGGCGGTTGTAGGGCAGGTAGGCCTGCTGGTACGGGTAGGCCGCGGCCGCTTCCTCGTTGAATTCGACGCCGATACCGGGCTTGTCGCCCGGGTGCAGGTAGCCGTCCACGAACGTCATGGACTGCTCGAAGACCTCGTTGGTCTTGTCCGAGTGCTGCATGTATTCCTGGATCCCGTAGTTGTGGATCGCCAGGCCCACGTGCAGCTGCGCCGCGAAGCCCACCGGGGAAATGTCCGTGGGCCCGTGGAAGCCGGACTTGATCTGGTACTGCGCGGCGAAGTCCATGACCTTTTTCAGCGGCGATATTCCGCCGAAGTGGGTGGACGCGGCCCGGACATAGTCGATGAGCTGTTCCTTGATCAGGGTCTGGTAGTCCCACACCGTGTTGAAGATTTCACCGATCGCCAGCGGCGTGGTGGTGTGCTGGCGGACCAGGCGCAGGCCTTCCTGGTTCTCCGCAGGGGTGCAGTCCTCGAGCCAGAACAGGTCATAGGGTTCCAGCGCCTTGCCAAGCTTCGCGGCCTGGATGGGCGTCATGCGGTGGTGCCCGTCGTGCAGCAGCGGGATTTCCGGGCCGAACTCGTTCCGCACGGCTTCGAAGACGGTGGGCAGGTGCCGCAGGTAGGCGCGGGTGTCCCAGTCCTCTTCCTGCGGGAACGCGCCGCGGCCGGCCGGCTCATAGTCGTACCGCTCCCCCGACGCCTGGGCCTGGGCCGCGACACCGTAGACGGCCTTGATTCCGGGGATGGCGGTCTGGATGCGGATCGACTTGTAGCCAAGCTCCAGGTGTTCGCGCACGGAATCGAACAGCGACTCGATGTCCGATCCGGAGGCGTGCCCGTAGGCGCGGAGCCCGTTCCGGGACGCCCCGCCCAGCAGCTGGTATACCGGCATCCCGGCGATTTTTCCCTTAATGTCCCACAGGGCCATGTCCACCGCGGCGATGGCTGCCATGGTGACGGGGCCGCGCCGCCAGTACGAGGACCGGTACAGGAACTGCCAGGTGTCCTCGATCCGGTGCGGATCCTTCCCGATCAGCAGCTGCGCCACGTGCTCCTTCAGATACGCGGCAACGGCCAGCTCACGGCCATTCAACGTGGCATCACCAATCCCGGTCACACCGTCCTCGGTGGTGATCCGCAGGGTGACGAAGTTCCGGGACGGGCTGGTGACAAACACATCGGCGGCAACGATTTTCATGGGACTTACTGTTCCTTCCGGAAATAAAAGCAGGGTCTACAGGGGTGTGGGGGTGGCGGTCCTGGCGGCAACGGAGCCGCACAGGCCGGACACCAGGGCAACAACCCCGGGGTCGTCGGCGATGTCCGCGCTGACCAGGCGGAGCAGTGCCTGCACCCGTCCGGTTCCCTCGAGCGCGTTCGCCGCATGGATGTCCGCAGCCAGCGGATCCTGGATGTCGCTTCCCCCGCCGGCGTAGTCGATCCACGCGGCAAGCATCAGGGCAGCACCGCTGCCGCTGCGTCCGGCGGCACGTTCGGCCGTCATCACGGGTACTGCGCGCATCCTCAGTTTGGTGGTGGCATCGGAGGCGATCTGGGCCAGCCGGTGGGCGATGCGCGCGTTGCCGAAGCGGTCAAGCAGGGCCTGCCGGTACGCAGGGATGTCCAGCCCTTCCCCTTTCAGGTGGCGGGCGGCCTCGTCCCAAAAGTCCTCCACGGCCGTCCGGCACGCGGGGTCGGCAAGGGCGTCGGCCACGGTGGCGTGCCCACGGAGTTGTCCGGCGTAGGCCAGGATGGAATGGGAGCCGTTGAGGAGCCACAGTTTGCGGTTTTCGTAGGGCTCAATGTCGTCCACCAAGACGGCGCCGGCGTCCTCCCAGCGCGGCCTGCCGGCGGGAAACCCACCGCTGAGCACCCAGTTCCGGAACGGTTCGGCCACCACCGGCGAGCTGTCCGAGTAGCCGCACTGTTCTGCAACTTCCGCGATGTCCTCCGCCGTGGTCCGCGGCGTGATCCTGTCCACGGAGGTGCTGACGAACGAGACGTTCGCCGCGATCCACTCCTCCAGTCTGGGGCCCCATCCGGCCGCGCGGCCCATGACGGCGCGGCGGGCAACCTCGCCATTGGCGGAGAGGTTGTCGCAACTGACGACGGCGAGTGGCCCGGCGCCGCTGTCCATGCGCGCCGCGAGGGCCAGGACCAGGCGGCCTAACGGCGTCTGCGGCACCGCTTCGCCTTCCGCACGGGGTCCGCCGGACGCCGCTGCGGACAACGCGCGGAGGTCATCCGCCACACCTGGCGCGCCGGCGTCGAAGGTTCCATCCGCGGCCAGCCCGTAGGCTGCCTCCGTGATGGTCAGGGTGACCACGGCCGTTTCCCTGGCCGCAACAAGCCCGCACAGCCGGCCGGTGTCGGCACCGTCCACCGCCTCCACGATGCTGCCGATGACCTCGAAGCTGTCACCGCCGGCCGACCGTTCCACCAGGGTGTAGAGGCAGCCCTGGGCTGTCAGTGCGTCCGCGGCATCGGGACGGCGCCCGGTGAATGCGGCGATTCCCCACTCCGCTGCATCAGGCGCGTGCTGCGTGTACCAGGCCTGGTGGGAGCGGTGGAAGGCACCAAGGCCCAGGTGCACGATCCGCACCGGCGCCTTGGGAACTGCCTTCAGGTTGCGGTCCAGGACGGGCAACGGGTCCGTGCCGGATTGCACAGCGTTCATAGTTTGAAGACCCTCCGTGGTGAGGCGTCGATGATTTCCACGATCAGTTCGTGGGCACGTTCCTCGGTGATCCGGTGCTCAGCCACCATCCGGGCCAGGAAAGACGCCTCGATCCGGCGGGCGGTGTCGTGCCGGGCGGGGATGGAGCAGAAGGCACGGGTGTCGTCGATGAAGCCGGAGGACCGGGAGAAGCCTGCCGTCTCCGTGACGGCGGAGCGGAACCGGAGCATGGCGTCCGGTGCATCCAGGAACCACCACGGCGCACCCAGGTAGACGGACGGATAAAAGCCCGCGAGCGGTGCCAGCTCCCGGGAGAACACCGTCTCGTCAAGCGTGAACAGGACCAGGTGGAAATCCTTCGCCGTGCCAAAGTCCTGCAACAGCGGCCGGACTGCCTCGGTGTAATTGACCGCCACCGGGATGTCATGGCCGGTATCCGCGCCAAAGGCCTCGAACGTGGGCGTGTGGTGGTTACGGAACGAACCCGGGTGGATGGTCATGACCAGTCCGTCCTCCACGGACATCCGGGCCATCTGGTAGATCATGTGGGCTTCGAAGGCACTCCTGTCAGCCGCACTGGCCTGCCCTGACCTGCCGCGCTCGAAAAGCCGCTTCGCCTCGGCGTCGTCCAGCTTCAGCGTTGCGGGCGTGAACACGCCGTGATCCGCGGACACGGCACCGCGTTCCACGAAGTGGCGCCGGCGTGACTCGAGGGCCTTGATGTAGCCCGCGTAGCCGGAGGCGCCGTCCCCGGCGGAGCCGATGAGCCGTTCCACGTTGTCCTGCCACGACGGATGCGCCATGTTCAGGTACTGGTCCGGCCGGAAGGTGGGCAGCACCCTGGCGGCGAACGAGGGGTCTGCCTGCAGGGCGGCGTGGCTGTCCAGCGAGTCCAGGGGGTCATCGGTGGTGGCGAGCACCTCGATGTTGAACTCCTTGAACAGCTCCCGCGGCCGGAAACCAGGCTCGCTGAGTTTGGCCTGCAGCGCGTCGTAGAGCCGGTCCGCATTCTCCGCCGAGGGTTCTTCCGGGAGGCCAAAGACGTGGGCGAATTCCTGCCGGATCCAGTATCCGGACGCCGTTCCCTCGAACTGGGGCCACGCCTCGCAGAAATGGCGCCATACCTGGCGGGAATCGACAGGCCGGCTGCCCAGGCCCAGCTGGTCCAGGGGCACTCCGCCGGCGTGGATCAGCCTGGTGACGTAGTGGTCCGGCGTGACCAGCAGCGCCGCGGGGTCGGGGAAGGGCGTGTTCTGCTCGATAACGGCCGCATCCACGTGCCCGTGCGGCGAAATGATCGGCAGCCCTTCCACTTTTGTGAAGAGCGACCGGGCAATGTCCCGGACTCCGGGATCGGCGGGCAGCAGCCGGTCCGGATGGTCCGCCATGGAGTGGCCCATGCTCAGCGCCTCCCTGCCGGGACGGAGAGCCCGGCCAGGGCGGCCGTGGAGCGGAGGTAGTCGAGGTTGTCCGCCGTCCGCTCGGCCAGAGGAAGGTCCGTGGAGAAGTCCTCCACGGTGACCCAGCCGTCGTAACCGTAGGCCGCAAGCGCCCGGAAATACTCAAGGACGCTGCCTTGGCCGGAACGGAGCGGAGCCCACTCGTTGCGGAACACGGCCGCGCCGGACTCGTCGGTTTCGCCGGTGTTCACCCAGGCCGCGTTCTTCACGTGGACGTGGGCCAGGTAGTCACCCAGGAGCTCGAAGGCGGGCAGGTAGTCTTCCTGCCCTTCGATCAGCAGGTTCCCAAGGTCGTGGATGACGCCCACGTGCCGCGGATCCAGTCTGTCCAGCAGCCTCAGCGCAGAGGACGCCGACGCTGTAATGGTGCGGTGGTGCAGTTCCACGAGGGCCTTCACGCCGTGGTGGGCAGCGCGTTCGGCGATCCATTCGAAATCACGCCGGGCGCGGCTGAAGAGCTCCGGGTAGGGCGTACCGCTTGCCGGCTCGTTTCCCCACGCCGCAGTTCCCAGCGGGAGGGTTGTCACCCTGACCTTTCCTGCGCCCAGCCGGGCGGTGGCTGCGAGCATCCGGTCAACGTCTTCGTGGTTGTCGCACCGTGCGTACCCACCGATGCCGGAGAACTCCAGTCCCGCGCCGCTGGTGATGGCCGCGATGCGGTCCAGGTGCTCCTCCATACCCGTGAGCGGAACCGTGGCCCTGTTGCCGGCCCAGAAGCCGGGATCCGCCGCGTCCGCCTGGTCAGTGATGCGCCATTCGACGCCGTCCCAGCCCTGGTCCGCGAGATGCTGGACGGCCTCTTCCGGCGTCCATTCCGGAGTTGATGCCGTAAATACTGAAAACTTCATAGCCTCAGGCGCTTTCTGCCGCGTTGTTGCCGGTGCGGACTTCGAGATCGTTGTACTTGCCCGCCAGCACATCGTCGAAAAGGACGGGCTGGCCAAGGGTGGCCGAGACGTACACGGCCCGCACCGCTGCGAGCGCATTGACGGCGTCGCTTACCGTGACGCCCGGCTGCCCTCCGGCGGCGATGGCGGCCAGGATGTCCCGGTACTGGCGGACGTGTCCGGCAGGGTAGGTGGTGGGGTCCGCGGCCTTGTAGTCCTCCTCCGGGTACTTGGCCAGTTCCTCTTCCGCCTGGTTACCGCCGCCCTGCAGGCCCATGTCCGCCGACTCTCCGCCTGCGTCCTTGCTGTGGAAGTACTGCAGCCGGTCGTTGTCCACCACGGCTGATCCTTCGGATCCCATCAGCTGGACGCGGACGGTCAGCCCGGGGTAGGCGGCAGTGGTGGCATGGAGTACTGCCAGTCCCCCGTTTTCGAAAGTGACCGTGGCAACGGCGGTGTCTTCCACCTCAATGCGTTCGTGGGCCAACCGTGCGGTGTGGGCATGGATTTCCACAGGACGTCCCATGAACCACAGCAGCAGGTCCACGGTGTGGACGCCCTGGTTCATCAGGGAGCCGCCACCGTCCATGGCCCAGGTGCCGCGCCAATCCCCGGAATCGTAGTACCCCTGGCTGCGCCACCAGGCCACGGAAGCGATGGCGGAGGTCAGTCGGCCGAAGCGGCCTTTCGCAATGGCCTCGGCAACAGCCACGCTGGACTGGTCGAACCGGTGCTGGCTGATGACGGAGGCAACAATTCCCTTGCCGGCGGCTTCCTTCGCCGCGGCTTCGATTTCCTGGGCCCGCGAAAGGTCAACGTCCAGGGGCTTTTCAATGACGACGTGCTTGCCGGCGGCCAGGACTTCCAGGCCCTGCTGGATGTGGAGCCCGCTGGGCGTCGCCAGGGCAACAAGGTCAATGTCCTCCGCCGCGAAGGCTTCCGCCAGGGTGGTGAACTGCTGCGGCCGCTGGCCGCCCTGCTTCTCGATAAAGTCGGCGAGCGCTTCGGATGCCGCCGGAATGGCGTCGACGAGAGCAACAATCCGGGCTTCCGGGAAGGACTGGAGGGCTACGGCGTGGGTGCGCCCAATGACGCCGCATCCGGTGATGGCTACGTTCAAGGTGCTCATGCGGTCTGGACTCCTGCTTCTGCGGTGACTTTTGCGAAGGCGCGTGCTGCGATTCCGAAGGCGGTAGGCCCGGAGAAGCCACCCAGGCCGTGTGCACCCGCCAGGTGGGGTTCCAGGGAGGCGAAGCCTTCGTAGCCGTCGGCCTTGAGTGCTTCGACAGTGCGGAGCACGTCGCCGTCCCCTTCACCGGCCGGAACAACATGGCCATTGGCGAAGAGGGCGTCCTTGACCTGCAGGTACTCAAGGTGCGGCCGCAGCTTGGCGTAGCCCTCGTCGAAGGGTTTGACGCCCACCTGGACAAAGTTCGCGGCGTCCCAGGCGACCTTCAGGGCCGGCGAGTCCACGGTCTCGATGATGTCCAGCACACGGTCCGGCACGTCCCCGAAAATGTCCTTCTCGTTCTCGTGCAGGAGAATCACGCCGCCTTCCTCGGCAACGTCGGCGAGCGCCCGCATGCGTTCCATGACGGCGTCGCGGATGCTGTCCACCGGCACGGATTCGCCGTAGTAGAAGGAAAAGATGCGGATGTACCTGGCGCCAAGGACCCTGGCGGCGTTCACTGCCCGGCGGAGCCGCTCCACCTCGTGCTCCACGGGCAGGCTGACATCCACCTTGCCGATGGGGGAAGCAATGGCTGAAACCTTCATGTCCTTTTCGGCGAGCAGTGCGGCGAGTGCCTGCAGCTGCTCTTCGGTGAGCTCCACAATGTTGGTGCCCCACGCGCTGCGGACTTCGATGTGGTTGGCGCCGAGGGCCTGGAGCACAGCCACCTGGACTGCGGGGTCGTCGTCGATTTCATCGCCAAAGCCTGACAGCTGCCAAGTGACCTGCGTGGTCGAAACCATGGTTATTTAACTCCTCCGGCGGTCAGCCCGCCTACTAGGTAACGCTGGAAAATCAGGTAGAGAATGACCACCGGTGCGGCGCACACCAGTGCCGCCGCCATCATCTGGCCGTAGTACGGGATGGCGCCGCCTTCCTGGGAGGCACCAAAGATTTGGAGTGCGACGGCGGCGGTCTGGCTTTCGGGGCGCGTCATCACCGAGGCAAAGAGCACGTCGTTCCAACCGAGCAGGAAGGCGAAGATGCCGGAGACGACGATGCCGGGCCAGCTCAGCGGAAGGATGATCCGGAAGAGGACCCCCAGGTTGGAGGCGCCGTCGATCCGGGCCGCCTCCTCGAGTTCCTTGGGAAGCCCGCGGAGGTAGGTCACCATCACCCAGGTGGAGAACGGCATGGCGAACGTCAGGTAGGTGACGAACAGCCCCCACTGGGTCCCGATGACCTGGATGCCCAGGTAGGTGGCAGCCGAGGAGAACAGGACGAAGACCGGCAGCACCATGAGTGTTCCGGGCACCGACTGCAGGGCCAGCAGGCCGCGAAGGATGGTCAGCCGGCCGCGGAAGGTGTAGCGGACCAGGACGAACGCGGTGGACACGGACAGCGCGGCGGAGACCACAGCGGTTGCTCCGGCCACCAGGACGCTGTTGGTGAGGCCGGTGGCCAGGCCCACGCTGGTCCAGATCTTCGAGTAGTTCTCGAATGTGACCGAGGATGGCCAGAATTCGCCGTTGGCCACACCGATGTCCGAGTTCACTGAGGCCAGGAAGATGTACAGCACCGGGATCAGGACCAGGGCGCCCAGGAAGACCAGGACGAAGATCAGCAAAGGCGTGGGCAGGAGCCGCAGGACCTCGTGCTGGCGGTGCGAACCTGGACGTTCGACGGCGACGGTGCCCGGACTGCGGCGCGTGGCTGTGGTGGTGCTCATTTCTTGCCTCTTGGTGTTTCGGCGTCGTCAAGTTTGACGGCACGGAGGTAGACGAACAACGGGATGGCGATCAGGACCAGGGAGATGAACGCCATCGCGGCGCTCAGGCCAAAGCGGAAGCTTTGGAAGCTCGTGACGTAGGTCAGGATGGGAAGGACCTCGACGTCGGTCGGAGCCGGAACGCCGAACAGCACGAACGGGAGGGTGAAGTTGTTGATGTGGTGCAGCATCCCGATCAGGAATGCCAGGGCCAGGGGCCCCTTCAGGTAGGGGAATACGACGTACCGGAGTTTGTTCCACCACAGCGCACCGTCGAGGGCCGAGGCTTCATGCACCTCATGGTCAACGGACTGCAGGCCGGACAGCGCCAGCAGGTAGATGAAGGGCCAGGAAGCCCAGATCTGGACCAGGACCAGGGTCCAGAAGGTCTGCGGCCCGTTGAGCCACAGCCCTACATGGATCCCCACCGTGGCGAGGGCTTCATCAACGATGCCGCCGGGCTGGAGCATGGTCCGCCACACGGTGGCCACCACGAAGGATGGCAGCACGTACGGGATGAGGAAGATGGAGCGGACCACTGCCCGGCCCTTGAAGGCGTTCTGGGTGGCCACCGCCGCGGCGATGCCGAGCGGCAGCGTCACCACCATGGCCAGCAGCGAGTAGCTGACGCTGAGCCAAACGGCGTGCAGCAGCGGCGAGGCCGTCATCGCTTCAACGAAGTTTTCCACTCCGATGAACGGCGAGCTGATCCACTTCCGCAGGGTGTACTGGTCGAGGTTCAGGACGGACATGTAGATGCCCAGCAGGAGCGGGACCACGATGATGATGATCATCAGGGCTCCGCCCGGGATCAGCATCCAGAGCGGGCGGTTCCGTTCACTGAGGCCCTTGCGGCGCAGCCCGCCCTTGTGGCCAGGTTCCTGCCCGGCGTCAACGCTGTGGCGGGGCGCCCGGCCTGCGGCGGTATCCACCGCAGGCCGGACTTCATGGGAGGCGTCGGTTGACATCAGGGATTATCCTTTGGAGGCCCGGTCCAGGGAAGCCTGGCCCTTGGTCTGGGCGTCCTTAATCCTCTGGTCCAGTGCCGAATCGTCCACCTTGCCGGCGGCCAGGTCGGGGACGGACTGGACGGTGACGTTCAGGAGTCCCAGCTGGATGTCGCCCCCGGCACCGGTGAACGGCGTGGCCTTGGACTTGGCGGCGGCATCGGCCAGCGGCTTCAGCTTGGGGTCCGTCAGGCTGGCCAGGGCTTCAGCATTGGCCGGCAGGTCGCCGAAGATCTTCTGGTAGTTCAGCTGCTCGTCCTTGGAGGTGATTAGCTTGATGTAGGCGAAGGCCAGGTCCTTCTGCTTGGAGTAGTCGGCCACCACCAGGTTGTCGCCGGAGAGGATGCTGGCGGCGTCGCCGTCGGACTTGGACTGCGTTTCTCCGGGCGCCGTGGTGGGCATCAGCGTGTACTCGTACTTGCCGGCAACGGCCGACTTGTCGAGCGTGGGGATGGAGCTGGAGGTGGTCATCATCAGGTAGCCGGCCTTGCCGCTGGCGAACGCAGCCACAGCGTTGCTGTTGCTCCAGCCCACGGAGGCAGGGTCAACAACCTTGTCCTTGGTGAGCCAGCCGAAGTAGGTTTCGTAGGCCTTCTTGACGGTGGGGTCGTCCATCTTCAGCTTGTTGCCGTCAACCAGCGGGTTGCCGGCCTGGACGGCCATGGCCCAGATGAACTTCCAGGGGTCGTAGTTGTCCTTGTAGCCGGTGGCGATGCCGTAGGTGTCGCCGGAGGTCATCTTCTTGGCCTGGGCTGCCAGTTCGTCCCAGCTGGTGGCGGGCTTATCGATCCCGGCAGCGGCCAGCAGGTCCTTGTTGTAGGCCATGACGAACGGGCGGCTGACGAAGGGAATGCCCGCCAGGTGGTCCTTGTCCGGCCCGGAGATCCCCAGGGCGGCCTGGTTGAAGCGGTCCTTGCCGCCCACTGCCTTCCAGTCGTCGTCGGAGAGGGTCACAAAGGCCTTGGTGGCGTAGGCCGTGGGGGTGAAGGTGGTGCCGAGTCCGTACACATCCGGGCCCTGTCCCGAGACGACAGACGTCTGGATCCGAGTGAGCTCGTCATTGGCGGAGGCGAAGGTTTCGAACTTGACGTCGGCTCCGGTCTCAGCCTTGAACTTGGCTGCGATGTCGCTCTGCCACTGTTTCTGCTGTTCGGGATATTGGCTCAGGACGCCGGTGAGGACGTTCAGGGTCTTGCCCGCGCCGTCCACCTTTCCATCCGCATTGGTGGAACCGCCGCTGCCGCCGGAGCCTCCGGATCCACAACCGGTCAGGGCGAGTGCTGCAGCCGTGACAATTGCCGCGAGCCCAGTAGTCGATTTAAACCTCATTGTTTTTCTCCTCTAGGACACCCGCATGGCCACGTCCGTCTGTGGCGGAGATCACTGCAGGCGACTCGAAAGTCAGTCTAGGAAGGTGGCAACACAAATGGCAAGCGGTTGCCAAAAGTTGCCATAAGTGCTCAGATTGTTGCATTGAAGTCACGGGCACGCCGGCGGAGAGATGCCGTGGGAGTTGGTCCAGCCAGCAAGGAAGGGTCCACCGCCATGGCCGAAACAGGGACACAGGGCACCACCAGGGGGACGTCCGGAACGGCGGCCCACCGGGACCGCCCGCCCACCATCCGCGACGTCGCTGAGCTGGCAGGAGTGGCCACATCCACCGTGTCCCGGGCGCTCGCCCGCCCGGACCGGGTGAACCCTCGGACGCGGATCCGGATCGAGGAAGCGGCGGCAGAACTCAATTACGTTCCCAGTTCCCAGGCCCGCGGGCTGAGCTCGGGACGGACCAACGCCGTTGCCGTGCTGGTGCCCGATATCACCAATCCGTTCTACTTCGACATCATCCGCGGCACCCAGCATCAGCTCAAGGCAGCCGGCGTCACCCAGCTTCTGGTGGACACCGAAGAGTCCAGCGAGATGGAACTGGATGCGCTGCACAAGATGCGCAAATCGGCTGACGGCTTCATCCTGGCCGCCTCACGCCTCACCGATGCCCAGCTGGCAGAGGTCTCCCAGTCGCAACCGCTGGTGACGTTCAACCGCGCCTCCACCAGCGCGCCCACGGTGATGATCGATACGCCGTCGGCAATCATCCAGGCCCTGGAGCACTTGGCATCGCTGGGCCACCACAAGGTCTGCTACGTGGCCGGGCCACCGACATCGTGGTCCAACCAGATGCGGTGGAAGGTATTTGAAGAGGACGCCACCAAGCGCGGCATGGAGGTCCACCGGATCGGCCCCTACACCCCTAAGACGACGTCGGGGGCTGCTGCCGCTGACGCAGCGGTCAGGACGGGGGCAACAGCCTGCATCGTCTTCAATGACCTGCTGGCCATTGGCATGCTCCAGCGGCTCAAGGCACGCGGCATCCGGGTCCCGGAGGACATGAGCATCGTCGGGTCGGATGACATCTTCGGCGCGGATTTCTGCAACCCGCCCCTGACCACCATCTCCAGCCCCATTGAGCAGGCCGGAAGGGTGGCGGTGTCCATGCTGCTGGCCCAGCTCAACCCGCTGTCGGGCAGCGCCACCCGCCAGTTGGCGGTGATGCCCACGCACCTGACCATCCGCGAGTCCACTGGACCGGCGCCCCGCTAGGGGACGCAGGAAACTTGTCCCCGCCCCAGCCCCAAACAAAAAGCGGGCGTACGACGCCGGGAGCCACCCGCCGTCGTACGCCCGCCTTGGATCGCGGTGCTTAGGCTTCCACCAGCTTGGCGCCGGCCGGAACCTCAGCTGGGGCGCCGGGCACGTCGCGGCCGTACAGCCAGTCGTTGTATTGGAAGTTGTTGTCGCCGCGGCTCTTGAACAGCATGTTCCGCAGGACCCGTGCCACGCCGTCCACGTGCCAGGACTCGCCCCAGATACGGGCGGTGCGCTGGACGCGGGCGGTGCGCGCCGCCCGGGTTTCGTTGAACTCGCGGAAAGCATCCTCCCACGCACCGGCGTCGATGCCTTCGGCCGTGAAGACGCGGTTGCTGGCGGCGTCCTGCAGCACCGCAGCATCCTCCAGCGCCTGGCAGGCACCCTGGGCCAGGTACTGCAGCATCGGGTGGGCGGCGTCGCCGATCAGTGCCATCCGGCCGGAGACCCAGGTCTCGATCGGGTTGCGGTCGTACATGGGCCAGCGGATGCCGGTGGCCAGGTTCTTCAGGGCTTCCTGCACGGCGGGGACGCAGTCCTTGTAGGCTGCCTGGAGTTCGTCCACGCCGCCGTACTGCTCTTCGCCGCGATCGAACGACGGGGACTTGAACACTGCCACGGTGTTGAGCAGCTGGCCCTTGCGGAGCGGGTACTGGACCAGGTGGCAGTTCGGGCCCAGGTAGACGATGACGTCCTCCAGGTCCGCGGCAGGGGTTTCCTCGGTGATGGGCACGGTGCCGCGGTACGCCACGTAGGCGGAGTTGACGGGTCCGTCGTTGGCGACGGTGGCGCGGAGGGTGGACTTCAGCCCGTCCGCTGCCAGGATGGCGTCAGCCTCGAACACCTCGCCCTTGGCGGTGTAGGCGCGGGCCCGGTCGCCGTCTGTCTCCACCTTCTGCACCAGCACGTCGTTCACCAGGGTGACGCCGGCTTCCTGGCAGGCTTCGAGCAGGATCCGGTGCAGGTCGCTGCGGTGGATCACCACATAGGGGGCGCCGTAGCGTTCCTCGAACTCGCCACCCAGGCTCTGGCGGGTGAGTTCCTCGCCCGTGATGGCATCGCGGAATACCAGGTGCTTGGGCTGGACGCCGATTTCCAGCGCCTTCTCCAGCAGGCCCCAACGCTTGAGGACGCGGGAGGCGTTGGGGGCCATCTGCAGGCCGGCGCCGACTTCGCCGAAGGTGGGTGCCACTTCTACCAAGGTGACATCGGCGCCGTTCTCGCGGAGCGCCAGCGCTCCGGCAAGTCCGGCCATGCCGCCGCCCACGACCAGGACGTCGGTGGACCCTTTGAGGTTAGACATTGGAAACTCCTACTGCTGTTGATTTCTTGATTTTGGTACCGACGGCTGCGAGCAGGACTGCTGCTGCGGCTGCTCCGGCAAATGCCAGGAAGTTCGAGTTGACGCCCAGGCCTGCTGCGAGCAGGAGCCCGCCGGCCTGGGGCGCTGCCACGGCCCCGATCCGGCCCACGCCGAGCGCCCAGCCAAGGGCGGTGCCGCGCAGGTGCGCCGGGTAGTGGCTTGCCACGGCGGCGATGATGAGGCACTGGGTGCCATGCGTGCCCACGCCGGCAAGCACCAGCATGAGGTAGACGACGGCGACGGGCGGCCCGGTGACCAGGACCAGCAATCCCGCGGCGGCCACGGCCGCTGCCGCGATGGCGGTGGGAATGGGGCCAAACCGGGTGCCGGCCCAGGCGGTGAGTACCGAACCGGCCACCGCACCAAGGTTGAGGGCCAGGGCGAACGTCAGGGCGGACCCCAGGTTGTAGCCGGCCAACTGCATGAGGTTGGGCAGCCAGGTGCCCAGCCCGTACCAGGCAAAGAGGGTCACCAGGGTGCCGATGGCGAACAGCAGGCTGGTGCCGAGGTAGGGCGCGCGGAGCAGGGACCCGAAGCCGACGGCTTCCTTGGCTGCCTGGCCCTGGGCCGCGTCGCCGTTGTCCGGCGCCAGCGTCTCCGGCAGGTAGCGGATGCCCAGCGGAATGACCACCACCAGGGCGACCACGGCCACCAGGAACATGACGGGCCAGCCGAAGGCCGGGATCAGCGGAATGCCGACGAGGGCGGCGATGGATCCGCCGATGGGGACGCCGGACATCATCAGGGTGGCAATGGCGGACCGCCACTTTTCGGGGACCAGCTCTGCCACCAGGGCGTTGGCCGAGGGAACCAGGCCGCCCAGGCCAATGCCTGCCAGGAGCCGCAGGCCGCCGAAGACCGGGGCGTTGGGTGCGAAGGCGCAGAGGATGGTGAAGACGGAGAAGACGACGGCGCAGCCGATGATGGTGCGCCGGCGGCCCCAGGTATCGGACATGCGGCCGGCGAAGACCGCCCCGATCATCATGCCGATGAAGGCCATCGAGCGATGGTGCCGGCGGTGGCCTTGGTCAGGCCCCAGCCGGTGTCGTTGATGAGTGAGCCCTGGACGGTGCCATAGACGATCAGGTCATAGCCGTCGAAAACGACCAGCAGCCAGCACACCAGGACGGCGAGCACGGAACGCCGGGGAAACCCGGAAAGGCCTGCGCCCAGGGCGGGGGCGGCCATGCGCTGCGGCGCTGCAGCGGAAGTTGTGTGATTCATCCCACCACTGTGCTGGCAGCCACGCCGTCCCGCACATAAGATTCTGTTATGCAGAATCTTCCGGCACTGCGTAAGCCCACGTACTCCATCGAGGCGGTGGATAACGCCCTGCAGCTGCTGCAGCTGCTGCGGGACGTGGGCAGCCTGCGGCTCAAGGACGCCGCGGCGGAACTGGGCGTGGCCCCGTCCACCGCCCACCGGCTCCTGGCGATGCTGGTGTACCGCGGCTTCGCCGTCCAGGACGAGACGCGCCGGTACGTGCCGGGCCCGGCCATGGGCGCAGGTCCCGCCGGATTCAGCTGGACCCGGCAGCTGCGGGACATCTCCCGACCCCATATGGAGGTCCTGTGCGCCCGCACCAACGAGACCGTCAACCTGATGATCCGGGTTGGCACCAAGGTCCGGTTCCTGGACACGGTGGAAAGCTCGAACATCCTGCGGGTGGGCGACCGGCAGGGCACGCTGCTGCCGGCGCACAAGGCGTCCGGCGGCAAAGCCATCCTGGCCGAGCTGGAACCGGCAGCGCTGGAACAGCTGTTCCGCAGCCCCAACGCGGAGCTGGCCGGCGACTACATTTCCGACGCCGAGTACCCGGCCTTCCTGCGCGAGCTTGAGTCCGTGCGGGCCAACGGATTCGCCGCCAACTTCGAGGGGACCGAGGAGGGCATCAGCGCCTTTGGGATGGCGCTGCACAACGGCAGGGGCATGGTGGTGGGCGCGTTGAGCGTGGCCACCCCGGTGGCCAGGTTCCGGCCGCTGTTCGACGCCGGGCTGGTGGGCGTGATGATGGAAACCCGCCGCCAGCTTGAACTGGACATCGCCGCCAACCCGGTGGACGGGGCGCAGCACCCCTAACGCCGTCTTCAGATAAATTCTGGCAGACAGAATATGCTGGAGGTCACAGCTGCATCTTCCTTAAGGTCGAATCCACGTCGCACTCAGTCCGCACGCAAGGAGAAGGCCAGTGTCCATCAGCGCTGAAAACCGAACGCACGAATCCGTGGCCCAGGAACACCACGTTCCCGAGCCCACCCCGGAGGAGGCCGCCCAGCTGGAGCAGCTGTACAGGGATCTCGACAAGGAAAACCTGATTCCGTTGTGGACGGAGATCGCGGACCTGATGCCCATGGTTCCGTCCCCCAAGGCGGTTCCGCACGTGTGGCGGTGGGATGACCTGTACCCGCTGGCTGCCCGCGCCGGGGACCTGGTCCCGGTGGGCCGCGGCGGGGAACGCCGGGCGATCGCGCTGGCCAATCCCGGCCTGGCCGGGACCCCCTACGCCACCCCCACCCTCTGGGCTGCCATCCAGTACCTGGGCGGCCGCGAAACCGCCCCCGAGCACCGCCACTCCCAGAACGCCTTCCGCTTCGTCGTCGAGGGCGAGGGCGTATGGACCGTGGTGAACGGTGATCCCGTCCGGATGTCCCGCGGCGATTTCCTGCTCACGCCGGGCTGGAACTTCCACGGCCACCACAACGACACCGATGAACCCATGGCCTGGATCGATGGCCTGGACATCCCGTTCGTCCACTACGCCGATGCCGGGTTCTTCGAGTTCGGCACCGAGCGCGTCACGGACGAGGCCACCCCGGACATTTCCCGCTCCGAGCGGCTTTGGGCCCACCCCGGCCTGCGCCCGCTCTCCGGCCTGGACCAGACCACCAACTCCCCCATCGCCGCGTACCGGTGGAAGTACACCGATGCCGCGCTGCGCGAGCAGCTGCTCCTGGAAGACGAGGGCCACCCCGCCACGGTGTCCCAGGGCCACGCCGCCGTCCGCTACACCAACCCCACCACCGGCGGGGATGTCATGCCCACCATCCGCGCCGAGTTCCACCGCCTGCGCGCCGGAGCCTGGACCGAGACCGTCCGCGAGGTTGGCTCGAGCGTCTGGCAGGTCTTCGAGGGCACCGGCACCGTAACCCTGAACGGCAAAACCAAGGCCTTGGCCAAGGGCGACCTGTTCGTGGTCCCGTCCTGGGCCGCGTGGTCCCTGCAGGCTGAATCCGAGTTTGACCTGTTCCGGTTCAGCGACGCTCCCATCTTTGAGCGCCTGAACTTCAACCGCACCTACATCGAAGGACGCACCAAGTAATGAAACTCCTCACCCTCCGCCTGACCTCAGGGGACACCGCCACCGGCACCGAAGCGCGCACGACGGCGGTCCGCCAGGACGGCGACACCCTCACCGAGATCCCGGGCTTCGCCGATGTCGGGGCCCTGCTGAAGGACTACGCCTGGGAGGCCACGGCGAAGGCGGCCAACGGCGCGACCCACGCCCTGGACGGCGCCGACCTCGCCGCCGTCGTGCCCTTCCCCGGCAAGATCATCTGCGTGGGCCACAACTACCGCAACCACATCAAGGAAATGGGCCGCGAAGTCCCCGCGCACCCCACCCTGTTCGCCAAGTACGCCGAATCCCTGATCGGCCCCAACGACGACCTGGCCCTGCCGCAGGAATCGGACACCGTGGACTGGGAAGCCGAGCTCGCCGTCGTCATCGGCAAGGCAGGCCGCCGCATCCCCGAAGCCGAAGCCGCAGACCACATCGCCGGGTACGCCGTGCTCAACGACATCTCCATGCGCGACTACCAGTTCCGGACCATCCAGTGGCTGCAGGGCAAGACCTGGGAGAAGTCCACCCCGTTCGGCCCGGCCCTGGTCACCAAGGACGAGTTCACCGCCGGCCCGCTGATGACCTCCGCCGTGGACGGCGAGGTCCAGCAGTCCACCCCCACCTCGGACCTGGTGTTCACCCCGGAGTTCCTGGTCTCCTACATTTCCACCATCATCACCCTGAACCCGGGCGACGTGATCGCCACCGGCACCCCCGGCGGCGTGGGCCACGCGCAGGACCCCAAGCGCTACCTGCAGGAGGGCCAGGTCCTGGTGACCACCATTGAGGGCCTGGGCCAGCTGACCAACCGCGTGGTCAAGGAAGCCTGATGGTTGCCCGGCACGACCAGACCACCGATCCCGTCCTGCTCGACGGGCTCCTGCAGGCCCGGCGCGGTACCGCGTTCTTCGCCCGCAAGCTCAACGAGCTCACGGACGCGGAACTGGACGGGGACTCGCTGCTGCCGGGCTGGACCCGCCGGCACGTTGTGGCCCACGTGGGCTACAACGCGCGGGCCGTGGCACGGCTGGTCGAATGGGCAGCCACCGGTGTGGAAACCCCCATGTACCCCTCGGTGGAGATCCGCCACCACGAGATCGACTTCGGCGCCACGCTCAGTCCCATCGCGCTGCGGAACCTGTTCGACCACTCCGCCGTGCACCTGAACGTCGAATGGCGCGACCTCCCCGCCGACAACTGGCACCACAAGGTCAAAACCGTCCAGGGCCGTGTGGTTCCCGCCGAAGAAACCGTCTGGATGCGCACCCGGGAAGTGTGGGTGCACGCCGTTGACCTGGCCAACGGAGCCACGTTCAAGGACATCCCCGCCCCCGTCGTGGAACGTCTCCTGATGGACATCACCGGCGCCTGGCATGCCCGCGGCACGGACAAGGACCTCGTGGTCAAGGTCACCGGCCAACCCTCCGCGCTGGTCTTCGGTGACACAGCAGCCGACTCCCCCACCGTGGTGTCCGGTTCCCTGGCAGCCATTGCGCAGTGGGCCACCGGCCGCGGCACCGACGGCACCACGGCAGAGCGCGACGGCGGACCGGTCACCCCCGCGCCCCCGGCACCGGCCTGGATCTAGCGCCCGCGACACGTCCACCACTCCGCGCCAAAGGCGGGTCAGTATCCGCTGGCCCGCCTTTGGCGTGCCGTCATCTACTTGCCCTGTCCCCGCCTGCCGGCGATCGCCTCGGGCTGCACACCAAAAATACGCACCCGCGTTTGGGACCGGGCCCATAAACAGGATGGTCGCCGCTGGATAGCATGAGGCGACCGGACAGAGTTGTCCGGCGGGATCGACGCAAAAGGAATACCCATGGCCGCGGTTACGGTGGATGACATCCTCTCGGATCTCCCCCTTGGCTTCGCCAGCCTCATCCTCCGCCCAGCGCCCTCGGCGCCGGCCATTGAACGGTTCCTTATCGTCGACGCGGACGACGAGTCCGTGGAGGCTGCGGGCGCGTTTGTCCTGCTTATCGGTGTCCGCGGCCGCTCCGCCCTTCCGGCGCTCCGGCGGCTCCTGAAGGACCCGCCCCCGGTGGTAGCCGTCAAGGGGAACCGCGAAGACCTTGCCGAAGCGGAAGAACTCCTGCAGGCAGCGGGCTTGGGCCTCCTGCTGGTTGATCCGGCCGCCGACTGGGACCGCCTGCTCTCCATCGCAAAAGACCGGATCCAGCCGCGCAGCTACGAGAGCGAAGTCCTCACCCTGCTCGAGGAAGACCTGTTCGCCATCGCCCAGACCACGGCCAGGCTCACCTCCAGCCACGTGCTGATCGAGGACGCGGCCAACAAAGTCCTGGCGTACTCCACGGTCACCAATGACATCGACGAGCTCCGCAAAGCATCCATCCTGTCCCGCCGCGGCCCGCGGAAGTACGAGCTGCTGCTCAAGGACCTAGGGTGTGTCTCCTAAAGCTGTGAGCCAGATGCTGATTGCTCGGAGGACTGCT
>NZ_JABFMW010000045.1 GCF_013359725.1 Pseudarthrobacter sp. C4D7 | reverse complement strand
CGTTATGTCCGTCCGCAATCACCACGCCGTCCCGGGCGATCGACGCCCCGATGGGGATGCCGCTTTCGGCCAGGCTTTTCTGTGCAGCCTGGTAGGCGGCTTCGAAGGCGGGAAGGTCGGCGCTGTCCAGTTCCGGCGCAACGGAGTGCGGCTGCTCGTGAGTCATGGCGCCATTCTTGCACGGACTGACACGCCCACCACGGGGATCCGCACCACCCCGGGGCGGACGGACGACGGCGGCCCTCGGGCGCTTCCCGCCGTCGTCACCGTCCAAACCGTGGACTACGGGCAGCCCCACTTCTGGTTCATTGCCGACGTGCCAGGCGTGAACGTCTGTCGTGGGTGTCGCCTAGAGTAAAAGCCGACAATGTGACGCGCCAAACACCGGGGCAGGAATGGATTTCTACGCCATCAACTCCCTGCGGGAAAACCACGCAGGTTGGTCGCTTCTCCGCGCCCAGAATGCACCGCTGGCCCTGACGTTTTTTATGGCCGCATTCACCAGTCCGAATCAGCGCAACCTCGGCCGCCAGGAGCTGATCGATGCCCTGGACGATGTTCTGTTCGGCCTGCGGGACAGCGAAGGCGAAGACAGGTTTCCCCGCCCCGCAGGCGAATACCTGGACGACTGGGCCTCTGATGAGCGCCGATGGCTCAGGAAGTACTACGTGCCCGGAGAGGATGAGCCGCGCTACGACCTCACCGCCGCCTCGGAAGACGTGATCCGATGGGTGGAGAACCTGCGCGGGCGGGAGTTCGTCGCCACCCAGTCACGCCTCACCAGCATCTTTGCCGTCCTCAAGCAGCTGGTCCAGCAGTCTGAAACGGACCCGGAAGTCCGGCTCGCCGAACTGCAGCGGCAGCGGGACGGGATCGACGCCGAGATGCAGCGGATCAGGGACGGCAACGTCCGGGTGATGACCGGCCCGGAAGCCCTGGACCACCTGCAGCAACTGACCACCCTGGCCAAGGACCTGCTCTCCGATTTCCGGGAGGTTGAACAGAACTTCCGGAAACTCGACCGCCAGGTCCGGGAGCAGATCGCCACCTGGGACGGGACCCAGGGAGAGCTGCTCCAGTCCATCTTCGACAACCAGCAGGACATCAGCAGCTCCCTCCAGGGCCGCACCTTCCAAGGCTTCTGGGACTACCTGATGTCGCCCCAGCTCCGCAATGAGCTCCAGGACCTCCTGCACAGAGCAACCCAGATCGAAGCGCTGGCCACATCGGATATGCAGGCGGTGGCCAACCTCCACCAGGACTGGCTGCCCGCGGTCGAACAGACCCAGGCCACGGTCCGCCAGCTCTCCCAGCAGATGCGCCGGCTCCTGGACGACAAGGTGTTCCTGGAGAACAAGCGCATCATGCAGCTGATCCGCAGCATCGAATCCGGCGCGCTGGGCAACCGGGATGCACCGCCGTCGGGCGCTTTCATGGAGATTGACGCACCATCCGTGGACGTGGTGCTCCCCTTTGAACGTCCCCTCTACGAGCCCAGTCGAAAAATTCTGGTAGACGACTCCGTGGAAACGGCCGATGACGACGATGTGGACGCCTCGGCACTGTTCGGCCAGTTCTTCGTGGACAAGGAACGCCTGCGGGCCAACATTGACGCCGTCCTGGCCGAGGCAGAGCAAGCCACCCTTGCCGAGGTCACCGAGACCTATCCCCTATCCCAGGGGCTGGCGGAAGTAGTGGCCTACTACCAGCTGGCCACCGAATCAGACTGGGCCACCATCAACCCGGAGCAGTCACAGCAACTCTTGTGGCAGCTGCCGGACGGAACCACCCGCGAAGCCACCATCGAGCAGATCATCTTCGGAAGGCCGGCATGAACACCCCAGCCACAACTGACACGGAAACCCGCACACCGGAGGAGCTACCCGCCGTCGTCACCCGGCTCTTCAAGGGCGTGTTGTATGCGGAAAACGACGAGAAGGTGTGGCAGGCCCTGCTCGGCCTGACGTCACATGTCCGCGACTACGTCTCGGTGCTGGGCCTGAACCTCGTCCTGGACGAATCCGAGGGCTACGCCTTCCTGCGGTCCAAGGACGATCCGGACGGCACGCTGCCCCGGCTCATCGCCCGCCGCACCCTGACCTTCAACGTCAGCCTGCTGCTGGCCTTGCTCCGCCGGCGCATGATGGAGTTCGACATCAACAGCAGCGAGGTCCGGCTCATCATGACCGAACAGGAGATCGCGGACATGGTCTCGGTGTTCCTGCCTGAATCCAGCAACGAGGCGCGTGTGCTGGACCGGCTGGGGGCTGACATCAAAAAGGTGGTGGAGCTCGGTTTCCTGCGCAAGCTCAAGGGGCAGGCGGATACCTACGAGGTGGCCCGGATCCTCAAGGCGTACGTGGATGCGCAGTGGCTGGAGGAGTTCGACGCGCGGCTGGCCGACTACCGCGCGACGCTCGCCGGTGATGGGACAAACCAGTGACCACGGACCTGCAGGAGAGCCTGTTCAGCCTGGACGATACCGCGGCCGACGGCGGCACTCCCCCGGGTTTCCGGCTGCACCGCTTGGAGCTGCTCAACTGGGGCACGTTCCACCAGGGCGTGCGCTCGTTCCGGCTGGACGGGGCGAACAGCCTGCTCACCGGCGACATCGGCTCGGGCAAGTCCACGGTGGTGGATGCGATCACCACGTTGCTGCTTCCGGCGCACAAGATCGAATACAACAAGGCCGCAGGGGCGCAGAAGAAGGAACGGTCCCTGATGTCGTACGTCCGGGGCTTCCACAAGAGCGCCCGGAGCGCCGGCGGGGAGTACTCCAAGCCGGTGGCGCTGCGCGGATCGGGCCAGCTGACAGTGGTGCTGGGCGTCTTCCACAACGCCGTGCTGGGCAAGTGGGTGACCCTGGGCATCACGCTGTGGGCCACGCAGGAGGCCGGGCAGCCCAACCGCTTTTACTCCCTCGCGGAAAAGGACCAGAGCATCGCTGCCGATTTCAGCAATTTCGGCCAGGACCCGCTGAAGCTGAAGAAGAAGCTCCGCGCCGCCGGGGCGTCGGTCCATGATTCCTTCGAGCCGTATTCGGCCGCGTTCAAGCGCCAGTTCGGGATCAGCGGCAACCAGGCCATGGAGCTGTTCCACCGCACGGTGTCCATGAAGCAGGTGGAGAACATCACCTCGTTCGTGCGCGGGAACATGCTGGAGGAGGACGACGTTGCCACCCGGATCACCAACCTGATCCACCACTTCGATGACCTGAAGAAAGCCCATGACGCCGTGCTCCGGGCCAAGGACCAGATCGCCCTGCTGACGCCCATCAAGGAGGGCGCCGCCCTGCATGCCGGGCTGACCGCCGACGACGAGCTGGCCCGTAGGCAGCGGGACCAACTCCACCCTTGGTTCACGGACCGGAAGCTGCAGCTGAGCCGGGAGCACCAGGCGGAGCTCATGCAGACGGGAGTGCGGCTGCAGGAGGACTCGTCGCGGCTGAACGGGGAGGTCAAGCAGCTGCGCCGGGACTTGGCCGGGGTGGAGGAGGACATCCGCACCAACGGCGGCGGGCGTCTGGCAGCGATCGACGCCGACCTGGCCGCCTTGGCTGCCAAGTCCGCCGAGCAGAAGCAGCGGTTCGAGGCCTACTCGTCCGCCGCGGCGGACCTGGGCCTGCAGGCCCCGGAGGACCGGGTCCTGTTCGACGCGAACCGGGCAGGGTTGGCCGGGGTGGAACAGGACCTGGCGGCCCGGTCGGAGGCGTTGTATAAAGAACGCACCGCCCTGTCCATCCAGCAGGAGGGGCTCACCACCAGGTCCGGTGAGCTCAAGGCCGAGCTCACCAGCCTGCAGGCCCGGCGCAATCTGATCCCGCTCCCCCAGCTGGATATCCGCCGCCGGCTGTGCGACGGCACCGGGATCACGGACGGCGACCTGCCGTTCGTGGGCGAGCTGCTCAAGGTCCGCGACGGCGAGGCCGCGTGGGAGGGTGCCGCCGAACGGACCCTTCACGGGTTGGCCCTCTCGCTGCTGGTCCCCGCGGAGCATTATGCCGCGGTCAGCAGCTGGGTGGACGCGAACAACCTGCGGGGCCGGCTGGTTTACCTGAGGACCGGCGAGCCCGCTGCGCCCCGGGCGGCTGAGCCGGGGACGCTGGCTGCGAAGATCGCCATCAAGCAGGGCACGCCATTCCGGGATTTCCTGCAGGACGAGCTGAGCAGCCGGTTCGACTATTTCTGCTGCGAGAACCTGGCCGATTTCCGCCGCTACCCCAAGGCGCTGACGGCCAACGGCCAGCTCAAGGGCGGCCGGGGCCGGCACGAGAAGGACGACCGCAGGGACCTGGCGGACCGGCGCAACTATGTGCTGGGTTGGGACAACCACGACAAGATCGCCGGGTTCCGTGCCGATCTGGACGAAGTGCAGGGCCAGCTGAAGGTAGTGGCCGGGCAGCTGGAACGGGTCAACACGGAGCTGGGGACTGTGGGCCGCCGGAACCGGCAGCTCGGCGTGGTGGGTTCCGTCACGGAGTTCGGCGAAATCAGCTGGCAGGCCACGGCCCGCAGCATCGAGGACCTGAAGGCGGAAAAGCGGGCCTTGGAAACCACCAGCGACGTCCTGCAACAGCTCATGGCCAAGCAAGAGCAGGTCACCGAGGCGCTGGAGCGGCTGGAGGAGAGGACGGGCAAACTGCGGGAGAGGCTGGGCGCCAATGAGAAGGACGCGCGGGACATTGCCGAGACAATCGAGGAGTGCCAAACCCTCCTGGGTCAAACGCCGGTGACGGACGACGCCGGGGTGCTGGCCGCCGTCGGACGCCTCGCCGATGCCGCGCTCGGGGACAAGCCGCTCACTTACAAAAACACCGCCACCGTGGAAAGCGCGGTGCGGAACGGCCTGACGGACGCCATTGACGCGCTGTCCAAGCGGATCGCCCGGGCAGCGGAAAGCACGGTCCGGCAAATGGCGGACTTCCGCAACACGTACCCGAATGAGACCACGGACGTGGACGCTTCGTTGGAGGCCGCGCCGGACTATAACCGGCTGTTGGAGCAGCTGGTGGGCAACGACCTGCCCCGGTTCGAGACCCAGTTCAAGGACCTGCTGAACCAGAACACCATTCGCGAGGTGGTGGCGTTCAACGCGTTCCTGGACAGCCGGCGGCAGAACATCATGGACCGGATCGGCGAGATCAACCAGTCCCTGGCGGGTATTCCGTACAACACGGGCCGACATATCCAGCTGGAGCACCAGGCCACGTCGGACCAGGACGTGCGCGAGTTCGGCAGCGATCTGCGGGCGTGCTCGGAGGGGACCATTGGCGAGACGGACCAGTACTCGGAGCAGAAGTACCTGCAGGTGGAGCGGCTGATCGACAGGTTCCGGGGCCGCGAAGGGCTGACGGACCTGGACCGGAAGTGGACGGCGAAGGTGACCGACGTGCGGAACTGGTTCACGTTCTCGGCCTCGGAGAAGTGGACGGAGACCGGCGAGGAGTACGAGCACTTCACGGATTCGGGCGGCAAGTCCGGCGGGCAGAAGGAGAAGCTGGCGTACACCATCCTGGCGGCGGCGCTGGCGTTCCAGTTCGGACTGGGTTCCGGAAAGGGAGCGGGCAGGAATTCCGGCAGCGGCAGGAGTTTCCGGTTCGTGGTGATTGACGAGGCGTTCGGCCGCGGCTCGGACGAGTCCGCCCGGTATGGGCTGGAGCTGTTCCAGCGGATGAAGCTGCAGCTGCTGATCGTCACACCCCTGCAGAAGATCCACGTGATCGAGCCGTTCGTCTCCCACGTGGGGTTCGTGGCCAACACCAACGGTGATGATTCGCAGCTGCGCAACATGACCATCCAGGAGTACCGAAAGGAGAAGGAGCAGCATGCCCGCTGAATCCTGGACCACCCTGGCAGACCTGAGGGCTATGTCGCTGAAGGCGTGGAGCAGTGGTTCGCTCCTCCGGGAGCTGGCGGAACCCACCGGAATGTACCCCCGGCGTCGTCCGTTGAAGCGTCCGACGGCGGCGGCTCTCCTCCGTGACTACGCTGCGGCCGGTGCGTGGGCAGCTGAGCTGTTTGCCGCGGCCGGCCCGTTCAGTCTGGAGACCGTGGAAGTGGGTCGCAGCACGATCGGGTCCAACCGGCTGCCGGCCGCTGCGGTGTTTGGGATGGCCAGCGAGGAAATCGGGTTTGTTGGGAAATCGAAGGACGCTGCCCGGTTTATGGAGCTTACCGGGGGCATGAATGCCCTGGATCCGTCGCTTCGTGAGTGGGTGCTGCGGAGGCCGCTGAAGCTGCTGGAACTCGGGGCCGATGCGCTGACGGCTGCCCGGGTGGCGCTGTGGCTGCAAGACAACCCCGAACCGGGGGTCTACGTCCGGCAGCTCAGCCTGCCCGGGGTCCACACCAAGTTCATCGAGCGGCACCGGCAGGTCATCGGGCAAATGCTGGCCGCCGTCGTCCAGGTTCCGGAGACCGAGCCCGTTGACGCTGGTGACGACGCCCTGGAAGCTGCCGGGGAGGCGGCGCTCGAAGATGGCACCGGCCGCACGCCGGCAGCGCGGTTTGCCCGGCGCCACGGCTTCCTGCACTCGCCCGAGTTGGTCCGCTTCCGGATCCTGGACCCCGCCGTCGCAGTACTTGGCGGAGCGCGGGACATCACAGTGACGGCTGAGGCATTTGGTTCTCTTTGCCTACCGGTACATACGGTTATCGCCACCGAGAACCAGGTGAACTTCCTGGCGCTCCCAGACCAGCCCGGATCATTGGCGCTGTACGGCGGCGGCTACGGATTTTCCTCGTTGCGGGACGCCGACTGGCTGCGGGACTGCCGTGTTCTCTACTGGGGCGACATCGATACCCACGGCTTCCGGATCCTGGACCAGCTCAGGGCGGTCCATCCGCACGTCGAGAGCGTGCTGATGGACCAGGAGACGCTGTTGGCGCATCGTGAGGCCTGGGGTGGGGAGCCTGCTCCCTCACACGCCGTACTTACGCGGCTACACCCAAGCGAGGCAGCCCTTTACGAAGCACTAGTCAACGACGCCTACGGTCCCGCCGCCCGGCTCGAGCAAGAACTGATCGCCTGGGACTGGGTACAACAACGCCTAAGCGATCTTTGATCACAGATACGCGGTACAGGTGCCGCCTGGCTTTCGAGTCAGCGGGCAAGGCCGAGAAACACGGCCAGCGATTGTCCCACGGCCACCATCGTTTCCGAATCAATGCGGCCAATCCTCTGTCCGAGATTGGCTCGACGCACGGTGGTCAGTTTATCGACCATGATTTGGCTTGAGCGGTCCAATCCGTTCAGCTGGCCCGGTTCCAACGTGAGCCGAAGCAACGGGGCCTCTATGAGGTGGGTCGTTAGCGGTAGCAGGGTGACCGAGTCCGACTCCGCAAAGAGGTCATCCTGGATGATGAGTGCCGGACGCGGCTTTAGCGCGTAGGTGCCACCGGAAACCGTCCATAATTCGCCGCGGTTCACTCCGGCCAATCTTCTGAAATTTGCTCAACGAAATCCTGGTCATCCGCTACATGGTCAGACGCTGCCACGGCCCGTGATTGTCGTTCCGCTTCGCGCTTGAATTCGTCCGTACGCGCGTCTGGCACCCACATCTGGATTTGGCGGAAGCCCCGCTCGCGCATGGCCATCCTGTGCCTCGCAACACGATCCCTAACGCTCATGGCTTAAACGTTACATGTAACGCATAATCTCGTCACGGCTCCGGGAGCGGGAAAGGAGTGCGGCTTCGAGACGCGCACCGGGACGCTGGAACGGTGGTAGCCACCACAAGTGAGCGCGCGTCCCGGGGAAAGCCACCACAAGTGAGCGGGCGTCAGAGGGAGGCGCCGCCGCAGATCACGTAGTTCTGACCGGTGATGGACTTGCCGTGCGGGCCCAGCAGGAACGCGGCCAGGGCGGCGACGTCGTCCGGGTCCACCAGGGCACCGAGCGCGGGCAGCTTCACCGGGGTGGCGGCGCGGCCGGGGTCGTTGAGCATCGGGGTGTCGGTGGGTCCGGGGGACAACACGTTCACCGTAATCCCCCGCGGCGCCAGCTCCTGAGCCCACGTCCGGCCCAGCCCCATCAGGGCGGCCTTCGTCGCAGCGTAGTGGCTCTTGCCCGGCATCCCCGTGGAGGTGCGGCTGCCCAGCAAAACGATCCGGCCGCCGTCGGGCATGGATGGCACCAGCGCATTGGCCAGTACCGACGCCGCCGCCACATGGACGGTGAACATCCCCGCCAACGCGGCCGGGTCAAGGGAGCCGATATGGGCGGTCCGCTGGAACCCGGCGGCGTGCACCAGGGCATGGGCCGGCTGCAGCCCGGCAACGGCGTCAGCCAGGGACTCAGGATCAGACAGGTCCGCCTGCAGCCACTCGAATTTCCCGTCCAGGGACGTCTCGGTGCGGCTCAGCCCGATGACGGACCAGCCGTCGGCCAGCAGCCGCCTGGTGATGGCCTGCCCGATGCCCGAACTGCACCCCGTCACCACCGCATGATGCTCAGTCATTGATGGAGCCGTCCTCCAGGCCGCCCGGCGTCTGCGTGCCGTCGTAGGCCCACTGCGGGTCCACCCGGACGAACTTGATGGCCTGCCGGAAGTACGTGTACGCGATATTCAGTGCACCGTCCGGGCCCTGGTGGATGGACGGGTAGGAGTATTCGCGGTTGAGCCCGTCGCGGGAGTTGTTGGACAGGCAGTACCCGTCCCCCACGTCCAGGTTCCGGCGGATGGGCCAGGAGCGGCCGGAGTCCTCGGAGATGGCCAGGGTCATCGGCGAGCGCGGCGTGCCCCAGAAGGCGCGCTTCACGCCGTCGTCCTCGGAGAAAGCTGAGGCGTCCGGTTCGGCCACCTGCCCCTGTTCCTCGGCGAGGCCGTCGTCGTCGATCTCGTCGTAGAGGGACAGCCGCCGCTCGGTGCCCTCCCCCGCACGGCTGTGGTTGTAGACCAGCGCGAGGCGGCCGTCGGTCAAGGCAACGAACTGGATGGAGGAGTTGTTGTTGGGAAGCTCGGTGGGGACGGGTTCGCTCCAGGTGGAGCCGTCGTCGGTGGAGCGGGATTCGTAGATCGAGTCGGCCCAGCGGCTGCGGAACAGGGCCAGCAGCGAGCCGTCGGCCACGGGCTGGATGTTCATGTGGACGCAGCCCAGGCTGCCGGGGAGCACGGTTTCGGTCCAGGTGGCGCCGGCGTCGTCGGAGATCATCACGGCGCTGTCGTCGCTGTTGCCCACCCACTTCTCCCCTGGCGTGGTGATGCAGCGGAAGATCGGGATGATCAGCCGGCCGGACGGGAGCACCACGGGCAGTTGGCGGACGAACACGCCGCCGGTTTCGTTGGCCGCAAACAAAGTCTCAACGGAGCCCCAGGTGCGGCCGCTGTCCAGGGAAATACGACGGCGGACCTCGGCCGTGTCCTGGTTGCCCGCCTTCTGCGCGGTGTACAGCAGCCAGAGCGCCTTGTCGGGGGCCACGAACAGGATGGGGTTCTGCTCCGAGCGCGCCGAGTCATCGGAGAGCTGGTCCGGCGCAGACCACTGGCTGCTGCCGGGTTCCAGGGCGGAGAACCAGATGGAAATGTCCGGCACGCCCTCCTGGGTGCCGCCGAACCAGACGCAGCCCAGCCGGCCGTCCGGGAGGGTGAGCAGGTTGGCCGCGTGGCTCTGCACGGTGGGCGCGGGCAGGTAGGCGAAGTCGGCGCCGTCGGCCGTTTTTACAATGCCGTCCGGGGTGATGGTGCCGTACTCGTCGGTGGTGGTGTTCGTCATCGGATTAGTCCTTCGAGGTAGCGGAGCGGGCGGCGTCGAGGTGGGACTTGGCGATCTGTTCCAGGTGCGTCAGGTCCGAGGCGATGGTGGTGAAGGTGTAGCCCTGCGTTAGCCGCTGCGCCGCAACGGTGCCGGCGGGGGTGTGGATGCCGGCGGCGATGCCTGCGGAGGCGGCTGCCTCGGCGATGGTCTCCAGGGCGGCGTTGAATTCGGTCTCGACGGCGGGATCCCCGGGGAACGCCCCGCCCACCGCGATCGCGAGGTCGGACGGGCCCACGTAGATGCCGTCCAGGCCCGGGGTGGCGCAGATTTCCTTGACGTTGGCCAGGCCTTCAGGGGTTTCGATCATGGCGAAGACCAGGGTGGTGGCGTTGGCCTCGGCCGGGACGGGGCCGATGCGCAGTGCCGAGCGCATGGGGCCGTAGGAGCGGCCGCCCAGCGGCGGGTACTTCGCTGCCGCCACGGCCGCGGCGGCGTCTTCGGCGTTGTTGATGAGCGGAACGATGACCCCCACGGCGCCGGCGTCCAGTGCCTTGCCGATGGCTGTGAAGTCGTTGCCTTCCGTCCGGACCATGCCGACGGCGGTGTGCCCGGCGTCGATGGCCATCAGCCCGTTGAGCACGCCGGAGTAGCCCAGCAGGCCGTGCTGCGCGTCCAGGGCAACGTAGTCGTAGCCGAGGCGGCCGATGCGTTCGGTGGCCACGGGCGCGTCCAGCACCGCCCAGTAGCCCACCGCCTGCTCACGGGCGCGGATCTTGCGGGCGAATTCGAGGGCCAGTTGGGAGGTCATCAGAGTCCTTCAGTCAGTTCGGTTCAGTCAGTGCGAAGAGTCAGGAAAGCGTCAGCGGTTGTAGGCGGGCATCGGGCCGCGGAGCGAGGTGCCCACGGCGTCGCAGGCGTCCACGACGTCGGCCGGGAGCGGTCCGTTGCCCACGGCGGCGATGTTGGCGCGCAGCTGCTCCACCTTGGACCCGCCCAGCAGCAGGGACCCGACGCCGTCACGGTAGGCGAGCCAGCGCAGCGAGAGTTCCGCGAGGGTCACGTCAGCGTCGGCGGCGATCCGGGACAGCTCGCCGATCGCGTCGAACAGCTGCTTGTCCCAGTACCGCTGCGTGTACATGGCGGCGAGCTTGGAATCGCCGTACCGGCCCTCGGTGGGCTTGGCGTCGAAGCTGTGCTTGCCGGTGAGCAGGCCGCCGCCCAGCGGGTTGTAGACCATGGTGTGCACGTTGTGGGTGGACGCGAACTCGAGGTATTCCTCCTCCAGCCGGCGGGCCACCAGGTTGTAGAGCTGCTGCGCAACGACAGGCTGCGGTGCACCCACTTCTCGGGCCGTGTGGATCACGTCGGCGATCTGCCAGGCGGCGAAGTTGGAGACGCCCAGCGCGCCGACCTTCCCTTCTTCAACCAGCGAAGCCACGGTGGACAGCGTTTCGGCAAGCGGGGTGGCCCGGTCCGGCTGGTGCAGGTAGAACAGGTCGATGCTGTCGACGTTCAGGCGACGCAGGCTGCCCTCCACGCTGGCCCGCAGGCCAGCCGCTGACAACGGCGCATTGGAGCCGTGGTCCGCGTGCGGCATGCCGGCTTTGGAAGCCAGGATGACGCCGTCGCGCTTTCCCTTCAGAAGGCGGGACAGCATCTCCTCGGTGACCCCGCCCACGTAGGCGTTGGCGGTGTCGATGGTGGTGATGCCGGCGTCGAGCGCCTCCTCCACCATCCGGCCGGCGGTGGCTTCGTCGGCGGTGTCGCCGAAGGTCATGGTTCCCAGGACCAGCCGGGAGATGGGGAGTTTCAGGCCGTCCACCTGGGCGCCTTGGGGCTGCGTGCTCATGCGTTGATTCCTCGTGGTTGCGTTTCGAAGAGAGTCAGGAGTTTGAGAGGGCCAGCGAGCGGACGATGTGCCGCGGCTTCAGGCCGGTCATGGTGGAGGGGTCCAGGGCCGCGCGGCGGAGCTTGCGGGTGTAGTCCTCCTTGGGCGTGGTCAGGACAGATTCCGTGGTGCCAAGTTCCACCAGCTTGCCCTTCTGCATCACCATGACGGTATCGCTGATTTCCTGCACCACGCCCAGGTTGTGCGAGATGAACACGTAGGTGATGCCGGTTTCGTCCTGGATGGACTTGAGGAGCCGCAGCACCTGCGCCTGGACAGAGACGTCCAGGGCGCTGGTGGCTTCGTCGCAGACCAGCAGTTGGGGCTTGGAGGCCAGCGCCCGGGCGATCCCGATGCGCTGGCGCTGGCCGCCGGAGAACTCGCCGGGGTGCTTGTCCAGGGACCGGACGGGAAGGCCCACCTGGTCAATCAGCTTCGCCGCCGCCGCATGCCGTTCGGCCTTGGAGCGGACTCCCTGCAGCTTGAGCGGTTCGGCCACGATTTCCTGCGCGGTCATGTGCGGGTCCAGGGAGCCGTATGGATCCTGGAACACCATCTGGAACTTGGAGCGCATGGGCCGCAGCTTCGCTTCGCTCATGGCCGCGATGTCCGTCCCGTCGAGGTTGATCTTGCCGCTGGTGGGGGTCACCAGCCGCATCAGGGCCTTGGCGATGGTGGATTTGCCGCAGCCGGATTCACCCACCACGGCGATCGTCTTGCCTTTGTCCACGGAGAAGGAGACGTCGTCCACGGCGCGGAAGGTGCCGCCGGGGACGTGGTAGTCCACCACCAGGTTGTCGACGGCGAGGAACGGCTTAGTCATGGCGTGCTCCAGTAGTGGTCAGGGTGGCGTTGGGGGTTTCGTCCCACGGCCCCAGTACGGGCACCGCGGCCAGCAGCGTGCGGGTGTACTCGGTGGCGGGGTGGTCCACGATCTGCTGGACCTCGCCGGATTCGACGAAGGACCCGTCCTTCATCACGTGGATCCTGTCAGAGATGAGCCGGGCCACGCCGAGGTCGTGCGTGATCATCAGGATGCCGATGCCACGCTGTTCCTGCAGTTCCAGCAGCAGGTCCAGAATGCCGCCCTGCACCGTGACGTCCAGGGCCGATGTCGGCTCGTCCGCCACCAGCAATTGCGGCTCGGACGCCAAAGCGATGGCTATGAGCACGCGCTGCAGCATGCCGCCGGAGAGCTGGTGCGGGTACTTCTTCAGTTGCTTCTCCGGCGTGGGGATGTGCACCTGTTCCAGCAGCCGCACGGCCCGGGCCTGCAGCGCGCCCTTGTCCTTGGCGGAGGCGGCGCCGGCGATCCGGATGGCCTCGAACAGCTGGCTGCCGATCGAGTGCACGGGGCTCAGTGCCGTCATCGGGTCCTGCGGGATCAGCGCCAGCGTCCTGCCACGCACCTTGTCGATGGCCCTGGGGTCGGCGGAGATGTCGACGCCGTCAATCAGCACGGTGCCGGACAGGACCGCCAGGTCCTCGGGCAGCAGGCGGAGGATGCCCATCGCCGTCGTAGATTTTCCCGAACCGGACTCCCCGATGATGGTGACCGTCTCGCCCCGGTGGATGCTGAAGCTGACGGAGTCCACGGCGCGGATGATGCCGGCGTCCGTGATCAGTTCCACCTGGAAGTCGCGGACCTCCAGCAGCGGCTGCTCGGTGAACGTGGGGGAAACAGACATGTCAGGCACCCTTCTTCTTGCGGCGGGGACGGTCGCGGAGGCCGTCGCCCAGCAGGTTGACGCCTACCACCATGAGCACGATCACCAGGCCGGGCAGGGTGACCATCCACCAGGAGGTGGTGATGTAGTCCTGGCCGTCGGAGATGATCCGGCCCCAGGTGGCGAAGGGGCGCTGGGGGCCGGCACCGAGGAAGGACAGCGCGGATTCGAGCAGCACGGCCTGCGCCAGCAGGAGCAGCACCACCAGGGTTGCCTGCTTGATGACGTTGGGGATGATGTGCCGGATCAGGATCTGGATGCGGTGCAGGCCCAGGATCCGGGCGGCGGAGACGTACGGCTTTTCGCGTTCCACCAGGACCATGGAGCGGGTCAGGCGGGCCACCTCGGGCCACTGCGCGATGGCAATCACGAACGTGATCACGGGGATGGAGGGGCCGAAGAGGGCCACCACCAGCAGCAGCATCATCAGCAGCGGCAGGGACATCTGGGCTTCGAGGAGACGGGAGACAATGGTGTCCACCCAGCCGCCGAAGTAGCCGGCGGCGGAGCCGAGGATCACGCCGATGGCCCCTGAGACCAGGACTGCCAGCAGGCCGATGGTCAGCGAGACCTGGCCGCCGTGCAGGACGCGGGAGAGCAGGTCGCGGCCCAGCTGGTCGGTGCCGAACAGGTGGCCGTCGGTGAGCGGGGGCAGGCGCCGGGCGGCGAGGTCCTGGAAGTTGGCGTCCGGGAGCGGGAGCACGTTGGCCAGGATGATCGGGATGATCACCAGCAGGGTGCAGATGGCGCCGACCACCAGTTTCCATTGCGCGGCTTTCCGACGTCGGGTGGCGCCGGCCCGGGCAAGGTCCGCCTTGGTGACGGCGCTGGGGCTTGGCTGCCGGGTTGGCGCGCCGGTGCTTCCGGACGGGCCGGCGGGGGTTGCGGTGTGGAGGCTCATGCTGTGGCCGCCTTTCCGAGACGAACGCGGGGATCAAGGAGCGGGTAGGCGAGGTCGATCAGCAGCTGCACGCCTACGGCCAGGAGCGCGGTGATGAGGACCGTGGCCTGGATGAGGGGGTAGTCGCGGGTCTCGAGGGCCCGGACAATCAGGGAGCCCACGCCGGGCCAGGCGAACACCACTTCCACCACCACCACGCCGTTGAGCATCGCGGCGAACCGGGTGCCCAGGGCGGTGAAGACGGGGATGGCGGAGTTGCCCATGGCGTAGCGCCAGGTGAGCAGGGAGCTGCGGACACCGCGGGAGCGGGCCACCGTGAGGTACGGGGCGGCGAAGTTGGCGGTCATTTCGCGGCGGACCATGCGGGAGATCAGGGCGATCTGCAGGATGGCGATGGTGACGGTGGGGAGCACCAGCCCGCCCCAGGTGGCGAAGCCGGAGGCCGGGAAGATGGGCACCAGCACGGCGAAGCCGGTGAGGAGCATGATGCCGGTCCAGAAGTCCGGCATGGACTGCCCGGCGATGGTGAGCACGTTGACGCCGAACTCGCGGCCGGTGTCCGGGCGGCGGGACATCCACACACCCAGCGGGATGGCGACGACGGCGGTCAGCAGGATCGCGGCCGTGGCCAGGGTGAGGGTGTACGGCATGCGTTCGAAGACCACCTGCATGGCGGGTGCCTGGAACGAGTAGGACTGGCCCAGGTTGCCGGTGACCAGCTGCTGGATGAAGATCCAGTACTGCTCCAGCAGGGGCTTGTCCAGGCCGAACTGTTCGCGGACGGCGGCCAGCTGGTCGCTGGTGGCCAGGGGGCCGGCGTAGGAAACGGCGGGGTCTCCCGGGGCCATGCGGATGAGGATGAACACGGTGGACACCGTGAGGAACACGGTGAGCAGGCCCTGTCCCAGGCGTTTGAGGATGTAGTTCGTCATGGCTTAGGCCTCCAGCCGGACATCAACGAGGGGGTAGGAGTTGGTGGGGGCCAGGTTGATCCCGGAGACCCGCTCCCGGTGGGCCAGGACGGACTTGGGGACGAAGGCCCAGGCGCAGGGCCAGGTGTCCCAGACTGCCTGCTGGGCTTCGTTGAGCAGTTCGGTCCTGCGGGCCGGGTCCGCTTCGGCGGAGGCGGCCTGGATCTTGGCGGTGACCTCCGGGATCACGTAGCCCTGGTAGGTGTCGCGGGTGGCTTCCTTTTCGGGGGTGCCGGTGTACATGCCCTGGAGCATGGTGATGGCCAGGCCGGTGGGGCTGGGGTAGCCGTTGCCCAGGAGGTCCCAGTCGCCCTGCTTGCCCTGGCGCCAGGCGAGGATGTTGCCGCCGGGTTCGAACTGCTGCAGCTCGGCCTTGACGCCGATCTTGCCGAACATTTCCACCAGGGCTTCCATCACGGAGGTGTCCGAGGCGAATTCGCCGGTTTCCCAGATGATCTTCAGGGTGAGGTCCTTGACGCCGAGTTCGGCGAGCCGGGCCTTGGCCTGCTCGGGGTCGTAGACGTATTCGCCGGTCTTGTAGTAGCCGGTGAGGCTGGAGGGGGTGACGCCTTCGGCCTGGGTGACGGAGTCCACCAGGACGTCCTTCACCAGGGACTGGCCGTCGATGGCCATGCTGAGGGCCTGCCGCACGCGGGGATCGGCCAGGGGGTGGCCGGCGGGTTTGCGGAAGTTGAAGAAGATCTGGTTCAGGCGGAGGCTGGAGGATTCCTGCAGCGTGACGCCGGGCAGCCCGCCCAGCTGTTCGCGTGAGTCCGGGGTGATGGAGTCGATGATGTCCACCTCGCCGCTGCGGAGGGCGATGACGCGGCTGGATTCCTCGGGGAGGAACCGGACTTCCACGTTGTCCACCTGCGGGGCGGGGCCCCAGTAGTTGGGGTTGCGTTCCAGGCTGTAGGTGCCGGCGCCGCGGTTGAACTTGGTGACCACGTAGGGGCCGGTGCCCAGGCCGTCCTGCAGTTCCTCCGGCTTGTTCTGCGCGGCGGGGGTAATCAGGATCATGCTCATGAGGCTGTCCAGGATGGGGACGGGCTTCTTGGACACCATCTTGAAGGTGCGCTCATCCACGGGGACAACCTCGGGGAATTCGGGGAAGAAGCCGGCCACGAAGGAGCCCTGCACCTGCTTGTACATCTTCAGGGCGGTGGCAACGTCCTCCACGGTGACGGGGCTGTTGTCCGAGTAGCGGATGCCCTCACGCAGGCGGACGGTCCATTCGGTGGGGCCGGTCATCTCGAAGCGTTCGGCCAGCACCAGGATGGGCTTGGTTTCGGGGCCGATGGCGGTGAGGCCCTGGCGGACCGCGCGCTGCACGGTAACGGCGGCGTCGAACTGGTTGAGCTTGTTGTCCAGGCTGACCAGGGAGCGGTTGAGGGCCAGGGTCAGGGTGCTGGGACCCGGGAGGCCGGTGGGGCCTGCGCAGCCGGCGAGGCTGCCAGTACCCAGCAGAAACCCTGCGGCCGCGCCGAACTGCAGCAGGCGGCGGCGGGAAATCTCACTTCCTTGAGGAAGAACGGTCATCGTTGACCTCTCGGTAGGTTGGGGGTTCGGCGGGCGCCGGGGTGGCTGTGCCGAATGTTGTGTCCATCACTTTGCCACTCCTGCGCAGTTTGCGCAACCCATCTAGCGTGATTCGCGCAACCGTGTCATGATGATGGAAAGCTTCCCGCAGTCAGCGGGTTCCAGCCCACTACCGATTTCGAGAGGAGCACCGTGGCTTCCGTATTTGTGCAGGCTGACGACTTCTCCGGAGCCGCCGAGGTTGGCTGCTGCTTTGTGGGGCACGGCCTGTCCGCGCAGGTTTCCCTGGGCACGGGCAGCTTCCCCGGAACGTACGACGGCGGCGCGTCCCCGGGTGCGCAGGTCACCGACGTGGTGGTCATCGATACCCACTCCCGCGGGCTGTCCGCCACCGATGCCGAGGCATTGGTGAAGGACGCCTTCTCCGCACCTGCCGCGTCCGGTGCGCAGGTGCTGTTCAAGAAGATGGACTCCCTGTGGCGCGGCAACATCAGCGCCGAGACCGCCGCGTTGGCGGGCCTCGGCTATCACGTTGTGGTTGCGGGGGCACTCCCCCAACTGCAGCGCACAGTGCGAGCCGGCCGTCCTTTTGTTGCCGGTTCTCCCCTGGCGGAGACGGACCTGTGGCAGGCGGAGGCCCTGGCCCCGCCGGTGGACATTCCGTCACTGCTCCGCCCGGAAGAACCGGCATCGGTGCAGTTCCTGGATTTGGAGGCGGTGCGGTCAAGCAGAGTGCCGTCCCGCCTGGCCGGGCTGCTGGACGGCCGGCCCGCGCTGGTGGTGGCTGATGGTGAAACCGTGCAGGACCTGGAGCACGTGGTGGATGCCCTCCTGGAGCTGGGTTTCCAGTCCGGCGGGCGCCGCATTGTGCTGGTGGGAACCGGCGGAGCGGCCGATGTCCTCGCGCAGCGGCTTGCCACCCACACTGCGCAGAATGCGCACAGTGCGGCAGCGGCGGACGCAACCGACGCAGTACCGCAGGACGCGCACCGGCCGGTGCTCGCCATCGTCGGCTCCGCCTCGAAGACTGCGCAAGCCCAGCTGGCGCAGCTGGAACGCCAGGGTTTCACGGTGGTCCGGCTGCACCCGCTGTATGCGGGTGCCAAAGACGCCTACGCTCCCCAACTGGCCCAGGTTTCAGCAGATTTGAAGGCAGGCCGCCGCGTCGCCGTCACACTGGCCGCCGCAAAAGTGGACCCGTCCGGCTCAGCCCGCATCGTGCAGGCGCTGTCCACGTTCGCGGCCCAGGCGGCGAAGGCAACTCCGACTGACCTGATCCTCACCGGCGGTGAGACGGCCCGGGAAGTCCTGGACGCCGCAGGCCGCAACACCCTGGTGCCGCTCGCGGCGGTGCAGCACGGGGCCGTGCTGAGCCGCGCCGACGACGGGACGCTGGTGGGCACCAAGCCCGGCAGCTTCGGCGATGACCTGGCCCTCCTGCAGCTGTATGACGACATCCGGGAGCGCCGGTCCGCGCCGGCTCCCGCCACTACCCTTCCCCGCAAGACTTCCGAACAATCTGGAGCAACAATGACTGACGCAGCAAACCCGAACCAGCTTCCCTTCGTGGCCGTGACCATGGGCGACGGCGCCGGCGTGGGCCCCGAGGTGGTGGTCGCCGCCGCCCTGGACCCGCAGAGCAACGCCGAGTGCCGGCCCGTGGTGATCGGCGACGCGCTGCGGCTGCGCCAGGCCGCCGAGGTGCTGGGCATCGAGGCGGACATCCAGGTGATCACGGACGTGGAGGATGCGGTGTTCACGCCGGGCCGGGTGAACGTGATCGACCTGAACCTGCTGCCGGAGGACCTGCCGTGGGGCAAGCTCTCCCCCGTGGCCGGGCACGCCGCGTACGAATACATCCGGGTGGCCAGCGAGCTGGCCATGGCCGGGAAGGTGCAGGCCATCTGCACCGCGCCGCTGAACAAGGAGGCGCTGCACGCCGCCGGGCACATCTTCCCCGGGCACACCGAGCTGCTGGCGCACCTGACGGGCACGGAGGAAGTGTCCATGATGCTCTCCACACCCAAGATCCGGGTGATCCACGTGACCACCCACATCGGGCTGATGGACGCGGTCCGGAAGATCAACCCGGACCTGGTGGAGCGCACCATCCGCCGCGGCCATGAGGCGCTGGTGCGGGCGGGCATCCCCAACCCGAAGATCGGCGTGTGCGCCATCAACCCGCACGCGGGTGAGAACGGCCTATTCGGGCAGGGCGAGGAAGCGGAGAAGATCGAGCCGGGCGTGAAGGCGGCGCAGGCGGCCGGGATCAACGCTGTGGGCCCGCTGCCGGCGGACACGCTGTTCTTCCTGGCCGGCCGCGGTGACTACGACCTGGTGGTGGCCATGTACCACGACCAGGGCCACGGTCCGGTGAAGGTGCTGGGCATCGAGGCCGGCGTGAACATCACGGTGGGCCTGCCGGTGATCCGCACGTCCGTGGACCACGGCACCGCGTTCGACATTGCCGGCAAGGCGATCGCCGATTCCCGGTCCATGGTGGAGGCGCTGCACCAGGCGGCGGAGATGGCCACCCGGCCTGCCGTGGCCGTGTAGTTCCTGGGTTTGATGGGGGCCGGAACTAGCATGGGTAGCACTGCCACCGCCATGCCCACGGGAAGGAGACCGGGAATGCTCAGCGCAAACGCGCGGCGCGAGGAGATCTACCACCTTGCCGTGACCACCGGCCTGGCATCCGTGGAAGAGCTTTCGGCCCGGTTTGAGGTGACCGCGTCCACCATCCGACGCGACCTGGCATTGCTGAACGGGCAGGGCCGGCTGGCCCGCACCTACGGCGGCGCGATGGCGCTGGGCGCGCACCCGGAGGCGTCGCTGCGGCAGCGCACCGGTGAGGCGTTCGAGCAGAAGCACGCGATCGCCCGGTGGGCGGGTTCGGTGATCCAGCCCGGGGAGAACATCCTGCTCGACGCCGGCTCCACCGCGGGTGCCCTGGCGCACGAGCTGCGCGGGTCCGGTCCGCTGTCCGTGACGACGCCGGGCATCAACACGTTGCAGGAGCTGGCCGACTGCGAGGGCATCGAGGTGGACTGCCTGGGCGGCCGGCTCCGCGGCGTCTCGCAGAGTTTTGTGGGGCCTCTGGCCGAGGCGGCGCTGGAGCGGATGAGCTTTGACCGGGTATTCCTCGGCGCCGACGCCGTCACCGCCGAGGACGGCATCTGCGAGGCCGACCACGCCCAGACCCGACTCAAGGAGCTGATGGCCCGGCGCGGGCGGTCCGTTTACGTTCTGGCGGACTCGTCCAAGCTCGGCCTGCGGCCGTTCCACGCCTGGGCGCGGCTCGCGCTGCCGTGGACTTTGGTGACGGACGACGGCGCCGACCCCTCCCAGGTGCAGAAGTTCCGGGAGGCCGGCGTACTTGTTGAGGTGGCCGCCGTCGGCGGGTAAGTCTCGTGAGTACGCTTTTTGGATTGATGGACGTTCTACCGGGCCTGCCGATAGCCCATCTCAGCGGAAATGGCCGCGGCAGCACCTTGGACCGGGGCAAGGAGTTCGCGCATACGGTTTGCCGGCATATACGGGGCCGTTGCCGAGACGCTGATGGCGCCCACAATGGATCGTGAACCGTCCCGGACGGGCGCGGCCACGCAGCGGATCCCCGGCTCGTTCTCTTCCATGTCATAGGAATAGCCGCCCTTGCGGTAATGGTGCATCCGCGCCACGAAGTCGTCCTCGGCTTTAGCGCCTGCGTTGCTGGCAGCTGGCGCCGCAGCCGCGTCGTCAGCGGGCGTCTCTGCACGCCATCGTTCAACCCACGCCGCCGCGTCATCGTCCAGCAACAGTGCCTTGCCGATGCCCGTTCGCGTGAGAGGCATGCGCAAGCCGACCTGCGAGCGCATCTCTGCTCCCCGCTGACCCGATATCTTGGCGAGGTAGAGTACCGAGCCATTGTCACGGACGGCCATGTGAACCGTGTCCAAGACCTGGGCTGCCAGATTGTCCAGGTGGGGTCCTGCCACCGCCGCGAGCGGGTTGGACGAGAGAGCACCGAACCCCAACTCGATCAGGGTGGGCCCAAGGCCCAGTCCCGCAACCGTGTCCCGCACGTAGCCCTCGCTTTTGAGTGCCTGTAGGAGCCGATGCACCGTGCTGCGTGGCAGCCCGGATAGCCGTTGCAGCTCTGGCGCGTCCTTGGCCCCGCCTGCAACGTAACGCACCAGGGATAGTCCGTTCAGCAGCGTTTGGGCACCCTTGGGTGAGTTTTCAGTTGCCCCGCCATTTTTCACATTCCCACTATATGGGTTGTGATTGAACATTGTGGGACGTCGCTTCTAAGTTCATTCCATGCCTCATCCCACCCCGCCCTCACAGCCCGCCCTCGTGGCTCTCGACTGGGGCACGTCCTCCCTTCGTGCCTGGTCACTCGACAGCAGCGGCAGCGTCCTGTCGGCGTCAACATCACAGGACGGCCTCCGCGCCGTCGGAGGCCGAGCTGCAGCGGACAAAACAAGCTCAACGCAGGCTTTCGCCGATGCCCTCGCCGTGATCTATAGCCAGCTGGGCGCAGCGGGAGTGCCTGCACTGGCATGCGGAATGGTAGGCGCCGAAGGTGGTTGGACCACGGCTGGCCGTCTCGACCTCCCGGCCCCGGCAGAGGCCCGGGCCTTTCAGCCGGCCGCCGTTGCCGGTGCGTCGCCAGCGGTCAGCATCATTCCAGGCTTGAAGACAGCACCGGATGCGACGGGCGCCTGCGATGTTATCCGCGGTGAGGAGACACAGGTCCTCGGGGCGTTGGCACGCTTGGGCAACCCTGCAGAAGCCAACCTCATCCTTCCCGGCACGCACACCAAGTGGCTTCAGGTGGCAGACGGAAAAATCATGAACTTCCAGACAGCCATGACGGGCGAGCTGCACGCAGCGCTGCTGGAAGCCACAATCCTCGGAGACCCGGTCAGGCGTGGCGAAGCCGGCGCGGCTGCATCGCCGCAGGAGCTTAGCGCCGCGTTCGACTCCGGCCTACAGCATTCGCTTTCGCATCCCGGACAGCCCTTTGCAACGCGTGTTTTCAGCACCCGCACGCGGTACCTTTCCGGGGAGCTGGAACCATCCGGCGTCTCGTCCTACCTGTCTGGCTTGCTGATCGGCGATGAGACAGCAGCCATGCTTCCACAAGCCCTGGCACCAGGCGCTCCGGTGGCCCTGTGTGCAGACGGTCCGCTGGGGGCCCTCTACCAACGGGCCCTGTCGGCTCAAGGCGCTCAAATGCCGTTGTTGGAGGACACCGCCCTTGACGGCCTTCGAGCTGTCGCCCGCGCTTGGGGCCTCTTGCCGGAAACCGACTCCACGACCGCACTCACCGTCTCCTAAGGATCCCTGTGTCTTCCAACCCCACCGGACTCATCGCCATCCTGCGCGGACTCACCCCCCAGGAAGCACCCGCCGTCGGCCGTACTCTCTACCGCGCGGGTATCCGAACCCTCGAAATACCGCTCAACTCCCCGGATCCGCTCGAGTCCATCCGCCGGATGCGTGACGACCTCCCCGACGACGCCCGAGTGGGTGCCGGCACTGTCCTCACCCGAGCGCAGGTGACGGAGGTCGCAGAGGCTGGCGGCGAGCTGATCGTGTCCCCCAACGCCAATACCGAGGTCATCGCTGCCACGTTGTCCTTGGGCCTGGCCAGCTATCCGGGCGTCGCCACACCCAGCGAAGCATTCGCCGCCCTCGGCGCGGGTGCCACCGCACTGAAAATCTTTCCCTCCGAGACCGTCGGCATTGCCGGGATGAAGGCCTGGGCCTCCGTCCTGCCCGCCGGAACGTCACTGCTCCCCGTCGGCGGCGTTGACGACAAGACGCTGACTCCCTGGTTGGAGGCTGGAGCGGCGGGGGCTGGCATCGGCTCATGGCTGTACAAGCCGGGCCGCTCAGTCGAGGAAATCGCCGCGCGGGCGGATTCCCTCGTGGCCGTCTGGCACGCTCACGCCGCGCGCAAATAGAGAGACCCTGCAACCGAAAGGCGACGAGCCTATGAAAATCGCTTCCATCACCACCTACACCGTTCCGCCGCGGTGGCTCTTCGTAAAAATTGAGACTGACACCGGCGTAGTTGGCTGGGGCGAGCCCGTCCTGGAAGGGCGCGCGGCTACTGTCGCAGCGGCTGTTGATGAGCTGGCCGATTATCTGATCGGGAAGGATCCTCGCCGCATTGAGGACCACTGGACGGTCATGTATCGTTCCGGCTTCTACCGGGGTGGTGGGGTCCATATGTCCGCACTTGCCGGACTCGACCAAGCCCTCTGGGATATCAAGGGCAAGGCGCTGGGCGTGCCCGTACACGAGCTGCTTGGTGGGCAGCTCCGCGATTCCATCAAGGTGTACTCATGGATTGGCGGTGACCGGCCCGGTGAGACCGCCGCCCAGGCGCGCGACGCCGTGGCACGCGGCTTCACAGCCGTGAAAATGAATGGGCCCGAGGAGCTGCAATACATCGACACCTGGGACAAGGTGGAGCGGGTTGTGCACAACGTCTCCGAGATCCGCGACGCGGTAGGCCCGAACATAGGGATCGGCGTCGACTTCCACGGTCGAGTGCACCGGCCGATGGCCCGCGTACTGCTGCGGGAACTTGAGCCCTACCATTTGATGTTCGTCGAGGAGCCGGTGCTATCAGAGCACGTGAACGGTATTGCGGATGTTCTACGGGAATCATCCACGCCGATCGCGCTGGGCGAGCGCCTGTTCTCGCGCTGGGACTTCCGGCAGGTGCTGGAGTCCGGCGTTGCCGACATCATCCAGCCGGACCTCTCCCACGCGGGCGGAATCACGGAGGTCCGCAAGATCGCTGCCATGGCCGAGACCTACGACGTCGCGCTTGCCCCGCACTGCCCGTTGGGGCCAATTGCCCTGGCAGCCTGCCTGGCCGTGGACGCCGTCAGCTACAACGCGGTCATCCAGGAGCAAAGCTTGGGCATCCACTACAACAAGTCCAACGACCTGCTGGACTACGTCACTGATCCGGGTGTCTTTGACTACGCGGACGGCATGGTCAAAATTCCGTCCGGTGCGGGCCTGGGCGTGGACATCAATGAGGAGTACGTCATTGAACGGGCCCAGGAGGGCCACCGCTGGCGCAACCCGGTGTGGCGCCATGCGGATGGCTCCTTCGCTGAATGGTGACCCCGCCCCAACTTCTTTCTTCCACCCAGGTTTTCCAACTTCTCACGACGAGGTGATTCCATGAATGCAATCCTCGCGCCGTCCACACTGCGCAAACTGAATCTGAAAATTATCCCTTTGGTGATCATCTGCTATTTCATCGCCAACCTGGACAAGACCAACATTTCCATCGCGGCACTCGACATGAATGCCGATCTGGGGCTGACGGCCACGATGTACGGCGTCGGCGTCTCCGTCTTCTACATCACCTACCTGATTTTCGAAGTACCCTCCAACCTCCTGATGACGAAGGTTGGACCGCGCATCTGGATTGCCCGCATCATGATCTCCTGGGGGCTGGTCAGTTCTCTGATGTGTCTGATCCAGGCGCCGTGGCAGCTCTACACTTTACGGCTGCTGCTTGGTGCGGCCGAGGCGGGTTTCGCCCCCGGGATCATCTACTACCTGTCGCAGTGGTTTCCGCAGGCCAACCGCGCCCGTGCCATGTCCTTCTTTTATATGGGTTCGGTGGGCGCCTCGGTGGTGGGCCTGCCCCTCGGTGGCGCGCTACTGAACCTGGAAGGTTTCCTCGGTGTGAGCGGCTGGCGCTGGCTGTTCGTGATCGAGGGCATTCCCGCGGTTGTGCTGGGCATCGTCATCCTCTTCGTCATGCGTGATACGCCGCACAAGGCACCCTGGCTGTCCCGCAAAGAGGCAGATGACTTGGTGGCAGTCCTCGAGGCCGAGCGCGGTACCGCTACCATCGGTGCGCACGTTCCCTGGTACAAGGCGGTCGCAAACCGGACCGTCCTTGGTCTTTCCGCCGTGTGGTTGTTCCAGGCGTTCTGCACCATCGGCGTCACCCTGTTCATGCCGTTGATCCTCAAGGGCCTGGTTCCGGACTCCGGCAGCGTATTGGTCGGGTTCCTTGCCGCGGTACCGTTCCTGTCAGCCATCTTCTTCATGTATTTCAACGGTCGCAGCTCAGACCGGTCCGGTGAGCGTTCCAAGCACCTTGCCTTTCCGCTCATCGCCGCCGGCATCTGCATGGCCCTGGCTCCTTACAGCCCGGCCGTCGTTGCCTACATTTTGCTGATTCTTGCTGTGGGCCTCACGTTCGCACTTACGCCGGTGTTCTGGGCCGTGACCACCGAGAAGATAGTTGGAGTTGCCGCTGCAGCTTCCATCGCCGTCATTAACACCGTGGCCCAGTTTGCCGGCCTTGGCCTGCCGCCCATCCTCGGTGCCATCAAGGACAACACAGGCAACTACAACGGGGGTCTGCTGTTGATCGCTGCGGCCCTGATCGCCGGCGGCGTCCTGGGACTCCTGATAACCCGCGACCACCGGTCACACAATACGCCTGCGGTCCTCACAGGCCCAGACGGACCGAAACTGCAAGGCCAGCCGGTAGAGGACGAAGTAAGCAAGCGATGACAACCGCAGCTGGCGCCACTGCGCAGAAGACTCCACTGCTTCAACACGCCCCGTTGCCGGACATGCTGCTGCAGGCACTCCGCCGGGATAACGAGGTCGTGGACTTCCACGCCCTTACAGATACAGCCTTCAGAGAGCGTGCTTCGGAGTTCGAGATCCTGTTGACCAACGGCGAGGACACCGTGACACGCGAACGAATGAGGTCACTGCCAGCCTTGAAGTTGATAGCCAATTTTGGAGTTGGTTATGACGGGATTGATGTGCAGACGGCGGCCGAACTGGGTGTGCGGGTCACCAACACCCCCGACGTGCTGACCGACGACGTTGCTGATCTTGCCTTGGGCCTGCTGCTTGGAGCGTCCCGCCAGATCCCGGCGGCCCAGGGCTTCTTGGAGTCAGGCGCATGGGCGGGCGGTGGGTTCGCTTGGACGCGCAGGGTGTCCGGATCGCGGCTGGGCATAGTGGGGATGGGCCGGATCGGGGAGGCCGTGGCACGGCGGGCATCCGCCTTTGACATGGCAATCCGCTACTTTTCCCGCCGGGCCAAACCGGGCGTGGGCGAGGGGTATGAGCCATCGTTGATGGCTTTGGCCACGTGGGCGGACGCGTTGGTCGTTTGCCTTCCCGGGGGCGGGGAAACCAAGGGACTCGTCGACGCCAAGGTTCTGCAGGCGCTCGGCCCGCGGGGCATCCTGGTAAATGTTGGACGCGGCTCGGTGGTTGATGAGGACGCACTCATTCGTACCCTGCATGCGGGCGAACTTGGCGGCGCCGGATTGGACGTTTTTGCCTCTGAGCCCCATGTGCCGCAGGAATTGCAAGGACTGCCCAACGTGGTGCTCACACCGCATATCGGCAGTGCAACGTGGCAAACACGTCTGGCCATGTCCACGCTTGTCGTGGAGAACATAACGGCGTTTCAGCAGGGCCTGCCGCTTGTAACACCTGCCGCCTAGAACCGGTCCTTGCCTGCGGGTGGGTCATGATGGGGCGCTTCCGGTTGGGCCGGAAGCGCCCCGTCTTGTTTCGGGGACCCTGGCTACTCGGCGATGTCCACGCACCGCTGGTCATCCAGCACCACCACCTCAACCCCGCGTGACCTCAAAAGCTCCAGTTCGCCGTCGAACGTCCTGGCCTCCCCCACCACCACGCGGGGGATCTTGAACTGAATGATGGTCCCGGCGCACATGGCGCACCGGGGCCAGGGTGGTGTACAGCGTGCTGTGGCCCGTTCACTGCCTGGCCTAAGGGTGGGTAACCTGCTTCTATCGACGAAGAGAACCACTGAAACGGAGACACGCATGCACGCCGTACTCGAATACACCTACGCAGACGACTACCTCGAGAGCCGCGAGCAGTACCGCGCGGACCACCTCCGGGCGGGGTGGGAGGCCGTCGAACGCGGCGAGCTCCTGTTGGGCGGCGCCATCGGCGAAGGACCCTTCAAAGGGCTGCTGATCTTCACCGGCGAGAACCCGGTGCAGGCGGCTCAGGCTTTCGCTGCGGCCGACCCCTATGTCATCAATGGCGTTGTGACGGCGTGGACCGCCGGCCCGTGGACCACAGTGCTCGGCAACGACGCTGCCTCACCGGTCCACCCCTAGGCGTCGCCAGGGCCGGCGCTACTCGGCGATGTCCTCCGCCCAGAGCTCCGGCTTGTCCGTCTGGAACGCCGCCATCATGTCCACGCACCGCTGGTCATCCAGCACCACCACCTCAACCCCGCGTGACCGCAAAAGCTCCAGTTCGCCGTCGAACGTCGTGGCCTCCCCCACCACCACGCGGGGGATC
>NZ_JABFMW010000044.1 GCF_013359725.1 Pseudarthrobacter sp. C4D7 | reverse complement strand
CCTGCGGCGCTCCTTCGTCGCTGATTTCCTCCGGGAATTTCCCGCCCCTTGCCCTCACGGGTAGACAGGCCTCCGTCGGCCACAGCTCCGCAAGCTTCGCCAGCAGCCAAAACAACGGGGGAGAGGGGACGCTGGCCGGTCACCCTTGGTCGCCCCGCCCACCAAACCTTTCGGCAAAAAAGGAGCAACACCACATGAACTCAACACCCACGCTTGAAATGCTCGACCCGGCCACCCTGACCGTCGACGTCAACGTCCGTAAGGACGCCGCCCTGACCGCTGATTTCGTTGCCAGCATCAAAGAACACGGCGTGATGGAACCGGTGATCGCCCACCGCAAGGACGACGGGACCGTGCACGTGCTGATGGGCCAGCGCCGCACCCGCGCCGCCGTCGAAGCTGGGCGCCCGTTGATCCCGGTGATGATCATCGAATCCCCGGAGGAGGCCGAACGTATCGTGACGCAGGTGGTGGAGAACATCCAGCGTGCCGAACTGACCGAAGCGGACGAGGCCGACGCCTACCACCAGCTATCCCTGATCGGGGTCTCGGCGGCCGCGATCGCCAAGAAGACCGGGCGCACCAAGACGACCGTGGAGTCCGCATTGAAGGCCAGATCCTCGGACGCGGGAGCCGCCGCCCTGGGCAAAGGATGGAGCATCGAAGAAGCGCTAATCATGGCTGAGTTTGAGTCAGATGAAGAGGCCTCGGCCGAGCTCGAATCGGTCATTATGGACGAACCTGACCAGCTTCTGCACGTCGCCCAGCAGCTGCGCGACCGGCGCGAAAGCGCCGCCGCCCTCGCCGCGCTGATCGCCGAACTGGAAGCCCAGGGCAAGACCATCGTGGAGGACGCCGGACACTACGCCGACGACGACAACCTCTACGTCACCGCCGCCAAAAGGGAGGACGGGGAACCGGCCACCGAGGACGACGCCAACGCCGTCCTGATCACCACGGACTACCGGGGCCAGCACCGGACACACGACGTGATCGCGGGGTGGAAGGACACGGGCTTCGCACCGAAGTACGAACGCTACCACGGCGGCCGCCCAGCGCAGAAAGGACCGATGACCGAGGAACAAAAGGCGGAACGCAAAACCCTAATTGAGAACAACAAAGCGATGCTGTCCGCGCAGGTGGTACGCCGTGAATTCGTGACCGGCCTGCTGACGAAGAAGCAGCCACCCAAGGGCTGGCAGTACTTCACCGTCCACGCGATCACCCACCACCCCGAAACGGCCAGCGGCTACGACGGCGAGGTAGCCGCTGGCATGGTTGGGGCAAAGGTTGACGAGGCCAAGACCTGGGCGTGGAACCCGCTCCGCACGCACGTGGCGAAATCCCCCGCACGGCCCGAGTTTTCCCTGATCGCGCTCATCTGCGCAGGGTATGAAAAGACGATCGCAAAGGACTCGTGGCGTTCCCACTCCCAGACTCACAGGGACTACCTGAACCAACTGGTTCTTTGGGGGTACAAGGCATCAACTGTAGAACAGCTGATCATCGACAGCGGCAAGCCAGCCGAGAAAGAAACCGAAGCAGCATAAGACCCTTGCCGGGCGGGGAACACCACCGCCCGGCAAGGCCCGCGCCAATCATCACGGCAGGGCCGGGAACGTCTCAAACGTCGGGCGGTCCGCCGCCCGGGGCGAACCACGGCAGCCACTCACCAGCGGCGGACCGCCATTAAGCGCGGCCTGGGCAGAAGCACACCAGGGGTGCCGCGCACACCAACGCGACGGGTACCTGGCGTCGTCCGGGTCGGGGTGTTTAAAGGCCGCCGGCATGCGCGGGGTGACTAGCCACTGCACCCTTCACTGATGCGGTAGTGTGAACCACAGATTTCCTTTTGCCGAAGGACAAAAAAGGACCGGAATGTTCCGGTCCTTTTTTGTGTGCAGCGACTTTTCAGTGGTGTCAGTGCTGCGGCTTGGGTTTCACAACAGCGTGGGTTTTAGGGTCACTGTTCGCTGAAGGATGTGCCGGATTCCTGGGCGGCATCCTGTTCGGATCCGGCGGAGCGCTTTGCTGTCCGCCGGCGCTTTACCGCAGAGGGTTCAAGGCCAAGTTTCTTCAGTTCCTCCGCGCTCCATCCGTCCCGGGTGGCCTGCACGTAGGCGCGCTTGTCATCGCGTTCGGCCGCAACAAGCTGGTCCCGCAACTCGGTGATTCGCTGGCGGCTCTTTACCAGGGCAGTGACGGATTCAATGCGGGAGTCCAGCAGCGCGCGGGCTTGGTTTCGTGTCTGTTCAATGTCGAGGGTAGCCATGGATCCAGCCTAACGATCATCCCGACGCCGGCTCCGCCGGACGCGCCCATCCGGGCATGACATGTCCGAGGTAGCCGGAGGATCTTGCGCCAGGAGGTGGGCGTTCCGGGGATCGTTGAACCAGTCCCGCAGATAGTCGTCAGAGTAGCTGACGGTTCGTGCTGTGAACTGGAAGTATTCGGGGCCGATTCCGCGCCGCCGCCACTGCCGCAGCTGCGTCGGGGAGACTCCGTATTGCCTGGCCACTGTGGGAGGTGAGATGAGACCCAAAACTGTACCTTTCGCTTGCCCTATGCCGCGTTCCTTTCGGCGCGCCCGAAAGCACTTGCCCGGTGAAGGAATTGGCCAGTTGGAGCGGCCGGACCGTGGAATACCGGAGCGGAGCGAGGATATGCCGCGAAAGCCGGCTGCGGAGACTTGCCAAGGAAGGACCGGGCAGTAGCCTCAACCAGCCGAAACGGAACGACGCAGTCGTTTTGAACAAGTCAGACGCGCAGCGTCCTGCAGGGCAGTACCCAGGAACCCCCAAAGCCCCAAATACGGGCGTAGGTGATTTTCCGGAGCAAGCTATGCGGTTATGTGCCATAACCCGCGTGTTGATCCACGGCCTGCGACCCTGGATGCGGCACACTCGTGAGTGTGGCCCGGAGATTCCGGGGCGCTGCGCTGGGCATTGGTGGAGGGGACCGGGATGACTGAAGAGCAGAAGTCGCCGCGCCGGTTCGCCCGCCGCCGCCGCGCGAACATTGACGGCGACACCCAGTACGTGCGGGTGTCGATGTCCGAATTTGAGCGTGCGCAGTTGAAGGTCCTGGAGGAACGGACCGGGCGCAGCCCGTCGGAGATTCTTGTCAGTGCTGCCCTGTACGCGGAGAACTCCGAGTCGCTGGCTGAGCGGCGGGCGATGGCTGTGGAATTCATCGCGGCCCGCCGCTACCTTGCTGCCCTGTCGAACAACGTCAACCAGCTCGCCCGGCACGCGAACGCCACGGACGAATTCCCCGAAGCAGCCCGCACCGTGTTGACCCGGGTGCGGGCGGTCGCTGACCGGGTCAATACGATGCTGGATTCGATGGTGCGCTGATGATTCCCAACATCACCAAGGGCACCCGCATGCACGGGCTCATCGCGTACCTTGCCGGCCCAGGCCGGGCGAACGAACACACCGACCCGCACCTGGTCGCGGGCTCACCGTCGATCATGGCCTGGCACAACGATGACGAACTGAACGCCGACGCGGCGCAGGCCATTGCCAAGGAATTGGACCGGGCCAGAAGCGTCCTGGGCGTGGAGATTCCCGGAGGGCATGTCTGGCACTGCTCGCTTTCCCTGCGCGCCGATGAAGGCGACCTTACCGACGCGAAGTGGGCTGACATTGCGCAGGACTTCATGGACGAGATGGGGTTCAGCGAAGCCAGCGGACGGGCGCCGGCCCAGTGGGTCGCGATCCGTCACGGCCACAGCAAAGCCGGAAACGACCACATCCACCTCGCTGCCTCCATGGTCCGCGAGGACGGAACGAAGTGGAGCAGCTGGCGGGACTTCCCCCGGGCACAACAAGCCGCCCGGGAGCTTGAGAAGAAGTACGGGCTGGAAGAACTTTCACCCACGCATTCCACCCGTGGGCTACGGCCGGGAGAACGCGAAGCCTCCGAACGGCGGGGAGCACCGGAACCGGAACGCCGGTCCCTGGAACGCAAAGTCCGTGCCTGCGCGACCTCGGCCCAGGATGAGGCCGAATTCATTCGACGTCTTCGCCGCACCGGCGCCCTGGTCAGGCCGCGGTACGCGTCCGGACGTGACGACGTCGTGGTCGGCTACAGCGTGGCAGAACGTCCCCCCAAAGGTGGCCGACCTGTCTGGTTCGGCGGCGGTCACCTCGCCAAAGACCTTGCCCTGCCCAAGCTCCGTGCCGAGTGGCCTGACAGCCCACAAGGTGCCGCCGAGGCGGTCGCAGAATGGCAGGCAGCTGCACGTGGACGCCGCCCGGTCACGATCGGCCGCGAAGCCCACGAACCGGACCCGCAAATGTGGAAACAGTACAGCGACGAAATTGCCCGGCTCCGCGAAACGCTGCGCTCCGTCCCGCTGGACGATCACGCGACCTGGGCGCACGTTGCACGCGAGACATCCGGCGCCTTCGCTGCCTGGTCCACGGCAACCGAGGCAACGCCAGGACCACTCGCAGCAGCAGCCGACGAGCTGTCCAAGACGGCACAACTGCGGCGCTACCCAGTCCGCCCCATCCGCAGCGCAGGACCATCTGCCCGCGGAGCCTCGCTCATGCTCATGGCAGCCTCGATGGGCGGCAGCGGAACCGCCGCACAGGCAATCATGCTGCGCCAGCTGCTCAACGTCGCAAAGGCAGTCCACGACATGCACAAGGCATCAAATGATCTGCGCAGAGCACGCCAAATCAGCCACATGGTGAAGCACCACCTGAGCCAGGTCGCGGCCGGACTACCCAGCGTCCCAGCGACCACGCCCACAGCGGATAGCGAAACTGCCGCCGCGGTACGCGCGAGTACAGCCGGCCAGGTCGCCGGCCGGTCCCCGGGCTCCGTGCTGCCGCCGAAATACGTGCAGGCACGTACCCACGCGAGCACCCGAAGCGGGAGTGCCCGCACAGACATTGAGAGATAACACCAAGGAGGGGAACCATGAGCGAATCTGACGGCATTGATGAGGCTCTTGAGGGAATGTCACGCGTAGGGCTGACTATTGCCGGCCGGCTCGGTGAGCAACTGGCCAGGGCACGCGAGCAAGAGCTGCGCCGCGCCCAAGCCGCCGAGGAACAACAGGGCCGCGAACTGCAGGCCCGGTTCGACGCCGAGCGGGCGGCTGCCCGTGCACAGCTCGCCCCGGTCATGGACGACCGGTGGTGGGACACAGCCACCGGCCGCGACGTCGAAAGGGCACATGAGGCGGCCACCGCCTGGAAGGACCACGACCCGGCGGCGCGTGACGCGGTTGAGGTGATCCGCGACCAAGTGCAGCGCCGCTACGGCTTGGACGTGGACAACCTCGGCGCCAGTGAAGCAACGGTGGCGGAGGCCCTGGCTAAAGCCGAGCGGGACCGCGAACAGGCAGAACAGGAACACCGTGCCGGCCATGATGAAAACGCCCAGGCTGTGCAACTGCTGGCCGAGGCCGACCGGGAAGACAGGAAACGCGCGGAGGCCGTTGATCGGCCCTCAAAGGAGGACTTGGACGAAGCGCTGGTCTGGCTCCGGGAGACCAAACCCATCGAGGCGCACAACTGGGAGCAGCGGCACAAATTTGCAGACAGCGTAGCCCTGGAGGACGACATGGAAAGGCGGCTGATTGAAGACTGGACAGCCGCCCGTGCCAATCACCACCCCGAGCAGTTGCGTGACGAAGCAGGAGCCACATACGACTCAGCCGAGCGCCGCCAGGAACTGGCGGCCAGCCTCGAAGGGGTTGCCGACCGCGAGGCTGTACAAGCACGGCTCAATTCCGATCAAGACCAGGCCACACCGCCCAGCGCAGCCGTAGGCAAGGGATCAAGGCCTGCAAAGGCCCGCAAGACGCGCGGAGCCAACGGCCTGACAAAGCTCCTCCAAAAGGGCATGAGCCGGTAAGCCCTGCAGGCCGTCCAGCCCAGGAAATCTCACGGGTTGGCCGGGGGCCCGCAAACTGGCCCCGGGCTGGGTGCTGCTCACATTAGGATGTCCGGGTGACCGCTGAACACGACAAACGCCGCTTTCTGACCATCGAGCAGGTCGCCGAAGAACTGAACTGCAAAAGCAGCCTCATCCGGAACCTCATTCATACTGGAGAGCTTCGCGCTTTTCAGGTTGGAGCGAGGGGGCTCTGGCGCGTCGGCCGCCAGGATCTCGAGGACTATATCGCAGATGCATACCGGCGCACCGCTGAGCGGATCGCCGCGGGCGAACTGGCGGACGACGTGCCGGAAGGGGAATAGGGACGCTGAAGGGGCGGAAACCCCTTGTGCTCCGGGGCGGTCCGGCGTCGCTCCAAGCGTCCTACGCTGGCGTGCGCTCATCCGCGGATACAGCCTCCCAGCGTTTCTGGGCACCCTGCCGGCTGATCCCGAAAGCCCTGCCGATCTTTTCCCAAGAGACGCCCCCGCCCTTGCGGTGGCCACCGGCTTCATCGAGCTGGGCCGCCAGCTCCTTGAGGCTCCGTGCGGATGCGGTGCAGCGACACGTCCGGGGCGACATGCCGGTGGGTGCCACACGCTGGGAGCAGAGCGCCGTAAATGCTGCCACTGCATCCTGAGTCACAGTCACCCCCCAAACGTTCTGCCCTTCAAAGCAGCCAGGACAAATCATCTCCGGGGCACAGTCAGACCCGAATGGGGGCTCCTTGCACTCCAGCAGTAGTAGTAGGAACCGTGTACTACTACTCCTACTCTTTTTCGTGACGCGTATCGTCCAAGGCCTCTTGGGCGGCGCCGCAAACCGCTCTGCGCCTGGGAGGCCACCCACGAAGGATCCCCGCTACCCAGCCCCCTCTGGCCCGGGGCCTACCCACCACATGGACGGAGGCCGCGGGCACCGGGACGGTCGCGGTATTGCCGGTTAGTAGTAGTAGGAGTAGTTTTGCTACTACTACTACTTTTGAGGGATCGTGAATGAGCTCGAGTGCTAAAGACCGGGTTTTTGCTGCTGCTGAGCAGATCAGCGCCGAGCGGCGCCCCACCGTGTCCACTGTTCGATCTGCTGCGGGCGTTAGTAACGCCGACGCCACCCGCTATCTGAAGGAATGGGCCGAGGAGAAGCAGTCCGCAGGAGGTCAGGTCGCGGCGACCCCGCCGGCCATCCTCGAGCAGGCGGCGCGTCTGGCCGGGGCTGTCTGGGCGGAAGCGTCCACCCTTGCGAACGAGCGCCACGCCGCCACCGGCGAGCTCTGGGCCCGGGAGAAAAAGGAGCTGAATGAAGAGGTCGCCGAGCTTGTTGCCGACCTCGACAAAGTGACGGCCGACAAGGAGTCCGCTGTCTCCGAACTGGTGGCCAAAATAGAGGAGCTGGAACGCCAGCTAACCACCAATGCCGAGCAGTTAGAACAGGCCCGCTCAGCCGGCCAGGAAGCAACGGCCGAAGCTGCGGCAGCAGCAACCCGGGCGGCCGCCGCGCAGGCCCGCGCGGACGCGCTCCAGGAAGCCCATGACGCGCTGCTGCAGCGCATTACCCCCGAGCAGCCTCAGAGTGGCGAAGAACCTGATGCCTGATCTAGCCGGGACCCCTCTGCCAACGGACGGCAGTCCTGCAGCCGCCAGCGGTGGACGGCCTACCGGGGCGGCGCTCGGAAGATGTCCTTGATTTCACGGGCGAGCTCCGAGGACCGGTAGACCGTACAGTTCGGCTACACGGTGGAATTCAGGGTCCGGTCCGACATTTTCGGAGGTCAGCTGCAGGAGGCCGTTGCGGCTGGGGGAGAGGCCTTCGTCAGCCCGTCGGTCCCAGTAGGCCCAGCACCTTCCAGTCAGTGTTTTTGATGGGTAGCTGATACCCAGTGGTTCTGAGCCATCGTCTAACACCGTTCCGCGGATGACGTGCGCGAGCAGAGTTGTCAGATCACGGTCGTCACTGGTGAAGGAGCCGGCCGTGAGGAGCTGCAGGCGTTCGGTCAGCCCCGCCGTGGTTGGTGTGAGGGTTTCAAGGGCGCGGAGGGTGGCCGCGTCGTCTATCTGAACCCACCACCCCTGACCAGGGAGGCGAATTTCGTAAATCGAACGGTCCATTTGCCAGTCCGCGGATATGGCCCATGGGACGTCAATCCCGTTCTCCTCGGCCTGGGCCCGGACACTGGTGATGTAGTCCTCGACCGTCCATCCGATGGATTCCGCGGCCTTGGCTACGGACGCGCGCTGCTGCCGGAAGCCGAGCAACACCTCGGCGTAGGCGCACTGGCGGGAGTCGGCGAGGTAGATCGTTGAGCCTATGCTGTCGTACCGTCCCCGGGAATCGCTGGTCGCGGCCGTTCCGATGGGCATCGGGCCAACGATGGAATTTTTCCTGACCGACAGCGCACCGTAGCGGTCCTTCGCCACCCTGAACGAAATCTGGCCGGCGGCCTGGACAAGGGTGAGCCCCGTCGAGGCGCACCGGCGCCCCTTGGCGGTCGTGATCATGCGGCGTAGGTGTCATTCACGAATGCTTCGGCGGCTCCCAAAACCTCACGGGAACGCAGCTGCTGAATGTAAAGGACAGGAAGTTCCTCGTCCAGGCGCGGGTTGGCACCCATCAGCCAGGCCAACGCGACATGCTTTCCTTCAGCGAGCTCAAGGGTCTTCCAGACGCGATGACCCAGGCGCAGGCGGGACTCGACTTCCGGGCGGGGCTCGGGGCCGTCAGGCTTGGCCCAGCGGAACGGAGACGTGCGGTCCTTCACGCCGGCCATGGTCTGGACGACCGTCGTACCCAGATTCTCATTGAGTTCGCGCACAAGGTCGTGAATGTTCATCCGGGTGGTCCCCAGATGAATGTCATGCCGGGTCGTTGCTTCCATGCCTCAATCGTCGCAGGATTGCAAAAGTAAAACAACCGAAATGCAACACAAAACGCGCGAAATGTCGGCTCGTGGAGTGGAGGGGTGACGTTCAGGGGGAGTTTCGCACTGCTCTTGGCGCGTGCTCCGGATGGCGCAGCAAGCGCGGTAGATGTAACCTGAAGATGAGAGATTGCTTGAAGATTAAAGCAAACGACTTTACATAATCTTTATTATCGGCGTTTAAGTAGGAGGGGTAAGTGCGGGTTGTCGGCTGGCGCCTTGGCCACTCCGTCAATGTCTACCGTTCTCCGACCTCTTTTACGTAGGTTCAAGATTCATCCTTTGATCGTGGCGGCGCTCTGCCGAGGGTCAGCGCTGACGCTACTTTAAGCAGCAGGCGCCAGATCGTCCTGCTCAGCGGGTCCGGGGTGGAATCTGAGAACATCGTGGTCCAGTGTCAATAAACGGAACTTCGCGCTTTACTGACCCACCGCTGCTTTCGATGGCTGTCGGCATCTTGGTTCACCACGGTGGCCGGCATCAACGCGTCGACTATCCCACCCCACAGGGCTCGGCGGACAATCTTGGCCTCGCCGTGCCCCAGCCTCCGAGGCTCATAGGATGAGCCTCATGACACGTGATTATGAGAAGGATCCGCCCGTACCCGCCGACCTAGTCGGTGCACCGAAGCGCATTCACCCCGAGCAAACCGCAGATGACAACGACGCTTTCGACGAGGAGGCCCTTTCGGGCGAGCAGAATGACTAAGACCGAAAAGGCCGCGACGGGGATTAGCTCGACGGAGTGTGCAGTATTCGTGCTTCGTTCAGGTTCCCCGCTTGCCCGCCGTCTCGTCCGTTACCGGGTGATCTAGGGGATGAATGGGCCCGCTTGTGGATGAGGCGGACGCGTCTCCGTCCTATCGCAGGTCGGGTGGGAGAATGACTACGTGGCGAAGCAGGAAGCGTGGGGAAACAAGTTGCTGCCGCCTGCTGCTGAGCGTTCTTGCTCGCGGCCTTGTTAGCCCCAGGATTGCTCGGACATGTGACGGAAGGCGACTTCGAGGATTCTCATGTGCCGCGGCCGGGAGAGCGCGAACAAGACTACATCGGCCACGTCGTCAGGGGTCATCATGTTTTCCAGTTCGGGCATACCGGGGAAGCGTAGGCCTCGTCCCATGCCAAAGTTACTCGCGACTCCTCCCGGGCAGATGTTGGTGCACCGGATATCACTACCCCTGAGTTCGTGGTCCAATGAACGCGTGAATCCGACTTGAGCGAACTTCGTGGCAACGTATACGGCTTCATCCGGCAGTCCACGACGACCGGCTTCGGATGCAACGGTAATGATGTCTCCTGCGCCTCTGTCCTTCAAATAAGGAAGCGTAGCGGTCACAGTGTTGAAGAGACCCGTCACATTGACATCGGTCATTTCCTCAACGTCGCTGTGGGGGGTCTCAATGAAGGGCGCCCATGAACCGACGCCTGCGTTGGCTACGACGATGTCGATGCCTCCAAAGTGCTTCGCCGTCCTTTCGGTGGCGCTCTTCATCGCCTCCCGGTTCCGGACATCGGCCGCAAAGGTCAAGCTGTTAGGAAGTGCAGGACCCATTCCCGTCCGTGACACCATGGACACAGCAACTCCCGATCTGGACAGGGCGCCGGCGACGGCCGCACCAATCCCGCCGCTGGCTCCCGTGATGAATGCAGTCTTGCCCGAAAGTTGATGGCTATTTGTTCCGTTCATAAGAAATTACCGCCTTAGTCCGTTCGAAAGCGTTTGATACCCCGTATGTCCGCAGCAGTTGGGTCCGCCTAAAACCCCGATGGTTTGACAATTTCCGGGAACGCGTGACGAAAGTGCATTAAACGTCAATGTGTGCCCGTCCGAGGGGACTCATTGAAGGCGGCCCTGTTCCTTAGTTCGACTCCATCCCAGTTGCAGTACATTTTTCGTCCCTGTCCGTCAGTGCTGAGTACCCAAACCACGCTGGAATCCGACGATTTTTCATCCACAACGGCCTGATAGGAATAGCCGGACGAGTGGCGGACCTCCACAATTGTTTTCGTGCGGATCTCAGTCCAGTCCTGGTTGGGATCCGGAGGCTTTTGTTCAGCCTTGTTTTCGCTACCCAAAGTCGAGCCCGTCATCGCCGTCCCCTTACTGTTGTTGGCGCTGTTGGCCAACAACAGCGATGACGCTTTAGCGTCATGTCACAGCGCATGAATGCTCCATTGCGCGTTGTGGGTCATTGCCGGGAGCAGAACGACAAGATCGTCCCCTGAATTGAACGCATTAGGAGGGCAGGTCATTGGCTCCACGGCCAGACCAATCCGGTGCCTTTCTGGGATGATGTGGTCCGCGGTGTGAATCTGGACCCATGGGCAGGCGTCTCCCCAACTCATGGCAACGCCCGTACCAGTTGGATCCCAGAGCGTAACCCCTCGGCGGCCGGCAGCGGTGGGACGGAGATCGGTGAAGGCATGGTCGATTGCCGTCCCTCCCAACGGCCTGGAACGGCGGTAATCCAGCGCTGTACCATCTACTGCCTTGCGCTGTATCGGAATGAGCCTGTCCGGTGTGACGTCCAGGAAAGTTGAGGCATTGAGCTCCAAATGCCAGGCGTCCAAGGGCGAGGGGCCGGCGATCAGATATGGGTGTGGGCACGTCCCGTAAGGCGCAGTGTGCTCACCGGTGTTGGTGGTGGTGATGGTGGTATGAAAACCTGCTTCGTCCACGGTGTAGCTGACTTCGAGCCGCAATTCGAAGGGATATCCTTCGGACGGACGAAGGATATGCAACAGGCGGATGCTTGCCTCGTCATGGTGATGAAGCGACCAGGGCGCATGTGACACCAAGCCGTGCAGGGCGGCCGCCCTGGAGGGTTCGTTTATCGGCACTCTCTGTTCAAGCCCACCGAAGCTGTAGCGCCCGTCTGGAATACGGTTGGGCCAGGGTGCAACGAGGGCGCCCCGGTAGTCCGGCATTGGCTCGCCGGGAGCGAACGGAACGATCAGATCACGGCTCTGATGAGTGAGCATGCGAACAGCTGCCCCCTCGAGGACGATTGCAGCACTGTATCCGGCAGAGGAAATTCGGTATTGGCGCGGATTCATAAGACGACGGTCCGGCGCGTGGAAACAACGCGCAACAAGCGGCTTGCGACCTTCGCCGTCTCCTGACGCGCAGGCGCAAGATAACGGCGGGGATCCACGAGATCCGTGGCTTCCAGCGCGGAGCGTACCGCGTCCGTGAATGCGATGTTCAGGATGGTACCCAAATTGATTTTCACCATCCCTGACAACACCGCCAGGGCTAGTTCATCATCCGGCACCCCTGAAGAACCGTGAAGTACCAGCGGCACAGCCACTTCTGCCTTGATTCGGGCGATAAGTTCGTGGTCCAGCCGCGCTGTCCGCGACGTCATGGCGTGGGAGCTGCCGACGGCGACCGCGAGTGAGTCGACGCCCGTCGACGCGGCGAAACTTGCGGCCTCGTAGGGATCCGTGCGCACTCCCGGGGCGTGCGCACCATCTTTTCCGCCAATCTCTCCGAGTTCTGCTTCCACGTGCCATCCCTTGGCATGGGCCCAGTGGGCAGCCTTTCGTGTGGCCGCGACGTTGTCGGCGTACCCCAGCCGCGATGCGTCAACCATGACTGACGTGATTGCACCTGAGGCTGCTTGCGCAAGGATCTCTTCGTCCTCGATGTGATCCAAGTGCAGGGACACCCGTGCCGGGGAGGACTCCGCCAGCACCGCAAGCCCACTTAGCAGCGGGGCAAGCCGGCCGCCATGAAATCGAATGCAGTTCTCACTGATCTGCAGCACCGCGGGCAGGCCTGTCTCTTCTGCAGCCTCAATGATGGCTTCCCCATGCTCAAGGCTGATGACGTTGAAGGCCGCAAGACCAACGCCGTTCCTGGCCGCGTCGCCAATGAGCTCCCCCGTGTGCGCCAATGCCATTGTGCCCTCCAGTTGCTTTCAGTTGGAACCGCAACCCCTTGAATCGCGGCCTCTAAGTGTGAGCTTGACAACATCTCCAATGAAAAACAACAATATCCAATATCTTCCAATCGACCAACAGGCAGGATGCAACGGTGCTTCTCGTAGGACTCGACATCGGCACGACGGCGATCAAGGCCGTGGTCTTTGACGAGCACGGCGCTGCCCTTGCCGACGGACGCGCTGCGACTCCCTGGTCTCGTTCGCCCCACGGGGTTCAGCTGGACGCTTCCGAGCTTCTCGAGGCCGCAGCCTCGGCCCTGTGCGATGCGCTGGCCACGGCACCGGACGGCGCCGTGGGATCCATTGGCATCACCAGCATGGGGGAATCGGGTGTGCTGACCGCTCCGGACGGCAACGCTATCGGGCCTGTCATCGCCTGGCATGACCAGCGGGACCTCGCGGAGTTGGAAAGCCTGCGGGAAGCCATGTCCGAAGACGTCTTTTCCGTCCGCACGGGCCTTCCCATGCGCGAACAGTGGTCCCTGACCAAACACCGGTGGCTCCTCACCCACGTACCGGAGACCCGCCGCGCGACCAGGCGCTTCAACATCGCGGAGTGGGCGGCCTTTACACTTGGCGGGGCGCCCGTCTCCGAGCTCTCCCTGGCCTCTCGCACCGGATGGATGGACCTCGCTTCCCGCAACTGGTGGAACGAAACCCTGGAATGGTCGGGGGCCGACCGGGCACTCATGCCCGAACTGGTGCTGGCGGGGACCAACCTTGGTGCCGTGAGCGCCAATGCAGGAATAAACCGCCTCACCGGGGCGGCCATCACGGTGGCCGGTCATGACCACCAGGCAGCCGTCGCAGGAGCTGGCGCCTACCTTGCCGGCGATGTCTTGGACTCCTGTGGAACTGCCGAAGCGCTGGTGCGCATCATGGAACCAGCCCTTTCCGAACAGACCCTGCTCGAGCTGACATCTGCAGGAATTACTGCAGGCTGGTCCGTCTTCGAGGACAAATGGACATTGCTCGGCGGCACACAGGCCGGGCTGGTACTCCGGAACGCGTTGACAATGCTCGGTCTCGAGAGCACCGACATCGCGAGCCTTGAAGCCGGGCCCTCCGGCGGCAGCCCGCTCCATGCGACGATCGACGCCAGGCAGGAACTGACCCTTCACGGTGCCAGTGGCGCCACAAGCCCGGCAGACATCTGGCGGGCAGCCCTGGACGCCGTAACTGGGCAGGCCGTAGACATACACTCCCTGATGACCCGTGCGGCAGGCAGGCCGTCCCGGATGGTGGTGACCGGAGGCTGGTCGCGCAGCACTGCACTCCTGCAGAGCAAGGAGAAAGTGTTCGGTGCCCTGACGGTGTCACCGGCCCAAGAAGCCGGCGCACGCGGGGCCGCCCTTTTCGGAGGCCTCGCTGCAGGCCTCTACGGATCCATTGCAGATTTTCCCTCCAGCCCCAGCCTTCGGCGGACCTCAGAGAGCGCCCTCCAGCCGGAAGGGGTTTCCTAATGCACCCACTCCCTGAGCGTAATGAAGCACGTTCCGATTCCCGTGCCCCGTTCCCGGAGCAGCGGCGCGCGCTCATCCTTGAGCGCCTCCGCACAGAGGGCCGTGCCGAGGCGGCCGCGATTGCGGAGGAACTTGGTGTCACAGGTGAAACCGTGCGCAAGGACCTTTTGGCACTGGACCAGCTGGGCCTGCTGCGCCGGGTCCACGGCGGAGCAGTACCGGTGGGACGGCTGACTTATGAGCCAGCCGTCTCGGCGCGGACAGACTTCATCGACGAAAAAACCCGCATCGCCAAGGCAGCGCTGCGGCACCTGCCCAGCGGCGGTTCGGTGCTGCTCGACGCAGGATCCACCACCGGCAGGCTGGCAGCGATGTTTCCACATGACAAGGAGTTGACCGTGTACACGAACACGCTCAGTATTGCCGCTAGCCTGCTGGACAGGCCGTTGTTGACGGTTCACACGCTCGGCGGACGGGTCCGTCCCCTCACGGAGGCCGAAGTGGATGACTGGGCATCCCGGTCGCTTGCGGAGATCAACGTCGACGTTGCCTTCCTCGGAGCGAACGCCATCTCGGTCGACCGCGGGCTTACCACTCCCGACCCCGCGGAAGCGGCAGTGAAGAGGTTGATGCTGGCAAGTGCGCGGCGCCGTGTCCTGCTGGCGGATCACAGCAAATTCGGGTGTGTGAGCAACTGCAAACACGCCGACCTTGCCGACATCGATCTCATCATCACCGACTCCGACCTTGACGGCCGTGAGCTCAAGGCCGTCAAGGCAGCAGGAGTGGAGGTGGAACTGGCATGATCGTGACCGTTTCGCCCAATCCCAGCCTTGATCGAACAATGTGCATTGAGCACCTGCGCCACGGGGACGTTGTCCGCAGCCCCCGGAGTTACAGCGAGCCCAGCGGCAAGGGGGTCAACGTTGCTGTCGCGCTGCATGCGAACGCTGTCGACGTTGTCACTGTCCTGCCTGCCGGCGGCTTCACCGGAGTGCAAATCACCGGGATGCTCTCGGATCTGGACGTCCCCTACGTCGCGGTGCCGATCGCCCAGGAAATCCGCAGCAATGTCAGCCTGGTGGAACCTGATGCGACTGTCACCAAGATCAACGAGGTTGGCCCCAGCTTGAGCGATGCGGAGGCCGCAGCCCTGATCCGGGAAGCCTTGGAGCAGGTTGGCGTCGATGACTGGTTAGTCCTATGCGGGACGCTGCCGGACGGAGCGGTGGAACGGCTGTACATCGATCTGGTGGAAGGGGCACACGGACGAACCGCCCGCGTTGCCGTCGACACTTCAGGGCCACCCTTGCGGGGCATCCTTCCGTTCGGGCCTGACCTGGTCAAGCCCAACGCCAGTGAGCTCGCGGAACTCACCGGACGGGCGTTGGAGACCTTGGGCGACGTCGTTGACGCGGCCGAAGAACTTCGACGCCGGGGAGCCCGTGCCGTCCTGGCAAGCCTTGGATCAGACGGAGCAATCCTCCTCGACGATTCCGGCTGCTATTTCGGCCAGGCACGGGTGGACCGCGTCGTCAGCGCCGTGGGCGCCGGGGACGCACTGCTGGCCGGCTTCCTCGCCGGCGGCGCAAACGGACGCCATGCCCTCCGGGAAGGCTTGGCGTGGGCGGCTGCTGCCGTCCAACACGAGGGCACTCTGTACCGCGGCCGTGCGCCGCATACACGAGTGGACATCAGCGACGATCTCGACCGGAACCGAGCCCTCAAGGAGCCCTGCACCGCAGCAGGTCTTGCGGCAGGAAGCAGGGTCTAAGCCCGCTCCCCCGCCCGCCACTACTACAGCTTCGGGCCCCAAGGCCCAAGCCTGGCTACACGCAACCCATTTTCAAAGGAGAACCATGGTTACCAAGCGAACAGCGCGGCTCGCACTTATCTCGTCTCTCTCTGCTGCCACCCTTATCGGCCTCACAGCCTGCGGTGGTTCCGCACCGGCTAGCACGTCTTCAGAGGACAAAGGGCTGATCGGCATTTCCATGCGGTTTATCGCCGGAAACTCCTGGCTGAGCACCATGTCCGACGGCGCCCTCAAGTCCGGAACTGCCAAGGGCTGGACCATGGAAGCGGTGGACGCCCAGGGCAGCGCCCAGACCCAGATCCAGCAGATGAGGACCTTCATCAACAAGGGCGCCAAGGCAATCATCATCGAGCCGGTGGGCGACCGAAACGTCGCCGGCGGTATAGATGCCGCCAAGGCTGCCGGCATTCCGGTCATCGTCGTCAATGACCGTGTCTCAGAGGAACTCGCCAAGAAGGTGGCCTGCAACGTCCACGACGACGGCGAAGCGACGGCCGAGCTGGTCGGAGCGAAAGCGGCGGCCGCCGCCGTTGCCAAGAAGGGCGAAAACTCGACCATCAACCTCTACATCCAGGCACTGTTCCCACAGGAACTGGTCACCGAAAGCCGTGAGAACGGCTTCATGGCCGGCTGGAACAAGTACATGGAGCAGCACCCGACGGTGCAGACCAAGCGGATCCCCAACAACTACGGCGAAGCGCTGCCCGACAAGACACTGACTGCAATGCGCAACGTCCTCTCTGGAAACCCCGACGTCGACGTCGTGTTCAACCAGACCGACGTCGTGATGCCCGCCGTGATCGAGGCACTCAAGGGCGCAGGACGCATGGATCAGAACGGCAAAACCGACGTCATCCTCGCCGGTTTCGACGGCGGCATGGAAGTCATCAAGGCGATGGCCAAGGACCCGTCCTCCCATGTGGTCGCCGATGGGCTCAACCAGCCGGCACTGCAGGCCGCTTACGCTGTGGACGAAGCCATCGCCGCGGTAACTGGCGCCCCGACCGGCAAATGCGAGGGCTCCCCGGCAACGCGGATACTGCCTCCTCTGGCCGTAACCCCGGAGAACGCCAGCCAGTACATCAGCGACAGCCTCGCCTTCGCCGGCGCCGAGTAAGCGGGACCATCATGACTGCACCCGCTGGGCTCGACCTGCGCCCACTGATCGCGGTATCGGGAGTGTCCAAGGCCTACCCTGGGACCCAGGCCCTCGCGGGCATCGATCTGGAGGTCATGCCCGGAGAAATCCATGGCATCGCCGGACAGAACGGAGCCGGAAAGTCCACCCTGGTGAGAATTCTCTCAGGAGTGGAAAAGCCTGATACCGGCGAAGTCCTCATCGACGGTAAGGCCGTCACGCTGGATACACCACAGGCGGCCCAGCGGGCGCAGATCATGACCGTACACCAGGAACTGAGCTTGGTCCCGCACCTCTCCGTAGCGGAGAACATCTACGTCGGAGAGCTGCCGCGCACCGTCCTCGGCACCATCCACTGGTCCAAAGTCCGTACCCGGGCCCGCGAACAGTTGCTGCGCCTCGGGTTCGACATCGATGTCCGTGCCACCGTGGCATCGCTGCCGATCGCGCACCGCCAGGCCGTGGAGATCGCCAAGGCCCTCACCCGCGACGCCCGGGTCTTGATCCTGGACGAACCCACAGCCACTTTGCCGCGGCACGATGTGAACCAACTGTTTGACCTGCTCAACCAGCTCAAGACGCTGGGCCTGGCCATCATCTACATCTCGCACCACTTCGACGAGATGTACGCGATCTGTGACAGAATCTCCGTCTTCCGCGACGGACGCCGCGTGGCCCTCCATGACGGCGACGAGAGGCAGCACGATGCCATCTTGCAATCAATGCTCGGCGGGGTCAGCCCTGACCGGTCAGCGAAGCTTCAGGTGGGGCCTGGAGACATGCCCAGGCTAGGCACCGGCCGGACCGAAGGCGAGGTTGCCCTGTCCGTCCGTGGCCTCCGTGATGGCCACAACCTGCACGGGATAGACCTGGACCTACACAAGGGAGAGGTGCTCGGCATCGCAGGACTGTCCGGCAACGGCCAAAGCCAGCTTGCCGCCGCCCTGTTCGGAGCTGAAAAGTCCCGGCACGACCAGTTTCTGGTTGACGGGCGGCAGCGGCGCCGGCAGGATCCCGCCCACTCGATCGCCCTGGGTATCGGCCTTCTCCCCGAGGAACGCAAGACCCAGGGACTGATCCTGACGATGTCCATCACACGGAACATCACCATGGCCTCCCTGCCGCGGTTCTCGCCCGGGTCCTTCCTGAACAAAGCCAAAGAACACAAGGCAGCGGTAGGCATGCGTGATGCCCTTGCCATCAAGACGGCACACGTCGGTGAAGCGGTAGGAAACCTCAGCGGCGGCAATCAGCAAAAGGTTGCCCTCGCGAAGTGGCTCGTCAGCGGGGTCAGCACGCTGATCATCGTCGAACCCACCCGTGGCGTGGATGTTGGGGCAAAACTTGAGATCTACGAGCTCATCCGCTCCTTTGCCGACCAGGGCGGCAGCATCATCCTGATCACTTCTGAAATCGATGAGGCACTGATGTGCGACCGGGTGCTCATCCTCAGCCGGGGCCGGACCGTTGGCGCCGTGAGCCGTAGCGAAATCGAGCAACGCGGAGAATCCGCAATTCTCGACCGTTTCAACTGACCGTCCCGAAACCACAACAATGGAGTTCAAACCCGTGGCAACCAACACCCCCGCGCCGCGGACGCAAAGGCTGTTCCATAGCCTGCCGTCCGCCCTTAGTTCGCTCCGCACGTTCACCGCCTCGCTCGGATCCAAGGGATACCTGCTGGCCGTCGGCGCCATCGTCCTTCTCGTCGGCAGTGCCCTCTCCCAGCACTTCATGACCTCACGGAACCTAATTTCAGTCCTCATCACGGCTTCCGTAGTATCCGTCCTCGCCGTCGGACAGTACCTCGTGATCGTCACCGGCGGCATCGACCTCTCGGTAGGAGCCGTCGCCGCAGTATCGTCCGTAATAGCCGGGCTCGCCCTCCAGCAGGGCACGCCGTGGCCAGTCGCTCTCCTGCTTGCTCTGCTCACGGCAGGACTGATCGGGATCTTCAACGGCCTGATGATTGTCTACGGCGGTATCACCCCGTTTATCGTGACGCTGGCGATGATGAGTATCGCCCGCGGCGTGGCCTACATGCTCCAAACCGGGAGGCAGGTAGCCATTGAGGACCAGGGTTTCCTCGCAGCTTTCACCGGCAACGTCGGTCCCATGCCTGCGCCGGTTATGATCGCCCTGCTCGTGACCATTGTCTTCGCTGTGGTTATGGCCCAGACCCGTTTCGGCCGCAGGCTTTTCGCGCTGGGCGGCAACGCGGAAGCAGCCAGGCTCTCCGGACTCCCCATCAAACGGGACATCATCGGCGCCTACTGCCTTTCCTCCCTCCTTGCCGGCCTGGGCGGGGTGATGATCGCCGCGCAGCTCACCGAGGGCAGCGCCATCATCGGCGAGGGCTACGAGCTCAACGCAATTGCAGCCGTCGTGGTCGGCGGGGCGTCCCTCTTCGGCGGAACGGGCGACCCAGTCAGCGCCGTCCTGGGGGGCCTGATCATCGCCGTGATCCTGAACATCATGGACCTGCTGGGCATTCAGGCCCAGCCCCAACTGATCGTCAAAGGCGCCGTAATCCTGCTGGCCGTCCTGTTTACCAGCGGGGTAGGCAACAAACTGCCCGGTGCCCTGCGAAAACTTCTCTTCCAGCAGCGCTACACGGGGAAACCGGCTGCTGAAGCGGACCCCGTCGGCGCCGTCCCGGCAAGCGACAAGGAGGAAGCGGATGCCCGCCACTAACGAAGCCACCAAGGTTTCTTGGCTGTTCCTCACGGAAACCGAAGCCGAAACCGTAGACGCCGTCAGCGCACGCATCTTTCCCAGCGGCGACGGAAAGCCCGGTGCCCGGGAAACCCGGGTCATCACCTACATCGACAAGACCACCGCAGACGAGGACGAGGCCCTGCGCCGCTGCTACCGGGACGGAGTCGAGGCCCTGAATGCGCTCACTTCCGAGCAATACGGCCAACGGTTCGCCGAGCTTCCCGAAGAACGCCAAGACGAGGTGCTCGAGCGCATAGAAGCCAGCACAGCCCCGGAATCCACGCGAACCCCGGAAGGCCCCGAAGATGAGGGCCTCCTGGCCACCTTCTTCGCTCTCGTCTGGGAACACACTATCCAGGGCATGTTCTGCGACCCCCAGTACGGCGGCAACCACGAGGCACTGGGCTGGCAACTCGTCGGTTTCCCCGGGGCACAGTGGGGCTACAACGCCGAACAAATGCGGGCCGGCTTCGATTCCAAAACCATCCCCATCAAAACCCTTGAAGATCTACGCAGAGAGTTGAAGCGAGCAGATGACTGAAACTGCAGAGGCCATCGTCGTCGGGCTGGGAGCATCCGGCGGGATCATCGCCGAACAGCTGACCAAGGCCGGGATCCGGGTGCTGGCTCTTGACAAAGGCCCTGTGCACACCACCGAGGAATTCACCTTCAAGCAGGACGAAGTGAAGTACTACTCCCGCGGCTCACTCGTCCCTCAGCTGGCAACCGACCCCGTCACCTGGCGGCCTGACGATAAGTCCACCGCACGGCTACTCCCCTGGGCCGCCGGGGTACGCGGGAACAGCGAACCACTCCACCTGCCGCCCTCCATAGGTCCCGGCGGCGGAACCCTGCACTGGGGTGGCGCCGCCTGGCGCCACCGCGACGCCGACTTCCGCATGAAGACACTCATCGAGGAACGGTTCGGACCCGATGCCCTGGATGCGGACTCCACCATGGTCGACTGGCCCATCGGCTACGACGACCTTGAACCCTACTACGACCGCGTCGAATGGGAACTCGGAGTCTCAGGACAGGCGGGCAACGTCAAGGGGGCACCAAACCCGGAGGGCAACCCCTACGAATCCCCGCGTGAGAGGGGTTTCCCGATGCCCCCACTGCGCACCGCGCCAGCCGATGACCGGTTCAAGGCGGCATGCCAGCGTCTCGGCTACCGCCCCTTCCAGCAGCCGGCGGCAGTGGCTTCGACAGACTACAAGTCGCTCAAGGGATGCGAATACTGCGGTTTCTGCCACGGCTTTCTGTGCCACGTCAACGCCAAGCAGTCCAGCCGCATCACGTCCGTCGAGGCAGCCCTGCAGACAGGCAACCTGGAAATCCGCTCCAACTCACGGGCTTTTAGGCTGGACCGCGACCCCTCCGGGCGCCGGATCACCGGAGTTTCCTACTTCGATGCTGACGGCAACGTCCACCAGGTGCGCTCCAACCTCGTGGTAGTGGCCTGCTACGCCCTCGAGAACAGCCGCCTGCTGCTCGCCTCGGGCATCAATGCCAACGGACAGGTGGGCCGGAACTTCATGACGCACAGCTTCGGCTGGTGCAGCCTTGTCCTGCCGGAGTTCAGCAACCCCTTTATGGCACCCCTGGTCGCCGCCAGCGTCGTGGACGACCTGAACTGCGACGGCGTGCCGGACAACGACGAGGGGGTGCTGTGGGGATCGGTCCTTACCAGCATTCCCGGCGACCTTCAGCCCATTGAGGCCGCCCACAATCTTCCGCCCGGAATGCGCCGCTGGGGACAGGGCTTCAAGGACTGGTTCTCCGAGAACTACCGTCGCCTGATGGGCATCCACAACCAGGTGCCCAGCTTCCCGTCCAAGAAGTACTACTGCGACCTTGACCCGGTGGTGAAGGACAAGTTCGGACAGCCCGCGCTGCGTATCACCCACGACTGGTCCGCACACGATCTGGCCGCCCTGAAGTACTTCGAGAAGGTCAAACGTTCCATCGCCGAGGAAATGGGCGCCACCCAGTTCTGGTCCGAACCCACACCTCCGGCCTACCACCTGTCCACCCATGAGGTGGGAACGCACCGGATGGGCGAGAACCCGTCCGATTCCGTCGTCGACATCTATGGCGAATCCCACGAATGCGAGGGACTGTACGTCGTAGGCGGCGGCCAGTTCCCCACGCTGTCCGGTTACAACCCGACCCAGACCCTGCAGGCACTGGCGTATCTCAGCGCCGACCGGATCCTCGACAAAGTCTGATCGGCCACACCGGCTTCCCGAACCACCCGAAAGAACACCCGCTGCCTGAAACCCGGGCGGCGTCGCGATAAAAGAAAGAGAAACAACAAAATGGTTGACCCGTATGCCGTCGTGGCATTGTCCAACACCGTCCACACCATCAAGAAGCGCGAAGACGCCATCGAAAACACCAAGCGGATCTGTGACTTCATGGACCCGGCCGTCATGGTCGCAGCCACTGACGGCGCCCCCGTCAAGCTCGTTGTCCTGCCGGAAATGGCCATCCAGGGCATGCTGCCGGACTTCAAGGCCGGCAACCGCGAAGCCCACGAGGCATTCGCCATGACCATCCCCGGCCCCGAAACTGAAATCCTCGGCCAGAAGGCCCGCCAGCTCAATACCTACATCGCCGCCGAGCTCTACCTGGTCCGAGACGATGACTTCCCCGGCCACCTCTTCAACGTCGCCTTCATCATCGACCCCAACGGCGACGTTATCTACAAGCGTTACAAGTCCACCTCGGACGCGTATGAAGGCGGGGCCCTTGGCACCACCAACCCCCACGACATCTGGGATGAGTTCATTCAGAAGCGGGGCAACGGCAACCTCCTGGATGCGTTCTTCCCGGTTGCCAAGACCGAGATCGGCAACATCGGCTACATCATCTGCCATGAGGGCGCATACCCGGAGACCTCCCGCGGGCTGGCAATGAACGGCGCAGAACTCATCATCCGCGGCACCCTGATCGAACCGCAGGTCGGCATGGGGATGTGGGAACTGCAGAACCGCGCCCACGCCATGTTCAACCAGGCCGTCGTAATTGCGCCGAACCTTGGTCCGCAGCGCAACGACGACGGCAGCCTGTTCGACCTCTTCGGTGGCCAGTCCATGATCGTTGACCACAAGGGCCGGGTGCTGGTTAAGAACGAGGGCGTCAGCGGCGGTGACTCCTTCGTGAGCACCGTCGTCGACTTGGAGGCGCTGCGCCGCTCCAGGGCCGCCAACGGCGTCACCAACTGGTTCAAGGACCTGCGCACCGAGATGTACGCCGGCATCTACGAACAGCCCATCTACGAAAAGAATCAGTACCTCAACGAGCTGCCCGCCGAAGGCTGGCTGGCCCGTGAAGCGAAGCGCCGCGGCATGAACATCCAGAAGCTCATGGACCGCGGGCTGCTCACCGCCCCGTCGAGTAACTAACCCACCGGCCCTGCGAAGGGACACCTTTGCGGGCGTCCGGCCCATGGCCGGACGCCCGCAAACCCATCACCAAGACCTGCAAACCCGAAAGGCACACGCATGCACGCCGCCGTCCTCCGCACCCCTGGACCCATCGAGAACCATCCGCTGCACTACAGCGAGGTCCCCGAACCCGTGCCCGGACTCGGTGAAGTCGCAATCAGCGTGCTCGCCTGCGGGGTCTGTCGGTCCAACCTCCACATGGTCGAGGGTGACTGGCTGCCCGGCACCCCAGCCGAGCTGCCCATCATCCCCGGCCATGAGGTTGTCGGCCGGGTGAAGGCAGTCGGTCCTGGGGTCACCAACCTCACGGTGGGCGACCGGATCGGTGTCCAGCCCATTTGGGCCACATGCGGCCGCTGCGAACACTGCATCAGTGGTCATGAGCAGCGCTGCCGGCAACGCCAAATCACAGGCGAAACACGCGACGGCGGGTACGCCGAAGTCATGCTGGCAAAGGCTGACTTCGCGTGCAGGATCCCCGATTCCCTGACCGATACCGAAGCAGCGCCGTTGCTCTGCCCTGGCATCACTGCCTACGGCGCTTTGAAAAAGGCACTGCTACGCCCCGGCCAAAACGTTGCTGTGTTCGGCGTCGGCGGGGTTGGCCATCTGGCACTGCAGATGGCAGGGCTTACCGGCGCCCGCGTCAGCGCCGTCTCCCGCAGCTCCAGGGCTCGTGCCCTGGCGGAACAACTGGGTGCGGAGGGAGCCTACGTGCCTGCCGGAAGCGAAGGGGGTGTGGCCCTTCGGGACGGATCCCAGGACGCCGCCATCGTCTTCGCCCCGTCGGACAGGTCCGTGGCCGAAGCGCTGCGTGTCATCAGACCCGGTGGCAGAGTCGTACTCGGAGTTTCGCAGTCCGTGGGTGTTATGGATATCGGCGATGAAAAAACCGTCGTGGGAACGGTACTAGGCACCCGTCAGGACATGCTGGACGTACTGGGTCTGGCGGTTGATGGCAAACTCCATGCAGTCCACGAAGACTTCCCCCTCAGCGAGGCCAACCAGGCTCTGCAGCGGCTCAAGCACGGCCAATTGCAGGGCCGCGCCGTGCTGGTACCCGGCGCATGAATGACGCAGCTGGCTGCGGGCCGCTCCGCTTCATCATCGTCGGCAGGGGCTGGCGGGCCGACTTCTACCTTCGGATCGCCCGAAGCCTTCCGCACCTCTTCGCCTGCGTCGGGGCCGTCACCCGTACGGCAGAGGCAGGCAAGGAGATGGAACAGCGATGGGGTATAACGACATTCCGCACCATCGAACACGCCGTAAGCGAGGCGGGACCTGACCTTGCCATTACCTGCGTCCCCCGGACGGCAAACCCGGACGTCATCCGCGCGCTCGTTAGCTTGAACGTTCCCGTCCTTTCGGAAACACCGCCAGCAGCAGACCTCCCCGCAATGCTCGCGCTGTGGCACGATGTGGGATCCACCGGGCTGGTACAGGTTGCAGAGCAGCACCCTTATCTCCCGGTCTTCCAGGCAGTCCGGCGCCTGCTTAGCTCCGGAAAGTTCGGGGAGGTTAGCTCCGCGGCTGTGTCCTGGACCCACGACTACCATGCCGTTGCCATACTGCGGTCTGTGCTGTCCCTCGGACACGACGGGGTACGCATCCTGGCGACAGCCCAACAGGCCCCGCTCATGAGTGGCCCGGACCGCCAGGGCAAGCCTGATCGCGTGAAACTCGAGAACGTCCAGGTAACGCTTGCGATCCTGAGCGCCGGCACGAAAACAGGCCTTTACGACTTCACCGAGAACCAGTGGTTCAACCCCCTCCGCGGACGTCATTTCCAGCTCCGAGGCAGCCATGCTGAACTCACAGGCAACCGGATCACTTGGTTGAACGACGGCGGAGACCCGGTCAGCGCGACCATCGAACGCCGCCAGCTCGGCGTCGACGGCAACCTTGAAGGCGCCGACCTCGACAGCCTCAGCGCAGCCGGCGAAGTACTTTACGTGAACCCGTTCCGCGGCGCACGGCTCTCCGACGAGGAGATCGCCATGGCTACCTGCCTAAGCAATACGACCCCGGATAATCGCCACCGTGGCTACTCCCTGGCCGACGCCTGCCAAGACCACTATCTCTCCCTCCTCATTCATGAAGCAGCTGAATCTGGAGGGAGCATCAACTCCACGCCGCAACCATGGCAGGCCGTCCCGAGCCAGCACACCCTCAGGACGGCAACTGACATCGGCTCATGAAATTCAACGACCTGAAATCAACCAGATACACCCGATTCAAAGGAACGACAAATATGCAGAAGCGCATCCTGGGACGCACCGGGCTATCCGTCTCCCCAGTCTGTGTGGGAACAAGTGCCCTGGGCAGCCACCCCACCCAGTACGGCTATGAAGTCAGCCACGAGACAGCAGTACAGACCATCCGCAGCGTCTTCGACGGACCGTTCAACTTCATTGACACATCCAACGAATACGGGCACGGAGGCGATAGTGAGCGCCGGATCGGCGAAGCCATCAAAGACGCGGGCGGACTACCGGCGAATATCGTCCTGGCCACTAAGGTAGACCCCATCGTCGGCACCACGGACTTTTCCGGGGACCGGGTCCGTAAGTCGGTAGAGGAAAGCCTCGAACGGCTGGGACTGGACAAACTGCAACTGGTCTATTTCCACGACCCCGAAAAGATCACCTTCGAGGAAGGAACGGCGCCCGGAGGCCCCCTTGAGGCCCTTATGGATCTGAAGAATCAGGGCGTTATTGAGCACCTGGGTGTCGCTGGCGGCCCCATCGACCTCGAACTGAAGTACCTGGCCACCGATGCCTTCGATGTCGTCATCAGCCACAACCGCTACACTCTCGTGGACCAGACCGCCGAGCCGCTAATTCAGGACGCCGCTGCCCGTGGTGTGGCATTCGTTAATGCCGCCCCCTTCGGCGGCGGCATGCTGGTCAAAGGCCCGGACGCGGTCCCCAACTACTGCTACCGCCCAGCCAGCAAGGCAATCATCGATCGGGTCCGGAAAATGGAACAGCTGTGCAAGGCATACGATGTTCCCTTGGCTGCGGCGGCGCTGCAGTTTTCCATTCGGGATCCGCGCGTTGCGTCGACGATTGTCGGGATGTCCGAACCCCGCCGCGTCGGCCAGACCGCAGAACTCGCCGAGTGGGACATTCCCGCCGACCTGTGGGACGAACTGACCCCGCTGGCCCGTGCCGGATCAGGCGAACTGGGATAACTACCGACATAGCCAAACACCATGAATGCCTCCGCCTATCCCCGACCGGGATTTGGCGGAGGCATTCCGGCGCCAACACCTAACACCCCGTGGCGACGAGGCCGGACGAGGACACGATGAGAGAAAAAATCACAGAACCCCACATCATCCACATCACTGCAACCCGAGCTGACAGCCTCCAGCAACACTTGGATGAGGCAATAACGAAGCTGATCGAATCCGCCGTCCAGGCACGAACCGGGATCCTCCTGACGCGCCACAGCGCAACCAGGTACACCGCAGCACTGGATACGAACGTGCCTTATGGGCAGACTTTTGAACGCGCGCACTGACACGCCTGACCGAAGGACCAGACTACCGATTGTGTGAGCGAAGACTTCCGTCGGCCTGTTAACCACCCTGCGGCCGGGAGCAGGAATCCTTCAGCGTTGCATCAAGCCTCTACCTCGAAGGGGATCCTCGCATTCCCGCGCCCTCCTGTGACAGCCAGCCTCGCCACACCATCTCCTACTCCAGATTCTTATCAGGGCGGATTTCGTGACACCGTTAGGAGAAATCAGCACGCCAACTAGGGCGTGTCTCCTAAAGCTGTTAGCCAGATGCTGATTGCCCGGAGAACCGC
>NZ_JABFMW010000043.1 GCF_013359725.1 Pseudarthrobacter sp. C4D7 | reverse complement strand
CAGCTGGTTAGTCAACCCGCTGAGGATATGGGAGGTATCTTCTCCTGCAGCCACGGCAGCCTCTTTTCATCTTTGAATGCGATAGGCGCATGTTTTCGTATTGTGAGAAAATATTATTGCTAGACGAGATTAGTTCCGAAGGTGAGCTCTGGTCAACGTGACGGCTGCCACTGGGGACTGACGGTCAGGCTCGGGTCCGAAACAGCGCCTTGTGACCGGCCGGCGCTGTGGAAGGCACTTGACCGCCAGTGACCCAAGTCATACCCTTATTTCACTATTCAATATCTCATTTCCGCAATGTGGAATAACAGAAACGACGAAGGTCGGCCTCACCACGCGGAATACCCCAACGAATTGAGACCCCTATGCAAACCCCTCCCACTGCGGGCGTTGACGCGGAGCCGGGCCTGACAACGCCGTCAGCACATGCCGCCGGCAGCGTTGACGCACTCTGCGAATCAGCCAGTGCCGCCTCAGGTATGAGCATCAGCCCCTCCCTCTACAACGCCGATCTTGCCCCGACCAAGCGCGCGGGCCGCAGCTGGACCAGTTACAGCATCTTCACCCTGTGGGCGAATGACGTACACAGCCTGGGCAACTATGCCTTCGCCATCGGCCTGTTCGCGCTGGGGCTGGGCGGGTGGCAGATCCTCATGGCGCTGGGCATCGGCGCGGCGCTGCTGTTCGGCCTCCTGACCCTCTCCGGATTCATGGGCGTCAAAACCGGTGTCCCCTTCCCGGTCATGAGCCGAATCAGCTTCGGTATCAGGGGAGCGCAGATTGCCAGCCTCCTCCGCGGTGCCGTGGCGGTGGCCTGGTTCGGCATCCAGACGTATCTCGCTTCCGTGGTGTTCCGGGTGATGCTCGTCGCCATGTTCCCCGCCTTGGCGGACCTGGACAAGGATTCCCTCCTGGGCCTGTCCACGCTGGGCTGGATGGCCTTCGTGGCTCTCTGGGTGGTCCAGTTGGTGATCGTCAGCTTCGGAATGGAAATGATCCGCAAGTACGAGGCCTTCGCCGGTCCCGTCATCCTTGCCACCATGGCCGCGATGGCCGTCTGGATTTTCGTGGAGGCCGGGGGAAGCATTGCGTGGTCCTCCGACAAGGCCCTGCAAGGGCCGGAAATGTGGCTCACCATCTTCGCCGGCGGCGCCCTTTGGGTGTCCATCTACGGCACCTTCGTCCTGAACTTCTGCGACTTCACCCGCTCCGCTGTCTCAAAGAAGGCTGTGGTGCGCGGCAACTTCTGGGGCATTCCCATCAACATGCTGCTCTTCGGGGCCATCGTGGTGCTGATGGCCGGTGGCCAGTTCAAGATCAACGGCACCATCATCAAGAGCCCCTCGGACATCGTCCAGACCATCCCCAACACGGTGTTCCTGGTGCTGGCCTGCCTCGCCCTGCTGATCCTGACCATCGCCGTGAACCTGATGGCCAACTTCGTTGCCCCCGTGTACGCACTGACCAACCTCTTCCCCAAGCGGCTCAACTTCCGTAAGGCGGCGATGGTCTCCGCCACGATCGGCCTCCTTATCCTGCCCTGGAATCTCTACAACAACCCGCTGGTCATCGTGTACTTCCTCGGCGGCCTTGGTGCGCTGCTCGGCCCGCTGTTCGGCGTCGTCATGGCTGACTACTGGCTGATCCGGCGCGGCAAGGTCAACGTGCCGGAGCTCTACACGGCGTCCCCGGACGGGGCGTATTTCTACAAGAAGGGCGTCAACCCCAGGGCAATCATCGCCATGGTTCCCGCCGCCGTCCTGGCCCTCCTCATCGCGTTTGTTCCGGGCCTGGCCGCCGCTGCCCCCTTCGCCTGGTTCTTTGCCGCCGGTATTGCCGCGGCACTGTACTTCTTCATCGCCGACCGCAACCAACGGCTCGTGGACCACGACGGCGAGGCAATCGCCGTCGCCAGCACCCACTGAACCGCAGGACAGAGGACCCTCCCATGCGCATACTTGTCGCCAACGTCAACACCACCCGCTCCATGACCGATTCCATCGCGGCCTCCGCACGCAGCGTGGCCGCCCCCGGAACAGAAATCGTGGGCATTACCCCGAGGTTCGGCGCGGACTCGTGTGAGGGCAACTTTGAAAGCTACCTGGCGGCCATCGCCGTCATGGACGCCGTCACGTCCCATCCGGAGCCGTTCGACGCCGTAATCCAGGCCGGCTACGGCGAACACGGCCGCGAAGGGCTGCAGGAGCTCCTGGAGGTACCGGTGGTGGACATCACCGAGGCGGCTGCCAGCACGGCCATGTTCCTGGGGCATAAATATTCCGTGGTCACCACCCTGGACCGTACGGTGCCCCTCATCGAGGACCGGCTGAAGCTGGCCGGCCTGGACGCCAGGTGCGCGTCCGTCCGGGCCAGCGGCATGGCCGTGCTGGAGCTTGAGGAGGAGCCGGACCGCGCCGTGGAGGCCATCATCAACCAGGCCATGCTGGCGGTCACCCAGGACAAGGCCGAGGTCATCGTCCTGGGCTGCGGAGGCATGGCGGGGCTGGACGAACAGATCCGGCAACGGGCAGGCGTGCCCGTGGTGGACGGGGTGGCTGCCGCCGTGACCATCGCCGAATCCTTGGTCCGGATGAAACTGTCCACCTCCAAGGTGCGGACCTTCGCCGCCCCGAGGCCCAAAACCGTCATAGGCTGGCCGCTGAACATGCCGGCCGTGCCGGCGCAGCCCTGAACCAGGAGAACACCGTGAGCAGCCCTCAACAGGTCCCAAGAGTAGCCGTCGTCACCGGGGCCGGGTCCGGCATCGGCCGGGAGGTGGCCCGGCAGATGCTGGCGGCCGGCTACCGCGTGGCGCTTGCCGGCCGCCGGGAGGCGCAGCTGAAGGAAACCGCTGACAACAACCCGCACGCGCTGGTGGTGCCCTGCGACGTCACCCGGCCCGACGACGTCGAGCAGCTTTTCGAGGCGGCCCGCCAACAGTGGGGACGGGTGGACGTGCTGTTCAACAACGCCGGTGTCTTCGGTCCGGCCGCCGGCGTGGACGAAATCAGCTTCGAGGACTGGAACGCAACCCTGGCGGTAAACCTTACGGGGTCCATGCTCTGCGCGGCGGCCGCCGTGCAGACCATGAAGGCGCAGCAGCCGCAGGGCGGCCGGATCATCAACAACGGCTCCATCTCCGCCCACTCGCCCCGCCCCCGGACTGTCGCCTATACCGTCACCAAGCACGCCATGACCGGGCTGACCAAGAGCATCGAACTGGACGGCCGCGGCTTTGGCATCACCTGCGGACAGATCGACATTGGCAACACGGCCACGGAGATCATGGACACCATCGGTGTGGGCTCCGGCGCGCTGCAGGCGGACGGCAGCCGCAAGGTGGAACCGATGTTCCCGGTGGCCGACGCAGCGCGCGCGGTGCTGATGATGGCCAACATGCCGGCCTCGGCCAGTGTGGGCTCGGTGGTGGTCACCGCCGCCGGCATGCCCTTCGTCGGCCGCGGTTAGCCGCCCTGCAGGGCTGGTTGCCCGGAAGGCCCTAGGATCAGGCCATGACCGTAAACAGGGGGCTGGCTCTTTTCCGCTTTTGGTTCGCGCTGCTGGGCTTCGTGGCCGTGCTGTTCCAGTTCCTGCACTTGGTGCAGAACGTGCCCGGGGCCAAAGCCGGAAACTACTTCAGCTACTTCACCATCGAGTCCAACATCATTGCCTTCGTGACCCTGGCGATCGCGGGCTGGTACGCCTGGAAAGGCAGCAGCCCGCGATGGCTCGAGCTGCTCCGCGGCGCCGCCACCGTCTACATGACCATTACCGGGATCACGTACAGCCTGTTGCTGAGCGACGTGGACGTGAACACGCCGATCCCGTGGATCAACGTGGTGCTGCACTACACCATCCCAACCGTCATGGTCATCGACTGGTTGGTGGACCTCCCCCGGACCAGGATCCCGGTCCGGACCTCCCTGGTGTGGCTCTCGTTTCCGATGCTCTACCTTGCCTACAGCCTGGTCCGGGGTCCCATCGTGGACTGGTACCCCTACCCGTTCCTTGATCCGAGGGCTGCGGGCTACGGCACGGTTGCCGTCATGTCCGTCCTGATCGCGCTCGGCGCGTTTGCCTTCGCCGTAGTGGCGGCACTGTCCACGCGGCTGCAGAACCGGGTCCCGCATGCAGCGGCGGAGCCGGCCGAGGCGGATCCGGCAGCCCGGTCCCTCTGAGCGGCGGTTGGCGGCAGGCTAGAGGGGGAGCAGGGCAGAGAGGTCCGCGCGGAGGCCTGATGCCGCCACTTTGTGGGCTGCGACGGCGTCCGCCCACGCCATCCGGCCGGTGACCATCGCAAGCCAGGTGGCGGCGTCGCACTCAATCACGTTGGGCGGGGTGCCGCGCGTATGCCGCGGGCCCTCCACGCACTGGGTGACGCCAAACGGCGGCACCCGCACTTCAACCGAATTGCCCGGCGCGCGGGCCGTCAGCTCCTCCAGGGAATACCGCACCGCAGTGGCCAGGACGGTCCGTGGCAGGGGAGCGTCCGACGGCGGCTGCGCACCTTCCAGCCACGCCTTCAGCGCTGCTTTGCCTTCCTGGACGTCAATACGACGGCGGGCTACGGCCATGCTTCCAGGCTTCCTTTCGCGGGGTTTGAATTCGCGGGGTTTGACGACGGGTGTCAGTCCAGGAGGGCGGAAACCGCCGGTCCCAACCGGATCTGTCCCACCGGCCGGCCACCGCCCAGTACGGGTTCCACCACCTGCTCCAGGACGCTGGCAACGCCCGGGATTTCCACGGCTCCTGCTGCGGCCAGCAGGGTCAGTGCCACCAGTGAGGTTGCCCGGATGTTCCCGTCCAGGATTTTGACGGCCACTGAGACCCCTTGGGGCGTGGCCATGGCAAGGACGCCCTCGGCGCCGATTTTGGCGATGACCTCCAGCTCGTCCATCACCACGGTGTTGGCTTCCCCCCGGCCCTGCACGGCCCACGGGTAATCCAGCATTGACGTGGCGATGGTGGCGGCCCTGGCGCTGTAGCTCTGGTCCCCAGGGGCCTTGGCCAGTTGTGAGTAGGCCCTGGCCAGGCCTTTGAGCGAGACTGCCGCCACCGGCGCGCCGCAGCCGTCGATCCCCAAATGGGCGATCTTCTCCTCGGTGTATTCCTCAATGACGTTCCGCACCCGCTGCTGGAGGGGATGGTTGGGCTCCAGGTAGGTCTGCGTGTCCCACCCGTTCTCCGTGCAGGCCCAGAGGAAGGCGGCGTGCTTCCCTGAACAGTTGTAGGCCAGCCGGGATTTCCCCTTTTCCGAACGCACCAGCCAGTTCCGGGCCGTTTCGTCCTGCGGCCATGCTTCCGGGCACTGCAGCTGGTCTTCGCGGACCCCTGCCGCCTTGAGCATGCCCCCCACAACGTCCATATGGTCCAGGGACCCGGTGTGGCTTCCGCAGGCGATGGCTACCTGGGCGCCCCGCAGGGGTACCCCGGACTGCATGGAGGCCAAGGCTTGGAACGGCTTCAGCGCGGACCGGGCATAGACGGGGGTGTTGATGTCGCCAAGCTCCGTCACCACCGAGCCGTCGGCGGACAGGAGGACGGCGGAGCCAACGTGCCGTGACTCCACGAACCCGCTGCGTTCGATCACGGCCAGTTCGACGGCGGAGTCCACGGTAAAGGTTGCGTGCGGATTGTGCGGCATAACGCCAGTCTATGGGGCGGTCCCCTTACTGGACGGTCACCATGACCGACTGCCAGCCGGAGGCTCCGTCGGGAACCGGGTCTGCGCGCTTGTCGGTCTGGACCTCTCCGGTGCCGTCGGTGGCGCGGACCTTGATGTAATGCGGGCCGGGCGTGGCGTCCCACTCGTAGGACCACTGGCGCCAGGTGACGGTTGAGGCCTCGTCGGAAAGCGTGGCCTCCGCCCAGTCGCCATTGTCGATCTGGATTTCAACCTTGGTGATGCCGCGCGTCTGGGCCCAGGCGGTACCGCCCACGGCGACTTTTCCGGCGGGTACTTTGGCGAAGGACTTGGGTACGTCCACGCGGGCCATGGTCTTGATGGGACCCCGCTCCGACCAGCCGCGGTCGGTCCAGTAGGCCTTGTTGTCCGCGAAACGGGTCACCTCCAGGTCCACCACCCATTTGGTGGCGGAAACAAATCCATAGAGTCCTGGAACCACCATCCGCACCGGGTAGCCGTGCTCCAATGGCAGCGGCTCACCGTTCATGCCAATGGCCAGCATGGCGTCCCGGTCGTCCTGCAGGACTTCCAGGGGCGTGGAAGCGCTGAAACCGTCGATGGACTTGGACAGGACCATGTCCGCCCCGGCCTTGGGCTTGGCGCGGGCAAGGACGTCGCGGATGGGAAGGCCCAGCCACTTGGCGTTGCCGGCGAGGTTGCCGCCCACGGGGTTGGAGACGCAGGTCAGGGTCACATGGGATTCGATCAGCTGGGCGTCCAGCAGGTCCTGGAAGGTGAGGGTGAGCTCCTGCTCCACCAGTCCGTGCACGCGCAGCTCCCAGTCGTCAATGTTGATTTCGGGGACGCTCAGGGCCGTGTCGATGCGGTAGAAGTCATTGTTGGGGGTCAGCCACGGGGCGACTCCCTGCACCGGGGACTGGACTCCCGCCGGTACCGGGGCGGCCGCCTTTGCCGGTGCCGGCAGCGTGAGCGCGTCACGGGCCTTGGTGACGTTGCTGCGGGCAGCGCCCAGGAGGCGCCCGCCGGTGGCGGCGATGCCTGCGGCCACGGCAGTGACTCCGGCAGTGGCGAAGAACCGGCGCCGGTTGGTGCCACCGCCCTGATTGCGGGCGTCGTCGTCGCGGTCCGCCGGTGCTTCAGGCCAGGTGTGCAGCCCCCACAGCGGCACCATGAGCCGGCGCAGGACCACCAGGCCGGCAACCGTTCCCAGGATGGAAGGGATGGCGTCCGCGCCGCTGACGCCGGAGCGGGTCACCACGCAGCCCACGATTACGGCCCCCATGAACAGCACTCCCAGGACCCCCAGCGCCCATTTCCGGTAGGCCACCACGCCCAGGATGCAGGCCAGTACCGCGATGGTCAGCCCCATGCCCACGAACAGGGCGGCCTTGTCGTTCGTGCCAAAGGTGGCGATCGCAAAGTCCTTCAACCAGGGCGGGGTGAAGTCGATGAAGGTGGACCCCAGGGCAAACAGGGGCGTCGCCCGGGCAGTGAAGAATGCGCCGATCAGCTCCGCAACGGCAAGTACGACGGCGGCTGCCACCACGCCTGCCAGTGCGGCCATGGCGGTGGCGCCCGTAATCCGGTTTAGAGGCTTTGTCATGCCTATGGTTCGGAGTGGCGGCCGCCACGGATTGATCGTGTCCCGGGTGAAGGACACAGCTTAGGAACGGAAAGGGTGCACAAAGTACCCTTGGAGACTGTGAAGGTACTCGTCATTGGCCCCGGAGGCCGCGAACACGCCATTGTCCGCTCCCTGCTCGCCGACCCCAACGTGTCCGAAGTCCACGCGGCGCCCGGCAACGCCGGAATCAGCAAGCTGGTCCCGACACACAACATCAACGGCAACGATCCGGAGGCAGTCGCAGAGCTGGCCACCCGGCTCGCCGTGGACCTCGTGGTGGTTGGCCCCGAAGCACCTTTGGCCGCGGGCGTCTCCGACGCGGTGCGCGAGGCCGGGATCCCCGTCTTCGGCCCCAGCAAGGCGGCTGCCCAACTCGAAGCCTCCAAGGCCTTCGCCAAGGAAGTCATGGCGGAGGCTGGCGTCCCTACGGCCATGGCCCTGGTGGCAACCAACGCGGAGGAAGCAGCCTCCGCCCTGGACACGTTCGGTGCGCCCTATGTGGTGAAGGACGACGGCCTGGCTGCTGGCAAGGGCGTCGTGGTCACCAGGAACCGCGATGAAGCCCTGGCGCACGCCCAGTCCTGCTTCGACGCCGGCGGTTCCGTGGTCATTGAAGAGTTCCTGGACGGTCCTGAGGTTTCCCTCTTCGTCCTCTGCGACGGCCATAACACCGTGGCGCTCTCACCGGCCCAGGACTTCAAGCGCATCTTCGATAACGATGAAGGTCCCAACACCGGTGGAATGGGCGCCTACACCCCGCTCGAGTGGGCCCCGGAAGGCCTGGTCCAGGAAGTCCTGGAACGGGTAGCCCAACCCACGGTCAACGAGATGGCCCGCCGCGGGACCCCGTTCGTCGGAGTCCTGTTCGTGGGGCTGGCCCTTACCTCCCGCGGGACCCGGGTCATCGAATTCAACGTCCGTTTCGGCGACCCCGAGACGCAGGCGGTCCTCGCCCGGCTCAAGACCCCCCTCGGCGCGCTGCTGATGGCAGCTGCCAAGGGCGAACTGGACAAGGCAGAAGAGCTGCGGTGGTCCAAGGACACCGCTGTCGCCGTCGTTATTGCGTCCGGGAACTACCCGGACAAGCCGCGCACGGGCGACCGCATCCGCGGGCTCAAGAAGGTGGAAGCCCTGGACGGCGTGCACGTCATCCACGCCGGAACCGCCGTGGACGGGGACGGGAAAGTGGTTTCCGCAGGCGGCCGGGTTTTGGCCGTCGTCGCCCTGGGCAGCGACCTGGTGGAAGCGCGCGAAAAAGCGTACGACGGCGTGGAGCTGGTCCAGCTGGAAGGCTCCCAGTTCCGCACCGACATTGCCCGCAAGGCCGCCCGCGGCGAAATCAAGGTGCCCTACGGCGCCACCGGCTCGATGCCCATCGTGAAAGCAAAGGCCTGACATGACTGAGAATCCGCAGAACCGCGGTTACGCCACCGCCACCCTGGAACTTCCCGGCTGGAGGCACATCTATTCCGGCAAGGTCCGCGACCTCTACGAGCCCGCGGACCAATCCACCGTGCAGCGCTTTGGGCAGGACTGCGTGCTGGTGGTGGCCAGCGACCGCATCAGCGCCTACGACCATGTGCTGTCCAGCGAAATCCCGGACAAAGGGCGCATCCTCACCCAGTTGAGCCTCTGGTGGTTTGACCAGCTGGGCGTGGAACACCACGTGCTCGGCTCAACCGTTGAGGACGGTGTTCCGGCAGAGGTGGAGGGCCGGGCCATGATCTGCAAGAAGCTCGACATGTTTCCGGTGGAATGCATTGCCCGCGGCTACCTCACCGGCTCTGGGCTGGTGGAATACAAGGCGTCCGGCACGGTGTGCAACATTCCGCTGCCGGAAGGCCTGGTGGATGGATCCCGGCTGGAACACGCCATCTTCACCCCGTCCGCCAAAGCCCTGATTGGCGAGCACGACGAGAACATCACCTATGACGCCGTAGTGGCCTTGGTGGGCGACGACATCGCCGGCCGCCTCAAGGAACTGACGCTGAAGATCTATACGACGGCGGAAAAGATTGCCCGGGAGCGCGGCATCATCCTGGCGGACACCAAGGTGGAATTCGGGTACGACCCCGTGTCCGGGTCCATCACGCTGGGCGACGAGGTGCTGACCCCCGATTCCTCGCGCTTCTGGGACGCCGCTACCTACAAGCCCGGCCAGGCCCAGCCGTCCTATGACAAACAGTACGTGCGCGACTGGCTGACCTCGGCCGAATCCGGCTGGGACAAGTCCTCGGACACCCCGCCGCCGGCTCTTCCGGCAGACGTGGTGGAGCGGACCCGGAGCCGTTACGTCGAAGCGTACGAAAAGATTACGGGGAAGGCCTTCTCCTAGGGCTGCACCTTCAAAGGCTGAAACAAAGAGCCAGGCAGGCCTGTATGCAAGGGCCTGCCTGGCTTTTTGGTCAGCTGGCTTTGGAAGCCGATGCCGCCCGCTTCTGCGCGAGCTTGATTTCGAGGATGGCGTCCAATGCCTGCTGGACCCGGTCCTGCGCGCCGGCAGTGGCGAAGGCTGTACGGGCTTCCTCGAGGTGTACCAGCGCCTCTTCGGTGTCGCCCGCGGCCTTGAGCGATTTGCCCAGGAGGAGTGAGACTTCACCTGCAGTGTGCTTGGCGAGTTCGGAACGCCCCGCGTAGATCTCGCGGAGCTTTTCGACCGCCCCAACAATGTCCCCGGTCAGGTACAACCACCGGGCACGAATAAACGCCACCTCAAGCTCGTCGCTCTTGGTGCCGCTCACAATGGAGAACGCCAGCTCAGCGCGCTCAATCGCAGAAAGCGTCTCAGGTTCGACGATCCCCGAGGAGAGCCTGACCGCTGCGGAGGCCTTGTTGAACCTGGCCCACAGTTCGATGTCGTTCGCGGGGGAGAGCAAGCGTGCGGCCCGCTCGTGGTGCTTGACGCCTTCCGCGTAGTCGTGGCGCATGAAGGCAACGTTGCCAACAACCCAGGCCACTTCGCCGGCCAACTGGGACATGGAGTTTTCGTCGACCTGCGCCACGAGCGTTTGGCAGTACGACCAGGCCTGGTCCAGCCTGCCGCTTTCAGCCAGGGCACCAATGAGGACGCGGAGGGCTCCGGTGATTATTGTCGAACTCTTCGGCAGTTGCTCCGAAAGCTTCATGGCTTCCATCGCCTGGTCGACGGCGGCAGAGAGCTGACCCTGGCGCTGGTACACCGTGGCAAGCATCTGCCGGGCCCGAACTGCCAGGCCCACGGACTCCCTGGCCATGGGGTGTTCCATCAGGCGCTCAATGATCTGTTGGCATTCCTTCAGGTCCCCGTGCTTCATGAGGCATTCGGCCTGCATGTAGGTCATGTTCCACCAGGCACTGGTATTCCTGGAGTCCAGTGCGATCTGGGCCGCCGATGCTGCGTGGCTTGCCGCCAGCGGGTAGTCACGGAGATCCCAGGCCTGCCGGGCATAAAGGCCCGCGAGGACGTATTCCGCATCGCCAATGGATATTGGCTGGCTCCAGGCCTCCAGCGCTTTCGGCGCGAGTTCAAGGCGCCGGGCGAGCTCCTCGATGACCTCTGTCGTCGGTTCCCTGCGGCCGGTCTCGAGCAGAGAGATGTAACTGGGAGAATAAAGGTCCTTGCCGAGTTCGGCCTGCGTCATCCCGCGCTCGAGCCTCTCAGCGCGGAGCTTCTCTCCGAATCCGTTTCCCATGGGATCCTCCCTTCGTGGGCCGTCTTGGGCAAAACGCTTGACAGCCCCTGTGGAAAATATTTTACAATGTGTGTCAACAAGGGAAGTGCTGGCTTTGTAACGAATCCGACTCGTATTGAGGAACCAAACTATGTTGAAGAAGATCGCAACTGCGGCCGCGCTTGCTGGCGCGCTCGCATTTTCTGCGGCTGCTCCGGCCGTCCTTTCTGCCGGTTCCCTCGCGGACTCGACTGGCACATCGGTAGCAACCGGCAATTGGCCGGACCCGATGTCCAAGCCGGTCAAGGGCAAGAAGGCCACGTCCACCACGGACACCTCGTACATCACGTACACGGGCAACTGGCCGGACCCGATGTAACAAGCTTCCTCATAACAGGAGGCGACAAGAGCCCCGGGGCAACAGCTCCGGGGCTCTTTTGTGACCGGCGGGGCTGATCTGCGCACGGTCGTCGACACCGCATCGGAATGCAAAAAGAGGGCCTCCGCAAGGAGACCCTCTTTTCGTTATGGTCGGGATGACAGGATTTGAACCTGCGACCTCGTCGTCCCGAACGACGCGCGCTACCAAGCTGCGCCACATCCCGATCCGTTGCAAAAGCAACTTTACAAGGATAGCCGATTCCCGGTCCCGATGCGAAATCGTGAGTCCAGGCCCCGGGTGTGGACCTCCTCAGACCAGCGAATCCTTCCAGGCCCCGTGCAGGTCTGCGAACCGGCCGCCGCCGCCAATGAGGTCGGCAGGCGTCCCGTCTTCAACGATGCGCCCGTCGTGGACCACCAGGACACGGTCCGCCGTCTCCACGGTGGAGAGCCGGTGGGCGATGATCAGGGCAGTCCTCCGCGCGGCGTCAGTGCCGGCCAGCAGCCGGGCAAGGCCTGCCTGCACCAGGCGCTCGGATGGAATGTCCAGCGAGGAGGTGGCTTCATCCAGGATCAGCACGGCCGGCCGCGCCAGGAATGCCCGGGCAAAACTGATCAGCTGGCGCTGGCCGGAGGAGACCCTGCCGCCGCGCTTGTTGACGTCCGTGTCGTAGCCCTCAGGGAGTTCCATGATGAACTCGTGTGCCCCTACGGCTTTGGCCGCGTCCTCGATTTCGGCGCGCGACGCCTCCGGCCGGCCCAGCGCAATGTTGTCCGCCACCGAGCCGCTGAAAAGGAACGCTTCCTGGGTGACCATGACAATGTTCCGGCGGAGGTCGGACGTAGCCAGGTCCCGGAGATCGATCCCGTCCAGGGTCAGGGTGCCGGAGGTGACGTCGTAGAACCGGGCGATGAGCTTTGCCAGAGTCGATTTGCCGGCGCCTGTCTGGCCCACCAGCGCCACGGTCTGTCCGGCCGGGATGTGCAGGTCCAAGGTGGGCACCACCATGGGCCCGTCGCCGTAGCGGAACTCGACGTCGTTGAAGTCGATACGCCCGGTGGCGGTGGTCAAGGCAACCGGGTTCTTTGGCGGCCGGACCGTGGGTACCTCTTCCAGGAGTCCCGAGACCTTTTCCAGGGCTGCCTGCGCGCTCTGGAATGAGTTGTAGAACATGGCCATCTGGTCCACCGGCTGGAAGAACCGTTTGGTGGACAGGATGAGGGCCAGGAGCACGCCCACGGCAAGGTCCCCGTCCAGTACGCGGAACCCGCCGAAGAGCAGCACCACGGCCACGCAGACGTTGCCAATCAGTACCAGGCCAGGCTGGAAGATGCCGTTGAGGTTGATGGAGCGGACGGTGACCAGCCGGTAGTCCTCAGCCAGCTTTCCGTACCGCTCCGAGTTTTCCTTCTCCTTGCGGAAGGCTTTCACGGCGCGGATGCCGGTCATGGTTTCCACGAAATGCACAATCAGCCGCGCAGAGACCACCCGGGATTCGCGGAAGGCGATCTGCGAATGCTTTTGGTACCAGCGGGACAGGAAGAACATGGGTACGCCCGCGGCGAGCACCAGCAGGCCACTGCGCCAGTCCAGGGCAAAAATGGTGGCCGCGGTGAAGGCCATGAACAGCATCCCTGAAGCCAGCGAGCTGACGCCGGAGTCGAGCAGTTCGCGCAGCGCCTCCAGGTCGGAGGTCTGCCGGGCGATGATCCTTCCGGAGGTGTATTTTTCGTGGAATTCAAGGCTGAGCCGCTGGGTATGCCGGAACACGCGGACGCGGAGGTCCAGCAGCATGGCCTGGCTGAGCCGCGCGGTGGAGGTGACATACAGGGCGGTGAGTCCCGCCGTCGCAATTGCTGCCAGCAAGTAGGCGACGCCGGTGAACACCAGCGGAAGGTTGTCGCCGGCCTGGAGAGCGGGGAGGGCGTGGTCGATGCCGAACGCGATCAGTGCCGGGCCGGCCACGCGCGCGGCCTGGGAGAGCACCACCATGGCGATGGTCAGCCAGAACCGGAGGCGCACGGGACGGATCAGCGATCCCAGCAGCGCGAGCGACCGGCGCCGTACTGCCCGGCTCTCCGCCTTGCTCAGGTGGGCGTTGTCCTCATTGGCGGTGCCAAACGATGCGGTACTCATCGGGTTACTTCCTCGGACTGGTCTTCAAGCGCAGAGAGTTCTGAGTCCAGGTCCCGGGGCTCCGGGTCCAGGCTGGCGATGACGTAGCGGTAGTGCTCGTTGCTGGCCAGCAGGTCGGTATGGGTTCCCACCGCGGCAATGCGACCGTCCTCGAGCAGTGCCACCCGGTCAGCCAGGGCAACGGTGGACGGCCGGTGGGCCACGATGAGGGTGGTGGTGTCCTTCAGGACTTCACGGAGTCGAGCCTCCACCAGTTCCTCGGTGTGGACGTCCAGGGCGGACAGGGGATCGTCCAGCACCAGTACGTGCGGGCGGGCAGCGATGGCACGCGCCAGGGCAATGCGCTGCCGCTGGCCTCCGGACAGGCTCAGGCCTTCCTCTCCGATCAATGTGTCCACACCCTGTGGCAAAGAGTAGGCGAAGTGGGCCTGGGCGACGTCGAGGGCTTCGTCCAGGACCTCATCGGAGCGGACCGGCGCGCCGAGCAGGACGTTGTCCCGCACCGAATTGGAGAACAGCGTGGTGTCCTCGAAGGCCACCCCCACCACCCTGCGCAGTTCCTCCACCTCGAAGTCCCTGATGTCGACGCCGTCGATGCTGATGGCGCCGCTGGTGACGTCATACAGGCGGGGCACCAGCTGGATCAGCGCACTTTTCCCGCTGCCCGTGACGCCTACCAGGGCCATGGTCTCGCCGGGCCTGACCTCAAGGTCGATGTCCTTGAGGATCGGCTTGTCCGGTGCATCCTCAAAGGCGAAGGTCGCGTTGCCGATGTGCAGCGCGCCCGCCAGCTCACCGGGCTGCACGGGTTCCACCGGGCTGGTGATGGTATTCCGGGTGTCCATCACTTCGTAGTGGCGGTCGACGGCGGTTTTGGCAGTGAGTGCCATGGCCAGCAGCATGCCGGAGAACTCGACGGGGGAGGCGATGACTGCCGCGGTGGCGAAGAAGGCCACCAGCGCACCGATACTCAACTCGCCGGTGGCACACAGCATGACGCCCACCACCAGTCCTGCACCCAGGGCCAGCTCGGGAAGCAGGGTGACCACCATGGTGAACGTTGCCTGGTGGCGCGCCTTCTCGATCTCTGTCTGCCGAAGCTCTTCCGCCTGCTCGTTGAAGTTTTCCAGGGCTTCGCGGCTGCGGCCAAAGGCCTTGAGGACCCTGATCCCATGGACGGATTCCTCCACGGTGGTGGCAAGATCGCCGGCCTGGTCCTGGCTGCGCCGGGCAACCTTGCTGAACCGTGTGCGGAACCGGAAGCTGTTGATGGTGATGGGAACGGCGGCGGCAAGGAAGATCAGGGCCAGCTGCCAGCTCATCGCAAACATGGCCACGATGCCGATGATCACCGTAAGGCTGGTGACCACCAGCATGATGGCGCCGAAGGCCATCCACCGGCGGAGGAAGTTCAGGTCCGTCATGGCCCTGGACAGCAGCTGCCCCGAGCCCCAGCGGTCGTGGAACGAGACGGTCAGTTCCTGGAGATGGTCATAGAGCGAGACCCGCATCCGTGTTTCCACGGTGGTGGCCGGGTTGATGACGAACTGCCGGCGCAAGGCCACCAGTCCGGCTTCGGCCACGCCCAGCACCAGGATGACGCCTGCAGAGATCCAGACCGCCTCCGCTGAACCACCGGGCTGCAGGACGGTGTTGACCAGGATCCGCAGTACCTGGGGGATGGTCAGGGCCACCACGCTGGCCAGGAGCGCACAGAGCAGTCCCAGCAGGAGCCTGGGGATAATGGGCCGGACGTGCGGATAAAGACGGCCGATGGATCGGAAAAAGGGAGTCTGCTTGGCCATGCCCGCTTCTCAAGCTATAAAACGAATGTAGTTTCCTCTGGCAGCAACCCTATGCCATGGAGTGAGACGATTCACAGACCTGCAGCTGCGCGGAACAAGCTTCGCCAGTTATTGCGCTGCGTAATGCAATCTCAACTGCGGGACGTCAGTGTCAGGAGCACGGCTTCCGGTTTGCAGGCGATCCGTACGGGCGCGAAGCGTGACGTTCCGATGCCTCCGGAAACGTTGACCGGCGTCGTCCGTCCGTTGCTTGACCAGTCGTTAAGCCCCTTTGCCCGCCACGTGGGAAGGTCGCAGTTGGCGATGATGGCGCCGTAGCCCGGGATGCACAACTGGCCGCCGTGCGTGTGGCCGGCCAGCAGGAGGTCTGCGCCGTTCTCCGTGAAATGGTCCAGCACCCGCTGGTACGGCGCATGGATGACGGCCACCCGGAGATGGTCGTTCGCATCCTGGTTGACCGTTCCCCGGGGCCAGCCGGCATACCGTTCCCGCTTCAGGTGCGGATCGTCGACGCCGGAGAAATCGAAGCGCATGCCGTTGAGGATCAGCGACTGGTTGCGGTTGGTCAGGTCAACCCAGCCGCTCATGCCGAACCCGGACCGCAGGCGCGGCCAGTCCAGGGCAACCGGCTTGGGCTTCACCTTGGACGGCCCCAGCAGGTAGGACGCAGGATTTTTGGGAGTCGGTGCAAAGTAGTCGTTGGAGCCCGGGACGAAGACGCCGGGGAACTGCAGCAGCGGTTCCAGGGCTTCCAGCAGCGGGTCCACGGCCTTGACGTGGCTGAGGTTGTCGCCCGTGTTCACCACCAGGTCGGGCTGCAGGCCTGCCAGCGATCCCAGCCAGTCGGCTTTCTTCTTTTGACCGGGCACGAAGTGGATGTCACTCAGGTGCAGGATACGGAACGGGTTCCGGCCCGGAGGGAGGATGGCCAGGGTCTCCTCGCGGAGGACGAACTGGTTCTTTTCCCACAGGCCGTATCCGAAAGCGGCCATCCCTGCCGCGGTCCCGGCGCCGGCAGTGACGGCAAGGCCGCGCCCGATTGAACGGGCGCGGCCTGCCAGGCTATCGATGTCCATATGCGCTTAGCCGTTTCCCTTGCCGTTGCCGTTTCCGTTGCTGCTCGGGGCGGGCGCGGGGGCCGGGGCAGTGGCCGGCGCTTCAGGGGCGGGAGCCTGGGTTGCCTGCGCGGACGGGGCCGGGGACGGGGCCGTGGGCTGGGTGGCCTGCGGAGCGGTCCGGCTGGGAGTCGTCGTCGTTGTCCCGCTGATCATGTTGCTCGGCGGCGCGGGGAACGGGTTGGTCCCATACGCCGGGGCGATCTTTGACATGTAGCTGGAGAACATGGGACCGGCGATCATGTAACCGTCAATGCCCTGGTAGAACTTCCCGTTGACGGTGATGTTCTGTCCCGCGCGCGTCTGGCCGCCCAGCGCATCGCCGAACCAGGCGGCGGTGGCCAGGCCGGTGGTGTGGCCAACAACCCACGTGGAGCCGTTGTTGTTGGACGTACCGGTCTTGGCACCGATGGGGAAGCTGGTCCGGGTGGAAATCCTGGGCTGGATCAGCGAGCCGGAACCGCGGTTCAGTACTTCCTGCAAGGCGTAGTTGACGCCGCGGGCAACCTCGGGCTTGATGGCGTCGCGGCAGCTGCTGGACTGCGCCGGGAGCTGCTTGCCGGTGGCGTCAACAACCGAGGTGATGGCGATGGGCTCGCAGTACTTGCCGTCGTTCGCGAAGGTGGCAAAGGCGCTGGCCATGGTCAGCGGAGACGTCTGCGTGGAGCCGAGCAGGTTACCCAGCGTCATCATGTCCACCTTGGGGTGCGGTTCGCTGCCGTCTGCCGAGGGAAGTCCGCTGTGCAGGCCTACGGCGTCGACGATCTTCTGGATGCCGCAGAAGTCCAGCTGGGCAGCAGACGCGAACGTCACGGTGTTGATGGAGTTGTACAGGCCCTCAAGGACGGTGAGCGGCCGGTACCACTGCGGCTCGGCGTTCTGGAGGTCGTCCGCAGCGCCCAGGGCCTTCTGCGCCGTGTTGTAGGCACCGTTGACCTTGCCGCAGGTGTTCTTCCACGGGTAGTTCAGCGGATAGACGCGCTGGGCTGCGTTAACCACGGTGTTCATGGTCTTGCCCTCGTTCAGCCATTCAGCGAACGTGAAGGGTTTCATGGTGGATCCGGGCTGGAAGCCGCCGATGCCGTTAAGGTCGTTGCCGTCCTTGTCCAGCTTGTCCACGTTGAAGTTCAGCTGGGAATCAAAGCCCTGGCCGGGCAGGAACGTGGTGTTCTGGGCCATCGAGATGATCTTGCCGGTACCGGGCTGGACCGACACCATCGAGGCGCCCCACTTGTCCGGGTTGGCGCCCGCAGCGGCATTGACCTGTTCCTGGGCCGTGGCCTGGGCGTTGGGGTCCAGCGTGGTGGTGATGGTGAGGCCGCCGCCGTAGATGAGCCGCTGGCGTTCCTTCACGTCAGCGCCGTAGGCGGGGTTGTTCTCCAGCAGGTGCAGGATGTAGTCACAGAAGTAAGGGGCGGAAGCGGCGTAGGCGCAGCCCTGCTTGGGCTGGGTCACCTTCGGTTCCACGGGAGTGGCCACGGCGGCTTCGTATTCCTCCGCGGTGATCTTGTTCTGGTCCTTCATCAGGCCCAGCACCAGGTCACGGCGCTGCTTGGACTTTTCCGGGTTCGTGATGGGATCGAAGGCAGAGGGGCTGTTCACCAGGCCGGCAAGCAACGCTGCCTGCGGAAGTGTCAGGTCCTTGGCGGTGGTGCTGAAGAAGTAATGGGACGCCGCCTCAATGCCGTACGCGTCACGGTTGAAGAACACGATGTTCAGGTAGCCCTCAAGGATCTGGTCCTTGGTGAACTCCTTCTCCAGCGCGATGGAGAGCTTCATTTCGCGGAGCTTGTCGCCAACACCCTTGTTCACGCCGTTGAGCTTGATCTGGTCCTCTTCGCCCGCAGCTGCGAGGTTGGCGTTGAGGACGTTGTTGACGTACTGCTGCGTGATGGTGGACGCACCCTGCTTGTTGCCGCGGGCGGTGGCGACCAGCGCGCGGAGGATGCCGGTGGTGTCCACACCGCCGTGCTCGTAGAACCTGCTGTCCTCCACCGCGATGATGGCTTTCTTCATGTTCGGTGAAATCTGGTCCAGCGGGACCTTGGTGCGGTTCTCCGTGTACACGCTGGCGAGCTCGCTGCCGTCAGCGGCCAGGATCCTGGTGGTCTGGCTCGGCGGATCAACCTTCAGTTCCGCCGGAAGGGAATCGAAGAAGTCGATGGAACCACTTGCCGCGCTGCCGGAAACAGCCGCAGCAGGGACCAGGAGGCCCGCCACGAGGACACCGCAGATCGCGCTCACACCGAGGAAAAGAAGGATCTTACCCAGTGTGGTGGCAGTGTCGAATAAGGGGTTGTTGCGAGTCGCCATGTTTTCCACTTTACCGGCAAGGGCTACGCTTTCTCTCATGACCAAATGGGAGTACGCGACGATTCCGCTCATCATCCACGCCACAAAGCAGATCCTGGACCAATGGGGAGAGGACGGCTGGGAGCTCGTCCAGGTAGTCCCCGGACCTGACGGCAACGGCCTTGTTGCCTACCTTAAAAGGGAGAAGCAGTAGCATGAGCACCCCCGCTGAAGCCCACCCCGGAGCCGCAACGGCGCCGGCATCCGCCGTCGAGCAGCGCCTCGCGGAACTCGGCCTCACCCTGCCGGAGGTTGCCGCTCCGGTAGCCGCCTACGTTCCCGCCATCGTGTCCGGAAGCCACGTTTACACCTCCGGCCAGCTGCCGTTCATTAACGGCAAACTCGAAGCAACGGGCAAAGTCTCCGCGGGTACCGAAGGGTTTGCCGATGAACCCACGGTTTCCCCGGAGGATGCCCAGCGCTACGCCGCTGTTTGCGCCGTCAACGCCCTGGCTGCCGTCAAGAGCGTCATCGGGGACCTGGACCGCATTACCCGCATCGTCAAGGTTGTCGGTTTTGTCGCCTCGGACCCTTCCTTCACGGGACAGCCCGCTGTCATCAACGGTGCCTCGGAACTGCTGGGCCGGGTCCTTGGCGACGCCGGCCAGCACGCACGATCCGCCGTCGGCGTGGCCGTTCTTCCGCTCGACTCTCCCGTAGAGGTCGAGCTGGTCGCCGAATTCAGCTAAGACCGGACATTTCCCTTGCCGCACCTCGCACGACGCCTTTTTGCACTGCCCCAGGATCTTGAAGGGGCAGCACAAAGCTGGCTCGAACACGGCGAGCGGACCCCCAGGGCCGCCCGCTACGCATCATCCGTAGTCCTCCTGCGGGATTCCCCCACCGGACTGGAGACATGGCTGGGTTACCGGCCCGGCTCCTCGCCGCTGGGGGTCCTCGCCTTCCCCGGCGGGTCCCTGGACCCGGCCGACGACGAACCCATGGGTTGGCTGGGCCCGTCGCCTCAGCACTGGGCTGAGCAAATGGGAACGGACGACGTCGGGCTGGCGCGGCGCCACGTGGTGGGTGCCATCCGGGAGCTCTTCGAGGAAACGGGCATCCTGCTGGCCGGGCCGGACATGTCCAACACGGTGGAAGCGACATCAACCTCCGAATGGATGCGTGCCCGGGTAGCCGTCGCGGACCAGGAAAATACCCTGGCCCAGGTCCTGGGAAAGCGCGGCCTCTCCCTGCGCACCGACCTGCTCAAGTCCCTGGTCAACTGGCGCAGCCCCGACTTTGCGCACCGACGGTTCGACACCCGCTACTTCGCCGCCACCCAGCCGCTCGGCCAGGAACCGTCGCTGCTCCAGGGCAAAGGCGTGTGGGGCCGGTGGGTCAACGCCGCGCAAGTGGTCCAGGAACGGAACACCAGCAACCTTGGTGACGAGGCGGGCCAGGAGAACACCGTGGGCCGCCCGTTGGGCGAACTGCTGGTTCCGGGCTCGGAGATCATGCTGGAGAAGATGGCCACGGCCAACGGCTGCATCGCCTACCTGAGCTACAAGCGGAAGCACCACGTCTACCAGCCGGCCCTGGTCGAAGAGGACGGCAGGCTGATGCTTGAGGTAGAGGCCGCCAAGACCATCGCGGGGGACCACCAGCGCGAACGTTGACGGCCCGGGAGCCGGAGTAAACTCGTCACCACAGCCACACCGGGAGCAAGGGGGCGCTTTTGCGCGCAACGGTCAAGGACGTCGCGCGCCTCGCGGGGGTTTCGCCGAAGACGGTTTCGAACGTCATGAACGGAATCGTCCCCGTCAGTGGGCCCACCAGGTTCAAGGTGGAGCAGGCCATGGCGGAACTGGATTACGTCCCCAACCTCTCAGCCCGCGGTTTGCGCAACGGCAGGTCGGGTGTCATTGCACTGGCACTGCCGGACCTGGCCACCCCCTACTCCGCCGAAATTGCGCATAGTGTGGTGGAAGTAGCGCACGAGCAAGGCTGGAGCGTCCAGATCGAGGAGACGGGCTCAGACCCCGCCCGCGAGTACGAACTGATGTCCCGGGCGCGGTCCAACCTGATCGACGGGCTCATCCTCAACCCTGTGGTGCTGGACGAGAGTGCCGTCAAAGTGGGTGTTTCGCTGCCTCCGGTGGTGCTGCTGGGGGAAGTCTCACAGCAACTGGCCGACCGTGTGTGGGTGGACAGCGTGGCCGCCGCCCGCGACATGACCCTGGCACTCGGCAGGACAGGCAGGCGGCGCATCGCGGTCCTGGGCGCCGCCGAAGGCAGGGGCTCAGCGGCAGCCGTCCTCCGCACCCGCGGGTACCAAGCTGCCCTCCGGGAGCTTGGCATTCCCTGGGACGGTTCCCTGATCATCCCCTGCGAGAAATGGAGCCCGGATACGGCGGCCCGGGCTCTTTCTGCCTACCTTGACGCGAATCCGGTGCCTGAGGCGATCTTCTGCTTCACCGATTCCATGGCCATCGGCGCCCTCAGTGTGCTGTGGAAACGCGGACTCCGGGTTCCCGACGATGTTGCCGTCGCCGGCTTTGATGACATCGCGGACGCGAAATACGCGGTGCCGTCACTGACCACGGTGTCCTTCGACAAGCGCAGGGTGGCCAGCGAGGCCCTGCGGCTCCTCACCGAACGAATGCAGGACCGCGATGGTCCGCAGCGGGTAATCGCGGTGGACTATGAGGTCGTGGAGCGGACAAGTACGTCCGCTTAAGCCGCACGCCCGGGAAGAGCCTCAGCCCGGGTGCTGATCCAATCCCCGGAGTTGACCCTCTCTGCGAACGCTAACAATTTTTCGTTGCGGGACACATTACATCGATGTAATGTGAGGCGTGCGTCACACCGGAACCTGCTGGACTGCGATGAAGGACTTCCAGCAACGCCCGGTTTGGCGGCGGAATGACTTTCAGCGGACCCATCCAAAGGAGTGACGGGTGAAGCAGTTTGATTTTTTCGAAGGCAGGCAACTATCCAGGCGCGGGCTGTTGTCCGGAACGGCAGCGCTGGGGAGCGTGTTCGCTGCGGCAGCCCTGACCGGGTGCGGTGGGAACGCCTCCGCCGCGGCTCCCCGGGACATCCAGTTCTGGCACCTCCTGTCCGGTGGCGACGGCATCAAGATGCAGAACATGATCAGCAAGGTCAACGAGACCAACCCGGGATTCAAGGTGCACCCCACCGTGCTTGCCTGGGGACCGCCCTACTACACCAAGCTGGCCATGGCATCGGCCGGCGGCCGCCCGCCACAGCTGGCCATCATGCACGCCAGCAGGGTTCCCGGCTATGCTCCGGGCGGCCTGATCGACCCGTGGGATCTGGACCTGTTATCGGAATTCGGTGTCACCAAGGAGAGTTTCGCGCCAAGGATCTGGGACAAGAGCCAGAACAACGGCAAGGTCTTCTCCATCGCCTTGGATTCGCACCCCTTCGTCATGTTCTACAACCGGGATGTGGCGGGAAAGGCAGGCTTGCTGGGCGGCAACGGGCAGTTGCAGGAGGCCACCTCCCCACAGGAATTCATCAGCATGGCCCGCGAAATGCAGAAAGTAACGCAGGCACATGGCTTGTCCTTCGGGTACCTGGGCAGCGGATCCCAGATGTGGCGCCTCTTCTACACCCTCTACCGGCAGCACGGCGCAGACATGGAGCTGACCCCCGGCAAACCCATGGTGGCTGACAACGAGGCCGCGGTTGAGTCCCTGGAGTTCATGACGTCGCTTTTCGACGACACCATCGCGGCGCAGAGCGGTGACATCAGCACCGGAATCGCGGAGTTCGCCCGCGGAGGATCGGGCATGCTCTTCAGCGGGGTCTGGGAGCTTCCCACCTTCAAGAAGGCCAACCTGCCCGTTGACGCCGCCACCATCCCCACGCTGTACGGGACGCCGGCCTCCTACGCCGACTCGCATTCGTTCGTGCTTCCCCGGCAGCTCAATGTCGATGAAGCCAAGCGGCGCGATGTCTACAAGTTCGTCAGCGACATCCTCAAAGGCTCCCTGTCCTGGGCCGAGGCAGGGCACATCCCTGCCTACCAGCCCGTGGTGCAGTCCCAGGCGTACCGGGAACTCACCCCCCAGATCCACTACGCCAACGCTGCGGACATCATTGCGTACGACCCGGAAGCCTGGTTCAGCGGATCCGGCTCTGACTGGCAGACCTACTTCGCGGAAACGGTGCAGAACGTGCTCCTGGGCCGCGACAAGGCAACCGATGGCTGGGATGCCTTCGTGCGCCGCACCAACACCCTGCTTTCCCGTCCCAACCCGGTTTGAACCGCCAAGCGACACAGGAGTCCAAATGAGTTCCGTAGCAACATCACACGACAGCGACGGGCAGGCGGGTTCACTGCCCGGGCTGTCCCGCCAAAAAGCATCACACCAGGCAGGAGCCGGTGGCACCCGGGCCCGTTCACAGGGCAGCCGGGACAACATCAGCGGCTGGGCTTTCGCCGCCCCGTTCCTGGCGTTCTTCCTGGTCTTCCTCGCCTGGCCGCTCCTTTACGGGCTGTACATGAGCCTGACCGGCAAGTCACTGACCGGCGCCAATGACAGCCTGATCGGATTGGCAAACTACACCGAGGCCCTCGCCGACGCCGACATGTGGCATTCACTGGGCAACACCCTCTACTTCACCGTCATCAGCACTGTCCCGCTGGTGGTGGTGGCCCTGGTCATGGCCGCGCTCGTCAACGTGGGACTGCCCGCACAATGGCTCTGGCGGCTCTCCTACTTTGCCCCGTACCTGCTGGCTTCCACCGTGGTGTCCCTGTTCTTCACGTGGATGTACAACCCCCAGCTGGGCCTGATCAACGATTCTCTGGCCAAGATCGGCCTGCCGAAAGTGGCCTGGCTGAACGACCCGGGGGTGGCGATGTGGGCGATCGTCATCGCCACCCTGTGGTGGACCGTCGGCTTCAACTTCCTCCTCTACCTCGCGGCAATGCAGAACATTCCCGCACAGCACTACGAGGCGGCGTCGCTGGACGGTGCCGGCGCGTGGCGGCAGTTCTTCTCCATCACGCTCCCGCAGCTGGCCCCCACCACAGTGATGATCGTGCTCCTGCAAATCCTGGCGTCACTGAAGATCTTCGACCAGGTCTACCAAATGACAGCCGGCGGACCCGCCGGTGCCACCCGGCCGGTGGTGCAGTACATCTTTGAAACCGGCTTCACGGGCTACCGCCTGGGGTACTCGGCTGCCATCTCCTACATCTTCTTTGGACTGATCGTGGCTGTCTCGGTCATCCAGTTCCTCATTACCCGCCGCAGGAGTGCATAGCCATGGCAACTGAAACCCTCGCCCGCCCCCTGTCCTCCACCGCCACGCCGCCGGCCGGCGCCAGGAGCGGCCGCAGGATGAGCCCGGGCCGGATCGCTGTCCTTGTGGCCGCAGCCCTGCTGGCCATCCTCTGGATGGTGCCCTTCGCCTGGGCCACCGCCACCGCTTTCAAGAGCGAGACCGATGCCGCCGCTCCGAAGATCAGCTGGATCCCGCCGTCGGGCTTTACCGCCGATGCCTTCGTCAAGGTGTTCCAGGACGGCAACATCCCGCTGTGGACCTGGAACTCCCTGTACACCTCGGCAGCCATCACCGCGATCACGCTGGTCATCTCGGCGCTGGTGGCCTACGCCCTGTCCCGCATCGACTTCCGGGGCAAGAAGATCCTGATGACCGTGATTATCGCGTCCATCATTGTTCCCCCGCCCGTCCTGATCATTCCGCTGTTCTACCAAATGGTGGCACTGCACATGATCGATACGTCCTGGGCCATCATCCTGCCGCAGGTCATCCACCCGGCCATGGTGTTCGTGCTCAAGAAGTTCTTCGACCAGATTCCACGCGAGCTCGAGGAAGCCGCGGTCATGGACGGCGCCAGCCGCATGCGCATCTTCCTCCAGGTGGTTCTGCCGCTGTCCCGCCCCATCCTTGCCGCCGTGGCCATTTTCGTTTTCATCGGCGCCTGGAACAACTTCCTGTGGCCCTTCATCGCCACCAACGACGGGGCCGTCCTGACCCTGCCGGTGGGGCTGCAGACCATCAAGAGCGCCTACGGCATCCAGTACGCCCAGAACATGGCGTCAGCGCTGCTCGCGGCCCTGCCCCTGATCCTGCTCTTCCTGTTCTTCCAGCGCCAGATCATCAAAGGCGTTGCGACGACGGGACTCGCCGGTACCTGAGGCCCCCTCCGCTTTCCATCACCTGACGAACAACCAAGGAGATCGTTCTTATGTCCCGCGCCAGAATCACCCTCGACCGCGACTTCACCATCGGTGAAGTGCCCCGGCGCCTCTTTGGCTCCTTCGTGGAGCACATGGGCCGCTGCGTCTACACCGGCATCTACGAACCGGGCCACCCGGAAGCCGATGACAACGGCTTCCGCCAGGACGTCCTCAAGCTCGTCAAGGAGCTCGGCGCCACCGTGGTCCGCTACCCTGGCGGAAACTTCGTCTCCGGCTACGACTGGGAAGACGGAATTGGCCCCCGTGAAAGCCGTCCCCGCCGGCTTGACGGAGCCTGGCACACCCTGGAAACCAACGCGTTTGGCCTCCACGAGTTCGTGGACTGGTCCCGCCAGGCGGGAACAGAAATCATGGAAGCGATCAACCTGGGCACCAGGGGAGTGGACGCAGCCAGGGCCATCGTGGAGTACGCCAACCACCCCGGCGGCACGCGGCTCTCGGACCTGCGTGCGAAAAACGGCCACAAGGACCCCTTCGACATCAAGCTGTGGTGCCTGGGCAACGAGATGGACGGTCCCTGGCAGATCGGCCACAAGACTGCGGAAGAGTACGGCCGGCTGGCGCAGGAGGCGGCCAAGGCCATGCGGTTCGTCGACCCGGACATCGAACTGGTGGCCTGCGGAAGCTCCAACTCGCGGATGCCCACCTTCGGTGCCTGGGAGCAGACGGTCCTGACCCACGCCTACGACGAAGTCGATTACGTCTCACTGCACGCCTACTACCAGGAGCATGACGGGGACGTCGGCAGCTTCCTGGCCAGCGCCGTGGACACCGACTACTTCATCGAATCGGTCATCGCCACCGCCGACGCGGTCCGTGCCAAGGGAAAGCACAAGAAGCACATCAACTTGTCCTTTGACGAATGGAACGTCTGGTACCAGCGCGGCCTGGACACCGAGGACCAGCCGCACAACGTGACCAAGGCCGGCTGGCGTGAGCACCCCCGGGTCATCGAGGACAAATACAACGTGACGGACGCCGTCGTCGTCGGAACCCTGCTCAACTCGCTGCTCCGGCACGGCGACCGCGTCAAGATCGCCAACCAGGCTCAATTGGTCAACGTCATCGCGCCAATCTTCAGCGAGGAGAACGGCCCGGCCTGGCGGCAGACCATCTTCCACCCGTTCTCCCGGATGGCTGAGTTGGCGAAGGGCCAGATCCTGCGGTTGTCCGTTGACTCGGACAAGTACGGCAACGCCCGCTTCGGCGATACGGACCTGGTCGATGTCAGCGCCACGTGGAATGAGGAGACGGGCCGCGTTGCCCTGTTCCTTGCCAACCGCGGGCTTGAAGAGGCAGCGGACGTGGAGGTCAGCCTGCGCGGCTTCGACGCCGAGCGCGTGGTCAGGGCGGAGGTGCTGGAAATCCCGGATGGCGGCGACCGTTTCACCATCAACAACCAGGACGCTCCGGACCGCGTGGGCCTCAAGCCGCTGGAGGGCGCCAAAGCGAACGGCTCCGAACTGCGGCTCACCCTGCCTGCGTTGTCGTGGGCCGTCGTCGAACTGGACGTGGTGAAGAACTGACCCCCGCACCAGCGCACCAAAAAAGGCCGCCCCGTGGGACGGCCTTTTTTGCTGGTGCTAGCGGGAACGCTGGCGGAGGCGCTGCATGTCCAGGATGACCACGGCGCGGGCCTCGAGCCGCAGCCAGCCGCGCTGGACAAACTCGGCCAGGGCCTTGTTGACGGTTTCGCGCGAAGCGCCCACCAGCTGGGCCAGTTCTTCCTGCGTGAGCTCGTGCGCCACCAGGACGCCGTCCGTGGCCGGGCGGCCGAAACGGTCTGCAAGGTCCAGCAGGGCCTTGGCCACGCGGCCCGGGACATCCGAGAAGACGAGGTCGGACAGGGAGTCGTTGGTGCGGCGCAGGCGGCGTGCCAGGGCCTGCAGCAGCTGGGCAGAGACCTCCGGGCGCGTGCGCAGCAGGGCGTTCAGGCTCTCGTTCTTGAGTCCCGCCAGCCGGGTTTCGGACACTGCGGTGGCAGTGGCGGTACGGGGGCTGGGATCGAACAGGGCCATCTCGCCGAAGAGCTCGCCCGGGCCAAGGATGGCCAGGAGCGACTCGCGGCCGTCGGGGGACGTGCGGCCCAGCTTCACCTTGCCGGAGACGATGAAGTACAGCTGGTCACCCTGGTCACCTTCGCGGAAGACGGACGCGCCGCGGGAAAGATCCACCTCGGTCAGTTCGTCCGTCAGCAGCCGGAATGCGTCGTCGTCGAGCGTGGCGAAAAGGGGTGCTCGGCGCAGTACCTCGATGTCCATGAAATCTCCTGAGTAAAAGTATCGGCTGTGGGCGCTTTGGCCATTGTTTCAGAATTTTCAAGGTTCTGTGACGAACTTGGCATGGGAAACGCCTGAATGCCGCCGAGGACGGCCCGCTGGGGGCTGCCGCAGCCCACAGAAGATTGTCAGCGTCCGCCACTAGAATGGGGGTTCAACTGTTAATAAGGAGCCTTAGTGGTCGGCCTGACTGTCCTGGACATTGTCCTGATCCTGGCGCTGCTGTCATACCTGGTCTACGGCCTCCGCAATGGGTTCCTGGTCACTGCCGGTGGGCTGGCAGGTTTCGCCGCCGGCGCCATTGCCGCTTTCTTCGCCGTCCCCCTCGTCAGCACCTTCGTTGAGGATTCCGGGTGGCGGCTGACCGCCATCATTGCTGCCGCCGTCGTCCTGATGGCGCTGGGGCACGGCCTGGGCACCATGGTGGGCCGCCAACTCCGCGGCGTGGTGCGGATCCGGCCGTTGCGGGCGGTGGACCGGCTGGTGGGCGGGGCGCTCAACCTGGCGGTGTCCGCCCTGGTGATGTCCATGCTGGCCTTCAGCGTCAGTTCCCTCGGCGTGCCCGTGGTCTCCCAGCAGCTGGCCGAATCCAAGGTGATCCGCTTCATCGACGGGCTGACACCCACCCCGGTCAAGGCCACCATGGCGGAACTGCGCTCCACGGTGATCGGCAACGGCATCCCCACCCTGCTTGAGGGGCTGGACCAGGGCCAGGCCGTCCAGGTACCCAACACCAGCACGAATACGCCCGCGCTTAACAAAGCTGCCCAGTCCGTCCTGAGGATCGCCGGCACCGCCTACGAGTGCGGCCAGAACCAGACCGGCAGCGGCTTCGTCGTCTCGGAAGACCGCGTGGTCACCAACGCGCACGTGGTTGCCGGCGTGTCGCAGCCGGTGGTGGAAATGCCCGACGGTGGCGCGATGCCCGGCCGGGTGGTTTACTTCGACACCAGGCGCGATCTCGCAGTCCTGGCTGTAGATAACCTGCCGTCCCGGCCGCTGGAACTCACCCGCGACCTGCCGGGCGGCAGCCAGGCCGCGTTCGCGGGGTACCCGCACGGCGGTCCGTTCCAGTCCAAGCCCGCCACCGTCCAGGACATTGCCACCGTCCTGGTCCCGGACATCTATGGCAACAACCCTTCGCCGGAGGACATCTACCGCCTTGCTGGGGACGTCCAGCCGGGCAATTCCGGGGGTCCGCTGCTCACCACCGACGGTCAGGTGGCAGGCGTTGTCTTTGCCAAGGCAACCTCGGACGCCGAGGTGGGATTTGCCATCACCATGAATGACCTTGACCCCGTCGCGGAACAGGCCCCGTCCCTGTCGTCGCCCGTATCCTCGGGGCAGTGCATCCAAAAGTAGGTTGATGCCCCCGCACGCAGGAGCTGCGCGTTCCCCCGCCTACAGGACCTCTGCCAGGTAGTCGATGGCCAGCTTGTAGCCGAACACGCCAGCGCCCACGATCACTGCCGCGCAGACCGGCGACAGGTAGGAGTGGTGCCGGAATTCCTCCCTCTGGTGCACGTTGGTGATGTGAACCTCGACGGCGGGAAGCTGGACGGCTGCCAGGGCATCACGAAGTGCCACGGAGGTGTGCGTGAAGGCTCCCGCGTTCAGGACGATTCCCACGGCTGCGCCGCGCGCTGCGTGGATGGCGTCCAGCAGGACGCCTTCGTGGTTGGACTGGAGGCATTCGACGGCGAAACCGTGTTTCCTCCCGGCTGCTGCTGCCAGCTCCTCCACGTCGGCAAGGGTTGAGGTGCCGTACTTCTCAGGCTCCCGCGTACCCAGCATGTTCAGGTTGGGGCCATTGATCACGAGGATGGTGCCGCGGCCGGCTTCGACGGTGGAGGAGGCTTCAGTCATGCCTGCAAATCTATCGGTTGGCCCTGCTCGCCGCGCATTCTTACATCCCCACCCCATCGATTGCTGGGTAATGGTCGTTTTGGAGGTGGAAAGTCAAGTGGTCGTTGCAACGGTTAGGCTGCCGCGGCGAGGAGGAGTTC
>NZ_JABFMW010000042.1 GCF_013359725.1 Pseudarthrobacter sp. C4D7 | reverse complement strand
CCGGCCACCAAGAACGAACCACCCGGCTGGACCTCACCCACCGGCCGGCACTACCCGAGCGAATACCAGGACTGGGAACCACCCCAATGGCCGGAGGGACTGACGGCGGGAGGAACCGACATCGTTCACCACAGCGGGTCGCCCTGGGAGGACGCCCTGGAGCGGTTCCTGCGCGCCCACGCCTAACGTCCCGGCTGCCAGCGGGGTTCCGTTCTGCTGCCGGAGTGGCATGTCTGGTATCTCGGACACCTGGCGTTCAGTTGGCCCTGCAGCAACGGCGCTGGAGGGTGCAAGCTTGAGTACGGGATACCGGACAGAGCTAGCCAGAAAGACACTTCCACTCCATGAGCACTGCACTAAGGGCCGCAACACCGGGCTCCGCAACATCAAACGCCGAAGCCCAGGCTCCCCGGGTGTCCGCAAAGGCATCGTCCAAGGTTCCAGCCGCGGAAAACACCCTGCGCATCCTCAAACTGCTGGCTTCCAGGCGCGGGCCGATGGCGGCGTCGCAGATCGCCTCCAGCCTGGAGCTGCCCCGCTCCAGTGTGTACCACCTGCTGGGGGTGATGGAGGCGAACGGCTTTGTCCTCCACCTCCACGAGGAGCAGCGCTATGGGCTGGGCATCAGCGCGTTCGAGCTCAGCTCCGCCTACTCCCGGCAGGAGCCGTTGTCCCGGCTGGGCCGGCCGCTGCTCGCCGGCCTGGTGGACGCTATTGGCGAGAGTGCGCACCTTGCCGTCCTGCATGGCCGGGACGTGCTGTACATCGTGGAGGAACGGGCCAAGAACCGCCCCTCCCTGGTGACCGACGTCGGCGTCCGGCTTCCCAGCCACCTGACCGCCAGCGGCCGGGCCATCCTTGCCGCCCTGCCCAAATCGCAGGTCCGTGCGCTGTACCCCAATGCCGCGGCCTTCAGCGCGCGGCACGAGGTGGAGGGGGGCATCATGAAGTACTCGGCACTCTCGTCGCATCTGGACCAGGTAAGGCAGCGCGGATACGCCACCGAGCATGGGGAAGTGACCCCCGGCTTCGGCTCCATTGCAGCCGCTGTCACCGATCATCTGGGCTGGCCCACAGCCGCCGTGGCGGTGACGTTCCTGGAAGACAAGCTGGCCCCGGAGCAGTGGCCGGCGCTGGCTGCCCGGGTCCAGAAAGTGGCGGACGAGCTCTCGGTCCGGATCCACGGACGCCCCACGAAGTAGCCGCTCGCCAACCAATAGCCTGGCCAGTGTGCGCCCTCGGCGCCAGCGCGTGAGCACGTCTGGTATTCCGGACAGCACCCATCCAAAAGCCCTGTGAAGCCCTTCCCCAAACGGCTTTAGTGGATACAGAACTTCTTTCACCAACAAACGCCGCACCACAGACACCACCCATCACAGACCCCCAGAAGGAGCCCATCATGGCACCCGCCGATTTCACCACCGGTGCCCGCCCGGTCAAAGCAGCCCGCGGCACCGAGCTCACCGCCAAGTCCTGGCAGACCGAAGCGCCGCTGCGCATGCTGATGAACAACCTGGACCCCGAAGTCGCCGAGCGCCCGGACGATCTTGTGGTCTACGGCGGCACCGGCCGCGCCGTCCGCTCCTGGGCCGCTTTCGATGCCATCACCCGCACCCTGGAAACCATGGAAAAGGACGAAACCCTCCTGGTCCAGTCCGGCAAGCCCGTCGGGGTGTTCCGCACCAACGAATGGGCGCCGCGCGTCCTGCTCGCCAACTCCAACCTCGTGGGGGACTGGGCCACCTGGCCCGAATTCCGCCGGCTCGAGGCTGAAGGCCTGATGATGTACGGCCAGATGACCGCAGGATCCTGGATCTACATCGGCACCCAGGGCATCCTGCAGGGCACGTTCGAGACCTTTGCCGCGATCGCACGGAAGCTCACCGGCGACGAGAACGGCACCCTCGCCGGCACCTTGACCCTCACCGGCGGCTGCGGCGGCATGGGCGGCGCACAGCCGCTCGCCGTCACCCTGAACGACGGCGCCTGCCTGATTGTCGACGTCGACGAGTCCCGCCTGCGCCGCCGCGCCGGCAAGCGCTACCTGGACGAGGTGGAAACCGACCTCGACGCCGCCATCGCCAAGGTGCTCAAGGCCAAGGAAGAGCGCCGCGGCTGGTCCGTGGGCTACGTGGGCAACGCCGCTGAGGTTTTCCCCGAAATCCTGCGCCGCCACAAGGCGGGCGAACTGACCGTGGACATCGTCACCGACCAAACCTCGGCACACGATCCGCTGTCCTACCTGCCTGAGGGCATCACGGTGGACGAGTGGCACCGCGAGGCTGACGCGGATCCGGAAGGCTTCACCAAGAAGGCCCAGGCCTCCATGGCACGGCACGTGCAGGCCATGGTCGAATTCCAGGATGCCGGCGCCGAGGTCTTCGACTACGGCAACTCCATCCGCGACGAGGCCCGCAAGGGCGGCTACACCCGGGCCTTCGAGTTCCCGGGCTTCGTTCCGGCCTACATCCGGCCGTTGTTCTGCGAAGGCCTGGGCCCGTTCCGCTGGGTGGCCCTCTCCGGCGACCCCGAGGACATCCGCGTCACCGATGAAGCCATAAAGGAACTCTTCCCGGAAAACAAGCACCTGCACCGCTGGATCGACGCGGCCCAGGACCGGGTGGAATTCGAAGGCCTGCCCGCCCGCATCTGCTGGCTGGGCTACGGCGAACGCGCCAAGGCCGGCCTGCTGTTCAACCAGCTCGTCAAGGAAGGCAAGGTCAAGGCCCCCATCGTGATCGGCCGCGACCACCTGGACTCCGGCTCCGTCGCATCGCCTTACCGTGAAACCGAAGCCATGGCAGACGGCTCGGATGCCATCGCCGACTGGCCCATGCTGAACGCCCTCCTCAACACCGCCTCCGGTGCCACCTGGGTGTCCCTGCACCACGGCGGCGGCGTCGGCATCGGCCGTTCCATCCACGCCGGCCAGGTTTCAGTCGCTGACGGCACGGACCTCGCCGCGCAGAAGCTCGAACGCCTCCTCACCAACGACCCCGGCATGGGCGTCATCCGCCACGCAGACGCCGGCTACGAGCGGGCCCTCGATGTCGCCAAGGAACGCGGCGTCCGCATCCCGATGCTCCCCACGGACTCCTAACCTCGCAAGCTCGGCCAGGGACCCTGTCCGCGTGGCCCCAGCGAACCAATAACCGACGTCCGCCCACCAGGCCAAACCCCGCATCGATTGCTCCGTAACCGCCGTTTTGAGCCCCTAAAACGGCATCTGCGGAGCAATCGATGGAAAAACACAAGGAACTTCCATGACCATCACCACCCATGAACCGCTTACCGTTACCCTCGGGTCCGTGGGCGTCACGCCCCAGGACGTGCTCGCCGTCGCGCGCCACGATGCCAAGGTCACCATCGCTCCGGAAGCCCTGGAAACCGTGGCCAAGGTCCGCGCCCATATCGACAGCCTGGCCTCCAGCGACACCCCGGCCTATGGCATTTCCACCGGCTTCGGCGCCCTGGCCAACCGGCACATCCCTAACGAGTTGCGCACCCAGCTGCAGAAATCCCTGATCCGCAGCCACGCGGCCGGCATGGGTCCCGCCGTGGAACGCGAGGTGGTGCGCGGCATCATGTTCCTGCGCGCCAAGACGCTCGCCTCCGGCCGGACCGGCGTCCGCCCCGTAGTCCTGCAGACCATGGTGGACGTCCTCAACGCAGGGATCACCCCGGTGGTCCGCGAGTTCGGTTCGCTGGGCTGCTCCGGTGACCTGGCGCCGCTGTCGCACTGCGCCCTGGTCCTGATGGGCGAGGGTGAAGCGGCAGGGCCCGACGGCGTCACGTACGGCGGGCGGGGAGAGCGGCCCGTCGCCGAGCTGCTTGCGGAGCACGGCATCGAGCCGGTTACCCTCGCCGAAAAGGAAGGGCTGGCGCTGGTCAACGGCACCGAGGGCATGCTGGGCATGCTCCTCATGGCCATCGCTGACCTCCGGCAGCTGCTGGCCACGGCCGATATCACCGCCGCGCTGAGCGTCGAGGCGCTGCTCGGCACGGACCAGGTGTTCCTGCCCGAACTGCACGCCGCGCTGCGCCCGCACCCGGGCCAGGCAGCAAGCGCGGACAACATGCTGCGCGTGCTCTCGAATTCGCCCATCGTGGCCTCCCACAAGGTGGGGGATTCCAGGGTCCAGGACGCCTACTCGCTGCGCTGCGCCCCGCAGGTGGCCGGCGCCGTCCGCGACACCGTGGATCACGCCGAGCTGGTGGCCACCCGTGAACTGGCCGCCGCCATCGACAACCCGGTGGTGCTTCCCGATGGCCGCGTCAGCTCCAACGGCAACTTCCACGGCGCTCCCGTGGCCTATGTCCTGGACTACCTGGCCATCGCCGTCGCGGACCTCAGCTCGATCGCCGAACGCCGCACCGACCGCATGCTGGACCCGGCGCGCTCGCACGGCCTGCCGGCATTCCTGGCAGCGGATCCCGGCGTGGACTCGGGCCTGATGATCGCCCAGTACACCCAGGCCGGGCTGGTCTCGGACAACAAGCGGCTGGCCGTCCCGGCATCCGTGGACTCCATTCCGAGCTCCGCCATGCAGGAGGACCACGTCTCCATGGGCTGGCACGCGGCGCGGAAGCTGCGCAAGGCCGTGGAGAACCTCCGCCGTGTCCTGGCCATCGAACTGGTGACCTCGGCCCGGGCCCTGGATATGCGCACGCAGCTCTCCGGCGGCGTGCTGACCCCGGGGCCGGCCGGCACTGCCGTTGTGGCAGCCCTCCGCGACGTGGTGGAAGGGCCGGGGACCGACCGCTTCCTGTCTCCTGAACTGGAAGCGGCTGACCGCCTGGTTGCAACAGGTGAGGTGCTTCGGGCGGCGGAATCCGCCGTCGGGCCACTCGCCTGACGCCGAAGAATCTTCAGCGCCCGCACCGCTTCTGTCCGAAGGGCGGAATATCCGGCGCCACGGCACGCCGTGGCGCCGGGAGTGTAGTAGAACTGAAGGTGTAGTGAAAGTCACATCAACGAAGCTGTGGCGGTAGAACGATACAAAGGGGTAGAAGTTCAAATGAAAGCACGTGGGGCAGTCCTGTCCAGGCGCAATGCCCACTCCGCTGCGGTATCCAACTGGAAGACCCTCCAGGCCGGGGACCGCGTCGAGATCGTCAAGCATGCGCATGTGGTGGCAGCCGGGGAGGTGGAAGAGGTGTCGCAGAGCGGCAACGTCCTCTGGCTGGTTCCGGTGGGTCCGTCAGGTCCCGCGGAGAAGCAGCTGTTCCTTAAGTCCGACGGCGTGGAGGTCCGCCGCGGCTAGGATTCCGGCCAAGCAGCAGTCCGCAACGTAAAAATCCCCGCACTCCGAACGGCGTGCGGGGATTTTTGCGTTGTGGTCAGGCGGCGATTGACTCGTAGGTTTCGCCGAACGGTACTGATTCATCCAGGGCTACGGTGTAGCGTCCCGGGTGCAGCTTCGTGACCAGGATTCCGCAGGCGGCCTCCTGTGCTGCGACGCCGATCAGTTCGGTCACGGCCTCTTCCAGTCCTGCGTGGACTTCGCTGGCGCTGGAAAACTCCAGGCTGATGGACCGCGGGGTGGATCCTTCTGCGGTCCGGGGGGCGGGGATGCGCTCCAGGGTGGCTGTAGTCATGTAATGAACTTTCTGTGTTTCATGCCAGGATGGCTCCAATATTCTACCGATCGCCTCCGTTATATGTCAGATGACTGTCCTTTTCGAAGTCCCGGCAGCGGTCATAAATCGTTCCGTTCCCGGCGCCGGAGCGAAATCGCGGACCATGGACGTGGGGCCGAAGGGCCTGGAACCCGTCGACACAACCAGAGGAGAATCCGGTATGAAAATCATGCGCCTGGGCGAAAAAGGCACCGAACAGCCTGCCGTCCTGGTCCACTCGGCGGACGGTGACCCGCGGTACTTCAGCCTGCTGCCCCTGACCGCTGATGTAGACGGGGCTTTCCTGGCCTCCGGCGGCCTGGCGAAGGCCCGGAAAGCCCTCGAGGCGGGAGAGCTGCCGGTCCTTGAAGGTGCCGCAGCACTCCGGGTGGGGTCACCCGTGGCCCGGCCCGGTTCCGTGGTGGGCATTGGCATGAACTATGCCGCCCACGCAGCCGAGTCGGGCGCAGAACCGCCCACCATTCCCGTGGTTTTCCTCAAGCCCAGCAACACGGTCACCGGTCCGTTCGACCCCGCCCCGCTGCCGCCCCGCTCCACGCAATACGACTGGGAAGTGGAACTGGGCATTGTCATTGGCAGGGAGGCCAGCTACCTGGGATCCACGAAGGAAGCGGAAGCGAGCATTGCCGGCTACGTCACGGCCAACGATTTTTCCGAGCGGGAGTACCAGCTGCCGGGAGCGGCGGGCCAATGGACCAAGGGCAAGTCCCTTCCCGGGTCAACGCCCCTGGGCCCGTGGCTGGTGCCGGTCAAAGAGATCGACGGCGGCAACCTGCGGCTGCGCAGCTGGGTGAACGGTGAGCCCCGGCAGGATTCGACGTCGGCGGAGCTGATTTTCGACGCGCCTACCCTCGTCCACCACTGCAGCCAGTACATGCGGCTGGAGCCCGGAGACGTGATCCTGACCGGAACGCCGCAGGGCGTGGCCTTAAGCGGCCGTTTCCCCTACCTCCAGCCCGGTGACGTGGTGGAAGTAGAGGTGGAGGGGCTGGGCCGCCAGCGCCAGGAGCTGTACCGGACGCCGGCGGCCACTGCGGTCTAGCCCGCCTTTACCGCCAGGACCGGGCAGTCCGCTTCCAGCAGGATGCGCTGTGATGTGCTGCCCATGATCAGCTTGCCCACCGGGGTGCGGCGGCGCAGGCCGATCACGATCAGGTCGGCGTGGTGTTCCTCGGCGGCATCCAGGACTTCGGCGGCGGCGTCATGGCCGCGGACGGGCCGCTTGACCAGGTACTGGATGCCCTGGCTGGCCAGCCGCTGCTCAATGTCGTGGATGTCGCCTTCCTGGGCGAAACGGTTGTCCACGGTTGCCTCGCCCTTGGAGGAGTTGATCAGCACCAGCGTGGTGTTGTTCTTCCGCGCCTCGGTAATGGCCTGCGTGAGGGCAGCTTCGCCCTCGGGGGTCGGGACATATCCCACAACGACGGTCATGGTTGCTCCTTATGGTCGGAATAGACGGCATGGTGGTTCGAGTGGACCGTATCATCGGTGTCCGTGGCAAGGCCTGCGGCCCCGCCGGCAGGAGCTGTGGCGGGACGGTTGCGGCGGAACAGCTTGTAGGCAAAGGGCCACGCCAGGATGAGGGCAATGATGACATAGACGCCGACGGCGATCGGCTCACCCAGCAGTCCCGCCGGGTCGCCCGCGCTCAGCTGCAGGGTCTTCCGGAGCTGCCCTTCGATGCGCGGACCCAGGATCACGCCCAGGACCAGCGGCAGCACGGGAAGCCCGAAGCGGCGCATCATGAACCCGAGCGCGCCGAGGACCAACAGGAGGACCAGGTCGAACGCCTGCAGGTTGACCGAGTAGGCGCCCAGCGTGGCGAAGAACAGGATGCCGGCGTACAGGTACGGGCGGGGCAGCTGCAGCAGCTTGGCCCAAAGGGGCGCCAGCGGCAGGTTGATGATCAGAAGCAGGAAGTTGCCGATGAAGAGGCTGGCGATCAGCGCCCACACCAGCGGGCCCTGGCTGGAGAAGAGCTGCGGACCCGGCTGGATGCCGTACGAGGTGAAGGCGGCCAGCATCACGGCTGCGGTGGCGTTGGTGGGCAGGCCGAGTGCCAGCATGGGGGTCAGGGTACCGGCGGCGGCAGCGTTGTTGGCTGCTTCCGGACCGGCCACGCCTTCGATGGCACCTTTGCCGAACTCTTCAGGGTGCTTGCTGAGGCGTTTTTCCGTCACATAGGAGAGGAACGTGGGGATCTCCGCACCACCGGCCGGCAGGGCGCCGAACGGGAAACCGAAGGCGGTACCGCGCAGCCACGGCTTCCAGGACCGCTTCCAGTCGGACTTGCCCATCCACGGCTGGCCCACCGGGATGGCGTGCAGGGGCGTGCGGCGCAGGTGTGCGGCCACCCAGAGGGCCTCGCCCACGGCGAAGATGGCTACGGCAACCACCACGATGTCCAGGCCGTCCGCCAGGAGCGGCTGGCCAAACGTCAGGCGGCGCTGGCCGGTGACGGAGTCCATACCCACCAGGCCGATGGCCAGGCCGAGGCCCAGGGAGGCGAACCCACGCAGCCGGGAAGAACCCAGTACGGCGGTAACGGCCAGGAGGGCCAGGACCATGATGGCGAAGTAGCTGGGTGCGCCGAGGCTGACGGCGAACTTCACCACGATCGGTGCGCAGACGGCCAGCAGGGCCGTGCCGATGGTGCCGGCGACGAACGAGCCGATGGCCGCCGTCGCAAGCGCCTGTGCCGCACGGCCGGCCTTGGCCATCTTGTTGCCTTCGATAGCCGTGACCACCGAGGACGATTCGCCGGGCGTGTTCAGGAGGATGGAGGTGGTGGAGCCGCCGTACATGCCGCCGTAGTAAATGCCGGCAAACATGATGAAGGCGCTTGTGGGCTCCAGGGCGTAGGTGACGGGAAGCAGCAAGGCAACGGTCATGGCCGGGCCCAGGCCGGGGAGGACGCCGACGGCGGTGCCCAGGATGACGCCGATCACGGCGTAGAGGAAATTCATGGGGGTGAGGGCGGTGGCGAAACCGTCCATCAGGGAGGACCAGACGTCCATTAGAGGATTCCTTCCAGGAGGCCGGCCGGCAGCGCAATGCCCAGGCCGAGGTAGAAGCCGTAGAAGGTCAGTAAGGACAGTGCCACGGAGATCAGCCCGTCCCGGACGAAGTGGCGGCTGCCGAGGGCCAGGACGCTCCCCCAGAACAGTACGGTCCCGGAAATGACCCAGCCGGCCCAGTCAACGAGCAGGATGTTCAGGACGAATGCTCCCGCCAGGGGCAGGACCGTCTTCCAGTCCGCGGGGTGGGTGAGGTCCACGTCCTCGCCGCCCTCCGCCTCGCCTTTGCCGCCACGCAGTACGTTGATGGCCAGCAGGACCGCGCAGACCACCAGCATGCCGGCAACGATGAACGGAACAGTTTTTGGCCCGACCGGGTCCGACTTCGAATACGGGGTTACCAGGCCGTTGGCGTCCAGGAAGACGACGACGCCGGCCGCCCCGAGCAGGAGTGCGACTCCCAGCTCGGAGCGGCCTTTAAGGCCTGTGGTCAGCGATGTCACGCCAGCCCAAGCTTGGTGAGGACGTCGGCCACCCGCTTGTCCTGCTCGGTAAGGAAGGTCTTGAACTGGTCGCCGGTGAGGAAGGCATCGGTCCAGCTGTGGGTCTTCAGCGCTTCTTTCCAGCCGTCCGTGCCGTGCATCTTTTCCAGCGCGGCGATCAGGGAGGCCTTGTCCTGGTCGCTGATCCCGGGAGGGGCCACGACGCCGCGCCAGTTGGTGAAGACGAGGTCGATGTTGGATTCCTTCAACGTGGGTGCGCCCACGCCTTCCAAGCGCTTGTCGCCGCTGGTGGCCAGCACGCGGACTTCGCCGGACTCGATCTGCTTCAGGTACTCACCGGCACCGGAGGCGGCGAAGCCCAGCTTGTTGCCGAGGATGGCGGGCAGCAGGTCGCCGCCGCCGTCGTAGGCAACGTAGTTGACCTTGGTGGCGTCGATGCCGACGGCACCGGCGAGCTGCATGGGCAGCAGGTGGTCCGGGCCGCCGGGGGACGAGCCGCCGCCGACGGCGATGGAGCCGGGATCGGCTTTCCAGGCCTTTACCAGGTCATCGATGGTCTTGTACGGAGAATCCTTGCCGACCATGATGGCGCCGGGTTCTTCGATGAGGCGGGCCAGCGGAGTCGTCTCGGTCAGTTTGGATTCAGACTTGTTGGTGTAGCTGGCACCCACCACGCCCAGTCCCATGAGCATGGCCAGGTCGCCGTTGCCCTTTTCGTTGACAATGCGGGCCAGGCCCACAGTTCCGCCTGCGCCTGCCAGGTTGAAAACTTCGGTGTTGGTGGAGATCTTCGCGTCGTCCAGAACCTTGGCGGCGGCGCGCGCGGTGGTGTCATAGCCGCCGCCCGGGGAGTTGGGGACCATGATCTGCAGGCCGGTGATGGGTCCGGCGGCAGCGCCGGAGCTTTCCGAACCGGTGGAGCTCTTGCCGGTGGCACCGCAGCCGGTGGCCATCAGGGCGATGCCGGCAGCAACGGCGGCAACGCGCAATGCGCGGATCTGGCGCATGTGTTCCTCTTCTCTCAAAACAAAATCTGGCCAGCATCGGCTAGTTTGTGGCTCCGATGCCTTGTGGTTTCGATGCTAGGGGCGGCCGTGACGGCGATCACTCTTGTGTACGCAGAAAAAGTTGTGTTCATTGCGTTCACGTTTCCGAATCCCCACAGCGGCCCTGCTGCGGGCTTTGGGATATAGTTCCCGGTACCACTCCAGGCCCTGCGCCCCATATTCTGCGCGCACCGCGGCCTGCCACACGCGCCGGACAACCACTTGCCCTGCCCGCAACACCAGGAAGACCATTGTGACTCGACGACGAGGAATGTCCCTCGCGGGGCAGTACCTTCTGCTGCAGTTGCTCATTGTCCTGGCCGTCCTGGTGGGCGTTGTAGCCATCTCGCTGGCCCAGTCTGCTGCGGCCTTCGAACGCATCGAAGGCCGGCGGGCCCTGTCGGCAGCGGAAGCCCTGGGCGGAAACCCCGTGGTCCGCGAGCTCCTCCCCGAGTCCCAGGCGCGCGGCGGAGCCGTGCTGCCGGCAGTGGCAGAGTCAGTGCGCATCGTCTCCGGCTCATCCAGGGTGGCCCTGGCAAAAATCGACCGGACCGTGGTGGCGTCCTCGGATCCCAGCCTGCTGGGTGAACCGCTGGAACTCGGCACCAGCAGGGTAATGGAAGGCAGGGCCTGGACGGGAGTGGTGGGCGGCACCCCCGCCCCGCTCCTGTCCGCCCACGTTCCGGTCCTGGATGACACGGGGCGCATGATCGGGATCGCCTCCATCAGCCGCAGCTATCCCACCGTGCTGGAACGGCTGGGCGATGCCGTTCCCAACCTCCTGACCTACCTGGGCGTGGCGAGCGTGCTGGGCATTGCCGGGTCCTTCCTGCTGTCGCGCCGCGTCAAGCGGCAGACCCTGGGCATGGAACCCAGCGAAATCACCAGCCTGGTGGAAAACCGCGAGGCCATGCTCCACGGCCTCAAGGAAGGAGTGGTTGCGCTGGACCTGCACGACCGGATCACGGTGGCCAACCACAGCGCGCGTGCCCTGCTCGGCCTCCCACCCGACTGTGTTGGCAAGCGCGTGGCGGGACTCGCCGTCGAACCCGCCCTTAAGGAGGTCCTCACCCGCGAGCAGCCCGGCCCGGACCAGCTGGTGCTGGTGGGGGACCGGCTGGTGGTGATGAACCGGGTGCCGTTCGAATCCCGCGGCCGGGTGATCGGTTCGGTGACCACCCTGCGCGACCGCACGGAGCTCTCGGAGCTTGAGCATGAACTCGGCACCACCCGCACCACCACGGACACCCTTCGCGCCCAGGCGCACGAGTTCGCAAACCAGCTCCACGTCATCTCCGGACTGATCCAGATCGGCGAGTACGATTCCGTGGTCCAGTTCGTCAACGGGGCCACCGTGGACCGGACCCGGCTCAACGACGACGTGACCGCCCGGATCAAGGACCCCGCGCTCGCCGCGCTGCTGATCGCCAAGTCAAGCCTGGCCGCCGAACGTGGTGCCGCACTGCAGCTGGACCAGGACTCCGTGCTGGACAGCGTCGATGACGGGCTGTCCCGCGACCTCACCACCGTGGTGGGGAACCTGGTGGACAACGCGTTCGACGCCGTCACCGGGCTTCCGCAGGCAGCCGTGAGGGTGCGGGTGGATGGCAAGGCCGGGGCAGACGTGGTGGTGACGGTGCGGGACAACGGTCCGGGCATACCCAACGGCTCCTCCGGGAACATCTTCCGCCAGGGGTTCACCACCAAGGAACCGGGCCCGGCCGGCAGCCGCGGCTTCGGCCTGGCGCTGTCCCGGGTGGTGTGCCGCCGGACCGGCGGAAGCCTGGTGGTGGCCAACGATAATGGGGCTGTCTTTACCGCCGTGCTGAAACGAGGGAGTACCCAGCCATGATCAAAGTCCTGATCATCGATGACGACTTCATGGTGGCCAAGGTGCACGCCGGCTTCATCCAGCGCACCCCGGGTTTCCGGGTGGTGGGTGCGGCGCACACGGGCGCCCAGGCCGTGGCCGAGACAGAACGCCTGCAGCCGGACCTGGTCCTGCTGGACATCCACTTGCCGGACATCAACGGCCTGGACCTGATGCAGCGCCTGCGCGCCGTTGCGCCGGAACTGGACGTGCTGGTCATCAGTGCCGCCCGGGAAGTTGAAACAGTCCGGAAGGCACTGCGCGGGGGCATCGTCCACTACCTGATCAAGCCCTTCTCCCAGACGGACCTCCAGGAGCGGCTGGAGCACTACCGCAACGCCTACCAGGGCCTGGACGCGTCCAAGGATGTGGCCGAACAGTCGGACGTCAACCGGGTGTTCGGCCTGGACCGCGTCGAGCGGCCGCTGCCCAAGGGCTGCAGTATCGAGACGCTGAAGCTGGTGGAGGCGGCCCTCAACGCAGCCGCCGGCGACGTCTCCGCGGCGGAGATGGCCGAGGAGCTGGGCACCTCCAGAGTCAGCGCCCGCCGCTACCTCGAGTACCTGCATGATGAAGGAACACTGGACGTGCGGCTCAAGTATGGGGTGGGACGGCCGGAACGGCGGTATGTGCTGAAAGCCTGACCTCCCCCAGCGCCGAAGCCGAAGGGAGGGGCCGTCAGCGCAGCAGCGTGTTGATCAGCCGGGCGGCGGTCCTGGCGGTCCGGCCGTCAATGTCGAGCGCCGGATTCAGCTCCGCCACGTCCACGTGCAGCAGCTTCCCGCTCAGGGCCACTTGCCGGCACACCGCGGAAATGATGGGCAGCGGCACACCGTAGGCTGCTGGCGCGCTGACGCCTGGTGCCACCGCGGCGGGCAGCACGTCCAGGTCAATGGTCAGGTAGAGGACGTCGATCTCCGCGAGGTACTCCGCCACGAAGCCGCGGACCCGGTCCGCTTCGCAGTCCTCATCCAGGAGGTATCGGACACCGAGCTTCTCTGCGGTGTCGAACAGGACCTGGGTGTTGCTCGGTTCGGAGATGCCGGCGACGGCGTACCGGAATTCGCGTCCGGCGTCCGCTTCCGCGCGCGCCATCTGCAGGAACGGCGTACCGGAACTGGCCTGTGGCTCGTCGCGAAGGTCGAAATGTGCATCGAGGTTCAGGACGCCGAGGCGTTGCCCGCCCTGGACTGCAGCTGATTTGCTGACGCCCAGGTAGCTGGCGAAGGCGGTTTCGTGGCCACCGCCTAGGACAACGGTCTGGTGGCCGGCATCGAGCAGTTCCGCCAGTGCCCGGCCGAGCCGTTCCTGGCCCGCCTCCAGGTCTTCCCCTGAGACCACCACGTCACCGGCGTCAGCCACGGTGCGGTCAAGGTGGAAGGCCAGTGGGCCAAGTGCTTTCCGCAGCGCCGCCGGAGCGGCGGCTGCCCCCGTACGGCCCTTGTTGCGGCGCACTCCTTCGTCGCTGGAAAATCCCAGCAGGGCAGCCGGCCTGGGGCCAGGTGCGGCACCCTGCACCTCACCGAGCGCGGTGACCGCCTGCCACCAGCGGCGGTGGGCGGGGTCGTCGCCGTCGAACCTGCCGGTCCAGGGCTGGGGCGGGAGGTCGACGGCGGGAAGCTTGGGCTGCATACCCCAACCTCACCGCATGCCGGGCCCGAAAACCAGCGCCGCCGCCGTCGTCCTGTCCGGAATCCAAGAACCCGTTGCCACGGGGCGGCCAAACGGTCCACGCCCAAGGAGGGGTTAAGGTGAGAGCAGCCCACCGGCCCAGGCATCACCTGGCAACTCCGGATCCACGCAACATTTCCAGGCTGGAGAGCCGCTCCATGTTTGAAGCCCCAGATATCCTCTTTGCCGCGGCCGGACTGGCAGTATTCGTCGCTGCGGTGCTGCCCAAACTGCTCCGCAACATGCCGCTGTCCATGCCCATGGTCTTTCTGGGCGCCGGAATGGCAGCGTTCGCGCTGATTCCGTCGCTGCCCAGTCCCAACCCGGTGGAGCACAGCGACTTCGTCATGCACCTTGCCGAGGTCTGCGTCATCATCTCGCTGATGGGTGCCGGGCTGGCGCTGGACCGGCCCGTTGGCCGCAAGCGCTGGTCCACCACCTGGCGGCTCCTTGGCATCGCCATGCCGCTGTGCATCATCGGGCTCACCCTGCTGGGCATGTGGTTCCTGGGCCTGGGGCTCGGTGCGGCGCTGCTGGTGGCCGCAAGCCTGGCGCCCACTGACCCCGTCCTGGCCTCCGAAGTTCAGGTCGGTGAGCCTGCTGACGAGGAAGAGCACACCGACAAGGAGGACGAGGTCCGGTTCGGCCTGACCTCGGAGGCCGGGCTCAACGACGGCCTGGCGTTCCCGTTCGTCTACCTGGCCATCGCCATCAGCGTGGCCGGGGCCAACCCGTCCGCCTGGTTCGGTGAGTGGTTCGGCCTGGACGTGCTGTGGCGGCTGGCCGTCGGCCTCCTGGTGGGTTTCCTGACCGGGAAGCTCCTTGCCCGGCTGTTCTTCTCGGCGCGGGCTGGCAGCCTGCGGTTGTCCAACCACTCTGAGGGGTTCGTGGCCCTGGCGGCCACGTTCCTGGCATACGGTCTCGCGCAGATGGTGGCGGGCTACGGGTTCATCGCAGTGTTTGTCTGCGCGGTGACCATCCGGGCCGCAGAACGTACCCACGGCTACCACCGGGTGCTGCATTCCTACGTGGAGCAGCTGGAACGGCTCCTGACGGTGGTGATCCTGGTCCTGCTCGGCGGTGCCATAGCCCGCGGGCTGCTGGCCGGCGTAGGGCTCCCGGAACTGCTGGTGGCCCTTGCGTTCCTGCTGGTGGTGCGGCCGCTGGCAGGGTGGCTGGGGTTGCTGGGCGGCAAGACCGGACCGCGGGAACGGGTGGCCCTGTCCTTCTTCGGCATCCGCGGGATCGGTTCGGTGTACTACCTTTCCTTTGCGCTGGGCGAAGGCCATTTCGCGGACCAGGCGCACTGGCTCTGGTCCTTCATCGGGCTGGTGGTGGCCCTGTCCATCGTGATCCACGGCGCCACGACCTCGCCCCTGATGAACCGGCTGGACCGGCTCCGCGAGAAGAAGGCGCTCGAGGTTTCCGGCGACGAGGGGCTCGCTCCGAACACCCCGGTATAGGTCAACAGGCAACGAAAAAGGGCCGGTGCGGCATCTGCCGCACCGGCCCTTCTGTATGACTTTTGGAAGCTACATCCCCAGGGCAGCCTCAATGGGGCCAATGGCGAAGAACAGGGCGAAAGCCGCGGCCACAGCCCACATCAGCGGGTGGATGTCCTTGACCCTGCCCTGGACCGTGCGGATCAGGACGAAGGCGATGAAGCCGGCACCCAGGCCGTTGGCGATGGAGTAGGTGAAGGGCATCAGGGTGAAGGTGAGGAACGCGGGAATGGCGATGCCCCAGTCCTGCCAGTCGATCTTGCCCACCTGGGAGACCATCATGAAGCCCACCACTACCAGTGCCGGGGCTACGGCTTCAAAAGGCACCAGGTTGATCAACGGCGTGAAGAACATGGCCACCAGGAACAGGAGTCCGGTGACGATGGAGGCCACGCCCGTGCGGGCGCCTTCGCCGATGCCGGCACCGGCTTCCACGTAGATCTGGTTTGACGAGACGGACGCGCCGCCGCCGATGATGGCACCGAGTGCGTCCACCTGGAGCACGCGGTCGACGTCGGGAATGTTGCCGTGTTCATCCACCGTGCCGGCCTCGTTGGCAAGGCCCACCATGGTGCCCATGGCGTCGAAGAAGATGCTGAGCAGGATGACGAAGGCCAGCAGGGTGGCGGCAACGAAGCCCAGGTGCTCGAACGCGCCGAACGGGTTGGCCTTGCCAATCAGGGAAAGGTCCGGAGCGGCCCAGCCGGAGAAGGCGGGCGCCACCAGGGACCAGCCCTGCGGATTGAAGTTTTTGCCGTCGAAGCTGGGACCGATGTGGAGGGTCATCTCGAGGATGACGGCCAGCACCGTGGAGGTGATGATGCCGATCAGGATGGCGCCCTTGACCTTCCGCACCACCAGGGCGATGGTCAGGATCAGGCCGAACACGAACACGGCGGTGGGCCAGCCCAGGAGCTTGCCTTCAAAGCCCAGGCCCACCGGCACGGTGGTGCCTGCGACGTCCGGGATGCGCCGGACAAACCCGGCATTCACCAGGCCGATCAGCGCGATGAAGAGGCCGATGCCCACCACGATGGCTGTTTTGAGTCCGTCCGGAACAGCCTTGAACACGGCGGTCCGGAAGCCGGTCAGGACCAGGATCAGCATGGTGATGCCGGAGAGGACCACCAGGCCCATCATGTCCGGCCAGGTGAGTCCGGGATTGGTGGCCACGGTGACTGCCACGAAGGCGTTGACGCCCAGGCCGGTGGCCAGCGCGAAGGGATGCCGTCCCCATGCCCCCATGAGGATGGTGAGGATGCCTGCCACCAGCGCGGTCACAGCAGCAACCGCGGTGAATCCCAGCGTGGTGCCGCTGGAGTCTGGGCCGGACAGGATCAGGGGGTTCAATACCACGATGTAGCTCATGGCGAAGAACGTGGCGAACCCGCCGCGGATTTCGCGGGAAAGGTTTGAACCGCGCTCGGTGACCCTGAAATACCGGTCCAGGGCAGAGCCTTGCTTAAGCATTAGTCCTCCGGGGAAGTGTGTGGGGATACCTGCATCCTATAAGGAGCGGCAGGGAGTGGGCCGGCAAATTCGCCTAGTCTGTAAGGAAGCCAACACGAGGAGCAGCCCACCATGCGCACGGTCCGCCGCCAGTTGCTGAGCCTCACGCTCGGTGTGTTCATCATTGCAGCCGCCGTTCTTGGCCTCGCTGGCCCCGCCGCCGCCCATGATGGCGCTGAGTCGACCAGTCCGGCGCAGGGGTCAGCGGTTGCTGCGCCGCCGGCCGGGGTTTCAGTGACCTTCAGCGGCAAACCGCTGGGCATCGGGGCGTCCTTCTCTGTCAAGGACGCGGGCGGAATCGAATGGGCTGACGGTTCCGTTCAGATCGTGGACAACGTTGCCACCCAGAAACTGCGGGTGGGCGACCCCGCGGGAATGTACACCGTGGCGTGGCGCGTGGTTGGGTCGGACTCGCATCCCATCGAGGGAACGTTCACCTTCACCGCGGCCTCTGCGGCACCCGGCGCAGCCCCGGCGGTGACACCTTCGGCGGGAAGTCCGACGGCGGCCGGTGCGGTCCCGAGGATGGGTACCGCACAGCCAGGGGTCACGGAAGAGCCGTCGGAGCCGGCCGGGGCGGGAGAGCCGTTCCAGTGGAGCATTGTCCTTTTTGCGGTGGTCGCCGGGGGGCTGCTGGTAGCGCTCGGCGTCATGGCCCGCCGCCGGCTCACTGGTGATGGGGACGCCGGGGATGGCGGGGAGCCAGGCAGCGGAAGCGGGGAGTAGCACCCGCCGGCAGGAACTGTCCCCTCCGGCCTGGCGGCGTCTCCCGGGCCAGCAGTCAGCAGCCCAGCACGGCAAGGCTTCCCGTTGCCGGGAAAGCTCCGGTGGACGGGGTGGCCCCGTCCGGATTGACCTTGGCGGAGATTGCCTGGCCCACGGTCTTGGCCTGGCGCAGGACTTCCTTGGGAGATGGAGTGATGAGTTCGCCCACCCCCACCAGGTAGATGCCGATGGCCCGCATGGCGGCTGCGACATTGCGGCCCACGGCAATGCCGAAGTCACTGAGCATGCGCCGCAACTGGCTGTGGGCGCACCGGGTGAGCACGATGTTGTCCGCCACCAGGATGCCGGTGGGAGTGTGCACCTGCCACTGCGGCGCAGCCTGGTCCGGTGCTTCGAGCATGGTCAGCTGGACCGCCCGGGTGGTGTTCCGGACATCCACGCTGTGGCTTGCGGCGTAATTGCGCAAGTGGCGCAGGATCTCGTTCCGCTCGCGGAGGCTGGCGCTGTCCGCCGCGTCGCAGCGTTGCAGGGAGGTGGTGTTCGCGGGCTGGCCTTGGCCCAGGATGTCCAGGCCGTCCACCACGATGGAGTCCACTCCATGGCGGCGAAGCTCAGCGGCCACGGCCAGTCCGGACAGGCCCGTGCCAATGACTACAGTGGTGGTCAGTTCGGTCCCGGCGGTCCCCGGCATGGTTGACACTACAGTTTTCCTCCTTGGAGCTTCGGCAGGCGCCGGCACCCTTGCCGGACAGCGTCCCGTTACCCCCAAGCACGGCCGCAGCGCATGGCCGGGACCGTCATGACAGGAAAATGCAGTTGGCGTCCCGGACCAACAATGTCCTGAAGAATACAGAACAAAAGCGGCTCTGGATAGCCCACGGAGGAAAACATCTTCGCTGTGAGAAGGCGCTTTCCCAAGTGCCGCTGAAAGCCTGTGGATAACGGCGCCAACCAGCCCGTGAGCAGGCTTGCTAAGCCAAAGGGGACAGAGAATAGTGGGAATTGGGAACGGCCCTTTTCCTGCCGGTGCCGCTGCTGGGCCGGGTGCGCGGGGAGCGGTCCGTTTTCTGGCAGAATAGCCGCAACATCAGGCGTATCGCGAGGAGGCGGCCCCCATGGGCTCACGAGAGTTGCATCCGGACCCGGCCCGGGACGGTGGGGGTGGCGCCGCCGCTCCCCACGGCATCGTGGTGGGCGTTGACGGCTCAGACCATGGCCAGTGCGCCTTGGTGTGGGCCGCACGGGAAGCCCAGCGCCGCCGTCGTCCGCTCCATATCGTCACCGCCTATTCCGTGCCGATCTTTGCCGCGTCCGGCCTGGACGGGGGCTACGCCACCGTGGACGATTCCGTCATCCGCGAAGGCGCCGAGGCCATTGCCCGGCAGGCCCTGGACAAAGTGGCCGCCTATGACGTGGACGTCAGTTCTTCCGTGGAGAACGGCGACGCCGCCGGCGTCCTCCTCGAAATTTCCGAAACCGCCGAGCTGCTGGTGGTGGGCACCCGCGGCCGCGGCGGGTTTGTGGGCCGGCTCCTGGGTTCAGTCAGCAGTGCCCTGCCCGCCCACGCTAAATGCCCCACGGTGACCGTCCCGTTGTTCTGCTCCGACCGCCTCGGCGAATCCACGGAGGACCGGCGCGTCAAGGCCGAGCAGGCCAGGGCCGGGCACCGGCCGGTGGAGAACGTGGTGGTGGTTGGCGTGGATGGCTCCGAGCAGGCCCGCGTGGCCGTCCTGGAAGCAGCAGACCAGGCCGAACGGCTTGGCGCATCCCTCCGCGTGGTCTGCGCCGTTCCCCAGTACAGCGGCTCGCTGGCATGGGTACCGGCCCCCATGGACCGGAAGGCACTGTTCGATGACATCCGGGTCACCCTGGACGCCGGCATGGCATGGCTCCGCAGCCACTACCCCCACCTGCAGGCCGACTACGAGCTGAAGGATGGCTCACCGGTGGACGTGCTCGTCGAGGAAAGCCGGCACGTCGAACTGGTGGTGGTGGGCACCCGCGGCCGCGGCGGCTTCACCGGAATGCTCCTGGGCTCAACCTCGGATGGCGTGCTCCATCACGCCAAGGGCCCGGTCATGGTGGTCCCGGACCGGGAGGACCCTCGCCTGGCAGACCGCGGGCGGTTCGGCCCCATCCTGGGCGACGCCGCCTAAACCGAGCGCTTCCCGGACAGCCGGCGGGTGACCGCGGACATGAGGCAGCACACCATAGCCGAGGGCCATTCCGGCGGGCTGGTGCTCGGCCTGGACCATCTCCGGGCAGGAATGCTGGCGCAGGTGGGCGGCAAGGCAGCCAACCTTGGGGAGCTGTTGTCCGCCGGGTTGCCGGTTCCGGACGGTTTTTGCCTCTCCACGGCCGCGTACCGGAAGGCAACAGGCGCCCCGGATGCCCTCCTTCCCGCCCTGGCGGGGGTCTACGCCACCCTGGCGGCCATGCCGCCGGACGCCGTGGGGAACCCGGCCAATGTGGCGGAGCCGGCCGCAACGGCACGGACAGCGATCCTTGCGGCTCCGCTTCCAGCAGCCGTAGCCCGGGCCGTGGAGCAGGCCTACACGGCGCTGGGTCCTGACGTCCCGGTGGCCGTCAGGTCCTCGGCCACCGCAGAAGACCTGCCCTTCGCCAGCTTCGCCGGCCAGCAGGACACCTACCTGAACGTTGTGGGAGTGCCCGCGGTCCTGGACGCCGTGCGGCGGTGCTGGGCGTCGCTGTGGACGGACCGTGCCACCGCGTACCGCGCCGGCCTCGGGATCGACCCCGCCGCCGTGGCGCTTGCAGTGGTGGTCCAGCGGATGGTGGACGCCCAGGCCGCGGGAGTGATGTTCACTGCCAACCCGCTCACCGGCAGCCGCCGGCAGGTGGTGATCGATGCCAGCCCAGGCCTCGGCGAGGCCGTGGTTTCCGGCGCCGTCAATCCGGACCATTTCGTGGTGGACGCCCTAAGCGGCAGGGTGTTGGAACGCAGGCCCGGTGGCAGGGGCGTGGAGATCCGGCCGGTTCCCGGCGGCGGAACCGAAAGGCGCCAGATGCAGGGCGGCCGCGGCACCACCTGCCTTTCGGACAGCCAAGTGGGTGGCCTGCTGCGGCTGGGGTTGCAGGCGCAGGAACATTTCGGCGCTCCGCAGGACATTGAATGGGCGCTGGACGGCGCAGGCAGGTTGTGGCTCACCCAGTCCAGGCCCATCACCACCCTTTATCCGGTCCCGACAAGCAACGGTGCCGCCGGAAGGGTGCCGTCCGGCGCGTCCCCCGTGCGCGGGACCAGGGCGTACCTCTGCTTCAGCCTGGCACAGGGACTGACACGGCCGCTGACTCCCATGGGCCTGGCCGTTATCCGCCTCATCGCTTCGTCCGTGGCCTCGGCCGGCGGCTTCCCCGTTCGCGATCCCCGGGAAGGGCCGTCCCCCTACGCTGAAGCGGGCCAGCGGATCTACGTCGACTTCACCACCCCCATCCGCAGCGCCGTTGGACGCCGCCTTGTTCCCCGGGTCTTCGACATCATGGAGGCACGGACGGCAACCGTCATGCGACAGCTGTTCGCGGACCCCGCTTTCTCGGTGACCACCAGGACGCCGTTCACGCTGCTGCGGCACATCGGGCCCGCGGCGCTCCGTGCCGGGGTCCCCGCTACCTTCCTTCGCGCCTTGCTCTGGCCCCATGCGGCGTTCCGAAGGCTGGACCGCTTTGTCCAGGAATTCGAGGCATCCCTGGCTCCGGACGACTCGGCCACCTCCCTGGCACGCCTTGACCATGCCGAGTCCCTGGCGGGCTCACGCCTGTTCCAGATTGTTCCGGCGGTCCTTCCGCTCCCCGCCCTTGGCTTCGCGATGCTGGGCGTTGCCGGGAAGCTCCTGGGCGGGGACGCATGGGATGGGCTGCAGCCGGTCATCCGTGGCCTGCCCAACAACGTCACCACGGAAATGGACCTGGAATTGTGGCACCTGGCGCAGGGCATCCAGGAAGACGCCGAATCACGCACCGCACTGATGGCCGGTGATCCCGCTGCCCTCGCTGCCGCCTTCCGCGCCGGCCGGCTGCCGGCGCGCCTGGACGCGGGCCTGGCCAGGTTCTTGGGCAGGTACGGCCACCGGGCCGTGGGGGAGATCGACGTCGGCCTGCCGCGGTGGTCGGAAGAACCGGACCATATCCTGGGCATCCTCGCCAACTACCTGCGGCTGGACGACCCCGCCGTGGCCCCGGACGCCCAGTTCAGCAAAGCCGCCGAGGACGCAGAAACGCAGGTTGACCGGCTCACGGCCCGCGCCGCTGCCCGCAGCAGTATCCGGGGACGGCTGGTGCGGGCAGCACTCCGGCGGGCACGCATGTTCGCGGGCCTGCGGGAGCAGCCCAAATACCAGCTGGTGCTTGGCCTGGGCGAGGTCCGCCGGCAGCTGCTCCTGGTGGGAACCGAACTGGCGCAGGCGGGGGCGCTGGAACGGCGGGACGACGTGTTCTTCCTCGACTTCGCTGAGGTCCGCCAGGCCTTGACCGGAACAAGCGCGGGAAATCCTGCCCCTGCCCCGGACCTGAAGGCACTCGTGGCGGTACGGCGCCAGGACTACGCCCGGGAGCTCAAGCGCCGGCACATACCCCGGGTGCTGCTCTCGGACGGCACCGAACCCGAGGCAGCGCGGACCGCCGTCGGAAGCGCGGCGAACGGAACCCTGGCCGGCAGTCCGGCTTCGGCCGGAATGGTGACCGCCGCGGCACGTGTCATCCTGGACCCCGTGGGGGCGCGCCTGGAGCCGGGTGAGATCCTGGTTGCCCCGTCCACGGATCCCGGCTGGACGCCACTGTTCCTCACGGCAGGAGGACTGGTGATGGAGATGGGCGGACCCAATTCACACGGCGCCGTCGTAGCCCGGGAGTACGGTATTCCCGCCGTTGTCGGCGTACCCGACGCCACCGGCCTGATCAGCACAGGCCAAAAAATAACGGTCGACGGCGGTGCGGGGACCGTCGTGCCGAACCTCCCGGAAGCATCGCAGAACGGACTCCTTCCCAACGGCACGGACCCACCTGCACAGGCGTAGTCTTGATCCATGGGCTCCAACAGGCTGGATTCCAGCGGACCTTTCCACCACATGCAGGTGCAACGAAACAGCACGAGGCGCAGGATGTGGCTGCGGTGGCTGCCCGCCGTCGCGGCGCCGGTGGCCATTGCCTCCGGTGCCCTGATCGGGTCTCTGCCGGCCGGTGCCAGCAATCCGCTGCCGGCCAAGACGCCCGCCGAAGTCCTGGTACTGGCGGCCGGCCACCAGGTGCGTACGTTCTCGGGGACGGTGGAACAGTCCGCTGAACTGGGGCTGCCGGAATTGCCTGCTGCCGGGAAGCCGTCCGGATCCGCACCCGGACCTGCGTCCGCGGGCAGCGTGGCGTCGGTGATGGAACTGCTGTCCGGCAAGCACACCGCACGCATCTACCTGGACGGCGAGGACAATGCCCGCGTGCAGGTGATGGACCAATTGGCCGAACGCGACATGGTCCGCCACGGAAAGGACGTTTGGCTGTATTCGTCAAAGGACAACACGGCCGCACACCTGTCCCTGCCGGCACACACGCAGGATCCGGCCCACGCCCCGGACCCCGCGCTGCCGACCAACCCGCAGGGGGCGCACGGCATGCACACTCCCGCTGAACTGGCCCAACAATTCCTGTCCAAGGTGGGCCCCACCACTGCCGTTACCGTGGGCCCTGACGTTTCTGTTGCAGGGCGCACCGCCTACAACCTGCTGATCGAGCCCCGCACGGACGCAACGCTGGTAGGTAAGGTGGCCATCGCCGTCGACGGTGCCACCGGGATGCCGCTGTCAGTCCGGGTGACCGCCCGGGGCGCCGATACGCCGGCGTTCTCCTCCGGGTTCACCAGCTTCTCGCTGGACGCGCCGAACCCGTCCGTCTTCGCCTTCACCCCGCCGCCGGGCAGCACCGTCAAGGAACTACCGGTACCGGACAAGCCTGGTCATCCCGCTACGGCCGGTGATCCCGCCAAGGACCACGACCCCGCCAATGCCCATGGCCCGGGCGACCCCGGCGATGCCAGGGAAAATACCGACGTCACCGGTACCGGCTGGGAGACCGTCGTAGGCACGTCGCGGGGATCAGCTGCAGCCGCTGAATCAATGCTGCAGGACCCGCTGCTGTCCCAGGCCACCGTCGCCGTTCCCGGCGGCCGCCTGCTCTCCACGGCACTGCTCAATGTCCTGGTCACCGACGACGGCCGGATCTTCGCGGGAATGGTGCCGCCGGAGAGGCTGCAGGCCGCAGCAGCAGCGGCCCGGTAAGCATTTGGACGGGCGGGGGAGTGGCAGCCGGTCGGGAGCCGGGCGGGTGGCCGCGGGCCTGCCGGGTACGGCGCCGGTGGCTGCCGGCCTGGCGATCGAGACCCGGGGACTCAGCAAGCACTTTGGCCGCCAGGCCGCGGTGGACCGCGTGGACCTGGCCGTCCCGCACGGGACGGTGTTCGGTTTCCTCGGCCCCAATGGCTCCGGCAAGACCACCACCATCCGTATGCTGCTGGGGCTCGCTGCCGCGTCCGCGGGCACCGTAACCCTGCTGGGGGAGGAAATGCCGCGCAAACTCCACGACGTGCTGCCGCGCGTGGGCGCCCTGGTGGAAGGCCCCGCGTTCTACCCATTCCTGTCCGGCGCCGCCAACCTTCACAGGCTGGACTCCGCCAGCCCGCATACCGTGCCTGCCTCCCGCAAGGCCCGGGTGCAGCAGGCACTGGAGCGTGTGGGCCTGGAACACGCCGCTGGGAAACGCGTCCATGCCTATTCGCTGGGGATGAAGCAGCGGCTGGGCATCGCCAACGCTTTGCTCTCGCCCCGGGACCTGCTGGTCCTGGATGAACCTACCAACGGGCTGGATCCGCAGGGGACCCGCGAAGTGCGCAACCTGGTGCGATCGCTGGCGCAGCAGGGCACCACGGTATTCGTGTCCAGCCACCTGCTGGCCGAGGTGGACCAGATGTGCACCCACGCTGCCGTGATGAGCGCGGGGAAACTCGTGGCGCAGGGACCCCTGGCCCAGCTGCGGCAGTCGGGAAGCACGCGTTTGCGGCTGGTGACACCCGACGGCGGCGCCGCGCGGCAGGTCCTGGCCGGGCTGGGCCTGGCACCCGGGCGTGGCGTGGATGGCGGCCTGGGCGCGGAACCTGCTCCCGGGACTGCGGGCGTCTCCGTCCGGCAGGAGACACTGCGGGCCCAGCCGGACGGGGAGACGATCGTGGCGGCGCTGGGTCCGGGGGACGGGCAGACGGCGGTGCTTCCGGAGGAGGTCGTGGCGCGCCTGGTCCAGGCCGGCGTCCGGGTCCGGGGCTTCGCCGTCGAACGTGAAAGCCTTGAAGACCGCTTTGTTGCCCTGACCGGGGAAGGATTCGACGTTGCCCAGTAGCGTTCCTGCCGAACGACCCGCCACGGCCAAGGCGTCCCCTCCCCGCAGTCGCGGACTGTCCCTCCTGGTTTCGGAGCTCAGGGTCCTGTTTGGGCGCCGGCGGACCTGGGCCCTGCTGCTGGCGCTCGCCGCAATTCCCGTACTCATTGCCGTGGCCGTGAAGGTTTCCTCGGCGGTCCCACCGGGGCGGGGGCCCGCGTTCCTGGACCGGATCACGCAGAACGGGCTGTTCGTGGCGTTCACCGCCATTTTGGTCTCCGTCCCGCTGTTCATGCCGCTCGCCGTGGGGGTGGTGGCGGGGGACACGATCGCCGGGGAGGCCAACCTGGGGACCCTCAGGTACCTGCTGGTGGCGCCGGCCGGACGGGTCCGGCTCCTGCTGGTCAAGTACGCGGGCGCGCTGGCCTTCTGCATCGCGGCCCCGCTCGCCGTTGGCCTCGCAGGGGCCGCCATCGGTGCAGCGCTGTTCCCGGTAGGGCCGGTCACCCTCCTCTCCGGCGGGGTTGTCCAGCCTGGGGAGGCTGTCCTCCGGATAGTGCTTATCGCCGCCTACCTGGCCGTCTCGCTTGCCGGGCTTTCGGCAATTGGGCTGTTCCTGTCCACCATGACGGTGGTTCCCGTCGGGGCCATGGCCGCCACCGTGGTGGTCTCGGTGGTTTCGCAGGTCCTGGACCAGCTTCCGCAGCTGGAGTGGCTGCATCCGTGGCTCTTCAGCCATTACTGGCTGGGTTTTGGCGACATGCTGCGCCAGCCCGTGGTGTGGGATTCCTTCCTGGACAATGCGCTGCTCCAGGCCGGCTACGTGGCAGTCTTTGGGGCGCTCGCGTACGGCCGGTTCGTCACCAAGGACATCCTGAGCTGACGACGGCGACGGGACGCTTCAGGTGCTGCCGCCAGCCTGGCGGTTGGTCAGTACCGGGCGGCGTACGGGTACAGGTCCATGCCCACCATCGAGCTGATGGTGGAAACGGTAATGCCCTCCTGCGGGTTCAGGGCTTGAACGACTTGCCCGTTCCCGAGGTAGATGGCCACATGGTAGAAGTTTGGCGCGGAACCCCAGACCAGCAGGTCTCCCCGGCGGGCCTGCGAGATGGGCACATGGACCGGAGCCGCGGCGTACTGCTGTGAAGCTGTACGCGGCAAGTAGGTACCGGCGGCTGCGAAGGCATTCTGCACCAGGCCCGAGCAGTCAAAGCCGTACACCCCCGTGCCGCCCCACTGGTAGAAGTAGGGAGCGCCCACCTTGCCCAACGCAACGGAAATGGCTGCTTCGTACGTACCCGCGCCGGTGGGCGGGGCCGGGGCCGGGCTTGGAACGGGTGCCGGGGCGGGAGCAGCCGGAGCCGGGGCCGGGGCAACAGGCGCCGGAGCGGAGGCTGGTGCAGCCGGGGCAGGTACCGCCGGAGCCGGAGCCGGCGCAGCGGGCGGTGCTGCAGCTACTGGTGCGGCAGGAGCGGGGGCTGCAGGAGCCGGCGCTGCAGGAGCGGCGGGCTGTCCGCCGTTCTCCCCTGCACCGTTCTGTCCCGCACCGTTCTGTCCTGCACTGCTTTGGCCGGCATTGTTCCGGCCCGCCGCCTGGTCCCGGGCCGCCTGGTCCTGCGCTGCGTTCTCCCGGGCGGCTTTGTCTGCCGCCGCGGACAGTGCGGCAAGGCGTGCCTCTTCCCGTTGCCGGTCAAGGGCATCCACCCTGGCCGATTCGAGCGCCACCGTCGTATTGCGGAGCTGGGCCAGCTGGTCCACCAGGACGGTTCGCTGTGCTTTGGCGTCCGCGACGGCTTTGGCCTGCGCGGCGTTGGCCTGTTCCGCCTGGGATTTCCGTTGCTCGGCAGTTTTCGCGGCATCGTCAGCGGCCTTGGTGGCGTCCTCCGCGGCTGCGGTCAGGGAACGGTAGGCGGTGGCCGCAGCATCCGCAGCCTGGAACGCCCGGCTGCGGCCGGCGGAGAGGGCCTCAAGCGTGGCGGCCTGCTGCAGGCTGTCACTGCCGCTTGCCAGGCTTCCGAGGGTGGGGTTCAGGCCGCCGTTGCGGTAAAGATCGCCGGCAAGTTGCCCCACCTGCTTCCGGGTTTTGTCCTGTTGGTCACGGGCGGATGAGGCTTTGGCGGTGGCGACTGAGGCGGCTTCCGTCCTCTGCTGCAGTTCTACGATCGCTTCGCTGTAGGTGTTGTTGGCCTGCATGGCCACGGCGAACGCTGCCTGTTGGGCGGAGGACGCGTCCGCCAGGATGCGCTCGATCGCGCTGACCTGGTCCGCTGTTGCGGCTTCGCTGGCTTTCGCTGCGGCAATGTCGTCCGCGGAGGGGATGTCCGGCGACGCCGCAACGGCCATGGGCGCTGAGGGTGCCGGTACCGCGAGTGCGGGTGTTGCCACGGATGCAAAAAGTACGACGGCGGCGCACAGCACGGCCGTCCTGCGGCCGGATCCGGGTAAAGCCATCTGCAGAGACCTCGCAAGGGTAGGGCTGGGAGTGAGGTTCCCGATACGGCACGCGACCGTGCGCCCTCAACTGCTCGCCAGCAGTCCGAGGCTACGTGATGGGTTGCACATTGGCAACAGCAGTCACATCAATAACATAAACCACAAGCGTGTCATTACGCAGGGAATTTATCGGGGTGTGTCGGGGTCAGGCGGCTTGATGCTAGCCCCAGCCCAGCTCATGCAGCCGGTCGTCGGAAATACCGAAATGGTGGGCGATTTCGTGGACCACCGTGACGGCAACTTCGTGGATTACCTCGTCCCGGGAACTGCAGATCTCCAGGATGGGTTCACGGAAGATGGTGATCCGGTCGGGGAGGGAGCCGGCGTCCCACCAGGAATCACGTTCAGTCAGGGGGACCCCTTCGTACAGCCCCAGCAGCACAGTGTCCGGGTCTTCCCCCGGCCCCGGCACGTAATCGTCGTCGATGAACACCGCCACATTGTCCATGGCCCGCGCCAGGCGGTCCGGGATGCTGTCCAGGGCATCCTGGACGGCCACCTCGAACTCGTCGGGAGACATGGTGAACCCTGAGGGTTCGTGCGGGCCGTCGGGAACGATGGGCAGTCCCGGCGGAAGGCTTGCTGGCATAAATCCGACTCTAACGCCCGGGACGCTGCCGGGTGCGCCGGGCCCGCGTCCTGCGCCTGGTCAGCCCCACTCCCACCAGGCAGACCAGCCCGCCCACCAGCCCCCAGGCTGTGGGGATCTCCCCGAGCAGCAGCCAGGAGATGAGCACTGTGGTCCCGGGTACCAGGTAGGTGGTGGCAGCCAGCTTCCCGGCGTCCACCAGCGAGAGCGCGTACGCCCAGGTGGTGAAGGCGATGGCAGTGGGAAACACGCCCAGGTACACCAGCGCCCAGGTGGCCTCCGGAGGGGCGGCCTGGACTTCGGACGCCAGCTGCCCCGCGAACGGCAGGCAGCACACCGCGCCCACGACGATGCCGAACCATGTTGCCTGCGCCGCCGGGAACTTCCGCACCACCGGCTTCTGGATGATGACGCTGACGGCGGCGAGCACCGCCGCGAGGAGGCAAAGCGCCACGCCCGCCAGGTCCGCCGTTGAACCTTCTCCGGGGCTGCGCGGCTGCCCGGAACCCAGGGCGATCAACGCAACCCCCGCGAACGCCACGGTGCTGCCGATCAGCAGCCAGCGGGGAAAGCCCTCTTTGAGGAAGAGGCCGGCCATGATAGCCACCAGGATGGGGTTGACGTTGATCAGCAGGGCGCTGGTGCCGGCGTCAAGGATGTGCTCGGCGGCGTTCAGGGCAATGTTGTAGCCGCCGAACCACATCACCCCATAGGCGAGGATGGGCAGCCATTCGCGTCCCGTGGGCAGCACCCGGCTCCTGAGCAGTTGCGGCACCACCAGGAAAGCGAGGACGACGGCGGCGACCGCCAGCCTGCCCAGCGTCAGGGAGCCGGGGGCGAAGTGCGGGCCGATGGCGCGGATGCCGACGAAGGCGGACGCCCACAGCACCACGGTAACCACCATGGCCGCCACGCCAAGAGCCTTCACGGGCGGGGGTGCTGCAGCGGGGGAAGCCAGGGGCTGGCCGGCGGGGCTGGTGGAAGGCATGAGTCAAATGTACGGCGGCCGCAGGAACCACACTGGCGGGAATCGGCCACATCGGTGCCGTCGGGCTAGGATGCGGACCATGTCCTCTCCTTCGGCTCCCGCCCGTGACACCCCGCGCCTTGTCCGGAAAATCATCTGGATCGCACTGGCTGTCGTCGTCGTGGGCGGTGTTGCCTGGTACGCCGTTTTCACCGCCACGAAGCCGGAGCAGGCGGCGCCTCCGGCCGCCGGCGCTGAACAACTCGTGCGCGCTGACAGCCACCGCCTGACCACCCCCGCCGAGGAGAAGGCCCAGTTGGTGGAGTTCCTGGACTTCGAGTGCCCGTCCTGCGCTGCAGTCCACCCTTTCGTGGAGAAGCTCAAAGCGGAGTTCGGGGACAGGATCACGTTCGTCAACAGGTACTTCCCGCTGTCCGCCCACCCCAACTCCGGCCAGGCTGCCCTGGCCGTGGAAGCGGCAGCGCAGCAGGGGCAGTACCAGCCGATGGCCGCCAAGCTGTTCGAGACCCAACCCCAGTGGGCCGGCAGCCAGCAGTCCCAGGCGCCGCTGTTCCGCACCTATGCCGGGCAGCTGGGCCTGGACCTGGCGAAGTTCGATGCGGTGGTGGCCAACCAGGACACAGAGGAGCGCATCCTGGCCGACATCGCAGACGGCAACGCCCTCGGAGTCAGCGGCACGCCAACCTTCTTCCTCAACGGCGAGAAACTGGCGCTCTCCACCAAGGCGGACTTCCGCCAGAAGCTGGCAGACGCCGTCAAGTAGCGGCGTGCAGCCCCGCTGAAGCGCCCGGGCGGCGCCCTACTCCTTGCCGGCCCAGGCGAGCAGCTTGTCCACCGGCCAGGTAGTGATGATCCGATCGGCCGGAACGTGGTTCCGGGCTGCCCGTTCGGCGCCGTACTGCAGGAAATCCAGCTGCCCGGGGGCGTGGGCATCGCTGTCAATCGAGAACAGACACCCAGCTTCCAGCGCCAGTTGGATGAGGGCGTCCGGCGGGTCCTGCCGTTCCGGGCGGGAATTGATTTCCACGGCAACGTTGTGTTCGGCGCACGCTGCGAAGACTTCCCCGGCGTCGAATTCCGACGGCGGACGCGTCCCGCGCGAGCCCTCCACCAGCCGTCCCGTGCAGTGGCCCAGGACGTTGGTCTGTGGATCCCGGATACCTCCCAGCATCCGGGCGGTCATGGTCTTCCGGTCTGCCCGGAGTTTCGAGTGGACGCTGGCCACCACGATGTCCAGGCGGTCCAACAGTTCCGGTTCCTGGTCCAGCACGCCGGATTCCAGGATATCCACTTCGATCCCGGTCAGCAGGCGGGTGCCTCCGCCGTTGCTGTTGATGCCTGCCACCACGTCCAGCTGCTCCCGCAGGCGCTCCGCGGACAAACCGTTGGCGATGGTGAGGTTGGGGGAGTGGTCCGTCAGGGCAAGGTACTCCCTGCCCAGCACCTCAGCGGCCGCCACCATCAGCTCAATGGGGGAGCCGCCGTCGGACCATTCACTGTGGCTGTGGAGGTCGCCGCGAAGCGCGGCCCGGATTTCTTCGCCGCCCGAAGCCAGTGGCTCTGCGCCCTTCCCGCGAAGGTCTGCCAAGTAGTCGGGGACCTGTCCGTCCACTGCCTGCCGGATCACTTCGAAGGTCCGGTCGCCGATTCCCTTCATGGATTTAAGCCGGCCGGTCCGGGCGCGTGCCGCCACTTCCCCGGCGTCCAGGGCGGTGATGGCTGCGGCCGCCTTGCGGAAGGCCTGGACCTTGAACGTGGCCGCGCGTCCGCGCTCCAGCCAGAAAGCGATCTCGTTGAGCGCATCGACGGCATCCATCCCTCCATCTTCACCTGCAGGGCGGCCAAACGGCGGGGATTTCGCCGATTTTGGAATATTCCGGGTTAGCCCCTATAGTTTTAGAGTCCAGTTCGGAGAAACACAGAGGACAAAGACGGAAAGCCACGCTTGACGCCTTTTATTTTGTTCCGAACGGGTTCTGGCCCCCATCGTCTAGCGGCCTAGGACACCGCCCTTTCACGGCGGCGGCACGGGTTCGAATCCCGTTGGGGGTACGCAAGGAACTGGTCAAACAGACTGAAAATGTCTGGTAGGCTGGAAGCCTTGAAAAAAGCGGTAGAGATACTGTGAAAGCAAGAAACGCAAGGCCCTGTAGCGCAGTTGGTTAGCGCGCCGCCCTGTCACGGCGGAGGTCGCGGGTTCAAGTCCCGTCAGGGTCGCTCTGATTGTTGGAAGAAATTCCGGCTGTCATGGTGACTAGTCACCTAGGCTCTGTAGCTCAGTTGGTAGAGCGTTCGACTGAAAATCGAAAGGTCACCGGATCGACGCCGGTCGGAGCCACCACTGGGAAGCATCAGTTCTTCGGAACTGGTGCTTTTCTGCTTTTAACCCTGGCACCGGATTTCCAGGCTTCCGGTCTGGGCCTGGCCCGGGCGGCCCTGTGGTGCACGTAATACCGCAGGCAGCAGCAACAAAAAATTTGCGGCCTCCAACGAAACATTTGACCCCTGCCGACGGCGTATGGCACGCGCGCGCAATGGCTTGCGTAAGCGCTTGCACTCTACTGGCCGGTAACTGGTTCCGGCCTCCGAAACAGGGTTTGAACTGCTCCCGTCACCCCGCATACGGTTGAGCGCGGCCGGAGAGGACAGCATGCTTTCCACCGGCCCTGCAGGCCCCACCCAGGCCTGATTCCCCGCAACACAACGGCGTCCCGGATGACGCCACAGGTGTTGCCGTGGCCGCGGCTGGTTTCGGGGCACGGGTTCACCCCCGTCTTCCACGAAAGTTACAACTCCGCGAGAAGAGCAAGAAATGCACAAGCACCCCCAACCCCGGCTGAAGCGCTGGCGCACCGGCGCCGCAGCGCTGGCGGCAACCCTTGCCGCCTCGGCTTTCCTGGCCGTTCCTGCGGCGCAGGCCAACGAACCCTCCGATCCGCCTGCCGTCCAGCAGCTGCCGGCCCCCACCCCCGGCTTCCCCCCGCCCACGCCACAAACCCAGCAAGCCATCGTCCC
>NZ_JABFMW010000041.1 GCF_013359725.1 Pseudarthrobacter sp. C4D7 | reverse complement strand
GGCGGCACAACCCCCATCAGCCGCGTTCACAACCTCAGTGGGAATTACACCTAGTTCCCCGGGCCCTCGGGCCCCTGGGCCCACGCCTGATGACTATCCGAGCTGCCTGGTGATTTCCGCAGCCCGGTCCGCTGCTGCGCGTGCGCCGGCGGCGATGATGGCCGGGATGCCCTGTTCGTCAAAGGTGGCGATCGCTCGCTCGGTGGTGCCGTTGGGGCTGGTGACGGACCTGCGCAGCACTGCCGGATCTGCACCGGGTTCGGCCAGCATGAACCCGGCCCCGGCCACGGTTTCGCGCGCCAGCAGCAGGGACAGCTCGCGGTCCAGGCCCAGTTCTTCCCCTGCGGACGCCATGGCCTCGGCCAGGTAGAAGGCGTAGGCGGGGCCGGAGCCGCTGATGGCCGAGAGCGCGTCCACCTGCTCTTCCGGGACCTCCACCACCGTTCCGGTACCCTGCAGGAGGTCCTTGACCATGTGGAGCTGTTCAGGACTGCAGTGCGTGCCGGGCGAGACGGACACGACGCCGCGGCCCAGCTTGGCGGGCGTGTTGGGCATGGTGCGGATCACCGGCTGCCCGGCGGGGAGTGCGGCCTCCAGCTGGGCGATGGACACGGCCGCTGCCACGCTGACCACCACGGTGTCCGGGGACAAGGCGGGGCTGATTTCCCTCGCCAGGTCAGTAATGCCCACCGGCTTGACGCCAAGGATGACGACGGCGGAACCCGTGGCAGCATGCCTGTTGTTGTCGGGCTCCTCCTCGCCGGCAATGGCGGTGATGCCGTGGTAGCGCCCGGCCAGTTCGGCGGCGCGTTCAGCGCGGCGGACCGTGGCCACCACATCTCCCGGATCCTTTCCTGCCTCCAGCAGGCCGCCAAGAATGGCTTCGTTCATGGATCCACAGCCAAGGAATGCGATTCGGTTGCTCATGCCTCCATCATTGCAGGACGGGGGCATTCACAGGCAACTCCCATCTTCAGCGCAGGCAGCTCACAACTTGCGGTCCTAACGTAGTTATTACCTCATTGAGGGTGCGAGTGATGCGGCAGGCATGGGGATGCCTGCCAGGGCACCGGTGGCACGGCAGCAGGTTTTCCCCCATTTTCCTGTTGCCGGCCCCGGTGCTTCCGCTTTTAACGGCCGGTTGGCTTTTTAGCGGCCAGTTGGCGGTTCGGCTCCGGTTTGCTAGGCCGTCGCCTGCGCAGGCAGCGGGCCTGCCACGTGGGGTGCCGGTTCCAGCGGCCCGGCAAACACCAGCTGGTCAAGGCGCCGCAGGATGAGCCCCTCGCGCAACGCCCAGGGGCAAATGCGGAGCTTCTTGAATTTGAACATCTCCAGGGCCGCCTCGGCCACCAGGGCGCCGGCCAGGAGCTGATGGGCGCGCGCCTCGGAGACGCCCGGCAGGTGCAACCGGTCCTCGGAACTCATGGCCGAGATCCGCTGGGTCCAGATGCCGAGGTCGGAGGCGTGCAGTTCCCTCTTGACGTAGGGTCCTTCCGCACTGGGGGCAGCACCTGCGATCCGGGCCAGGGAGCGGAACGTCTTGGACGTTCCTGCCACCACGTTGGCCCGGCCCAGGCCGTCGAATTCGCGGACGGCAGGTTTGAGCGTGGCCCTGATGTAGCGCCGCAGTTCCTTGACGCTCTTGGCCGTCGGCGGATCCTCTGGGAGCCAATCCCTGGTCAGCCGGCTGGCACCCAGCGGCACGGAGGTGGCCACTTCCGGAAGCTCGTCCTGGCCGAAGGCCATTTCGAAGGAGCCGCCGCCGATGTCCAGGTTCAGGATGGGACCGGCACCCCACCCGTGCCAGCGCCGCACCGCAAAGAACGTCATGGACGCTTCCTCGCTGCCGGTCAGTTCCTGGAGGGTCACCGTCGTTTCGTGCTTGACCCGGGCCAGGACGGCCGCTCCGTTGGTGGCTTCGCGGATGGCCGAGGTACAGAACGCCAGGAGGTCCTCGGCCTTGTGCCGGGCAGCGAATTCCCAGGCTTCCAGCACGAAATCAATCAGCTCGTGCTGGCCCTCGTCGCTGATGCTGCCGTCCGGTTCAAGGTACTGCACCAGCGACAGGGGCCGCTTGTGGGACGCAAAAGGGACCGGCTGTGCACCCGGGTGGGCGTCCACGAGGAGCAGATGGACAGTATTGGAACCGATGTCGAGGACGCCTAGACGCATGGGGACATTATTGCTCGTCAGCGCGCTTGAAGTCGCGCCTGATGTTGGCGACGCCCTCGGGGTTGATCTCGAAACCGTAGGCCGCGCCGGGGTTGATCACCATGCCAAGCTCATCGCCGATGTTGGCGATGATGGCGGCACCCTGGGTGCCCAGAACGTTGGGGGCAGCTTCCAGGTATTGCTGGTCCACCCTGGTGGGGTGGGAGAAGACGGCAAGGACGGGATCGCCGTCGGCGTTGGCAAGGACCAGCGGCTCCACCTGGGAGTCGATGCCCTCTACCGTGTCAGAGCTGATGATGTAGACCTCGCTGTTGAGGAACGACAGGATGACGTCTACCGGGTCTGCGTCCGGCTGGCCACCGGTGGCGAGCTTCTCCTCAAGGTCGTTGAGCGGCTGGAGGTCCGTGTGCGCGGGCTGTTCAGTCATTCCCCTAGCCGATCACGATCCGGTGGCCGGCGCAAACGCGCCGGCCACACGGCTACTTCTTGGCTGTTGCCTTCTTCTTGGCAGGGGCCTTGCGGGTGGTGGTCCGCTTGACGGGGCCCTTGGCGCGCTTCTCCGCCAACAGTTCCACGGCCTGCTCCCGCGTGAGTTCCTCCAGCGAGGTGGCACGGGGAACCGTGATGTTCGTGATGCCGTCCGTGATGTAGGGGCCAAAGCGGCCTTCCTTCACCACGATGTTCTTCTCGGACACCGGGTCCGGGCCGAACTCGGCCAGCGGCGGCACCGCGGCACGGGCGCCGCGCTGCTTGGGCTGCGAGTAAATCTCCAGCGCCTGTTCCAGGGTGATGGTGAAGATTTCTTCCTCGGAGCCGATGGAACGGGAGTCGGTCCCCTTCTTCAGGTACGGCCCAAACCGGCCGTTCTGGACCGTGATGAGGTTGCCTTCGGCGTCCTCCCCCAGCGCCCGGGGCAGGCTCATGAGCTGCAGCGCCTCGTCCAGGGTGACGGATTCAACCGTCATGGACTTGAAGAGCGAACCCGTGCGCGGCTTGGCCTTGATCGGCTTCTTCGGCGGCTTGGGCTTGCCGTTCTTGTAGTACTCCACCGGCTGGTTGGCCAGTTCCTCGTCGGTCATCTCAGGGATGATCTCGGTGACGTAGGCGCCGTAGCGGCCGTTCTTGGCCACCACGGTGTGTCCCGTGTGCGGATCCGCGCCCAGAACGCGTTCCTCCGGAGCCGCGGTCTCCATGAGCTCGATGGCCTTGGCGGCAGTCAGCTCGTCCGGAGCAAGGTCCTCGGGTACGTTGGCGCGCGCCGACTCCACGATTTCGCCGGTCTTCGGATCCACCACGGCGGCGGAGCTTTCCAGGTACGGGCCAAACTTGCCCACCCGGAGGGTGATCTCATCGGTGATGGGGATGGAGTTGATTTCCCGGGCATCGATCTCGCCCAGGTTGTTGACGATGCTCAACAGGCCCGGATCGGAATCCTCACCGAAGTAGAAGTGCCGCAGCCAGGAGGCGCCGGCTTCCTGGCCGTTGGCGATCTTGTCCAGGTCGCCTTCCATGTCGGCGGTGAACTCGTAATCCACGTAATCGGAGAAGTGCTGCTCCAGGAGCCGGATCACCGAGAAAGCGATCCAGCTGGGCACCAGGGCCGAGCCCTGCTTCCGGACGTAGCCGCGGTCCTGGATGGTGGAGATGGTGGAGGCGTACGTGGACGGACGCCCGATGCCCTTCTTCTCCAGCTCCGCGGTCAGCGAGGCTTCCGTGTAACGCGGCGGCGGGGACGTCTCGTGGCCCACAGCCTGGATGTCCGCGGCGGTGAGGGAGTCGTCCTTGGCCACGTTGGGCAGGCGCCGGGCTTCGTCGGAGTCGTCGTCGCCGCGGGTCTCGTCCTTGCCTTCCTCGTAGGCGGCGAGGAAGCCGGGGAAAGTGATCACGGTGCCGGAGGCGGAGAACTCGGCGTCCCGGCCGTCGCTGGACACTGCGCCCAGGCGGATGGTGGCTGTCGAGCCCTTGGCGTCGCCCATCTGCGAGGCAACCGTGCGCTTCCAAATGAGCTCGTACAGGCGGAACTCGTCGCCGGAAAGCTGCTTGGCCACCTGGGCAGGCGTACGGAAGGAGTCACCGGCGGGGCGGATGGCCTCGTGTGCTTCCTGGGCGTTGGCGGCTTTATTGGAGTAGACGCGCGGGGACTGCGGAACGTATTCGGGGCCGTACAGTTCGGAGGCCTGGCGGCGGGCTGCCGTGATGGCCTCGTCGCTCAGCGCGGAGGAGTCCGTACGCATATAGGTGATGTAGCCGTTTTCATACAGCCGCTGGGCAACCTGCATGGTGCTCTTGGAGGAGAAGCGCAGCTTGCGGCCGGCTTCCTGCTGCAGCGTGGAGGTGGTGAACGGTGCAGCCGGGCGGCGCGTGTAGGGCTTGGTGTCCACCGAGCGGACACGGAAATCGGCGCTCTGCAGCCCTGCCGCCAGGGAGGTGGCCAGTTCCTCGTTGAGGTGGGCCACGTTCCGGGAGGTGAGTTCGCCGTTGTCGTTGAAGTCGCGGCCCGTTGCCACCTTGGCGCCGTCCACGGCGGCGAGCTTGGCTTTGAAGGAGCCTGAGTCCGCGCCGAACTGGCCGGTCAGGTCCCAGTAGGAAGCAGCTTTGAAGGCCATGCGTTCGCGTTCGCGGTCCACCACCATGCGGGTGACCACGGACTGCACGCGCCCGGCGGAGAGGCCGCGGGCCACCTTGCGCCACAGGACGGGCGAGATTTCGTAGCCGTAGAGGCGGTCCAGGACGCGGCGGGTTTCCTGGGCGTCCACCAGGTCCTGGTCCACGTCGCGCAGGTTGCCCATGGCGCGCTGGATGGCTTCCTTGGTGATTTCGCCGAACGTCATCCGGTACACCGGGACCTTGGGCTTGAGTACTTCCAGCAGGTGCCACGCGATGGCCTCGCCCTCGCGGTCCCCATCGGTTGCGAGATAAAGTTCGTCGGCGTCCTTGAGGGCGGCCTTGAGCTCGGTGACCTTTTTCTTCTTGTCCGGGGACACCACGTAATAGGGCTTGAAGTCGTGGTCGATGTCCACGGCGAACTTGCCGACGGAGGTTTTCTTCAGCTCGGCGGGGAGTTCGGACGGCTGCGGCAGGTCGCGGATGTGACCGATGGAGGCCTCTACGATGAAGCCCTCGCCGAGGTACTTGGCGATGGTCTTGCTCTTGGCCGGAGACTCCACGATCACGAGTTTCTTGCCGGTTTTGGCCTTGCTTGGCACGGTGCTCCTACAGAAAAAGGTTGCTGGGGCAGATGAGCCCATGTTCGCCTAGTTCACCATATTTTGGGCAATCGTGCGCATTCATGTGGAAAAGACGGGGCTCTGTTGAGGGCTTGAGGGGGCCTATTCCAGGACGGGATTTCCGGCCGGGAGCAGGAAGCCGTCCCGGACCAGGTTGGCCACGTCGGCGAGCAGCGCACCCTGGAAAGTCCCGGCGTCGAATCCCTCACCACCGCCAAGGAGGGCCTCCAAAGCCCCGGCGATCTGCCCGGCGGTGAGGTCGCCGTCGCAGGCTGAGACAAAGCCGGCCAGCTCGGTGCTCATCAGGTTGGTGCGGCGCAGCCCGGCACCTTGCCGGAGCAGGATCACGCCGGGGTGCTCGGCGCCGGGGCGCTGGTGGCGCTCCTCTGTGACGTCGTCGGCCACCAGCAGGTGCGTGGCGGCAAGGTCATGGGCGGCCAGCCAGTCGACGCGTTCGACGGCGGCGCCCAGGTGGGGTCCGATCGGCTGCTCAATGGGGTAGGTGATTTCCTCGAAGCGGCTGATGGCCGGAGGGTTGCCGTCAGCGGGGCGGCGCAGCCAGACCATGCCGAACCCGATGCCGGCCACGTTCCGGGAGCCGAAATCCGCAAGGTAGGCGGCGTAGGCATCCCGGTAGTGCTGCCGGTCCCGGGATTCGGAGGCGTCCCGCAGCCAGGTTTCGGCGTACTGCTCCGGCGTGACCTGTTCGCGCTGGATGAACCAGGCGTCCGTACCTTGCCGCACCCACCGCTTCGGCCGCTCTTCCCAGCTGCTGCCGGCGGCGACTTCCCAGTTGCCCAGCATCTGGGCCCAGCCGCCGGGCGCCAAAATGCCGGGAAGGTCCGCCACCAGGGCGGCCACGATACCGTCGCCCGGCAGGCCGCCATCGCGGTACGTGAACTGGTCCGCCGCATCCTCACCGGCAGTGCGCGGGGTGATCACGAACGGCGGGTTGGACACCACCAGGCCGAACTCCTCCCCCGCCACCGGCTCCAGGAGCGACCCCAGGCGCAGGCTCACCCTGTCCTCAAGCCGGTCGGGGTCCACGGAGAGCGCCTCTGCGTTGAGCAGGATGTTGAACCGGGCGTAGGCCAGCGCGCGTTCGGAGATGTCGGTGGCGGTCACGTGCTGGCAGTGGTGCAGCAGGTGGAAGGCCTGGATGCCGCAGCCCGTCCCGAGGTCCAGGGCGCGCTCGGTGTGGCGGCGGATGGTGGTCTGCACCAGGGTGGTTGATGCCTGGCCGATGCCCAGGACGTGGTCGTGCCGGAGCACACCGGCCTGCTGGTGGGCAGCGAGGTCACTGGCCACCCACAGTTCCGCGCCGCCGCTGCCGTCCTCGTTCCTGTCCCAGCCGTAGGGCCGCAAATCAGCTTTCGCCATGAGCTGCCCGGAGCCGGGGACGGGCTGCACCAGCCCCAGTTCCATGAGGCCGTCGGCGCCGGTGCCCGGCAGCGCGGCGTCGAGCGTTTCCTTCTCCTGCGGCTCGGCGAGGAGCCACAGGCGGACGACGGCGGCGAGCGGCGCCGTGCCGCTGTCTTCCTGGACGGCCTGCTCCACGGCGAGCACCGCGGGAATGATCTGGTCCCGGTTCAGCGCCGCCGAGGCCTCATCTCCCAGCAGCCGCGCCACGCCGTCCAGCGTGTAGTCCAGTCCGCGCAGGTCTGCGGCGAGGGTGGACAGCAGGGCGGGAAGGTCGCTCCGGGGAGCATCGGGAGTATTTCCGGCGGTGAACTCATAACGGGATCCAGGCATCGCCCAAGTTTAGTCCGGGGTTGCTGCGGGGTACGGTGGTCCCATGCCTTCCCGCCTCCCCGTCCTTCTGCGCGCCCGCACGGCAGCCGCAGTGGTCCGCCGTTCGCTGCCGGGAACCGTGCTTGGCGCGGCCCTGTGCCTGGCCGTGGCCGGGTGCTCCCCGGTGAAGTCAGTGGAAAACGCGAACGTTCCCCAGTGGCGGGCCACCGCAATGCCTTCGTCGCCGGCGGGCGTGGTGCTGCAGGATTCCGGAAAAATCCTCAACCGGGACCGGATCGTGCAGGAGGCCGCCATGGTGCCCGCCGGCAGCTACACGCTCACGGCGGTGTGCGACGGCACCGGCAAGGCATTCTTCGCCGTGTCCCTGGACGGCAAGGCCATCACGGAAGCGGGGGCTGCGTGCAACGGCCGGCAGGAAACCGCAAAAGTCGTCCTCCCTGCCGCCGGCCGCGTACAAATCAGCAGCTCCAGCGTGGACGCCCCGCTGCTCTACGCCTACCAGTTGGCGCCGGCGCAATAGGTCCCGTCCGGCTCTGGCCGGGCGCGCGCTGCGGGCTTAGAGTCTGACTATGCCCAGCGTGCGGGGAATCCCCGCGCTCCTTCCCGAAGGGACAGCACGGGCGGCCCTGGCACCGAAGCCTGGCGCCGCCGTCGCCCTTGGACTCGTGCTGGCGGCCGGGGCGCTGGTTGGCTGTGAATACACGTACGACGACGGCCGGGCCGGCAGCACGCAGGGCACCGCGACCATTGCCCCGGCACCTGCATTCACCCGCGACCCGCTGCAGCAGGATCCAGTCAGCGAAGCGCAACTGGATGACTGGGTATCCCGGGCCCTTCCGGGCACCACCGCCCCCGTGGTCCAGGAAGACGCCGGACTCCTGGCGGCCGGGGAGGACCGGCTGGTCCCGTCACCGGTGCTGGAAACCGGAACCTACATCCTGTCCATCGCCTGCCGCAGCCAGCGCCGGGTGACCTTCACGGTCCGCACCGAGACCCTCACCCTGGTGGACCTGGCCCTGCGGTGCGGCATTAACCGTGAGAACGTCATCTACATGTCCACGGACAGCGTCCTCACGGTCAGGATGGAGGCCCGGACCGCGGCGAACTATGCGTTCCGGGTGCACAGGCTCTGAGACCGGACGGCGGGCTGCCGGGTTGCCCTGTGGACTGCCTTGTTTAGGCCGCCGTGCAGCCTTCCGGGCAGCGGAGTGTGTCCGGGCTTGCGGCGCACTCGGCACAGTACAGGGTCAGGGTGCGGCAGCTCGGGTTGGAGCAGTTCTCGAATTTACTGGTGGGCGCCGAGCAGCGGGCGCACTGGCCAATGGTTTTTGCGTCCTCGCTGAACTCCAGGTGCATGCGCTTGTCAAAGACGTACAGCGAGCCTTCCCAGAGCCCCTGGTCCTTGAACGCCTCGCCATACCGGACAATCCCGCCGTCCAGCTGGTACACCTCTTTGAAGCCGCGGTTTACCATGAGGCTTGACAGCACCTCGCAGCGGATACCGCCGGTGCAGTAGGTCACCACCGGTTTGTCCTTCAAGGCGTCGTACTTGCCGGACTCCAGCTCCTTGATGAAGTCATGGGTGGTGGCGACGTCCGGAACAACGGCGTCCTTGAACCGGCCGATCTGGGCTTCGAAGGCGTTCCGGCCGTCGAAGAAGACCACGTCTTCGCCGTCCTTCTTCCTGGCGTCAACGAGTTCGTGGAGTTCCTCCGGCTTCAGGTGCTTTCCGCCGCCCACCACGCCGCCGGCGTCAACCTTGAGCTCTCCGGGCGCTCCGAAGGAAACGATCTCGTCGCGCACTTTGACGCTGAGCCGCGGGAAGTCCTCTGCCCCGCCGTCGGACCATTTGACGTCGATGCCGCGGAACCCGGCGTACTCGCGGGTGGTCTTGACGTATTGCTTGACGGCGCCGATCTCCCCGCCCACGGTGGCGTTGATCCCGTCCCTGGAAATGAGGATGCGTCCGGTCAGGCCCAGCTTCTCGCACAGGGCACGCTGCCAGAGGCGGACGGCGTCCGGGTCAGCGACGGGGGTAAAGCCGTAAAAGAGCACAATCTTGTTCAAAGCCACGTATTTAAGGGTACCGGCTGCACTCCCGGGCCGGTCCTGCCATGGCTGGGGAGGGACCTGGGCCCGGGCCGTATCACAATTGCATAAGCACTTCCGCACCCCCTGTTGCTGGCGAACGGGCTGGAATAGTGTTCTTGCCATGAGCCCGGAAACCCTGGTTGAAGACATCACTGGCCTGCTCGAGGTGTGGGTTGCCGGCTGGGCCGGATGCCGCGGCTACCGGACCTCCACGGAGGGCCGCTTTCCCGCCGCGCTGCGTTCCGACACGAACGGCGAGTGGGAAGTCTTCGCATCCGAACCCACCGATGACGAGTTCGCCGCCCTCGCGGCCAGGACGGCTGAATCCCCGGCCCGGGTCCTGACCGTCCTCACCAACGACCCCCCACGCTACGCAGCACTGGCCGCCAGGCAGGGGCTGAACGTCACGTCCGATGCGCAGACGATGATGATTGTGGATATGGAGACGCAGGACGCCGAGGACCCCTGGCTGTCCGACGACGACCTGAGCCTGTCCACATACGAGCAGGACGGCGTCCACTATGCGGAGGTCCGCTCCGGCGACGCCCTCGCGGCCAGTGGCAGGGTGTTCGTGGTGGGTGACACCGCCGTGTTCGACAAAATCATCACGGAGCCGGCCTTCCAGCGCAGGGGCCTGGGCAGCTTCATCATGCGCGCCTTGGCCGCCCAGGCGTTCGGGCACGATGTCCGCGCCGGCCTGCTCCTGGCCTCCCTTGACGGGCAAAAGCTGTACTCCCACCTTGGCTGGACCACGGTGGCCCGGGTCCTGATGCTCTCGGCGTCCCACGACGGGGCGGACCTCTCCCTGAGCTGAGCGGGTCCAGCCTGGGCCTGCCGTTTGTTTTCCCCGTGGCGAACCACGGGCAGGCGGCTCACTGGCGGGTGGAAGAATGGTGGGGTGAACCCCCATGACTCCCTGATTCCCTTACTGGGCCGCGGCCCGGAACCGGAACAGCTGCGTCATGTCCGCACCATACCTGCCCGCGAGGCAGTCCACGCGTCCTGGCCTGATTGGGTTCACCCGGACATTGCCGCGGCCTACGGCACGTTGGGTATCCGTGAGCCGTACAAGCACCAGGTTGATGCGGCCAATGCGGCCCATTCGGGCCGGCATGTTGTGGTGGCCACCGGCACGGCGTCCGGGAAGTCGCTGGCCTACCAGCTGCCGGCGCTGGATGCGATCCACCGGTCGGAACTGCGTGTGTTGGCTGAGCCGGGAAAGATCCACGACGACGGCGCGGTCACCCTGTATTTGTCCCCCACCAAGGCGCTGGCCGCGGACCAGCTAAACGCCATCCGCGCCCTGAAGCTGCCCACGGTCCGGGCAGAAACCTATGACGGCGACACCGACCCTTCGGCCCGCCGGTGGATCAGGGACCACGCCAACTTCATCCTGGCCAACCCGGACATGCTGCACTTCGGCATCCTTCCCAACCATGCGTGGTGGGCCGGTTTCTTCCGCCGGCTTCGGTACGTCATCGTGGACGAGGCGCACAGCTACCGGGGCGTCTTCGGATCACACGTGGCCAACCTGATGCGGCGGCTCCGCCGGATCTGCGCCTATTACGGTGCCGGAAGCGCCTTCCCCGAGCCCGTGTTCATCGCTGCCTCCGCCACCGCTTCCGAACCCGAGGTCTCCTTCTCGCGGCTCATCGGTGCGCCGGTCACCGCAGTGTCCCAGGACTGTTCACCGCACGGAGCCACCACGGTGGCACTGTGGGAACCGGCGCTGACCGATATCAGGGGCGAGAACGGGGCCAAGGAGCGGCGCACCGCCGTCGCCGAAACCTCTGACCTTCTGGCCAACCTGGTGTCCGCCCGGATCCGCACCATCGCGTTCATCAAATCCCGCCGCGGAGCAGAAACCATCTCCGCCATCACCAAGCGGCTTCTTGACGAGGTGGATCCCAGCCTCCCGCAGCGGGTGGCCGCCTACCGGTCGGGGTATCTGCCGGAGGAGCGCCGGGCCGTGGAGAAGGCCCTGCGTTCCGGCCAGCTGCTGGGCGTTTCCAGTACCTCCGCCCTTGAGCTGGGGATCGACATTTCGGGCCTGGACGCCGTCCTGGTGGCCGGCTGGCCCGGCACCAGGGCATCACTGTTCCAGCAGATCGGCCGGGCCGGCCGGGCCGGCCAGGATGCCATCGCCGCGTTTGTGGCCAGCGATGATCCCCTGGACACGTTCCTGGTGAACCATCCCGAAGCCATTTTCGATGTCTCGGTGGAGGCGACGGTCTTCGACCCCTCCAATCCCTATGTCCTGGGACCACACCTGTGCGCGGCGGCCGCTGAGCTTCCCCTGGGGCCGGGCGAGCTGGACCTTTTTGGATCCACCGCCGAAAAGCTCCTGGACCGGCTGGTTGCGCAGGGCTACCTCCGTCGGCGGCCCGCGGGCTGGTTCTGGACGCACTCGCAGAGCGCGGCGGGGATGGTCAACCTGCGGGCGGACGGCGGCGGCCCGGTCAGCATCGTGGACTCGGAGACGGGCTCCCTCCTGGGGACCATGGACTCGCCGCAGACGCACTACCAGGCCCACACCGGAGCCGTGTATGTCCATCAGGGCGACACCTATGTCGTGGAGGACCTGAACGAGGACGACCACTGCGTCATGGTCCGCCGGTCCAACCCCGACTACTACACGACAGCACGTGACGTCACCCAGATCGAGGTCCTGGAAACCTTGCGGACCATGGAGTGGGGCGACATTACCGTCCACTTCGGCGACGTCAAGGTAACCACCCAGGTTGTCTCTTTCCAGCGAAAGGCCCTGATCTCCAACGAGGTGCTGGGCGAGGAGCCGCTTGAGCTCGGGGCACGGGACCTGTTCACCAAGGCGGTGTGGTTCGTGGTGGACAACCGCTCCCTGACCGGCGCCGGCCTCATTGAGGCGCAGTTCCCGGGCGCCCTGCACGCCGCTGAACACGCCGCGATAGGCCTCCTGCCGCTGGTGGCGTCCAGCGACCGGTGGGACATTGGCGGAGTCTCCACTGCCCTGCATGCCGATACCGGAGTGCCCACCATCTTCGTGTACGACGGGCACCCCGGCGGAGCCGGCTTTGCGGAACGGGGATTCGACAAAGCCAGGGTCTGGCTGGCAGCGACCCGCGATGCCATCAAGGCCTGCGAATGCGATTTCGGCTGCCCTTCCTGTGTGCAGTCCCCCAAGTGTGGAAACAAGAACAATCCGCTGGACAAGGCAGCCGCCGTCACCCTCCTGGACGTTCTGCTCAAGGACGCCACCGAGGCCACACCGGCGGGTCTGGATGCCAGGAGCTGACACCCGCCCGAGGCCATGGCGCCCTTGGTGCTCCCGTTTGCTCCTGGTTGCTCCCGTTTGCTCCTAGGGCGGCGGCCCTGCGCGGGCACGCCCGGTGGCGGCACCCAGCAGTGTCCGCTCACCGAGCTCAGTGCGCACCTCGACCGTCTGTCCCGGGCCTGCGGAGCAACTAAGGACCGTTGCGGTGTGGCGCGCGGCCACGTCCACGGCCACGGCGCAGGGTTCCCCGGTGGTGATGCCCCGGAGGGCATCCGCCGCGGCTAGAGCTGCCAGGTCCGCTGCCGCCGCGGCCCGGCTGGCCAGCACCGCGGACTGGGCCAACAGCAGCAGGACGGCCATGGCTGCCATGACCACCATTGCCAGCCCCGCGGCCAGAAGGGTCCCCGAACCGCGCTCCGGGCCGTCCATGGCGCTCCGCCTCACCTGATACCCCCGGCAAAGCATCACCTGACACCGCCGGAAACGCTTGGTCCGCTGCCGGCGGCGCCGGTCCCGGCTGCTCCGGTCCCCGCGATCTCGCTGCGGGTGGAGGCGCTGGCGGTGAGCGTCCATGGAATGGACGCGCCCAGGGGCCCCGGCACACGGTCTGTGACGGTGATGCTGAACCACCCGCCGTCGGCGGTAATGGATGCGGTTGCCGAGCCTCCGGCGAGCGCCCTGACAGACCGTTCCACGTCCGCCGGGTCATCGCCCCGGGCCAGGGCCCTGGCACCCGCCCGCGCCCCTTCTTCGATTCGCAGTTGCGTCATGCCTGCGGCGGCTCCGGCAAGCAGCATGGCCAGCAGTGCCAGCACGGCGGGCAGTGCGACGGCAAACTCCGCCGTCACGGTCCCCTGGGCATCCGCGGTCTTGTCCGCGGGGTCCGAAAATCCATGGCTGCAGGTCACGCCGCCACCCGCCGCGGTGAGGGGCGTCCGGAACGGCAGCACCTCCGCTGGTTGCGTCACGGCAGCGCCAAGGCAGTGCGGATGAGGTTGAGAAGAAAGCCCCGCACCTCATCGCTGCGCAGGATAAACACCAAAAGGCCGGCGAAGCCCACCGCGGCGAGGGTGGCAATGGCGTATTCCGCCGTTGCCATGCCGGCTTCCGAGCCCAGCAGCCTGATGCTCCTCCGGCCCTTGAGGTTGCTTCCCGCACCGGGGTACAGCTCCACCACGTTGCAGGGCGCCACGGCGGGTCCCGTCACGGGTTCCCCCGGCACCCGTACCGGCGGGACGGGCCCGCGGCTGGCCGTAGTCCTTGGCCTGGAGGCACCCGCCCGGGAAAGGACCGGCGCCGACATTCCGGCGGAGTAATGGCTGCGGTAATGGTTGATGGACATGTGGTTCCCTTCCGTAGGTGCCGGTGGTTTTCCCGGCTGTCATGACTCTTCCCGGCAGCTGCGTGGCCGGTAAGTGGAGAGCCTGGCTAAGTGGAAAAGCTTCGCCGCCCCGGCATTGTGGAGGAGGAGACGGATCCCGGCGCCGGGTACGGCGGCCAGCATCGCTGCGAAGGGGCGGCCGGGCGTGGCACATCGAGGTAGCAGCCAGCAGCGCCAGGAGCGCCGGCTGCGTTAGGAGCCGGACGGTACCAGTGCCAACAGCACCGGGACCACGCCAAGGCAGATGAAGGCCGGCAGTGAGCACAGGCCCAAGGGAACCACCAGTTTTACCCCGAGCGAGGCAGCCCGCTTCTCTGCTGCCCGGAACCGCTCCCGCCGGAGCCTCGCCGCCTGGGCATAGAGGATCGCCGACGACGGTGCGCCGGTGAGCGCGGCGAAGCCCAGCGCGTCCCGCAGTTCGAGAATTTCGGGGATCCGAACGGCGGAGCTGCGCCACGCCGTTTCCCAGTCAGCGCCAATGGCCAGTGCCGAAACCACCGGCCGCAGGGAGTCCCGGTACTCAGGTGCAGCCGAAGCAGCCACCAGGTCGAGCGCCCGCCCAACTCCGGCGCCCGCGTCCAGCATGGCCGCCATCAGTTCGAGCATCATGGCCGTGTCCTTCAGGCCGCTGCCGGACCAAACGTCCTCTCCCGTGGCGCCTGGTGCCAGCCGCTCCCCAGTGGCAGGAGGAAACGCTCCGCGCAGCCGACGGCGCGGACCGCTGTTGCTGGAACAGGCAAGCCAGGCGCCGGCGGCAAGCAGCAGGAACAGGGCCAGGGCGGGGGCCCATCCCGAGCTCATGGTGCCCCGGCCCCCGCAGCCGCCACAACCAGCCGCGCGGACCAAGCCCTTCCCACCACGGTGAGGACCAGGCCACCCACCAGGGCAGCCAGTCCAAGAGGCGTCCCCAACAAGGTGGCCAGGGGATCAACGCCCAGGGCGGTTCCCAGACCCAGCCCCATCAAGGGCAGCCAGGTCAGCAGCTGCACGGTGGCCTTGGGGCCTGCAAGGGCGGTCTGCCGGGCGGCGTCTGCGTCATCCTCCGCTTCCAGCTGAGCCGCGAACCTGGTCAGGACGTCGGCGAGCGGACATCCGCTGGCCTCGGCAATGTCAAAGCACGCGGCCAGCTCCAGCCAGGTTCTTGCTTCCCTGTCCCGGAGCGGGAACGCCGTGGAGACCGTACGCCGGATGATCCCGGAAACGGGAGCTCCGGTGGCGGCGGCCGCACGCGCGGCCACCAGGACGGAAGCTGAGCCATCGGACAGCAAGGTTTTGGGGAGCGGTGCACGCCCACGCGCAGGCTGCCCGCGTCTCCCTTCGCCGTAAACCATCCACAGCTCGTCCCAGAGCCGCGCGGGCGTCCGTCCGCCGCGGAGCAGCGCCGCGAGCTGCTGCACCACCAGGGTCAGTCCGGGTCCCCGCTTCGTGGCCGCGCTCCCTCCAGCGTTCCTGGGCCAGGGCAGGACAAGGCGCTTCCGGGCAGCGGGCGCGTTCGTCCTGTGGCCAGTTGCCGCACGCAGCCTCGACGCCGCGTGCTGGGGCGGCCTAAGGAGCAGGAGCGCGGCACTGCAGAGGAGCACAGTGAAGAGGGCCGTCACAGGGTTGCCCCGGGATCCATTCCCACCCGGATTGCCAGTGCCGGCCAGGCGGGACCCGGGATGCCTGCTTCCTCAATGGCCGGCACCACGGCCAGTCCTTGCGGGCCATCGGTAATGAGTCCAACGCACAGGACTTCCCTGCCCTTTGCGGTCCTGCCCACGTGGATGACAACGTCGAGGGCGCTGGCGGCCTGAAGCCGCACCGCCTCCGGGCCCAGCCCGGCGAGCGCGCCGAGGGCGTTGAGCCTGGCGGGGACAGCGGCTGCGGTGTTCGCGTGGATGGTTCCGCCGCCGCCGCTATGCCCGGTATTCATCGCGGTCAGCAGTTCGCGGACTTCGGCGCCCCGGCACTCCCCCACCACCAGCCTGTCCGGACGCATGCGCAGGGCCTGGCGGACCAGCTCACCCAAGTCCACTGCTCCGCCTCCTTCGAGGTTTCCGTGGCGTGATTCCAGGACCACCACGTGGGGGTGGACTGGGTTGAGTTCGGCCGCGTCCTCGATGAGCACCAGCCGTTCGTCCCCGGAACAGAGGCCCAGCAGGGTGGAAAGCAGCGTGGTCTTTCCGGAACCTGTGGCACCGCTGACCAGGAAACTCAGTTTCCGCTCCACGATCCTTTCCAGCACCGTCTGCACCCACCCGCCGAACATGCCGCCCGTGCGCAGCTCCGCCATGCTGAACACCCGCTCCCTGCGGATCCGGACGCTCAACAGCGTCCCGGACGTGGACACCGGCGGCAACACGGCGTGGACACGGTAGCCGCCGGCAAGCCTGACATCGACGCACGGTGATCCGTCGTCCAGGCGGCGTCCCCCTGCGGCCACCAGCCGGCAGGCCAGTGCGCGCAGCTGGGCCTCGCCGTCGAACACGACAGGTACGCGCTCGATGCCCCGGCCACGGTCCACCCACACGGAGTCGGGGGCGTTGACGAAGATGTCCGTAACGGCAGGATTCCGGGTGAGCTCCTGCAGCGGGCCCAGCCCGTTGAGCTCGGCACTGATCCGTTCCACTGCGGCAAGGGCTCCGGCAGTGCCCAGCAGCTTGCCGGTAGCCTGCACCGCCGCCGCGACGCGGGAGGGGGTCACCGCCCCTGCCTCGGCCATCATCGATTCACGGACTGATTCCAGCAGTCCGGAATCAACAGCCCGGCCCCTCCCGCCGGCTTCACTTCCCCGCACGTGCCGGACTGTCTGGTTCGCTTCAAGGATCCGGGCGCTGCGCCGGGTGCCCGGTTCCCGGGCCGAAGCTGAGGGTGTGCCGGGCGGCTGCCTCATGCCCCATCCCCCGTCCGCAGGTCCGCACCGAGCCAGTCACGTACCGCGGCGGCGAAGTGCCGGATGGTCCGCCGCCTCCCGAGATCCAGCAGGCGGCCCGATTCCATGGCCCCCGCGACCGCCCGCAGTTCGGGAATGCGGCCCTGGACCGGCAGCCCTACGGCGTCGGCAATCAGGGAAGTGTCCAGCGCGGCACCCGGCCGCCGCCGGACCAGCAGGGCAGCCTCCACGGGCGGGAGTTCCTGCAGCAGGCGCACCGCCGCCACTGCCGCCCTCAACTGCGCCGGAACCACCACCAGGATCCGGTCGCAGTCCCAAGCCACCGTCTGGAGCGGTTCAGCGCCCCGTCCCACATCCACAACCACCAGTTCAAAGCCACGGCGGGCAGCATCAAGCACACCCGCTGCGGCGTCAGCAGGAACAGGGACCGGCTGCTCCCTGGTGGCTGGCCAGGACAGGAACGAAAAGCCGCCGGCCACGGGGAGGGAGTCAGAAAGCTGGAGCGGATCGATGCTGCCCCTTGCCTCCGCGAGATCCGGCCAGCGCAACCCCGGGTTGTCCTCAGCGGCGAGCGCCAGTTCCAGGCCACCACCCCAGGGGTCGCCGTCTGCCAGCAGGACCCGCACCCCCAGCACCGCCGCTGCCTGGGCGATCCAGATCGCGGCGGTGGTGGCCCCGGCCCCGCCGCAGCCTCCGGTGACGCCCAGGACCAGGCCACCGGGGCCTGGGGACCGCGACCGGCTGAGATGATCCGCCAGCCAGGCAGCGGCATCAGGCAGCACGGCAACACGTTCGGCGCCCAGGGCTGCGGCAAGGTGCCAGAGGCTGTCGCCCTCGCCGTCGAGCCCCACCATAACCGCAGGCGTACGGCGCCGCGGCGGCAGCTCCCGCACATCGCTGCCTACCAGGACGGCTGACGCGGCATCCCAATATCGTCCGCCCTCCGCTGCGTCCGCAACCACGCGCAGCTGGGCCCCGGCCGCTGCCACAATGCGTTCCACTTCGGCGCGGAGGACAGCCGAGGAGGTCACCAACAGCACCCCGCCCGGAGCGTCCGGCACCGAACCGGACGGCAATGAACCCCCAGGCAGCCAGGCGGCACCGGATTCCGGTCTGTCCGGCAGCGGAACGCGGGATGGTGGCCGCCGGTCTGTGTCCGCGGCCTGCCCGGGTCCGGGTAGCGGTGCCTTCAGCTGATGCCTGCTCATGGGGCCACTCTGCCGCGGCTGCAACAGCCACATAAGGGGAAACATCCCTTATGTGGACAAACAGGCCAAGCACCTGGAACAGGGCACAATGGGAGCATGTACCTGCTGCTCGCCGCCCACCCCCGCGGCGCGGCACTGCAGGAACTGGCACAGGACGGCCAACCCCAGCCAGCCAACCCCGAGCCCCGGGTGGTGGCACGTGGGGAACTTGCCGCCGTCGTCCGTGAACTGGAGGCCCGGCGCCCCGGCGGGCAGCCGCCGCGCTGGATCTGGCACCGGACGCAGGACTGGTACCCCGTGCTGCTCGCCTCGGGCGTCGAGGTGGAGCGCTGCTATGACGTCACACTGTGCGGCAACATCCTGGCGTTCTCGCAGTTCAGCGCCCACACGGACTACGCCCGGAAGACCGACAGGGTCCCGGTGGAGGATCCCATGCTTCCGCCGAAGACGCTGTTGCCGCCGCGTCCACCGGCAGACCAGGGCGCGCTGTTCGACGATCCAGCGTCCACGCCGGCACCGGGGTGGGGGCTGGATGACCTCCGCGCCGAGTACGCCGCCCAGCAAAGCGCCCTGGCAGCAGTGGGGACGGGGGAGAACCGCCGGAATCGTCTGCAACTCCTGCTGGCGGCTGAATCGGCGGCCGCCATGGTGGCTGCGGAGATGCAGCACGCCGGCGTCCCCTGGCGGGAGGACCTGCACGAGCAGATTCTGGTGGACCACCTGGGGCCCCGGCCGCCCGTTGGGCAGCGTCCGCAAAGGCTGGAGGCGCTGGCGGCGGAACTGCGCACCCTGCTCAGCTCCCCGGGACTGAATCCCGACTCCCCGCAGGAGCTCATGCGGGCTCTGCACCGCAACGGCATCGAGGTCAAGAGCACCCGGAAATGGGAGCTCCGGGAGTCAAGCCACCCCGTCATCGAGCCTCTGCTTGAGTACAAGAAGCTTTCCCGCCTCCACACGGCCAACGGCTGGTCCTGGCTGGACGCATGGGTGGACGGCGGACGGTTCCGCCCCGAGTACGTAGTGGGCGGAGTTGTTTCCGGCCGCTGGGCGTCCCGGGGCGGGGGCGCGCTCCAGATCCCGCGCCAGGTCCGCGGTGCGGTGCATGCAGACCCGGGCCACAAGCTGATCGTCGCGGACGCCTCGCAACTGGAACCCCGTGTCCTGGTGGCCCTGGCCCAGGATTCCACCATGGCCGAAGCGGCACGGGACCAGGACCTCTATGCCGGCATCGCCGCCAAGGGCTTCGGCGGGGACCGGGCCAAGGCGAAAATGGCGCTGCTGGGTGCCATGTATGGCGCCACCTCCGGCGAGGCGGGGCGCCTGATGCCGCAGCTGGCGCGCACCTATCCGCGGGCCGTCGATTTTGTGGAGCGGGCGGCGCGGGCGGGTGAGGCCGGCGGGACAGTGACCACCCGCCTGGGCCGGAGCAGCCCGCCGCCCTCGGAACGGTGGTTCCTGAGCCAGCGGTCCAGCACCGCCGAAGAGCAGCGCCGTGCGGAGTCCATCGCCCGCTCCCGGGGGCGCTTCACCCGCAACTTCGTGGTCCAGGGCTCCGCGGCGGACTGGGCGGCCTGCTGGCTTGCGGAATTACGACGGCGCCTGCGCACCTTGGCGACGGCGGGAACCGGCGGCAGCGGCGGGGCAGCCCGGGCTGAGTTGGTCTTCTTCCTGCACGATGAGGTGATGGTGCATGCGCCCGCGGACAGAGTGGACGCCTGTATTGCCGCCATTGAGGAATCAGCCGTGGCGGCGAAGGAGCTGCTGTTCGGGCAGATCCCGGTGGAATTCCCGGTGAGCCTGGCCGTCGTCGACTCCTATGACCTGGCCAAATAGCAGCGCCGCGCGGGTAGCGAAATCCTGCCAACGAGATGCAAGGTAACCTACCCGGCAGTAGGTCGACGGGTGCTGTGCCGGCGGTTACAGTCGAAAGCGGTGACTGAAACAGACCGGTCCACACGCTGATGCAACGACGCATACCAGGGAGGTCCCCGTCCATGGCGGGAAGATTTGAAATACACCGCACAGGCGATGATTCGTACCGGCTGCGGCTCACCGACGCCGAGGGCAACACCGTGGCGGTTTCACCGACGTTCAAGTCCCTGGCCACGCTGCGGGACGGCATCAAGGCGATGCGCGAGAACGCGGCCACCGGCATCGTGGTGGATCTGCGCCGGCAGTCCTGAGGTTTCCGGAAGCCTTCTAGACACCCATCGGGTGCAGCCGGTTCCGGTCCCACGGAACCGACCACCCCAGCTGGTCGAAGAGTCCGCTGAGCACAATCCCGGTGAAGCCCCACACCACCACGCCGTTCACGGTGAATGCGGGGCTGTCGAAGGTGCGGCCGGCCCGGTGGACGGTGGCCATGACCCGGTTGTCCGGGTCCAGCAGGTCCCGGACCGGGACACGGAAGACCTGGGCTGATTCCCCGTAGTCCACCACCCGGACCGGTGAGGGCGCCTGCCACCACCCGAGCACCGGCGTTACCAGGAAGTTGCTGTGTGCCAGGCCCAGGTCCTGGAGCGTGCCCAGTACTTCCACGCCGCCGGAATCCAGCCCGGTTTCTTCCTCAGCTTCCCGGAGCGCAGCTGCCACCGGGGTTTCGTCCCCGTCGATGCCGCCGCCGGGAAAGGCCACCTGGCCGGGGTGGGAGCCCAGGGTGTGGGCGCGCTCCAGGAGCAGGAGGTCGAGGTCCGCCGGCGCAAGGGGTTTGCCGGACGCGGCGGGGACGTCGTCAAGGACGCCGAAGAGCATCAGCACCGCGGCCCTGCGGGCCCGTGCCTCATCAACGGTCAGGGCGGCCCAGCGCGGGTCCGGAGGGCCGGCTGTGCCGGTTTGGGACCGCCGCACCAGCGCGGCGAGGTCTTCGCGTGCGCTCACGGGGTCCTCTTTTGCGAAGCCATCCGGATCTCGGCGGCCCGGTGCTGTTCTGCCAGGTACTGCGCCAGCAGTTCCTCGCTGCCGGGAGCCAGTTCGTACTTGAGGAGCTTGGCTGCCTTGACGGGATCCGTTTCGCCCAGCCCGTAGCTGGGGCACCAGGTGGCCACGGGGCAGGCGCCGCAGGCGGGCTTGCGGGCATGGCAGACCCGGCGGCCATGGAAGATCACCCGGTGGGACAGCATGGTCCAGTCCCGCCGCTCGAACAGCTCACCGACGTCCTGTTCGATCTGGACGGGATCTTCCGACTGGGTCCACCCGAAGCGTTTGGCCAGGCGGGCGAAGTGCGTATCAACGGAGATACCCGGAACGCCGAACGCGTTGGCCAGCACCACGTTGGCCGTCTTCCGTCCCACGCCGGGCAGCGTGACGAGTTCCTTCATCCGGCCTGGAACCTCGCCGTCAAACTCGTCCACCAGCCGCGTGCAGAGCGCCTGGACGTTCTTTGCCTTGGCACGGAAGAACCCGGTGGGCTTGAGGATGGCCTCGAGCTCCGTGGGGTCAGCCTCTGCCAGGGTCCGCGCATCTGGCCAGCGCGCGAACAGCACCTTGGTGACCTGGTTGACCGTGACGTCGGTGGTCTGGGCGGACAGGACGGTGGCCACCAGCAGTTCGAACGGATTCCGGAAGTCGAGTTCCGCGTGGGCGTAGGGGTATTTCTCGGCGAGGGCCCGATGGATGCGCCGCGCCCTCCGCTTCAGCGCCAGGACTGATTCGGATGGGTCGGGCATGCCGGCGGCGGCCTGGCCGGCCTTGGTACGGGCCCCGGCCACCGGCGTCAGCCGCGCTCGATGTTGCTGAGGTCGCGCAGGACGCCCAGCCGTCCGTCAGTGTGCTGGACCAGGAATTCGTGGCCCCGGTCCTCCAGTGCCAGCACCCAGCCGCCGGGCTCGATCACGAAGGCGGGCGCGCCGGTGCGGGGGTCGAAGGCGGTGCGGTGCTGGGCAACGGCAAACCAAAAGGCCTCGTGGATGGGCTGCCCGTCCAGTTCGTCGTGGCGGTTGGCCGGGTCCACGGTGGCCCCAATGGGCTGATCGGCGCGGACCTGCTGGTGGACAGCGGTGGCGGCCGGCGGCTCCCACGCGGGCTGCGGTGCATTCCCTGCGGGGACGTCCCCGTGACGGGTTTCCTCGGCAGCAGGCGCTGCGGAAGAACGGACGACGTCGGCTGCCTGGGTGGGCGGACCGGCGTCCACGTCGGGGGTGCTGTCGGCAGCTTCGGGGGCGGTAGACACAGGCGCCGACGCGGCGGGACGGTTGGCATCTGCACCGGTAGCGGGGGCTGCGGTACCGGCGGTGCCCGCGTTCGGCGTTCCGGCACCAGCTACGGGGACCGCGGCGGTGGCCGGCGGCTGCGCGGAGCGGACCGGCTCAGGGCTGGGGGCGTGGTGAGGGGTGGCAGAGCCTGGCTGGACTGCGGAGGAGCCGGCACCGGCACCCCCGAAGATGCCTGCGCCCTTGGAGCCTCCCTTTGCCTGGTTGGCCCCGGCGTCCGGCTTGGGTGCCTTAGGGGACCGCGGCTTCCGGGTGGGGAGTGCAGCTTCGCGGGCCACCACGTGAGCCGGCGCCTCGGGCCGGTCCTTGAAGTCACCGGAGAGGTAGGGCAGGAAACGGCCCAGCACGGTGGCAGCGAAAAGGACCAGAGAACCGATCAGGCCCACCAGCAGCGTAAGTCCGTATCCGGAGGCCACGGACAGGAAGAAGAAAGCCAGGGCGAAGGAGGCCACCACGGAGGCGAACTGGTCGATCGAGAGCGAACCGACCCGGATTTTGGTGGCTGGGGCCAGCCGGCGGGCTGCGAACAGCGCACTGGTGATCAGCGGCAGGATGATGCCCAGCCCCAGGAAGAACAGGTTGTTCAGGTTCCACAGGTTGTACCGCGTGCCGAAGAGGGGCAGCAGGGATGCGACGAACAGGATCACCGTGCCGCCGAAAACGGTCAGGTCCCGCACGGTGAAGGGGCCGAGGACCGCCTGGTTGGCCTTCGGATCGAGCTTTGCGGAGGAAGCCTTCTGCCCTGCAGCCTGTCCGTTGGCGGCATGACCGGCGGGTGACCCTTGCCCTGGGCCGCCCGTGGCGGGTCCGGAGCCTCCGGATCCTGCCTCGGTGTCCGGACCCGTGCGCTGGCCGAATCTCTGCTGGTTCATCTGCTCTCCTTAGCGTGGCGGCACCGGGCCCGGTCCGGGCCCGAAATCTGTGCCGTCTTGACATGCGGTCCAGCCCTGGCGGGGCAGTGTTTGCGCCCGGCCGGGACCGTCCAAAGTGAAGTCACAATTCCATCTCAGCCTAGTCAACAGCCTGGCTGATCACTAGCTGGAGGGGGCCTCTCCGGCCCAGGGCCGCGTCATGAAGCCACCATTCACCGCTTAAAAAATGCCGCTCGCGGTGGCGCCTGTGACGGGGAGCACAGCGGATCCGCGGCAAGCATTAGGCTAGGTTGCGGAACAGCTCTTTGCGGTACGTCCGCCCCGGCTGACGCCCAACGCCGTGCCAACGGCGGGCGCTGCAGGGGTTGCGTCCCGCGCGGCAAAGATCGATGAATGATGAGGTTCACATGTCCCAGGACACTCCCAGCTCCACGGCCACCGTTCCTTCCGCGTCCGGCCAGGCGGCCGGTCAGCAGGGCGATGCCTTTGCAAACCTGCTGCGTGAAACCCGCGCCTTCCCGCCGTCCCCCGAGTTTGCGGCCAACGCTGTGGTCACCGCCGCCGAGTACAAGGAAGCGGACGCCGACCGGCCGGCGTTTTGGGCCAAGAAGGCACGCGAGCTGCTGACCTGGAGCAAGGACTTCACCGAGGCACTGGATTGGTCCGATCCCCCCTTCGCGAAGTGGTTTGTGGGAGGCGAGCTCAACGCCGCCTACAACGCCCTGGACCGGCACGTCGAGGCCGGCAACGGGGACCGCGTTGCCATCTACTTTGAAGGCGAACCCGGCGACACCCGCACCTATACCTACGCGCAGCTGACCGAAGAAGTGAAAAAAGCCGCCAACGCCTTCGAATCCCTCGGCGTGGCCAAGGGCGACCGCGTAGCCGTATACCTGCCCATGATCCCGGAAGCCGTCATCACGCTTCTGGCCTGCGCCCGGATCGGGGCCGTCCACTCGGTGGTGTTCGGCGGGTTCTCGGCCGAAGCGCTCCGCTCCCGGATCGATGACGCCGAAGCCAAGCTGGTGGTGACCGCAGACGGAACCTACCGGCGCGGCAAGCCCAGCCCGCTGAAGCCGGCCGTGGACGACGCCCTGGCCCATGATGGCCACACCGTCCAGAACGTAGTGGTGGTCAAGCGCAACGGGCAGGACGTGGACTGGCACGAGGGGCGGGACCACTGGTGGGAAGACACCGTGGGCGCCGCATCCGTTGACCACACTGCGGTAGGCCACGACTCGGAGCACCCGCTGTTCATTCTGTATACCTCAGGGACCACCGGGAAGCCGAAGGGCATCCTGCACACCACCGGCGGCTACCTCACCCAGGGCGCCTACACGCATAAGGCAGTCTTCGACCTGCACCCGGAAACGGACGTCTACTGGTGCACGGCCGACGTCGGCTGGATCACCGGCCACTCCTATGTCGCCTACGCACCGCTCATCAACGGCGCCACCCAGGTCATGTACGAAGGAACCCCGGACTCGCCGCACCAGGGCCGCTGGTGGGAGATCGTGGAGAAGTACAAGGTTTCCATCCTGTACACAGCCCCCACCGCCATCCGCACCTTCATGAAGTGGGGTTCGGAAATCCCCGGCAAGTATGATCTCTCCTCGATCCGCGTCCTGGGGTCGGTGGGCGAGCCCATCAACCCCGAGGCCTGGATGTGGTACCGGAGGGAGATCGGCGGGGACAAAGCACCCATCGTGGACACCTGGTGGCAGACCGAAACCGGCGCCCAGATGATCGCGCCCCTGCCCGGTGTCACCGCCACCAAGCCCGGCTCGGCACAGGTGCCGCTGCCCGGCATCGCCGTGGACGTGGTGGACGAGATGGGCCAGTCAGTTCCCGATGGCCACGGCGGTTTCCTGGTCATCCGTGAGCCCTGGCCGTCCATGCTGCGGGGTATCTGGGGCGATCCGGAGCGCTTCAAGGACACGTACTGGTCCCGGTTCGAGAACATGTATTTCGCCGGCGACGGGGCCAAACGGGACGAAGACGGCGACATCTGGCTGCTGGGCCGCGTGGATGACGTCATGAACGTCTCCGGGCACCGGCTCTCCACCACCGAGATCGAATCCGCCCTGGTGAGCCACCCCGCCGTGGCGGAGGCCGCCGTCGTGGGCGCCACTGACGAAACCACCGGCCAGGCCGTGGTGGCGTTCGTCATCCTCCGCGGGGACGCCGCCAACAACGGCGACGCCACCGTCCAGGAACTGCGCAACCACGTCGGCAAGGAAATCGGGCCCATCGCCAAGCCCAAGAACATCCTGGTGGTGCCGGAACTGCCCAAGACCCGTTCCGGCAAGATCATGCGCCGGCTCCTCAAGGACGTGGCCGAGGGACGGGACCCGGGCGACGCCACCACGCTCTCGGACCCCACCATCATGCAGCAGATCGCAGCGTCACTGCGGAAGTAGCGGGATGGTTTGACGACGGCGCTGCCCGGCCCGGGCGGCGCCGTCGCCGTATGCTGGGAGCGACCCCGTAACCGGCGATGAAGGAACACGCTCACATGCTTGCAGCTGCCCGCCACCAGGCCATTGTGGATGCTGTCCAGCGGGAGCGGGTGGTGCGCGTCTCTGACCTGGCGGCGCAGCTGGGCGTCTCGCTGATGACGGTGCGGCGCGATATTGAGCAGCTCGAAGAAGGCGGGAAGCTGGAACGCATCCATGGGGGTGCCAAACTTCCCGGCGATGCCAGCGCCCATGAGCCCGGCTTCGAGCTGAAGTCCACCCAGTTGACGGCGGAGAAGCGTGCCATTGCCGTGGCTGCCGCTGCCCTGGTGTCGGAGGGCATGGCCGTAGGCCTGGGGGCGGGCACCACCACATGGGCGCTGGCCCGCGAACTGGCAGCCGGTCCGCGCATCACCGTGGTGACCAATTCGATGCGGATTGCCGATCTCTTCCACCCCGGCGGCTCCACTGTGATCCTGATTGGCGGCGAGCGCACGCCGTCGGACGCCCTGGTGGGCCCCATCGCCACCGGCGCGCTCCGGCAACTGCATTTGGACGTCCTGTTCCTGGGCGTCCACGGGATGGATGCGGATGCCGGTTTCACCACTCCCAACCTGCTCGAAGCCGAGACCGACCGCGCATTCGTGGCAGCTGCCCGCAAGACCGTGGTCCTGGCCGACCACACCAAGTGGGGCATGCTGGGCATCAGTTCAATTGCAGCTTTCGACGACGTGGATGAGGTCATCAGCGATGCGGGGCTCAGTGCCGAGGCACAGCGCGTCCTTGGCGAACGGACAAAACTGCGCCTGGCGCCCGCCTAGGGCTCCCTCAGGCGGAGCCGCGCCAAATGATGGTGGTCTCCAGGACGCGCGGCGTGCCGGGCAGGCCCTGGAGCTGCGCCAGGACCAGCTCAGCTGCGGTGCTCCCCAGGAGGTCAGCCGGCTGGCGGACAGTGGAGAGCTGGGGGCGGCAGCGGAGGGCCCAGCTGCTGTCATCAAATCCCACCACCCCGACGTCCTCGGGAACCCGGCGCCCGGCCTCCTGCAGCGCCGTCATGGCACCGGCCGCCACGGCGTCAGAGGCCGCGAAGACCCCGTCCAGGTGGGGAGCGCGCCGCAGCAGCTCCTGCATTCCCTCCAGGCCGGCTGCATAGGTGTACAACGGGTATTCCACCACGAGGTTCGGGTCGAAGCGGCTTCCCATCGCAGCCTGGAAACCGGCCAGGCGGTCCTTGCCGGAGTCACGGTCCAGGGCACTGGCGATCATGCCCACCTGTTTCCGCCCCGTTTGCAGCAGCCGGCCGGTAATGTTCCGGGCCGCCTCCACGTTGTCAATGGCGGCATAAGGCAGCGCGGGCGTTCCTTCCGGGTGACCGACGAACGCCGCGGGCAGGCCGATGTCCGCGATGGCTGCCGCAATGGGATCGGAGGCCCGCGCCGAGATAATCACCGCACCGTCAACCAGTCCGCCGCGCAGGTAATCCGCCACCCGGCGGCTGTCGCGGTCCGAGTCAATGATCAGCGATACCAGTTGGTAATCGGCCTTGGACAGCACCTCGTTGGCGCCCAACAGGATGGAACCGATGTTGGGGTCTTCGAACAGCAGGGAGTGGGGCTCGTGGATGATCAGTCCGATGGCCCGGGACTCTTGGGTGACCAGGTTCCGCGCAGCGTTGTTCCTGACGTAGCCCACCCGGGCGATGGCTTCCTCCACTGCCTGCTTGGCTTCGTCGGAGACGTATTTTTCCCCGTTCATGACACGTGAAACGGTCCCCCGGGAGAGTCCGGCGGCATCCGCGACATCGTTGATGGTGGCGCGGCGGGCACGGGTGCGTGTCAGCGACATATTTGTACTGTAGCGGAGTCCGTACACGTAACGTCCTCCGGCAGGCATTGACACCTCCTCCTGCCGCATCGTACTCTGGGAACGTTCCCAGATGATGTGCATCACATTCACTGGTCCGCTTCTGGGAACGTTCACAGAGATCGTTGAGACAACAGCGTCCAAGAGTAGGGGCTTCCCCGCCTTGCACGTTTGCCGCAAGCCGAAGGAGCAGGGTTGAGCCCCACCAAAACGTCAGTTGCCGAGCTTTCCGGGGACGGCCGGCTCGTTTACGGCTGCGACTACAACCCGGAGCAGTGGGATCCCGCCGTCTGGCAGGAAGACGTCCGCCTCATGAAGGAGGCGGGGGTGAACCTCGTTGCAGTCAACATCTTCGGCTGGGCAGAACTGGAACCCTCCCCCGGGGCCTACTCCTTCGAACGCCTGGATCAGGTACTGGATCTGCTGCACGCCAATGGCATCGGGGCCAACCTCGGCACCGGAACATCGTCCACCCCCGCCTGGCTTACCACCCTGCATCCGGAAATCCTCCCGGAGTCCGCAACGGGGGTCCGGGCATGGCCGGGCGGACGGCAGGCGTGGTGCCCCAGCTCCCCGAGCTACCGGGAATACGCCCTCCGGCTGGTGGACCAGGTGGTGCAGCGCTACGGGTCCCACCCAGCAGTGCGGCTCTGGCATGTTTCAAATGAACTGGGCTGCCACAATTCCCTCTGCTACTGCGATGTCTCCGCCGCCGCGTTCCGCAACTGGCTGGCCGCACGCTATGGCACCCTCGAAGCGCTCAACAGCGCCTGGGGCACCGCCTTCTGGTCCCAGCGCTACTCCGCCTGGGAGCAAATCCTGCCCCCGAGGATCACGGTCTCCACCAACAACCCCACCCAACTGCTCGACTTCAACCGTTTCAGCTCCGACGAACTGCTTGGCTATTACCAGGCAGAAGCCGAGCTGCTGAGGACGCACAGCGCCATCCCGGTTACCACCAATTTCATGGTCGCCGCGCACATCCGCAACCAGGACTACTGGACCTGGGCGCCCCACATGGACGTCATCGCCAACGACCACTACCTCGACCACCGGCTTGCGGACCCCACCGTGGAGCTGGCATTCGCTGCCGACGCAACCCGCGGACTCGCCAAAGGCCAGCCCTGGATTTTGATGGAGCATTCCACCTCAGCAGTGAACTGGCAGCCCCGCAACATCGCCAAAGCCCCCGGGCAGATGCTCCGCAACTCCCTCACGCACCTGGCCCGGGGAGCGGACGGGCTCTGCTTCTTCCAATGGCGGGCCTCCGTCCAGGGCAGCGAGAAGTTCCACTCAGCGATGCTGCCCCACGCTGGAACGGACTCGCGGATCTGGCGGGAAGTCAAGGAGCTGGGCCACATCCTCGAACGGCTCGCGCCGGTAGCCGGCACCACCGTCAAGGCCGACGCCGCCCTGGTGTTCAGCTGGGAAGCATGGTGGGCCTACGACCAGGAGTCGCACCCCTCCTCCGACGTACGGTACCTGGACCAGGTGCACTCCCTGTACAAGGCACTCTGGGACAACGGCATCACGGCGGACATCGTGGCCCCCGGCTCCGACCTCTCCGGCTACAAACTGGCATTGGTCCCCGGACTGTACCTCGTCCGCGACCAGGAGTCCGCGGCCCTCTCAGACTTCGTCAGCAACGGCGGCCATGCAGTAGTCACCTATTTCAGCGGCATCGTCGACGAAAACGACAAGATCCTGACCGGCGGCTACCCCGGCGCCTTCCGGGAACTCCTGGGCATCCGTTCCGAGGAATTCCTGCCCATGGCGCCCGGGCGGCTGCTGCAGCTCGATACCGGAGCCACCGCTGCGCTGTGGGCCGAGGACCTGCGCCTGGAGGGCGCGGAGGCGCAGGCGTCCTTCACCGAAGGCCACCTCGCCGGGACCCCGGCGGTGACGCGCAACCGGTACGGCTCCGGACACGCCTGGTACATCGGCACGGCACTGGATCCCCAGGCGCTCCGCGACGTGGTGGGCCGCGCCGCAGCCAAAGCCGGCGTCTCCGTCCAGGCAACCGCCGAAGGCCTGGAAGTCATAGCCCGCTCAGGCCCGGACCATACGTACACCTTCCTTATCAACCACTCGGACGACGAACACAAATACCCTGCCCAGGGCTATGAACTGATCGGGGAGGAAGAAGTCTCCACGGCCATCGTCATTCCTGCCGGAACGGTACGCATCGTCCGCAGCGGGAATCCAGCACCCCAAACCACTGGCCGCAGCGCCGGCCTTAAGGATGATGAAAGTGACTAGAAACCACACCGCTCCGGCACTCGCCGCAGGGGCACCGCCGGCCCGGAAACCAAAGACCTCAGCGGCCCAGCGCCGTGCCGTCCTGCTGTTCGTTGCTCCCTTCGGCCTGCTGTTCCTGGCGTTCTATGCGGTCCCCATCGTCTTCGCCATTGTGCAGTCGCTCCTCACGGTGGAACGCAAGGGAACGTTTGGACCTCCCCAACAGGTTTTTGGTGGGTTCGTCCAGTACCAGCAGGTTTTCCAGAACACCGAATTTTGGGAATCCGTGGGCCGCGTCCTGCTCTTCGGCGTGGTCCAGGTGCCCATCATGCTCGGCCTGGCCCTCCTGTTCGCCCTGCTGCTCGATTCGCCACTGCTGAAAGGAAAGAAGTTCTTCCGGCTGGCATTCTTCGCCCCGTACGCAGTGCCCGGCGTTATCGCCGCGATCATGTGGGGCTTCCTCTACTCGCCGTCGCTTTCCCCCTTTGGCGCTGTGACCTCCCAGGTGAACTTCCTCTCGGCGGACCTCGTCCTCTGGGCCATCGCAAACATCGTCACCTGGGTTTATGTCGGCTACAACATGCTGATCATCTACTCGTCGCTGCTGGCCATCCCCACGGAGATCTACGAGGCAGCCAAACTGGACGGCGCAAGCAACCTGCAGATCGCATGGCGGATCAAGATCCCGCTCGTGGTTCCTGCCATCATCCTCACCGGCGTGTTTTCCATCATCGGGACCCTCCAGCTCCTTGCCGAGCCGCAGACCCTTCGCAGCTTCAGTTCGGCCATCAGCAGCACGTTCACTCCGAACCTCGCCGTCTACACAACGGCGTCCGTGCCCAACTACAGCCTGGCAGCAGCCTTCTCGGTGGTGCTGGCGCTGGCCACATTCGTTCTTTCCTTCGTCTTCCTCAAGGCGACCCAGCGGAAGGTTTCCCAGTGAGCGCAGCAACGGCCGTGACCACAACCAAGAAGACAAACACCTCGGCAGGCAACCCCCGGGGCCCGCGCCAAAGCATCATGTCCCGGGGCGCGGCGATGCTCATCATGGGTGTCTTCACGCTGTACTTCCTGACACCCATCTGGTGGCTGCTGGTTTCCTCCTCCAAGAGCGGTGGTGACGTCACCGGCACGGCGCCGCTGTGGTTCACCCCGGATTCCATCCCCACGTTCTTCGCCAACCTTGGCAACCTCTTCACGTACAGTGACGGTGTCTTTGGCCGGTGGCTCCTGAACAGCGCGCTGTACGCCGGGCTTGGCGCACTGCTGGGCACCGTCATCGCCGCCATGTGCGGCTATGCCCTGGCCAAGTACGAGTTCCGCGGCCGGGAAGCAATCTTCAACGTCGTGCTCAGCGGCGTGCTGGTGCCCGCCACGGCCCTTGCCCTTCCCCTGTTCCTGATCTTCAGCCAGGTGAAGCTGACCAACACCCTCTGGGCCGTGTTCCTGCCCAGCCTCGTCAGCCCGTTCGGCGTGTACCTCGCACGCATCTATGCGGCGGCAAGCGTCCCCACGGAACTGCTGGAAGCAGCCCGCCTCGATGGATCCTCGGAGGCGCGGACGTTCTTTACCGTGTCCACCCGCCTGATGGCTCCGGCCCTGGTGACCATCTTCCTGTTCCAGTTCGTCGCCATCTGGAACAACTTCTTCCTGCCCCTGATCATGCTGCGGGACCAGGCACTGTTCCCCGTCACGCTCGGACTGTACGCATGGAACAGCCAAATCAGCCAGATCCCTGAGCTCAGGGTCCTGGTCATCGTCGGCGCCCTGGTGTCGATCCTTCCGCTGATCGCGACGTTCCTGGGGCTGCAGCGCTTCTGGAGCAGCGGCCTGGGTGCCGGAAGCGTCAAATAGCCCCTGTCAATCCCCCACAACCGTCCCGCGGCACCCCGCCCCGGTACAACCCCCACGAATAAGGAATAGAAATGCGCGTGCGTTACGGAAAAGCCACTGCCGCCTTTGCCATAGTCTCGGCGCTGTCCCTTGCGGGCTGCTCCAGCGGCGGAAGCACCTCCGCGTCCCAGGACTCGTCCTGCAAGCCCTCCTCGGGGCCGGTTGAATTGTCATTCACCACCTGGGTGCCCGGCATGGACAAGGTGGTGGACCTCTGGAACAAGGACCACCCTGACATCAAGGTGAAGGTCCAGACGGGTCCCAACGGCAACTCGGGCACCTACCAGAACTTCTTCAACCAGCTCCAGGCGGGCAATGCCCCGGACCTGGGCCAGATCGAGTACGACGCCCTGCCGAACTTCCGGGTCCAGGACGGGCTGGAGAACATCGCGGCCTGTGAGGGAGTGGCCGACGCAAAGGACAAGTTCGTGGACTGGACCTGGAACCAGGTCACCTTCGGCGAGGACAAGGCTGTTTACGCAGTCCCGCAGGACAGCGGTCCGATGGCGATGTTCTACCGTGCCGATCTCTTCAAGGAGGCGGGCATCAAGGTCCCCACCACGTGGGACGAGTACGCTGCAGCAGCTGAGCAGATCAAAGCCCGTGGCTCCTACATCACCAACTTCCCCCGCAGCGACGTCAACTGGTTCGCCGGAAATGTGTGGCAGGCGGGCGGCCAGTGGTTCGCCAACGCCAACGACAAGTGGGAGGTCAACCTGACCGGCAAGGAGTCCGAGAAGGTGGCCAACTACTGGCAGAAGCTGCTGGAAAAGGGCGAAGTCTCCACCCTGCCTTCCTTCTCCGATGAGTGGAATGCCTCCTTCAACAAGGGCCAGCAGTGGACGTGGGTTTCCGCCGTATGGGGCGCCTCCACCCTGCAGAGCGGCGCGCCGGACACCTCCGGCAAGTGGGCCGTTGCGCCCATGCCGCAGTGGGAGGCCGGCGGAAAGGCAGCCGGCAACTGGGGTGGCTCCTCCACTGCAGTCCTGAAGGGTTCAAAGCACCCGTACGAGGCCTCCAAGTTCGCCCTGTGGTTGAACACCGATCCTGAGGCGCTGGCGCTGGCCAACAAGCTCGGCGGCCTCTACCCCGCCGCGAAGTCGGCCAAGGACCTGGATGCATTCTCCGGCGGCGTGGACTACTTCGGCGGCCAGAAGATCTACGACGTGTTCGCTGATGCCTCCGCCAATGTGAACCCGAACTTCACCTGGGGACCCACCATGACCAAGACGTACACTGACGTTTCAGATGGTTTCGGCAAGGCGACGGGTGGCAACGGCACGCTTCTGGATGCCCTGAAGGACGGCCAGAAGAAGACCATCGAAGCACTGAAGTCGCAGTCCATTCCCGTCAAGGAGTAACAGCAAAGCTCTCCGTGGGGAAACTTTCCCACGACAAAGGACACCATTCCCGCCGCAGGCGGGGATGGTGTCCTTCTTCCGGTCAAACCGCCGGCTATTTTGAACCAACAGTAGGAGAAGTAATGGATCCCCTGTACCTCCGCTCCGCCGGCACCAGCCTGCTGGTCAGCTTCGACAGCGGGGAGGCCGAGGTCATCCACTGGGGCGCCGACCTGGGAGCGGACGTGCCGGACCTTGGCATCCTGTCGGCTCCCGTGGGGCACTCCTCCATCGACGCCCGCGTCCCCGCGGGATTGCTCCCCCAGGCCGCCTCCGCCTGGCGCGGCCGGCCGGCCCTGCGCGGCCACAGGCTCACCGGTGACGGCACCGGCTTCGATTTCTCGTCCCGCCTCCGCGTCACGTCGATGACCGCCGGAGACACCGGCGCCACCGTTGTGCACGCCGACGCCGACGCCGGGCTTAGTGTCTCGTCCTCCCTTAGGCTTCATTCCGGCGGGCTGCTGGAACTGCGCCACACCGTCACCAATGACGGCACCACCCCGTTCCAGGTGGATGAACTGGCAACCGTCCTCCCGGTGGCGCCGGACGCCGTCGAACTCCTGGACCTGACCGGGCGCTGGTGCCGGGAACGCCAGCCCCAGCGCCACCGGATCCAACAGGGCACCTGGGTCCGGACCGGACGGCACGGCCGCACCGGGCATGATTCTTCCCTCCTGTTCGCCGCCGGCACCCAGGGCTTCGGCAACCGGCACGGCAAGGTCTGGGCCA
>NZ_JABFMW010000040.1 GCF_013359725.1 Pseudarthrobacter sp. C4D7 | reverse complement strand
CGCGCAGGTCCAGGATGCATTCGTGCGCCACGAGTCCGCCTTCCCCGGTGTAGAGAACCGGGTAGAACTCGTTCAGCCGGGAAGCGACATAATTGGCGGCCAGGAGCGCGGACTTGGTGGCTTCGGTCAGGCCCTCGCCGCCCATCAGCTTCACGTACGCCCAGGAGATCGGCAGCACGCCGGCAGAACCGAAACGGGAGGCCGAGATCGCGACCCCGTGTCCGGCCTCGTGTGCGGCCTTGTTGGCATCACCGGGCATGAATGGTGCCAGGTGCGCCTTGGCAGCGACCGGACCGACGCCGGGTCCGCCGCCGCCGTGCGGGATGCAGAAGGTCTTGTGCAGGTTCAGGTGCGACACATCGCCGCCGAACTTGCCGGGCTGGGCCAGGCCCACCAGGGCGTTCAGGTTCGCGCCGTCGATGTAGACCTGGCCGCCCGCGGCGTGGATGGCGTCGCACACTTCGCGGACGTCGCCGTCGTAGACGCCGTGGGTGGACGGGTAGGTGATCATGATGCAGGACAGGACGTCCTTGTGCGTTTCGATCTTCGCCGTCAGGTCGGCGTGGTCGATGGTGCCGTCCGCCGCGGTGGCCACGACGACCACCTTCATGCCGGCCAGGACGGCGGAGGCGGCGTTGGTGCCGTGCGCGGAAGCGGGGATCAGGCAGACGTTGCGCTGCTGGTCGCCGCGGGAGTGGTGGTAGCCCCGGATCGCCAGCAGCCCGGCCAGTTCGCCCTGGGAGCCGGCGTTGGGCTGGATGGACACCTGGTCATAGCCGGTGATCTCGGCCAGGTCCGCCTCGAGGTCGGCGATGAGTTCGCGCCATCCTTCGGTCTGTGAGTCCGGGGCGAACGGGTGGATGGAGGCGAACTCCGGCCAGGAGATGGCTTCCATCTCGGCCGTGGCGTTCAGCTTCATGGTGCAGGAGCCCAGCGGGATCATGGTGCGGTCCAGGGCCAGGTCCCGGTCGGAAAGCTTCCGGATGTAGCGCAGCAACTGGGTCTCGGAGCGGTGCGTGTTGAACACGGGGTGCTGCAGGTAGTCAGAAGAACGCTCGACGGCGGCCTCCAGCGCAAAGCCTTCACCCTCACCTGCTGTGGCGCCAAAGATGCCGGCAACCTCAGCGACGATGGCCGCCGTCGTGGTTTCATCCAGGGAGATGCCCACGGTGTCAGCGTCAACGATGCGCAGGTTGATCCCGCGCGCCTCCGCGTCGGCAATAATTGTGGCGGCGCGGCCCGGGACGCGGACGGTGATGGTGTCGAAGAAGCTCTTGTGCACCACCTCGACGCCGGCAGCTTCCAGCGAGGCGGCCAGGGTGCGGGCGTGGCAGTGGGTCGTTTCCGCGATGGCCTTCAGCCCATCGGGGCCGTGATAGACGGCGTACATGGAGGAGACGATGGCCAGGAGGGCCTGCGCCGTGCAGATGTTGGACGTGGCCTTTTCCCGGCGGATGTGCTGCTCACGTGTTTGCAGCGCCAGGCGGTAGGCGGGAACACCGGCGTCGTCCTTGGACACACCCACCAGCCGTCCTGGAAGCGAGCGTTCCAAGCCCTTGCGGACAGCCATGTAGGCGGCGTGCGGGCCGCCGAAGAACAGCGGCACACCGAACCGCTGGGTGGAGCCGACGGCGATGTCGGCGCCCTGCTCGCCCGGAGGGGTGATCAGGGTCAGTGCCAGCAGGTCAGCGGCAACGGTCACCAGCGCCCCGCGCTCCTTGGCCTCGGCGATGACGGCGGACTGGTCCCAGACCCGGCCGGAAGCGCCCGGCTGCTGCAGCACAATGCCATTGATGTCACCCTCCGGCAGGCCCTTGGACAGGTCGGCGACCTCCACTTCAAAGCCCAGCGCCTCGGCGCGGCCCAGCACAATGGCGATGGTCTGCGGCAGGACGTCGATGTCCAGGACGGTTTTGCCGTCCGCCGCGGGCTTGGTTTTGTTGGAGCGGCGCATGAGCAGCACCGCTTCGGCCACGGCGGTGGCTTCGTCCAGCAACGAAGCGTTGGCGATGGGCAGGCCCACCAGGTCCTGGACCATGGTCTGGTAGTTCAGCAGCGCCTCGAGCCGGCCCTGGGAGATCTCGGGCTGGTACGGGGTGTAGGCGGTGTACCAGGCCGGAGCTTCGAGAATGTTCCGGCGGATCACCGCAGGGGTGATGGTGTCGTAATAGCCCTGGCCGATCATCTGCACGGCGGTCTTGTTCTTGGCGGCGAGCCTGCGCAGCTCCGCAAGCACCTCAACCTCACTGAGCGCGTCCTGCAGGCGGAGGGCGGTGTCCTGGCGGATGACCTGGGGTACTGCGGTGTCGACCAGGGCGTCCACCGTGCCGTAGCCAACGGCTTTGAGCATGGTGTCCACGTCGTCCTGGCGGCGGGCGCCGATATGGCGGTCAACGAAAGTGGTGGGGGCTGGGGTAACCGACACGAAGGAACTCCATTTTGTTCAGGCGGCGCAGGGTACGCCACAGCTATCCGGGTCCCTCCCCGCTCTGTATTGGACCTGAGAGTTTCCGCGTTGCCTGCCTGGGCAGGTCCCGCTTGCACCGTCGGTGAGCACAACAGCCCGTGCGCTCCGCAATGGAGCCTGCACAACTGCCTGCTGCTTTCCAGAGGCGCCTCGCCGCGGCGGTACAGGGGCCTGCGAGATTCCTGGGGAGGATTTGCTCCTACGGCGCCTGCCTATACTTCCGGCAGAACTCTCCCGCCGCAGATCAAAGGCTATTCACTTGTTGGGTCATGATGGCCGGTGACAGCCCTCACAACTCTCCATTGTCCTACGCCACGAGCCCTCCCCGCAAATGGAAAACTAGCGGCGGAGCCGCTCCAGGGCAGCCAGGAGTTCCTCCACATCGGCCGCCGCTCCGCCTTCCGGCACCGGGCCTACGGACAGCATGGCATTGAAGTACAAACCGTCACCCATATACAGGACAGCTTTGGCCAGGCCGGGCCCCACATCGGCTGCAATCTCATCCAGCCACCGCTGCTGGATGGCGGCGAAGCGGCGGCGCGTTTCTTCATGCGCCACCTCGGCAAGCCGCGTGGCGGCTACGATGACCCGGTCCAGCGGAGTATCCGCCCAGACGGAGGAACGGATGAAGTAGGCGGCGGCACCTTCGCTGGCCGAGGCCATCGCGTCGGCGTCGGCCTTGGCCAGGTACTCAAGACGGTCCAGCAGCACGGCGATGAGCGCTTCCTTGTTGGGAAAGTGGTACAGCAGGCCACCCTTGGAAACCCCCGCCTTCCGGGCCACAGCATCAAGGGTCGCAGCACGCTCCCCCACATCGATCAACAGGGACTCGAACGCGTCAAGGACCGCATCACGGGCTACAGGCTTTCGGGGCATGCCCTCCATCATGCCCCCAGCCCGGACGGAAGGCGGAAAATCCGGTTTTAAACTATACCGTCTGGACGGTACAGTTATTTTATGACGACCGCGCTGAGCTCCGAGCAAACCCCCCGGGGCAGCACCCGTGCACGCCGCCCGTGGCGCGACTGGGTGGCACTGGGACTCCTGATGTTTCCCGTCCTGCTGGTGGCCGTGGACAACACCGCCCTGACCTTTGCCCTGCCCGCCATCGCCCGCGCCCTGGAACCGACCGGCCTGCAGGTGCTGTGGATCGTGGACGCCTATCCACTGGTCCTGGCCGGACTGCTGGTATCCATGGGAAGCCTCGGCGACCGGATCGGGCGGCGGCGGCTGCTGGTCATCGGCAGCCTGGGATTTGCGGGACTGTCCGCCGCCACGGCCTTTGCACCCACCCCGGAGTGGCTGATCGCCGGCCGCGCGGCCCTGGGGTTTTTCGGCGCCATGCTGATGCCGTCCACCCTGTCGCTGATCCGCAATATTTTCCCGGAGCCCAACCGCCGGCGGCTGGCCGTGGCCATCTGGGCCGCAGGCTTCTCCGGAGGCGCCGCCCTGGGCCCCATCCTCGGCGGCTGGCTGGTGGAGCATTTCTGGTGGGGCGCCGTCTTCCTGGTGGCCGTGCCGCTCATGCTCCCCCTGCTGGTGCTGGGGCCGGCCCTGATTCCGGAATCGAAGGACCCCGCGCCGGGCAAGGTGGACATCCCGAGCATCGCGCTCTCCATGCTGGTCATGGTGCCAGTGGTCTACGGCATCAAGTCAGTGGCCACCGAAGGTCCAGGGGCCGCGGGACTGGCGGCCATTGCCTTCGGCCTGGCGATGGGCATCGTCTTTGTGCGCCGGCAGCACCGGCTGCAGCACCCACTGCTGGACATGTCCCTGTTCCGGAACAGGGTGTTCAGCATGGCCATCAGCGCCAATATCCTGGCACTCTTTTCCTTCAACGGGTTCATCCTGTTCCTTGCCCAGCATCTCCAGCTCCTGGAGGGGATGGCACCCTCCGCGGCAGGGGTGGCCATGGTCCCGGCACTGGCGGCTACGGTGGTGGCGGGCCTGGTGGTGGTGCCGCTGGTCCGGAAAGTCCGCCCGGGATTCGTGGTGGCCACAGGCCTGGCCTTCAGCGCCGCCGGGTACAGCATGGTGACCTTCGGAAACCACGACGACGGCCCGTCAGTGCTGCTGGCAGCCCTCCTGGTGCTGGCCCTGGGCGTGGGCACCGCGGAAACCATCTCCAACGACCTCATCCTTGGTTCCGCCCCGCCGGAGAAGTCCGGCGCTGCGGCGGCCATATCCGAAACGGGCTACGAAGTGGGCTCACTGCTGGGCACTGCCGTCCTGGGCTCCATCCTGACGGCTTCCTACCAGCAGAATCTTCGGTTGCCCGCGGGACTGGACGGCATGCTGCCCGGTACTGCCCTGCACAACGCCGGCGAAACCCTGGCGGGCGCGGTGGAGGCAGCCAGCCTCCTGCCCGCACCGCTTGCCGACGCGGTCCGTGGGGCAGCCGGAGCCGCATTCGACTCTGGTGTGCACATCACTGCGGCGATAGCACTGGTGCTGATGGCGGCGGCGGCAGTCCTGGCCGCCGTCGTACTCCGCAAGGTGCCGAAAGCCGCATAGCGCCGCCCCGGCTCCCAGCCATGGCATGCCAAAGGGCGCCCGGCGGGGAGGTTCAACCCCGGCCCCGGACGCCCTGTGGCTGGCCCGCTACTTGGTGTCGGCGGCCGTGACCTTGGCGGTGGGCTTCATGTTTTCCGCCTGCACCATCCAGGCGAACTGCTCCAGCCGGGCGATGAATTCGTGCAGGAGGTCCGCGGAGGTGGGGTCCTCCTCATCCACTTCGTCATGGACTTTGCGCATGGTGCCCACGGCGGCTTCCATGGCGGCGACAATCCGCTCAATGGCGTCCGCGGTGCTGATGAGGCCATCCGGGAACTGGGCCAGGCTGGTGCTCCCGGCAACGGTAGCGCTCCGGCCGTCCGGAAGGGCATGCAGGGCGCGCATGCGCTCGGCGGTATCGTCGGCGAACTGGCGTGCGGCGTCGACGATCTCGTCCAGCTGCAGGTGAAGGTCGCGGAAGTTGGTTCCCACGATGTTCCAGTGTGCCTGCTTGCCCTGAATATGGAGCTCGATCAGGTCTGCCAGGACGGCCTGCAGGTTGTTGGTCAGTGTCGGTGAAGCTTTCATGCATCCTCCTCAATTGGTCCAGTACGGCAGACGCTACCAGCCACGCACGGCGTGGGGGCAGGGTCGAAGGCAATTTCTCAGTGAGCTTACTAATTTCGAAAAGCGGTCATAAACGAATGTGATTCATATTGCGTCTTGCATCACACGGCCGGCGCCCCCATACTAAATGAACGCCATTCATATAGTGACTTCCGTCTCACAGCCTTCCAGAAAGTGGTGCCATGACAGAGACAATCCGCACCAGCACTTCCAAGTCCGGTCCGCATGTCCACGCGCCTGCCGCCGATGGCTTCAGCGCCAAGGGACTCAAGGGCGGGCAGCTCGGGCTCCTCGCCGTCGTCGTCCTGGGCATTTCAACGATCGCCCCCGCCTATACCCTCACCAGCGCGCTGGGACCCACCGTCAACGAAGCCGGCCTCCAGCTGCCCGTCATCTTCCTGATCGGGTTCATCCCCATGATCCTGGTTTCGCTGGCCTACCGGGAGCTCAACGCCGACTCCCCGGACAGCGGCACCACCTTTACCTGGGTGACCAAGGCATTCGGCCCATGGGTGGGATGGATGGGCGGGTGGGGCCTGCTGGCCGCCAACATCATCGTGCTGTCCAACCTGGCGGGAGTCGCCGTCGACTTCTTCTACCTCTTCCTCTCCCAGCTCACCGGCTCCCCCGAACTCGCGGACCTGGCGGACAACAAGGCGTTGAACGTCCTGACGTGTTTCGTGTTCGTGGCGTTGGCCGTCTGGGTCAGCTACCGCGGCCTGCACACCACCAAGCTGGTGCAGTACAGCCTGGTGGGCTTCCAACTGCTGGTACTGGGCCTCTTCGTCGTCATGGCCTTCGCCAACTGGTCCACGTCCGAGACGGCAATCCCGTTCAGCTGGGACTGGTTCGACGTCACCAAGATTGAGACCTTCGGACAGATCGCCGCCGGCATCTCCCTGTCGATCTTCGTGTACTGGGGCTGGGACGTCTGCCTCACCGTCAACGAGGAAACCGCCAACGGCAAAAAGACCGCCGGTGTGGCCGGCACCCTGACCGCTGTCATCGTGCTTGCCATCTACCTCCTGGTCAGCATCGCCACCATGATGTTCGCCGGCGTCGGCGATACCGGCAACGGCCTGAACAACGCCGAAAACCACGAGAACATCTTTACCGCCCTGGCCTCCCCCATCATGGGTCCGTTCGCCATCCTGATGTCCCTCGCAGTGCTTTCCAGCTCAGCTGCGTCCCTGCAGTCGACCTTCATGTCGCCGTCGCGCAGCCTCCTGGCCATGGCGCACTACGGCGCGCTGCCGGAACCTTTCAGCCGCGTCAGCAGGAAGTTCGCCACTCCGGGCTTCGCCACCATCGCCGCAGGCGTCATGTCGGCGGGCTTCTACGCGGTGATGCATGTGGTCAGCGAGAACGTCCTGAACGACACCATCCTGGCCCTGGGCCTGATGATCTGCTTCTACTACGGCCTCACCGCACTGGCCTGCACCTGGTACTTCCGGCACAGCCTGTTCAACAGCGTGCGCCATTTCGTCCTGCGGCTGGTCTGCCCGGTGGTGGGCGGCGTGGGCCTGTTCGTGGTGTTCGTCCAGACCGCCGTGGACAGCCTGGCGCCGGAGTTCGGCAGCGGCTCGGAGGTGTTCGGCGTGGGCCTGGTGTTCATCCTGGGCGTCGGCATCCTTGCCCTGGGCGCCGTGGTCATGCTCGTCATGTCCCGCACGCACCCGGGCTTCTTCCGCGGCGAAACCCTCAAGCAGGACACCCCGGCGCTGGTCATTCCGGAATAGTCCCCCAGCCCCAAAGGTGCCGTGCCCTCCGCCAGGGCACGGCACCTTTGTGGTTGGCGACGACGGACTGCTCACCAGTAGTGCGCCACGTCAACCACCAGGCGGGAGCCGGAGCCCGGGCCGTCCAGGGTGAACACCCGGAACGGCAGCCGGGCACGAACGCCCAGTCCAATGCTGGTCTGGCCCTCGAAACTTCCGGCCCAGACCACCTGGCGGAACGTCTGGTAGCCCGAAACATCCGACAGCCCGGCCGGATCGGCAGGGGTGTAGGTGGCCTGCCCGTTGTCGTCGTACGCCGGCGCCTTGACCACCACCTGGAGCCGGGCGCCGCCGCGGGTGGGCACCACTGCCCCGGAGCCGTCCTGGATAATCTGCGGGGCGTAGCGGACGCTGTAGCCCGGGGCCGGCGTGCCGCCCAGGTCAACCACCAGCCGGTCAAAGCAATAGTGCTGCCCGGTCCGGACATTGGTCACGGGCACCCCGCTCATGGCGCCGTCCGATTTCATCAGCGAACCCCAGGTGAGCCCGCAGTACGACGTGGTTGCCGAGGCCGGCCCCGGAACCACCAACCCCAGGGCAGCAGCCAGGAGGAATGCCGCGAGCCCGATGACGAATTTTCTCATTGCACTGCCATCCAGAATCAGAGCTATTGGATGGTTCCAGCGTAGGAGCGTTCCCGGGCGGAAACGAGGGGTCATTTTGGTAACGACGGCGGCCCGGGACACAGCAGCGCCGGCCACCTTGTGGAGGTGGCCGGCGCTGCTTGAACCAGGTTGGGAGGTTAGCCTTCGCAGTCGCGGCAGTACTTCTGGCCGTCCTTTTCACGGGCAACCTGCGAGCGGTGGCGGACCAGGAAGCACGACGAGCAGGTGAACTCGTCGGACTGCTCGGGGACCACAATGACGGTCAGTTCCTCGTTGGAGAGGTCGGCGCCGGGCAGGTCGATGCCTTCGGCGGTGTCGTTTTCCTCAACATCGATGACCGCGGTCTGCGCGTTGCCGCTCCGTGATGCCTGGAGGGCTTCGAGGGAGTCTGCGGGCGACTCTTCTTCCTGCTTGCGTGGAGCATCGTAATCGGTAGCCATAGCATGTTCACTTTCGTTGCTGCGCAGCGCCATTTCAGGCACCTCAGTGCAGCAGTTTAGGGCATCATCCCGCTACCGGCGCAATACTGTGCTCAAGCAGACAGTGGCCTGGTTTCCGCCGCTGTTCCTGCATGCTCCGAGCGGGCATGGCCGGCCCCAATGGATACCCCGCTCAGCGCCGGCAGCCAGCCCCACCGGGTGGCGTCCGCCAGGGCTGCCGCGGCATCCGTTTCGGATTCGAAGGTGAAGGTGTCCAGCAGCCACTCGCGGAGCCGGACGAACTGGGTAGGCGTCATGCCTGAAACCTACGCAGCTATTGTTGTGGGCACGTTTCATGGCGGTCTCCCCCGGATTAACTCCGCTGTGCCGGAGTCAGGGCACCGGTGGCGCGGTGCTGTTGCGCAGGACGAGCTCAGGCTCCACCACGAGGGTCCGCGGGCCGCCCGTACCATCGAACGCCGTCAGCATCATGTCCATGCATTTCCGGCCCAGTTCCTCAAAGTCCTGCCGGACCACCGTCAGCGGCGGACTGAAATAGCCGGCCTCGGGCTGGTCGTCAAAGCCCACCACCGAAACGTCCTGCGGCACCCTGATGCCTGCCTCGTTCAAAGCCCGCAGCACCCCCAGGGCCATCTGGTCGTTGCCGACGAAGAGGGCAGTGGCGCTGCGGTCGGCTGCCAGCCGACGGCCAATCCCATAGCCGCTGCCCGCGCTCCAGTCGCCCTCCATGATCAGGTCTGCCTCAAGCCCGGCGGACTCCAGGGCCGCCCGCCAGCCATCGGCGCGGGCAACGGCGTCGATCCAGTCCTGCGGCCCGGCAACGTGACCGATCCGGACGTGCCCCTGCCCAATGAGGTGCCCCACGGCCAGTTCGGCCCCGCGGCGCTGGTCCACCTTGACGCCGCCCACGGTGTCGTTGCCGTTGGGACCTACGGCCACCACCGGCACGGGAATGGGCAGCGCCGCCAACGCGGCCAGGGTCTCCAGGTGCGGGACGATCACCACGATTCCGTCCACCGACTGGTCCAGGAAGTGCCTGACGGCGTCCAGGATCGCCTCCCGGTTGACCTCGCGGAGCGCCGCGACGCTCACGAAGTATCCTGCGTCCCGTGCCGCCCGTTCCACTCCCAGCAGGGTGTTGGCAGGGCCGTACTGCGAGAGCTCGCTGCCCAGGACGCCGATGGTCTGCGAGCGCCGGGTGACCAGGCTCCGCGCGGCAGTGTTGCGGCGGTAGCCCAGCGACGCAATCGCCGCTTCCACTTTTGTCCGGGTGCCGGGGCTGACGCTGGGGTGGTTGTTGACCACCCGCGACACGGTCTGGTGCGAGACCCCGGCCAGTTCCGCCACGTCCTCCAGCCGTGGCAGGCGGGGCGGCCTGCCGTCCGTCATGGGGCGCTTGTCCATGGCTTCTGCCGGGGCCCGGACCTCAGCCGTGCCACTGGGTCAAATCCCGCCGGCCAGCTTGTAGTAGGCGGCGTTCCAGTTCAGGTCCTTCTTGAATTGGCGGATGGTGGTTCCCTCGTCGATGGTGAGCAGTTCCGTTTTGGCGATTTCGGCGAAGTCCTCGAAAACGTCCATGCCCACCTGGGTGGAAAGCACGGTGTGGTGCGCCGCGCCGGCGGTCAGCCAGGCGGCGGCGGAGGTGGCGAAGTCCGGCTTGGGCTCCCATAGCGCGCGGGCCACGGGGAGGTTGGGCAACGGCTGGTCCAGGGGAACGACGTCGACGGCGTTGGCCACCAGGCGGAAACGGTCCCGCATATCGGACAGGGCGACGACGACGCCCGGGGAGGCATCGGCGTCGAACACCAGGCGTACGGGGTCTTCCTTGCCGCCGATACCCAGCGGGTGGATTTCCAGGCGCGGCTTGGCCGCCGTCAGCGAGGGGCAGACCTCCAGCATGTGGGCACCCAGGATCTTCTCCGAGCCCGGTTCCAGGTGGTACGTGTAGTCCTCCATCAGGGAGGCGCCGCCGGGCAGGCCGGCGCCCATTACCTTGGCGGCCCGGACCAGGATGGCGGTCTTCCAGTCGCCTTCAGCGCCGAACCCGTATCCGGCGGCCATGAGGCGCTGCACGGCGAGGCCGGGAAGCTGGCGCAAGGCGCCGAGGTCCTCGAAGGAGGTAGTGAACGCCGCGGAGCCATTGGCTTCCAGGAAGGAGCGCAGGCCCAGCTCGATCCGGGCGCCGTACCGCAGCGACTCGTGCCGGTCCGCGCCCTGGCGGAGCTCCGGAACCAGGTCGTAAAGGTCCGCATACTCGGCCACCAGGGCGTCGACGTCGGACTCCGCAGCGCCGTGGACGGCGTCGGCGAGTTCATTGACGGACCAGGTGTTGACGGAGACACCGAAACGCAGCTCCGCCTCGGTCTTGTCACCCTCCGTCACGGCAACGTTGCGCATGTTGTCGCCAAAACGGGTCAGCTTCAGGGTCCGGACAGCTGCCCAGCCGGCGGCGGCGCGCTGCCATGAGCCCACTTGGCGGGCCACGTCGGGGTTGGAGACGTGCCCCACGACGGTCTTCCGGGCGATGCCCAGGCGGGACTGGATGTAGCCGAATTCGCGGTCACCGTGGGCGGCCTGGTTCAGGTTCATGAAGTCGAAGTCGATGTCTGCCCAGGGAAGGTCACGGTTCGCCTGCGTGTGGAGGTGCAGCAGGGGCTTGCGCAGCAGGTCCAGGCCCTGGATCCACATCTTGGCGGGGCTGAAGGTATGCATCCAGGCCGTGACGCCAATGACCGAATCGTCCGAGTTGGCCTCCAGCGCGGTGCGGCGGATGGCGTCCGAGTCCGTGAGCACCGGCTTCCAGACAACCCGCACTGGAACGGAGGATGAGGCGTTGAGCTGGTTGGCGATCTCCTGCGACTGGGCGGCCACCTGCTTGAGGACTTCCTCGCCGTAAAGATGCTGGCTGCCCGTGAGGAACCAGACTTCGTAGCCGTCGAGGGAGGTGTTTGCTGCGGTGCTCATAAATTCTCCTGGGAAGGGTTCCAAGGCCGGTTATTGGCCGTAAACGTTCTGGTAACGGGCGTAAAGGGAGTCGATGTGGCCCTGGTCGATGGGCAGCGGCTCGCCCAGCTGCCGGGAAATATGCACGGTGCGGGCAACTTCCTCGCACATGACGGCGGCTTTGACAGCCGACCGGGCGTCCTTGCCGATGGTGAACGGGCCATGGTTCTGCATCAGGACCGCCGGCGACGTGGAGTTCTTCAGCGTCTCCACGATTCCGTGTCCAATCGAGTCGTCACCGATGAGTGCGAACGGGCCCACGGGGATGGCCCCGCCGAATTCGTCCCCCATCATGGTGAGCACGCACGGGATGGCCTCACCCCTGGCAGCCCATGCGGTGGCGTAGGTGGAGTGGGTATGCACCACACCGCCCACCTCCGGCATGTGCCGGTACACGTAGGCGTGCGCGGCGGTATCCGACGACGGCGACAGCGGCGGGTTGCCCCAGTCCACCGTGCCGCCGCCACCAAGGTTGGTGCCCCTCACGGGGGTGCCGTAGAGGTCGGTGACCACCATCTGCTCAGGGGTCAGGTCCTGGTAGGAGACACCCGAGGGCTTGATGACCATGAGGTCGGTGCCGGGCACCCGGGCCGAGACGTTGCCCGCGGTCCACACCACCAGTTCGTACCGGGTCAGCTCGGCATGGAGGGCGCACACTTCGGCGCGGATTCGCTCGATGGTGTCCAGGATGGGCGTTGCGGCGCTCATGCCGACACCTCCGCGGCGGCTGCGGACATGGAGACCGCACCTGCCGTGACGGTGCCGGCGGCTTTGCGCTGGATCGCCTTGAGCCGGTGCATGACGTCGTTGCTGCCGCGGCCGAAGTAGTCGTGCAGGGTCTTGTACTCCTGGAAGAGTTCTTCATAGGCGGCCACATTCGCGGGAATCGGCGTGTAGACCTCCCCGGGTTCGGCGCCCATGGCCGCCGCGGCCTCGCGGATGTCGGCGTATTCGCCGGCAGCGACGGCGGCGTGGATGGCCGAGCCCAGGGCGGGCCCCTGCTCAGAGCCGATGGTGGACAGTTGCAGCCCGGTGGCATCCGCGTAGATCTGCATCAGGAGCTTGTTCTTGAGCAGGCCGCCGGCCACGATGAATTCCTTGACCGGGACTCCGGCGTCGCGGAAGGCGTCCACGATGGTGCGGGTCCCGAAGGCGGTTGCTTCCAGCAGCGCGCGGTAGGTGTCCTCGGGCCTGGTGGCCAGGGTCTGGCCCACGATGGTGCCGGACAGCTCGTGGTCCACCAGGACCGAACGGTTGCCCGAATGCCAATCCAGGGCGATCAGGCCGTGCTCGCCGATGGCCTGCCGGGAAGCCAGTTCGGTCAGGTACTCGTGGATTCCCAGCCCGGCGCCCCTGGCGGCCTGGTGGTATTCGGGCGGGACGCCGTACTTGGTGAACCAGCCGAAGATGTCCCCCACCCCTGACTGTCCGGCCTCGTAGCCCCACAGGCCGGGGATGATTCCGCCGTCGACGGCACCGCACATTCCCGGTACTTCACGAAGTTCGCTGCCGTTCATGACATGGCAGGTGGAGGTGCCCATGATCGCCACCAGCTGGCCGGCGTCCACCGCTTTCGCGGCGGGGGCAGTGACATGGGCGTCAACGTTTCCCACGGCCACGGCGATGCCTTCCGGCAACCCGGTCCAGGCGGCTGCCTCCGCCGTCAGGGTGCCGGCGGAGTCCCCCAGCTGCCCGATGGTGTGCTCCAGCTTTGAGCTGACGAAGTCCTTGAAGTCAGGGTTCAGGGCAGCCAGGAAGTCCTCCGAGGGATACCGGCCATCCTGGTAGATGCCTTTGTAGCCGGCGGTGCAGGCGTTGCGGACATACCGGCCGCACAGCTGCCACACGATCCAGTCCGCCGCTTCCACCCAGTGGTCCATGGCTGCATAGGTTTCCGGGTCTTCCTCCAGCAGCTGCAGCCCCTTGGCGAATTCCCATTCGGAAGAGATCAGGCCGCCGTACCGGGCAAGCCAGTCCTCGCCCCGCTCGGCGGCAAGCCGGTTGATGCGGTCGGCCTGCCCCTGCGCAGCGTGGTGGCGCCAGAGCTTCACATATGCGTGCGGACGGTTGGCGAAGCCGGGCAGTTCGTTCAGCGGTGTCCCGTCGCCCTTGACCGGCACCATGGTGCAGGCGGTGAAGTCAGTGGCAATGCCGACGACGGCGGAGGGGTCGATCCCGGCGTCAGCCACCGCGGCAGGAACCGCGGTCCGCAGGACGTCCCGGTAGTCGTTGGGCACCTGGAGCGCCCATTCCCCCGGAAGCCTGGCGCCGTCGTCGCCCGCTGTGTCCTGGGGCAGGAAATCGGTGACCACCGCGTGGGGATACTCATGGACGGCACTGCCCAGTTCCTTGCCGTCGCGGACCCGCACCACCACGGCGCGGCCTGAAAGGGTTCCATAATCCACTCCGATGACGCAGGGGTCATGGCGGGATTCGGAGCTGGGTGTCGACAGCGCAGCTGGCATGGGTTGCCTCCGTCCGGGAGGCATTGGCCTCATTACCGGGTTTGTTAGGGGTCTGGTGGAGCTATGTGCTGCAGCAAGTGTGAACGCTAACAAAGCAGAAGTCAATGAAGCCGAAAGATTTTCGATATTCCCTGGGAACGGTCTTGTTAGCGTTCACAAATCGGTCTATATTGAACCGACACATCAACAATGTGGCCAGGACCAGGGAGCACTGAGGCTGTCCGGTCCACCAACACTTCGCGGCAGTGCTGCCGCGGAAGGAGAAAATGGTGAGAATCAAAAAACTGATGGGCGCGGTGGCTGTTGTCCTCGCCCTGACGGTGGGGGCCACAGGCTGCGGCTCCCGCGGCGGAACCAGCGAATCCAGCGGCGCCGCGAAGCCCAGTGATTCACTGGTAGGCATCTCGATGCCCACGCAGACGTCCGAACGGTGGATCGCGGACGGCGCCAACGTGGAGAAGTCCCTGAAGGACCTCGGCTACAAGACGGACCTGCAGTTCGCCAATGACGACATCCCCACCCAGGTCTCGCAGATCGAAAACATGCTGACCAAGGGCGCCAAGGCGCTGATCGTCGCCGCTATTGACGGCACCACCCTGACCGACGTCCTGGCCAAGGCCAAGGAACAGAACGTCAAGGTCATCGCCTATGACCGCCTCATCAACGGCACGCCGAACGTCGACTACTACACCACGTTCGACAACTACACGGTGGGCGTCCAGCAGGCCACCTCGCTCCTGACCGGCCTGGGCCTGGTTGACGCCAGCGGCAAGAAGGTGGACGGCAAGGGTCCGTTCAACATCGAGCTTTTCGCCGGCAGCCCCGACGACAACAACGCCAACTTCTTCTGGACCGGCGCCATGGACACCCTGAAGCCGTACCTGGATGCAGGCACCCTGAAGGTCCCCAGCGGCCAGACCAAGTTCGAGCAGGCTGCCATCCTCCGCTGGCAGGCACCCGTAGCCCAGAAGCGCATGGAGGACATCATCACCTCCGCCTACAGCTCCGGCACCAAGCTCAACGGCGTCCTGTCCCCGTACGACGGCCTCTCCATCGGCATCCTCTCAGCCCTCACCAGCACCGGCGGCTACGCGAAGGGCAGCCTTCCCGTGGTGACCGGCCAGGACGCCGAGAAGGGCTCCGTCAAGTCCATCATCGCCGGCGAGCAGTACTCCACCATCTTCAAGGACACCCGCCAGCTGGGTGCCCAGGCCGTAAAGATGGTTGACGCTGTCCTCAAGGGCCAGGAACCGGAAACCAACGACACCAAGACCTACAACAACAAGGTCAAGGTTGTTCCGGCCTACCTGCTGAAGTCCGTGATCATCACCAAGGACAACTACAAGAAGGAACTGATCGACTCGGGTTACTACTCCGACGCCGACGTCAAGTAGTCAGCGAACGGGGCTGTGGCCGGGCAACAGGTCCGGCCACAGCCCTTCCCGCCGCCTCCTGCACCAGCAGGACGGCCCAGCTTCGACCAGTCAGTGGGAATTGACGATGAACACACCCATTCTCCAAATGCGAGGAATCACCAAGACGTTCCCGGGCGTAAAGGCCCTCCAGGACGTCACCCTGGATGTGAACCGTGGAGAGGTCCACGCCATCTGCGGTGAAAACGGAGCCGGCAAATCAACGCTTATGAAAGTGTTGTCCGGCGTCTATGCACACAACACCTTCGACGGGGAAATCCTCTTCGAGAACGAACCCTGCAACTTCTCCAGCATCTCCGACAGCGAGAAGCGCGGAATTGTCATCATCCACCAGGAACTGGCCCTGAGCCCGTACCTCTCCATTGCAGAGAACATCTACCTCGGCAACGAGCAGGCCACCAACGGATGGGTGGACTGGCGCAAGACCAACCTGGAAGCGGCCCGGCTGCTGGCCCGCGTTGGCCTCGACGAAAACCCCGTCACGCCCGTGCAGCACATCAGCGTTGGCAAGCAGCAGCTGGTGGAAATCGCCAAGGCCCTGTCCAAGGAAGTCAAGCTGCTGATCCTGGACGAGCCCACGGCCGCGCTCAACGACGAAGATTCCGGCCACCTGCTGGACCTGATCCTCCACCTGAAGGGCCAGGGCGTCACCAGCATCATCATCAGCCACAAACTCAATGAAATCCGGAAGGTGGCGGACGCCGTCACCATCATCCGTGACGGCAAGACCATCGAGACCCTGCGGCTCGACGAAGGCCAGATCACCCAGGAGCGGATCATCCGCGGCATGGTGGGCCGGGACTTGGAAAGCCTGTACCCCGACAGGGAGCCGAACATCGGCGAGGAAGTCCTGCGGATCGAGGACTGGTCCGTGCGCCACCCCCAGGACCACAGCCGCATGGTGGTCAACAACGCCAACCTGCACGTCCGCAAGGGTGAGGTTGTCGGCCTGGCCGGCCTCATGGGCGCAGGGCGCACCGAACTTGCCATGAGCGTCTTCGGCCGCACCTACGGCACTGCCACCTCCGGCAAGGTGTACAAATACGGCGAGGAAATCAACACAGCAACAGTCTCGGACGCCATCAGGCACGGCATTGCCTACGCCACCGAGGACCGCAAGCACTACGGCCTGAACCTCATCGAGGACATCAAGCGGAACATCTCCCTGGCAGCGCTGCGCAAGCTTGCCAAGCACGGCTTCGTGGACAAGAACCAGGAGACCGTGGTGGCCAACGGCTACCGCCGCAGCATGAACATCAAAGCGCCCTCGGTTGCCGCCATCACCGGGAAACTGTCCGGCGGAAACCAGCAAAAGGTGGTGCTGAGCAAATGGATGTTCTCGGACCCGGACGTGCTCATCCTGGACGAACCCACGCGCGGAATCGACGTTGGCGCCAAATACGAGATCTATACGATCATCGCCAAACTGGCGGCAGAAGGAAAAGCAGTCATCGTGATTTCCTCGGAACTTCCCGAGCTCCTGGGCATCTGTGACCGCATCTACACGCTCGCTGCCGGGCACATCACCGGTGAGGTGCCCATCGCAGAGGCCACCCAGGAAACCCTGATGCACTACATGACCAAAGAGAAGGAATAGCGAAATGTCCGCCCTACGAGAATCGCTCGGATTCCTCACCAGCCGCCTGCGCCAGGTCGGCATCTTCGTTGCCCTGATCCTGATCGTCCTGCTGTTCCAGGGCCTGACCGGCGGTATCCTCCTGGAGCCGCAGAACGTCACCAACCTGGTGGTCCAGAACAGCTACATCCTCATCCTGGCTATCGGCATGGTGATGGTGATCATCGCCGGGCACATCGACCTTTCGGTCGGCTCAGTCGCCGGGTTCATCGGAGCCGTTGCCGGCGTCATGATCGTCCACTGGGGCTGGCCCTGGTGGGCCGCCATCCCCGCGTGCCTGCTGGTCGGTGCACTGGTGGGTGCCTGGCAGGGCTACTGGATCGCCTACGTGGGAATCCCGGCCTTCATTGTCACCCTGGCCGGCATGCTCATCTTCCGCGGCCTGACCCTCATCACCCTCAAGAACCAGCAGATCACCCCGTTCCCCGCCGAACTGCGGGCTTTGGGCGGCGGCTTCCTGCCGGACATCTCCGGCGGCACCTCCGTGCTGGAATGGCTTACGGTCATCCTGGGCGTCGGCGCCACCATCGCCCTTCTGATCCAGGCCTTCAAGGAGCGCCGGGTCCGCCGGAAGTTCGATCTTGAGAGCGAACCCATGGTCTGGTTCGTCATCAAAACCACCTTCACGGCGCTGCTCATGCTCATCATCACCTTCCTGCTGGCCTCCTACAGGGGCACGCCGATCGTCCTGGTGGTCCTGGCCGTGCTGGTGATCGGATACACGGCGCTCATGAACAACAGCGTCTTCGGCCGGCACACGTACGCCATCGGCGGCAACCTCCACGCGGCCGAACTGTCGGGCATCAAGACCAAGGCCGTCACGTTCCGGCTGTTCGTGAACATGGGCGTGCTCGCCGCACTGGCCGGCCTGGTCTTCACCGCCCGGCTCAACTCCGCGCAGCCTGCCGGCGGAACCGGCTTCGAGCTCGACTCCATCGCCGCAGCCTTCATTGGCGGCGCCGCCGTCACCGGCGGTATCGGAACAGTGGCGGGAGCCATGATCGGTGGCCTCATCATGGGCGTGCTGAACAACGGCATGTCCATCCTGGGCCTGGGCACCGATTACCAGCAGCTCATCAAGGGCCTGGTGCTCCTTGTCGCAGTCGGTTTCGACATCTTCAACAAGAACCGCGGCGGTGGCGGCGGCGAGATGGGAAAGCGCTTCAAGCTCAAGACCAGCCCGTCGCCGGCACAGGAACAACCGGCCCCCGCGGCCGGCGAAGCGGTGGAGGCAGGAATAAAGTAAGACGCCCCACCTGCACAAGCGAAGGCCCCCGCTGCCTGGACCACGTCCAGCAGCGGGGGCCTTCGCGTCGTTCGGCGGTGGAAGACTCTCCTCAGTGGGCGGCCAAACCGGTGGCAACATCGGCGGGCGGGCGCCGGCGCCGGCTGAGCATGATGAAGGGCGCGGCCAGCAATTGCACCGCCCCGCCCAGGGCGAGCGAGGCCGGGTAGCCGTAGAGGTCGGCCGCCCTGCCGAGCAGCGGCTGGACCACCACTCCCCCGCTGGACCCCATGAGTGAGGCAAAACTGAGGACGGTGGCCCGCTGCTTCGAGGCGATCATGTCGTTGAGGTATGCCTGGCGCACGGGCGTGCCGGCGGACGCCACCACCGCCCAGACAGCCAGGAGTACCAGGGCCAGCCAGAAGATGCGGGTCGCCAGGAGCGCCACCAGGACCGCTGAGCTGGCAATCGTGGAGGCGATCAGCACCGTGGTGCGCCGCCGGACCAGTTTGCGGACCAGCGGGGCGAGCCAGCCGCCCACAATGTCCGCACCCGCCACGATGGCTGCCGCCAGGCCTGCGATGGCGTATGCCTTGGGGTCTCCGAAAAGTTGCAGCAGATAGGGCTGGAGGGCGTAGAAAACATAGAATCCCACCCCTTCCGTGAACGGTGCGGCCAGCATCATGAACCGCACCGGAGGGTTCCTCAGCCCGCCGTCCACCGAGGCCTGCAGGACTGCCCGCGTGGCCTGCAGCGGGTGCGCCGACCGCTCCGGGGTGAAGCCGACGTCGTGCATCAGCAGGAAGGCGACAACGAACATCGCCACCAGCACCGCCACCCGCAGCAGGAACGGCACGCCCAGGTTGGTGGCCTGGGCAATGATTCCGCCGGCTACTGATCCGGCCAGCATGGCAATTCCGGACACCATCTGCCCCCGCCCCAGGACGGCTTCCAGGCCGCCTTCGTAGCCGGTGTGGTGGAGTGCATCCACCAGCCAGGCCTCCACCGCCCCGGAGAAGAAGGTGAAGCCGAGGCCCAGCAACGCGGACACCGCGGCCCACCACCAGAAGGGGGCGGACAACTGCCACAGCAGGTAGTACAGGTAGGTGGACGCGGCCAGGGTCACGGTACCCAGCAGGAAGGACATGCGGCGCCCCCAGCTGTCAGCCACCACCCCGGTGGGCACCTCGAAAAGCACCATTCCTGCCGTGAAAAAGGCGTTGGCGGCAAAGGCCTCCAGGTTGCTGAGCCCGGCGTCGAGCAGGAAGAGCGTGTTGATTCCCCAGATGAAGGACGCTGCAAGGGTATTTCCCAGCGTCAGCGTCAGGTAGACGTTCTGGATCTTTCGTGCTGCGGCGTTCACCGGCGGGCCGTTCCGTGGAGGCTGTTCCCGCCCCGGTCAGGACGGGCTGAAAGTCGGCGGCACAGGGTCGTGGCGCAGGTACCGGCGCCTGAACCGGCCGGTCCCTGCCGTCAGGGCCCGCAGTTCCACCGCGTAGCGCAGGAGTTCCTGGTCGGGGACCTCAGCGCCGATCTCCGTCAGTCCTTCGCCGGAGGAGGTGGTGCCGGTGAGGCGGCCGCGGCGGCTGGACAAGTCACTCATCACGGTGCCCACGTGTTCGTCGGCCACGGTGATGGACACGGAGGACACCGGTTCCAGGAGCTGGATCTTTCCTGCAGCTGCCGCTTCGCGGAGCGCCAGTGCTCCTGCCGCCTGGAAGGCCGCGTCCGAGGAATCCACGCTGTGGGCCTTGCCGCCGGTGAGTGTTACGCGCAGGTCCACTACGGGAAACCCGGCAGCCACCCCGCGCTCCATTTGTGCCCGGACGCCTTTTTCGATGGACGGGATGAACGTTCCCGGGATGACTCCGCCCACCGTCCTGTCCACGAATTCGAAGCCGCCGCCGCGCTGCAGCGGCTCCACGTCGATGTCGCATACGGCGTACTGGCCGTGGCCGCCCGACTGTTTGACATGGCGTCCGTGGCCGGCGGCGGGACCCGCAAACGTTTCCCGCAAGGGTGTGACCACATCCACGGTGTGCAGCTTCACGCCTTGTTCCCGCAGCCGGTCCAGGACCACCTCGGCGTGCGCCTCCCCCATGCACCAAAGCACCAGCTGGTGCGTTTCAGCGTTCCTGTCCACCCGCAAGGTGGGGTCCCCGGCGGCGATCCGTCCCAGGCTGCGCGCGAGCGCATCTTCGTCGCTGCGCGAGTCCGCTTCCACGGCGACCGGCAGCAGCGGTTCGGGCATCTCCCACGTGGCCAGCAGCAGCGGGCGTTCCCTGGCGGAAATGGTGTCGCCGGTTTCGGCGCTGCCCAGCTTCGCCAGCGCGCACATGTCCCCGGCCACGCAATGGGGCACCGGGCGCAGGCTGGCGCCCAGCGGTGAGTAGATGTGGGTGACCCGTTCGTCGGTGTCATGGTCCTGGTGCCCGCGGTCCGCCAGTCCGTGGCCGCCCACGTGGACCGGGCTGTCCTCCCGCAGGGTTCCGGAGAAAACCCGCACCAGGCAAACGCGGCCCAGGAAAGGATCGTTGGAGGTCCGCACCACCTCTGCGGCGAGCGGGCCGTCGGGGTCGCAGGAGAGCTTTCCCGCCGGCTCCCCCGCAAGGCCGGCCGCGGCCGGCAGGCCGCGTTCGGACGGAGGCGGAAAGGCACGCACCAGCACCTCAAGCAGTTCGGCGGTACCCAGTCCCGTGACGGCGGAGGTGGGCAGGACAGGATGGAACGAGCCCCGGGCGACGGCGGTTTCCAGGTCGGCGGACAGCACTGCTGTATCGATGTCCTCCCCGCCCAGGTAGCGGTCCATCAGGGTTTCGTCTTCACTTTCGGCGATGATGCCCTCGATCAGGGCGCCCCGCGCGGCCGCGGCGGCGGCAAGTTCCTCCGGATCCGCCGGGCGGACCTGGGGTGTTGGATCCCCGGAGGAGTAGTCAGTGACCTCCTGTGACAGCAGGCCCAGGAGGCCGGCCGCGTCGCCGTTGGCCGGCACCGGAACATACAGCGGGAGGACACCGTCGCCGAACGCTTTCCGGCAGGCGGCCAGGGCGCCGTCGTAATCCGCCCGCGGGTGGTCCACCCTGGTGATGGCGACGGCGCGTGGCAGCCCCATGTGCGCGCACTCACCCCAGAGGGCGGTCGTGGTGGCATCGATGCCGTCCACGGCAGAGACCACAAACAGGGCGCCATCCGAGGCCCTCAGCCCTGCCCGCAGTTCCCCGATGAAGTCGGGGTAGCCGGGTGTGTCGAGAAGGTTCACTTTGACGTCGTCCACCAGCAGCGGAACCAGCGACACCGTGACCGAACGCTGCTGGTGCACCGCCGCCGGGTCCGAGTCGCTGACCGTGGAACCATCCGCAATGGTGCCCTTGCGGGTGATCATGCCGTTCGCCGCCAGCAGGGCCTCGAGCAGCATGGTCTTTCCGGCGCCGGAGTGGCCCACCAGGGCCACGTTCCGGATCCCCGCCGGGTCCTGCACCGCGATGCCGGCGGATTGGTCGGCCCGCCTGGAGTCAGGCCCGTTCCTGCCTCCCGCCGCCCGCGCTGAGTCCTTGGCGCTCTTCACCGACATTGGAACCTCCTCGCGTCATTGCCGACCGGACCGGACGTGTCCTCTGATTCGACACCTTGGGACGGCGGGACGGCAAGAGTGCAGGCTATTTGCTGCGGGCTTTGCGGGTGGCGGCGTCGTTGGCCTTCTGGAGTGCCTGGACCAACTCGTCTTTGTCCATGGTGGACCGGCCCTTGACGTCCATTTCTTTGGCCAGCTTGTACAGGTGTTCCTTGGAGGCATTGGCGTCCACGCCTCCGGCAGTGGGCTCACTGGACCGGACGCCCTGTTCCGCATGTTTGTCGGAGGGCCCGCGCTTTTCCTTGGGCTCCCAATGGTCGCCCACCTTCTCGTAGCTGTGCTTCAGTGAGGCGTAGGCTGCGCGGGCGGCGCGCTCTTCGTCGTTGTCATAGGACTCCATCGCAGAGTCATAGGTCTTCGCGAACGTGTCCTGGGCTTTTTGCTCTGACCGCTGCAGGGTGGACGGCAGTTCGTCCTTGCGGGCATGGTCATTCTTGCCGGTCTTGGGCATGGTACCCCTCCTCCTTTAGTCAGCAGGCTGATTATTCGGATGGACCCAGCTTAGACCCGGAGGTGGTGTGGAGCCCCCTGTCGGATTCGAACCGACGACCCCCGCTTTACAAGAGCGGTGCTCTGGCCAACTGAGCTAAGGAGGCGTGCCCTTGGAGGGCGTGCGCCCGGAAGGCGCTAGATAAGGTTAGCCCAACTGCCGCCGGGCGTAAAAACGCGCCGGAGCCACCCCCGGACGCGGCAAGGGCCCGCTCCGGAGACGATCCGGTGCGGGCCCTTGCGCGGGCTCTGTGCCCTGGGCTCCGGGCCTTAGCCCTTCGCCGTGATGGCTGCCTGCAGGAAGTCCGGGAACGGCGTCTGGGCGCTGTCTCCCTTGCCCCACTGCTTGCCGTCCACGAAGACGGTGGGCGTACCGGTCACCCCGATGGCAGCGGCTTCCTTCGTCGTAAACTTCACGAAGGGGCGGTAGGTCTTGCCATCCACACAGGAGTCGATGTTGACTCCCATGTCCGAGGCCATCTTCTTCAGGTCATTGTCCGAGAGGCCTGCGCCGCCCTCTGCCGGCTGCTTGGCAAACAGCGCGTTGACGAAGTCGGAGTACTTCTCCGGCGACTCATTGACCACGCATGCGGCCGCGTTGGCGGCGCGGGATGAGTAGTTGGTGGTGGACCGGCTGTCCAGGAAACCGAGGGCCCGGTACTCGACGGTGATTTTTCCGTCGTTGCGCAGCGAGGTGAGCTGGTCGTTGTACTGTGCCTCGAAGTTCTTGCAGACGGGGCAGATGAAGTCGACGTAGAGGACCACCTTTACCGGCTTGCCGGCCTCCGCCTCGGCGCCCGGAGCCACTACTTCTGCGGGCGGTGTCTTGGGCGCGTCTCCCAGGGAGGCTGCGTCAACGGTTGCCGGTTCAGTCTTGGCAACGTCAGTGTTGGCCAGCAGGGTTACGCCGCCATGCGCATTCGCGTTGGCCGGAACGGGGCCCTGGTCCGCAACCGGCGCATTCTGCTTGAGGCTGTTGGTGACCACCAGGGCCACCACCACCAGGATGGCCACCACCGCCGCCACGATGCCCCAGCCAATCAGGAGCTTGTTGCGCTTGTCCTTCTTTACCTGCGCTTCGCGGATCAGGCGCGCTTTTTCCCGCGCCTCTGCGGTTCGCTCAGCCTTGGACTTACGTTCTTCGTTTGCGGGGCTCATGAGTTCCTTGGGTCGGTCGACGAAGGGGGACCACTTGGTGGCACCCCAACATTTTAGGGGAGAAAGCTGAGAGCTTGCGGTTTCAACTATTCTCCGGGTTGACCAACGGACGAATAGCCCCGATCATTCCGCCCGGCTAGGGTGGGCGTAGAGGCACAAGCAACCCCAGGGGGCCGCAATGCAAACACCCGTCCAGGAAAAACCAGCCGGAACAGCAACGGCCGGCAGCTCCGGCTCCGGCCGCGCCGGCCATACCAAGTACGACTTCATGGTGGTCTCCAACAGGCTGCCCGTAGACCGCGTGGCACAGGGGGAAGACAGCGACGACGGCTCCGGCTGGCGCCGCTCACCCGGCGGCCTGGTCACCGCCCTCGCACCGATGATGACCAAGACGGACGGCGCCTGGGTTGGCTGGCACGGCGCCCCGGACGAGACGGTCAAGCCTTTCAGCCACGGCGGCATGGACCTGGTCCCGGTCCAGCTCAGCACCGATGACGTGGAGCTGTACTACGAGGGGTTCTCCAACGCCACTCTCTGGCCGCTGTACCACGACGTTATCGCCCCGCCGGAATTCCACCGGACCTGGTGGGACGCCTACCGCAAGGTCAACCGCCGGTTCGCCGACGCCGTGGTCCGCCACGCCGACCAGGGCGCCACAGTATGGGTCCAGGACTACCAGCTGCAGCTGGTGCCGCGGATGCTCCGCGAGGCACGGCCTGACCTCCGGATCGGCTTCTTCAACCACATCCCGTTCCCGCCGCCGGAAATTTTCGCACAGCTTCCCTGGCGCCAGGCCATCATCGACGGGCTCCTGGGCGCAGACCTGGTGGGTTTCCAGCGGCCCAGCGACGCCGGAAACTTCATGCGGTCCGCCCGCCGTTTCCTGGGTGCCAGCGTCAAGCAGCAGCAGGTGCACGTCAAGGACCACAACGGCCAGTTGACCCACATCGCCAGGGCCCAGGCCTTCCCTATCTCCATCGACGTCAAGCAGATCACCGAACTCGCTGCCAGGCCGGACATCATTGAACGCGCCCGGCAGATCCGGCAGGACCTTGGCAACCCCAAGACCATCCTGCTCGGCGTGGACCGGCTGGATTACACCAAGGGCATCCGCCACCGGCTCAAGGCGTTCGAGGAGCTTTTGGCGGACGGCCGGCTGACGGTGGGCGATGCCACCCTCATCCAGGTGGCCTCCCCCAGCCGGGAGCGGGTGGAACAGTACCGGCTCCTGCGCGAGGAAGTGGAAGGCACCGTTGGCCACATCAACGGCACCTACGACACCCTGGAGAACACCGCCGTCCGCTACCTGCACCACAGCTACCCCGTGGAAGAGATGGTGGCGCTGTACCTGGCCGCGGACGTCATGCTGGTCACCGCCCTGCGGGACGGCATGAACCTTGTGGCCAAGGAATATGTCACCGCCCGCAACAACAACGACGGCGCCCTGGTGCTGAGCGAGTTCGCCGGGGCGGCCGACCAGCTCAAGCAGGCGCTGCTGATCAACCCGCACGACATTGACGGCCTCAAGAACACCATCATGGCCGCCGTCGAGCTGACGCCGCGGGAAGCGTCGCGCCGGATGCGCTCCATGCGCAAGCAGATCCTGGACCACGATGTGGACCACTGGTCCGCCGACTTCCTGCGCGCACTGAACGAAAAGGTGGTCCGCGATGACTCCTGAGGGCCGCCGCACCAAGGCGCCGCTGGCGCTCTCCCCCGAACTCCGGGACGCCCTGCGCCGGATTGCCGGCACGGAGCACCTGCTCGTGGCCATGGATTTTGACGGCACCATGGCGCCCATTGTGGACCGGGCCCAGGACGCCCGGCCGCTTCCCCGGTCGGCTGCGGCTTTCGCCGGCCTCGCTGTGCTGCCACGCACGACGACGGCCCTCATCTCCGGGCGCGCCCTCGCCAGCCTGCGCGAGGTGGCCTCCCCGCCGGTGGACACACTACTGATCGGCAGCCACGGCGCCGAGGCCTGGCTGGGACCAGGCTCTACCGAACTTGCCCTGGACGACGACCAGAAGGCGCTCCTTGAGGAAGTCCGGGCAGAGCTGGCGGACATCGTCGCGCAGGCTCCCGGCACCTCGCTGGAATACAAACCAGCAGGCGTCGTCCTCCATACCCGGCAGGCGGAGGATGACGTGGCAGAGGACGCCGTGGCGGCCGCCCGGTCAGCGCTCCAGGACCGTAAGGGCGTCTTCCTCAAAGAAGGCAAGCGCGTCCTGGAGACCTCGGTGGTCAATGCTTCCAAGGGCGAAGGCGTGGCCTTCCTCCGGCAGGCCACCGGTGCCACCGCGGTGTTGTTCGCCGGCGACGACGTCACGGACGAAGACGCTTTCGGCCGGCTGGAGCCCGGTGATGCAGGGGTGAAGGTGGGCCTCGATTTTACCCAGGCGCAGTACCGGGTGGAGGCTCCGGTCCACGTCGCCGAACTGCTGGAAGTCCTGCTGCAGGAGCGGAGCATCGCCGTCGCCGAAGAGGATCCGCAGGCCGCTTCCGGCTAGGCGGCCGCCTGCGGCTGCTGTGACGTTTGTAACATTTATGCCAATAAGCGCAATTTCTGGCATACTCTGTGTGTGATGTGGCGCACAACCAGCGTGTGGCGTCACTGTGTGCTCCGGGTCCAGGCCTGGAGCACTTTGCAGGAACACAACTGAATAAATATGAACCATTCACAACGGATCGTCCGGCACGTACCTGCCGGTGAAGGGATTGATAACTGTGGCTACAGTTACTTTTGATAACGCTACGCGTCTGTACCCGGGCACAGATAAGCCCGCCGTCGATAAGCTCAACATCGACATCGCCGATGGCGAATTCCTGGTCCTCGTGGGACCCTCCGGTTGCGGCAAGTCCACCTCGCTGCGCATGCTCGCAGGCCTTGAGGACGTCAACGCCGGCCGCATCCTGATCGGTGACCGTGACGTCACCGATGTTCCGCCGAAGGACCGCGACATCGCCATGGTTTTCCAGAACTATGCGCTGTACCCGCACATGACTGTGGCCGACAACATGGGCTTTGCCCTGAAGATCGCCGGTGTCTCCAAGGAAGAGCGCGCCGAGCGCGTCCGTGAAGCCGCCAAGCTCCTCGACCTTGAGCAGTACCTGGACCGCAAGCCGAAGGCACTCTCCGGTGGCCAGCGCCAGCGTGTTGCCATGGGCCGCGCGATCGTCCGTAACCCGCAGGTCTTCCTCATGGATGAGCCGCTGTCCAACTTGGACGCCAAGCTCCGCGTCCAGACCCGCACCCAGATCGCGTCCCTGACCCGCCGCCTGGGCGTCACCACCGTTTACGTGACGCACGACCAGGTTGAGGCCATGACCATGGGTGACCGTGTCGCCGTGCTGAAGGACGGCCTGCTGCAGCAGGTGGACACCCCGCGCAACCTGTACGACCGCCCCAAGAACGTCTTCGTTGCAGGCTTCATCGGCTCCCCTGCCATGAACCTGCTGGAGCTTCCCGTGGTTGACGGCGGCGTCCAGTTCGGCGGCACCGTGTACCCCGTGCCGCGCGATGTCCTGGAAGGCGCCCACGGCTCCACGGTCACGCTGGGCTCCCGCCCCGAGGACCTGGAAACCGCTCCGCAGGGTGAAGGCCTGAAGGTGGAGGTGGACGTCGTCGAAGAACTCGGCGCCGACGCCTACGTCTACGGCCACACCAACCTTGACGGCAAGGACCACGACATCGTGGCCCGCGTCGACGGCCGCCGTCCTCCGATGAAGGGCGAGGTCATCTACGTCCGTCCGCAGTCGGGCCACGTGCACCTGTTCGACACCAAGACCGGCCTGCGCCTGGGCGACTAATTGTGCCCGCGTGGGCCCTCCACCGGAGGCCCGCCCACGCAACCGACGGCGGCCCGCACCTTTTCGCAAATGGTGCGGGCCGCCGTCGGCCTTTAACGGTGCGTGCACAAAATTTAGCCGCGCTGCCCAGAGTACGGAAGAATTGACCCATGACCGAGGAATACAGCGCCCAGTGGCACGACGAACCCACCGACTACGCGCAGATCGGCAAGCTGCCGCGGTTCGTCGCGGCCAGCGCCGATGACAACAAGGCGGCCTCGGTAGCCTCGTCACTGAACATCACCGCGGCGGCAGCGGACCCGGAGCTGCTGGACCTGCCCTGGCACATCGCCCTCGAGGAGTGGCCTGCGCAATACCTGGCGGCACTCCCCCGCGGCATCTCCCGGCACATCGTGCGCTTCGCCCACCTGGGCGGCTCCGTCATCGCCATCAAGGAAACCTCCGAGCATGTGGCCCGCCACGAGTACCACATGCTCCGCAAGCTGGCCCGTTTCGATGTGCCGTGCGTGGAGCCGGTCGCCGTGATCACCGGGCGGACCACTCCGGACGGACGCCCGCTCAACCCCGTCCTTGTGACGCGGCACCTGAAGTTCTCCATGCCCTACCGCGCGCTGTTTTCCCAGATGCTGCGCAAGGACACCCTCACCCGGCTGATCGACGCGCAGGCGCTGTTGCTGGTCCGGCTGCACCTCATCGGTTTCTACTGGGGTGACGTGTCCCTGTCCAATACCCTCTTCCGCCGCGACGCCGGAGCTTTCGCCGCCTATTTGGTGGACGCCGAAACCGGGGAGCTGTACCCGGACCTCTCTACAGGACAGCGCGAATACGACCTTGAGATTGCCCGGGTCAACATCGCCGGCGAACTGATGGACCTGCTGGACGGCGGCCTCATCGAGGAAAAGGTGGACCCCGTGGCCACCAGCGAACTGATCATGGACAGCTACCGCCGCCTCTGGGCGGAACTGACCGAGAAGGAATCCTTCGAGCTGGGCGAACGCTGGCGGGTGGGCGCCCGCATCCGGCGCCTGAACGAACTCGGCTTCGACGTCGAGGAATACGCCATCAAGACCACCCAGAACGGCTCCACCATCCAGCTCCAGCCCAAGGTGGTGGACGCTGGACACCACCAGCGGCGGCTGCTGCGGCTGACCGGCCTGGATGCCCAGGAGAACCAGGCCCGCCGGCTCCTCAATGACATGGACTCGTTCCGGGCGGACAACAACCCGGAGATGGACGAGGAATACAGCGCGCACCTCTGGGTGAGCCAGATCTTCGAACCGATTGTGCGTTCCATCCCCCGCGATCTCTCCGGCAAGCTCGAGCACGCCGAGGTGGTCCATGAGGTCCTGGAGCACCGGTGGTACATGTCCGAGAAGCAGGAACGCCACATTCCCTTGGCGGAAGCGGTCCAGTCCTACATCGATTCGATCCTCCGGCACCGGAGGGACGAGGCAGCGATCATGCTCAACCCGGACACCGAGCTGCTGAAAATCCTCGAGGTGGAGACTGAGGAGTCCCGTTACGGCGCAGATGAGTCAGAGGACGAATACCCGGATTCGGACGACTGAGCCCTAGATAGCCTTTCCCGGGTTCAGGACGCCGGCAGGATCGAACAGGTCCTTGATCCTGCGCTGGAGTTCCCGGATGGGCCCGGGCTGCTCCTGGCCCAGCCAGCGCAGCTTGTACTGGCCCACACCGTGCTCCCCCGTGATGGTGCCGCCCATGGCCAGGGCAGCGGTGATGGACTCGTCCAGGGCTGCCTGGAGCCGTTCCATGGCGCCGGCCTCCACGTCCGGCCCCTCCCGGTCGATCCAGAAGGTGGGGTGCAGGTTTCCGTCCCCGGCGTGCGCCACCACTTTCAGATGCACCCGCTGCGTGGCGGCCATGGCCTCCAGCGCCGCGACGTAGTCCACCAGGCGGGAGCGGGGAACGGCGACATCCTCGCCCACCCGGTACTCGTCGTCCACCTCGGTTCCCCTGCTGTGCCGCCGCAGCTCCACCAGGCGCTCGGCTTCGGCGCTGGCCTCGGTGCTGACGGTGGCCCCGCTGCCGCGCAGCACCTGGCGCACCACGTCCGCTTCCGCGGCAGCCCCGAACCCGTCGGTCTGGATCAGCAGCAGCGATTTCCCGCGGGCGGTGAGGTCGGACCCGTGGATGTCGTCGAGCTGGGCCAGCGTACCGCCGTCGAGCAGTTCCATGATGGCGGGCTGGACACGGGCCCTTCCCACCGCCATGACGCCGGCGGCGGCCTGCCTGAAATCCGGATAAAACGCGGCGACCGTGTGGACGTCCCGGGGCAGGTACTTCAGCCGCACGGTGATTCCGACGACGATGCCCAGGGTGCCCTCGGACCCCACGAAAAGGCCGGTGAGGTCATAGCCTGCCACGCCCTTGAAGGTCTGGTGGCCGGTATGGATGAGCGAACCGTCCGCCAGGACGACGTCCAGCGCCAGGACCGAGTCCCTGGTGACCCCGTACTTGGCGCACCGGAGGCCGCCGGCGTTGGTCGCCACGTTGCCGCCGATCGTGGAGCTCCGGAAGCTGGCGGGGTCCGGGGCGTACATGAGGCCATGCTCCGCAGCGGCTTCGTTGAGCACGGCATTGATGACGCCCGGCTCCACCTGGGCCGTTTCGTCTTCCGGGTTCAGGGCGAGGATCCGGTCCATCCGCTCCAGCGAGAGGATGATGCAGTTCCTGGTGGCATGGGCGCCGCCGGACACGCCGGTTCCGGCGCCCCGGGGAACGATCGCCACCCCGGTGTTCCGGCAGGCCGTCACCACCGCCTGCACATCGGCCACTGATTCGGCGAACACCACAGCCAGCGGAAGCTGGAAATCGATGACCGGCGCCTGGTCAACGGCGTACCGGCGCAGCGACACCTCGCCGGTGTCCACCTGGCCCGGAGCCAGGACAGCTTCCAGCTCGTCAACGATGCTTCCCACAAAGCCTCCACCCGTCGTCGGACATACCGTCCCAGTCTAGGTCCGCTGCCTCGAAAGGCCTGGCGGCGGCTGCTTGTAATCGCTTCCAGTTGAATTGGACAAATGATGCAGACAGAGGATCCCGGCCCTGTGAAACAAACATGGAAGCGTTTTCATGAAATCGTTCCTGACGGTTATGCTGACTTCCATGTCTGTCGATACTGTGACCCAGGACACTTCGGTCAGTGCTGGTCCCCTGACGCTCATCCATGCTGCTGACCAGGTCCCGGGATGGTGGCGTTCCGCTGTCATCTACCAGGTGTACCCCCGGTCATTCCGTGACCTCAACGGCGACGGCATCGGTGACCTCGCGGGAATCACCGAGGAGTTGCCACACCTGGCGGATCTGGGCGTGGACGCCGTGTGGCTGTCCCCCTTCTTCCGTTCCCCGCAGCGGGATGCCGGCTATGACGTCAGCGACTACTGCGATGTGGACCCTATCTTTGGCACGCTCGGCGATTTCGACGTCATGATGGCCGAATCGCACCGCCTGGGACTGCGGGTCATCGTGGACCTGGTCCCCAACCACTGCTCCGCGCAGCATCCCGCGTTCCAGGCTGCCCTTGCCTCGCCGGCCGGAAGCCCCGAGCGGGACATGTTCATCTTCCGGGATGGGACCGGCCTGTACGGGCAGGAACCGCCCAACAACTGGCAGTCCCACTTTGGCGGACCCGCCTGGACCCGGGTGGCCGGAACAGACGGCGAACCCGGTCAGTGGTACCTGCACCTCTTTGATTCCTCGCAGCCGGACTTCAACTGGGACAACCCCGCCGTCCACGCAGAGTTCGAACGCGTGCTGCGTTTCTGGCTGGACCGCGGCGTCTCGGGCTTCCGGGTTGACGTGGCCCACGCGCTGGTGAAGGCCCCCGGGCTGCCGGCCTGGGGCGGCCGTGCCGACGGCGGCAGCAGCGACGGGTACCCCGGCCACGAAGCACCCATGTTCGGCCAACCGGCCGTGCACGATATCTACCGCGCCTGGCGCCTGGTCCTGGATGAGTACGGACCTGACCGGATCCTCTGCGCGGAGGCCAGCGTGGACCTCCACCGCCTGGCACACTGGGTACGCCCGGACGAGATGCACCAGGCATTCAATTTCCCATACCTCCACGCAGGCCTGGACGTCTACCGGCTCCGCTCGGTCATCACCGACTCCCTGACAGTCCTTGACGGGGTGGGCGCTCCCAGCACCTGGGTGCTGTCCAACCACGACGTGGTCCGCCACGCCAGCCGATTCGGGTACAACGGACTCGGTCCGCGGGACGGGGACGGCATCGGCCCGGCAGATCACCAGCCGGACCACCACCTGGGCCGCCGCCGGGCCGCAGCCGCTTCGATGTTCATGCTTGGCCTGCCCGGCGCCGCCTACCTCTACCAGGGCGAGGAGCTGGGACTGCCGGACGGAATCGACATTCCGGACCACCTGCGCCAGGACCCCACTTACGCCCGCACCGGCGGCCAGCGGCTTGGCCGCGACGGCTGCCGGGTGCCGTTGCCATGGCGGGGCGAAGAACAGCATCTGGGGTTTGGCCCGGGAAGCGAGCCTTGGCTCCCTATTCCGGAGTCCTTCAAGGAATTGGCGAGGGACGTGCAGGCGCAATCACCGTCGTCGCATTTGTCGCTGTACCGTGACGCCCTGGCCCGCCGGCGGGAACTGGACCTGGGCAGGGGATCCCTGTCATGGGCTGAGGACTGGTGCACGGGTTACTCCCTGGGCTATGTGAACGGCACTACGCTGGTGATTATGAACCTGAACCATGAGCCGCTGGAGATGCCCGCGGGCCACGTCCTGATCCGGAGCCAGCCGGCCGGTCCCGGCAACGCCCTCGCCTCCGGTGAGACCGCGTGGATACAGCTTGGACCGGACCCAGCAGCGTACTGACCGTGCCAGGCATCAAAGAAGTTGCCAGCAGGGCCGGCCTGTCGGTGGCCACGGTTTCCCGCGCCTTGAGCGGCAAGACCAATGTCTCTTCCAGAAGCCGCCGCCTCGCACAGGAGGCAGCCAACGAACTGGGCTTCGTCCCGTCCTACCATGCGTCAAGCCTCGCATCGGGACGAAGCCACAACCTTGGACTGGTGGTACCCAACGTTCAGCGCTGGTATTTTTCCTCGGTGCTGGAGGGAGTCTCGGAGACGCTGCTCGACGCCGGCTATGACCTGACCCTGTACAACGTGGGCGAGCAGCCGGAACGCCGCAACAGCATCCTGACCGACTTTCTGCTGCGGAAACGCCTGGACGCCGTGATCGCGGTGGCCTTGGTGCTCAGCGAGGAAGAAATCGGGCAGCTGCTGGCCGTACACCGTCCCATGGTGGGCATCGGGGGCGCCCTGCCCGGAGCATCAACCATCAGGATCGACGACGAAGGGCTGGCGTCTATGGCCACCCGCCACCTGATTGGACTGGGCCACACGCGGATCGCCCACCTTACGGGAGCCACGGAACTGACCCGGGACTTCAAGCTTCCACGGCTTCGGCAAAGGGGTTTCGCCGCGGCGATAGCGGCGGCTGGTCTGGCGTTGAAGCCTGAATGGCAGGTCACCGCCGACTTCACCATCCAGGGCGGGTATGCGGCAGGCCGCAGGTTGCTGGGATCAGCTGCTGAGCGTCCCACTGCCGTCTTTGCCGCCTCGGACGAGATGGCGGTGGGCATCATGCTTGCCGCACGCGACTTCGGGCTTCAGGTCCCGCAGGATCTTTCAGTGGTGGGAATCGACGGACACGACCTGGCAGAGACCTTTGGGCTGACCACTGTCAGCCAGGATCCGAGGGGCCAGGGGAAGCTGGCGGCCAGCACCGCTTTGGCGCTGCTTGATGGCGCCCGCGTGGATGCCGACGGCGGCCGGCCGGCCGCGGCGGCACAGGACCAGGAATATCCCACCGAATTCGTCATCAGGCACAGCACGGCAGTCCCACCGGACACTGCGGGCAGGCCGGACTAGGACAAGCTGCCGGCTGTGGTGTCCTCCCCGGCGGCGCCCATGAACCGGGCAAACCTTTCCAGGATGAGCGGCCAGGCTTCCACATACTCAGCCCGGGCTGCAGCAGGATCTTCGGCCCCCTCCCAGCCTTCATGGAACACCCGCACTTCCGTCCCCGCTTCGACGGCACGGAAGGCCACCAGCAGTTCGGTGGACCACAGGGCCGTTGTTCCGGGGTGCCAGGTGGCGTGGAAGGAGAGCGGCGGCTGCCAGTCGTCCAGTGTCCCCCAGATACTGGTTCGGCCATCGTCAGCGGACTCAAGGATGAGGTTCTCCTCAAACTCCACGTAGGAGCCGGCTCCATAGACACCATGCTTCTCCAGGGGCCACCACAGGTGTGCATGATCCGTGAATCCGGCGAAGGCGCGTGCCACGGGACCCGGTACCAGGACAGAGTTCACCACCGGCTCCAAGGGATCCGCAGCCTCCCGGCTCTCGTCGTGGGAGGGATCCTGGGCGTGGCTGAAGATGCTGCTCATGAGGGTCAATCTTACCCGCGGGCGCTTGGCCGTCCTGCGGTGTGGGGTTAAATGGGGAAGGGCCCTGACGTTCGTTGTCAGGGCCCTTCCGTTAATGATGTTCCGGCGGTGACCTACTCTCCCACACCCTCCCGGGTGCAGTA
>NZ_JABFMW010000003.1 GCF_013359725.1 Pseudarthrobacter sp. C4D7 | reverse complement strand
TGGTACTGCACCCGGGAGGGTGTGGGAGAGTAGGTCACCGCCGGAACATCATTAACGGTCGAGGCCCCAACCACACGGTTGGGGCCTCCCGCATTTAACAACCAAGGCAGTCCAGGCAGCGCCGGCAAGCCGGGACGCGAAGGTGCCGGCCGCCGTCGTACATGCTCCCGGCACTCCGGCATACATGGGGCTGCTTCGGGCGTCCCGTGACGGGCTGAGGAGGGTAAAAACCCCCGATGGATCGGTGATTAACCTCAAAAAATGGCGGAAACACGCGGAATTTGCGGCCCTGAACCGCCCAAGCTGGTAAGTTTTCGAACAGTGGCCTGCGCGCATGCCGTGTGCAGGCTCAAGAATCAGAACCGTCCAGGAGGACATCAATGGCTAAGAACCGTAGTGAACTTGTTGCAGAGGTAGCTGGCAAGGCCGGCACCAGCCAGGCTGCCGTCAACTCCGTCCTCGACGCACTGTTCGAGGTTTTCGAGACTTCTGTCGCCGCCGGCGAGAAGATCACCATCCCGGGCTGGCTCGCCGTCGAGCGCACCGACCGTGCAGCCCGCACCGGCCGCAACCCGCAGACCGGCGAAACCATCCAGATTGCAGCAGGCCACAGCGTTAAGCTGACCGCCGGCTCGAAGCTGAAGGCCGCTGTCTCCAAGAAGTAGAGCTTATTTCCGGCCGGCATCCCGCCGGCAGGAAAGGAGCGGCAACCCGATGGGTTGCCGCTCCTTGGCGTTTAACCCGGATTCGCCGCCCGGGCGGGCGTAGCGGACAATGGAATGGTGTCTTCTGCCGCAAAACCACGTTCCACCCCGCCCCAAACCAGTCCTGGCAAGGGAGCTGCGGTCCGGGACGCCGGAAGCCGTGGGATTCCGGTCCCGTGGCAGCTGGCAGGCCTGGCAGCACTCTTCCTGGGCCTCGCAGCAGCACTGATCTTTTCAGGTGCGGCAGCGGCCCGCAGTGTTGCCGATCCGGGAGCCCTGGTCCGGTGGGGACTGCCTGTCAGCAAGGCCATCCACAACGTATCCCTGGCCACCGTAGTGGGCGGACTGATCTTCGCCGTCGGCATCCTCCCCAGGAACCTCAAAGCGCAAAACCACAACGTCCGCGGCCGGGAGGCAGCCGCCGGCTCCCCCGAGCATCCCGCGTTTACCCGCGCGCTGGCTGTAGCGGCCGTTGCCGGCGCTGTGTGGACCTTGTCCGCCATCGCCGTCCTGGTGCTCACCTACGCCGACGTTGCCGGCCAGGGGCTGTCCGGTGACCCCGCCTTCACGCAGGCCCTGGTCTACTTCATGACGGACATCGAAACCGGCCAGGCGTGGCTCGCCGTCACCATCATTGCCGCAGTGGTGACCACGGCGCTGTTCGGCGTCAGGTCCCTTGGTGGCCTGGCCCTCACCCTCATCCTTGCCCTCATCGGCCTGGTCCCGACGGCCTTGATCGGCCACTCCTCCAGTTCATCGGACCACGAAGGTGCCATCAACTCACTCGGCCTGCACCTGGTGGGTGTCAGCACCTGGGTGGGCGGCATCATCATCCTGGCCCTGCTCTCCGGCATCCTCACAGGCAGCAAGGCCGGGGGAGCTGCAGACATCACCGAGCCCACGCTCAAACGGTTCTCCACCCTGGCCGGCTTCGCCTTTGTCCTGGTCTTCGCCTCCGGGATCATCAACGCCAGTATCCGCGTCACCAGCTGGGCAGATCTCTTCGGCTCGGCCTACGGGCAGCTGATCCTGGCCAAGACGGCGGCGGCAGTGGTGCTGGGCGGCATTGGCTTCATGCACCGCCAGTGGGTCATCCCGCAGCTGGGCCGCAAGGGAGCCACCATGTCCTCCCGGCGGGTGCTGTGGCAGTTGGTCCTGGCGGAGCTGCTGATCATGGGCGCCACCTCGGGCATCGCCGTGGCCCTGGGACGCTCAGCGCCGCCGCAGCCAACCGAACTTGCGCCCAACGCCTCGCCAGCCTTCATCCTCAGCGGTTACGAGCTGCCGCCGGAACTCACCCCGGAACGCTGGCTCACTGAGTGGCGCCTGGACTGGATCTGGGTGGGCGTGGCCCTCTTCGGCCTGGTGGCCTACTTCCTGGGCGTTGCCAAGATCCGCCGTCGCGGAGACTCCTGGCAGTGGTTCCGGTCCGTCAACTGGGTGATCGGCCTGGTGGTGCTGACGTACATCACGTCCGGGCCGCCGTCGGTCTATGGCCGCATCCTGTTCTCCGCGCACATGGTGGACCACATGGCGCTGACCATGGTGGCGCCGATCTTCCTGGTGCTGGGAGCGCCGGTGACCCTGGCCCTGCGTGCCCTGCCCGCCCGCGGCGACGGATCCCGCGGCGCGCGCGAGTGGCTCCTGGTCTTCGTGCACTCCAAGTTCTCGCAGCTGGTCACCCACCCGCTGTTCGCGGCAGCCAACTTTGCCGGTTCCATCATCCTGTTCTACTACTCGGACCTCTTCGGGTACGCCATGCGCGAGCATGTGGGCCATGAACTGATGAACCTGCACTTCCTGCTCACCGGGTACATCTTCGTGCTGAGCATGATCGGCACAGACCCGCTGCCGCGCCGCGCCCCGTACCCCATGCGGCTGCTGCTGCTCCTGGCCACCATGGGCTTCCATGCCTTCTTCGGTGTGTCCATCATGGGCGGCACCGGCCTGATGGCGGCGGACTACTTCGGTAACCTGGGCCGGGCCTGGGGGCCGTCGGCCCTCGCGGACCAGCAGGCCGGCGGTGCGGTGGCCTGGGGCATTGGCGAGGTTCCCACGCTGCTGGTGGCGATCGGCGTGGCCGTCATGTGGTCCAGGTCAAGCCAGCGGGAGGCCACACGCGTGGACCGGGCGGCGGACAGGAATAACGACGCCGATCTGACCGCTTACAACGATATGTTTGCCAAATTGGCCGAACGCGACGCCAAGCTGGCTGAACGCAACAAGCTGGAAGGACGCTGATGAGCGAAACCGTACGCACCCATGCCCGGGTCCGGGCCTCCGAACTGGTGGGCCGCAACTGGCTGAACACCGGTGGCAAGTCCCTGGACCTCGAAGCCCTGCGCGGCAAGATCGTGCTGCTCGACTTCTGGACGTTCTGCTGCATCAACTGCCTGCATGTCCTCGACGAGCTGCGGCCGCTGGAGCAGCAGTACTCGGACGTGCTGGTGACCGTGGGCGTCCACTCGCCCAAGTTCGAGCACGAGGCGGATCCGGTGGCCCTTGCCGCCGCCGTGGAGCGCTACGAGATCCACCACCCGGTCCTGGACGATCCCGAGCTGGATACCTGGAAGGCCTACACCGCCCGCGCCTGGCCCACCCTGGTGGTCATCGACCCCGAGGGCTACATCGTGGCGCAGCTTTCCGGTGAGGGCCACGCGGACGGCCTCGCGGTGCTGATCCCCGAACTGATCGCCGAGCACGAGGCCAAGGGCACCCTGCACCGCGGCTCCGGCCCCTACGTGGCGCCCGAAGCGACGTCCGGCACCCTGCGCTTCCCCGGCAAGGCCCTCTTCCTCCCGCCGGGGCGCGGATCCACGGCTGGAACGGCCGACGACGGCGCACCGGAAGGTGCCGCGGCATCCGTTGCCGCCGAAAAGGGATCCTGGCTGGTCACCGACACCGGCCACCACCGCCTGGTGGAACTCGGCACCGACTTCGAGACCGTCCTGGGCACCTTCGGCTCGGGCACCAAAGGCTACGCCGATGGGCCCGCCGCGGGGGAGACCGCCAGTGCACAGTTCAACGAACCCCAGGGCCTGGTCCTGCTCCCGGAAGACGTGGCAGCCAAGGCGGGCTACGACGTCGTGATTGCCGACTCGGTCAACCACCGCCTGCGCGGGCTCTCACTCACGGACGGCAAGGCCTCCACCCTGGCCGGCAACGGCATCCAGCGCCTGCTGGAAACCGGCCCGGCCCGTGTGGACGAGGACGGCGCCGGCTTCAGCGGATCGCTGGGCTCCGACCCGCTGGATGTTGCGCTGAGCTCGCCGTGGGATGTGGTGTGGTCCCGCAAGCTCAACGCGGTGGTGGTGGCCATGGCCGGCACCCACCAGATCTTCAGCTTCGACCCCGTCACCGGCTCCGTGTCCATCATTGCCGGCAACGGCCTGGAAGGGCTCCTGGATGGTCCGGCCCACGAGTCCTGGTTCGCCCAGTCCTCCGGCCTGGCCGAAGACGCCGATGGCAACATCTGGGTGGCGGATTCCGAGACTTCGGCACTCCGCAAGCTGGTCATCGCCGACGACGCCTCCATCACCGTGGAGTCCGCCGTGGGCAAGGGCCTGTTCGACTTCGGCTTCCGCGACGGCCCCGCCGCCGAGGCCCGGCTGCAGCACCCGCTCGGTGTGACCGTCCTGCCCGACGGCTCCGTGGCGATCGCAGACACCTACAACGGAGCCGTGCGCCGCTACGACCCCGCCAACGGGACGGTGTCCACGCTGGCCCGCGGGCTGGCCGAGCCGTCCGACGTGATTGTGGACCACACGCAGTCCGCCGGGACGGAGCCGCTCCTGGTGGTGGTGGAGGCCAACAAGCATCAGCTGGTGTACGTTCCGATTCCCAAGGAAGCGCAGCAGGTGGATGAGGGCGCCTCCCAGACCCAGCGGCCCAAGAGCCCCGTGGCTCCCGGCGCCCTGGACCTGACCGTACGCTTCACCGCTCCCACCGGGCAGAAGCTCGATGACCGCTGGGGCGATCCCACGCAGCTGAAGATCTCCTCCACGCCGCCGGAGCTGCTGGTGGCCGGCGGCGGCACTTCGGTGGGACTGCTCCGCACCTTGGAACTGTCCCCGGACGTTCCCGAGGGCGTGCTGCACATTACCGCCCGTGCCGCCGCGTGCGACGGCCCCGAGACCGAGGACGGCGAGATCCCGGACCACGCCGCCTGCCACCTCTACCAGCAGGACTGGGGCATCCCGGTGGTCCTGCAGGCCGACGGCGACACCGAGCTGGTCCTGGACCTCCGCGGGATGGACTGACCCGCCTCCGGCCTTGCCGAAGGGGCTGCTTCCCGTGGCTTCGCGTCACGGGAGCAGCCTTTTACGTTTAAGGCCTGCGGGATGCCCCGGAAAATCGGGGATGCCTTGCTCTGGGAGACCTAGAAGCGTGCCCTGAGTGACGACCTCGGCGCCCTCGATATCCACATGCCGCAGGCACATGCTGTCAGCAGGGGCGCCGGAGCGGCAACCATTGCCGCATGGATGTCCTCAAAGCCCTGGAATCTTGCGGCGGAGCTGCGCGAAGGCCCGCGCTGGCCCGGTTGGGTGTGGACGACGCCGCCCTCAGGCGTGCAGTACGGGCAGGCGTACTGCAGCCGGACCGCGGGCTTTACGCGCTTCCGACGGCGTCTCCGGATCTGGTTGCCGTGCTGCGGAACCGAGAGTTGCTGACCTGTTCCAGCGCGGCCACTGCGCACGGCCTGTGGTCCCTGCCCTCCGACGGACGCCGCCACGTTTATCACCGCCGGCAGGAGGCAGTGCTTGGCGGCTCGGTCCACCACGCCGGGCTCCTGCTTCCGCCCGCACGCTTCCAGCCGGTCGCAGCCCTCGCCGATGTCCTGATCCACGCCCTGCGGTGCCTGTCCTTCGCGGAATCCTTGGTCATGGTGGAATCTGCGGTTTCGCGCGGGGACATGACCGCCGGCTTCCTGCGCCAGCGGTTGCCTGGAAGGCGGAACGGGAAGGCCCGGGCTGTCCTCAACTGGGTAGACAGCGGGGCAGACTCGCTCCTGGAGACACTGGCGAGGACCTATTTCAGGTAAGCCGGGATCTCCGTGCAGGCGCAGGTGTACCTGGAACGGGTGGGGTATGTGGATCTGCTGCTGGACGGCTGGCTGGTGGTTGAACTGGATGGACGGCATCATGCCGAGTGGAAGCAGGTCCAGAAGGACCACCGCAGGAACAACGAATCGGCCCTCCAGGGACACACAGTTCTTCGGTACTACTACCCGGACGTGGTGTATCGGCCGGAGGCGATGGTCCAACAGGTACTTTCCGTCCTGAGCAGGGGACGGTAGCCGCGCCGGCGTCACGCGGAGCAGGCTTTCAGGCTGCGCGGGTTGGGCCGGCCCGGTAAAACAAGGGCTGCGGCATCCAGCATTGCTGAAAGCGTGCTGGCCGTGACGCGGAAAGTGGCCTGGGCCAGAGTGGAGAAGCCTAGAAACTCAGCATCGGGGTGACCTTGACCGTGTCACCGGAGACGTCCAGGCGGGTGGTGAAGCTGAAGTCCACCTCGGCGTCCAGCGGGTACCAGGCCCCGGTGAAGGCGTTCTGCTGGAGTGCCTCAACCTTGGCCTTGCCGTCCAGCGGTGACACCACCCACCGGCCGTCGAACGGCTCCACCGAGACGCCCGGGTACTTGGTCACAGTCCACCGGATGCTGCCGTCCTGGACCCGGTTGTTGCTGGCGTAGTAGAACGGGCAGTCGGGCTGGAGCTTCTGTTCCTTGACGGCCTCGGCAGCGCAGCCGTCCAGGAATTCCCTGACCTTGGCGGCAACATCGTCCTTCAGCTTGTCCGTGGCCTGGGTCAGCAGGTTCAGGGGCGCCACCGGGGCGTCCTTGGCCGTGACCGTGGCGCGCGTGGCCGGTGCGGAGAAGTATTGCCCGTCCAGGGAAGCCTCGTACTCGCCGGGGTAGAACACGGCGAAGGAATTGCGGCCATTGGGCATGTTCACCGGGATGCCGTTCACCACGGCCTCATTGCCGTTGACCACGGTGATATCAACGGTGGGCAGCCGGGACGGGACGAACGCCCAGGTGTTGAAGAACAGCCACTCGGTGCCGGTCTTCTGCAGCAGGAATTCACTGTGGAGCCGGCTGCCGTCGATGGTGTACTCCATGGGCACCATCACCTGGTTGCCCGGGCGCTCCTGGGGGTCCCCGATGCTGATGTTCGAAAGCCGGGAGGCGGCGGTCTGCAACCCGCTGCCGTCCAGCATGGCGGCGTTGCTGGGCGGAACCGCGGCCCGCAGGAGTCCGAGCGCACGCCCGCCATCCCCGCTCCGGAGCGCGTCAAGGTACTCCCGGACCGGCTGCTGCGGGCTGGCCACGGTGTTGTTCACAACGTTGATGGCCACGATGGCTCCGGCGACGGCAAGCATGAGGCCCAGCAGCCATCCGGCCGCGATCCTCACCAACGCTTGACTCATCTGCACGTTCTACACAGTAACGTCAGTGCGGACGCACTCTAAAGTTGGCGTCCCCCTAATCCGGCGCACACCCCCTACGTAACGCCCGACGGCGGCGGCCAGGATCCGGGCCATCAGGAGCCTCGGCGAAGTCCCGGGGGCACCGGTGGCAAGGTCAGCGGCGACGGCGGCGGGAGGACGTTCCGAACACGCCGCGAAGCAGTTCGCGGCCCAACTGGGTGCCCATGGACCGGGCCATGCTCTTCAGCCCGCCGCCCAGGGCACCACCGAGGACGCCACCCAGGTCGCCCATCATCCCGCCAGGCTGCGGCTCCGGCTGGCGGGGCTGCGATGGGCGCGTCCGGGGTGCCTTGGCCCGGGACTGGCGCGGCTCGGGTGTCCGTGGCTCGTCATACTGGGGCTCGCTGTATTGCGGTTGGGGCGCCTGCGCGGGCCTGCTGCTGGGCCGGCCCAGGATTTCTTCCTCGATCCGGCGGGCCTCGGCGTCGACGTCATACGCACCAGGAGCGGCAGGAGCACCGGTAGCGCCGGCGTTGGCGGGAGCTCCGCCGGCAGGAGGTGCGGATGCTGCCGGTCCCGTGGACGCCGCGGCTTTGCCGGTGAGCTTCTCGTAGGCGGAGGGGTTGTCCACGGCGGTCCCGTATTTGCCCAGCAGCGCCGAACCGGCCACGGTGCTCCGGACCAGCGCGTCCTCGCTGGGACCCATGTCGGATTCGGGGGCGCGCAGCCGGGTGAGGGCCACCGGGGTGGGTGCGCCCTTCTCGTTCATGACGGTGATGACAGCCTCACCGATGCCGGCCGAGGTCAGGGTCTCTTCCAGGTCGTAGTCGCTGACCGGGAACGTGGACACGGTGGCCTTGAGTGCCTTGGCGTCCTCGGGGGTGAACGCGCGCAGGGCGTGCTGGACCCGGTTGGCCAGCTGGCCCAGGACATCGGCGGGGACATCCTTGGGTGTCTGGGTGACGAAGAAGATGCCCACGCCCTTGGACCGGATCAGCCGGACCGTGGTGGTGATGGCGTCCAGGAAGGCTTTGCTGGCGCCGTTGAACAGCAGGTGGGCTTCGTCGAGGAAGAACACCAGCTTGGGCTTGTCCAGGTCGCCGGCTTCGGGGAGGTCCTCGAACAGGTCCGCCAGCAGCCACATCAGGAACGTGGAGAACAGCATGGGTTTGGTCTGCAGGGTGGGCAGTTCCAGGCAGGTGACCACGCCGCGGCCGTCGGGGGCGGTGCGCAGCAGCTCGGCCGTATCGAACTCGGGTTCGCCGAAGAACTTCTCCAGCCCCTGCGCCTCCAGGTTGATGATTTCGCGCAGGATCACGCCCGCGGTGGCCTTGGACAGGCCGCCGAGTTCCTCCAGCTTGTCCTTGCCCTCGTCCGAGGTGAGGAACTGGATGACGGCGCGGAGGTCCTTGAGGTCGATCAGCTCCAGGCCGTTCTTGTCCGCAAAGTAGAACACCAGCTGCAGGCTGGACTCCTGGGTGTCGTTCAGTTCCATGATCCGGGAGAGCAGGATGGGCCCGAACGAGGTGATCGTGGCGCGGACCGGTACCCCGTTGCCGTCGCCGCCCAGGGCCAGGAACTCTACGGGGAACGTCTTGCCTGACCACGCCTGGCCGATGCTGTCGGTGCGGGCCTTGAGTTTGTCGCTGCCGGCGGCGGCCGTCGCCAGGCCGGAGAGGTCGCCTTTGATGTCGGCCAGGAACACGGGCACGCCGGCCGTGGAGAGCTGTTCGGCCATCATGTGCAGCGTGACGGTCTTGCCGGTGCCTGTGGCGCCGGCCACCAGCCCGTGCCGGTTCATCATGGCCAGCGGCAGCCGCACCGGCGCGTCTTTGTGGAGTTCGCCGTCGATGATGGCGGCTCCCAGTTCGATGGTGGCGCCTTCCAGCGTGTAGCCCTGCTGGATGGTGGCAAGCTTCTCTGCTGTGGTTTTGGTGGCCATGGCGCTAGCTTAGCGGCGGGTGCGCCTGATGCGGCGGCATCCGGCCGGTCAGTTCGCCCGTGCGTCCCGTGGGACGGTGGGCAGTTCCTTGGTGAAGGCCAGCGGCCCGATGGTTTCCGGGTCCGCGTCCAGGTCGAACTGCGCCTGGTAGCCCGTGTTGAGGTAGAGGTGCTTGGCTTCCGGCTGGCGCGGCCCGGTGGTGAGATACAGCCCGGTGTAGCCGCGGGCAGCGGCGAGGGCTTCGAGCTCGGCCAGGACCAGTCGGGCCAAACCACGACGGCGGTGGGCTGAGTGGGTCCAGATCCGCTTCAGTTCCGCCGTGGTGCTGTTGTACCGGCGGAACGCGCCGCCGGCGATCGACTCACCGTCCTCCTGGACGATCAGGAGCGCGCCGTCCGGTCCCTCGAATTCCGCTGCGGGGTAGCGGGCCAGTTCCTCTGTGGCAGCGCCCCGTCCGAACAAGTCGCCATACCGGGTGTCATATTCGACCGCGAGCTCGTCCAGGAGCGGCCGGACCCGAGGATCGTGCATGGGCAGGCTGAGGACCGAGAGGCTGGCGGGATCAAGGGGTTTGGGCTGGAGGCCGGGTTCTGCGGTCACTGGTGGTTCCTTGTCAGGGTCAGTTCTTTCCGGCGGGTGCCGGTTGGTGAGCGGCTGGTTCTGGACTCATTGTGGCGGAGTCCGGGGAAGAAATGTCCCGGGCAACACCGAGGATGCTCCGGGCCAGGGCATCGTTTTCGCGGAACGGCGCCGCGTTTGTGTTGGGCCGGGCGAAGGCGCCGGCACCCCAGCCGGATGTTCCCGGTCCGATGCCGAACAGGGTGGCCTGGGCCCGGCCCTCCGCGTCCACCACGTGGTGCCCGGGCGAGACCAGCAGCTTCCCGGTGGAGTGGATGCCGTCCGAGGTCAGCAGTTGCTGTTCGCTGCCCAGCCCGCCGTCATGCAGCGAAGAAAGCACCGGGTTGAGGGAGCGGGCCACCGACGTGGCCGGCAGCCGCGCCTCGATCAGCGCGGTGGCGGAAACCGAAACGCCGGACTGTGGGGACGTGGCGCGGAAGGTGCCGCTGGCGTCGTCGGTGGATACCTCCAGACCGGGGCCGATGAACTGCAGCAGCCCTGCGCGGTGCAGCGCCAGCATCTGGTGGAGGCGGTGCGGCGGTGGACCGGAGTCCACGAAGCTGAAGAAGCCGTGCCACCAGCCGTGGATGACCTGCTGCGAGCGGGCATTGAGGCGTTCCGCCGGAACCACGCGTCCCACCTCCATGTACACATGCAGCAGGGCCAGGAACAGGGCCAGGGTTTCCGGATGGTCCGGGCCGTCCCGTAAAGAGAGATCGTGCTCTATATACCCGGCCACGGCGTCCTGCAGCTCCTGGTGGCCGGCAAAGTGGACACCGTCGAAGGGCCGGTCCAGCCGCTCCAGGTCCAGGTGCAGGCCCGGGTCCGGCACGGCAGCCGCCACGAGGTCCGTGCGCTCGCCGCTGTACCAGTCCACCCCCGCATAACGGGCGGCAAACACTTCCCATTCCATGGCTGCGCGTTCCGGGCTGCCCGTGAGGAGTTCGCGGTAGTAGCAGTAGCCTGCTTCCTTGGCAATGAGCGGCCAGAGGTGCTGCCGGAAGTCCAGTTCGCCGTGGGCGTCCAGGAGGGCGTCCACGGCACCAGCAGTGAAGAACCGCAGCGGCCCCGGAGCCTGGCCGCGCAGGGGTGCGGAAATCTTGGAGTGGTACGGAACCCCACGGCGCGACCCTGCCCACAGCCGTGGTTCCCGTCCGGACGGAAGGTAGCGCAGCCCGCCGTCGTCCGTTTCCTGGAACCTGCCGCCGCGCCCCTCCATGAGCAGGACCAGCAGGTCAACAAACGCCAGGCCCATCCCGGCGACAATCACGTCCTGCCCGGCGGCGATGGGGGAATAGTCGACGTCGGTGGTGTAGCTGGGTGCCGCGTGGTAGCCGCCGTGCCGGGCGGCGAAGTCCGCGAACATGGCGGAGGCGGCGTCCGGGCGGGAGTCAGTGTGCCCCAGGGCGGTGACGACAATGTCTGCGTGCAGCGTCCGGCCATTGGCCAGCTGCACCTCATGGCCGCCATCCACAGCGGCAATGCCGAGGGCAGTGGTCCGGTGCACCGCCACGCTGCGGCCCAGCGACTTGGCGGCCCGGCGGAAGAACCACTCCAGGTACTGGCTCTGCAGCCGGCGGGTGGGGAAGGTGGTGCCCGTCAGCGCGCGGAGCTGGTCCCACAGCTGCTGCGGGAAGTCCGGCACGTCGATGATGGTGGCATCCAGGACGCCTGCGGCCCACTCGGCCAAACCGGGGCCGGGGGCGGCGGGGCCGGCGCAGTCCACCGACTCGTCCGTGAACATGGTGATGTCCTCCGCCATGGAGTTCAGCAGGAGGCCGGGGTCCTGGTCGTACCGCCAGATCCGGCCCGAACCGGGGACGTGCGGCTCCACCACATGGATCTGCAGCGGGCCCGCGAAGACGTCAGGCCGGTTGGCCGCTATCCGTTCCAGCACACCGGCCGTGCGCGGTCCGCCGCCAATGAAGACGATGGCCGGGATGGTGGCTGGCATGGATGCTCCTGACAGTGGGGGCTGGGATTGAGTGCCCATGCTAGGCAGCCGTGACGACGGCGGTCGAGCGCCTGGTCACGGCCGTTAACTCCGCGTCACGGCGCGTTACGGGACGCAAAGAATCGACTCATGACGCCGTACGAAGCCCCGTGAACTATTGCAACCGGCCGCCTTGCTGGCCCGTTCCGGCCGGTCCTAGATTTGCAGCCAGCAAGGGGCCGAACGGTCCCACCCGGGGCAACGGCCCGTCCGGATCCCACGACGAGAAGCGAGGTGGCACATGAGTTCAGCAGCAACGACCGTGGCGCAGTCACAACAGCCGCAGCCGGCACCGCCGGCGGAAACGCCACCGAAAACCCGGCGGCCCGAAGATGGGGCGGCCGCCCGGAAGGCCCCGGACTACTCGTCCTACCGGGTGGTGGCAGCAAAGCATCCGTGGCGCTGGGTGGGGACCGCCGTCGTCGCGCTCGGCGTCCTGGCCGTGGCATGGTCGCTGGCCACCAATCCGCGCTGGGAGTGGGGGGTTGTGGCCCAATGGTTCACCGCCCAGTCCGTGGTCAACGGCCTGGTGGAAACGCTGAAGCTGACCGCCATCTCCGGCATCCTGGGGTTCGTGCTGGGCTTCATCCTGGCGCTCATGCGGCTGTCCGCATCGCCCCTGCTGGTCTCGGTGTCCTGGACCTTCTCCTGGATCTTCCGGTCCACGCCGCTGCTGGTCCAGATGCTTCTTTGGTACAACCTGGGCTACCTGTACGAGAAGATCAGCTTAGGGATCCCGTTCACCGATGTCCGCTTCTTCGAGGTCCAGACCACCACACTGATCAGCCAGTTCGCGGCAGCAGTGCTGGGGTTGACCCTGAACCAGGCGGCGTACTCGGCGGAGATCATCCGCGGCGGCATCCTGTCCGTGGACCAGGGCCAGCTGGAAGCCGCGGCCGCCCTGGGCATCCCGGCCTGGCGCCGTTCCACCCGGATCGTCCTGCCGCAGGCCATGCGCGCCATCCTGCCCACCGCGTTCAACGAGATCATCGGCCTGGTCAAGGGCACCTCGATCGTCTACGTCCTGGCCTACTCCGAGCTGTTCTACACGGTGCAGGTCATCTACAACCGCACGCAGCAGGTCCTGCCGCTGCTGCTGGTGGCCACGCTCTGGTACATCGTGATCACCTCCGTGCTGAGCGTCTTCCAGTACTACATCGAACGGCACTACTCCAAGGGCGCGGTGCGGAACCTGCCGCTGACGCCCCTGCAGAAGGCCCGCAAATTCTTCGCCACCCACGCGGCAGTCCCCACCCGGAGGAACTTCTGATGACTGAGACCCTTACCGCCCCCACGGCCACCCGCGGCCTGGTGGAGATCACCGGCGTCCGCAAATCCTTCGGCCCCACGGAAGTCCTCAAAGGCGTCAGCCTCACCGTGGAACCCGGGGGAGTAGCCGTGATCGTGGGCCCCTCCGGATCCGGCAAGTCCACCCTGCTGCGCACCATCAACCACCTGGAGAAGGTGGACGGCGGCCACATCACCATCGACGGCCGGCTGGTGGGCTACGAAGTCCGCGGCGACCGGCTGCACGAACTGCGGGAAAAGGAGATCCTGAAACAGCGCACCGACATTGGCATGGTGTTCCAGAACTTCAACCTGTTCCCGCACCTGACCGCGCTGGAGAACGTGGCGGAAGCGCCGGTCGTCGCGCACCAACCCGGCAAGGCGCGCCGCTCCAAGGCGGAAGCCCGCCGCCGCGGCCTGGAACTGCTGGACCGGGTTGGCCTCAAGGACCGGGCCGACGCCTACCCGCGCCAGCTCTCCGGCGGCCAGCAGCAGCGCGTGGCGATTGCCCGCGCCCTGGCCCTGGACCCCAAGATCCTGCTGTTCGACGAGCCCACCTCCGCCCTCGACCCGGAGCTGGTCAACGAGGTCCTGGACGTTATCCGCGAACTGGCCACGTCCGGCACCACCCTGATCGTCGTCACCCACGAGATGGGCTTCGCCCGCGACGTGGCGGACACCGTGGTGTTCATGGACCAGGGCCAGATCGTGGAACAGGGCACCCCGCAGGACATCTTCAGCAACCCCCAGGAACCGCGCACCAGGAGCTTCTTCTCCAAGGTGCTCGAACCGGCCTTCAACATCTAAGGAACACCCATGGCTCTCCCCACCAGCGGCCGCCGCCGCGCACCCGCGGCGCGTCCCGCCGTCGTCCTCCTTGGCACCGCACTCCTTGGCGCAGCCGCGCTCGCCGGCTGCGCCGACCCTGGCGCCTCCGCTGCCGGCAACCCCAGCGGAGGGGCGCAGGCGACGGCGGCCCGCAACGGCGTCGTCTACAACACCTCGCCGGACCAGCAGCGGATCCGGGCGGACAAAGACCCCGCGCTCGCCGCCGAGGTCCCGGAACTGATCGGCAAGGACGGCAAGCTCACCGTCGCCACCACCGCCGGGTCCATCCCGCTGTCCTTCCACGCCACTGACGACAAGACCCCCATCGGCTCCGAGCTGGACATCGCCCAGCTGGTGGCCGACAAACTCGGCCTGGAACTCGACGTCCAGGTCACGTCCTGGGAGAACTGGCCGCTGAAGACCCAGTCCGGCGACTTTGAGGCCGTCTTCTCCAACGTGGGCGTGAACAAGGACCGGGTGAAGCTGTTCGACTTTGCCAGCTACCGGGCCGCGTACATGGGGTTCGAGGCCAGGAAGTCCGCCACCTACGACATCAAGGGCGCAGACGACATTTCCGGCTTGAAGATTTCCGTGGGCTCCGGCACCAACCAGGAGAAGATCCTGCTGGCCTGGAACAAGGAACTGGAGGCGAAGGGCAAGGCGCCGGCCACGCTGCAGTATTACTCGTCCGACGCCGATACCATCCTGGCGCTGTCCTCCGGCCGGACGGACCTGAACATCGCGCCGTACCCGTCCACCGTGTACCGGGAGAACACCCGTGACGACCTGAAAGTGGTGGGCAAGGTCAATGCCGGCTGGCCGTCCGAGACCCTGGTGGCCGCCACCACGCTGCGTGGTAACGGGCTAGCTCCGGTGATCTCCGAGGCCCTCAACGAGGTCATCAAGGACGGCTCCTACGGGAGGGTCCTGGAACGCTGGGGCCTGGCAGAGGAAGAACTGCCCGAATCCAAAACCATCACAGCGGAAAACTACTACGCCCCAGCACAGGCTACGGCCGCTCCCTCACAGGCAGGAAAGGCATCATGACAGCAGAACACGCCGCCCGGCCAGGCTTCCTGGCGATCGAGCTCGACGGCGCCGGCTGGGACGGCGCGGACCTCACCCGCGCAGTGCTGGCAGCAGAGTCCGCGGGCTTCCACGCCGCCACCTTCACCGACGCCCCCGGACCGGGACGGACGAACGCGCTGCAGCGGGCCGCGTTCGCGGGGCCGGTGTCCCGGACCATCGCCCTGGTCCCCGAAATTGACACTGTATATACGGAGCCGTTCCACGTTTCCACGCAGCTGGCCAGCCTGGACTACGTCTCCGGCGGCCGCGCCGGGTGGATCGTCACTGCGGCTGAATCCCCGGAGGCCGCTGCCGCCGTCGGCCGTTCCTCCGTCACCGGCCCCGCGCTGGGACAGGAGGCCGCAGCGTCCATCGAGGTATCCCGCCGGCTCTGGGATTCCTGGGAGGACGACGCCGTGATCCGCGACGTCGCCACCGGCCGATACATCGACGTGGACAAGCTGCACTACGCGGATTTCGAGACGCCTGCCGGCTTTGCCGGTGCCGGCTACTCCGTCAAGGGGCCATCCATCATCCCGCGGCCGCTGCAGGGGCAGCCGCCCGTGCTGGTCCCGGCGTCGCTGCTGGATGCCGTTGCCGTGGATGCCCTGGACGCCGTGCTGGTGTCTGCACCCACCCCGGAACTGCTGGCTGCCGAGGTCCGTGACGTGCGCGCCCGGGTGGGTGCCCCGGTTTCCGTGATTGCCGAGCTGGAGGTCGTGCTGGACGCCCGCGGGCAGGCTGCGGCAGCGCGGGGTGCATCGTTCGACGGCGGCCGGGCAGCTTACGCAGGTTCCGCAGCCGGCCTCACCGACTTCCTGGCCGACCTTCTAAAGGAGGCCGACGGCGTGCGGCTGCACCCGGCGTCGCTCTTTGTTGACCTGGAGGAACTTGGCCGCCTGGTGCTGCCGGAACTGCGCCGCCGCGGGGCACTCCGCCCGGTGGTGCAGGACGGCACCTTCCGCGGACTGCTGGGCCTGGACCGTCCGGCCAGCCGCTACGCAACTGCCGCTGCGCCTGCCGGTGCCGGAAAGTAGGGGAAAACAATGACACAGCACACCCGTGCTAAATCCGACGTCTTTACGCCGAGCGGCCAGATCCAGTTCGGCGTCTTTTTCCAGGGCGTCAACTCCGGCACCATCTGGAAGGCCCTGGAATCAGGCTCGCAGACGGACTTCGAATCCTTCCGCCGCGTCGCCCAGACCGCCGAGCGCGGGCTCTTCGCCGCGTTCTTCCTGGGCGAAGGGCTGCGCCTGCGGGAACACCTGGGACGCCCGCACGCCCTGGACGTAGTGGGCCGCCCGGATGCGCAGACCATGCTGGCCGCCCTGGCTTCCGTCACAAAGAACATTGGCCTGGTGGCCACCCAGAACACCACGTACAACGATCCTGCGGACCTGGCCCACCGGCTGGCCTCGCTGGACCTGATTTCCGGCGGCCGTGCGGCGTGGAACATCGTGACCACGGACAACGCCTGGACCGGGGCGAATTTCCGCCGCGGCGGCTACCTGGACCACGCGGACCGGTACAAGCATGCAGAGGCGTTCGTGGAAACGGCCAAGCTGATCTGGGATTCGTGGGAAACGCCGGATGGCCCTGCCCGCCGGGTGCACCATGAGGGCCGGCACTACACGGTGGATGTGACGCCGCGGCTCCCGCGGAGCGCCCAGTACCGGCCGGTGCTGTTCCAGGCCGGAGACTCGCCCGAAGGCCGGAACTTCGCTGCCCGGCAGGCGGACGTCATCTTCTCCGCCCACCCCAAGTTCGATGATGCCGTGGCGTTCCGCAAGGACCTCGTGGAGCGGTCCCTGGCCGCCGGGCGCGGGGCAAACGCCGTCCAGATCATGCCGGCCAGCGAGTTCATCCTGGCGCCCACCGCTGCCGAGGCGGCGGAGAAGAAGGAGTGGGTGCGGAGCCTGCAGATCGGCCCGCAGCAGGCGGTTGCCTATCTGGAGCAGTTCTGGGGCCGCGAGCTTTCCGCCTACGATCCGGACGGGCCGCTGCCGGAGATCGACCCGGTGGTGGAGGAAACATCCGAAACCCGCGGCAGCGGTTTCCACGGCGCCAAGGCCCGGCAGCTGGCGGACCAGTGGCGGGCCGAGGCCAAGGACAAGGGGCTGTCCATCCGGCAGTTTGTCACCTCCAAGACCGCTCGGACCGATGCCACCTTCACAGGCTCCTACACGGCGGTGGCGGACCAACTGGCCGGCTACGCGCGGGTGGGCGCCGTGGACGGGTTCAACATCTCGCCGTGGCTGGTCCCCAGCGGGCTGGATGACATCGTGAACCACCTGGTGCCGGAGCTGCAGGAACGCGGCGTGTACCCCACGGAGTACCGGGGCGCCACGCTCCGAGAACATTTGGGGCTGGAGCTGCCGGTACGCCTGCCTGACGGGGCCTTTGCGGAGGTCCGGGCCTGATGCGCTGGGCTGACTTTGCGGATCGGGGCGGTTTTGCCGGGAGGACCGGGCTCGCTGGAAGGGACGACGACGGCGGCGGGGTGGGTGCCGCCGTCGGCCCGTCCGCGGAGGCTGGTGCTGGCGTGGCTGGCGCGCCCGGGACCATTAGCTTGCAGCTGACGGTGTGGGAGCAGTGGGCCTAGGGCCTGCTGTGCTGAAAGGGGCTGACGGCCGGGCCGCTAGTCGGTTTCCGGGCTTTGGCAGTAAAAGCACGTGCGGGCGTCGCAGTCTTCCGCGGTTTCCTGCTCCGTTGGGCGCTCACTCATGTCGGTCCTTTCCGTGGGGGTGGTGAAGTAGTCCCCTTGCAAGGGTTTGCCCGGGACCCCTGCTGGGATCCCGGGCAAACACGTTGGGTGGTGGCCTGCCGGCCGGTTAGTGGGCCAGGGCCGGTTCGGCCAGCTGGATCTTTTCCGCCTCGGTGGGCACGAAGCCCGCCTGGAGTTCGGAGCGGAGCTTGGCCATGTCCAGCTCACCCTGCCACTTGGCGATGGCCACGCAGGAGACGATGTTGCAGACCGTGCTGGTGAGGGCGCGGGCCTCGCTCATGAAGCGGTCGATCCCAACGATGAGGGCCACACCGGCCACCGGCAGGGTGGGCATGACCGTCAGGGTGGCCACCAGGGCTACGAAACCACTGCCGGTGACGCCGGCCGCGCCCTTGGAGGTCAGCAGCATCATGCCGAGCATCAGCAGGATCTGGCCCCAGCTGAGGTGGATGTCGCAGGCCTGGGCGATGAACATGGAGGCGAGGGTGAGGTAGATGGCCGTTCCGGTCAGGTTGAAGGAGTAGCCGGTGGGGACCACGAGGCCCACAACGCTGCGGTCGCAGCCGATCCGCTCGAGCTTGGACAGCAGGCGCGGCAGGACCGGTTCGCTGGAGGAGGTGGCCAGGACGATCAGGAATTCGTCCTTGAAGTAGCGCAGGATCTGCCACAGGCTGAAGCCGGTAACCTTGGCCAGGATGCCCAGGCCCACCACCACGAAGACGATGCAGGCCGCGTAGAAGGCAAGGATCAGCATGCCGAGGTTGCCGATGGAGTGGGCGCCGTACTTGCCCACGGTGAAGGCCATGGCCCCGAAGGCGCCCAGGGGAGCTACCTTCATGATGTAGCCGAACATGATGAAGAGCAGCTTGTTGAAGCTGTTGACCACCTTCAGGGCCAGCTGGCCCGGTGCCCCGAGCTTGCTGAAGGCGAAACCGCACAGCATGGCAATGACCAGCACGGGCAGGACTTCACCGTCGGCGAAGGCGCCAACGAACGTGGTGGGGATGATGCTCAGGATGAAGTCCACGGGGTTGCTGCTGGGCAGCTGCGTGGTGTACTTCTGCGCCACCGAGGTATCCAGGTGGGTGGGATCGATGTGCATGCCGGCGCCGGGCTGGAACAGCGTCACCGCGGCCAGGCCCAGGGCCAGGGCGAGTGCGGTCAGGGCGTAGAAGAGGCCCAGCGAACGGATCAGGGTGGGGCCCACCTTCTTGGTGTCCCGCAGGGAGGTGATGCCTCCCACGATGGTGCAGAACACGATGGGGGCGATCATGAACTTCACGAGTTTCACGAAGCCGTCGCCGAGGGGCTTGAGGGACGAACCGAGGTCCGGCCACAGTGCGCCTACAACGACGCCGAGCGCGACTCCGATGAGTACCTGGACATAGAGGTGTCCGAGGATGGATTTGATCTTCATTGAACAACTTCCTGTTTGGTGCGGCCCTGGTGACGGGGCAAGGAGATGGAGGTTTTAGGCGGACAGTTCGGCGGCGGGGGCCACGTCGATGTCTGCGGTGGCGATGTGGCGGGCTGCCCGGTGGAGGGCCACTTCGCTGACGGCGCCGGTGTCATCGGTGATGATTTCGGCGGTGATCACGCCGGCGGGGGTCCCGATCCGCAGCAGGCGGGGGGTTCCGGTACCGGTGGAGGGTGCTTGGGCTGCTGCGGTGGCCACGACCGATGACTGCAGCGAGGATGCCAGGGCAACGGCCACGGCTGAGGTCAGGCCGATGGCCGGGTGCGGTGCGAGCATGGACAGCATCCGCACCCGCACGTCGTGGCTGCCGGCGGTGATGGTTGTTCCGTCCGCGGCGGTGTAATCGCCGGCAGGCGCCACAACCCCGACTTTCGGGACAGCGTTCTGCGGCGGATCCTCAGGCTTCCGCAGCCCCATGATGAGGCCGGCCGATGCCCGTGCCGCGATAAGGTCCGGCAGCTGGGCGCTGAGGTTGTCCGTCATCGAGGAAAGGTCGACGCCGGCCTGGTCGGCTGCGAGAAGCACGGCGGGGGCGCCGGCGTCCACCATTGTTGCGTCCAGGGCCCTGCCGTTGACCTGCAGCTGGTCCACCGGGTTGCCGGTGGGCAGCAGTGCTCCGGTGTTCTGGCCCCAGGGGCCGTGGAACGAGAGGCTGACGGGAACGCCGGCGGCACTGCTGCCCGGGACCCGGGCCAGGCCGGACTTGGGAATGTGGCCGCCGGGGGTGGGCACCGATCCGCTGAGCACGGCGCCGGAGGTGATGTGGCGCATGCGGACCTTGGTCATGCCGTCCCGGGCGGGAACGATGCCCGTCTGGACGGCGAACAGGGCAATGGCGGTGGCGCAGTTGCCGCAGTTGGAACTGAGCTCCACGGTGGGGTCACCGATTCCCACCTGGGCGAAAAGGTAGTCGAGGTGCGCCTCGGCGCCGGGGGTTGCCCAGATGACTGCAGCCTTCGACGTGGTGGATGTTCCGCCGCCCACGCCGTCCAGCTGCCGCGCGTCCGCTGCGCCGAAGGCGGCTGACAGCAGTGCGGGGATGTCCTCGCGGGTGGGGGCGTGGAGGGCCACGTCCCTGGCATCGAAGAGCCAGCACTTGCTGGTGCCGCCCCGGTACCAATGTCCTTTGAGTCCCACTGTATTTCTCCCTCGTAGCTTGCAGGTGCTCTACTTCACAGCGCCTTTGTACTTCTACGATCAGGGATCAGTGAGTTCAGCACAATCGAAAATAAATGGACGACTATCTACTTTTGCTAAACTCAAGCCATGGCAATCTTCGATCTGCACCGGCTGCATGTGCTCCGCGAAGTGGGCCGGTCCGGCTCCCTGACCTCTGCTGCCGCCGCCCTGTCCTTCACCACCTCCGCGGTCTCGCAGCAGATCGCGAAACTCGAGCAGGAGATGGGAGTGGTCCTCATCGAGCGCCATCCCCGGGGCGTGGTCCTCACCGAGGCCGGGCACGCCCTGCTGCACTACGCGGAGGATATCGACAGGACCGTCGAAGCTGCGCGGGCGGAAATGGGCGAGTTTGCGGGCCTTCGCCGGGGGCAGCTGCGGCTGGGGACCTTTCCGACGGTTGGGGCGTCGCTGATGCCGGATGTTGTCCTCGCCTTCCGTGCGCAGCATCCCGAGGTGGCAGTGACGGTTGTCAGCGCCCGCCGGGACGGCCTGCTGGAGCGGCTGCGGCGGCGGGAAGTCGAACTCACCTTGCTGTGGGACTACCCCTGGCAGCAGATCGACCATCCTGATCTGACCCTGGTACGGCTGATGAACGACCCAACGGTGCTGCTGGTACCGCGGGACCATCCGGCGGCAGGGCTGGGCTCGGTCCGCATCGGTTCCTTGAGCGACCAGGAATGGGTGGTGCGCGACGAGCACCCCGTGGCCGACGTCCTCAGCCGGGTGTGCCGCGATGCGGGGTTCGAGCCGCGGATCGCCTTTGCGGCCAACGATTACCAGGAGACCCAGGGCATGGTGGCGGCGGGCATCGGCATCGCCCTGGCGCCGAAGCTCGCGCTGACCGCCCTGCGGCCCGACGTCGTGGCCGTTCCGCTGGCCGGCTCCCCGAAGCGGCGGATCCTCCTTGCCCACTTGGCCAGCAGGCGTCTCAGCCCTGCAGCGCAGCAGGCGACGAAAGTGTTCCAGTCCATTGCCAAAGGGCAGGCTTCCTGACGCGGAAACGGCGGGCGTTTCTGCTTGGATCAGCGCTATTTATCGTCCGCTGAGTGCCTCCATTCCCTTTCGGCGTACAATTGTATACATTGGTATGCGGAAACAGCCTGAAGGAGGAAGCATTGGCCACTCCCATTCATCAACGGCTTCGGGAGGACGTTCTGGCGAGCGTCTTTGCACCGGACGAGCCGCTGACGGAGGCGAAGCTCACCGAGCGGTACGGTGCTTCAAGAACGCCCGTGCGGGAAGCCCTCCAGCGGCTGGAACAGGACGGCCTGCTCGAACGGCGCGGCAAGGCTGTTGTTGTCCGCACACACTCCGCTGAGGAGATCATCGACATTTACGAGTCGCGGATCATCCTCGAGCAGGCCGCCGCTTCCAAGGCCGCCACGAAGGCAACACTGCTGGACAAGCGGTCGCTCAACGCGCTGCTGCTGAAGATGCACCACCTGGATGTCGAAGACGGGCAGTTACTCGCCGAGACGAACCGGACCTTCCACACACAGCTGTGGCGCGCCACCCACAGCCCCTCGCTCATCAGCCTGCTGGAGCGGCTGGACCAGCAGGTGCGCCGGTATTCCTTCACCACCCTGACCTACCCGGGCAGGTGGCCGGCGGTGCTGGCGGCCTACACAGAGCTGCTGGCTGCCATAGACGAGGGCGACGCCGAGCGCGCGGGGGAGATCGCCGCCCGCCACATGACGGAGGCCTTGGCTATCCGGTTGAAGATGTACGCCGAGGATCCCCGGACGCTTTAGGCCGCACCAGCGGCCTGGCAACGTCCCCCAAAAGCCCGCCGGCAGATGTTCCTGCATACTCCATCGCAACAGGAAACCCGAAAGTCGGGCGCAGGGCATCAGCCGGTGCAAGAGGAGGGGCAGGCTCCAATGGGCCTGCCCCTCCTCGCTCTTTGTTGCCCGGCGTGCCGGGCCGGCTGCACTGGAACGGACGACGACGGCGGCGGGCGGGTGCCGCCGTCGTACCTTTCTGACGGCCGGCATGCAGCAGGCTCCCTCCGGACGCACAGCTACGGCACAGCAGGAACCGGCCCAGAGCATAGCCCCGTGCGGTTTCCTTGCATCATGACCACTTCACGCACACCCCGCCAGCCCGATCTTGACCAGCCGCACCCCGACCACGACCGGGGGCTGGAGTTCGACCTGAACACCCTGGTGAGCCGCCGGTCCCTGGGACTGTTCCTCGGTGCAGGCGGTGCGGTGGCCGCGCTTGCCGCCTGCACGCCGGCCGCAACCACGGGCTCCGCCTCGCCGGCAGCAACCACGGCGACGGCCGCCGCGTCCTCCGCGACGGCCACGGCCACGGACGCCACCACCACCGCCACCGCCACTCCGACGCTGACCAGGGCCATCGCTGAATGCGGCGTGGAAACCCCGCAGGAAACCGCCGGCCCCTATCCCGGCGATGGCTCCAACGGTCCCAACGTCCTGGAAGCGTCCGGGGTGGTGCGGCGGGACATCACGTCGAGCTTCGGGACTGCTTCCGCGAAGGCCGAGGGCATCCCGCTGACTTTCACCCTGACCCTCCTGGACAACGCCAACGGGTGCACACCGATGGCCGGGGCCGCGGTGTATGCCTGGCATTGCGACCGGGACGGAAAATACTCGCTGTATGACTCGAGCCTGAAGAACGAGAACTACCTGCGGGGCGTGCAGGAAGCCGATGCTATCGGGCAGGTCACGTTCACGTCGATCTTCCCGGGCGCCTACTCCGGGCGCTGGCCGCACATCCACTTCGAGGTGTTCGAGTCCATGAACAACGCAACGGCTGCCGGGCAGGTCCTGGCTGTCTCCCAGATCGCGCTGCCGCAGGCGGCCTGCGACGACGTGTACGCCACCGCCGGGTACGAGCGCAGCGTCACGAACATGACCCGCACCACGCTCAAGTCGGACAACGTGTTTGGCGACGACGGCGGCATCTACCAGCTGGCAACGATGACCGGGTCCGCCGCTGCCGGCTACACGGCGGGGCTCAACGTGACCATCTAGCGCGGCCCGCGGCGGCATGGGTACTGTGGGGCAACCATTCACCCTTGCCGGGGAGGCAGCCATGGGCGGCGTTTCGACCAGCAGCACCGACTACGAATTCCTGACCGTCTGGCGCGTGGCCGGAACACCGCGCGAGGTGGTGGACATCCTGGGCGACGCCAGCACTCTTCCCCGCTGGTGGCCCTCCGTGTATCTGGCCGTGGAGCCGCGGGATCCGGGCAGCCCGGACGGGACCGGCAGGTCGGTTTTCCTCCACACCAAGGGCTGGCTGCCGTACACGCTTACGTGGCAGCTCACCCTCACCGAGCCCGTCACAGAACAGGGATTCGCGCTCACCGCGCGCGGCGACCTCAACGGCTCCGGGCGGTGGACGTTCGAGCAGGACGGACCCGAGACTGTGGTCACGTACGAATGGCGGGTCAGCGCCGCCAAACCGCTGCTGCGGCGCCTGGGCTGGCTGCTCAAACCGGCCTTTGCAGCGAACCACCGGTGGGCCATGGCCCGCGGACAGGAAGCCCTGGCCCTGGAGTTGCGCCGGCGGCGGCCGGGCGCGGATCCGGCCACCATTCCGGAACCGGCAGGGCCCACGTTCGCACGTCTGTCCGGCTGGGTGCAGAAGCTGCGGCGGGCCTGACCGCGGCCGGAGAGTTTGGAGTCTTGCCGGCCGCTACTTCCAGTAACTGTCGACGCATTGCATCGGGTCTCCGCTGTTGTAACCCAGCTTCAGGGCAACTTCCCGCTGCGCGGCGGTGGGGTGGGTTGATCCCGGCTGGGTTGCCCCCACCGCGTTGAGCGCCGCCACGCCCTCCTCGAAATCCCCGGGCTCGAGAATTCCGTCGTAGTACGTGGTGTTCATCCACACCCCGGCGAAGCAGTCGGCGATGGCCTCCTTGTTGGAACCGGTGATGCCGGGCACTTTGCCCGGATAGTACTTCTCCCACTGGAGTGCCAGCTCGTCCTGCACGTTATGGCCGTACTCGTGGGCGATGATGATCGCAGCGGCAAAGTCACCGGCCTTCTTGCTGACGGTTCCCAACACGTCCCCGGTCCACATGCGCTGCAAGGTGGTCACGGGCAGGACGATCAACCCGTCCTCCGTTGTGCCCCGAAGGTTGTAATACGGATCCGAGGAGCAGTAGAAGGCGTTTGGATAATCATGGGCTACGGAGGCCGGCCCGCCGGGGCAGCTCATGACGTACGGGGGATCCTTCTCGTGGACGATCTTGTAGTAGACCGTTGGTGCAGCAAAGTTGTTTTCGACAAACCACTTGGTCCACTCCGTGTGAAGGTCGGTCATGATCCAGTCCACGTAACTCGTCACGGTGTACGAGTATCCCGTCCCGGTGACCTGGCTCTGGGGTGGCGCTGCCCCCAACGGAGCGGCGTCCACGGTGTCCAGGCAATCCTGGTCCGTCGACTGCGCGCATGAGTCCGAGGAGAACGTCGGCACCCCACTGCTGGAGGCGCTGTTCTCAGGGAAGGCCTCCTGGGTTTGGGTGGCCCTCGCCGTTGCCTGGATAAATTCGCCGTCCCAGTCCGGCTCGCCCTGGTTGCCAGCCTGGGAGCTCGTGGAATGTGCCGGATCCGTACGCCCGGGACTGCTGGCCGCGTCCGTCGCCGTGACCGTGGGTGTCTGAGTTGGGGCAGTCGGTTCCGGTGAGCTGGTTGCCGGTTTCGGGCTGGATGACACTGCGGGACTGGGCGCCTCTTTCGCGTCCGGCGGCCCCGATGAGCTGCAGCCGCCGGCACAGAGTGCCATGGCTGCCAGTGCTGCGAGCAGGGATGGCTTTGCGTGTCCGGGCATGTGCACCACCTGGGTGATGAAGATCTGGGGACGGCGGCACGGGCACCACCGCGTGTGGTCCGCTTGAGTGGTGCGGGCACTTAGTAAGCCAGGCTGGCCTCGACGTGGTTCAGGGTTTGAGCATGTGGCCGGGGCTGAGGCCATGTCAACGAGGCGGCCTACCCTTTTTCAATTTGGTGGATGGGTATGCGGGGGTGCCGTAGGCGTGCAGAAGTACGGGGGGAGTGCTGGAAGGCGCGACGACGGCGGCAGGGTGGGTGCCGCCATCGTACGCTTCCGCGGGGGTGCTTTCCTCCGTGACCGTCAGCCTGCAGCTGACAGTGTGGGGGAATCCTGCCGCTGGGTGACGCGCTGGATGAACTCGACCGTTTCGCGTTCCGTTTCGGCGCGGGTGGTGGGTTCGTTGTGCACCTCGTGCCGGACGCCGGGGAAGACGCGGGTGCGGACGTCCGCGTGGCCCGAATCCGCCAGGCGGTTGGCCACGTGGTAGGCGCCTTCGCCGTAGTTGGTCACGGGGTCCTGGTCGCCGGCGAGGATCAGGACGGGGAGTTCGGCGGGGAGCTGTTTGTACCAGTCGTCGTTGGTGACCTGGTCGTAGAGGTCCACGAAGCCCTGCAGGAACCGGGCGCTGAGCGGTGCGCCGAAGTTGTTGAACGGGTCCCGTCCGTGGTCGGCCACCACGTCAGCGTCCAGTGCCACCCAGGCGGTGGGGCCGGCGCCTTCGCCGAAGCGGCCCAGGAAGCCGTCGAACAACTGGGCCACCAGTTCCTGCGGCGCGGGATCGGCGCCGCGCTCGCCGGAGGCAAGCCGGGCCAGTTCCGGCCGGTTGATCCTTTTCTCGATGCCGCGCATCTGGGCGGCAATGCCGCAGAGGATCAGGCCGGACAGCTCGGTTTGCGGGTCCACGGCCATGCCGCGGGCGATCATGGATCCCCAGCTGTGGCCGAACACCACGTAGGGGAGCTGGGGGAGCGCCTCTTTGGCCTTGGCCTGGAGGGTGACCTCATCGGCGACCACCACGCTGGCGGCATCCTCGCCGGCGTCGCCCCAGGTGCCCTGCTGCATGGCCGTGCGCCCGTGCCCGGAGTGGTCGCCCGCCACCACGATGAAGCCCGAGTCCACCAGGGTGGAGATGAGGTGGAGGTAGCGGCGGGAGTGCTCGCCGAGCCCGTGGATCAGCTGGACGATGGCCTTGGGCTGCCCGATGGGTTCGTAGACCCAGGCCTGGATGGTGTCGCGGCCGTTGGCGGACGTGAACTCGATTTCCTGCAGTGACATATTTTCCTCCCGTGCCGGCGCCGTCGCTGGCTCTTGGCGAGCCTAACCATAATGCCGTCATGTGCGTCAATGATTGCTGGTTCATCTGAGCGGCTTCCGCCTAGTCTGAAACCAGTCCCGTCTCTTTGCCCTCGAAGGAAGCCGATGCCGCATCCCGATCGTCCCCTGCGCAAGCTGGGATTCCTCACTATTGGCCTGTTCGATCCCGCCAATCCGGCCGCGGGCCACGAGTCCACGCTGCAGATCATTGAGCTGGGGGAGCGGCTGGGGTTCGACAGTGCCTGGCTGCGCCACCGGCACCTGCAGTTCGGCATCTCGTCCCCTGTGGCGGTGATGGCGGCGGCCAGCCAGCGCACGTCCCGGATTGAGCTTGGAACTGCGGTGACGCCCCTGGGCTGGGAAAACCCGCTGCGCCTGGCGGAGGACCTGGCCACGGTGGACCTGCTCGCCGGAGGACGCATCAATCCGGGCGTGAGCGTAGGGGAGCCGATGCAGTACGACACCGTGAAGCACGAGCTGTACCCGGACACCGCGGATGTGGAGGATTTCAGCTACGCCCGGGTGGAGCGGTTTGCCCGTTTGGTTGCTGGGGAGCCGGTACGGGAGTTTTCCGGCAAGCAGGGCGTGGTGGAGGAGTTCTCCAACCGGGTGGAACCGCATTCACCCGGCCTGCGCGACCGGCTTTGGTATGGGGCTGGCAGCACGAAGTCAGCCGTTTGGGCCGGTTCGAATGGGTTCAACCTGCTCTCCAGCAGCGTGATCTTCCCCGACAAGGACCAGGAGCCTGACTTCGCCTTGGTCCAGCAGTCACAGATCCGGGCGTTCCGGGAGGCTGCTTTGGCTTCGGGGCATGCTGGGGCGCGGGTGTCCCAGGGCCTGGTGGTGATCCCCACCGACTCGGCGACTCCTGCCCAGCGGGAGAAGTACCAGCGGTATGTCGACGAACGCACTCCCCGCACTGCTGCTCCGCAGGGGCCGAGGGGCATAATGTTCGCGGCTGACCTAATCGGCACCAGTGAGGAGATCGCTGAACAGCTCTACGCGCACGCAGGCTTCCAGGAGGTGGACGAGGTGGCGTTCGCCCTGCCATTCAGCTTCGACCACGAGGACTATGTGCAGATCCTTACCGACATTGCCGGAAAGCTGGGGCCAGCCTTGGGCTGGACTCCGGGGAGCGATCACTCGGCGTCGTAGGCGGCGGTCTTGCCCTGTCCATCACCACGTGAAACTCGCAGGTGCACGCCCGGAACCGGACGTGCACCTGCACCGTGCGGAATGGGGTCAGGGCTGCTCGTAAGTACCGACCAGCCGTGCGCGGCCAATGCCGCGCGAAAAGATGTTGAACCCCAGGTAGGCGGGGCTGGCTTCAGCGGGGACGTCGAGCTTCTCCACATCCAGCGCGTGTACAACCACGTGGTAGTGGTGCACGCGGTGGCCTGAGGGCGGCGCTGCGCCCACGAAGCCGGGGAAGCCTGCGTCGTTCGCCAACTGCACAGCACCCTCGGGAAGCCCGGTCTCCGCTGCACCGGAAGACAGGGAGGTGGTGGACGCCGGCAGGTTAAAGGCAGCCCAGTGCCAGAAACCGCTTCCGGTGGGCGCGTCGGGGTCCAGGACGGTGACCGCAAAGCTCTTGGTCTCGGCAGGAAAGCCTGACCACGACAGCTGCGGGGACCGGTCCTGGCCGCCTTCAATGCCCATCTTGCCGCTGCGCTGTGCCGGGGAAAGCGTCTGACCGTCCTCGATGTCGGCGCTGGTCACCTGAAATTCCGGAAGCTGGGGAAGTTCCTTGTAAGGGTCACGGGATGTCTTTACGTGTTGTGCTCCTCGTTAATTGGTTGACGGTCCGTGTATTCCCCAAAGGGTGGGTTGATGGGCTCCAGTGATGGTGTCTGGGCGGTGGTCTCTGCCGTCACGCGGAGGCGCCGCTATAGGCCTGGTCCACCATGGCAGGACCGGCCGGAAGGCTACCGGAGGGGACAACGCGGCCGGCCTTTATGACGGTGCGGTTCCGGCTTCCGTCCCAGAGCACACAGGGCTCCTCGAAGGGATCGCCGTCCAATATCACCAAATCCGCGCACGCCCCCTCCGCGATCCGGCCCAGGTCGTCGCGCCGGAGCAGTGCCGCGTTCGTTGAGGTCGCAGAGCGGAGCGCGTCGTAGACACCCAGCACTTCGCACTGCAGGCGAAGCCCGGCCAGCTGTTCATCCTCAAGCTCCCCCATGAGGTCGGTGCCAAAGCCAATCCGGACCCCGGCGTCGCGCGCCAGAGTGACGGCCTTCTTGCCGGCAGCCAGGACCTCCTGGTTCTTGGCGGCGCCCACCTCGGTAAGGCCGATTTCGGCTCCGCGGCGGCCCATGGCGTCATACGTCACCAACGTGGGCACGAGGTAGACGTCGTGCTCCGCCATGAGCCGGGCGGTTTCAACATCCAGGAGGTTGCCGTGTTCGATGCAGCGGACCCCGTTCAGCACAGAATGGCGGATGGCTTCCGGCGAGTAGGCGTGCGCCGTGGCGTAACTGCCACGCCGGGATGCCTCTTCTGTGACCACTTGGATCTCGGCCGCACTGTACTGCGGCACACGGATCGGATCCACTGGGGAGATCACCCCTCCGGAGGTCATCAGTTTGATGGCGGTGGCGCCGGTCCGGAATCGGTGGCGCACCGCCAGCAGCAAGTCCTCAACGCCGTCCACCACCTCGCACAGGTGGCCGCCATGGAAGCAGCTTCCGTCGTTCGCAGCGCGGATGTCCCCGTGACCTCCGGTCTGGCTCAGCGCGGGACCGGTAAAGAAGTAGCGCGGACCGGGATACAGCCCTTCCTCGATAGCGGTTGCAAGGCCTATGTCACCCCCCGCCACGTCCCGGACTGAGGTGAAGCCCCTGACGAGCGCGGCCTCAAGTCTGCGGGCACCTGCCAGCGCGGAGTAGCTCAAGGGGCCGGTTTCGTTGACGGCAGAAGTCAGGCTGAGCGCATAGGCATGGAAGTGGGCATCGATGAGGCCGGGAATCACCACCCGGCCGCCCGCGTCGACGACGGTTTCTACGGCGGACCCGGCGCCGCCGCCTGCTTCGGCGTCGCCTATGGCGGTGATCCTGCCATCCCGGACGATGATGGAGCCTTCAACGAGTACGGCTGATTCGCCGTCGAAGATCCTGGCGTTCCGTATGGTCAGGTTTCCCTCAGAGTTGGGGATCATGTGCAGTGTTTCCTTCCTGTTTCAGGACGCAGGCTAGCTGGTGGCTGCCAGAGCATCTTCGAGGAGCCGGACAGAGCGTGACGCCACCTCTACGGCGGCGTCCACGGAAGACTGGTCATAGCTGCCTTCAGGGGCCAGGAAGTTCATGGAGCCGATGGTGCGGCCGCCGCTCACCACCGGAACATTGACAATCGCGCCGCACCCCAGCGATTCGATGGTTCCGGAGTCGAAGAAGAAAGCCTTGACCGCTTCCCGGTCAGCGCCCAGGAACGGCTGCTGGCCGATCAGGACCTGCTCCAGCCAGACCGGATTGGTGTCTCCCGCGAGGGTCTTCTTTCCGCCAACCGGGTAGACCTCGGGGTGCGTGGTGTAGATGCGCGCCATGCTGGTGCCTTCGTCGGCGATGACGGAGGCGGTGAAGAGACGGACGCCCACAGTGTCCCGGGCGGAAGCGTAGACGTCGTCGAAGGATTCAAACTGGGAACTCATGGGAGTCCTTTCTGGTTTCGTGGGGATCTTTGAAAGTCTGTTTCTCGTGTGCCGCGGCCCGCAGTACGTTGAGGATCAGGTGGACGGACAGCAACTCGGACGGATTGTCCAAGGGGACGCCCAGCTCCCGGGCACGGCCCAGCCGGGCCTGGAGGGTGTTGCGGTGCACATCGAGCGCCGCCGCAGCGAGGCTGACCGAGCTGCGGTGGTCAAGGAACGCCGCTGCCGCAGCCACTATCGCGTCCCTGTCAGGACTGGTCATTAGCCGCGGCAGGGTCAGTTCAGCCACCAGTGCCACGGCGTCCTGATCCACGAATGCGGTTGCGGCCGCTACGCCCAGGCCGGCGAAGCCCAGGACTGTGCCCTGTCCAGCAGACTGGGCGGAGACTGCTGCCAGCCGCGCCTCCTGAATGACGGACGGAAGCGGCGGAGCCTCCTCCACCCAGCGGGACAACCCGGCCACCAGGCCCAGCTCGGCCAGGGCAGGCCGGAGCCGTGTCTTGAGCCGTAGTTCGAGCTGTGCAACAACTGACTCGTGGGCGGCCGGAACAAGCGCTAGCCAGCCGCCGTCGACCTTGGCCAAGGGGCTGCGTGCAGCTACCTTTCGCCAGAGCAGCCTCAGCACAGCTGTCAGGTCGGGACCAGATGTGTTGGAGTCACCATGGCAGATCCATACGGCCACGTATCGTTCGTGCCGGCGCCAGCCCAGCTGTGAGAGGAGGTGCCGGTGGTCTTCCTCGAAGGTTGCGCCGGAAGAACCGCGGCTTTGGTTCAGCCCGGCCAGTGCCGCGGTGGGGACGGCACGGGCCGCGTCCCGGGAGTCGCCCATCAACCATGCGGCCTTGACGGAAGGGGCAGCGACTTCCAGGATTGAACGGACCAGCCGCAGGTTATGGACACCGGAGGCGGGTACGCGCGCGGTGAGGGCGGAAGGGACGGCGGCGTTGGCAGCCCCCACGTCAACCGTGATGACCTCGGCCTGGTCCCGCGGGTCCATACCGGCTGAGGCGAGGACCACGCCATCGTATTCCAGCGAGACGCCCACCCCGTCCAGTTCCCCGGAGATGGTACTGAGCACGTCAGTCAGCGTGCTGTCCTTGGCCACCGCCCGGGCGAACCGGGCGAGCTCCGCATCCACCACGGACAGGGCGGCGCCGATCTCGGCGGCCAAGGCCAACGCGACTCCGGCAGGGTTTCCTTCCGACGCCAGCAGGGTGATGCCCAGCCGTTCAGCCAGGCCGATCACGGCGCTGGAATATGTGCTTCCGGCCACGACGACGGCGCTGGCCCGCCGTTCCCAGGCATGCCGGAGGGCGGCGGATACGAGCCATCCACCAGAGCCCATTTCTGCAGACAGGACCACAACCGTATTCGGCCGCACCCGCTGGATCGCCTCAAGCTGGGAGACCAGAACGACGCTTTCGATCACTGCGCTGGCGGGGGTGAGGTACAGCGCCGTGGTGCCTCGCAGCGACCCGTGCGCCAGCAGCCCCGCAACGTCGAGCCGGGTGTCCTTCATCGGCCTAACCATGACGCCGCCTCGGATGCTTGAGCGGGATGCCGAACGCCGCCGGTTCGGCCAGGTCCAGCCCCGCCTCCGAATACCATTGCGGGGCGGCATTGAGTTTGAGCACATCCACCACGTTGCCCACCCGAAGGTCTTCCAGGCTGGCCACAGAGCCGTGCTCGGAGTTGAGCAGGGTCACCATGTCGGGGACAGCTGCCGCTACGGCACCGTCCACGAGCACCAGCAAAATCTCATTCTGGATCTCCAGCCGGATGATCTGCCCGGTGGTTTCATCCACCAGCGTCACGCTCGAGGGTTGGGCCGGAAGGCCCAGGTCGGTTGGGCGTGAAAGGCCTTCGATGTGGCTCACCCGCGCCCGTGCAATCCGGGTCACGCCCAGGAAGTCGGAAAGTGACAGGAATTTGCTCTCAGCCGACGTGTCGGCGTCGAGGATCTGACCTATGCGGATCATGCGGCTGACGGATCCGTGGACCCCGTGCTCTGCCAGCTGCCGCGCGGAGCATGGATACATCACGGTGGCGGCCCAACCACCCAGCTCGGTGACAAGTGCGCGGACCAGCGTCTCGGCGCGCTGCGGATCAGCTGCCTCCACCACGGCGCGCTCGCCGGTTACTCCCATAAGCGCTATGGGGCCGATAGCCACCCCGCCGATGTTCAACGTGGTCTGGCTGATGAGCGGAAAGACGCGCCCCATGGGATCGGAGTCGATCACAGGAAGGGAGGACTGCAGCCCCACCATCAGCGGAATGATTCCGTTGATGTTGGCAGCGGCGAGTGAATAAATTGCCCCCACTTTGCGCGCGAGCCTGGTTTCGATCGCCTCGATACAGCCGGTGAATTCGTCTCCTACGGGTGGCATATCAGCAATGAACAAGCCTTGGGTCACCATGCCGACAGCCACCACCAGGTCATCCGGGGCGAGCTCGTCCACGGTGATGAGCTCCACGGACCTGTCTTGCATCGCCTCCTGGATCATGCCGGCGTAGACGTGGATGGCGGTGGGATCGATGGCGCAGGCCAGGAAATGGGCGCCGGTTCTCAGGTGCCCCACGTCTTCGGGGCTGAGGATGGTGCTCATGCCGTGACCCCCAGGGCCTGGCCGGCCAACGGGTTCTCCTCGGAGCTGGACGTTCCGCCAGCAGCCCGGACCCGGATCCGAACGATTCCGGGGTTCCCGTAAGGCATGGCGAAGACGCTCGATTCGATGATGCGGGTGTCTGTAGGGCCGGCACCCAACTGCACTACAGCCGAGCCGGCTTCCTCCTCAGCCCGGTGCTGAACCCGCTGCAGTTCGGCCTGTCCGCTGACCCTCTCGAGCCTGTCGATCCACGCTGTCAGCGGTGTAGCGGCGCAGCCTATGAGGCTCAGGTCCGGGACACCCGGAAGTGTTGGCAGCAGGCCGTGTTCAGGCGGCGTGTCCTGGCTGGTGCGGATGTCGACGACCACTGAGGGGATGTCGGGCCGGACCGGATGGTTGGCCGTGTACGGTTCCACGATCGCCGCGTTGGTGGCGAGGCTTGCTTCATAGCCTTGCCGGATAAGGCTGTGGGCAACGGGCAGGCCGCTGCGGATGGTGCCCACACTGACACCCTCGTCGGTGCAGACAACCACTTCGCCGTCGCACAGCCCGCCCAGCGTTGCCGCGCCGAGGATCGCCATGGCAGGTTCCGGGCGGAGCGCATGCACGGGGGCTACCGCCAGCCGTGCCAGGGGCGCCCGGCCGCCGTCGTTCCTTGCATAGGACAGTGCGGCGGCGGGGAAGTGGCGCCTCCCGGCCTCTTCCAGCATTGCCGCCAGCTCTTCGCCTGATTCCATCAGGGCGCTGTTAAGGACGGCTGTGTAGTCACGGTCGCGGAACACGCTCGAGTAGAAATCACTGGAGATGCTGATCCGCATGTCGCTGTTGTTGGACAGGATGGCATCCGCGATGCGGGTTTCGTGCTCGGCGGAGGCAGTGGAGCCGACGGCGGTGATGGCTACGTTCCGCATGCCCCCGGACAGGATGGAGGGCAGTTCCAGCAGGAACTGGTTAAGGCCCAGCGGTGCCAGCGGCCGTCCCCGCAGGTCGTGGCCGCCGCGGACATGCACGGTCCTGGTGACTGCAGGCTCAATGCTCGCCGGCAACCTCGTGTTGTGGAACTGGTCCGCCGGAGGACGGGGAGAGATGTGGACAGCCATGACGTCTCCCGGCTGGGCCGCGGCGAGGACGCGTCCGACGTCGGCCGTTACGTCTGTGATCAGGCTTCCGAACTGCAGGCGCAAGGAGGACAGGACGCTGTCCAGTGCGTCAGCCAGGCTGCCGGCCTGCCGCTGTTCCGCCACCGAGACGACGGAGCGTCCCTCCAGGACGAGCGCCCGGCAACTGCTGCCCTGGAGCATCAGTCCTACCCGCATTGCCGGGCCTCCTGTTCAAGTTCCTGCCGGGCCCCAGCCCCGCGATACATCCATGTCATATCTCTAGGGTCCACCCTGGACGGTCATCTGGTGGATTTGCGGAAGAACAGTCCATCGGCTGCTACGGCCAGCAGGATGAGGACGCCCGTGACCACTTGCTGGTAGGTGGTATCCCAGTGCAGCAGGTTGAAGCCGTTGCTGATGACGGTGAGGATCATGACTCCCACGAAGGCCCTCCACATGGCGCCCTGCCCGCCCAGGATGCTGGTGCCGCCGATGACCACAGCGGCGATGGCGGTGAGTTCGATGCCGATGGCCATGGCCGGCTGCGCCGAGCCCGCACGCGAGGCCAGGATCATTCCGGCCATTGCCGAGCACAGGCCGCTGATGGCGAAGACCGCAACGTGGATGGAGCCGGTCCGGATGCCGCTGAGGCGGGCGGCTTCCTGGTTCCCGCCTACTGCGTAGATCCTGCGTCCGAATGTGGTGCGCCACAGAACGATGCCCAGCACGGTGGTCATCGCCAGCATCAAGACTGAACCGGCGGTGAGGCCGAAGAGGCTGGGCCAGGTCCAGGTCTGGAAGGAAGCGAGCTGCTCAGGCAGCGGTGCAACAATCGCGCCGCCGGTGATCACGATCGCCAGGCCCCGGTAAATGATGCTCACCGCCAGTGTCCCGATGAACGAATTGACCCTTGTGCTGACCACGATCAGCCCGGTGATCGTCCCCAGCAGGGCACCCACCAGCAACGCCCCGAAGAAACCGGCCGTAACGCCGAATTGCTGGGTGATCATCACGCCCGAGATGGCGGAGACCGCGAGGGTGGCGGTGGAGGAGAGGTCAAAGACCCCGCTGATGATGCACAGCGTGGCTGCCGCGGCGAGCAGGCCCACCACGGCGGCCTGGTCAAACAGGTTGATGAAGTTGCGGCCCGTAAGGAACGTTCCGGTGTTCAGGGCCAGGAACAGCATGATGGCGGCCAGGCCAAAAACGATCCCGAAGTCTTTGAAGTTCAGATTGAATTTTTTCTCTGCCGTCGAGGGCACGGCAACTGACGTTGTGGTCATGTGGATTCACCTATTTCAGAAAAGCGGAAGTCATGACTTCGTCGCGGGAGGCGTTTCGGTCGAACTCGGCAACGATGCGCCCGTGCCTCATGACATGGATACGGTGGGACAGGCCGAGCACTTCCTCGAGCTCGGAGCTGACCACGATGACTGCTGTGCCCTTCGCGGCCAGTTCGACGATGATGCTGTGGATCCGGGCCTTGGCGGCGATGTCCACTCCCCGGGTGGGTTCATCCACCAGGAGCACCGCCGGAGGGTTCAACAGCCATTTGGCGAAAAGTGCCTTCTGCTGGTTCCCGCCGGAAAGGTTGGCTACCGGCTGACCGGGGCGGGCGCCGCGCAGGTCAACGGACTTGCTGACGTCCTTGACGGCCGTCCTTTCCCGCTGGGCCTTGACGAAGCCGGCCCAGGAGCGTGCGGGCAGAGTGGAGAGGGCGATGTTCTCGGCCACCGGGCGGGACATGACCAGACCCTGTTCTTTCCGCGACTCGGGAATGAGGGCGATACCGGCTTTGATGGCGTCCCTGATGGAGCTGGGGCGGATGCGGCGGCCGTTGATTTCGACGTGGCCGCCGGTGGTCCGGTCTGCACCGAAAACTGCGAGGAGGGTTTCGCTGCGGCCGCTGCCCACCAGCCCGGCGATGCCCAGGATCTCCCCGCGGCGGACCTCAAAAGATATGTCCTTGACCTTGGCACTGGTCAATCCGGCTACCCGGACAACCGTCTCGGCTTCGGACGGAACCTGCGGAATGTCCGGGATGAGGAAGTCGACCTCCCGGCCGACCATGAGCCGCACCAGCGACTCCGGCGTATGGCCGGCGGCCTCTTCGGTGACGATGTGCTGTCCGTCGCGCAGAATGGTCACCCGGTCCACCAGTCCCAGGACTTCCTCCAGGTAATGGGAGACGATCAGGACGGTGGTTCCGGCGCGGGCCAGCCGTTTGACGACCTGCAGGAGTTTTTCCTTCTCCGCCTCGTTAAGGACTGCTGTGGGTTCGTCCATGCACAGCACCTTTGCCCCGCGGGCAAGGGCTTTCAGGATTTCCACCTGTTGCTGTTGTCCGATGGGCAGGTTCCCCACCGTCGCCCTCGGGTCCAGCTCAAAACCGGTCTCTTCCAGCAGCCGGGCAAAGTGCTCGCTGTCCCTGTTGGGGGAGAGGAGGCTTCCCCTGTTCGACCAGCGGCCCAGGAAGACATTCTCCAGCACTGACAGATTGGGGATCAGCGCCAGCTCCTGCGAGATAAGGGAAATCCCGTGTGAGATGGCGTCCCGGGGTGTCGTGATCCTGACCGGATGTCCGTCCAATTCCATGGTGCCGGAGTCCGCTGTGATGGCACCGCCCAGGATTTTGAGCAGCGTGCTCTTTCCTGCGCCGTTTTCCCCCATGATGCCGTGGATCTCCCCGGGGATTACCGACAGTGTGACGTCCTTCAGCACCTGCGTTGCACCATAGCGCTTGCCGATCCCGGAGACGGTGATTTCGGGGGCGGTCCTCCGGCTGGCATGCCCGGGTTTTTCCAACTGTTCTATAGCCATGTTGACCTCTGGAAATGGAAGGGAACTTAGGGCCAGGGTCCCCGGGGCCGAAGCGGTGAGGCTGCGGCCCCGGGGTGCCCCCGGAAAGGGGGCTGGGCTAGTCCGAGTACTTCGAGACGTAGTTCAGGGAATCCAGTGCTTCCTTGGTGCCCTTGCCGTTGTTGGGGGAGAGGCTTGCTTCGTCGATGGCGGTTTCCACCTGCTTGCCCCGCGCCTTGGCGAGCCCCAGTTCGGTGGCCTTGGCGCCGTTGGCCACGACGTCGCTGACATAGATGGAGAACCATTTACCGGACCGGACCGCTTCCACGTTGGATACGGACGCGCCGTTGCCGATGAACTTGATGTCACTCTTCCCGGCGGCCGCTGCGGCTCCTGTGATGGCCTGGGATGCGCCGATCACCACGTTGACGTCAGGGGTCGCCTGGGAGACGTTCTGGAACGCCTGCCGGCCGCTGTCCTGCGTGTAGCCGCCTTCCACGCTGGCCACGAGTTTGATCTTCGGATCGGTGGCCAGTTCCGCCTTCACGGCCTCGGTCCGGGCGTTGTCCAAGGGCAGGGACTTGAAGCCTTCAAGGTAGGCCACCTTGCAGGTGTCGCCCGGCACCTGGGCGCAGGCTTCCTTGCCCATTTCGCCGAGCATCTTGCCGTTGCGGGTGGGGAGGTCCACGATGCTGATGGCCCCGGGGATCTGCGGCTGGATGGTGTCGAACTTGGGCCCGATGACCGAGAATTCGACCACCACCGTGATGCCCGCCTGCACGGCCTGGGTCAACGGTGCAATGAGGGCCTGGTTGTCATTGGCCTGGACCACGATCACCTCGAATTGCTTGGAGGTGACGGCGTCCTGGATCTGCTGGACCTGGGTCTGGGCGTTGAAGTTGGAGTCCACGAAGGTAGCGCTGGCGTTGTTGGCTTTGGCCGCCTGTTCCACGCCGAGGTACGTGCCCTGGGCAAAGCCGTTGGATTTGGCGAAACCGAAGAATCCAACGTTGAGCTTCTGGTCTGCCTTCGCAGCCACTGCTTCTGCGGTGCTGCTCTGGGCAGGTGGGGTGCAGGCGGAGGTCAGCAGGGCAAGGCTCATAAGGGCCATCGCTGCGGCTGGACGTTTGGTGATTTTCACGGTCAATCCTTTCAATGCGGCGTTTAGTAGCCGTAGTGGGTCTTGGCGAATTCCTCGGTAATAAAGCCGTTGATGATGTCGTACTCAATGTCCTCGCGGGAGCGCTTGGCGACATCGCCGAAACCGCCGCCGCCCCCGACAGCCAGGCGAACCACGTCGCCGGCCTTGATTTTCCGAGCGTTGGCCTTCAGCGTCCGGACCTCATCCTGGCGGCCTGGGTTGATCACCACTTCCGGGCCCTGGGCGTCGGAGCCGCCGAAGAGGCCCCAGGCCGGTGTCTTGGACCTTTCGAACCAGAGACCCACCACGCAGTCGGCCAGGAACTCGTATTCACGGACCACTCCGTTGCCGCCGCGCCACTGCCCGGGGCCGCCGGAGTTGGGGCGGATGGAGTACTCGTTGATCCGCAGCGGGTAACGGGTTTCCATCATTTCGATGGGCAGGTCCTTGAGGGAACCGTTGACGTTGTTGATCATGGCGGATTCGCCGTCGGTACCCTGCCAGGCGCCCCAGCCGCCCAGGGTGGCTTCCATGCTCACGAAGTTCCGGCCGAAGCGGGGATCGAAGCCGGCGGCGGTGATGATCATCGAGTCGCCGTGGCTCGCGCTGGCCACGCGGTCGGGCATGGCGGGTGCCATGGCCTTGGAGACCAGGTCGATCAGCAGCCCCAGGTGGGAGAAGTACCACTGGCAGGGTGCAGGTGCCACGGCGCCGAGCACGGAGCCGGAGCGGACCTGGGTGGTCAGCGGGCGGAAGGATCCACCGTTGGAGTTGGAGTCCGGGCTGACCAGGAGCTTGTATCCGACGCGCAGGGCCGAGACGGCCTGGGCTGCGCCGCAGTTGACCGGGCCCATGGTCTGGTCGGCGGAGCCGGTGACGTCGAAGTCCACGGTGTCACCTGCAACGGTGATTTTCAGCCTGATGGGGATAGGGGTGTCCAGGTTGATGCCATCGTTGTCCAGCACGCCTTCGGCTTCGTAGACGCCGTCCGGGATGTTGCGGACGGTTTCGCGCTCGATCTCCTCGGTCTGCCGGAAGATTTCGTCGCGGGCGGCATCGAGTTGGTCCATGCCGTACCGGCCCACCAGTTCCTTCATCCGGGTGGTTCCCATCCGGAGTGCGGCGATCATCGCATGCATATCGCCGATGGTCTGGTAGGGGAAGCGCACGTTGGTGCGGATCAGGTCCACCACGGAGGTTTCGATGCCGGCCTCCATGAGCTTGACCGGCCCCATGCGGAAGCCCTCCTGGAAGATGTCTGTGGCATCCATGGAGCCACCCACATCCTTGGATCCCATGTCCATCCAGTGCGCGCGGGTGGCGGCGAAGCCCACAACCGATCCGTCGTTGAAAATGGGCGCGAAGATGGTGACGTCGTTCAGGTGCGTGCCGCCAAGGTACGAGTCGTTGAGGATCCACACGTCCCCTTCCTGCCAGACTTCGCGGCCGTACAGCTCTTCCACGGCAATGGAGCAGGTTTCGAGGTTGCCGAGGAACAGGGGGAGGCCGGCGGACTGTCCGAGGACGCGGTGTTCGGTGTCCAGCAGCGCCACCACGCAGTCCCCGCCCTCGTAGAGGATGGGTGAGTAGGCGGAGCGGATCAGGGTGGCGTTCATGTCATCCGCGGCGCTGGTGAGCGCGTTGCGGATGATTTCCACGGTTACGGGATCCAGGGTTTTGACTGCGGCGATTGTCATTGGTGGTACCTCAATTTCCTTCTGCGTCTTCAGTGCGGATGACCAGCGAGCCGAACTCGTCGACCTTGACGTTGAACCCTGGCGGCACCACGGTGGTGGCGGTCTGCTCCACGATGATGGCGGGACCTTCGAAGGCGTGCCCGGCGGCCAGGTCGTCGCGGCGGACCACGGTGGTTTCGTGTTCTTCGTGGTCAAAGACCACCCGGCGCACTTCGTGCTTGAACTCCGGGCTTTCTGCGGTTGCGAAGAGCGGTGCCTCCAGCCGGCCCAGGTCGCCCACGGCCTGCGTCCGCAGTGCCACGATTTCAATCGGGGCGCCGAGGTTGGAGTGCCCGTAGCGGTCGTGGTACATGGCGGAGAAGCGGGCGGCCAGGTTGGCTACGAAGCCTTCCGATTCGGGTTCGTCGGCGGAGGTCAGGGGAACGTTCAGCGAGAATTCCTGCGACTGGTAGCGCACGTCCACCGAGGCGCTGGTCCCTCGGCTTTCCTCGGGGACGCCCTCGGAGACAAGGGACTTCAGGCCCTCCGCTTCCATCCGGCGCAGGACACCGGCCATGTCGGCGACGTCGATGTCTTCATCGAGGAAGAAGTACGGCTCGGAGAAGTCCTTGCGGATGTTGGTCTGCAGCATGCCCCACGCCGAGAACGCGCCGGGGAACCGGGGAACCACGGTTTCGGGGATCCCGAGCTCCTTGGCGAGGAAGACTGCGTGCATCGGTCCTGCGCCGCCGAAGGCGACGAGGGCAAAGTCGCGCGGTTCGATGCCGCGGGAGATGGTGATGGTCCTGATGGCCTGGGCCATCTGGGAGTTGGCGACGTCGCAGATGCCTTCGGCCATGGCGATCGGGTCCAGGCCGAGCTGGTCGCCCACGGTTTTGAGGGCGGTGATGGCCGCTTCCCGGTCCAGGGCGACCTGGCCGCCGGCGAACCAGTCGGGGTCCACACGGCCGAGCACCAGGTTGGCGTCGGTGACGGTTGGTTCGGTGCCGCCGCGGCCGTAGCAGGCCGGGCCCGGGTTGGCGCCGGCGGACCGCGGGCCCACCCGGAGGCCGCCGGCTTCGAGCCATGCCACCGAGCCGCCACCGGCTCCCACGGTGTGGATGTTGACGACGCTCATGAGCATCGGCAGGCCTTCGAGGTGGGCTTCGGTGGACACGTCGGGTTTGCCGTCGACCACCAGGGAGACGTCGAAGGAGGTTCCGCCCATGTCGACGCCGATCAGGTTGCGGTTGCCGGACACGCCGGCCAGTTCGACGTCGCCCATGGCGCCGCCCACCGGACCGGACAGCAGCGTCTGCAGGGGACGCTTGCGGGCGGACTCGGCGGTGAGCACGCCGCCGGAGGACTGCATGATGTGCAGCGGGGCCTCCACGCCGCGGTCCGCGAGTTTCTCTTCCAGGTCCAGGAGGTAGTTGCGGACCACGGGGCCCGTGTAGGCCTCGACGACGGCGGAGGACGTGCGCTCGTATTCGCGCCATTCCTTGGCTGCTTCATGCGAAAGGGAGATGGTGAAGTCTTCGCCCAGTTCTTCGAGCAGGATTTCGCGGGCACGAAGTTCGTGGGCCGGGTTCTTGTAGCTGAACAGGAAGGCAACGGCCACGGCGCCGTATCCTTCGTCTAGTGCCCGGCGGGCCGCCTGGCGGACGGCAACTTCGTCGAGCGGCCGGATCTCGTGGCCTTGACCGTCGAGGCGGCCGCCGACGCCGATGACGTCCTTCCGCTCGAGGAGGGGAGCGGGCTTGCGGTACTGGGCGTTGTAGAGCTCCAGTCGGGGGCCGCGAGCGATGTGGTAGGAGTCCTCGACGCCGGCGGTGGCCAGCAGCAGCACGGGAACGCCGCGGCGCTCCAGGAAGGCGTTCAGGCCCTGGGTGGTGCCGTGCACCAGGAATTCGATGTCGGAAAGGTCGGTGACAATCGATTCGAGGCCGGCGATGACGCCCGCGCTCAGGTTGCCCGGTGTGGTGGATGCTTTGGTCGCCTCATAGGTCCCTGCGGCCTGGTCGTACGCCACGATGTCCGTAAACGTTCCGCCGATATCCATCGACACCCTGTAGTTCGGCATGTGTATCTCCTCATGGTTCTGGGGTGGAACTTGGTGTGTGGGAAATCACGTTAGAGAGCAGGGGTTTCGGGTGGGGGTGCGCCGTGCACAATCCAGGAGGAAGGAAAAGGGCTTGCTGCCCAAGAGGCCGTCCGGAAGGCCGGTTTCCCGGGGGTTTCAACTAGCCGAGAAAATGGGGGATGGAATTTGCGCGTGGTGCTTGACGCGCTCGGTGAGCCACTCTTCGTCCTTCACGGCGGACCGAATTGGGGCGGTGCTGGGCGGGCAGCCGGGCGCCGCTGCGTCCAGGCCCACCAGCAGCGCTATGCCTCACAGGCGGCGCGGTGAGTGGAAAGTGTCGTCGCCGAATTCGACTATCGGTCAACCGGGCTGGGAGGGCTGGTGACCATTCCGCTGACGCTGGGGATTACTGCTGATTGCCAAGCGCTCGCAGAAGCTGTTCGGCCGGCAGCGCGAGGTGGGGGAGCGGTTCCGGCAGAAGAACGCTGAGCTGTATGAGGCGAGTTTCGGGGCGCAGTTCGTTTCCGGGCTGATCATGCCGGCCATGACGTTCATCGGGAACCTGGTGTACGTGGGGATCGCCGTGGTGGGCGGCCTGCAGGTGGCCTCCGGTGCGATGCAACTGGGTGATGTGCAGGCGTTCATCCAGTACTCCCGGCAGTTCACCCAGCCGCTGGCGCAGCTGGGGTCGATGGCGAACCTGCTGCAGTCCGGGGTGGCGTCAGCCGAGCGGGTGTTTGAGCTGCTGGATGAGAACGAGGAGTCCGTTGAGCCGGCGCCGTCTTCCGGGCCGCTGTTTGGGCGGGGCGGCTGGTGTTCGAGGACATGTCGTTCTCGTGCTCGCCGGACAAACCGCTGATTAGTGGGTTGTCCTTGGTGGCCGAGCCGGGGCAGACGGTGGCCATCGTGGGGCCGACCGGAGCGGGCAAGACCACCCTGGTGAACCTAATGATGCGGTTCTACGAGCTGGACGGCGGGCGCATAACGCTCGACGGCGTTGACGTCACTTCGGTGGCGCGGCGCGAGCTGCGCTCGCGGATGGGGATGGTGCTGCAGCAGGATACCTGGCTGTTCGGCGGGACGATTCGGGACAGCATCGGGTACGGGTGGCCCGGGGTTACTTCGGAGGAGGTTCTGGAACGGCCCGGGCTACGTACGTGGACCGGTTCGTGCGGTCGCTGCCCGAGGGGTACGACGCGGTGCTGGAGGACGAGGGTGGGAACGTGTCCGCGGGGGAGAAACAGCTGCTGACGATTGCGCGGGCCTTCCTTGCGCGGACGTGGGTGCTGATCCTGGATGAGGCGACCTTTTTGGTGGACACCGGGACCGAAGTGCTGGTGCCGAAGGCAATGAGTGCGCCGCGGTCCGACCGGACTTCCTTTGTGATCGCGCACCGCCTGTCCACGATCCGCGACGCCGACCTCATCCTGGTGATGGAGGCCGGCCAGATCGTGGAACAGGGCACGCACGCTTCGCTGCTGGCTGCGGGCGGGGCTTACGCCAGGCTTTATGAAGCGCAGTTCGCGGCTCCGGTGGCGGAGGTTTAGCGTGCGGTAGATATAAAATTGCGGCGGCTCCGAGAACTCACAGCAGGAAACCGTTGGGTGCGCTCGGCCACGCCGATCGATTTTAGACCACGGCCTGAAGTGCCTCTGTCGGTTCGGACTTACAGTTCGTCGACGGTATCCTTGTACGGTGTCCGCTACCGACCGCTCCTCCACCGATGACAAAGAACTTCTTTATGCTATCGAAGGAGCCGAACGCTATAGGACACGAGCGCGCTCCGTGGCGACAATTACCGCAACCGGCGCAGGAGCGTTGGCCGCGGGACTCGTCCTGAATTCTACATCCAGCTTTTCCTTATTTTCCAAATTACTGGGTCTTCTATCGATTATCCTATTGCTGTTTGCCACAGCAGTTTTTGTCATAGCTTCTCTCGTGCACAGCCGTACAGCGGAAACCAACAAAGGAAATTGGTTCGGCATCTTTCTGCGTCCATGGGAGACCCTGTATTCGCCGCAATCCGATGCGAACGAATCGGGACTTATGCGACAATCAGATGCGGTTCTGACGCGCATACTGAAGGCAATGGATGCTGGTATGTGGCTGGCCGGGGCGGCAGTTGCCGCATTGGTCGTTGCACTGGTTTCAATTTCAGTATTACCCCCTCCAAGGCAATCCGTTGAAATAACGTTTGTTGGCGATCGGGCTCAATACGAAAAATGTCCCGACCTACCTCAGTCTTTTTCGGCGTCCGCACTAAAATCGGACCTTGAGAAAGAAGCGAAGTCCCTCCTCGTGAAGGTCGCTCCCGAAACATGCGGCCGAAATAACCGTGAAGAAGTTTCTTTATTCTTAAATCGCGAGAAGCTCCAAATTGTCCTCGGTAAAAGCCTGCCGTGAATATGCAGCTTGTTGTCGGCTGGAGAGCTGTTTTGCCTTTTAACGACTTAGGGTGGCGCGATTCGATCGACTACGTTGTGGGGGATCTGCAGCAGGAACATGGCCGAGTCTTGAGACCGGCATCTCATGCAGAAAATCACGTAGATATACTATTTGTTGCATATGTTGCTGTTGATCACGCTCGAATCGTTGATGAGGGGCTCTTGAATAAGTGCCTATCGAAGGCGGAAACGGATGTCGGAACTGTAATTCTTGTCGCCTGTGACAAGACTAAACGCGGAGCTGACGTCGATACCCATGGCGTCAGAGAGCTGCTTATTAGTCAGGGAGCAGCCTTCGGATCCGACCACCTGGCGTTTAGATTGCCGACTGTTGAACTCTTTCAGGATCAAGCAAGGGCTTGCATTGTCAGTCATGTCCGACGTATGGGCCTAATGACGTACAACGATGAACGTCCCGAGATTCCAACGACAAACAGCGGTTCGGCCAGTCTCATCAGAGCGGAGTATTTATGAGCAATATCAACCACGACATTGAGTGGATGGTGGCCGCACTGGCGCCTTGGGCTATATCTCCACACCCAAATTTTAGCGAAAATGCAATAACGCGGGTTTCCGAACTGGCGCTTGTTACCGAGCGGCGTGATCAGCGCGAGTTAGATCGCTACAAAGTAGAGGAAGTCCAAGATGGTCAAGAATGGCAAGTTGATCTTGTTAAGGCGGCCCGGGAGTCCCTCTTCGAGGAAACTCAAGAGTCGTCAACGGAAAGTCTTTGGAGATTGGCGCTGGACGCCCGCTTGCCATTGGGTGCGCGTGTCTCGGCTGCTCTATATGGCAGCCTTGGCCTAACCGAACTGGAACTTCCTAGTGTTGCCGCCGCTCGTCTCCTCGAACTGTTTGAGCAGCTGAGCGAGAGAAAAAATCCTAACGACCATTCGTCAAGTGCCCGTTTGGGGATTGCGGCAGTTCTCCAACAGCGCGTTGCCCGACTTGAAGACGCGTGTGGTTACACGGAAGCTCGGCTAGCAGTCGAAAGCGTATTAGAGTGGCTTCCCCTGGAGTCCGAAGCATTCGACTATGACTTTCCCGTTTCGCAAGGCATTAGTTGGTCAGCGTCAAAGGTTCAGAAGGATGTCGCGGCATCTCTGCGGTATCACGCCCTTGCTTCGAAGGCGCACCTCGAACAGTTGAGTGGCGACACGTGGGTTCAAGTAGTCAGGGGCCGAGGCAGCTGGGTGGATGAGCGCCTCAACTCACGTGTTGCGGAACGCGACGGAATGATGTTGCGTGATTCTTTTGAGACAACTTTCGAATCGACCACTGGAACGCGCTACTTGATGCGGGATGTGGCATCGGAGAAAGGTTATGCAGCTCTTTTAGTGGCAGAGCTCGCCGGGCATACCAGCCGGATTCGCAGCTGCCGAGAAGCTCTGGCGAAGGTGCTGCTACTTGAAGATCACGAAGATGTCCATAGCGCCCGTGAAGCCTTGCGGCTCCTACGGCAAAGCAGGGCCACAAAGTCGCTGCAGTCCGCATTGAAGTGGATCAGGAGTCAAGGACCCACCGCAGCCCTCGTAGCAGACGCCACGACAGTTATTAGTAGAGCCAGTAGCGATAGGTGGGTCACGGAAGCTGACCTTTCGGTAATGGAGGCCGCCGCCGATTTCTTGGCACCGCAAGACCTGAGTCGGGCCATAAAGGCCACCTTCCTTCTTTCGGAAACTGAGCAACTTTCAGGACGCGCGGATTGGGCTGTACAAGACAAGATATGGAAAACACTTGCTCGCCTGGTCCCAGGCAGCGGAGAAGACGACTTCATAGCAAGGCGAGCAGCCCAGCACTTGGCCAACCCCAAGCTGTTGGCTGAACCTTTTTCTAGTACCCTAGCTAAGGTCGTGGAGTCCATTGATTGGGCTTCAGTCGGTCCTGAGGCGATCAAGCTGTGGAAGGGATGGATTACCTCAGAGACTGAAGCAAAAGCAGACGTAGACGAACTGCGAAGTATTTCCGCTCACTTCATATTGGGTGGCGTCTCGAATTTTGGGACGCTCAAGGACCTCGAGCGTGCTGCATTTCTGGCTGATAATGGACTCCCGAGTGGCGAGAACCCTGAAATTATCGACGAGGCGCGCTCAAGTATAATTGCTGCCTTAGCGGCCGAGATCGAAGGTGCCCGCACCGGGGTTCTGTCATTTGGCGGCCTCTCCTCCAGCAATGTAGCCTCAGCCTTTGCATTCAGGTTTGCGGATAAGGAAGTGTGGATAGCGCTTTCGGATTTTTTGACGAACCCTCTCGTCGATGCCGTCTTCAAGGAAAAGGCCTTAGACCGTTTGGCAAGCAGGGCACAAGAGATCCCCGATCCCGTAAAAAAGGCGCTGCGACATAAATGGACTTCTGTGATCGAAGGGGCCCGCAGCGACCATTTTTTTGGTCCCAAGCCTCTGCCTGTTTTCGCTGCCGCAGTGCGATTGGGGAGTGCGCTCAAGATAATGTCACACTCAGACTCGCTGAGTTCAGTGCTTCGACTGGCGGCATCTGATGACCCGGCTAGAGTTGAAGCCGCTCGAACAATACCGTCTATTCTGTCGTCAGACGATGCAACCTGGGGGCATGTTATGTTGCTCCAGCTAGCGAGAGACAAACATCCGGAAGTTCGTGCCGAGGCAGGCCACTCGTTAGTCTTGTCATTGCGACAGAACTCCGAAATAACCCACTCCGTGAAGGCTCGCATTATCGAGCTCATAGCATCTGACGGAATTCGAGTGCCGCTGAGGATAATTCATGCCATTCAGATGATTGCCCCGAAGCATAGTGAACTTCTTCAGTTCGTAAAACCGGAGCTTGTGAGCCTAGATCAAGATGGTTCTCCGAGAATTATACGGTCGGCAGCACGGGAGGCCCTGGCGCGTATCGAGATAGCAGGCAGCAAAGAGACCACAAATGATTAACTGACGACGATTCGACTCATCCCCTACACGAGGCCATAGTAGGGAAGCGGCGAACTTAGCTGCCCCACGCTAAGAATCGCTCAGGGAGGAGTTTGAGTCCCATTTCGACCCAGCCAACCTCCGGACACGGAGTTGTGAGCTTGTTTGTCGCTGGCAGGTCGGCCCATATATGACTTAAACATCCGGGAGAGGTCCAGCGGAGTTGCAGGTGGGCCTTTATCCATAGGTGGCGTAAGTGCGGGACGTTTCTAATGGCACCGATCTGTGTTGAGGAGCCCCCGTCGTAGCACACTGACACACGAAGCAATGTTTCGGCGTGTCGCCCGTAACCTGTTTAAATGCCTCGTTTCGCACTGGACATCGAGTCCGTCCCCCGTCCCGCCCGGTCCCAGGAGCTGCTGGACGCCGTGAACCACCGGGTGGTCATTGCCGACGGCGCGATGGGCACCATGCTGCAGGGCCGTGACCTGCAGCTGGACACGGACTTCCAGAACCTTGAGGGCTGCAACGAGATCCTCAACGACACGCGCCCGGACGTCGTCGCGGACATCCACGACGCCTACTTCGCCACCGGCATCGACGCCGTGGAAACCAACACCTTCGGCGCCAACTGGTCCAACCTCTCGGACTACGGCATCGACGACCGCATCGAGGAACTGGCAAGAAAAGGCGCGCAGATCGCCCGCGAACGCGCAGAGGCGGCAGAAGAAACAGACGGCCGCATGCGCTGGGTCCTCGGTTCCATGGGCCCCGGCACCAAGCTCCCCAGCCTGGGCCACACCAGCTACGACTACCTCAAGCAGACCTTCGCCCTGCAGGCCGAGGGCCTCATCGACGGCGGCGCTGACGCGTTCCTCATCGAAACCAGCCAGGACCTCCTGCAGACCAAAGCCGCCGTCAACGGCTGCAAGCAGGCCATCGTCTCCAAGGGCATCCGCCTCCCCGTCTTCGTCGAGGTGACAGTCGAAACCACCGGCACCATGCTCATGGGCTCCGAAATCGGCGCCGCGCTCACCGCCCTGGAACCGCTCGGCGTCGACGCCATCGGCCTGAACTGCGCCACCGGCCCCGACGAGATGAGCGAGCACCTCCGCCACCTCGCCAAGCAGTCCTCCGTGGCCATCGCCTGCATGCCCAACGCCGGCCTGCCCATCCTCGGCGCCAACGGCGCGCACTACCCGCTCACCCCCACCGAACTCGCCACCGCGCACGAACAGTTCGTGCGCGAATTCGGCCTGGGCCTGGTGGGCGGCTGCTGCGGTACGACGCCGGAACACATGGCCGCCGTCGTCGAACGTCTTGCCCCCTTCCGCAACAAAGCCGTGGAGACCAAAGCAGACAACGCGCCGGCGAGAATCCCCGAAGAACGCGAGGCCGGCGTCGCGTCCCTCTACCAGCACGTGAACTTCGACCAGGAATCCGCCTACCTGGCCATCGGTGAGCGCACCAACGCCAACGGCTCCAAGGCCTTCCGCCAGGCCATGCTCGAGGAACGATGGGACGACTGCGTGGACATCGCCCGCGAACAGATCCGCGTGGGCGCGCACCTGCTGGACGTCTGCGTCGACTACGTGGGCCGCGACGGCGTGGCGGACGTTAAGGAGATCGTCTCCCGGTTCGCCTCGGCCTCCACCCTCCCGCTGGTCATCGACTCCACCGAACCACCCGTCCTGAAGGCCGGACTGGAACTCATCGGCGGCCGCCCCGTGGTCAACTCCGTCAACTACGAGGACGGCGACGGCCCCAACAGCCGCTTCGCCCGCATCATGCCGCTGGTCAAGGAGCACGGCACCGCCGTCATTGCCCTAACCATCAACGAAGAGGGCCAGGCCCGCACTACCGAGGGCAAGGTGGCCATCGCCTCCCGCCTGATCGATTCCCTCGTGGGTGAATGGGGCATGCGCGTCGAGGACATCATCGTCGACTGCCTCACCTTCCCCGTCGCTACCGGCCAGGAGGAAACCCGCCGCGACGGGATCGAAACCATCGAGGCCATCCGCCAGATCACCGCCAAATACCCCGGCATCAACACCACCCTCGGCGTCTCCAACGTCTCCTTCGGCCTGAACCCCGCCGCCCGCATCGTCCTGAACTCCGTGTTCCTGCACGAAGCCGTCCAGGCAGGCCTGACCAGCGGCATCATCGACGCCGCCAAGATCGTGCCGCTCGCCTCCCTCCCGGAGGAGCAGCGCAAGGTGGCCCTGGACCTGGTCTGGGACCGCCGCGAATACGACGCCGACGGCAACACCACCTACGATCCCCTCGCCAGCATGCTCGACATGTTCGCCGGCGTCGACACCGCAGCCCTCAAGGACCAGCGCGCCGCCGAACTCGCCGCGCTGCCCACGGGCGCTCGCCTGGAGCGGCGCATCATCGACGGCGAAGGCAAGGGCCTCGAAGCAGACCTGGACCTGGCCCGCAGCGAGGGCATGACCCCACTGGGCATCATCAACGACCACCTGCTCGAAGGCATGAAGGTGGTTGGCGAACGCTTCGGCGCCGGCGAAATGCAGCTGCCGTTCGTGCTGCAGTCCGCCGAGGTGATGAAGAACGCCGTCGCCCTGCTCGAGCCGCACATGGAGAAGTCGGACTCCTCCGGCAAGGGCACCATGGTGATCGCCACCGTCCGCGGCGACGTGCACGACATCGGCAAGAACCTGGTGGACATCATCCTCACCAACAACGGCTACAAGGTCATCAACATTGGCATCAAGCAGGGCATCGCCGAGATCATCGCCGCGGCGGAGCAGCACAACGCCGACGTCATTGGCATGTCCGGGCTGCTGGTGAAATCCACCGTGGTGATGAAGGAAAACCTCGCGGAGCTCCAGTCGCGCGGCCTCGCCAAGAAGTGGCCCGTGATCCTGGGCGGCGCAGCCCTCACCCGCGCCTACGTGGAACAGGACCTCGCCGAGCAGTTCGACGGCGTGGTCCGCTACGCCAAGGACGCCTTCGAAGGCCTGTCCCTCATGGAACCCCTGGTGCGCGTTGCCCGCGGTGAGTCCCCGGACGACGTCGGCCTGCCGCCTTTGAAGAAGCGCATCCACAAGGGCGGTGCCAAGTTCACGATCACCGAGCCCGAGGCCATGCCCGGCCGTTCCGACGTCGCCACCGACAACCCCGTCCCCGTGCCGCCGTTCTGGGGCACCCGCATTGTCCGCGGCGTCTCGCTGCACGACTACTCCGCGTTCCTCGACGAGCGCGCCACCTTCATGGGCCAGTGGGGCCTCAAGCCCGGCCGCGGCGAGGATGGGGCCTCCTACGAGGAACTGGTGGAACGCGAGGGCAGGCCGCGCCTGCGCTACTGGCTGGACCGCATCCTGGGCGAGGGCATGCTGGACGCGTCCGTGGCCTATGGCTACTTCCCCGTGGTTTCCGAAGGGGAGCAGGTAGTGGTGCTTCACCACGGCGAGGATCCCGACGGCGTCCTGGGCCAGGCCGGTCTGCTCGCCCCGGACGGTGGTTCAGGCGGTCCGATCGGCACCGACCGCCTGCGCTTCGACTTCCCACGGCAGCGCCGCGACCGGCACCTCTGCCTGGCCGACTTCGTGAAGTCCCGCGAATCCGGGCAGATCGACGTGCTGCCCGTGCAGCTGGTCACCGCTGGCTCCAGGATCGAGGAGTTCACGTCCAAGATGTTCGCGGCCAACCAGTACCGCGACTACTACGAGCTCAACGGCCTGGTCATGCAGCTCACCGAGGCGCTGGCCGAGTTCTGGCATGCCCGCATCCGCAAGGAGCTCGGCTTCGCGTCCGAGGAGCCCAAGGACACAGCAGGGTACTTCAAGCTGGACTACCGCGGTGCCCGGTTCTCGCTGGGCTACCCCGCCTGCCCTGACATGGAGGACCGCCGCAAGGTCACCGAGCTGTTGAAGCCCGAGCGCATGGGCGTCATCCTGAGCGACGAGCTGATGCTGCACCCCGAGCAGTCCACCGACGCGTTCGTGTTCCACCACCCGGAGGCCAAGTACTTCAAGGTGTGAGTTCGGCTGTGGCCCTGGGGACCGCGCTGCCGGCCCCGGCCTCCTATCATTCCGCGCCAGGCAGCGAGGCCAGTTCGGTCAGCGACCCATCGCGTCCCATGCCGAGGATGAAGTCCAGGTCCAACCGGTCCAGGAAGGCGTCATCGTGGCTGACCACGATGACGGCGCCGCCGTAGGCCCCGAGCGACTCCACCAGCTGGTCAACGCTCCGGATGTCCAGGTTGTTGGTTGGCTCATCCAGGATCAGGACTTGAGGCGGCGGGTCGGCGAAAAGCAGCCGGGCCAGGGAAACCCTGAACCGCTCACCGCCCGAGAGCGTGTGCACCGGCCGGTTCACGCTGTCGCCACGGAGGAGGAACCGAGCCAGCTGGTTGCGGATATCACCCGCAGGCACGTCCGGCGCGGCGTCCTGTACGTTTTCGAGGGTTGTTGCCTCTTCCCGCAGCCCGTCGAGCCGTTGACGCAGGTAGCCGGCGCGGTCCGTCAGCAGGCTTCCACCGGCTTCGCCCTCGATGCACGGGACACCGCCCATCAAGCGTTCCAGCAGTGTGGTCTTGCCAGCACCGTTGGGTCCGATGATGGCCACCTTCTCCGGGCCCTGCACCACAAAGGAGCGGTTGGTGCCCCGCAGTTCCGCGATCCGCCGGCCGCGCGGAACGTCCGGGTCGGGAAGGTTCAGGGATATCCGCTCCTGGTCCCGCACCCTCGCTGCGGCGGCGTCCAGGGCCGCTTGCGCGGCCTGCACTTTGGCGTCCATGCCGGAACGCATTCGTCCGGCTGAGACCTGGGCATCAGAGGCCCGCTGGTTCATCAGGATCTTGGATCCCTTCTTATTGTCGTAGCTGGCCTGGCCCGTCCTGGCCCGTTGGGCGAGCTTCGATTCGGCCTCCTGCTTTTGCCGCTTTTCCTTCTTCACCAGTTGCTCAGCGGCACGGGTTGCCTGCGCGGCTGCGGCTTGCTGGCTGTCCATGTACGCCTGCCACTCGCTGTAGGGGCCGCCGAACACCGTGAGCCCTCCCTCATACAGTTCGGCCGTGCTGTCCATGAGTTCCAGCAGTGCCAGATCGTGGCTGACCACCACCAGGCTGCCCGGCCAGTCAGCCAGCATCCCTCCGAGCGCCGAGCGTGCCCGGCGGTCCAGGTTGTTCGTCGGTTCATCCAGCAAGGTGATGGGGGTGCGCCGGATCCGGAGCCCGGAGATGGCGGCCAGCATGGCTTCCCCGCCGGACAGTTCGCCCACGCGCCGGTCCAGCCCGACGCCGGTCAGGCCGATCCCCTCCAGCGCCTCGTCCGCACGGGCCTCGATGTCCCAGTCGTCGCCCAGCACATCGAAATGCTCTACCGCTGCGTCACCGGATTCGATAGCCCGCAGAGCACGGACTTTGTCCCTGATCCCGAGCAGCTCCATCAGGGTGGCATCGTCGTGCAGCGTCAGGGTCTGCGGAAGGTAGCCGACGTCGGCTCCCGTGGTGATACTGCCGGCCGTCGGTGTGAGGGTCCCCGCCACGAGTCGCAGCAGCGTTGACTTCCCGGAGCCATTCGTTCCGACGAGCCCGGTTTTCCCGGGCCCGAAGCTCCCGGATATCCCGGACAAAGCCGGCGAGCCGTCCGGCCACCGGAAATGCACGTCCGTGAGGACGATGGATGGATTTTTTATTGCAGGCATGGTGCTCCCAAAACAGGGTGTTGGGCGGCTGGGCCGCGGTTCGCCGAGGTCAGGTCCGTAGAGCGCGGGTCCTAAGGCGGACGGGGCGTGGCGGTGGGCGGCCACGGCGGCCTGGGGCATAGGCAGGCGTATGCTGCGGGGCAGGAAATCAGTGCAGGGGAAAGAAAGCCGTGGATCGGCATCGGGCTCCCGGTGGTTTCAGCGGGTGAAGCGCTGAACTTGCCGGCCCTTGGGGCATCAGGAAAGTGTCAGCGCGCGGATTGCGTCGCGAAACCTGAAATGCCCGTCAAAACATTGCCTAACACTGGGGAACAGAGGACAACAGTGTCACAAATTCGTTGGCTGGAGGCAACCTGTCTGCGTCACGGTGTGAGCTGGCGCCGGTCCCGCACCAGCGGTGACGGCACACTGGCGGCCTGGCCGTCTGCCCCGGAAGCCCCGCCCGCACCGGAAACCGGCTTCACCCGCCGCAGCGCGGCCAGCACGGCGCGGCCCACCACCGCGATGCCGATCACCGTGGTGACGGCCCGCAGGGTGTCCCAGCCCGCCGTCGACGTCACCAGTGAGTAGAGCAGGAAGCTGCTGAGGTTGGTGCCCAGCGGTGCGCCCGGAACATAGGAAATCCCGGTGCCGCTGCCCACGGCGAAGGGCCAGAACCACAGGTTGAGCAGCAGCCCGAACACATAGGACGCCACCACGCCGTAGGCCGCCAGCATCCACAGCTCTGCCCTGCCCCGCACCCGGCGGGGGAGCAGCCCGGCCCCCGCGCCCACCCACGCGCAGGCAAAAATCTGGAACGGCGTCCACGGCCCGATCCCGCCCCACAGCGCACTGGAGACGGCAATCGTGGCGGCCCCGAGCAGCAGCCCGAACCGGGGACCGAACGCCCGGCCAGCCAGGATCAGCAGGATAAACACCGCTTCCACGCCGCCGACGCCGGTGCTCGCCACCCGCACCGCTGAACCGACTGCAGCCAGCACGCCCAGCAGTGCCACCGTGTGTGCCGAACGCACCGACCCGTCCAGGGAAAGCACGACGGCGACCGCGGCCACGGGTGCAATGGCCAGCGCCGCGTAGGGGGTTGCGGCGGCAGCGTCCTGGGGGAGGGCCGCGGCAAGCAGCGGCCAGCAGAACGCGGCGAGGGCGAGCAGGTTGGCGACGGCGAGGACCGCGAGTTCAGCGCCCCTCGGCATCCGGACCCGGTGTGGCCTCCTGGCGCCCGGTACATCTTCCTGTTCAGCGGCGGACGCCCCAGCCTGGGCTCCGGCAAAAGCGGGAGAGGGTGCCGGGACATACGGTTCCGGGGCAGCGACAGGTTCCAGGGATGGCGCCACTCCGTCACGCATCGGCAGGATGCGGGCACCCAGACCGTGCGCGAAGTCGAGGTCGTGCGTGGCGATCATGACCGCCGCGCCATCCTCTGCCGCCGTGCGCAGGGCATTCGCCACCGCTCCGCGTGCGGCCGGATCGAGTCCGCGGGTGGGCTCGTCAATCAGCAGCACCCCGGGGCTGTCCATGGTCTGCAGGGCGATGGCCAGGATCCTGCGCTCGCCGGCGGAGAGGTCCCGCGGATGCCCGTTCCCGACCGGAATATGAACGTCTCCCCGAAGCCGGGCAACGCGGGCCGCCGCGGCACCGGCAGCAACCGCCGCGCCGTGTTTCTTGCGCGCCAGCCGCCGTTCCGCCGCCCGCAGCTCGCCCGCCACGGTATCCCGGGTGAAAAGGTCATCGGAGGCGTCCGGCACCAGGGCGACCCGGCCGCCGTCGGACATTGTCACCGTGCCTTTGGCTTCAGGGAAGGCCAGCGCCACCAGGAGGGAAGACTTCCCGGCCCCGTTCGGCCCCACCAGCGCCACGATCTCGCCGCGGTGCAGGGCCACAGAAGCGTCGCGGACCAGCGGCGTCCCCTTCCGGTGCACCTCGAGGTGGGTTGCCGTCAGCACGGTGTCATGGCTGTGGGCGGGCAAGACAACTGGCCGGGCATGGGCAGGAGCGGAGGGGGCGGGCGCGGTGCCCGGCACCAGGGCGCCGTCCTCGATGGTCCACCAGGAATCCGCCACCAGCACCAGCGCTCCGGCCCGGTGCTCGGCCACGATGACGCATACGCCGTCTTCGCGGGCCAGGATGCTGAGCACGGCGATGACGCGGCTGCGTGCCGTGGCGTCGAGGTCGGCCAGCGGCTCGTCCACCAGCAGCAGCCTGGGCTGGTCCACGACGGCGGCCGCGATGGCCACGAGCGTTGCCTCACCTGCCGAGAGGGTGCTGACGGCCCGGTCCAACAGCGCGGCGACGCCGATCCGTTCCGCCACCGCCAGGACCCGGGCCTTCGCGGCGGCCGACGGCACGCCCCGGAGCTCGAGCGCCAGGGCGATGTCATCCCGGACCCGGCTGGTGGCGAAGGCTGCGCGCGGGTTTTGGAGGACGACGCCCACTAAACCCGCGGTGTCGCGCGGGGGAGCGGAGGCACGGTCCGTCCCGGCAATCCGTACGGTGCCGGACAGCCCGCCGCCGTCCACGTGCGAAAGGAGGCCCGCGAGGCCGCGCAGGATGGTGGACTTACCGGAACCGGTGGGCCCGGTGATCACCGTGACGGACCCGGCGGGCGGCGCGAACGAATCAACCCTGATGCGTGTGTCAGCGATGCGGAACTGTGCACCGCGCACCAGAAGCGGCGCGCCGTCGTCGTGATTTCCTGAGTGTGTTGCCCGGCTGCCGAAGCCGCGCAGCTCCAGGGCCGCCGCAACCCGGCCGGCATGTTCGAGGGTGCGCTCCAGGATGGGCACCAGGGCGCGGGGGCCGAAGCGTTCGCCCCGCAACCGGAAGGCCAACCGAACCGAGGCTACCGCGTCGGCCAGCGCCGGGAGCGCCGCCCACGCCACCACCAGCATCCGCGCCACGCCCTGCAGGGGGCCCCCGCGGGCCAGGCGGACAAAGCCCCGGGACACATCCACCCAGGCGTTGAGCAGGCCGAAAGCGAGAATGGTCGCGGCGATGGGCAATGCGGACAACACCGCTGCCCACAGCCCCGGACCGGTGACCGGGCCCAGGAACACCACATGGGCGTAGGGAGCCGGAAGCCGCAGCGGCGGCAGGTCCAGCAGGACCGGGCTGCCGGTACCTGTCCCGTTGAAAAGGACCCGGTAGGCGACCCGTGCCGCGATGAACACAGCAGCGAGAACCGCCGCTGCGCGCAACGGCGCGGGCCGAAAGGTCATGACGCGGGTGCTGCCGGTTCGTTGTCCACCGTGTAGAGCAGTTCAAGGCTCTCGCCGGGGTTGAGCTTCAGGCTGTCCAGGCCTTCCTGCGCGTAAGCCCACTCGCCGGCGGCGGGCTTCACCCAGAGCGCCCAATACGAGACAGTGTTTTTGTCATCGCACGCTTCACGGGTGGTGCCACCCTTGTGCTTGATGTCGAAGTCCGCGGCGGGCACTCCGTTGACGCGGCATGCGAAGCTCGTGGGGTACTTGGCGGTGCCCTCGACCTTCACTTCAGCTTTGCCCAGAACGGCCGATGCCAGGGTGGGTCCGTCCACGGACACGCAGGCGGAGGTGTCGGCGGCGGACTGCTTCAGGGCGCCCGAATCGACGATGACCTTTACGCCGGCGCAGGGGCCGGCTGAGGTTGAAGCGGCGCTGGCGCTCGACGAAGCCGCTGCAGATGAGGCAGGGGCCGAGGAGCTTGGCTGGGTGGAGGCCGGCGTGGAACAGGCGGCGAGGGTCAGCAGGAGGCCTGCGGCGGCGAGGGAGCCCGCGGACGCGGTGCGGAGTTTAGTCAATGTCACCTGTCAAGGGTAGGGCGTTGGCGGTCCGGAGCGGATGGCCGTTCCGTTGTGTGACGCGGGCCCTCACCACGCGCAGGTCCGCGGTGGACCATCGCGTGGGCGGCCGCGGCGCCCGTCACGACAACGCCCCCTCTTCAGTCCCTCGTCCGGTCAAGCCTTTCGGTGGCTGCTCATATCTAGGCTTCCCGAATGAGTGCAACGCGTCGTGAGGAGCTTTGCATTCCTTGGAGCCGAATGCTGGAAGTGGCCTGGATGTCCTATCTATGTCGCCGTCTGCTGCTACGGTTCGAGCACCAATTACTTAACAAATGGGGGGACCATGTCTGATGTATCGTCCGGACCTACGCCGGAACCGGAGAAACCAAAGAGAGTGCAGGGACGCTTTACCAAGCACATTGTCTGGGCCTGCATTGCTCTTCTAATTACCGCGGTCCTCCCAACTTCCGTTTTTCCATTTAGTCTTATCCCCGCCGGCGCTGTTATCTGGATATTGCTTGATGTTCTCAAGCAATACAGGACAGCATTTGGAGCCCCTGCAGAGGGATTCGGTGTTAGTGCCGAGAACACCTACCGCACGGGTTTAGGTGCGCCGCCCCTTCCTGCGGCAGGGCTGAAGCAATATTCAGATGAGGTCTATCTGGCGAATGTGCAGATGTTGGCCGACCTGCAGCGACTCGGCGCCATGGATACCTTGGCTGGGGAGCGTCACCAGGCCGACCTGGCTAGAAGTATTTCTTCAGCTGAGCAGGAGTTGGCTGCGATAAAAGCAGAGTTGGATTCAGTCCGAGGCGAGGTTCTGGACGTCCGCCAGGTCGCCGACCGGCACAACGTCGGGTTCTACGACTATGAGCACCCCGCTGAGACATCGGTGAAGCTTGCCGATGAACTGGCCACTGTCCGCTCACGGATTAAGGACAAGCTCCGTGAAAAGACGGCAGTTACTACCGTCTCCGGCTTTACGTTCAACGGCTCGGCCAAAGAGGGAACCAAATTTGTTCGTGACCTTTCCGCGCTCTTGCTTCGGGCGTATAACGCAGAGGCGGAAAACTGTGTGAAGACAGTAAAAGCGGGCAATCTTCACACCGCCGCGGCACGCTTGGAAAAAGCTCGGGAGCAGATTGCCAAGCGCGGCACCATGATCGGTCTCCAAATTACGAACGCGTTCCACTCATTGCGAGAAAAGGAGCTTGAACTGGCGGCCCGGCACCTGGAAGCAGTCGCCATCCAGAAACAGTTGGAGGCAGAAGCCCGAGCAGAAGCTCGCGAGGCTGCAAAGGCGCAGCGCGAGTGGGAAGCTTTGAAGGCCAAGCAACAAAAGGAAGTCGACCACTACGCCAACGTCCTCGTTCAGCTTCAGGCGGCCGGAGACCTTGAAGGTGTCCAGCGCGTTCAGGAACAGCTTGACGAAGCAGAAGCAAAACTCGCGGATGCTGAAGACAATGCATTGAATACCCGTGCAGGGTACGTGTACGTCATTTCCAACCTCGGAGCTTTTGGTGACGGGGTGGTCAAGATCGGAATGACTCGTCGCCTCAACCCGATGGATCGCGTGCGTGAGCTGGGTGATGCATCGGTTCCATTCCTCTTTGACGTCCACGCGCTGTTCTTCTCCAAGGACGCGGTTGGCATCGAGACTATGCTCCACCAGCACTTTGCGGCTCAGCGGGTGAACCTCGTCAACCATCGTAGGGAGTACTTTTATGCTTCCCCATCGGACGTGAAGAACGCTTTGGTGGAACATCATGTGGAACTCGTGGAGTACCAGGAGAACGCGGCGGCCGAGGAGTTCTCGGCATCAAAGGATCTCCGTGAGGCCGGACAATTTGCCGGTGCCAGATAGCTGAAGGCTCTCTAACCTGACCTGACCGAAGTAAAGGGGTCGACGGCGGCACTCGGGTGAGTGCCGCCGTCGACCTTTCTGCTGAGGCGCTGCTAGCCTTCGGTTGCCATGAACGCGTTGGCCGGCACCGCTTCCTCCGGCGCGTCGTACCGCGGGTCATTGGACGACGGATGGGCGGCCACTGCGGCAGCGTGCTCGGCCAGCACCCCGGTCTGGTGGCGGATCTTCAGGCGGTACAGGAGGGTCCCGCCAATCACCACGGCGGCAACGAAGAATACGCCGCCCCACTGCAGGTACCACTCGAACGGCGGCACCGAGTTGTAGATCTCCGGGCGGGGCCAGACCAGGTTAACCGTCATGGCGGCGCCCCACAGGACGGCCAGGATGTTCACGGGTAGCCCCCATTTGCCCATGCTGAACCCGGGCTCGGAACCGTCCGCGACCAGCGGCCACTTCTTCAGGATCCGATTGCGGAGCAGGGGAACCGTGACCAGGAGGTAGGACAGGTAGATCAGCACGATGCTGATGCTGGACAGGATGGTGAAGATGGCCGGCTGCATCACGTTGACCAGCAGCGGGATGACCGCCAGGACGCCGATGACGATCGCTGCTACCGTGGGGGTCCGGCGGACCGGGTCCACTTTGCCCAGCTGCCGGCTGAAGGGCAGGTTGTTGTCACGGGCCATGGCGAACATCATCCGGATGGCGGCGGCGTGGACGGCCAGGGTGCAGACCACCACGGCCACCACGATGCAGGCCAGGAAGGCCTTGCCGAACGGGCCGCCCAGGACGGAGAGCACGATGTGCTGCAGGCCGCCGTCGGGTGAGCCGATCTGCGGGTCTGTGAGGTCCGGTGCGGCCAGGATGCCGAACAGCAGGATCCCCCCGCCCAGCAGGAATGATGCCGTGACGGCGCGCAGGATGGCCTTGGGCGCGGTCTTCTTGGGATCCTTGGTTTCCTCGCCCAGGGAGCTGGCGGTGTCGAAGCCGTACATGACGTAGCCGGAGGCCATGGCGCCGATCAGGAAAACGCCGAAGAAGCCCAGGTCCTTGCCCTCGCCGAAGCCGTTGGTCTGGAAGAAGACCTCCGGCCCGCGGACCACGTGCCAGGCCAGTGCGAGGATCAGCAGCACGGCGGCGATGAGCTCCACGAAGACGCCGATGCTGTTGATCCGGGTCATCAGCTTCACGCCGAACGCGTTGATGAGGGTGGAGATGGTGATCATGATGGTGGCCAGGACCACCCCGTTCATCGCGAAGTCATAGGGGCCCGTGCCGTCGCCGACGAACTGGAAGCCCTCCCAGAGCTGCGGGAGGGTGATCTGCAGGGCCAGGGCCACCGAGCCCAGCGCCATGATGGAGGACAGCAGCAGCAGCCAGCCGGCCAGCCAGGACGAGGTTCCGGAGGACAGCCGCTTGGCCCAGTTGTAGACCGAGCCCGCAACCGGGTAGCGGCCTGCCAGTTCGGCAAAACACAGCGCCACCATCAGCTGGCCGACGAACACGATGGGCCAGGACCAGGCGTACGCCGGGCCGGCCATGGAAAAGCCAAAGTAGAACAGTTGGAAAACACCGGTGAGGATGGAGATGTAGCTGACACCCGCTGCGAAGCTGGCAAACTTGCCGATGCTTCGATCCAGCGTCTGGGTGTAGCCGAATTCGTCCATGCCGCTTGAATCAATACTCTTGCTGGGTTCCAATATGGACTCCTAGATCAGAAAAGCACGATGGGTACGGCCGCCCTGGGGTGCGGCGGAATAACGTTCTGCGGGGGCCGCGCTGTTGGGAGCGCTGCCCCTTTTGACCCGCCGCTCAGGCGAGGGACGTGGTGAGCTCCTTCTTTTCCAGGGCGTCGGCGCCGGCGTAGTCCGCCTTGATCAGGTCGGCACAGCGCTCGCCGATCATCATGACGGTGATGTTGGGATTGACGGTGACGTGTTCAGGCATGACGGACGCATCGGCCACCCGGAGGCCGGTGACACCCTTGACCCGCAGCTCCGGATCCAGCGGCGACATGTCGTCGTCGGCTGGCCCCAGGCGGACGGTGCCCACCGGGTGGTAGACGGTGTTGTGGGTCTTGCGGATGTAGTCCTGCAGTTCCTCGTCGGTCTGGGCCTCAACGCCGGGCGAGAGCTCGCGGCCGGTCCATTCCGCCATGGCGGGCTGGGCGGCGATCTCGCGGGCCTTGCGGATGCCGGCCACCATGACGCGCATATCATGGCCTTCCGGGTCCGTGAAGTAGCGCGGATCCACCATCGGCTTGTCGCGGAAGTCGCGGCTGCGCAGCCGGACCGTCCCGCGGGAGCGGGCGTGGGTGACGTTGGGGGTGAGGCTGAAGCCGTTCTCCGTGGTGGGGTAGCCGTGCCGCAGCGTGTTCATGTCGAACGGGACGGAGCCGTAGTGCATCATCAGGTCGGGGCGGTCCAGGCCGTCCTCGGTGGGGGTGAAGATGCCGATCTCCCACCACTGGGTGGAGGTCTGCACCATAGGCTGCCTGGCCTCGAACTGCACCACGCCTTCCGGGTGGTCCTGCAGGTTCTCGCCCACGCCGGGGGAGTCCACCAGCACCTCGATGCCGTGCTGGGCCAGGTGTGCTGCGGGGCCGATGCCGGAGAGCATGAGCAGCTTGGGGGAGTCGATGGCGCCGGTGGACACGACGACTTCCTGGTGTGCGGTAAGCCGGTGCGTGCGGCCGAATGCTCCGTCGACCACGTCCACGCCGGTGCAGCGCTTGTCCGCATCGAACACGAGCTGGCGGGCGCGCAGGCCGGTCAGCAGGGTGAAGTTGGGCCGGTCGATGATGGGGTGGATGTAGGAGACAGAGCTGGAGGAGCGGGTGCCGTCCGCGCGGCGGTTGATCTGGAAGAAGTTGGCGCCGTTGACCACGGTTGTGCCGGTGTTGAACTTCGCCCGCGGGATGCCCGACTGCTCGCAGGCGTCCAGAAGTGCGACGCCGGCAGGATCCGCCGGGGGCACGTTCATCAGGTGCACGGGGCCGGAGTCGCCGTGGTGCGTTGCGTCGGGGCCGGCATCTTCATTGGTTTCCAGCCGCTTGTACAGCGGCCAGGCGTTGGCGGCGTTCCAGCCGGTGGCGCCGTACTTGGACTCCCATTCGTCCAGGTCCTCGCGCGGTGCCCAAAAGGCGATGCAGGAGTTGTGGCTGGAGCAGCCGCCCATCACCTTGGCGCGGGCGTGGCGCATGAAGGAGTTGCCGTTTTCCTGCGGTTCGATGGGGTAGTCCCAGTCGTAGCCGGATTCCAGCAGTTCCATCCAGCGGTCCAGCTGCAGGATCTCCGGGATATTGCGGTCGTCCGGGCCGGCCTCCACGAGGGCCACGGTCACGTCCGGATCCTCGCTCAGCCGTGCGGCCACCGCCGCTCCCGCGGACCCGCCGCCGATGACGATGTAGTCGAATTCCCGTTGCGTGGCGTCCTCGATGTTGTCGTAGTGCATCTAGTTCTCCTTGCCGTGGTCAGCAAACCAGCCGGTGACCTGCGGGCTGGTGTTCTGGTAGATGTGCTTGGCTTCCTGGTACTCGGCCAGGCCGGTGGGGCCCAGCTCGCGGCCGACGCCGGACTGGCCGAAGCCGCCCCACTCGGCCTGGGGGAGGTAGGGGTGGTAGTCGTTGATCCAGATGGTGCCGTGCCGCAGCCGGGAGGCCACGCGCTGCGCCTTGCCGGCATCCTGGGTCCAGACGGCGCCGGCCAGGCCATAGATCGTGTCGTTGGCGGTGGCCACTGCTTCGTCCTCGGTGCGGAAGGTTTCCACGGTCACCACGGGGCCGAACGCTTCGTCGGTGACCACGGACATGCCGCGCTGCACCTGGTCCAGGATGGTCGGCTGGTAGTAGAACCCGCCGTCGTACTTCTCCCCTGAAGGTGCCGCGCCGCCGGTGCGGAGCCGCGCGCCCTCCTGGATTCCCCGCTGGACGTAGGTGTGGACCTTGTCGCGGTGCGCTGCGGAGATGAGCGGGCCGGTTTCGGCGTCGTCGTCGAAAGGCCCGCCCAGCCGGATGCCCTCTGCGCGGCGGACCAGTTCGTCCACGAAGCGTTCGGCGATGGATTCCTCCACCAGCAGCCGGGCGCCGGCCGAGCAGACCTGCCCGGAATGGACGAACGCGCCGTTCAGGGCGTTGTCCACGGCGACGTCGAAGTCCGCGTCGGCGAACACCACGTTGGGGTTCTTGCCGCCGAGCTCCAGTGCCACCTTCTTGACGGTGGCAGCAGCGGCCGCGGCGATGCGCTTGCCGGTTTCCAGGCCGCCGGTGAAGGAAACAAGGTCGACGTCGGGGTGTTCCGAGAGCGGGGCGCCCGCCTGGGCGCCGGCCCCGGTGACGAGGTTGGCCACGCCGTCCGGCAGGCCGAGGTCCTGCAGCAGCTGCATGGCCAGGATGCTGGTGGAGGGCGTCAGTTCGGAGGGCTTGAGGACGAAGGTGCAGCCGGCGGCCAGCGCAGGCGCGATCTTCCACGCTGCCTGGAGCAGGGGATAGTTCCACGGCGTGATGAGGCCGCAGACGCCCACGGGTTCGTAGACGATCCTGCTAACGACGTCGGCGTCCCCGGCGTCCACCACCCGGCCCGCCTGCTGCCCGGCGAGCCGGCCGAAGTACTCGAAGCAGGCGGCGATGTCGTCCATGTCGATGCGGCTTTCCACCATCCGCTTGCCGGTGTCCAGCGATTCTGCGCGGGCAAACTTTTCCCGTCGCTCCCGCAGCCCGGCGGCGACCTTCAGGAGGAAGGCGCCCCGCTCGGGTGCCGGGACGCTGGACCAGACGCCGGAGTCGAAGGCGGCGCGGGCCGCCGCGATGGCGCGTTCGGCGTCCTCCCGGCCCGCTTCCGAGACGGTGGCCACCAGCTCGCCGTCTGCGGGGTTGCGGATTTCACGGACGGCGCCGGATGCCGCTGGCTCCCATTTGCCGTTGATGAACAAGGTTGCTGCTGTGTTGGGCAGGGCGCTTGTGGCGACGCCTCCGGCCGGTGTGGCGTAAGTCATACGGAGGACAGTAATGCACATTGAACGAGTGTTCAATACTTTTCTTGAACACTCGTTCAATGCTACGGGCGGGTGTTACTCCTGGACGGGAGCGAAGGCAATCTGCTCCGTGCGGGCAATGCTCCGCTGGATGGAGGCGGTGTCCACGCCCAGCAGCGCTGTCAGCCAAACGCCGTTCTGGATCACCACAATGTCCGCCGCCCGTTCCCTGCAGCCCTCCCAGGGGAGCTCCGGCCTGGCCTTGGAGACCAGGGCCGCGAGTCCGTCCAGGTAGCGGTCAAAAGCGGCGGCATTGATTTGGGCGTAGTCCTCGTCCGCCTGGGCGAGGGCCCACAGGTGCAGGCGCAATGACAGGTAGCGCGTGGTCAGCAGATCCTTGCCGGCCACCCGCCGCAGGGCGTTGCGCAACTGCTCCTCCGGCGTCAGGGACGGGTCCGGTGCCACCAGCAGGAGGTCATGCTCGTCCACCCGCCGCAAGGCAGCGCGGATCAGGGTGGTCTTGTCGTCGTAGTAATAGTTGACCAGGCCCAGGGCCACGCCGGCTTCCCGCGCCACGGAGCGCATGCTCACCCCGGAGATGCCGTGGCGGGACAGCAGGTCCATCGCCGCCTCAAGGATGCGGCTCTGCCTGTCCACTTGTTCGCCGGAAGTCACGGCACTGGTCCCCATCTGGCCAGACTATTGCCTAAACGTGCCGAAGCGCACTTTGCCGGACCCGGGCGGGCGTCCGTTGAGCTGCATGCCGTCACGGCCGGGAGTGGTCCGCGCGCTCCAGCAGGCGGGACACCCCGTAACCGATGACCAGCCCCCAGAAGGCGGCGTGGATGTTGAACAGGTTCATGCCGGAGATGGTCACCACGAACGTCACCAGCGAACCCAGCGTAAAGCTGGTGGCGAAGGCCGTAACGAATGCCTGCTGCAAAGCCCGCAGCATCGCGATGCCGCCCAGGGCAAGGACAAACTCCTTGGGCGCGGCCAGCATCAGCCGGGTCAGGGTGGGGGCAAACGCGGCGAACACCAGGGCCAGCAGGCCGTAGGCCACGGCCGCCGTGTATTGGCGCTCCCTCTTCCCGGACGAGGTCAACAAGGCGTTGGTGGGGCCCGTGACGCACGCCGAAACGGCTCCGAACCCGGCGTTCAGCACCGAGAACGCGCCGGAGGCCATGGCGAAGGCATTCACGGGCGGCTGGTGGCCGGCGGCCCGGAGGACGGCGATGCCCTGGCCGTTCTGGACGAACAGCACGGTGAGGGCCAGCGGAACCACCAGTTCGAGCTGGGCGGCCCATGTGAATTCAGGGGCGGTGAAAACCGGAGTGGCCAGGAGCGGTCCGCCGGGCGGCAGGTTGAACTGGCCGCTGACGGCCACGGCAATACCCCCTGCCACCAGGGTGCCCAGGACCGGCGGCAGGAACCTGCCAAGCCTGGGAACCGCGGTGAGGACCAGGAAAGCGGCCACCATGGGGGCTGCCACCGCCGGATTGTTCTGGGTGGAGGCAACGATGTCCGTGCCGAACTTCAGGAACACCGCAGCCACCATGGCCATCACCAGTGGCATGGGCACCAGTGCCATGGCCCGGCGGACCACCCCCGTGGCGCCGAGGGCGAGGATCAGCACGCCGGAGGTGAAGAAGGCCCCGACGACTTCGGGGAAGGACAGGTGCTGCAGGGACGGTCCCAGGAGCACGGTGCCGGGGATGGACCAGGCGAAGCCCAGGGGCTGCCGGTAGATGAGTGACATCAGCAGCGTGGCCGCCCCGCCGGAAAAGAGAATGCCAAAAACCCAGGACGAAAGCTGGCCCTGGGTCAGGCCGCCCGCTGTTCCCACCGCCAGGGTGACGGCGATGGGCCCGGACGCCGCGAAGATGAGCCCGATGGCCCCGTTGGAGACATAGGACAGGCCCAGGTCGCGAAAAACCCGGCGCGGACCCGCGGGCCGGACCCCCGGACGTTCCAGCAGGGGATCCGGCGCCGGCGGGTCCGGCTCCGCGGATGTGGCGCCAGGGCGTCGGCGGGGGTGGCTCATCGGGGCTCCTGGCGGGGTTATCTCCCAGGTTGCGTGCTGCTTCTCGTGGCCCTGCTTAACCAGGACGTAGTCATAAACTACTTCGTCGCCCTTTCCAGCGGTACGGCCCTACGTCTTGGGCAGGCCCGCCGGGTTCAGTTCCGACTTCGGGATGGCCTCGGACGAGAGGCCCCAGCGGTCCAGGATCCTGGCGTAGGTGCCGTCGTCAATCAAGTGGTTCAGCGCAGCCTGCGCGGCCACCGCCAGCCCGTTGCCCTTCTTGGTGGTAAATGCGATCTCAGCCTTCAGTGGCCAGCCGCCCTCCACCGTGCCCACCTGCTTGGTCTTTCCGTCCCGCGCCGCCTTGTACGCGGCGGCGGCGTTCGGTCCAAACGTCAGGTCCGCACGGCCTGACTGAAGGGCGAGGCTCGAGGCCGAGTCGTCGTCGTAATACTGGAACTGGACCGGCGCCAGGCCGTTCTTCCGGTTCTCCTCGTCCCACCGCACCAGGATGGCCTCCTGGTTGGTGCCGGAGCCTACGATGATCCGCTTGCGTGCCACGTCCTTGGCTTCCCTAACCTCGCCAATGCCCGAATCACTCTTGGCGTAGAAGCCCAGGAGGTCGTTGCGGTAGGTGGCGAAATCGAACTTTTCCTTGCGCGCCTCGGTGACGGTGACGTTGGACAGGACGGCCTCGTACTTGGCCGATTCGATGCCCAGCGGCCAGTCAGCCCAGGCGACGGGCAGGACCTCCACCTGCAGGCCGAGTGACTCGCCCACGGCGTAAGCGATATCCACCTCGCTGCCGATCAGGGTCTTGTTGTCCGTGGCGAACAGGCTGAGCGGCGCCGCGCCGCCCGTGGTCACCACGGTGAGTTTGCCGTCAGCCTTGATGGCCTCGGGGACCAGGGCGGCCGCGGCGGGGTCGGCAGCGACTTCGACGCGGTCCTGGTCCGGGGACAGGTTGAAGGTCTTGCCGGTGGAGTTCGTGGCGGACGACGATGATGCCGGGGCCGCCGAAGCACCGGGATCGGAGCAGGCGGCCAGTCCCAGCAGTGCTGAAACGGTAAGGGCCACGACGGCGGACGGCCTGGTGGTGACGGCCATGGTTCCTCCTTTGAAGGGGGTGGAAGCTGCAGCGGAATGTGCGGGTTGCAGCAACTATCCGGCAGCCCCGGAGGCGGAATCAAAGCCCTGCGACACCCTGGGATACAGGGAGTAACCGCAGTTAACCGGACGACCGCGGCGGTCATATTCCCCTCAGGGAATATGGAACCAAGGCCGGAAAGAGGGGATCAGTTCAAAGCGAACTGGTCCCCTCCGCTGGTCCGTAGCGGTCAGAGCCGGCTGGTTACGACAGCGCGGCGAGGACTTCCTTGGCCACGTTCTCGCTGGACTGCGGGTTCTGCCCGGTGATGAGGTTGCCGTCGCGGACCACGTTGGAGGACCAGGCGGCGCCGTTTTCGATGACGGCACCCTTTTCCTTGAGGGCGTCCTCCACCAGCCACGGGGTGTTCTCGCCGGTGCCGCCGCCAAGTTCTTCCTCGTTGGTGAAGACCGTCAGGCGCCGGCCCTTGAACGTGAATGCGCCGTCGTCGTCCGTTGCGCTCAGCAGCCCTGCGGGGCCGTGGCAGAACGGGGCAATGATCTTGCCGGCCTTGTTGGCAGCCACCAGGATGCGGCCCAGGTCCGCGTCCTGGTAAAGGTCGGCCATGGGGCCGTGGCCGCCGGGCATCACCACGGCGTCGTAGGCGGCAACGTCGACGTCGGCAAGGACCAGCGGGTGCGCCAGCTCGCCGTCGATCTTGGCGATGTAGTCCCGGAAGCCCTGGGCTCGTTCCTCGCCGCCGGCCGACTCGGGGGCCAGGCTTACCTGGTCCACGGTGGGCTTCCTGCCGCCGGGGGTGGCGATATGGACCGTGTTGCCGGCTCCGGTCAGGGTCTGGTGCGATACCACCAGTTCCTCTGCCCAGTAGCCGGTGGGGTGTTCACTGCCGTCCTTCATGGTGAGGGAATCTGCGGCCGATACGACCATCAAAATGTTTGCCATGGTGTTTCTCCTGTCCTTGCTGACGTGGGTGTCTATGCTGACGTGAGTGGCTGGAAGCCGCGTGCTACTTGCCTGCTGCTTCAAGCTCAGCGTACGTGGCGTCGTCGAGCGTGATGCCCGCGGCGGCCATGTTCTCTTCGAGGTGCTGTACGGAGCCCGTGCCGGGGATCGGCATCATCACGGGGGAGCGGCGCAGCAGCCAGGCCAGGGCCACCTGGGAGGTGGTGGCGCCCAGGCGCTTGGCGGCCTCATCCAGCGGACCGCCCGGCTGGGCGAGCTCGCCCGCGGAAATCGGCGCCCAGGGAATGAAGCCGATGCCGTTTTCCTCGGAGTAGCGGAGCACATCCTCGGAACTGCGGTCGGTCAGGTTGTACCGGTTCTGGACGGTGGACACCGTAAAGTGCTTCCCGGCGGCCTCCAGCTCCTCAACGCTGACCTGGGACAGGCCCAGGGCGCGCACCTTGCCTTCGTCCTGGAGCTCGCGCAGAACGCCGAACTGCTCTTCGGCATCCACCTTGGGATCGATCCGGTGCAGCTGCAGCAGGTCCAGGGTGTCCACCTTCAACTTCCGCAGGCTAAGCTCGGCCTGCTGGCGCAGGTATTCGGGCCGGCCCACGGGGATCCACTTGTTGGGCCCGGTGCGGGTGAAGCCCACCTTGGTGGCGATCTTCAGCCCCTCCTTGTACGGATGCAGGGCCTCGGCAATGATCTCCTCGCTGACGTTGGGGCCATAGGAATCCGCAGTGTCGATGAAGTCCACGCCGAGTTCGACGGCGCGGCGCACCACGTCAATAGCGGCCTGGCGGTCCTTGGGCTCACCCCAGACGCCGTCGCCCACGATGCGCATGGCACCAAACCCGAGCCGGTGCACGGTTCCCAGGTCCTTGAGGTCGATCGTTGCGGACAGTTCCAGCTGGTTCGTTGAATCATGGCTCATAGGGGCGGCAACATCGTCAGTGTGCTGAGTATTCCGGGCAGGACGAAATATCCCGGGCCCCGCCGTGGTTATGCCTCAAGTGCCTGCCGCGATCCGGCCGGCGCTTTATACGAAACGTTCCTGAAAGGCCGCACCTGACGTGACTCTTCCCCTCTCCATCCTTGACCTGGCAACCATCGGCAAAGGCCAGACGGCGGCGGAGAGCCTGGCGGGCAGCGTGGCCATGGCGCAAAGCGCCGAGAAGCTGGGCTACCGGCGCGTCTGGTACGCCGAGCACCACAACATGTCCTCCATTGCCTCCTCCGCCACCAGCGTGCTGATCGCCCACGTGGCCGCGCACACCGAAAGCATCCGGCTGGGCGCCGGCGGCATCATGCTGCCCAACCACTCCCCGCTGACCATCGCTGAACAGTTCGGCACCCTGGAAACCCTCCACCCGGGCCGGATCGACCTGGGCCTGGGCCGCGCCCCGGGCAGCGACCAGAACACCATGCGCGCCCTGCGCCGTGACCCGATGTCCGCGGACAGCTTCCCGCAGGACGTCCTGGAACTGCAGGGCTACCTCACCGGCCCCACCCGCATCCAGGGCGTGGAGGCCACCCCCGGCAAGGGCACCAACGTTCCGCTGTACATCCTGGGCTCGTCCCTGTTCGGCGCCCGCCTGGCAGCCCAGCTGGGCCTGCCGTATGCGTTCGCCTCGCACTTCGCCCCGGCCGCGCTGCAGGAAGCGGTGGCCATCTACCGCGGCGAGTTCAAGCCGTCCGCCCAGTTGGACGCCCCGCACGTGATCGCCGGCGTCAACGTGATCGCCGCCGACTCTGCCTCCGAGGCACAAGCCATGTTCCAGGCCACCAAACGGGCCCGCGTCTCCCTGTTCTTCGGCGGCGGCCGCGAATTCACCGACGACGAAGCGGACATGATCCTGGACTCGCCGCAGGGCCGGCACATGGCCCAGATGATGACGTACTCCGCCGTGGGCACCCCCGACGCCGTGATCGACTACCTGGACAGCTTCGGCAAGCACGCTGACGCCGACGAACTCATCGTGGCGCACCAGAGCCCCGACACCCGGGACCGGCTGCGGTCCATCGAGCTGCTGGCGGAAGCCGCCGGGCTGGTGCGGGTCTGACATGGCCAACGCAGCCACCACAAAGGACGGCGTAGGGTTCCGGTCCGACCGCGGGCCCATCCTCATCGCCCTGATGCTGTCCACGGGGCTCGTGGCCATCGACTCCACCATCGTTGCCACGGCCGTCCCGTCGATCGTCCGGGACATCGGCGGCTTCTCGTCCTTCCCGTGGCTGTTCTCCGCCTACCTCTTGGCGCAGGCGGTGTCCGTTCCCATCTACGGGAAACTCTCCGACATGGCGGGCCGGAAGCCGATCATACTCACCGGCATTGGCCTGTTCCTGCTGGGCTCTGTGCTCTGCGGCGTGGCCTGGAGCATGCCCTCGCTGATCGCCTTCCGGGCCCTGCAGGGACTCGGCGCCGGTGCGGTGCTGCCCGTGTCCGTCACCATTGCCGGGGACATCTACACCCTCCAGGAACGCGCCAAAGTCCAGGGCTACCTGGCCAGTGTCTGGGCCATCTCCTCCGTGGTGGGCCCCAGCCTGGGCGGTGTTTTCTCGGCCCTCGGGATCTGGCGCGGCATCTTCCTGGTCAACGTCCCGCTCTGCCTGCTGGCTGGCTGGATGCTGGTCCGCACCCTCCATGAAAACGTGGAACGTGCCAGGCACAAGGTGGACTACGCCGGCGCAGTGCTCCTGGCCGGATCGCTGGGCCTGCTCATCCTCGGGGCCCTGCAGGGCGGCCAGGCATGGGCGTGGAACTCGCCCATTAGCACTGGCGTCTTCGCCGTCGGGGCAGTGCTGCTCGTGGCGTTCCTCCTGGTGGAGCGGCGGGCAGCGGAGCCCATCCTCCCGGCCTGGGTGGTCTCCCGCCGCCTGCTCGCCACCACCGCCCTGGTGTCCTTCGGCGTCGGCGCCATGATGATCGGGCTGACCTCCTACGTGCCCACCTTCCTGGAGGGTGCCTTGTCCTCCTCGCCGCTGGTGGCCGGACTGGCCCTTGCGGCGTTGACCCTCGGCTGGCCGCTCAGCGCCTCGCAGGCCGGAAAGTTCTACCTCCGGATCGGCTTCAAGTCCACCGCCCTGATCGGCATCGCCATCGCCGTGGCGGGCCTGCTGATCCTGTCACTGACGGCCTCCACGCCCAACGTGGCGCTGATCGCGGTCAGCTGCTTCGTCGTCGGGCTCGGCCTGGGCCTGCTGGCCACCCCCACCCTCATTTCCGCCCAGTCCAGCGTGCCCTGGCACGAACGCGGCGTGGTGACCAGCACCAACATGTTCGCCCGCTCCATCGGCAGCGCCCTCGGCGTGGCCGTGTTCGGCGCCGTGGCCAATTCCATCTACGGCGGCAGCAACGGCGGCGACGCCGATCCCGCCACGGTCATCAGCGCGTCGGGTGCCGTATTCCTGGCCGCACTGGTGGCCGGCCTGCTGACCGTGGCGGCTGTGCTGGCCATGCCCGCCATCAAGGCAGAGGACAGCGGAAAGTTCGACGCCGAGCCGATGCCCACCAGCGCGGACGGCAGCTCCAGTTAGGCGGCTCCACCTGGGCGGCCGGTGGGCGGAGCCGCCAGATGGTGCCGCTAGCGGGACGCCCGGAAGATCGACGGCGCGGGCCGGGTCCCGGTGGCAAGGTCGGCCAGGATCCGCCCCACCACCGGCGTGAACTTGAACCCGTGGCCGGAGAAACCCGCGCCGATCACGACGGGCCCGATGCGGTCCAGCACAAAGTCCTCGTCCGGGGTGGTGGTGTAGGTGCAGCTGATGGCCTCGAAGGAATCAGGGTCCACGCCGGGCAGCCACTGCCGTGCATAGTCCTGCAGGGCGGCGAGCTGTTTCGGTTCGGGCAGGAAATCCCGCTTGTCCGGGTCCACCACCGGTCCAACGCCGTGCCAGCCGGCCTTGATGCCTTCGCCGGGAGTCTGCATGCCGTAGACGGGGGAGTACCAGCCCTGGTAGTCCGGACCCGGATAGTGGTTGAAGCCGGGCCACACCGCGCCGGGGTCCGCCACCCGGAAGTGCGCCGGCTGCTCCTGCGTCACCCTGAGCTTCGGAATCCGCAACGCCGCGCCGCCCGTGCCCGATACCCGGGCCAGCAGCTTTTCCGTCCAGCCGCCCGCCGTCACCACGGCCTGGGCTGCGGTGACCACCTCCGTGCCCGCAGCCGATTCAAGCACCAGCCGCACGCTGTCGTCGAACACCTCGACGTCCACCACCGTGGTGTGGTGCCTGATCTCCGCGCCCCGGGCTGACGCCAGCCGCTGGAAGGCGGGCAGCGCCGCCTCCGGGTTGAGCTGGCCGCCGTCCGGCATGTGCAGGACCTGCTCGTCGAAACGGATGCCCCGCCAGCGTTCGCCGGCCTCGGCCGGGTCCAGGAAGTCGGCGCCGATGCCGGCTTCGGTGAGGGCCCCGGCAACCTTGGCGAGGTCGCCGCCAGGCCCATGGTTCACCACGCCGGTGCGCGCCAGCAGCTGTACACCGCTGTCCTGCTCCAGTTCGTCCCACAGCGCCAGCCCCTCCGCCAGCATCGCCACATAGTCCGGCTGGTGGTAGCCGGGGTTGAGGTTCCGGGTGGCGCCGTGGGACGCGCCGATCTTGTGCCCGGGCCCGAACTGCTCCACCAGCGTCACCTGCCGGCCCCGGCGGGACAGTGCCCACGCTGCCGCAGAGCCCATGGCCCCGCCGCCAATCACAACGGTATCCAGCACAGTGTTCATCAGCCCTCCAAGCTGCAGTTACGTCTTCCGGCCGGCGCTCAGGCCAGCAGCAGGGCCACGCCGATCATCGCCGGCACCGCCACCACCGTGGTGATCAGCACGGTGTCCTTGGCGACAGTAAGCCCGGTCTGGTAGCGGCTGGCGGCCACAAAAACATTCTGCGCGGTAGGCAGCGCGGACGTCACCACCACCGCAAACAGTGCGTGCCCTTCCATGCCCAGCGCAAAGCGGGCAAAGACATAGGCCAGGGCCGGCTGGACGGCGAGCTTGAAGCCGCTGGCCAGGAGGGTGTCCACGCGCCGCCCGGCAGAGGCCTGCAGGGGAGGGGTGCCGTTCAGGCTCATCCCGAAGGCAATCAGCATGGCCGGGATCGCCGCGCCGCCAATCAGGTGGATCGGCTCCATGACCAGCGCCGGGACCTGGAAACCGGTGCCCGCCACCAGCAGCCCCAGGCCGGACCCCACGATCATCGGGTTGCGCAGGATCATCAGGAAGAAGCCCAGGACCGTGGTGCGGTGCGTGCTGGTGCTGGAGTCCAGGATCATCAGGAACATGGGGGTGAAGAAGGCCAGCTGGAAGATCAGCAGCGGCGCCACATAGCTCGCATCGCCCAGGACATATACCGCAATGGGAATACCCAGATTCGCCGAGTTGGCGAGGGACGCGGACATGGCGGACATCAGGGCTTCGGGGAGGGCCCGCTTCAGCCAGAACCTGGCCAGGGTGAAGAAGATGGCTGCGGTGCAGACGGCGGCTACGGCCGTGACCAGCAGCGGCTCGGCGAAGACCTCCTGCAGGCGGGCCTTGCTCAGCGTTTCGAAGAGGAGGGCCGGGCTGGCAACGAAGAACGTCAGGCCGCTCAGCACGGGGCGGGCGTTGTCGCCGAGGATCCTGCGCCTGCCCACGAACCATCCCACCAGGATGATGCACCAGACCACGAAGAAGCCGGCCAGCACCCCTAGCAAGGATCAGCCGTTCGGGCATGGCCGAGGCAGGGACCGGGACGCACGCTCCGGTTACAGGGTGGCGTTGTTAAGCGCGAACGGAGGGCGCATCATGCCGGGCGTCAGGCCCTCGGCGGGGTCGCTGCCCAGCTGGATGATCCGGTTGTCCTGGTCCACGTGGACCACCCTGGGCTGGTACTCGTGCGCCTCTTCGGTGGTCATTTCGGCGTAGGTGATGAGGATGACGATGTCGTTCTCGTGCATCAGGTGCGCCGCTGCACCGTTGATGCCGATGACGCCCGAACCACGCTCGCCCGCGATGGTGTACGTTTCAAGCCGCGCACCGTTGGTGACATCCACGATGGACACCAGCTCGCCGGGCAGGATGTCCGCGGCCTCGAGCAGGTCGAGGTCAACGGTGACCGAGCCGACGTAGTGCAGGTCGGCGTGCGTGACGGTGGCCCGGTGGATTTTGGACTTGAACATTGTTCGATTCATAACGGCTCCAGTCTAGACCTGCGGGCATTTGCCCGCAGGGACGCACGAAACATAAGGGTGCTCAACCCGGGGCGGCCCGGCTGTGCGCGGAAGGACGCGGACGACGGCGGCCGGTCACCCGGCGTCGTCCGTTGCCACCGCCGCGGCAGCCGCAGCCAGGGTTTCCCGCGCTGCCAGGATGGCCGGCCGCTGGGTGCTGGAGCGGCGCACGGAGGTAAAGATGGTGCGGTGCGGCCTACCGGGCAACTCCAGCAGCTGGGCGGTGGTGCCGCGGCCGGTCCACACCAGGTCCGGCATCAGGGCCACGGCGTTGCCGGACTCGATCAGGCGGGCCTGGGCCTGCAGGTCGGCGGTTTCGAAGCGGACATCCGGCTCGAATCCGGCGCTGCGGCACGCCTGTTCTGCCCAGTGGCGTGATGCTGCGCCGCGCGGTTCCATCACCCAGGCCAGCTCCGCGGTGTCCTCCAGGGAACGGATGGCAGGCCCGCCGCCGGACGCCGGGGGGACGGCCAGCCGGATGGCGTCGGTGGTCAGCCTCACCTTGTCCAGCTCGGGGTAGCGCGGGGCGGCGTGTCCGGGATACTGCTCGGCGATTACCAGGTCGAAGTCCCGCGCCCACGTTTCGTGCAGCGCCGTCTCCGGCTCCCGCTGGATCATCTCGATCCGCACCTCCGGGTATGTGGCGGCCATGCGCGTCAGGGTGTCCGGCATCAGGGCCAGGGCGGCGGACTGGAACACCGCAATCCGCACCGTTCCCGTGACTGTGGTCAGGGACGCCGCCAGGTCCGCCTCCGCCTGCTCCATGGTTTCCAGCAGCTGCGCAGTGTGGGCCACCAGCACCTCGGCCTGGGGCGTCAGCTGTACCCGCCGCCCCGTTTTCCGGAGCAGCTCGACGCCCACTTCCTTCTCCAGCAGGGCCAACTGCTGCGACACGGATGACGGGCTGTACTGCAGTGCCTCCGCCACCTCGGCGAGCGTGCCGCGGATGCTCAGTTCGCGGAGAAGCCTCAGCCTGCGCACGTCAAGCATGATGGATTCCTAACTGAAACTAACGAATATTGGTTAGAAGTAGCCACTTTATCTAACGCAATTGCGCACGCATACTGTTGAAACCGAGTTACCCCCGTCACAGCCAGGTTTCTTGGCGTGCCGCGGCGGGGTCGCACCCCAACCAGGAGTTCCTGATGAGCAGCAAAGATTTGAGCCAATCGATCATGCGGCGCAAGCCCATCGATGACATCGAAGAAGAAAGCAAGCACAGCGGCCTGTTCAAGTCCCTCGGGCTGTGGCAGCTCACCGCCATTGGCGTTGGCGGCATTATCGGCGTCGGCATCTTCTCCCTCGCGGGGCTGGTGGCCGCCGGAAGCGAAGGAACACCCGGGGTGGGGCCCGCGGTGCTGATTTCCTTCCTGATTGCAGGCCTCGCCTCCGCGGCCGCGGCCCTCTCCTACGCGGAGTTCGCCGGCATGATCCCGCGCGCAGGCTCCGCCTACACCTACGGCTACGTGGCCCTTGGCGAGGTGATCGGATGGTTCATCGGCTGGGACCTGCTGCTCGAATACATCGCCATCGTGGCCGTGGTGGCCATCGGCATCTCCGGCTACCTTGACGCCTTCCTGGCCGGCATCGGCATCCACTTGCCCACCTGGATGACGTCCACGGCGGATGAAGGCAAGGGCGGCATCGTCAACATCCCGGCCATCCTGGTCTGCCTGCTGGTGACCTGGATCCTGTCCCGCGGCACCAAGGCCTTCGGCCGGTTCGAACTGGTGGCCGTGGCCATCAAGGTGGTCCTGATCCTCTTCATCATCGGTCTCGGTGTGTTCTACATCGACACCAACAACTACAACCCGTTCATGCCCAGCGGCTTCGGCCCGGTTGTTGCAGGCTCCGCCACCGTGTTCTTCGCAGTCTTCGGGTACGACGCCATGAGTACCGCGGCCGAGGAAGCCAAGGACGGCAAGAAGCACATGCCCAAGGCCATCGTGCTCTCGCTCATCATCGCCATGCTGCTCTATGTTGCCGCCACGCTGGTCCTGACCGGCATGCAGAACTATAAAGAGATCGACCCCAAGGCAGGCTTCGCCTCCGCCTTCAACTCCGTAGGCCTGCCCGTGATCGCCACCATCATCTCGGTGTTCGCAGTGCTGTCCATCCTCACCGTGATGCTCACCTTCCTGCTTGGCGTCACCCGCGTGTGGTTCTCCATGAGCCGCGACGGCCTGCTCCCCGGCTGGTTTGCCAAGACCGACCGCCATGGCACCCCGCAGCGCGTGACCTGGATCGGCGGCATCGCCTCCGCCTTCCTGGCGGGTGTCTTCCCCATCAAAGCCGTGGCTGACCTGACCAACATTGGCATCCTGGCCGCGTTCGTCGTCGTGTGCCTCTCCGTGATCATCTTCCGCTACAAGCGCCCGGATGCCCCGCGCACCTTCCGCCTGCCGCTGATGCCTGTGGTTCCGGCCTTCGGCGTTTTGGCCTCGGCCTTCCTGATGCTCCAGCTGCACTGGGAGACGTGGCTGCGGTTCGTGGTCTGGCTCATCGTTGGCCTGGTCATCTACTTCGGCTACGGCCGCAAGCACTCGCTGATGAACCCCAACAGCCCCCGCCACCAGGAACTCGCGGACATGCACCGTCCGCTTTCCTGACGGCCCGCTCCCGGCAGGTCCTCCACCCGAACAAACCCCGCGTGGCCCTATCAGCTTTGGTTGCCGAACACCCTGTTTGGCAACCAAAACTGATAGCGCAGGCGGGAGGGTGGGAGGCCTGCCGGCGACATTTAAGGAACCTTTGGGCGGCCCGGAAATTCGTTGGTTTTCCTAATCTGTATTGATTGGAAAACATCGCTTTATCTTATGTGAGTAGAAGCTCATACTGGTGGAAAGACCTCCCAGAACACCAGGAAAGATGGGGAAAAGAATGACCCACGTTGCAATGGAACCGGCAGTCACCACAGCGGCCACCCCGCGGACGGTCGACGTCGACGTGCCCCAGGCGAAGGCCCTCGCCGATGAAGCGGTCGCCTTGGTCCGGCGCTGGCTCACCGAAGCCGCCAAGGTTCCGGTGGACGCCTCCGCAGAGCAGCTGGCCGGCGTCCTGAAGGACCCCAACGGCCTGGACTTCACCGTGGGATTCGTGGACGGCGTCGTCCGCCCGGAGGACCTGAACGTCGCCGCCCGGAACCTCGCCAAGCTGGCGCCCAAGGTTCCCGCGTTCCTGCCCTGGTACATGCGCAGCGCCGTAGCGCTCGGCGGCACCATGGCCCCGGTGATGCCACAGGTGGTCATCCCCATCGCCCGCAAGGTGCTGCGCGAAATGGTGGGGCACCTGATTGTTGACGCCACCGACGCCAAGCTGGGCCCCGCCATCGCCAAGATCAAGAAGGAAGGCATCAAGCTCAACGTCAACCTCCTGGGCGAGGCAGTCCTCGGCGAGCACGAAGCATCCCGCCGCCTGGAGGGCACGCACACGCTGCTGGCCCGGCCCGACGTCGACTACGTCTCCATCAAGGTCTCCTCCACCGTGGCCCCGCACTCCGCCTGGGCCTTCGATGAAGCCGTGGAGCACGTCGTCGAAAAGCTCACCCCGCTCTTCCGGCGCGCAGCCTCCTATTCCGCCAGCGGGCAGAAGAACAAGTTCATCAACCTGGACATGGAGGAGTACAAGGACCTGGACATGACCATTGCGGTCTTCACCCGGATCCTGGACCAGCCCGAGTTCAAGGACCTCGAAGCCGGCATCGTGCTCCAGGCCTACCTCCCCGACGCCCTGTCCGCCATGATCCGGCTGCAGGACTGGGCCGCAAAGCGCCGCGCCAACGGCGGCGCCGGGATCAAGGTCCGTGTAGTCAAGGGCGCCAACCTGCCCATGGAGCAGGTGGAAGCCTCGCTGCACGACTGGCCGCTGGCCACCTGGGGATCAAAGCAGGATTCCGACACCAGCTACAAGAGCGTCATCAACTACGCCCTGCACCCCGAACGCATCAAGAACATCCGCATCGGCGTGGCAGGCCACAACCTGTTCGACATCGCTTTCGCGTGGCTCCTGGCCAAGCAGCGCGGTGTGGAGTCCGGCATCGAATTCGAGATGCTGCTGGGCATGGCGCAGGGCCAGGCCGAGGCCGTCAAGAAGGACGTCGGCTCCCTCCTGCTCTACACGCCGGTGGTGCACCCGTCCGAGTTCGACGTCGCCATCGCCTACCTGATCCGCCGCCTCGAAGAAGGCGCCAGCCAGGAAAACTTCATGTCCGCCGTCTTCGAGCTCAGCGAAAACGAAGGCCTCTTCGAGCGCGAGAAGCAGCGTTTCCTCTCCTCGCTGGAGGCGCTGGACAACACCGTCCCGCTGCCCAACCGCCGGCAGGACCGGAACCTTCCCCCGGAGGCCATGCCGCACACCGGGTTCCGGAACACCCCGGACACCGATCCCGCGCTGCCGGCCAACCGCACCTGGGGCCGCGCCATCCTTGAGCGCGTCCCGGCCTCCACGCTGGGCGACGCCGCCGTGAACGCCGCGTTCATCAATGACGAGGAGACGCTCAACTCGGCCATTGCCAACGCCGTGGAAAAGGGGAAGGACTGGGGCGCCCTGTCCGGCAACGAGCGCGCAGATATCCTGCACCGCGCCGGGGAGATCCTGGAAGCCCGCCGCGCGGACCTGCTGGAGGTCATGGCCAGCGAGACCGGCAAGACCATCGACCAGGGCGACCCCGAAGTCAGCGAGGCCGTGGACTTCGCCCACTACTACGCCGAATCGGCGCGCAAGCTGGACGCGGTCGACGGCGCCACGTTCGTCCCAGCCAAGCTCACCGTTGTCACCCCGCCCTGGAACTTCCCGGTTGCCATCCCGGCAGGGTCCACCCTCGCGGCACTCGCCGCCGGCTCCGCCGTCGTCATCAAGCCCGCCAAGCAGGCTGCCCGCAGCGGCGCCGTCATGGTCGAGGCGCTGTGGGAGGCCGGCGTGCCCAAGGGCGTGCTGACCATGGTGCAGCTGGGGGAGCGGGAACTCGGCACCCAGCTGATCAGCCACCCGGCCGTGGACCGCGTGATCCTCACCGGCGGCTACGAAACCGCCGAGCTGTTCCGCTCCTTCCGCAAGGACCTGCCGCTGCTGGCCGAAACCAGCGGCAAGAACGCCATCATCGTCACCCCCAGCGCCGACCTTGACCTCGCCGCCAAGGACGTGGCCTACTCGGCGTTCGGCCACGCCGGCCAGAAGTGCTCCGCGGCCTCCCTGGTGATCCTGGTGGGCTCGGTGGCCACCTCCAAGCGGTTCCACAACCAGCTGATCGACGCCGTCACCTCCCTCAAGGTGGGCTACCCGCAGGACCCCACCAGCCAGATGGGCCCCATCATCGAACCCGCCAACGGCAAGCTCCTCAACGCCCTCACCACGCTGGGCGAGGGGGAGAACTGGGCTGTTGAGCCGAAGAAGCTGGACAGCACCGGCCGGCTGTGGAGCCCGGGCGTGCGCTACGGCGTCAAGCGTGGCTCCTACTTCCACCTGACGGAGTTCTTCGGCCCCGTCCTGGGCGTCATGACCGCGGACACCCTGGAAGAAGCCATCGCCATCCAGAACCAGATCGAATACGGCCTCACGGCAGGCCTGCACTCCCTCAACTCCGAGGAACTGGGGACCTGGCTGGACACCATCCAGGCCGGAAACCTTTACATCAACCGCGGCATCACCGGCGCCATCGTCCAGCGCCAGCCCTTCGGCGGCTGGAAGAAGTCGGCGGTCGGTGCCGGCACCAAAGCCGGTGGACCCAACTACCTGGCCGGCCTGGGTGACTGGCTCCCCGCCGAGGCATCCGCCAAGTCACCGGTAGCCAACGCGGCGGTCCGCCGCATCCTCAACGCCGCAGGTCCCGCCCTTGCGCCGGCGGAACTCGAATCCGTCCAGCGGGCCCTGGCATCCGACGCCGAAGCCTGGGCTGAGGAGTTCGGCACCGCCAAGGACGTCTCCGGGCTGAGCGCGGAGCGCAATATCTTCCGCTACCGCAGCCTGCCGGTCACCATCCGCCTTTCCGAAGGTGCGCCACTGGCACACCTGGTCCGGACTGCGGCGGCCGGCGTGCTGGCAGGTTCGGCACTCACTGTGTCCACCGCCGTCGAACTTCCCGCCCAGCTGCGCTCCGTGCTCACCGCACAGGACATCGACGTGACGGTGGAGTCCGACGCCGGCTGGCTGGCTTCCGCCGGGCGCCTCGCCGCCGCCGGCAAGCTGTCCGGGGGTCGGGTCCGCCTGATCGGCGGGGACGCCTCGGCACTCGCCGACGCCACCGGCGGCCGCCCCGACCTGGCCATCTACGCCCACCCCGTCACGGAGGCGGGCCGCGTGGAGCTGCTGCCCTTCCTGCACGAGCAGGCCGTCAGCATCACCGCGCACCGGTTCGGCACCCCGAACCACCTCTCGGACCAGTTGATCTAAGCCGCAGGGCAGCAAAAGGTCCGGTGGTCGGGCCCGTGGAAACGGGTTCAACCACCGGACCTTTTGTCTGTCCGCTAACCCAGGTACCAGCCCGGCGGTGTCCAGGTGACCGGGACACTGTGCGCCGAGAAGTCCTCGCACCGGGTGCAGGTGTAAGCCACCTCGCCGAGCGCAGATACAGTTCCGTCGCGCCGGTACGTGGGTGGAATGTACGACTCGAGGTAAACGAACTCGTCCGTACGGCACTTGTCACAGGTGGGTTTTCCCACATATCCGGAATCGACGGACGCATGTCCGGTTCCGAGGGTGTTCTGGCGGGTGGACGGCCGTGAAGCAGAGTACGGGCGTGCGTGCGCAGAACCGGGGTGGATGTTCCTGGCTGTCGTCATTGGCTGCCTGTCCCAAGCGATGATTTCCGGCATGCGGATAATCGCTTGTTTTAGTGAACTGGCCTGCTGCTTGACCTTGAAAATCCAGCATAGGTGATGCCGATTCCCCTATCAATGGACACGGACCCCCTAACTCCCCTAAATGCTGGATATTGGGCCGCCGGAGGGTTAAGTTTGGCGGTTAATTGTCCTGCCGACGATTGATTGGGTCAGGGCGTCGATTACTTCGGCATTGGCCAGCGGGTTCCGGATCAGGGTGAAGTCCACGTCCCCTACCGCGGGCAGGTCGAAGCGCCGCGTGATGATCTTGAGGTCCTCGGGCACCAGCGACGTAGGCATCACGGCCACGCCGATCCCCGCCCTGACCGCCGCCAGGACCCCGCTGATCTGCCGAGTGGTGCAGGTGATCCGCCACGTCCTGCCATTGGCCTCCAGTGCGTCGATGGCCAGTTTCCGGCTGAGGCTGGGGGACGGGTAGGCGATCAGGGGGACAGGGCTCCCCGGTTCCATCACTGTTTGCTCCAGGCCCACCCAGGAAAACGAGTCGTGCTGGACCACGGTGCCGTCCTTGGCGCCGGCCACCCACTTCACGAAGACCAGGTCCAGCTGCCCGGCGTTGAGCTTGCGGTACAGCTGGTCGCTTTGGCCCACCGTCAGCTCCAGGTTGATCTGCGGATAGATCTGCCGGAACTCCCGCAGGATCCGGGGGAGCCCGGTGATGGCGAGGTCATCGGCGGTGCCGAACCGCAGCCGCCCCCGCATGGCCGACCCCGAGAAGTAGCGGGCGGCGGCGTCATGGGCGGACAGAATGGTCCGGGCGAAACCGGCCATCGCGTCGCCATTATCCGTGAGCCGGACGTCGCGGGTGTCCCTGGTGATCAGGCTGCGCTTGGCTGCCGCTTCAAGTTTGCGGATGTGCTGGCTGATGGTGGGCTGGGCCAGGCCGAGGCGTTCGGCGGCCTTGGTGAAGCTCAGGGTGTCCGCCACCGCCAGGAAAGACCGCAACTGTGCTGGTTCGAACATGTGGGGTCCGTTTCCCTTTCCTGCAGCCCTTGTTATTGCGTTTTGCAATACGAGTTATAGGGACCATACCTCTCCATAATCTGCTGGGCCAGCCTAGCGTTAAAGCATCCAACCAAGACCGCCCGCAATTTTGAGGACACTCCTGTGGCACCGCCTCCGCCTTCGTCGGCTTCCGTCTCCCAGCCAGTCATCGATGCGGCGGTTTCAGCCCCGCCGGACAACCAGACCCAGCCGCTTCCCGTGGTGGCTGAGCGGCTCCCCTGGAAGCACACGTTCATCTCGCTGAAGGTGCCCAACTTCCGGATTTTCGCCGCCGGGCACTTCATCGCTGTGATCGCCATTTGGATGCAGCGGATTGCCCAGGACTGGCTGGTCCTGCAGCTCTCGGGATCAGTGACAGCCGTCGGCGTGACCGTGGCACTGCAGTTCCTGCCGTCCCTGCTGCTGGGACCGTGGGGTGGCATGATCGCCGACCGGTTCGCCAAGCGGAAGATCCTCATCCTCTGTCAGAGCATGGCTGCCATCCTGGCCGCAACTCTCGCCACGCTTGCCCTCACCGGCGTCATCATGGTCTGGCACGTCTACGCCATCGCCCTGGTCCTGGGCCTGGTGACCGTCCTTGACCAGCCCGCACGCCAGGTGTTCGTCAATGAACTGGTCGGTCCCACGTATTTGCGCAATGCCATCAGCGTGAACTCCACGACGTTCCAGCTGGGTGGCCTGATTGGCCCCGCCATTGCGGGCTTGCTCCTGACGGCGGTAGGCGCCGGCTGGGCGTTCGCGGCGAACGCCGTTGCCTGCTGCTCCACGGTGGTGATGCTGCTGATCCTCCGGAAGGACCAGCTGTACGTCAACGCTCCCACCCCCAAGACCAAGGGAATGCTGCGGGAAGGGCTGCGCTATGCCCTGAGCAAGCCCACCATCTACTGGCCCTGGCTGATGGCCGGATTTATCTCCGTTTTCGCCATGAGCCTGCCGGTGCTGCTGGCCGCGTTCGCGGACCACGTCTTCGAGGTGGGCGCCGGCGGGTACGGGCTGCTCAATGCCCTGGTGGCACTCGGTGCACTGTCCGGCGCGGTGGCGTCCACCCGCCGGAGGCAGCTGCGCCTGCGGTCCGTGGTGTTCTGCGCTGGAATGTACGGCCTGATGCTCTGCCTGGCAGTTCTTGCCCCCTCACTGGTGTGGTTTGGGGCGGTGATGGTGCTGTCCGGGTTCTGGTGCCTCATGTTCCTCACCGGGTCCAACCAGCTGGTCCAGGTCAGCTCCAACATGGGGATCCGCGGGCGGGTGATGAGCCTGTACATCATGGTGCTGATCGGTGGCCAGGCGCTGGGCGGACCGATGCTGGGGTGGATTGCCGAGCACGCGGATCCGCACATGGCCCTGCTGGTATCCGGTGGTGTTCCCGCACTTGCGGCCCTGACCGTGGGTGTCATCCTGGCGCGCAAGGGTGGCCTGACAATCAGGGTGGACACGAAGGACCGCCTGCCGTTGAGAATCGTCAGCCGGCAGGCAGGAACCTAGGGAGCGTACCCGCCGGCGCGAAACAAGACCCCGCCATCTTGATGACGGGGTCTTGTACTTGGTCTCAGCAGATTCCTGGTGCTGGGTTACTTCTTTTTCGCCGCTTTGGTGGGCGTGGAGTCCAGGGAGCCGGCAGGGGCGGATGCGGCCCTCTTGTCTGCGCGCTTTTCCTTGATGGACTTTCCGGACTTCTTTGATGCCGATTGACGCGGGGACTTATCAGACATGATTGCTCCTGTAGCGGAACCGCAAAAGGCTCCTTACTGCAGACCATACACCGTGGGGGAAGCCCAGGGGCCGTGTGCAGCGGGAGGAACTGGAGCGGCTGACGGGAATCGAACCCGCGTATCAAGCTTGGGAAGCTAGCGCTCTACCATTGAGCTACAGCCGCAGTGGGACTGTCCAATATCTTGTCCAATAATCCCTGCGAAAACAACGAGATTCAGACTACCCCAGACTTTGGCAAACTTTGAACCTCGTTGTCACCGCGACACGGCTGTTTCTGGGCACGAGCGCATAGTGAATTGGTCTTTGAACGATGAAAAGCCTGTCCGAAGACAGGCTTGATCGAGGCTACTTGGACATTTCTTGTCTTCCTACGCTGCGGACAGGGTTTGAAGCGCAGGAGTGGGTGGAGCTGTAAGCGCCCCAGTTCGCACCCTCTCCGCGAATACCTTGGCGCTCACGGCATTCCGGGCGATAGCGAACCCAATCATGACCAGCGCTTGCTTCTCTACGGTGTCAGCCACCATTCGGTGACGGTAGAGCGTCGTATCCAAGTTGTTGTTGACGCTCTCAACATCCTGACGCCACCCATAAGTGTTCTTGTACTCGTCAGTGGCTGGCGGGTGCATGCGTAGAACCTGAGTACGGTTGAAATCACGTTCCTTGTCTTCTTCGGTAATGTCCAACCGCTCCGTGTGATGGTTCCCGCACGCGAGTTCAATCTTTGTGTACCACCGGTAGGTTCCGTCAGCATTCTTCCGGGAGTACTGCCCTACACGCTTGCAGGGCACCGCGTGATGCTCTCCTGTATCGAGAAGCTCAAGCTCTACGAAGTCCCCCGCCTCCGTATACAGCGTGTGGACGTGCTTTCCAGAGCACGTGACAGTACTGAACAAGCGTCGCTTGTCACTCTTGGGTACGGGACTAATAACGCTGACGCCTGACTTTTGCATGGCGTCGATGTGCACGCCAGTGAAGGCACCGTCGTAACGCAAGCCAAGAAAACCTTTGGTGCGCTGGCGCAACTTTTGAAGCTCAGCAACAGCGATGCCTGCCTCGCCACCATACCCCTCCTTGGGCACCGGGAACGCGCCAAGAATTACTCGGGAATTGGGATGGTCGTCTGGGCGGACTACTAGGACCAGCTCCTTGAACCCCGAGACCCAGTGACCGTCTTCCCCACCCTCCTTGTACTTGGGTATTGGGCGACGGAGTTTGCCCTCCGCTTCTAGTCGGTCGGCAGTCTTCGAGCGCAGACGAGACTTCGGTACGGTGCCGTCAGCCGCGACTACGTTCGATCGCGGCGGTTTGTTCATGGTGCTGACGTTTTCCGTTAGGCACCCTTGTTGCTGCGCCTGCTCAATGGCTAGGGTTGCAAACCTTTCTCGAATCAGTGTGCTGAAGGCGGACAACCGATCCAAGTTGTAGTGGATAGTGCTTCGGGCAGGCGGGTGTTCTGCGAGTTCGATGCCCCAGTATCGGCGGGAGTGGGAGCGTACTTTGAACCAATTCGTTCGCTCGCGAATCCACGCGGCGGCAGGACGTTCAGCGCCGAAGACTCCTATCAGTGCCATTGCAAAGATATAGATATGATCCGGATGCTGATTTGGGCGTCCAGCTTTGGACCGGTCGCGTTTCGGAATCTCCTTGGAGATGTCCACGATGTAGGAAGCGCGCAGCACAGCAAGAGCAGTACGGTCGGATGTCCAACCGTACTCGCGATCCGCTGGGCTAGCGTGGCTCCTCCTCATAATTAGCCGATTTCGCCCGTCTTCCAGTCATAACCAAGGGCCTTGGCGCAAGCATCAAGGGATGAGTAACCCAGCGTCTGAGTGATTACTTCGAGCCGCTCGCCTTCGATGAGCATGCGAGACCCCGCATAGAGAGAGACGGAGGAAGGCGTAATTCGTGGATCGTTGTGCAGCCCCGCCATCTTGAATACTTCTTTGCAGGCTGACGCAGCGCGATTTTGCGACTTACCTGCGGGACGGTGCGTTGTCCCTTGCGTGAGCTGGAATGTTTCGAAGGTGCGGAAAGGAGGAACCCAACCCCGGAGGTAATTGAGGCGATCAACCACTGCGGCGAAATACGGGTCTGGCAAGTGGACCCAGCGAGGTTCAATTCGATCGGTGCTTCCATGCGCCCATACACGCTGGTTAGCTATATCAACATCACTGGTGGTGATGAGTCCCACTTCGGATGAATGAACACCGGAAAGTAGTAGCGCAAACATGACGGGGCGGCGGGTATTACTGCCAGAGTCCTTGGCATAAAGCCAGACTCGTTCCGCTTCATCTTTGGTGAGGGGACGTGCGAGTCCGGTGGGACGGGGAGCTACATAAACTCTTACAAACAGTCCTGTGTCACTAAGGTTGAGTGCGTCCGCGTCCCGAAAGAACTTCCGCAATGCTGCACGACGAGTATTCATCGTTGACAGTGCAGGGAGTTTTACGTTGCCGCTCCGGTCGCGTCCTTTTGCTTGAATCCATTGCGCTGCCAAATCCTCAGACTGGTCAGCAAGCGCAGGTACTCCCAGTTTGGTGACAAAGGTTGCGTAGCGAGTCAGCAGCTTCTCGAAGGTAAGAAGTGATTCGTCTTGGAGCGCGTTGGTTTCCGCCCAGTGTTTGAGCACAACTTGAACTGCATCAGTGATCAGAATTCCCTGCTCAGGCTTGGTTGTCGCCATTGTTTCCATTCCCACCGACTCGCTTGACTGGTCGATATATAGACCAGTGTAATGTCGAGCAGGCGGGGTTTGACAAGCATGTTTGCCGAAAAGTTTTCTGAGGTCAGCGGGAGCGCCCACTAGTTCGAAGGGGACGAACGGTCTATCGGCAATGTGGTTTACAGTTGAACCATGTCCCGGAGAGAAGCTGTCAAGCCCGCTGAAGTCGCTGGCGAGGGAGCTGATTGGCTCGCCGCTGATTTCACTGGCAATGTCCCCGCTGAGTACGCACGATTGTTCGCGAAGGCCCTCGTTGATGAGATGCACAGGCTGGATATCGGGTATCGCGAGCTTGGAAAAATGGCTGGTGGTATCTCCCATAGCACCATCAATGGAATTATTAAGGGACGTACCATCCCCGACCTCGCCACTATTGCATTGTTGGAGAAGGCGTTGAACAAGGAACTGCTCCCGTCGCAACGACTCCGCAAGAAGCGATAGGTAGTAGCCGTCATGTTCAGTTTTAGAATTATTCCCAGAATAATCTTGCAATTCCGATCTGGAGGCAGATAGCATGGAGCCACTCACCTTTCACGTATGAGTAGTTTCGATCCGCAGGCTGTCACTTGCGGTAGTTGTGTGAAGATGGCCCTAGTTGTCCGCTGGGGCCATCTTTTTTATTGAATCGCACTGGTTTAATTAACGTCCAGTACGCAGAAACACTAAAAGGCCCCACGAGGGAGCCTTTGAAATTCAAGATAAACCACAGTTGGAATAAATGCAACAATTTCGACATGGCAGTTAAGCGACAACATTGTTGAATTTGTGAGTGCGGTAGGAACGTCAACAATATTGAAATAGGGGCGTGGCTACTTTGATTGACGGGCTAACTAGGGGTGGTTCTTGGAGAGCGATTAGTGATGACTCAAAGGAAAGCTAGTTACTTTGACGCCTCAAGCGAAAATAATGCACCTCAAAAAACCATCGTGATTTGCCGGGATAACATGGGTCCAATACCTGCTCAACCGAGACTCACCGGGGGAACCCTTGTCCAATCAGAACTACGCCAACTTCATCTGGAGCATTGCTGACCTGCTGCGCGGCAGCTACAGGCCCCATCAGTACGGCTCCATCGTCCTGCCGTTCACCATCCTGCGTCGTCTCGATGCTGTGCTGGCAGAGACCAAAGAAGATGTACTGGCTGAGTACGAGAAGTCCAAGGACGGTGGCATCCCACTGACGGTGCTGCTACCCCGGAAGTCCAAGCACGCTTTCTACAACACGTCCAAGTACGACTTCCAGAAGCTGACCGGCGACGCAGAGAACGTCCGAGACAACCTGCTGGACTACGTACGCGGGTTCTCTGACAACGTGCGCGACATCTTTGAGAAGTACAAGCTCGAAGAACGCATCGAGGAGCTGCACGAGCACGACCTCTTGTTCCTGATCGCTCAGCAGTTCGCTGCCATCGATCTGCATCCCAGCAAGGTCTCAAACAACGAGATGGGACTGATCTTTGAGGAACTGATCCGCAAGTTCGCGGAATCCTCTAATGAGACAGCGGGTGAACACTTCACCCCGCGCGAGGTCATTCACTTGATGGTGGACATCCTCTTTGCTCCGGACGACAACGATCTCGACAAGGCCAACATCGTACGGTCCATCTACGACCCCACCGCTGGTACGGGCGGGATGCTCTCCGTTGCGGATGAGCACATCAGGAAGATGAACCCGGACGCCACACTGACCCTTGCCGGTCAGGAACTGAACCCTGAGTCTTACGCCATTTGCAAGGCTGACATGGTGATCAAGGGTCAGGACATTGGCTCTATCGTTCTTGGGAACACGCTCACGGACGACGGGCACAGTGGCAAGACCTTCAACTACTGCTTGTCCAATCCGCCATTCGGTGTGGACTGGAAGAAAGCACTTCCCGTCGTGGAAAAGGAACATAAGGAACTGGGATTCGAGGGGCGCTTTGGCCCCGGCCTTCCACGTGTTTCTGACGGCTCGCTCTTGTTCCTGCTCCACTTGCTAAAAAAGATGCGTCCCGTACGTGACGGTGGTGGGCGCGCTGCCATCGTCCTGAACGGGTCGCCGCTGTTCACAGGGGGTGCTGGCTCCGGTGAGTCAGAGATTCGCCGGTACCTTCTGGAGAACGATCTGCTGGAGGCGCTGATCGCGCTGCCTACTGACATGTTCTACAACACCGGCATCTCCACTTACGTGTGGGTCTTGACCAACCGCAAGTCTGAGGAACGCAAGGGAACGGTCCAGCTCATTGACGCTTCCAGCGAGCAGTTCTACAGGAAGATGCGTAAGAGCCTCGGGTCCAAGCGCAAGGAACTGAGCGAACAGCACATTGAGAGCATTGTGAAGCTTTATGGTGCTTATGACGATGCCGGGTCCGAGTACAGCAAGGTTTTCAAGAACGTTGATTTTGGTTACCGGACAATCACCGTCGAGCGCCCCCTCCGAATCAACTTTGCTGTCACCGAGGCGCGGGTAGCTTCTGCTCTGACCTCAAAAGGACTTGCGAAGCTGACCGAAACTGAGGTCGCCGCCGTCCGCGATGCACTATCAGAACTCAACGTTGAGCACGTCTGGACCAACAGGGACGGATTCACGACTGACGTGCGGGCAGCGCTCAAGGCCTGTGGAGTAGTTCTCACCGGTCCCCAGCTCAAGACGCTGGTGGCCGGACTGTCGGCACGCGATGAAGAAGGTGAAATCAGCACCAATGCAAAGGGCTCCCCAGAATCCGATCCGGACCTTCGCGATACTGAAAACGTGCCACTGACTGAAGATGTTGATGAGTACTTCAAGCGGGAGGTGCTCCCGTTCGCCTCAGATGCTTGGATCGATGAGTCTAAGACCAAGATCGGCTATGACATCCCGTTCACGCGTCACTTTTACAAGTATCAGGAGCCGCGCTCGTTGGAAGTTATCGATGATGATCTTGACGCCGTGTTGGGCCGTATCCGTGCGCGTCTGGAAGCGGTGAAGGCATGAGGAGCAACGACTGGGAGGAAGTGCGTCTCCGCTATGTAGTGGATATCAATCCAAGCGTCCCGCCGGAAATACGGCAGTCTCGGGAGGCAGAAGTCTCGTTTCTTCCGATGGAAGCAATTGGGGAAGACGGGTCATTCGACGCGACTAAGACGCGCCGTGTAGAAGACGTGCTGACCGGATACTCGTTCTTCGAGAATGGTGACATTGCCTATGCGAAGGTAACGCCCTGCTTTGAGAACGGGAAAGCAGCGGTTCTGGGCGGTCTGATCGGAGGAGTTGGATTCGGGACCACTGAGGTAACTGTCGTAAGGGCACGGGATGCCGTAGACACCAAGTTCCTCTTCTATGTCCTGGTTGAAGACCGCTTCAAGCAGCTTGGGAAAGCAGAAATGACCGGAGCTGGAGGGCTAAAACGAGTTCCGGAGTCGTTCACAAGGAACTTCAAGGTGAGACTTCCCCTTCTGGATGAACAACGTGCTATTGCTTCCTACCTTGACCACGAAACTGCTGAGATCGATGACTTCATCGCGGATCAGGAAGAACTCATCGCGCTACTGAACGAGCGGCGGGCTGCAACAATCACTCGTGCGGTCACCAAAGGACTCGATCGCACTGTCCAGATGAAGAGCAGCGGTGTCGAGTGGCTGGGAGAAGTGCCGGAAGGCTGGAGCATAGCCTCCCTGCGGCATCTGCTGGCATCGAAGCTAAAGTACGGGGCCAATGAGGCGGCGGAATTTGACGACCCTGACTGGGTGCGTTATTTGAGAATCACTGACTTTGGATACAACGGAAAACTCAAGGACGAGACTTTTAAATCCTTGCCCCCTGAAGTAGCAGCGGATTATATGGTGAAGCCGAACGACATCTTGTTGGCACGAAGCGGGGCCACCGTAGGGAAAGCGTTCATCGTGCCGGAAGACAGTCCACCGAGCTGCTTCGCGGGTTATCTCATCAGGGTGGAGTGTGATTCAAAGTTACTATTGCCGCGCTTCGCTTACAGGTTTTTCCAATCAACACCATTCCTCGACTGGAAAAATGCGTCACAAACGGTTGCCACGATTCAGAACATTGGTGCTGATAAGTACGCCACTTTACCTATGCCTGTACCTCCGGTCGATGAGCAGGAGGAGATCGTTGACTACCTCGACTTCGAGACCGCAGAGATTGATGCTGCCATCGCTGATGCCGAGGAAGCCATCGAGCTGTCCAAGGAGCGCCGTGCTGCTCTAATTTCTGCTGCCGTTACCGGCAAAATTGACGTTCGAAACCGTATTACTGCTGAGCTGGGGGCTGCATAGTTATGGCGTTGTACAACGAGGTTGAGTTTGAGAAGGGCATCGCGGAGTACCTGCATGCCCACGGTTGGCTGTACTCCGCGAACAGTACTGGGTACGACAAGGAACTTGCACTGTTCCCCGAGGATGTTCGCGGGTGGCTGGAGGAAACTCAGCCAGAAGAACTTCAGAAAATCGTCAAAGCGACCGACTCGCCCGACGTGCAGAAGAAGTCATTCAACCGGCTCCTGACTCGCATGGTCAAAGTCATGGATACTCCGCTGGAAAATGGTGGAGGGGCTTTGGCAGTCCTGCGTAAGGGATTCAAAGTCACTCCCGCCTCGTTCCGCATGTTCCAGCCAAAGCCGAACGATGACAAGAACCCGAAGACGACTGCTGACTACGCGAAGACACGACTTCGTGTGATGCGTCAGGTGTACTACTCGACCAGCAACCAGAACAGCGTCGATCTCGTTTTCTTCGTGAATGGCCTTCCCGTAGCCACGATGGAGTTGAAAACCGACTTCACCCAGACGGTGCAGGACGCAATCGCTCAGTACAAAACGAATCGGCTGCCCGTAGATGCGGTGACACGGAAGCGGGAACCCTTGTTTTCGTTTGGACACCGGGCACTCGTTCACTTCGCTATGTCCAGTGAAGAGTGCTGGATGACAACCAACTTGCAGGGTGCCAAGACTCGGTTTCTCCCATTCAACATGGGAAATGACGGGCACAAGGGCAACCCTGTGAACCCGAACGGCAGCGAGACATCGTACATGTGGGAACGTGTACTTCAGCGCGACTCGTGGCTGACCATCCTTAGTCACTTCATGCACCTTCACGTGGAGAAGAAGACTGACCCAATTACGGGCGAGAAAAGCGTTGAGAAGTCTCTCCTGTTCCCGCGTTTCCATCAGTGGGAAGCCGTGAACATGCTTGCCGCGACCGCTGCCGCTGAAGGACCGGGCCACCGTTACCTTATCCAGCACTCCGCTGGTTCGGGCAAGACCAACAGCATCGCTTGGACTGCACATCGACTGAACAGCCTGCATGATCCGAGTGGCAAGAAGATGTTCGATGCCATCATCGTCATCAGTGACCGCAAGGTACTCGATGGTCAGTTGCAGGATGCCGTCAAGCAACTCAACAAGACCGAGGGCGTGTTCGAAGCCATCACTTCGAAGGGCGGCTCCAAGTCCAAGTCGCTGTCCAAGGCACTCCTTGGCGGCAAGCAGATCATCGGCGTAACGCTACAAACGTTCCCCTTCGCTTTAGACGCCATCGAAAAGGAGAAAGGACTCAAGGGTAAGTCCTACGCCATCATCGCGGACGAGGCACACAGCTCCCAGTCCGGCGACGCGGCGAAAACCCTTAAGAAGGTACTTACTTCAGGGAATGATGCTCCTGCTGAGGACGAGGACGATCTGTCGGAGACCGAGCTTTCCACAGAAGACGTGCTCGCAGATGAGATGAACAAGCGTGCGGAGAGCAAGAACCTGAGTTTCTTCGCCTTCACCGCAACGCCGAAGGCCAAGACGTTGGAGCTGTTTGGTAGGAACAATGCTGCTGACGTGCCAGCACCCTTCCACGTCTACTCCATGCAGCAGGCGATTGAAGAGGGCTTCATCCTCGATGTGCTGAAGAACTACACGCCATACAAGACCGCTTTCAAGCTTGCTCACAACGGCGTTGATTACGACGCCGATCAGGTGACCATTGAGAAGTCTGAAGCGGTGAAGGAACTGATGCGCTGGGTCAAGCTGCACCCGCACAATATCAGCCAGAAGGTCGCCGTCATCGTTGAGCACTTCCGTAGCAATGTCCGGCACCATCTCGCCGGTCGTGCGAAGGCAATGGTTGTGACGGGTTCCCGCAAGGAAGCAGTTCGCTACAAGGTAGCCATCGACAAGTACATTGCCGACAAGGGTTACACGGACCTTGCAACGCTGGTTGCCTTCTCCGGTGACGTTGTGGATAAGGAGGTTTCCGCCGACAAGCTCAACGAGAAGAATATGAACCCCGGACTCAAGGGCCGTGAGATTCCAGTGGCGTTTGGGTCCGAGGACGACGAGTACCAAATCATGCTGGTTGCTAATAAGTTCCAAACCGGCTTTGATCAGCCATTGCTGGTTGCGATGTATGTGGACAAGAAGCTTTCTGGCATCACCGCTGTGCAGACGCTTTCGCGCCTGAATCGGGTCACGCCGGGCAAAGACCAGACTTTCATTATTGACTTCGTGAATGATCCTGCCGAGATTCTTGCGGCGTTCCAGCAGTACCACAAGGAGGCGGAGCTGTCCGGAGTCACTGACCCGGACATAGTTCATGATCTCCAGACGAAGCTGGATAACACAGGCATCTATGAGACGAGCGAAGTCGAAGCTACGGCTGCTGCTTGGGTTGGCAAGACTAGCCATGAGGAGCTGAAGAGCTTTGTAGCGCCCGCAAAATCTCGTTTTAAGGCCCGATACCAGAAGGCTCGTGAAGAGGGCGATAAGACGGCTCAGGACGCCTTGGACCTGTTCCGTAAGGACCTTGGTAGCTTCATTCGCGCCTACGACTTCCTATCGCAGATCATTGACTACCAAGACACGGATTTGGAGAAGCGATCGATCTTCTACAAGCTGCTGGCACGCGTCATCAGCTCTGAAAATCAGGACCGAACGACAGTGGACCTGTCCGAGGTCGTGATGACTCATTACAAGCTCAAGAAGCAGGAGCAGGCAGACTTGAAATTGTCTGCTGAAGACTCCGTGGCGTTGGACCCAATGACGGCTGCCGGTAGTGGTGCTGCCCATGAGGTGAAGAAGGCACGTTGGGCCGAAATCATCGAACAAATGAACACCTTCTTTGAGGGGTCCGGGCTGTCTGACGCTGATCAACTCTCTGTGGCAGAGAGTGTGCTGAACAAGGCTCTGGAGAACCAGACTCTGCGTGGTCAGGCACAAGCGAACGGCAAGGTTGATTTCTACTCTTCGCCAAAGATTCTGACGACGGTTGAGGACTCTGTTATCGAGGCCGGGGAGCAGCATGCCAAGGGCATTGGTTGGGTTTTGTCCTCAGACAAGGTGGGCGAGATGGTGGAGTTGCTCAAGAAGATGGGGCTTTTCGAGAAGCTTCGGGATGAGGAAGCGGCATGATGCCATTTAGTGAAAACTCCGCAGAAGGGTTGAGCATTGGCGGCTGATCCTTCTCCTGATGAGGTCCTGAGCGCACTACAAGTGACGGGCTTCCTGCTTGAGCAGGAAGTTCGAAGGATAGTTGAGTCCGCTGGATTCGATGCTGCCATCTCTCGGGCATACCAAGACCCCGACGAGGGTAAATCGCGGGAGATCGATGTCTTAGGCTGGAAGCCTTTCTTCATCCACGATAGATTCGACTGCGTTTTTGGCATGCGGCTAATTATCGAATGCAAGAATCCGAAGTCTCCATATGTAGTCGTAGGGCATGCTGCAACTGAGTACGAGAAACGACAGATGCGGAGCGGTGCATCCTTTTGGACTTCTGGATTCAACGTGGGTAAGATGCCACACCCGCAAATTTCGGGATTGGAAGTAGAGGAACATAGACCGATCTGGGACTTACTCGGATTATCCGATGCTCCGGGCAGTCCTACGAGCGATTCCTTCGTTGGTAATCAACTCATCTCTCTTGAGCGCAAAGGCTCCGAATGGTTCGCTGGTAATTCACATATCTTCGACGGCATTGTGATGCCGCTAACAAAGGCAGTGAACACCTTTAAGCGCATAAACTCAAACCGTGCGCGAGAAGCGTTTCAGGATCATGAGCAGTCCCACAACTCAGTAACCCTGCCAATCCTCGTAACTTCGAACAAGATATTCGAAGTCAACACTGATGCAAACGACGTTGCTGCCGCAGAGGTGCCATGGACAAATGTGATGCGTCAGGTGCACTCCAAGAATATGCGGGCAAACATTAAAATCGAGGTAGTCCAGTCGAAGTACTTGGGTGACTTCCTTGAACAACGAGCCATCGCTTTTGGAGACGAAGTTGCCGACCGGATACGCAAGTGTCCTGAGGTGTTGATGGCTCGTCAGCTTACCGATCTCCCCCAAACGGCAAACCTTGAGCATTTGAATCTGGGGCAGTGTTGAGAAGTGGCGTAGGGAATGCCAAGCATCTGTTTTCCTGTTTAGCCGTTCGCGCTTGTGAACGCCCTAGGGGCTAATCCCGCCATTCAAGCAGTCCGCATGAGATGTCAGGAGCGCGCCAAGCGCCGCAGCAATCGATTCGGGTCCGGTTAGCAATACTCGTGTGCGGTCAGCCCTGCACGCACGTCATTAACGGACAAAAGCATAAAGCATCGGGTGCATGGCGGAGGCTGCTTGTCAGGGCATCCACAGGATTTACACTTCGAGCATTTCGGCTCGTTACAGGTAGAACACCTACCGGGAGAGTCCTTGATCAGGAAGCTGTCATGGCAGACGGAGCCTTGGTAGTACTCGCCGTCGTCACTGAAGGCGAATTGCTCGCTGCGTCCCTTGGTGGCAATCACGAGAACGCACCCGTCGCACAGAACCATGTCGAGTACAACGTTGGTGTAGCTCTTTCCGCTGAGATGCTGGATACCGTACCCGCCACGGACAACTAAGCTTCCGTCCGCGCTAGCCTGTAGACGGTCGAAGGAGCGAGCGATCTCTTCCTGAGTTTTATCCTTGTGGGGTGGGAATAGCTCATCGCTATTTGCCGCGCTGAAGAACAGCCTGCCGTCAGAGTCTGCCTGCATGACAACTCTATTTCCTTCAAGTTCAAGGGATCGATAGAGACATGCCTGCATGGATGCTGCCGAGTTATCGAACAACCATCTCACCCCAGCGGCGGTTACAGGTCCTGAACCGAACGCGGAATCGATCAAATCCTCATGAAGTAAAAGTCTGGACGCGAAACTGTTGGCGACCTTCTCGCGAAGTTCCTTTATGAAGGCTCGATCAGTGATGTCTTCAGTGACATCGGCCCAAGCGTCGCCAACTCGTTGTTGATGGTGGGCAAGTTCATGCAACACGCTGAAGTTGTCGCGCCCGGTGTTTCCGCTTAGGTGGACGAAGATTGCCGGAGGATCGATGTAGGGGTCATAGCACGCCTGAACATTGCATCCCTTGGTTCCCCGCAGCTCATGGAAGATAACGTCAAGGTCGCCACGCGATTCAACATACTCCACAGGGGCGTCCGCAATGTCTTCAAAAACGGCACCGGAATCCAGTATTTCTTGGATCATGGCGTCGGCAATTTTAACGTAGTTGCGGGGCAGTGCCCAAAGTCGGTAATCAGTAAGAGTTGTAAGCATTGCCAGCTACTCCTGCATCAGACGCGAAAACGCTTCGTTGATGCGGTTTTGCGCCGCTTGTCGTTCATCGCCAGCTTTGGAACTGCGAGCTGCAATCAATGCATTCTGCATGAGTAAGTTTCTTGCATCACGCTGCTTCAACGCCCTGCGCTCTGCCAAGCTTACGATTTTGTCCCGGTGGGTTGGTTGCATCAGTTCGGTTACTACTTCAGAACTGACCGGACGAAGGAGTTGGGAATCAGTGAGACCCGTGATCTCGCGCATTACGGATATCTGTGCAGAAGTCGGCAACGCATCGCCGCGATAGAGGTCGGCAGCGTCCCCGCGTTCAGGAATGTTCAAATTTTCACGAATCTTCTTGGCGGTCATTTCAGCTTCCATGAGAGCTTCTGTCTTGAATACCGCCTCTCCAGCCGTGACAGACGGCCACGAATCAAAGCAAAACTTGCGAAAGCTGCTCAACAAAAAGTCGATGAATGGGGTCGTGTCATCGGATTCCATCTCAGCGCCCATTTCAAAAGGGCTGTCCACGTCGTCGTCGAAGGCTGATCGTTCCAGTCTCAGTGCTGCGCTTTCAGAGCAGAGGTTCCCGATACGACGGTCCAGAAGGTGCATGCCGATCCCTGTTGGTGCAGGCGACCAGACTGCAATGTCTGCATTTATGGGCGACTCTGCGGCGCGAACGATGGAAGCAGGCTCTCTGGCTTCGGCGGCATCGCAGGTGATCGGAAGGATAGACACGAAGGAGTCATGGACACGCGTAATTAGACCTAGAGCAAGGTCTTGAATCTCATCTGCCAGCACCCACACGTCACCAGCTTTTGGTGCGGCGGGGGTGCCGCCGTCGATAATTCGTACAGCCTCGCTGGGAAGCTGGCTGCGATCAAGGAGTTTCAATGCAGGCGTGCCGATCTGTGAAGTGGGCAGTAAATCAGTGTATCAGTAGTAGCCGAGAACAGAGTTCTTGTTCCAAAGATCAGTGAATGCATCCGCCTCTGGGTTAACAAGCTCACCTCTGTGATCCAGAACGTCCTCCTTGAAGAGCGCCTTCTGGATCGTGCAGCGGTAACGTACGATCCACCATCCCTCCTTAGTCAACCCAATGTCATCATTTCTGGGGGAGTGGACGGGTGTGATCTTCTCGTCATCACGTGGTTTATCCGTGGTACGACCAATAGCTTGCACCGTAAACGATTTCTTTGAAGCTTCCGCAATTCCGTATCGACGGGTGATCTTCTCTTTGTGGTCGTCCCGAACGTTGATCTCCGTGGGGTCAGCGACGTATACATCGCATACCTCGGGGTTCGGTTTCTTAGCCATGCTTCAAAGATAGCGCCTAATCCCGACAGGATTTTCTGTGTGTCTTTGGCAGCGCGTTCCCAGAATCGCTTTAGCGCGTTTCGAGGGAATTTTGCCTACGCATGTTCTAGGGGCTACAGGGATTATTGACCAGTCCCAGCCGCAGTGCCGCCGCTCGCGCGGGGCAGAACTTAGCTTAGCGCAGATCTGCAGGCTCCCCGCCAACACGGGCCGGCGGCCCCTCCGTGTCTTGCCGGCCCGAACGTCATCCAGTAACTCTTCAATAACGTCGGCGGTGCCGGCTAGGCCTGGGTGCTGGGCGGTGGCTAACCTGATCCGGGTAGCGGCCGCTTTGGGGGAGGCAGCTATTGCGGCAGCCGACGTCAACCACAGGAATTTTTTCATGGCAATCGCAGAGCACGAGGTCCTCATAGAGCGCGACGCCATGGCCGTGTACCAGTACCTCCTTGACGCCACCAACCTTCCCGCCTGGCGCAGCGACGTCCGCAGCGTGAAGCTCATGCAGGGCCCCGGCGAAGCCAAGGGCGCCGTGTACCGGAAGATGGTGGCCGGCCGCTCCGGGCTGAGCATCCCCGCGGAGCTGGAAATCACCCATGCCCGGCCTGGCGCAGAGATACAGTTCCACGTGGTCTCCGGCCCTGCCACCCGGTGGGGCGGCTACTACCTCAGCACCGAGGACGCCGGCACCCGGGTCCGGTTCGCCATGGAAGCCAAACGCGAGGGGCGGTTCGGGTTCCTCAGCAGGTGGACCTTCTTTAGCCGGATGCTGCAGCGCCGCGTCAGTTCAGATGTGGCCCAGCTGGACCGGCTGAAGAACGTCCTGGAACTCCAGCCGGCCATCTGAGCCGGTTCCCGCGGTCACTGGGCCAGGCGCTGCCCGGTCCATGGTCCGGGGACGTTCGACGGCGACGCGAGGCTCCCGGAACCCAGGTCCCAGTACTGCACGGTGTCGTTGGCCCGCCGGAGTGCGACGCCGGTGGAGTTCAGCCCGGTGACGTTCCGCAGGGCCCGGATTCCCGTGACGTCCGTCCAGCCGGTGGCCACCGTTGCGCGGGCCTCGGCGCGGAGCGCGGTGGTGCCCCACCCGCGGTAGAGCTGCACGGTGCCGTCGGTCCTGAGGCCCAGGATGTCCTGGAAGCCGTCCCCGTCGTAGTCCACCATGGACAGCCGGGACGCGTAGACGCCCGTAGCGACGGTGGTGCGTTCTGCAATGTCGCCGGTTCCCTTGTTGGCGTAGAGGTAGAGGTTTCCCCCTCCGTCCAGGGCCAGGATCTGCGGCATCCTGTTGTTGGAGCACCAGCCTCCCACCGCCAGGGTCAGGGTGTTCCATCCGCCCACGCCAAGGGTGACGGGCGCCTGGAATCCGCCACTGGCGATGCCGCGGTACAACGTGAGGTTGCCGCCGGCCCACTGCGTGAGGACGTCGTAGGCGCCATCGCGGTCCCAGTCGGTGACGAAGACTTCCTTCGCCCCGCTGAAGCCGGAGCCGATCACCTTGGCGGGGGCGTACGTGCGGGGCCCGGTGGAAGCCCGGTTCAGCAGCTGGCCTGCGGAGTCAACGGACACGAGGTCGGCCGGGCCGGTGATTGCCGCTGCGGCGAGGTTGAGGGTGGGTGGCATGTGCTTCACCAGCGGATCGCAGAGGCTGGACGGCGGCGACGGGAGCGTACCTCCGGATGAGGCGCCGCCCGGGGAATCAAGTGTGCCCGCCGGAAGCGTGGTGTAGCCAAAGAAGTTCACCACACCCCAGATCCGGTAGGTGGAGTTTGTGTAGGAAATCCCGGCGCCCATCACGTTGAAACGGGGATCCAGGAGCATGGCGTTGTGGCCGGGTGAACCCTTCCACCACTCGACGAGCTGTGCCGCGTCACGGTCGGTGCGGATGGCAATGACTTCACCGGCGCTGTTGGGGCTCATGGCCCGTGGGTCGGTCCAGAAACTGGCCCGGTGCTCGATCACTTCACGGGTGGCGATATTGTCCGACCAATCCTGCGACAACCCCGCCACGGTGGGGTGGTACTTCACCTTGTTCAGGCCGTTGGCCACACGGTACTCGTTGATCTTGGTGAAGACGGTAAGGATGGCGGCCGAGTTGCTGTCCGGGACCAGGGCTTCCGTGGACATGCGCGCGGGAGCAGGCGCGGGAGCCGCAGGCTGCGTGGCACCGGGCGCCGCCAGCTCCTGGTCCGGCGCCCACAGGGGCGGGATGGAAACAGTCTGCGGTGCCGGCGCCGCGGAGACGGGAGCGGGCGCCGGCGGTGGCGCCGCTTCCGTGTCGGGCTGGGCGGTACCTGCGGACGGGGTACGGGCCGCGGTAGAACCGGACACCGTTGTGGTGGCCGGTGCGGAGGCGGGCTCCGTCAAAGGTGACGCCACCCGGATGGCCGGATCCACGGCCGGGGTGAGGCTCCCGCCGGAGCTTGCGTCCTTGCCGGACGTCCCGGCGTCGCGCACCAGCGGCGCCGCCAGCGAGATGCTCGCGGCCCCCGCCTGGTTGTGGGGCAAGGGCGCGGGAGGCGCGGCAGTGGACGAAGAGACCAGCGCCAACGCACAGAGCACGCCAAGAAAAGACGGTGCCACTAATTTATTCACAACATCCCCAGCTCTGTTATGCCATCCGGGAGACCATTCCGGCGGCGTTCATTCGCAACATTAGCCCCACGAGGCCACAGCAACAACGGGAAAGTGTGGGTGTGGATAACCGATACGGTAATTTGGGACGGTGCTGATCTCTGACCGCGACATTCGTGCCGAAATTGATTCCCAGCGGATCGTGCTGGAACCGTTCGACCCCGCGATGGTCCAGCCGTCCTCGGTGGATGTTCGGATCGACAAATTCTTCCGCTTGTTCGACAACCACAAGTACGCGCACATCGATCCCGCGCAGGAGCAGCCCGAGCTGACCCGGCTGGTGGAGGTGGAGCAGGACGAGGCCTTCATCCTGCACCCGGGGGAGTTCGTCCTTGGGTCCACGTACGAGACTGTGACGCTCCCCGACGACATTGCTGCCCGCCTGGAGGGGAAATCCTCCCTGGGCCGGTTGGGGCTGCTCACGCACTCCACCGCAGGCTTCATCGACCCCGGCTTCTCCGGCCACGTCACCCTTGAGCTCTCCAACATGGCCACCCTGCCCATCAAGCTGTGGCCGGGTATGAAGATCGGCCAGCTCTGCTTCTTCCGGCTGAGTTCGGCCGCGGAGTTCCCGTACGGCCAGGGCGAGTACGGAAATCGCTACCAGGGCCAGCGCGGGCCCACCGCCAGCCGCAGCCACCTGAATTTTCACCGCACCAGGATCTAGCAGCGCGCAAACCCGCACCGCCTGGCGCGGACGAAGGCTAGAGCTGCGGTGCCACTGCCGGCCTTCGGAGGAACGGCCTGGCCAAGGGTTCCACGTACCGTGCAGCCAAGGGGCCCAACACTGCCATCAGCAGCACGTAGGCGGTGGCAAGCGCCGCGAGCTGGTGCGGTACCGCACCCGAAGCGACGGCCAGGCCCGCGATCACGATGGAGAATTCGCCGCGGGCAATGAGGGCAGCCCCGGCACGGAAGCGGCCGGGCCGGGCAATTCCGGCCTGCTTTGCCGCCCAGATCCCGGTCAGCATCTTTGTTCCGGCCGTGGCCACCGCCAGGACCAGTGCCCATCCGAAGACCGGGGGGATGGACGACGGATCGGTGTTGAGTCCGAACGCCACAAAGAAAATGGCCGCAAACAGGTCCCGTAGCGGTTCGAGGATCCGGGTGGCGTTGTGGGCAGTGGAACCCGAAATGGCGATCCCCAGCATGAACGCCCCCACAGCCGCGGACACCTGCATGGCAGAGGCCGCACCAGCCACCAGCAGGGCTGCGCCGAGCACGTTGAGCAGGAAGACCTCGGAGTTCTCGCTGTGCACGGCCTTGGAGACGTGGTGCCCGTGCCGCAGCGCCACCATGAGGACCACGCTGACCACGGCCAGGGCAATCCCCACCGTGGTCAGGCCGCCGAGGAAGCTCACCCCTGCCAGCGTGGCCGTGAGGATGGGGAGGTACACGGCCATGGCCAGGTCCTCGAAGACCAGGATGGAGAGCACCACCGGGGTTTCGCGGTTGCCCAGCCGGCCAAGGTCCGTGATCACCTTGGCCGCGATGCCCGATGAGGAGATATAGGTGACGCCGCCCATGACCATGGCCCCCACCCCGCCCCACCCCAGGGCAAGGGCCAGCAGGGCGCCGGGCAGGAAGTTCAGGACAAGGTCCAGGACGCCGGCCTGCCACGAGCGGCGCAGGCCGGTGAAGAGCTCCGCCGCCGTATATTCCAGCCCGAGCATAAGCAGCAGGAGGATAACGCCGATTTCGCCGGAGAGGTGTGCGAACTCGTGCATACCTTCGAGCTTGATGATGCCGCCGGCTCCAAAGGCCAGTCCGCCCAGCAGGTAGAAGGGGATGGGTGACATGCCGATTCGTCCGGCCAGCCGGGCCAGGAGGCCGAGGCAGAACACGACGGCCCCCAGTTCAACGAGGGTCTGGGCCAACGGGTCCATGGGGGACTAGCCGCGGCGCAGGATGTCGGCCGCTGCGTCGAGGCCTTCCTGGGTGCCGACTGCCACCAGCAGGTCGCCGGGGTGAAGGACGACGTCGGGACCCGGCGAGGGCAGCACCTCGCCTTCGCGCATGATGGCCACGATCGATACGCCGCACCGGGTGCGGATACACGCCTTGCCCATGGGCTGGTTCTGGAACGGGGAGTCCGCCGCAATGGAGAACTGCCGGGTGACGATGCCCGGGACGTCCTTGTGCTCTTCGGCGAGCTTCATGGCCAGGTGCGTCCCGCCCAGGAGGTTGCCCAGGGTGGCTGCTTCATCGCTGGTGAGCGGAATGGAGGCCTGGCAGGTATCGGGGTCGTCCCAGGTGGAGACGATGAGTTCCGTCTGGCCTTCCCGGAGCTCCACCACGCCGATGCGGCGTCCGGAGGCGGTCATGAAATCCTTCCGGCGGCCCAGTCCGGGGAGGTTGGTTTCGTCCACGTTCATGACTCCAGCCTAGTCTTTCCTGCAGCACCCCGCCGGAGCCTGGACTGGGGCGGAATCTGGTTTCAGCTGGTGGGAACCACGGCGATGGGCGCCCGCTCCGGCGCCTTCACCGGCAGCAGCACCAGGAGCCCTGCCAGCAGGACCACCATGATGCCCAGGATGCCCCACCGCTGCGCCTGCCCCGCGGGCACCAGCGGCGTGGCCACGGTGATGCAGAGGGTGAAAAGAGCCGGCGCCAGGAAGCTGACGGCCCGGCCGGTGGTGGCGTAAAGGCCGAACAGTTCCCCTGATTCCCCGTGCGGAGCCAGCCGTGCCAGGTAGGCGCGGGAGGAGGCCTGCGCGGGACCGACGAACAGGCAGAGGAACAGCCCGAAAACCCAGAAGGTGGTACTGCCGGCCCACTCCATGCCGAAGATGGAATAGTTCCCGTTTCCCAGGGCAAGGATGGCGCCGCCGGCGATCAGGAGGCCCACCAGTGAACCGCTGATGACGGCTTTGGGGCCCACTTTGTCATCCAGGAAACCACCGATGACCGCACCGATGGCCGCCACCACGTTCCCGAAGATGGCGAAGAAGATGACCTCGGACAAGGCAAAGCCGAAGGTCCCCGCCGCGATGATGCCGCCGAACGTAAAGACGGCGGCGAGTCCGTCGCGGAACACGGCACTGGCCAGGAGGAAGTAGATGGTGTGGGGGCTGGTGGCGTAGATCGCTTTGATCCGCCGGAACAGCAGCCCGTAACTGGCGAGGAAGCCGAGGCGGGCAGCCTGCCCGGAGCGCGGCAGTTCAGGGACGGCGAACAGGACGGGGAGCGCGAAGACGAAGAACCACAGGGCGGAGAAAACAGCCACCAGCCTGATGTTCAGGCTGTCCTGCGTGGATGAGCCGAACCACTCAAAGGCAGGCTGGACGAAGAGTTGGAGGACGATCAGGAGTGCCACGATGCCGCCCAGGTAGCCCGCGCCCCACCCGAAACCGCTGACTTTTCCGATGTTTTTTGGCGTGGAGACCTGCGCAAGCATGGCGTTGTAGTTGACGCCGGCGAATTCGAAGAAGACGTTGCCCAGTGCGATCAGGGATGCGCCCAGAAGCAGGAATTCCGGCTGCGGGAAGACGAAGAAGCACAGGGCCGTAAGGATGGCGACGGCGGCCGAGTTCACTCCCAGCCACAGCTTCCGCCGGCCTCCTGCGTCCGAACGCTGGCCGGTGACCGGTGCCAGCAGCGCAATGGCCAGCCCGGCAACAGCCAGGGCGCTGCCCAGGACTGCCGAGGCACTGTCCTCGCCGCCGAACGCCTTGGACGTCAGGTAGACGGTGAAGACGAACGTGGTCATGACGGCGTTGAAGGCCGCCGAACCCCAGTCCCATGCGGCCCAGGCCAGGACCTGCCCTTTGGTGGAGGAACCGGTTCCGGCAACAAGATCCGAGGCGGGCTGCATCGCCCCGGGAGCGCTGGCGCTGTTCATAGGATGCATCGTATCCGCCCGTGGCGAACAGTCGGGGAGCACGGGCCCTTGACGCCGGGGATTCGGCACCCCGCTCCCGGAAAACGGACAAGGCTACCGCACCGGCCTTGATAAACTGAACCCTCCCGGACCTTACTTTTTGCCGCCTGCTCCAACTTTTGACAATCGAATCCCTGACGTTGCGGAGAATACAGTGATCACAGTCCTAGCCGTGCACTTTTCGGTGGCTGTCCTCGCGCCCTTCCTCTTCCGGATCTGGGGCCGCAACGCCTTCTACGCGCTGGCCGCAGTCCCGGCGGTTTCCTTTGGCTGGCTGATGTTCCAGCACAACCCCATCTACTCCGGCCCCGGCGCAATCGACGAGTCCTTTGAGTGGATCCCCAGCCTGCACCTGGAACTGGCGTTCCGCATGGACGCCCTGGCCTGGGTCATGTCCCTGCTGGTGCTCGGCGTGGGGTCTCTGGTGCTGGTCTACTGCGCGCGCTACTTCAAGCGGAAAGACCAGGACCTCGGTGCCTTTGGTGCCCAGCTGCTGGCTTTTGCCGGTGCCATGTTCGGCCTGGTCACAGCGGACGACCTCCTGCTGCTGTTCATCTTCTGGGAACTGACCACCATCCTGTCCTACCTGTTGATCGGCTTTGCCCGGACCAGGCTTGCCGCCCGCCGCTCCGCCCTCCAGGCCTTGATGGTCACCACCGCCGGCGGCCTTGCCATGCTGGTGGGCCTCATCATGCTGGGCAACGCCGCCGGCACCTACCGGATCTCCGCCATCCTGGAGCAAGCGCCGTCGCTTGCCGCCGGGCCGGCGGGCACTTTGGTGAGCGCCGCCGTCGTCCTCATCCTGGTGGGCGCCATCACCAAATCCGCGCTGGTCCCCGTCCACTTCTGGCTCCCGGGCGCCATGGCGGCACCCACCCCCGTCAGCGCCTACCTGCATGCTGCGGCGATGGTGAAGGCCGGCATCTACCTGGTGGCGCGGCTTGCCCCCGGGTTCTCGGAAACGGCTTTCTGGCAGCCCGTCGTCCTGGGGCTGGGCCTAGCCACCATGCTGGTGGGCGGCTACCGGGCGCTGCGGCAGACCGACATCAAGCTGATCCTGGCCTACGGCACCGTCAGCCAGCTGGGCTTCCTCACCATGGTGGTGGGCCTGGGCACGCCGGACGCCGCACTCGCCGGCCTGGCCATGCTGCTGGCGCACGGGCTGTTCAAGGCCACGCTGTTCCTGGTGGTAGGCATCATCGACCACCAGGCCGGGACCCGCGACGTACGCAAACTCTCGGGCGTCTTCCGCTCCTCCCGCGCACTGGGCATCGTGGCCGGCATCGGGGCCGCGTCCATGGCCGGACTTCCGCTGCTGGCCGGCTTCGTGGCCAAGGAATCGGTGCTGGAAGCCTTCGTCCACCACGCCACGGACCCGCACTCCGGACCGTGGGGCATGGTGGTCCTGGTGGGAATCGTGGTGGGCTCCATCCTCACGTTCGCCTACAGCGCCCGCTTCATGTGGGGTGCGTTCGCGGTCAAGCCCGGCGTGGACCCCACCCCCTTCAAGGCCATCAGGCCGTCCTTCCTGGCCGCGCCCGCCGTCCTGAGCCTCCTGACCATCGCCTACGGTCTATGGCCGGTCCCGGTGGACGCCTGGATCCAGCCGTACGCCGCGCTGTTCGCGTCAACAGCGCCCGACGCCGGAACTCCCGCCGCGCAGGCAGGGCACCTTGCGCTGTGGCACGGGTTCACCCCGGCGCTGGGGCTGACCGCCGTCACGTTCGTGCTGGGCGCCGCCATGTACATCGGCCGCAGCGCGGTGGCCCGCGCCCAGTCCCTGGTGCCGGCCTGGGTGGACGGGGACCGTGCCTACCAGCTGACCATCGGCGCCCTTGACGACGCCGCCGTCTGGATCACCGGCCGCACCCAGCGCGGTTCGCTGTATTACTACCTGGCGGTCATCCTGAGCGTGGCCTTCATCCTGCCGCTGGCGGCCATCCTGCTGGGCGGAAACCCGCTGCCGCAGGACATCTACCTGGTGGACCCGAACTCGCCGCTGCAGCTGGTGGCCGGGCTGGGAATCGTCATCGGTGCCCTGGCAGCGGTCAAGGCCAACAAACGCTTCCTTGCGGTCCTGATGGTTTCTGTCACCGGGTACGGCATCGCGCTGGTATTCGCCCTGCAGGGCGCCCCGGACCTGGCGCTGACCCAGATGCTGGTGGAGACCATCATCCTGGTGGCCTTCGTCCTGGCCATGCGCAGCCTGCCGCCCGAGCTGCGGGACCGCACCGGCGGCAGGTACCGGGTGGTGCGCGTCATCATCGGTGCGGGATTCGGCATCACCATGGTGTTCGCCGCGATCTTCGCCATGGGCGCACGTACCGCCACTCCCATCTCGCTGCAGTTCCCGCAGCTGGCCTACGAGGGCGGCGGCGGCCTGAACGTGGTCAACGTGACGCTGGTGGACATCCGCGCCTGGGACACGTTCGGGGAGATCAGCGTCCTGGCGCTCGCGGCCACCGGCGTCGCAAGCCTGATCTTCGTGCGCGGCCGCGGCGACCGCCTGCAGGCCTCCGCGTCCGTTGCCGAAGGCACGGTGGGGCGCTACCGCGGGGTGGATCCCGGTTCCCGCGATGCAGCGGCGCTGGCCATCAGCCGGAAGTTCGCAACCGCGGCCCGTGACGCCTGGATCGTTGCCGGCCGGACCCTGGCCCCTGAGCGGCGCTCCATCATCTTTGAGGTGGTCACCCGCCTGATCTTCCACTCCATGGTCATTTTTTCGCTGTACCTGCTGCTGGCCGGGCACAACCTGCCGGGCGGCGGCTTTGCGGGCGGCCTGACAGCGGGCCTTGCCCTGACCATCCGCTACCTGGCCGGAGGGCGCTTCGAACTGCGGGAAGCGGCGCCGATCAGTGCCGGCGCCCTGCTGGGAAGCGGCCTTGCCCTGGCGGCAATTTCAGGGGTGATGCCGCTGCTGCTGGGCGGCCAGGTGTTCCAGTCCGCCATCATCCAGATCTGGCTGCCCGTGTTTGGCGACATCAAGTTCGTCACCTCAACCATCTTCGATATTGGCGTGTACATCGTGGTGGTGGGCCTGGTGCTGGACGTGCTCCGCAGCCTCGGGGCCGAGATCGATGAACACATGGAGGAACGGTCCGCCGGCGGCGGCCACGAACCGGACCATGACCACGGCGGCCCGGAGCCGGACCGTGCGGACGGCCGGGCCCAGCTGGAACAGGAACCGGATGGGGTTCCTGCCGAGACCACTGCAAAGGGCCACGCATGAGCGTCAACCTGACCCTGCTGATCGTCATGGGCGCCCTGTATGCCTGCGGGATCTACCTGATCCTGGAACGCAGCCTGACCCGGGTCCTGCTGGGGCTGATGCTGCTGGCCAACGCCACCAACCTGCTCATCCTGGCCACCGGCGGCTACGCAGGACTGGCACCCCTGTTTACCAAGGGCACGCCCGCCCAGGAATACAACGATCCGCTGCCGCAGGCGCTGATCCTGACCTCGATCGTCATTTCCTTCGCCGTTACGGCCTTCATGCTGGGCATCATCTACCGCACCTGGGTGCTGGCCCGCCAGGACGACATCCAGGACGACGTGGAAGACCTCAGGGTGGCCGAGACCCCCAGCTACGATGCGGAGGACGACGCCGAGGTGCCCGCGGAAACCTCCGAATTCCCGCTCACCATGCTCGGCTCCGACGGCCGGAACGTGTCCGACCACGGAACGCCCGGCATGGACGCGGACCAGGAAGCCGACCAGCCGGTGGCCACACTTGTGGCCGGCGGCCGGGAAATGCCCGCAGAACACGCTGCCGCGGAGGAAAAGCCCGGCTCCCTCAACGTTGACCCCAGCCCGGAAGGAGGCGGTAAGTGAACATCGCAAGCTTTGCCCCGCTCGCCGTCGTACTTCCCATCCTGGGCGCCGCCCTGACCTTCCTGCTGATCCGGCACTCCCGGGCCCAGCGCGCGGTAAGCATCGCGCTCCTGTCCCTGACCCTGGCCCTCGAATGCCTCCTGCTGGCCTCCGCCTGGAACAGCGGCACCGCGGCGGTGACCCTCGGCGGCTGGATCCCTCCGTTCGGCATCGTCATGGTGGTGGACCAGTTCTCCTCCCTTATGCTGGTGGTGTCCTCCGCCGTGAGCCTGGCCGTGCTGGTGTACGCCACGGGCCAGGGCATGGCCGACGGCGACCACGACGCACCGGTCTCGATCTTCCACCCCACCTACCTGATCCTGGTGGCAGGGGTGTCCAACGCGTTCCTGTCCGGCGACCTGTTCAACCTCTACGTCGGCTTCGAGATCCTGCTGACGGCAAGCTACGTGCTGATGACCCTGGGCGGTACCGGACCGCGCATCCGCGCCGGCGTCACCTACGTAGTGGTGTCCGTGGTGTCCTCGGTGCTGTTCCTGATCGCCATTGCCATGGTCTACGGGGCCACCGGTACCGTGAACATGGCGGACCTGGCCATCAAGCTGGGCGAACTGGACCAGGGCACCAAAACCCTGCTGCATGTGATGCTCCTGGTGGCGTTCGGCATCAAGGCCGCCGTCTTCCCCCTCTCCTTCTGGCTTCCCGACTCCTACCCCACGGCCCCCGCCCCGGTCACCGCAGTGTTCGCCGGCCTGCTGACGAAGGTGGGCGTCTATGCGATGGTCCGGACCGAGACGCTGCTGTTTCCCGGCGACACCCTCAACACGCCCCTGATGGTGGTGGCGCTGCTGACCATGCTGGTGGGCATCCTGGGCGCCCTGGCCCAAAGCGACATCAAGCGTCTCCTGTCGTTCACCCTGGTCAGCCACATCGGCTACATGGTGTTCGGCTTGGCCATGTCCTCAGTGGTGGGCCTTGCCGCGGCGGTCTTCTACGTGGCGCACCACATCACCATCCAGACCAGCCTCTTCCTGGTCACCGGCCTCATTGAGCGCCGCGGCGGCAGCTCCTCCGTGGACCGGCTGGGCGGCCTGGCAAAGCTCTCGCCCATGCTGGCCCTGCTGTTCTTTATCCCCGGGATGAACCTGGCCGGCATCCCGCCGTTTTCCGGGTTCCTCGGCAAGGTGGGCCTCCTGCAGGCCGGCATCCAACTGGGCACGCCTCTGGCCTACGCCCTGGTGATCGGCGGGGTGGTGACCAGCCTCCTGACGCTGCTGGCCATCGCCAGGGTCTGGAACCGTGCCTTCTGGCGGCGCCCCACGGACGCCGAGCACCCGGACCCTGTGCTCCTTTCCACTCCGTCGGCGCGGGTTTCCGGTCCGGGGGCGAAGGTCAATGACAGGGTCACGCTCCTGCCACGCACCATGGTGGGTTCCACCGCGGGACTGGTGGTGCTCGGCGTCGCGCTGACCGTTTTTGCCGGGCCGCTGTTTGGCCTGTCGGACCGGGCTGCCCGGGACATGCTGGACCGCACGCCGTACATCGAGGCGGTGCTGGGCGACGGCACGGCCGTTCCGGGCAACACCAGCGGGGGAGGTACGCGATGAGCCGCAGACGGATTTCCCTGCACCAGGAGCTGCCGCTCCTGGTCTGGCTGGTGATTGTCTGGGGAGCCCTGTGGCAGGACTTCAGCCCCGGCAACCTGCTGTTCGGTGCCCTCCTGGCCGTTGGCGTGGCCCGGCTCTTCTACCTGCCGCCGGTGGAGCTCAGCGGCCGCTTCAACATCCTGTACGCCGTGCCTTTCGCCCTGGCCTTCGTGGGCAAAGTGGTGGTGGCCAGCGCCCAGGTGCTCTACCTGGCAACCGTCCGCGGCCCCAAGGTGACCAACGCCGTCGTCGCGGTAAGGCTCCGGAGCCATCAGGACCTGATCGTCACCGCCACCGGGCATGTGATCTCCCTGATCCCCGGGTCCTTGGTGGTGGAGGTGGACCGCTCCACCTCCACCCTGTACCTGCACGCGCTCAACATCACCTCCAAGGAGGACGTGGAGGGCCTGCGGGCCGAAGTCCGCAGCATTGAAGCCGGCCTGATCCGCATCATGGGCAGCCACGAAGAACTTGAAGAAGTGCGAACGGAGGCCACCGCATGATGGACGTTGTCCTGGCCGTCACGGCCGTCATTTTCTCGCTGGCAGCCGCCGGCGCCATTCTCCGGATTGCCCGTGGCCCGTCGCTGCTGGACCGGGTGCTGGCCGCTGATGTGCTGCTCGCCATCCTGGGCGGGGCGCTGTGCATCGACATGGCCGTGAACCGGCACCTGAACAACCTGATGCTGGTGGTGGCCATCTCCATCATCGGGTTCATCGGGTCCGTGACCGTGGCCCGGTTCGTGGCTGACCGGAGGGTGAAGCCGAATGAATCCTGACTTCTCCGGGCCGGACGCCTGGATCGACCTTGTCTCTGCCGTGTTCATGGTGGTGGGTGCACTCATGTCCCTGGGCGCGGCGATCGGCCTGCTCCGCTTCCCCGACCTGCTCAGCCGCATGCATGCCGCCACGAAGCCCCAGGTCCTGGGCCTGTTCCTGCTGCTGGCCGCCATTGGGCTGCAGATGAGGACCTGGTGGGTGTGGCCGGTGCTGGTGGTGGCGTGGATCTTCCAGCTGCTCACCGTTCCCGTGTCCGCCCACATGGTGGGCCGGGCCGGCTACCGCACCAAGCACCTGCACCGGGAGCTCCTGACCGCGGATGAGCTGGAAGCCGTGGTGCAAAAAGCCGCCGCCGAGGCTGCCCTGGAGGACAGTCCCGACGACGGCCGGTAACGCTTGTGGCACGACGCTAGACGATGTCCTGCGTCTTGGCGAACCGGGTGATGGCACGCTGGGTGCCGCGGTTCGCGAGCACCTGGATGATGGCGCTGACGGACGCCGAAATCAGCGCGAACGTCAAAGCCGACCGCAGGCTGGTGGGGACGTCCTCGTTCTTGCCCGTGGGCGCTTTCTGTCCCGTGGTCTTTTCCCAGATGGTGTTGACCAGCTTGGTGCCGGCCAGGCCTGCTCCGAGGCTCACGGCCGTCCCGAGCAGTTTGATGAGAAGGTTCATTACGGGTACTCCTTGTGCGCGGAAAACGGACTGCCACCAGCCTAGCCTTACACCGGACTAACCCGCGGGCGGCTCGGTGCGGAACCTGATCATCTTGTGGGTGCCGTCGCAGTACGGCTTGATGGCGGACGCCCCGCACCGGCACAAGGCAACCGTCCTCCGCTCCCTGGGGACAGGGTCTCCGGAGGGTGTCACAAGCTCGAAGTCACCCCTGACAATGAGGGGGCCGTCGGGGCACACCACGATGGAGCCCGCGGCGGAATCCTGGGTTTCGGCGGGTACCGTCCCGTCGTGCCCGGGGTTGATTCCCTGCACTGCAGCAATGGGCGCTCCCGGCTTCTCGGACGGCCGGGCCAAGGACCGGCCTGTCACGCTGCCGCCGGCACAGCGGTCCGGAGCGAGGTTTCCCCCGCCTCCCAGGAGGCCATGAGGTGGGCAGAGACGAGGCTGTCGATGGCCATGACTGCTGTGGCACCGAAAAGGACGTCTGCCAGGAGTTTCGGCTCGGCTTCCACCAGGCCACCGGCAAGGTCCCGCCCGGCAATCTGTTCGTGCACGGCGTCGGCCTCCACATGCTCGTCAAAGTAGTGGGTGATCTCCGCGGCGAAACCGTGCCGGCGGAAGCCGTTGCCGTAGAAACGGTTGGGCTGGGAGGACGTCATCTCATAGATGGCCAGGTGGCCGGCGATGGCACCCCGGAGCCGCCGGTTCAGCCCGCACAACGACATGAGGTTTACGGATGCGAGGGAGATGGCCGGGACGGTGTCGACGTAGGCGCCGTAGCTGTCGTCCAGGCCCAGGCCGCGCATGGTCCTGGCAAACAGCGCGCTGTGCATACGCTCCGGCCGGCCGCCGCCGTATTCGTCCGCCTGGATCTCCACCAGCGCCGCCTTCGCCCGGCCCTGGAGCCGCGGGATGGCCCAGGTATGGGGGTCCGCTTCCTTCAACTGGTACACGGACTTGTGGACCAGGAACTCCTTGAGCTGCTGGAGGCTTGCCTTCCGGGCGACAAAGCGGGAGACGCTGGGGCCGGTATCCGCGGCGGCCAATCCGAAGAGGACGTCGGCTACGGCGTCGCTGGTCATGGCAATCCCGGCGGGAAGTTCGACATCGCCGGCGGCCTGGTGTGCTGCTGCGCGGAGGGCGTCCTCGAAGGGCTCCTCGATCAAGCGCCTGACCCTGATCAGCTCCGGTTCCCACTCCCAGCTGTCGGTGACTCCGTCCAGTCCTGAGTAATGCAGTTCGTAGAGGCAAAAGAGGGACAACTGAATGTCTTCGTCAGTCAGGATGTCTCCGGACGCGGCCACGCGCTCCGCCGCTACCCGGTGCAGGCGGTCCAGCTCTGCCTTCGCCGTGGCGGGTGCCTTCGCCAGGGCGGCAAAGAGTGCGCTGCTGATGGGGCCTCTGGTGTCCGGGATTCTCATGCTGCTCCTTGGTTGCGGCGCCGGTTCCGGGCACGGACGCGGATGATGCTTCCGTCCCCTGACCTCGTCGTACCCCGGCCACAACATAGTAAGCATGATTACTAAATAAAAGCTAAGCTGCCTGGCGCATTCCGCACCTGGCCCCTAATCCGACAGTGACGAACCCAAAACGTCCCGCAGCGCCTCGACCACCAGGTTGTGGTCCTGCAGCTGCGGCAGTCCTGATACAGCCACGGAAGCCACCATGCCGACGCCGGTGACGCTGATGGGAAAGGCGCCCCCGTGCGCGGCATAGCGGGACTGGTCAAACCAGGCGTTGTCCTCGATCCGGCCGCCGCCCAGCCGGCCACGCAGTCCCACCAGAAGGGAGGGCGCCTCATACCGGGCCGCAGTGCGCTGCTTGGCGCGGATCCAGTGCCCGTTCTCCGGAGTGGCGCCCGGCAGCGCGACGTGGAACAGCACCTGGCTGCCCTTGGAAATGTCGATGGCTATGGGCAGTGCCCGTTCCTTGCCCAGCTCAACCAGGAGCAGCCCTAAATTCAATGCGTCATCCAGCGAGAATCCGGGAAACTGGAGCTCCCGGACCTCCGCCTCGACGCGGACAATCAGCGCCTCCAGCGAACCTTCCGGCTGGGCGTTGACCGAATCGGGATCGAACCCGGTCATATCAGCTGGATTGGCGCTCATGACCCTCAATCTACCCCTGCCAGGTGTAAACTTGACCTCGCCCAAAGCGGGCATAAAAAGCGTTACCCAACCATCAGCAACACTACAAACGACAGGGGAGCGCCGCCGTCGGACATCCTGGCACCATGCCGGGCACCGCAGGTGGGCGCTGAGAGTGCGGACAGCCGCAGACCCTCGAACCTGATCCGGTTAGTACCGGCGCAAGGGAGTCGAGTTCTCAAGGTGTCGCGGTTCCACGGCCACAGGCCGCCGGCCGGGTCCACTTTCCCCTCCTGTTTCCCCAGGAGGATCACATGAGTACTGCAGCAATCAAGAAGACCACCAGTAAGTCCTGGCGCGTCGTGGACATCGTCGTGGCCGCGTTGGTGGCCATCGCCGGCGGCGTTATTTTCTGGGCCTGGGACCAAGGCGCCGCCGCCCTGTCCGCCCCCATGAACGCCGCCTACCCGCCCCTGACCGGATTGCTCGCCGGCGGCTGGATGATTCCCGGCGTGCTGGGAATGCTCATCATCCGCAAGCCGGGGGCCGCTCTGTTCTGCGAGACCGTAGCCGCCACCGGCGAGCTGCTCATGGGGTCCCAGTATGGCGCTTCGGTGCTGTTCTCCGGGTTCATCCAGGGCCTGGGCGCGGAAATCATCTTTGCCATTTTCGTGTACCGGAAGTTCAACCTGCCCGTGGCCCTGCTGGCGGGTGCCGCGGCAGGATTCTTCTGCGGCCTGAACGATTCGTTTGCACCGTGGGGCTGGAACATTGCCTACTCCGGCTCGGACAAGCTCGCCTACATCGTGCTCACCACCGTTTCCGGCGCCATCCTTGCCGGCGGCCTGTCCTGGCTTGCCACCCGTGGCCTGGCGCGCACCGGCGTGCTGAGCTCCTTCGCGTCCCGCAAGGCAGCCACGGAGCCAGTCTTCTCCTGATGAAACCAGCCCATGACGCCCCCGGCACGGTCCGCCCTGCCGCCATCACCGCCCGCGGCTGGGGCTGGCGGCACGCCGGAAGGGCCAGGCCCGCAGTCCACAGCCTTGACCTGGACATCGCTCCGGGAGAGCGGGTGCTCCTGCTGGGCCCTTCCGGGGCCGGAAAATCCACGCTGCTGCACGCGCTCGCCGGCGTTCTGGGGGATATTAACGACGACGGCGAGGCAGGCGACGCGGACGAGTCCGGTTCGCTGCTGGTGGACGGAGCCCCGCCCCGGGCACGGCGCGGCCGCGCCGGTCTCATGCAGCAGGACCCGGAAACCCAGGTGGTCCTGTCCAGGGTGGGGGACGACGTCGCCTTCGGCGCCGAAAACCTTGCGGTGCCCCGCGACGCCATCTGGCCGCGCGTTCACGAGGCACTTGCCGACGTCGGGCTCGCCCACCTCCCGCTGGACCACCCGACGTCGGCCCTCTCCGGCGGCCAAAAGCAGCGCCTGGCGCTGGCGGGCATCCTGGCAATGCGTCCCGGACTCATCCTGCTGGACGAGCCCACCGCCAACCTGGACCCGGACGGCGTGCTGGAGGTTCGCGACGCCGTAGCCCGCTCCCTAGACAAAACCGGGGCGACGCTGGTGGTGGTGGAGCACCGGGTGTCCGTGTGGAAGGACCTCGTGGACCGGATCGTGGTCCTGCAGCCCGGCTCCGCCGCGGATCCTGCAGTGCTCCTGGACGGGCCGCCTGACCGCGTGTTGACGGAGGCGCAGAGCATGCTGGCCGCGGCGGGCGTGTGGGTGCCCGGGTACGTGCCCGCCACGCGTTCCCGGGATGCCGTCCCGTCGCACGGCGCGGGCAGCCTCCTGCTGGCTGCTGAAGAACTGGGTGTCTCGCGGGAACGTCCCCGCCGGAAGGGTTTCCGGACGGTCCCGCCAGTTCCGGTCCAGGAGGGCATCGCCGCCCAGGTCCGCTCCGGGCAGGCCCTGGCCATTACCGGTGCCAACGGCGCGGGAAAGTCCACGTTCGCGCTGACCCTCGCCGGGCTGCTGGAGCCGGTTTCCGGAACGGTTTCCGCGACGCTGGACCTCAGCCGGGGCGCCGGCATCAACCCGTACAAGTGGAAAGCCGAGCAGCTGATTTCGCGGGTGGGCACGGTGTTCCAGGAGCCCGAGCACCAGTTCGTTACCGGCAAGGTGCTGGACGAGCTGCTGTTTGGCCCCCGGCACCTGGGGCACGGCGAGGACCGGGTTGAGGAGTTGCTGGAGCGGCTGCGTCTCACCCAGCTGGTGGACGCCAATCCCTATACGCTCTCCGGTGGTGAAAAGCGGCGCCTGTCCGTTGCCACTGTCCTGGCCGCCAGCCCCCAAGTGCTGATCCTGGACGAGCCCACCTTCGGGCAGGACGCCAACACCTGGGCCGAACTGGCCTCCTTCCTGTCCGAGCTCCTCGATTCCGGCACCGCCGTGGTTGCGGTAACCCACGATGCCGAGTTCACGGAGGCCCTGGGCGGGGCCGAACTGCGGATGGCAGCGGCGGAAGCGGTGGCGCAATGAGGCAGGAACTCACCCTCAGGGGCAACCGCGCCATCCTGGCCCGCGCCAACCCATTGAGCAAGTTTGCGGCCGTTTTGCTCATCACCGCGGTCCTGGCGCTCTCCATTGACTGGGTCTCGGCATCCGTTGCCCTGGTCTTCGAACTTATGGTGTTCCCCCTTGCCGGCCTGACCCTGTCCCTGCTGTGGCAGCGCGGGTGGCCGCTGATCCTCGCGGCCGCGATCGGCGGCTGGAGCACCTCCATTTTGGCGGCGGACAGCGGCAGGATCCTGGTCGACGCCGGCATCTGGACCATGAGCGAAGGATCCCTCCAGCTGGGCATCGGGTTCATGCTGCGCGGCTTTGCGATCGCCCTCCCTGCGGTGCTCCTGATGAGCTGCACCGATCCCACGGACCTCGCCGATGCGCTCGCCCAGAAGGCGCGGCTGCCGCACCGGTTCGTCCTGGGCACCCTCGCCGCGATGCGCCTGGTGGGACTCATGGCCGAGGAATGGCAGACCATCGGAATGGCCCGCCGTGCCCGCGGCGTGGGCTCCCGCGGCAGCCTGGGCCAGCGGGTGAAAGCGACGCTGGGCCAAAGCTTCGGCCTGTTGGTGCAGGCCATCCGACGTGCATCCAGGCTCGCCGTAACCATGGAGGCGAGGGGCTTTGGCGGCGGCCCGCGGACCTGGGCCCGGGCATCCACCTTCTCCCTGCTGGACCTTGGGGTGGTGGCCGGCGGCATCGTGGTGGCCGGATCCGCCCTGGTCGCAGCCCTTTCCGCCGGGACCTGGAACATGGTCTGGCTGGGGAACTGAGCCTGCGCGCAAAAGCTGCGCATGCTTTCCTATCGCACAGAACGGGTATCGGCGCATTCCTGATCCGTGTCGGGCTGCAGGGGCGGTCATGGAACGCCCGGATAACTCATTAATGATATATTCGCCTTATGACCCAGGAGACCGCTGAACACGTTGCCGCCATGCTGAGGAACGCCCGTGGCGAGAAAGGGTGGACCCAAGGCCAGCTGGCCGCCGAGCTCGGCACCAGCCAAAGCGCCGTCGCCCGGATGGAACAGGGCAAGCAAAACCTGAGCCTGAAAATGATCCAGCGGCTGGAGACCATCTTTGACCGCACCATCGTGAACGTCGCCAAGCCACAGATGACGCACCTGCGGGTGGAAGGCGGACGCACCCTCTCCGGTGCCGTTGACGTCAACAGCAGCAAGAACGCCGGTGTCGCCCTGCTCTGCGCCAGCCTGATCAACCGCGGCACCACCGTCCTCCGCCGGCTGGCCAGGATCGAGGAAGTCAACCGCATTGTCGAGGTGCTGACCAGCATCGGCGTGGAATGCACCTGGCTCAACGACACGGACCTCCGGCTGCGCCGCCCCGCCGTGCTGGACCTGGACGCGATGGACGTCGATGCTGCCCGCCGGACCCGGAGCGTCATCATGCTGCTGGGTCCCCTGCTGGACGAATCGGGAAAGTACCGGTTGCCCTATGCCGGTGGCTGCGACCTGGGCACCCGGACCGTGGAGCCGCACATGCAGGCGCTGCGCGAGTTCGACCTGTCGGTCGAGGCGACGGCGGGTTTCTACACGGTGCAGGCGCCGCCGGCGGACAGCCGGGACCGGTCCTTCGTCCTCACCGAGCGCGGGGACACCGTCACCGAAAACGCGATCATGGCTGCGGCCCACCGCGCCGGGACAACCGTGATCCGCAACGCCAGCCCCAACTACATGGTCCAGGACCTCTGCTTCTACCTGCAGATGCTTGGCGTGTCCATCGAAGGCGTGGGAACCACCACGTTGAAGATCACCGGGCAGCCAAAAATCGAAGCGGAGATCGAATACTTTCCCTCTGAAGACCCCATCGAGGCCATGAGCCTCATTACGGCCGGCATCGTCACCAACTCCGAGGTCACCGTTCGCCGGGTTCCCATCGAATTCATGGAAATCGAGCTGGCCTCGCTGGGCCAGATGGGACAGCAGCTGGAAATCTCCGGTGAGTACAAGGCCCGCAACGGCCGCACCCGCCTGGTGGACGTGACCACCAAGCCCTCCGTGCTGCGCGCGCCCGAGGACAAGATCCACCCCATGCCGTTCCCCGGGCTGAACATCGATAACCTGCCGTTCTTCGCAGTCATCGCCGCGAACGCCCACGGCCAGACCATGATCCATGACTGGGTGTACGAGAACCGGGCCATCTACCTGACGGAGCTGAACCGGCTGGGCGCGCAGGTGCAGCTGCTGGACCCGCACCGGATCTACGTCAACGGACCTACCAAGTGGCGCGCCGCCGAGGTGGGCTGCCCGCCTGCGCTCCGGCCCGCCGCCTGCATCCTGCTGGCGATGCTGGCTGCCCGCGGAGTCTCCGAACTGCGGAACATCTATGTGATTGAGCGCGGCTACGAGGATCTGGCGGAGCGGCTGAACACCATCGGCGCCAAGGTGGAATACTTCCAGGACTGACGGATTCACGCTTCGTCACGAAGTGCGGGACCCGGCTCCAATGCCTGCCTGCTGCCGCAGAATATTCGTATGCGTACATTCGGCGTGGAGGAAGAACTCCTGATTGTGGATCCGGAGTCCGGGGAGCCGCTTGCCCTGGCCGACGCGCTCCTGGCGGGCCACCGGGTGGCAGCTGACGATCTTCCCCCGGACCTGGACGTGGACCTTGATGGCCGCCAGTCTGGCAAAGAGGGGGCGTACGACGACGGGAACGGCCTGAGCGCCGAACTCAAGCTTGAGCAGATCGAGACGCAGACCCGGCCGTGCCGCGATCACGGCAGCCTGCTGGACCAGATCCGGGCCGGCCGCGCGCTGGCTGACCAGGCCGCCCGGAAGCACGGGGCCCGGGTGGCGGCGCTGGCCACCTCGCCGGTGGCGTCCACCAGCCACACCACGCCGGACCCGCGCTACGCCAGGATGCTTGAACGCTTTGGCCTTACCGCCCAGGAGCAGCTGACCTGCGGGTTCCACGTCCACACCTACGTTGAATCGCCGGAGGAAGGCGTGGCGGTCCTGGACCGTATCCGCGACAAGCTGGCGGTGCTCACGGCGCTGAGCGCGAACTCGCCGTTCTGGAACGGCGTCCCCACCGGCTTCGAGAGCTACCGTACGCAGGCCTGGAACCGCTGGCCCACGGCTGGCCCGGCAGGCATCTACGGAACCTATCCCGCCTACCGCCGGGTGGTGACCCGGCTGCTGGACAGCGGCGTGATGCTGGATGAGGGAATGCTGTACTTCGATGCCCGGCTGTCCCGCAACCACCCCACGGTGGAGGTGCGGGTGGCGGATGTGTGCCTCCGCGCCGGGGACGCAGCACTTATCGCCGTGCTGGTCAGGGCACTCGTGGAATCCGCCGGCCGGGAGTGGCGGGACGACGTGGACCCGGCACCCGTTCCCACCGTCCTGCTCCGGATGGCTTCCTGGCAGGCCAGCAGCGCCGGGCTGGGCGGTGACCTCCTGGACTTCGGCAACTTCCGCCCGGCCCCCGCGGCGGACGTGGTCCGTTCCCTGGTGGACTACCTGGCGCCCGTCCTGGAGGAACAGGGCGAGCTGGCGTTGGCACGGCAGGGCGTGGAGGACATCATTGCCCGCGGTACCGGGGCCGCCGAACAGCGCCGCGCCCGCGACAAGGCCATGGCGGGCCAGCCTCCGGAAGACATGGGGTTTGGTGCCGTGGTCCTGCAGTCCGTCCACCTGACGATGCGTGATGCGCTGGACCTTGCAGGCATGGAGGCCGCACCGGATCTGCTGCGCGTTCGGCAGGCCTAGGCGCAGCGACGCGCAGTTTCCGCTGTGACGCGCAGATTCCATCACGCTGCGCTTATATGGTGCGCGCCAGGGAACCTGCGCGTCGGCAGTGAAGACGCGCGTCGAACGCCTAGATCTGCTTCAGCGCCTGTTCCAGGTCACGGATCAGGTCTTCCGGGTCTTCCAGGCCCACGGAGAGCCGGACCACGCCGTCGCTCAAGCCGATGGCAGCGCGGCCCTCCGGCCCCATGGCGCGGTGGGTGGTGGTGGCCGGGTGCGTGATCAGTGACTTCGCGTCCCCAAGGTTGTTGGAGATATCGATGATCCGCAGCCCGTCCAGCAGCGCAAAGGCCGCCTCCTTGCCCGAGCGTCCGCCGGAGGAAGCAAGCTCGAACGTGAGGACCGTGCCCCCGGCGCTCATCTGCTTCGCCGCCAGCTGGTACTGCGGGTGCGATTTCAGGAGCGGGTATTTCACCCAGCCCACCGCCGGCTGTTCCTCCAGCCATTCCGCGAGCCGCAGGGCAGTGGCGGAGGAGTGGTTGACGCGCAGGCCCATGGTCTCCAGGCCCTTGGTCAGGACCCAGGCATTGAATGCCGAGAGCGCGGGTCCGGTGTGGCGCATCAACTGCTTGACGGGACCCTCGATGAACTCCTTGGTGCCCAGGATGGCGCCGCCCATCACCCGGCCCTGCCCGTCGATGTGCTTGGTGCCCGAGTAGACGATCACGTCGGCGCCGAGGTCCCCGCAGCGTTGCAGCAGGGGAGTGGCGAAGACGTTGTCCGCCACCACGGTGGCACCGGCCGCGTGCGCCAGTTCGCTGACGGCGGCGATGTCGACGATTTCCTGCATGGGGTTGGACGGGGACTCGAAGAAGACGGCGGTGGTGGGCTTGGACAGGGCTTCGCGCCACTGGTCCAGGTCCGGGCCGTCCACGAAGACCGTTTCCACACCCCACCGGGGCAGGATTTCGTTCAGGATCACGAAGCAGGAACCGAACAGCGAGCGCGCCGCCACCACCCGGTCGCCGGCAGCCAGCAACGCACCCAGGGCGGTGAACACCGCAGACATGCCCGACGCCGTCGCGAAGCATGCTTCGGTGCCTTCGAGCAGCCTGAGCCGCTCCTGGAAGGTGGCGACGGACGGGTTGCCGTAGCGGGAGTAGACGAAGCGTTCGTCCTCGCCGGTGAAGGCGCGTTCGGCTGCTGCGGCGGATTCGTAGACGAACCCGGAGTTCAGGAAGATCGCCTCGGATGTTTCCTGGAAGTTGGAGCGGTCAAGGCCGCCGCGGACTGCCTGGGTATCGGGGCTCCAGCCGGCGGCGTCTGGGTTGAAGGTCACTTAGTTCTTTCCGAGGTTGGTGGGGAGGCCGCGGTTCTTCCAGCCGTTGACGGTGCGCTCGCCGAAGCGGTCCGGTTCGCCTTCGAAGCCCTCCAGGACGCTGTATGCGGTGAAGCCGGCCTGCGTGGCGGCAGTCGCGGCGGCGATGGACCGCTGGCCGGACCGGCACAGGAAAAGCAGTTCCGCGTTGGGATCCTCCGGCGCCTGCTCCTGGAGGTCCTTCACAAAGTGCGGGTTGGGAATGCCGCCCGGGAAGGTCCACTGGATGAACAGGGGATCGTTGTCCGTGGCTTTGGTATCGGGGATGCCGATGTGGGCCCATTCGCCCTCCGTGCGGACGTCCACCAGGATGGCGCCCTGTTCCAGCTTGGCCCATGCTTCCTGGGGCGTCAGGTCTCCTGCGTAGCTCATGCGTGGCCCTCCCCGTCGAAGCCGTCCTCAAGGTCGGCGTCGAGCTGGTCCACGGCGCTGGCGACGGCGGCGTCCGCCGAAGCGATCGCGGCCGGAAGGACGATTGCCTGCGCCACGATGACGCTGGTGCCGTTGAACGTTGCAGCCGGGCTGCCGTGCAGCACGTAGCCGTCAGCGAGTGCGGCGGAAATCCGCTCACAGAATTCACGGGTGTCCGCGCCGGTAATCAGGCGGTAGGACAGTCTTTCGTCAGGGGCGGGTGCGTCGGACACGACGGATCTCCTTCTTTCACGCTTGCAGCTCGAATTGGTCGATATGCCGAGTATTCACCTGAGGCACCCCGCCGTGGAAGGAGGGTTGCCGACCGGCCAGTCAGGGCTTGGCGCCGGTACTCATTACTCCCCAAAAACGTAACACCTGCCGCGCCAAGCCGCATCGCCGCCGTCGTCATGTTCCGTCATTGAGCAGGCCCGGGCGCGGCACGCGCACCGCCGCGGGCCGATAAAGTTCTTACCGGGGGGCGCCGGCCCCGTATCCAGCGCAACAAGTACCTGGGGGTCTTTGTCAGCATGCGGGCACACGTATCGCACCACCACTCCGCCACCGCGCGGAACCGTCCGCAATCCGCCGGAGTGTTCCTGGCCGCGGCACTCATCGTCCTCCTGGCCCTGGTGGCCCCGGCGGCACCCGCCCAGGCGGCAGGAGCCTCGCCGGACAAGGGCAAGCCCTGGTTGGGGGCGGTCCTTGAATGGGGCGAGGACACTGCCGCGGGTTTCAGCGACAGGCTGGGCGCCACCCCGGCGGTCTTTGGCCACGACATCACCATCCCGTACCGCGAATCCGAGCGGAATGACATTGATGGCTTCCTGCGGCAGACGGCAGCCGAAGGCGCGCACGCCATGCTCACGGTCAAGCCGTCAGTGCCGCTGGACCAGCTCGGCGCCGGAGAAGCGGAGGCATTCGCGGCGCAGGTACACGGCGTGGCGTCCGGGTTCAAGGGGCAGCTGCTGGTCAGGTTCGCTCCCGACATGAATACCAGCTGGGTGGCCTGGGGCCAGCAGCCTGCCTCTTACCGGCAGGCCTTCCAGGCCGTGGCGGCAGCGTTCAGGAAGTACGACGGCGGCCGGGCCGCCATGGTGTGGGCGCCTTACCTGGGCAAGGACTACCCCTTTGAGCGGAACCGGAATGCGCCGCAGCCGGGAAGCGACGGGTTCGCGCTCCTGGATACCAACGGCGATGGAACCTGGAACGGCAGCGACGGCGCCTATGCCCCCTACTATCCTGGCGACGACGCCGTGGACTGGGTGGGGCTGGCCGCCTACCATGACGACACTGCCGGCGCGGCGGCCGTCAACTCCCTCCCGCATGCGGGAGAACTTGAAGACATGCTGACAGCCTCCGGCGGCGAAAACTTCTACGGCACCTACGCCGAAGGACGCAGGAAGCCGTTCCTGCTCCAGACATCGGCGTTCTACAGCCCCGCGTCCGGTGGGGCGCCGGAGCGGGACATCAAGGTGGGCTGGTGGGACCAGGTGGTGGCCACCGCCACGTCGCCCGCTTTCTCCGGAACGGCCGCCGTGGTCTGGGACGAACGGACCAGTACGCGGGATACCGGCGTGGCCAGCATCAGCTGGCTGTTGACGGGAAGCCCGGATATAGCCAAAGCTGCCCGGGACGCCCTGAAAGCATCGCCCATGGTCACCGGTCCCGTCACGGAGGTGGCGTCCGGAAGCGCCTACGTGCGGGCCAACACGCTCGCCGGCGCGGCGCCCTGGACGGTAGCCGCCGCCATGGTCATCCTCCTGGTGGCCCTGTGGCAGGTTCCGCGCCGGATCAACGCGGCCACGTCATGGAGTTACCGTGATCCCGCCAGCAGGGATTCCAGGGTGGACCTGCTGCGGGGGCTGGCCATCGTCTTCGTTGTGGTCAACCACTTGGGCATGGCTTCCCTGTTCCAGCTGCTCACGCAGGAGGCCGTGGGCTTTGTGTCAGGCGCTGAGCTGTTCGTCCTGTTCTCCGGCCTGGTGCTGGGCATGGTGTACGGCCCCAAAGCCAAGGAGGACTTCGGCCGGGTGGTGGACCTGACATCGCGCCGTGCCGGAAAGCTCTACGTGACCGCGCTCGCCGTGCTGGTCGGCGTCTTCCTGCTGTCCCTGCTGCCGTTCTTCCACACTGAGGCCCTGACCACGTTCGTGGACCAGGGGACCGGCGGCGCCGGGCACAGCGGCGCCGGCCGCACCTACGACCTCTACGCCGGCATGTCATCGCTGTTCCAGTTCCCGGTCCCGCCCCAGGTGCTGCCGGCCATCGTGCTGCTGCAGTTCGGGCCCTGGCAGTTCAACGTCATGGGCCTCTATGTGGTGCTCCTGCTGGTCAGCCCGCTGATCCTGGCTGCCCTGAACCGCGGCAAGGCGTTCTGGGTGCTGCTGGCGACGTTTGCCGTATACGCCGTGGGCGCCGTGACCAGGTTCAGGCTGCTGCCGTCCCAGTTTGAGGACTCGTTCCCCCTGCTGGTGTGGCAGGTGCTTTTTGTGCTCGGTTTGGTGGCCGGCTATTACCGCCGCAGCATCGTCACCTGGCTGGCGGGGCACACCTGGGTGGTGGCCGCCTGCACCGCCGCCGCGTTCGCGCTGGCCTTCCTGTCCTGGGGAAATCCGTACCTCGCCAACAATTACGACGTCCGCTTGGCCCTCATGCCGGACTCCGCCTACCGGGCCATGTATGACGCGCTGTTCGGCCGCACCTACCTGGCGCCCGGCCGGCTGTTCAACGTGCTGGTCCTGGTGGTGGCCGCCTATGCGTTCCTCAGCGCGTACTGGAAGCCGGTGCAGCGTGCCCTGGGCTGGTTCCTGATACCGCTGGGCCGGGCCACGCTCTACGTCTTCATCATGCACGTGGTGCTGATCGCCGTCGTCGCGAACATCCCAGTGCTGCAGCAGCAAAGCATCCTCATCAACACCGTGGCCTACGCCGTGGTCCTGGGCCTGCTGTGGCTGATGGTCCGCACCAGGTTCCTGTTCCGGATCATTCCCACGTAGAGGGCGCAGACGTTTTGCCCGGAGGAGAGGTCCCCCGGGCATGAAAAATGCTGCGGCACAAGGAGTGCCACAGCATGTGATTCCGCTCCGCCGGTATCCCGGCGCCCATGAATGACTTATACGAGGCGCGGGTAGCTGCTGAGGATGTAGTCCGCAGCGGCCGGGCCTTTCATGCGCAGTCCATTGTGCCGGGCAGAGACCCGGTGCTTCATGGCTGCCCAGAACGTGGACTCGGTGCCGGTGGGCTGCTGGTTGACGACGCACCAGCTGGTGTACAGCCCGTACAGGCGGTCGCGGTCCAGGCTGGATCCCGAGGTGTGGTCTGCGTAGGTGGCTTCGTGGAGGAAAACATCAAACTGCGAATTGGCCATGACGGCGTCCCTTCGCTCGGTGCGTGGGTGCCGCCGGTAGGCTCCAGCGGCGAACCTCGATGCCCTGCACAAGGTGGCAAAGGATTTCTGTAGCAGCTTCGCCGGAAACCCGGGAAGTCCAAGCATTCTTGGCATGTCTACGATGTAGACTTTACCTGTAGACCTGATATGAGGCAACTGTCCCACTTGCTGCGGGACGCTGCGCCGGAACTAAGGAACCTTGCAATGACGTCAGCCAGTACTTCCCGGCCCGCGCAACCCAAAACGAGGTTGAGCCGGGACATTGTGCTGGCCAAGGCCCTGGAGCTGGTGGATGCCGAGAGCCTGGAGGCGTTGACCATGCGCCGCCTGGGCCAGGAGCTCGGCCGGGATCCCATGAGCCTCTACCGCTACGCAGAGAACCGCGCCGCCCTGCTGGACGGCGTGGCCGAGCTGGTCCTCGAGGAACTGTCCATCCAGGCGGACGACCCCGACTGGAAAGCCCAGCTGAGCCTGTTCGCGCACGACCTGCGCAGGCTTGCGCTCCAGCACCCCAACGTGGTGCCGCTGCTGGTCACCAGGCCCCTGTCCACGCCGCTTGGGATGCGGCCACTGGGTACGCTGCGGCCGCTGGAGCAGATCCTTTCCCTGCTGGTGGGAGCGGGATTCGGGCCTGCCGAGGCGCTCCATGTCTACCGCGCCTACTACGGCTACCTCTACGGGCACATCCTGAACGAGCTGCAGGAGTATGTGGTGGATCCGGAGGAGAACGAGGTGCTGCTGCGCCTGGGCCTGCACCGCCTGCCCGCGAAGGAGTTTCCCAGGCTTCGTGCCCTGGCTCCCGCGCTGGCCGAGTACGACGGCGCGGCGGAGCTGGACCAGGGGCTCGGCATCCTGCTGTCCGGGCTGGAAACGCAGCTTTCACGGCAGGCGGCAGGCCCCGCAGCCTAGGGTCCCGGGATCCGGCGCGAGGGGAGGGTCTGGGGCTATTCGAAGGACGCCCGGCGCCGGTCCTGCGGGCGGGTGTTCCAGACGTCCGGACGGTTCACGCGGAACCGGCGTCCCGTCAGTGCCTTGGCACCCAGCCGGACATAGTTGGCCTTTTCGCCAGGCTGCCACGGTTCCAGGCCGAGCTCGTCGACGGCATCCTTGACGGCCTGGTCTTCGATGATCCCGGTTTCGCCCCGCGCCACCACGCTCCACGCCTGCTCCGAGGCGGCGTCGTAGCCGTCAATCTCGAGGGCTGCCGACCGTTCCATCCGGGCGTCCCAGAGCTTCGAGCCAGGGCCCGTGCGGAAGACAATGCTCCGCTGGTGGACGGCGTAGTTGACGGGGAAAATCTCGGGATGGCCGTCCACTACGATGGCCAGCCTGCCCACCGTGTCATTGTCGAGGAGTTCCCAGCAGTCGTCGAAGGACAGGTTTTCAATCGGCAGGTTTCGCGAGTCCATGGTCCACACCTTACGGGTGATGCAGGAGCGGGAAAAGGGATTACGCCACTTGTTGCGCCGTTACTGGATGCCGGCGAAAAGTTCACCCAGCTCGGCTGTCAGTTCCTTCTGGAGGGACGGGGTGCCGATCTCCTTGCCGTCGATCCGGTTCACGGGTGCCAGCAGGCGGACGCTGGAGATCAGCCACACAGCGTCCGCGTCCATGAGGTCCCGCGGTTCCAGTGGTCCGTAGCCCAGTTCCCAGCCGGCTGCTTTGGCGGCAGCGAAGAGGGCACCCTGGGAGGTGCCGGCCAGGATGCCGCTGTCCAGCTGCGGGGTGATGAGGCGCTTCACCGTTGTGCCGTCGTCGGACTTTTCCACATGCGCAAGCAGCACCGTTGAAGTGGGGCCCTCCAATACGCGGCCGTCGGAGGAGTAGAAGATGACGTCGTCGGCGCCCTGCTTACGGGCATGGCGCAGCGCCGCCATGTTGACGGCGTAGGACAGCGTCTTGGCGCCGAGGAGCAGCCAGGGTGCCCGCTCCGACACGTCACTGTCGTAGCCGCGGTCAAGGAGGATGACATCGATTCCCGTCTCACGTTGGCGCCGGCCTGCCGCCCCGGCCGGAGTGGCCTGGACCCAGGCGGTGGGCGTGGCCGCGCCTTCTGCGCCGCGGGTGACCACCAGCTTGACCACCAGCTCATCCGTTGCCGGGTCTGCCGGCGGGTTTTCGGAACGGTGCCGGGCCAACGACGCCGCAATGACGCGGCGCCATGCGTCCTGGTCCGGGATGGCCAGGTCCAGCGCCTCTGCCGAACCCGCCAGCCGGTCCAGATGAGCCTGCATCTTCCGCACCGTTCCACCTACTGCCAGCATGGTTTCGAAGACGCCGTCGCCCCGCGTGACCCCCTGGTCCGTGACCAGCAACTGGGGTTTGGACGCATCGGCCACCCTGCCGTCAGGGAAAGCGGGATCGAGGAAAGCGAGTACCACGGGGGCTGGAGAGGTCATGGCACCAGCTTAGTGCTGTGCCACGGATAAGCTGGGCTGAGTGCACCGGCCGGAAGCCGTCCTCCGGAGCCCAATCTCCCCGGGGGTTTTAGACGTGTTGTGGCCTTTTTCGCTCGCCGGCACCGCGCCAACGTGGGTGGTGGTTCTCCTGGGCTTCGCCGACCTGGCCATCAGGATCCTGGCGTTGGGCATCATCCCCGGCAACAGGCGCCCCACCACCGCCATGGCCTGGCTGCTGGGAATTTTCTTCATCCCGTTCGTGGGCATCGTGTTGTTCCTGCTGTTTGGCAACTTCCGCTTGTCCAGCCGCCGCCGGGCACAGCAGCAGCAGGTCAACGAGCGCGTCCAGGCCGGCATCACTGCGCTCGCCGACGCCGAAAGCGACTATCCCGGCCCGGAATGGGTGAAGTCCGCCGCTGAACTCAACCGCACCCTGGGCTCCCTTCCCATGGTGGATGGAAACTCCGTGGACCTTATCCCGGGCTACCCGGATTCCATCCTGGAGATGACCAAGGCTGTGCGGAAGGCGAAGAAGTTCGTCAACGCCGAGTTCTACATCATGAGCTCGGACCACGTCACCAATGATCTGCTCACGGCGATGGAGGAGGCCGCAGACCGGGGCGTGGAGGTGCGGCTCCTGTTCGACCACATCGGAACCCTCCGCATCCAGGGGTACCGGAAGCTGCTCAAGCGCCTCCGCGCGGGCAAGATCCAGTGGAAGCGGATGCTGCCGCTGCTGCCCATCCACGGCCAGTGGCGCCGCCCTGACCTGAGGAACCACCGCAAGATCATGGTGATCGACGGCGAGATCGCATTCACGGGTTCGCAGAACCTGATCGAGCCCTCGTACAACAACCCGCGGCACCGCAAGGCAGGCCGCGAATGGGTGGAACTGATGGCCTGCCTGCGCGGACCGATCGTGACCACCCTGAACGTCGTCTTCGCCACCGACTGGCTGAGCGAAACCGACGAGTCGCTGGAGCACCAGCTGCAGCTCCCGGCGAACCCGGAGCCCGGCAATGTCACGGCCCAGGTGGTGCCCAGCGGCCCCGGGTTCATCACGGAAAACAATCTGCGGCTCTTCAATACCCTCATCTACTCGGCCCAGCACCGGATTTCCATCTGCAGCCCCTACTTTGTGCCGGACGATTCACTGCTCTACGCCATCACCACCGCAGCCCAGCGCGGCGTGGACGTGGAACTGTTCGTCTCGGAGAAGGGGGACCAGTTTCTGGTCCACCATGCCCAGCGGTCCTACTACGAGGCACTCCTTGAAGCCGGGGTCCGGATCTACCTTTACAAGGCTCCGTTCGTGCTCCACGCCAAGCACTTCACCATCGATGACGAGGTGGCAGTCCTGGGGTCCAGCAACATGGACATGCGGTCCTTCTCGCTGAACCTGGAAGTGTCCGTGATGCTGCTGGGCGAGGACATCGTGAACAAGATGAGGGCGGTGGAGGACACCTACCGGGACATCTCCCATGAACTCAAGCTCACGGACTGGCTCAACCGGCCCCTCGCCGCACGCTACGTGGACAACGTGGCGCGGCTGACGGCCACGGTCCAGTAGGCGGCAGGCCGCCGGGGGTCAGTCGTCGGGAAAGGCGGCGCCCAGGGTGGAAAGCACCCCGTACGCCTTGGTCCGGATCTCTTCGTATTCGTCGTCCGGAACAGAGTCCGAGGTGATGGCACCGCCGACGCCGAGCGACACCTCCGCCGTGCCGTCACCGGCCGCATTGATCACCAGCGTCCGGATGGCAACGGCGAGGTCGGCCGCCGCGTTGAGGGAGAAGTAGCCGATGGCTCCCGAGTAAAGCCCGCGGGGCCCTGCCTCCAGGTGGTCCAGGATGGCCATGGTGCTGATCTTGGGCGCCCCGGTCATGGACCCTGCCGGGAAGCAGGCGGCCACGGCCTCGGCCCGCGGCGCACCCGGGAACAGGCGGGCGTCAATGGTGCTGACCATCTGGTGGACCGTGGCATAGCTTTCGATGGCGCAGAGCCGGCTGACCGTCACGGAACCGGGCTCCGCGAAATGGCTGAGGTCGTTGCGCAGCAGGTCCACGATCATGATGTTCTCGGCCCTGTCTTTCAGCGAGGTGGCCAGGTCCCCGCGCAGCCGGTTGTCCTCCTGCGGGTCGGCAGCCCGGCGCCGGGTGCCTTTGATTGGCTCGGCGCGCATGCCGCCGTCGGAGGCGATCTTCAGGAAGCGCTCGGGCGAGGTGCTGGCCACGGCGAGGTTCCCCAGCCGGAGGTAGCTGGCGAAGGGGGCAGGGTTCCTCCGGCGCAGGGCCAGGTAGGTGGTCAACGGATCCAGAGATGATGCCTGGATCCTGGCTTCGAGGGTGGTGGTCAGGCAAACCTCATACGTGTTGCCCTGGCCGATCTGGTACTGGGCGGCGGTGATTTTCTTCCGGTACTGCGCGCCCGTGTCCCGGCTGCGGAAATCCGGGGTTGCGGAAGGCGCGACGCCGGTGCTGCCGCCTGCAGGCTGGGCACCGCCGGCAGCCGCTTCCACCGCTGACCTGGCCTGTTCCAGCCATTCGCCTGCGTCGGGGGCCTCCAGCGCCAGCAGCCAGACTGCGCCCTCGGCGTGGTCCAGCACCACGGCCCGGCCGGCGAAGATCAGGGCAGCATCAGGGGTGGTGGCGGCCATGTCGCTGCCGCCCGTTTCGCGCTTCAGTTCGTAGCCCAGGCAGCCGAGCCAGCCCAGCGTGAACTCGCAGGGATAGCTGTCCGGGGTGCGGACGGCCCGGCGGCCCCAGACGGTGTCCAGCCAGCGGAAAAAGGGGCCGGAGACCTTGGCAGTGGAGGAGCCGGTGCTGATGAGGCTCACCCCGGACCGGTGCGTCATGAGCTGTCCGAACGTGCCCGTGTCGTCCGCCATGATGCTGAACCGGCTGCGCTCTGCAGCAGTCCGGGCCGCGGGATCGGCGCCGTTGGCGCCAGGGCCGGCCTGCCCGGGGCCAGCCAGCCCGGGGCCACCCGGGACGGTGCCTGCGTTGGAGGAGTCCAGCCAGACTGCGTTGGCTGACCGCCCGTACAGGGACTGGAACAGTGCCGGTGCGTCCGGGAGGATGTCCAGGCGTTCGGCGTGCAGGCGCAGGCCGCGGCGTGCGGACAGTTCCGGGGCCAGGGCGGGCGCCAGGACCGGCAGGTAGGGGAGGAGCTTCAGCAGGTCCGCCGGGGCTGATCCGTCGGCGTGGTTCTGGACGCGAAGGTCTGCGTGGGCGGGGACGTCGTCCCGGCCCAGCCACTCCTCTTCCTGGGCGGCCCACTGGTCCCAGTACGGCTCGTAGGTTTCGCCGTCGCGGCCCAACGCCCGGGTCCGGCGGACGTCGTCCGGAGACTCGGCCCAGATGACGGCGCCAAGCATGGGCCGGGCAGCCTCGGCGGCGGCCCCCACTCCCTCCACGATGACGATCTCCGCGGGCAGCGTGACCCGGGACTCGCCGTCGTAATGGTTCTTCCAGTCCCAGCTGGTCCAGGTGGCCGCCTCGCCGCGGCTCAGCGGCGCGAGGACCGTGCTGACATAGCGCTCCACGCCTGCCGCCAGCCCATCCCACCCCGGGTAGATGTCCTCAAGGTGGAACAGGGACACCTTGTGGTGGGCGCGGAGCCGGGCCGCCAGTTCGACGGCGAGGGTGGTCTTTCCTGCGCCGGAGCGCCCGTCGACGGCGATGATGACGGGGGCTGGGCTCATGGACTAGAGCGTACCTTTTCCGGTGCCGTGCCGCTGCCGGCCGGCACCCCGGTCCTAGTGCGGCTGAAGCTGCGTGTTCTGCAGGACTGCGGCCCTGATGTGCTGGACCAGGCCCGGCAGTGCGGTGTGGATTTGGTGCCAGACGGCGTCGAAATCTTCCTTGCCGCCGTACCAGGGGTCCTCGATGCCCTGGTCCAGCAGGTCCCGCCCGGCCATGGCGGGATCGAAGCTGCGCAACATCCGGATTTTGTCCAGCGATTCCTGGTCCGGGGCTGCTTCGCTGAGCCAGGCATAGTGGTCGATGTCCAGCGCCAGGATCAGGTGGCGCTGGTGGAACCACTCCGGCTCCCATTCCCGGGCCACGTGGTGTTCCGAGGCCACCTGGGTCACCGCAAGGCGACGGGCGGCGCGCGGATCGATGGGCCGGCCGGCCTCGTACCCGGTGGTGCCGGCGGAGTCCACCTCCACCAGCCCGTCAAGGCCCTCGCGTTCAAGCGCTGCCTGCAACATGAGTTCTGCCATGGGTGACCGGCAGATGTTGCCCGTGCAAACAGTGATGACGCGGTATGCGCTCGACGTTGAGGTCATGGCACTAAGCATGCGCGCTTCCCCTTGCCTTTGGCTAGCTGCCTGTTCACAAAGTTTGACTGCCTTGTAAAGAAGCATTACCCATCTTGAAAATGGCCTTTCCGCGGCGAGGATGCCGGCCTGCCCGCAAAGTGACCGCCGCCTGTCAGTGGATCAGGGCCAGCAGGATGCCCACGCCGACGAAGAGGAGGCCGAACACCCTGTTGAGGACCAGTTGGCCCCGCTCGGTGTTGGTGAAGCGCTGGAAAGACCGTGCGGCGGCGGCAAAGAAAAACCACATGACCAGGATGTCGATGACCACGATCGTGGCCGTCAGGACGGCGTACTGGGTGAACAGGGGTTCTTCAGGCCGGATGAACTGGGGAGTGAACGCCAGGAAGAAGATGATGGCCTTGGGGTTGAGCAGGTTGACCCAGAAGCCACGCCGGAAGATGGACCAGGCGGGTTCGTTGCGGAGGGTGTCGGCCTGCTCCGGGGCAACGGTGGGCTTGCTGAGGAACTGGCGGATGCCCAGGTACACCAGGTAGGCCGCCCCGGCGTAGCGGATCACGTTGAAGGCAACAGGGGAGCTGGCCACCAGCACGCCAACGCCCAGCGCAACGATCAGGACGTGCACCACCAAAGCCGCCTGCTGGCCAAGGATTCCCCAAATGGACCGGCGGAAACCTGCATTCAGCGAGTTGCTCATGGTGTTGATGGCCCCGGCGCCCGGGGTGAAGCTGATCAGGGCGCCGGCGCCCGCAAGGGCCAGCCACAGGGAGAATTGCACTACACAATCTTACGGGGCCACCAGCGCGCGCTTCCGTCAGCCGCAGGGAAGCCAGGCCGGGCGGGCGGCGCCGCAACCTAGGCCCGGGCGATGACCTCGCCGTTGGGGATCAGGAACCAGCCGTCGTCGGTGGAGCCCCAGCGGTGCCACCCGGCCGAAATCCTGGCAAGGTCCGCTGCGTTGGCGAATCCGTACTCCAGCGCCTGTTCTGCGAAAGCGGAATGCAGCACCCGTTCGCCCCAGACCCGTGCCTGCCAGCGGCGCTGCTGCGCCGTGGCGTAGAGCCAGTTGCTGCTGGTGGGGGCGACGTCGGTGAACCCCGCGGACTGTGCCCAGCTGACCAGCCGCCGGCCGGCGTCGGGCTCTGCTCCGTTGCGCCGGGCAATCCGCTGGTACAGGTCCATCCATTCGTCCAGCTCGGGGACCTCTGGGTACCAGCTCATGCCGTGGAAGTCCGCGTCGCGGACCGCAACGATCCCACCGGGCTTGGCCACCCGGCGCATCTCGCGCAGCGCCTCCACGGGGTCGGTCAGGTGCTGGAGCACCTGGTGGGCATGGACGACGTCGAACGTTTCGTCCGGGAAGTCGAGGTCGTAGATGTTGCCGGCCACGAAGTCGACGTTGGGCACCTGCCGCTCGGCGGCGAGCGCCTGGGCCTGGGCGATGACATCCGGTGCGCGGTCCAGGCCGGTGACCCGGCCTGGACTGACGAGGGCGGCAAAGTCGCAGGTGATGGTGCCGGGCCCGCAGCCCACATCGAGCAGGGTGGACCCCGGGGTGAGGTACGGAAGGACGAATGCGGCCGAATTCTGGGCAGTCCGGGCGGCGTGGGCGCGGACTACGGATTCATGGTGGCCATGCGTGTAGACGTCGTCTTCAGGCTGCTGGTGGCTCATAACCAAACGCTACCCCTTCGGGCCGGGAGCTAGCCGGATTCTGTCCTGGCCGCCACGGTGGCGTCGATCATGGCCGTCATGAAGCGCGTGACGGTATCCAGTTCCTCGTCGGAGAAGCCGGCCATGGCGCTGCCCATGCGCTGCGCCAGCGGGGCGAAGATGGCGCCGCCTTCCTGGAAGGCCTTGGGGGTCATTTTCAGCTGGACCTGGCGCCGGTCGGTGCTGTGGCGTTCCCGGACCACGTGGCCGGCGCTGTCCAGCCGGTCTATCAGCGCGGTGGTCGCAGGGGAACTCAGGTGCAGTTCTTTCCGCAGCAGGCCGGGCGTGACCACATTGCCCCTGGCGGTGTGGCGCATGATCACGGCGAGGGCGTTCATGTCCGTCCGGTGCATGTCCTTGCGGTCGCCGGCGGCATCCACGTACCGGTTCGCTTCAAGGGTGAACTCCTGGAGGATCCGGAGGAGCGGATGGCCAAACTGGGGTCCCGCCTGGGTCAAGGGGGACGCGTCGGGAGCGTTGTTTCCTGCCATGTCCACCTCCCTGCCTCCGGTTTTCCGGCCTTTTTCTGCGCCAGCGTACTGACGGATATTACTCCAGCGCCCTAGGAGAACGGCTGCTGCCGTCGCGGGCACTGGTTGTCGCCTCCAAAAAAAGCTTGACTGGCACTTATCTCTGTTATGGAGATAATCTATGCTGGAACAAATACTACTCCCCCTGCTCACCGATGGAAGGCATCATGAAACGAACAAAAGAGGCCCGGGAACGTGTCCCGTTCTGGCTGCGCTGGCTGGTCCCCGTTGTCCTGGTGCTGACCTGGCTGGGTCTGGCCGGGGTCGGAGGACCCACTTTTGGCCGCCTGGAGGAGGTCTCCTCCAATGACCAGGCATCCTTCCTCCCTGCCAGTGCCGAGGCCACCGAGGCCCAGGACTGGCAGGCGAAATTCCGGGACTCCGATGAGGTCCCCGGCATCATCGTGATTGAGCAGGACGAGGCCTTCACCCCGCAGCAGCTGGGTGGTCTGGCCACCCTCAAGACCGACCTCGAGAACCTCAAGCTGGGCAGCGCGGTGATTGGCCCGATCCCGTCCAAGGATGCCAAGGCCGTGCAGTTCGTGGTCCCCGTCGGATCGTCGGCGGAACTCAAGGACGCCGTCAAGGAACTGAGGTCCACGGTGGCAGAAGCGGCGCCGGAAGGTGCGCGGACCTTCGTGACCGGTCCCGCAGGGCTGGCGGCTGACCTCACTGCCGCGTTCGGCGGCATTGACGGCATCCTGCTGCTCGTGGCTTTGTCCGCCGTCTTCGTGATCCTCCTGGTCGTCTACCGGTCGCTGCTGCTGCCGATCATGGTGCTCCTGACCTCGGTGTTTGCCCTGTGTGCGGCCATCCTGCTGGTGTTCGGCATGGCCAAGGCCGGCTGGATCCAGCTCAACGGGCAGAGCCAGGGCATCCTTTCCATCCTGGTGATCGGCGCCGCCACGGACTACGCCCTGCTTTTCGTGGCCCGCTTCCGCGAGGCCCTCACCCACACCACCAACCGCACGGCCGCCGTCCTGACGGCCTGGAAAGCATCCTTCGAGCCCATTCTGGCGTCCGGCGCCACCGTGATCATCGCGCTCTTGTGCCTGCTCTTCTCCGACCTGAACTCCAACAAGGCCCTGGGCCCGGTGGCTGCCGCAGGCATCCTGTGCGCACTCTTCGCCGCGCTTACTCTGCTGCCTGCCCTCATGGCTTTGCTGGGCCGGGCCGCGTTCTGGCCTTTCCGGCCCAAGCTCCTCCCCGCTGACGAACGCGAACCCGAGCTGGTCACCGGACTGGAAGGGCAGAAGGGCCTGTGGCGCGCCACAGGTTCGCTGGTCTCGCGGCGGCCCAGGACCGTCTGGGTGGCCTCGGTCCTCCTGCTCCTCGTCGCCGCCGGCGGCCTGTTCCAGCTGAAAGCCAACGGCGTGCCGCAGACGGACGTCATCCTCACCGCCTCCAACGCGGTGGACGGCCAGGACGCGCTGGCCCGCCACTTCGACGCCGGCAGCGGCAGCCCCGCCGTCGTGGTTGCGGACCAGGGCAAGGCGGCGGAGGTGCTGGACAAGGTGAAAGCCGACGACGGCGTGGGCGAGGCCTACCTGCTGGGCCGCGGCAGCGTGCCCGTCACCGGCGCCCCCGGCGCTCCCACCGCACCGGACGTCCGGGACGGGAAGGTCCTCATCAACGCCACGCTGAAGAATGCTGCAGACTCGCTGGAAGCGGAGGAGACCATCAAGTCCCTGCGCACCGAGGTGAAGGCCGTTGATTCCAGCGCCCTGGTGGGTGGCGTGACTGCCACCGCCCTGGACACCAACACCACCGCGCAGCGCGATCTGCTGGTCATCATCCCGGTGGTCCTGGTGGTCATCCTCTTCATCCTGATGCTGCTGCTGCGCTCCATCGTGGCCCCGGTCCTGCTGGTGCTCTCCGTGGTGCTGTCCTACGCGGCCGCACTGGGAGTCTCCGCCTTCGTGTTCAACAACCTCTTCGGGTTCCCGGGAGCCGATGCCACCGTTCCGCTGTTCGGCTTCGTCTTCCTGGTGGCCCTGGGCGTGGACTACAACATCTTCCTGATGAGCCGCGTCCGTGAGGAATCGCTCAAGCACGGCACCCGGCCTGGCATCCTGCGGGGCCTGGTGGTCACCGGCGGCGTCATCACCTCGGCCGGCGTGGTGCTCGCCGCGACGTTTGCCGCCCTGGGCGTCATCCCCATCATGTTCCTGGTGCAGCTGGCCTTCATCGTGGCCTTCGGCGTCCTGCTGGATACCGTGCTGGTACGCTCGCTGCTGGTCCCGGCCCTGGCCTACGACATCGGTCCGAAGATCTGGTGGCCCAGCAAGCTGGGCCGGGCGGATGGCCCGGACGCTGTGAAGCCGCGGGAGCCCGGCATCGAGCCGCGGGAAGAAGTCTCCGCCCGCTAAGGCCTGCGTTCCCCGCGTGCTGCACCTGTTGCCGCCACCATTCCACGGTGGCGGCAACAGCCGTTTCCGGCGGCGTATCCGGTCCTCCTGAAGCCGGCCGCCGAAGCCCTGTCGGTGGGCCCGGCCCGTCGATAGACTGCCAGTGCGCCCGGACGGACGCGGAGCCTCAAAGGAGAGATGCACCATGACCGAGAATCCTGAGATTGCAGCCGAAGAGCCCCGCAAAGGCGGCAGTGCGCCCGGCCTGGAGGGGGAAGGCGGGCAATACGTGGACGGCGACTACGGCGACGCCGGCACCCTCAACGAGTCCGACCGGGACGCCCCGGACGGCGAATACGAAGAAGGCGACTATGGAGCTGCAGGCACCGCGGGGGACGCCCGGACGGAGCGCGCCGTCCGCGAGGGCCTGACCGAGGGGCAGGTCCAGGCGGCCGACGGGGACCGCCCCGCGGAGCACTGAAACGGAGCGTTGAAGCAGCCCGGCGGCGCCGTTCTCCCACAGCGAACTGCGGCGCCGCCGTCGTCATCTCCCGCCCAAATGCCCGGAATAACGGGGATTTCTGGCTGTCCCACCGACCATCGCACGCAAAGTTGAGCCGCTTCCACTCAACTTTGGATTGACATCGTCGGCGCCCTGAGTAGACTTGAGTGCAGAACGCTCAATGCTTAGGGCGCCACCCAGTTTCCAAGGAAAGAAGGAAGCAACACATGTCACGTGCAGTAGGTATCGACCTCGGAACAACCAACTCCGTCGTCTCCGTTCTCGAAGGTGGCGAGCCCACCGTTATTGCCAACGCCGAGGGTGGCCGCACCACGCCGTCGGTCGTTGCATTCTCCAAGTCCGGCGAAGTCCTGGTTGGCGAAATCGCCAAGCGCCAGGCCGTCAACAACATCGACCGCACCATCGCCTCCGTCAAGCGCCACATGGGCACTGACTGGAAGGTGGACATCGATGGCAAGAAGTACACCGCGCAGGAAATCTCCGCACGTACGCTGATGAAGCTGAAGAACGACGCCGAGTCTTACCTGGGCGAAAAGGTCACCGACGCCGTCATCACCGTCCCGGCCTACTTCAACGACGCCGAGCGTCAGGCCACCAAGGAAGCCGGCGAAATCGCGGGCCTGAACGTCCTGCGCATCGTCAACGAGCCCACGGCAGCAGCACTCGCCTATGGCCTGGACAAGGGCAAGGAAGATGAACTCATCCTGGTCTTCGACCTCGGCGGCGGCACCTTCGACGTCTCCCTGCTGGAAGTCGGCAAGGACGAAGACAACTTCTCCACCATCCAGGTCCGCGCCACCGCCGGTGACAACCGCCTGGGCGGCGACGACTGGGACCAGCGCGTCGTCGACTACCTGCTGAACCAGCTCAAGGTCAAGGGCATCGACCTCTCCAAGGACAAGATCGCCCTGCAGCGCCTCCGCGAAGCTGCCGAGCAGGCCAAGAAGGAACTCTCCTCCTCCTCCAGCACCAACGTCTCCCTCCAGTACCTGTCCGTCACCCCCGACGGCCCGGTGCACCTGGACGAGCAGCTGACCCGTGCCAAGTTCCAGGACCTCACCAAGGACCTGCTGGAGCGCACCAAGAAGCCGTTCCACGACGTCATCAAGGAAGCCGGCATCAAGCTGTCCGACATCAACCACATCGTGCTGGTCGGTGGCTCCACCCGTATGCCCGCCGTCTCCGAGCTGGTCAAGGAACTGGCCGGCGGCAAGGAGCCCAACAAGGGCGTCAACCCGGACGAGGTCGTGGCCGTTGGTGCCGCACTGCAGGCCGGCGTGCTGAAGGGTGAGCGCAAGGACGTCCTCCTGATCGACGTCACCCCGCTGTCCCTCGGCATCGAGACCAAGGGCGGCGTCATGACGCACCTGATCGAGCGCAACACCGCCATCCCCACCAAGCGGTCCGAGACCTTCACCACCGCAGACGACAACCAGCCGTCTGTGGCCATCCAGGTCTTCCAGGGCGAACGCGAGTTCACCCGGGACAACAAGCCGCTGGGCACGTTCGAACTGACCGGCATCGCCCCGGCACCGCGCGGCGTACCCCAGGTTGAGGTCACCTTCGACATCGACGCCAACGGCATCGTCCACGTCTCCGCGAAGGACAAGGGCACCGGCAAGGAACAGTCCATGACCATCACGGGCGGCTCCAGCCTCTCCAAGGAAGACATCGACCGCATGGTCAAGGACGCCGAAGAGCACGCAGCCGAGGACAAGGCCCGTCGCGAGGCAACCGACACCCGCAACACCGCCGAACAACTGGCCTACTCCGTGGACAAGCTGATCGCCGACAACGCGGACAAGCTGCCCGAAGAGGTCAAGACCGAGGTCCAGGCCGACGTCGATGAGCTGAAGAAGGCGCTCGAAGGCACGGACGACGCCGCCGTCAAGACCGCGTTTGAGAAGCTGCAGGCATCCCAGACCAAGCTGGGCGAGGCCATCTACTCGCAGGCAGGTTCCCCGGACGGCGCAGGCGCTCCCGGCGCTGAGGGTGCCCCCGGTGCTTCGGCAGGTTCCTCCGACGAGGACATCGTCGACGCCGAGATCATCGACGAAGACGAAGCGAAGAAGTAACCCATGCCGCACCACGGTAACGAGGAAGAGCACAACGCATCCGCCGGCCAGGAGCGCGGGCAGAACGGCGAACCGGTCATCCGGGACAACCGCAAGGTTGACCCGGTGACCGGGCAGGCCCGGCACCCCGAGGGCGGTCACGCCGCAGGGGCCGGTTCCCAGGCCGGAGCTGATTCCGACGGCGACGCGCTGGCCCAGGCCGAGGAGATTCTCAACGGCGTGGACGTGCCGGCCGAGGACTCCGTGGCCCAGGGGGCGCCGGCTGGATCAGCCGGCAACCCCGAGGCAGCCGAACTGCGCAACGACCTGCTCCGCCTCCAGGCTGAGTACGTCAACTACCGCAAGCGGGTTGAACGCGACCGCGCCGTCGCAGGGGAAATGGCCGTCATCGGCGTCCTGAACTCCCTGCTCCCGGTCCTGGACGACGTCGACGCCGCCCGGCAGCACGGTGACCTGACCGACGGTCCCTTCGCCGCGATCGCCACCAAACTGGAGAACGCGCTGAAGACCTACGGCCTGGTCCGCATCAACGAGACCGGCGTGGAGTTCGATCCCACCATCCACGAGGCCCTGATCCAGCAGCCCGGCGAGGACATCGAGGTTGACACCGTCAGCCAGGTCCTCCGCTCCGGCTACAAATCAGGAGACCGCGTGCTCCGCGCAGCCCAGGTCATCGTCGCTGTACCTGCGTAGTTCACCCCAACGCCTCCGCGGATGAGGGGGCCCCGCCCCTACGCGTGGCGGCTTGGTCCTGCGGACCTAAGCCGCCACGCTTCGGCAGGCCCGATGCCACTCCCGGGCCCCCTCATCCGCTCCGGCGTTCGGCGTTCGTGTCACCTAAGGTGAGATGACCACTAAGCTCGGAGCGCTGCATGGGCCCCGGGAGTGGCATCGGGCCTATCGGAGCCGGGTGGCTGGGGATCGCAGATCCCTGCCACCCGGCGTAGGGGCGGGGGCCCATGCAGCGTGTAGAGCTTTAGTAAGTACAAGAAAGGAAACGCCATTGGCTAGCCAGGATTGGGTGGACAAGGACTTTTACAAGATCCTTGGTGTTGCCAAGGACGCTTCCGAAGCCGATATCAAGAAGGCCTACCGGAAGCTCGCGCGGCAGCACCACCCTGATACGAATGCGGGGAACGCTGCTTCCGAGAAGAAGTTCAAGGACATCTCAGAGGCTTATTCGGTGCTTTCGGATCCCGACGAGCGCCAGCAGTACGACGCCATCCGGGCCATGGGCAGCGGGGCGCGTTTTGCTCCCGGCGGTCCTGCCGGCGGCAACGGCGGGTTCGAGGACATGTTCGGTGGCCTGTTCACCGGCAACACCGGACGCCATGCCGGCGGCTTCAACCCCGCCGGAGGCGGAATCCCGCCTGAGTTCGCGGATCTTTTCGGCGGGTTCGGCGGCTCGCCAGGGTTCCAGCGGACTCCGCAGAAGGGTGCCGACCGCACCGCGTCCACCAGCATTTCCTTTGCCGGCTCCATTCGCGGGACCACCATTGGCCTGCGCGAGCCCAGCGGGGAGGTCATCGACGTCCGCGTTCCGGCCGGCATCAAGGACGGGCAGAAGGTCCGTGTCCGCGGCAAGGGCCAGCCCGGTGCGGCCGGCAACGGCGACCTGGTGGTGTCCGTCTACGTCCAGCCCCACGCCTTCTACACGCGCGACGGCGACAACCTGCGCATCCACGTGCCCGTCACCTTCCCCGAGGCTGCTTTGGGAGCGGACATCGAAGTTCCCACCATCGACGGCGAAAAGGTGAAGGTCCGGGTTCCGGCGGGGACGCCGTCGGGCCGTACCCTGCGGGTCAAAGGCAAAGGCGTGAAGACGTCCAAGGCCACCGGCGACCTCCTGGTGACCATCGACGTCGCGGTTCCCAAGAATCTCAACAAGGATGCCGAAGCTGCGGTCAAGGCGTTCGCCGAGGCAACGTCGTCGGCGGATGTCCGTGAGGGCCTGGCAGCCAAGGCCCGGCTCTAGGAGCGGAGGTGAGCCGTGGACATCAGTGCTGACCAGCCGATCTTCGTGATCTCCGTGGCGGCCGAGCTGGCGGACATGCATCCGCAGACCCTGCGGCAGTACGACAGGCTGGGCATCGTCAAGCCCAGCCGCGCCCCGGGCAAGTCGCGGCGCTACTCGCAGCGGGACGTGAACATGCTGCGGGAAGTCCAGCGGCTGTCCCAGGAGGGTGTGTCCCTGGAAGGAATCAAGCGCATCCTGGAACTCGAAAACCAGGTGGCTGCCCTCCAGAGCCGCATCTCTGAACTCACCGAGGAACTGGGGCGCCGTCCGCGGGCGGTGGATTCCCGGATCTTTGCTGCCGGCGCCGCCGGTGACGTGGTGAGCCTGGCGCGCGGGCAGCGGCCCCGGCCCAGGTCCCAGGCCATGGTGGTGTGGCGGCCGCGGGCCATCGGCAAGTAGGAACCAGGCAAGGCAGGTACCGGGTTCCGGCGCGGCGCCGAAATAGAGTACCTGCTACTCGTGACGGAAAAGCCCCCTGAAACTTGAATGGACCCATCGCCGGATCAGCGGCGGTGGGTCCGCAAGTTCTGGGGGTTTTCCGTGTTTAAGGTTCTCAGCAAAGTTCATGACAGCAAGGCCCGGCCGTGAGCCCGGGAATGGAGGCGGTGACGGCCTTCAGCGGCTCTATGCCGGGGCAGATCCTGCTTGCCCTCGGGCAGACCATCGTGGTGGTCTGTGTCTGCTTCGACATGGTCCGCGAGTTGTCCGTCCCCAGGTCGCACCGGCGGTTCGTGGCCAGCACTGTGTTCCGCACCCTGGCCATCCCATCGATCATGGCCAACGCCTTGACGGTCTTCATCGCGTTGGTGGTGTCGTCCTGGGTGGATGTGGTGATGGGCATGTTCGTGCTGGTGGCCATCGTTTTCCGCTTCCACTACAACCAGGACGAGGACAACTGGTGGAAGGGCAAGGGGAAGAAGCTCGCCCGCTGGGCACGCCGGCAGTTCGCCGGACGCACGTCCGCTGCCCCGGCCATGGGCTAGCACTCCCAGGACCGGGGCAGTTCCGGGCCGGCAACCCTAACCGTTGATGACCTGCGGGACGCCGAGCGCCTTGAGGCCTTCGACGCCGAACTCCACCCCATAGCCGGACTGCTTGGCTCCGCCGAACGGGATGCGCGGGTCCACGGCGCCGTGCCGGTTGATCCAGACGGTTCCTGCCTGGAGACGGGCGGCGACGTCCCGGGCGGCCTGCAGGTCCGGGGACCAGACGGAGGCGCCGAGGCCGACGTCGAGCCCGTTGGCCTTCTCCACTGCTTCATCGATGGTGCTGTAGCGGATGATTGGCAGGGCAGGGCCGAACTGTTCCTCCGCGACCAAGGGGTTGCCGTTGTCCATGTCCGCCACGAGGGTGGTGGGGTAGAAGTAGCCGGGCTGGTCAGTGTCCGGGTTCCCGCCGAGGAGGATGCGTGCTCCGGAAGCCTTCGCTGCCTCCACAAGGTTCGCGACGACGTCGTACTGTGCCTGGTTCTGCAGCGGTCCCAGGACGTTGTTTTCGTCCAGGCCGTTGCCCATCGGCATGGCCTTGGCCACGTTGGTGAGTTCGTCGCACACGGCGTCGTAGATGTCCTCGTGGACGTAGAGGCGCTTGAGCGCGGCGCAGGTTTGGCCGGTGTTGATGAAGGCACCCCAGAAGATGTCCTGGGCGATGGCCTGGGGATCGGCGTCGGGCAGGACGATGCCGGCGTCGTTGCCACCGAGTTCCAGGGTGAGCCGCTTGACGGTATCGGCGGAGGACCTGATGATCGCCTTGCCTGTCGTGGTGGACCCCGTGAACATGACCTTGCCGACCGCCGGGTGTTCGGCCAGCCGGGCTCCCACGTTGCGGTCGCCGGACACCACGGCCAGGAGGCCTTCCGGCAGTTCCTCGTTGATGACCTTGACCAGGGCCAGGACCGAAAGCGGAGTGTATTCGGACGGCTTGACCACCACGGCGTTGCCCATCCGCAGGGCGGGGGCGAGCTGCCAGACGGTGATCATCATGGGCCAGTTCCACGGCCCGATGGCGCCGACGACGCCGATGGGCCGGTAGTGCAGCTCGGCGCGGGTTTCGCCGTCATCCACGAGGGTTTCCGGTTCCAGCGGCAGGCCGGCGGTGGCGCGGAGCCAGGCGACGCAGGCGCCGACTTCGAAGCGGGCGTTGGGGCCGTTCAAAGGTTTGCCCTGCTCGCGGGAGAGCAGTTGGGCAAGTTCCTCGGCGGAGCGTTCGACGGCGTTGGCTGCTTTGAGGAGCGCGGCGGACCGGGCCTCGTGGCCCAGGGCAGCCCAGGCGGGCTGGGCCGCGACGGCTGCGGCGACGGCATTTTCCAAATGGTCGAGATCGTGGATGGGGGCGTCGCCCACCGCCTCGCCGGTGGCCGGGTCAAAAATGGTCCGGCCGGTGCCGGCAGCGGGAGCGATGGACGCCAGGAGCGCATCATAGGTTTCCAAGGGATACTCCACTTCGAGTAGGCAAGGACGCCAGCCGGTCGGCATAGCGGCTTACTCCCAGTGTGGTTGGCGGGCCGGTCCAGGCTCTTGTCTTTGTGCGCAGGACAGTTGTGCTGGAGCGAACGGAGCCGGCGGTGTGGGCGGTCAGTAGCTGGCGGGGGTGCCGCCGGCCGGCGTGATGTACTTCCCGGCGAGAGCTTCCGAGCCGCGGGCCAGGATCGCGACGTCGGCCCCCACCAGAATGAAGGCGGCGCCGTTCGCGAGGTAGTGCCGGGCGGTGTCGGGGTTGAAGGCGTTGACCCCGGCCGGCTTGCCTGCCGCTTGGGCGGCGGAGAGGCAGTGGTCGACGGCGGCGCGCACCTGGGGGTGTTCCTGCTGGCCCAAAAGGCCCATGGACGCCGCGAGGTCTGAGGGGCCGATGAAGACCGCATCCACGCCGTCCACCGCGAGGATGTCCTCGACAGCCTCGACGGCAGCAGTGGATTCGATCTGGACGGTGACGCTGATCGTGTCGCTGGCGCGGGCCAGGTAGTCCGGGACCCGGTTCCAGCGGGCGGCGCGGGCCAGGGCAGAGCCAACGCCGCGGACGCCCTGCGGCGGGTAGCGCGTGGCCGCCACCGCGGCCTCCGCTTCGGCCACCGAGTTGACCATGGGGATCAGCAGGTTCTGCACGCCCAGGTCCAGGTACTGCTTGATCAGCACGGTGTCGTTCACCGGCGGCCGGACCATGGCGTGGACCGGATAGCCGTTGACGGCCTGCAGCTGGGCCAGGATGGACTCGAGGCCGTTGGGGCTGTGCTCGGCGTCCACCAGCAGCCAGTCCAGGCCGGACCCGGCGCAGAGTTCGGCGACCAGCGGGCTTCCGGAGCACACCCACATCCCGGCGAGTGGCCGGTCCGCCTCAGCGAGTGCGGAGCGGAAGGTGTCTTCTATTCGAAACGGCATGTCACGCTCCCCAGGGGGCCGTAGTCGGCGTGGACGGTGTCGCCCTTGTAGACCCACATGGGGCGGGTGAAGGACCCGGCCAGGATGATGTCCCCGGCCTTCAACGCGTCGCCGTGGGCGGCGATCTTGTTGGCGAGCCAGTGGACCCCGTTGGCGGGATGGTCAAGGACACCTGCGGCCACGCCGGTTTCCTCCACGGTCTGGTTCTTGTAGAGGATGGCGGAGACCCAGCGGAGGTCCACGGCATCGGGTTTGACCGGGTTGCCGCCGATCACCATGGCGCCCATCGCAGCGTTGTCAGAGATGGTGTCCACGATGGTCCGGCCCTCCATCTCGATCCGGGAGTCCAGGATCTCGAGGGCCGGCACCACGTAGTCGGTGGCTTTCAGGACATCGAAGATGGTGACGCCCGGGCCCTTCAGCCCCTCCTTCAACACGAAGGCCAGTTCCACCTCAACCCGCGGGTGCGTGTACCGGTCCCACTCCACGGAGCAGCCGGTGTCCAGCACCATGTCATCGAAGATGGCGCCGTAGTCCGGCTCTGTGATGCCGGTGGCGGCCTGCATGGCCTTGGACGTGAGGCCGATCTTGCGCCCCACCAGGGTCCGGCCGGCGTCCTGGTTGCGGCGCCGCCACAGCTGCTGCACCGCGTAGGAGTCCTCCACCGTCATGTCCGGGTAGCGGGCTGTCAGGCGGGGGACAGGGGTGCGGGTCCGGCCGGCTTCCACCAGCTCGTCCGCGATGGCCTCAATCGTCTTTGGCTCCAGCATGGCTAGACCTGGACTCCCAGCTTGAAGCCCTCGGCGGCTTCACCTTCGGGCTTGCGGGTGTAGGAGAAGCCGTCCGCGCCGACCGTGACGGCCATTTCGGACTTCTCCTCGCGGACGATGACCGGCTGTGGGTTGCCGTCGAGGTCCAGGACCAGGGAGGCTTCGGTGTACCAGGACGGGACCACGGGGTTGCCCCACCAGTCGCGGCGCTGGTTGTCGTGGACGTCCCAGGTGATGGTGGGGTTGTCAGGGTCGCCGGTGTAGTAGTCCTGGGTGTAGATCTCGATGCGGTGGCCGTCCGGGTCCAGGATGTAGAGGTAGAAGGCGTTGGAGACGCCGTGCCGGCCGGGGCCGCGTTCGATCCGGTCGCTGATGCGCAGGGCGCCCATTTTGTCGCAGATCTGGATGATGTTGTGCTTCTCGTGCGTGGCGAACGCGACGTGGTGCATGCGCGGGCCGTTGCCGCCGGTCAGGGCGGTGTCGTGGACGGTCTGCTTGCGGTGCATCCATGCGGCGTAGGTGACGCCGTCGGAATCCTTGATGTCCTCGGAGACGCGGAAGCCCAGGTCCTCCAGGTATTTGCGACCCTTGGGGACGTCCGGGGTGACCTGGTTGAAGTGGTCCAGGCGGACCAGTTCGCCGGCGGAGTAGAGGTCGTAGCGCTGGGTGAGGCGTTCCACGTGCTCCACGTCGTAGAAGAACTCGTACGGGAAGCCCAACGGATCCTCGACCCGGACGGAGTCGCCGACGCCCTTGGTGAAGCCTTCCTTGCGGCGCTCCACCCGGCAGCCGAGTTCCTTGTAGTAGGCCTCCGCGGCGTCCACCTCGGCGGGGGATTTCACCCGGTAAGCGAAGGCGGCGACGGCGGCGACGGGGCCCTTGCGCAGCACCAGGTTGTGGTGGATGAACTCCTCGAGGGAGCGCAGGTAGATCGCGTTGTCGTCTTCTTCGGTGACGTGCAGGCCGAGGACGTCCACGTAGAACTCACGGGACTTGGCGAGGTCGGTGACGACGATTTCCATGTAGGCGCAGCGGACGATGTCCGGGGCCGGGACGGTGGGGGTGGGGACGAAGTTGGTCATGGGATTCTCTCTTCTTTGAAAGGGGTCTTGGAAAGGAGGACGGCGGCCGGCTGGCTTAGGCGCCGAATTTGGGGGTGTGGACGGTGCCGAGCGTGATGTGTACGGCCTGCTGGTCGGTGTAGAAGTCGATCGAGCGGTAGCCGCCCTCGTGGCCCAGGCCGGAGGCCTTGACGCCGCCGAACGGGGTGCGCAGGTCGCGGACGTTGTGGCTGTTCAGCCACACCATGCCGGCCTCGACGTTCTGGGAGAAGTTGTGGGCGCGGGTCAGGTTCTGGGTCCAGATGTAGGCGGCCAGGCCGTACTTGGTGTTGTTCGCCAGGGCGAGGGCTTCGTCGTCGGAGTCGAAGGGGGTGATGGCCACGACGGGTCCGAAGATCTCTTCCTGGAAGATCCGGGCGTCGGGGGCGACGTCGGCAAACACCGTGGGTGCAATGTAGTTTCCTTCGGGCAGGTGGTCGGGGCGGCCGCCGCCGGCCAGGAGCCGGCCCTCGGACTTGCCGATCTCCACGTAGGATGCCACCTTCTCGTAGTGCTCCGGGTGGACCAGGGCGCCCACCTGGGTCTTGGGATCGTGCGGATCACCCACCACGATGTTCTTGGCCCGGGCGGCGTACTTTTCGCAGAACTGGTCGTAGATGGCGCGCTCCACCAAGATGCGGGAGCCGGCGGTGCAGCGTTCGCCGTTGAGGGAGAAGACGCCAAACAGGGCGGAATCGATCGCGGCGTCCAGGTCCGCGTCGGCGAAGACGACACAGGGGGACTTGCCGCCGAGCTCCATGGAGAGGCCCTTGAGGTTGGTGGCCGCGTTCCGGAAGATCGTCTGGCCGGTGGTGGTCTCGCCGGTGAAGGAGATCAGCGGCACGTCCGGGTGCTTGACCAGGGCGTCGCCTGCTTCCTCGCCCAGGCCGTTGACCAGGTTGAAGACGCCGTCAGGCAAGCCGGCGTCCTTGAAGATGGTGGCCCACAGGGAGGCGGAGAGTGGGGTGAACTCGGCCGGCTTGAGGACCACGGTGTTGCCGGTGGCCAGCGCAGGGGCCAGCTTCCAGGACTCGAGCATGAACGGGGTGTTCCACGGGGTGATCAGTCCTGCGACGCCGATCGGCTTGCGGTTGACGTAGTTGATCTGCGAGCCGGGGACCTTCATGGCGTCATCAAACTGGGCCACGATCAGGTCGGCGAAGAAGCGGAAGTTCTCGGCGGCGCGGAGGGCCTGGCCCTTGGCCTGGGTGATCGGCAGGCCGGTATCGAACGTTTCGAGTTCGGCGAGGCGTGCTTCCTGGGCTTCGACGGCGTCGGCGATTTTGTTCAGGACACGGGCACGCTCGCGGGGCTTTATCCTGGGCCAGGGGCCATTCACGAACGCGTCGCGGGCTGCGGCGACAGCGAGGTCGATGTCCTCCTTCTGGCCGGCGGCGGCGGTGGCGTAGTTCCGGTTGGAGACGGGGTCCAGGACGTCGAAGGTCTTCCCGGAGACCGAGTCAACGAACTGGCCGTTGATGTAGTGCTGGATGTGGGTGGGCAGGTCCTCGGGGACGTAATGCGTGCTGGTCTCGACTGAGGTCGTCATCGTTGAAGTCCTAACTCGGTGTGTCAGTGGTTGGTCTGGGCCAGGTACGCGTCCAGGGTGGCGGAGCGGTGGAGCCTGGCGGCTTTTTCGATCTGTTCGGCGTCCGCCCCCGTTTCGATGAGCTTCAGCAGGTGTTCGTGTTCATCGACGGAGTCGCGGGCGCGTCCCGGGACGAAGCGGAAGGTTGAGGACCGGATGGCCGCGAGCCGGTTCCAGCCGCGGTGCACCAGGTCCAGGATGTGCGGGTTGGGACAGTGCTCGAACAGGACACTGTGAAAGTCCTGGTTGAGCCGCGTGAACCGGACGGGGTCGAAGTGGTCCAGGCAGGCGCGCATCTCCTCGTTCACGGCGCGGGCCCGTGCAATGGCGGATCCGTCGATCAGCGGTGCGGACAACGCGGTGGCGGCGCCTTCCACGATGCTGAGGGTCTGCATGGTGTAGAGGTACTCGGTGGGGTCGATGCCGGCCACGGTGGCGCCCACGTTGCGCTCGAACGTCACCAGGTCCTCTGCTTCCAGCCGGCGGATGGCTTCGCGGACCGGCACCACGCTGAACCCCAGATCCTTGGCAATGGAGCCCAGCACCAGCCGGTAGCCGGGGGTGTAGGTGCCTTCAACGATCCGGGCCTTGACCGCCTGGTACGCCTGCTCCGACTTGCTGCCGGCAACCATGGTGGCCTCACTCATTGTGGTTTCCTGCTTCCCACTCCTGATACCGGGCCTGCCATTCAGTGTTCATCGGGTACAGGCCGTCCACGCTGTTGCCCTGCCTGACCATCTCGAAGATGAAGGCTTCTTCCTTCTCCTGCTGGATGCAGTCCGCCACCAGTTCTTCGGCGATGGCCGGCGGGATCACCAGGATGCCGTCGGAATCGGCCACGATGATGTCGCCGGGCTGCACGGTGGCACCTCCGCAGGCGATGGTGATGTCCGTGTCCCACGGAATGTGGCGGCGGCCCAGCACCGCCGGATGCGGGTTGGCGAAGTAGGTGGGCATCTCCAGGTCCGCCACGGCGGAGTAGTCGCGGACGCCGCCGTCGGTGATGATGGCCGCGGCACCGCGGACCTGGGCACGGAGGGCCAGGATGTCGCCCACAGTGCCGGTTCCCTTCTCGCCCCGGGCTTCCATGACCAGGATTTCGCCCTCGTTGACCGAGTCGATGGCCTTCTTTTGGGCGTTGAAGCCGCCGCCGTGGGTCTTGAACAGGTCCTCGCGGTTGGGGACGTAGCGGAGGGTCCGGGCCAGGCCCACCACGCGGCGGTCCGGGCGGGTGGCCTGCAGTCCGTCGATGCTGACGTTGTTCAGGCCGCGCTTGCGCAGCTGGGAGGACAGGGTGGCGGTGGCGACGGACTCGAGCTTGGCTTTCAGCTCCGGGGTGAGGACAGTCCCGACGGCGGCACTTGCCTCACGCGGAAGCCCGGCGGCTTCGCGGGATCCGTAGGCTTCCTCCCGCTGCAGGTCATCGACCTTGGGCTGGGCACCAAAGTCCGCGAACGGCGTCGTGCCTTCCTTCACCGTGGTGGCCAGCCGCCCGGTGGTGAGGGCGCCGTCCACCGTCTCCACTTCCACTTCCAGCACGTCGCCCGGCTTCGCGACCGAGGCGCCGGCCGGGGTGCCGGTGAGGATGATGTCGCCCTCCTCGAGGGTGAGCAGCTGGGAGAGGTCCGCGACGAGCCGCGCGAACGGGAAGAGCAGGTCCCCGGTGGTGTCGTCCTGGACCAGATCCCCGTTGTGCCAGGTGCGGATGCGCAGTTTGGCGGGGTCGACGGCGTCTGCCGGGATCAGTGCCGGGCCCACCGGGGTGAACCCGTCGCCGCCTTTGGAGCGGAGGTTGGAGCCTTTGTCGGCGTAGCGCAGGTCGTACACGCCAAGATCGTTGCTGGCGGTGACGGCTGCGACGTGGCTCCAGGCGTCCTCGATCGAAACGCGGCGGGCGGCCTTGCCGATCACCAGGGCGATCTCGCCCTCGTAGCCCAGCAGCTCGCAGCCGGCCGGGCGCTCCACAGGGCTTCCGCTGACGGCCAGGGAGGTGGAAGGCTTGAGGAAGTAGGACGGCTGTGCCGGGGTGCGGCCGCGCTGGGCGGCCCGGCTGGGGTAGTTGATGTGCACTGCGATCACCTTGCGTGCTGCCGCCAGGGTGTCGCCGTTGACCTGCTCCAAAGCCTTCTCCTCATCAGGTACGAAATCGTATACGATCACTATCGCCCACCCGGTCTGGTCCGTCAACCCCTGGTTTTCCGGGCTTTTGACGGGCATGCCGATGGCACTTGTCGCCCGGATCACATCGGGCGTACAGTGGAAGCCAGACTTATAGTTTCGATTATCGAATCATGTGTTCTGATATAGAACACATTAGAAACCCGGTAGTCATCCACGACGAAGTGAGGAAAGCCCGTGCAGTTCCACCATCACGGATACGTATCCGGTGACCCGCGTGTCCAGCCGGCGGCCGGCGTCGGCCTTGACCGCCCCGAGGAGCTTCCCGATGACGTGGACGTCCTGATCGTGGGCACCGGCCCCGCCGGCATGCTCGCCGCGGCCCAGCTGTCCATGTTCCCCAACGTGACCACCCGCATCATTGAACGCCGTCCCGGCAGGCTGGCCATTGGGCAGGCTGACGGGATCCAGGCGCGCAGCGTGGAGACGTTCCAGGCTTTCGGGTTCGCGGAGCGGATCATCGCCGAGGCGTACCGCATCACCGAGATGGCGTTCTGGAAGCCGGATCCGGCCAACCACGCGAACATCATCCGCACGGCCCGGGCGGTGGATGACGAGATGGGCATCAGTGAGTTCCCGCACCTGATCGTTAACCAGGCCCGCGTGCTGGATTACTTCGCGGAGTTCGCCGCGAACTCGCCCACCCGCCTCAGGCCTGATTTCGGCTACGAATTCGAGGGCCTGGAGGTCGCGGACAGCGGCGACTACCCGGTCACCGTGACGCTTCGGCACACGGCCGGGCCCAACGAAGGGCAGGCGCGGGTTGTCCGCGCCAAGTACGTGGTGGGCGCGGATGGTGCGCGCAGCAAGGTGCGCCAGGCCATCGGCTGCACCCTGGCCGGCGACCAGGCCAACCACGCCTGGGGCGTCATGGACACCCTGGCCGTCACCGACTTCCCGGATATCCGCACCAAGTGCGCCATCCAGGGCGCCGAGGGCAGCATCCTGCTGATCCCGCGTGAAGGCGGCCACCTGTTCCGCATGTACGTGGACCTGGGCGAAGTGGACCCGGCCAGCCAGCACTCGGTCCGCACCACCACCATCGAGGAGATCATCGCCAAGGCCAACGCCATCCTCCATCCCTACACGTTGGATGTCCGGAACGTCGCGTGGCACAGCGTGTACGAGGTGGGCCACCGGCTGACTGACAGGTTCGACGACGTCCTGCCGGCCGAGCGCGGCACGCGCACCCCGCGGGTGTTCATCACCGGGGACGCCTGCCATACCCACAGCGCCAAGGCCGGGCAGGGCATGAACGTGTCCATGCAGGACGGCTTCAACATCGCCTGGAAGCTGGGCCACGTGCTGGAAGGCCGCAGCCCGGAAAGTCTGCTGTCCACCTACTCCGAGGAGCGGCAGGTGGTGGCGAAGAACCTCATCGATTTCGACAAGGAATGGTCCACCATGATGGCCAAGAAGCCGGAGGAATTCGAGCACCCCTCCGACCTTGAAGACTTCTACGTGCAGACCGCCGAATTCCCCGCCGGGTTCATGACGCAGTACGACCCGTCCCTGATCGTTGGCAGCAGCGAACACCAGGACCTGGCCACCGGATTTCCTGTGGGCAAGCGCTTCAAGTCCGCGCCCGTGGTGCGGGTGGGGGACACCAACCCCATCCATCTTGGCCACCACGCCACCGCAGATGGCCGCTGGCGGATCTATGTCTTCGCCGACAACGCGCTGCCGGGCACCAACTCCGCCACGGACCGGCTCGCCGGGTGGTTCGCGGACTCCCCGGAGTCCCCGCTGGCCGCCACCCCTGCCGGCGCCGACCCGGACGCGTGGTTCGACCTGAAAGTCATCTACCCGCAGCCGCACACCGCCGTCGACATCAATGCCGTGCCGGCCGTCTTCAAGCCCCAGGTGGGCCCCTTCAAGCTCACGGACTACGAAAAGGTCTACGCCACCGACCCCAAAGCAGACATCTTCAACCTCCGCGGCATCGACCGCAACGGAGTTGTCGTGCTGGTCCGCCCGGACCAGTACGTGGCCAACGTCCTGCCACTGACCGCAACCGCGGACCTGGGAGCATTCTTCGCACCACTGCTCAAGGGTGCTTCCGCGGCGCCGCGTCAGGCCGTTGCGGCGGCTGCCCGGTAGTCGGCCGCGGCGTACACGCCGAGGATCCGCACCTCGGTGGTGAAGAAGTCCAGTTCCTCGAGGGCCAGCTTCAGCGGCAGGTCCTCGGGGTGGCCTTCGACGTCGGCCATGAACATGGTGGCGGCAAACTCGTTGCCCACCATGTAGCTCTCCAGCCGGGTCATGTTAACCCCGTTCGTGGCGAAGCCGCCCAGTGCCTTGTAGAGGGCGGACGGGACGTTGCGCACGCGGAACACAAAGCTGGTGACGGCCGGTCCGGGAAGTTCGTCCCGGGCCGGCAGCGCCTTTTCGCGGGCCAGGACCACGAAGCGGGTGGTGTTGGAGGGGTCGTCCTCAACCCGCGAGGCCAGGACCTCCAGGCCGTAGATCTCCGCCGCCAGCGGGGGAGCGAGGGAAAGCTTGCGGGGATCGTTCCACTCCGCCACCTCCCGGGCCGAACCAGCGGTATCCCCGGCAATGACGGGTTTGAGGCCGTGTTCGCGGATCAGCTTGCGGCACTGGCCCAGCGCGTGGATGTGGCTGTGGACCTCGGTGGCGTCCTCAATGGTGCTGCCCGGGATGCCCAGCAGGTCGAAATGGATGGGCAGGAAGAATTCGCCCACGATCTGCAGGTTGGACTGGGGCAGCAGGATGTGGATGTCCGCCACCCGGCCGGCGATCGAGTTCTCGATGGGAATCATGGCCAGCTCCGCCTCGCCGCTGGTCACCAGCTCAAAGGCATCCTCGAAACTGGCGCACGGCACGCTTTCCATATTCGGGAACATCTGCTGACACGCGATATTGGAGTTGGCGCCGGGCTCACCCTGGTACGCAATCTTGGAGGCCATGATCCGTATGGTTTCACGGGCCGGGGCCAGGTCCCAATTGCCGGCCTCCGGTTACCGTGGCATGACGCGCAGCCAGAGGTATTGCCGGGGAAGGAGGGTGGCGCCGTCGGCCAGCTGCAGGGTTGCCTCGGAGAGAAGGTCGACGGCGGCTGAGGAGAAGCCGCCGAACGTTTCCGCAGGGAGCGTTTGGGCGGAGTCGCTGAAGTTGGCCAGGGCCAGGATGGTGGGATCACCCTCCCGGGCCCCCGGCCGCTGGTAGCCGAGTACTGAGCGGTTGTTGGTGCCGAAGTCGACCAGCGTGGTCCCCGCCAGTTCCGGGGTGCTGGTGCGGACCTCGATCATCCGCTTCAGTCCCGCAAAGACTGCGCCTTCCGGTGTGGCCGGGTCCAGCCGGCGGGCGTACTGCTCGGCCGGGAAATGCGGCCGGTGCACCCACCGGCTGTCCTCCTCATGCCCGGGTTCTGACGCGTAGCCATAGTCGTTGACCTGCCCCACCTCGTCGCCCAAGTACAGCAGCGGGACGCCGCCGGTGCTGAACGGCACCGAGTGGGCCAGGAGAATCCGTTCCACCGCCTCAGCCGGGTCCACCTCCATGCCGCACAGGGACGCCGTCGTGCCTGAAATCCGGCAGTCACCGGTCTTGGGGTTGTCCTGGAACGGGACGCCGCGGGCGAAGCTGCCGGGGAACCGGTTGACGTAGAAGGAGTTCAGGAAGCGGCGGTGGTCGAAGCCGTTGATGCCCAGTTCTGCCGCGTCCTCGTCCGCGAAGGTCCAGCCGATGTCGTCGTGGCTGCGGACGTAGTTCACCCACGCCGTGCCATCCGGGATGTTGTGCCGCCGGTGCACCGCCTGGGCCAACAGCGAGACGTCCCTGGTGGCCAGGGATTCCCAAATGAGCGCCATCTGCAGCGGGTTGTAGGAAAGCTGGCATTCCTTGCGGTCGATGTAGAGCGCCACCTCGTCCGGATGCACGATGGCCTCGGACTTGAACAGCAGGGACGGTGCCGCCAGCCGGCACACGGCGTTGAACGCCCGCAGCAGGGTGTGTGCCTGCGGCAGGTTCTCGCAGGGGGTGCCCAGCTGCTTCCAGATGAAGGCCACGGCGTCCATGCGCAGGATGTCCACGCCCTGGTTGGCCAGGAACAGCATCTCGCCCGCCATGGCCCGGAAAACAGCGGGGTTGGCGTAGTTCAGGTCCCACTGGTAGGTGTGGAACGTGGCCCAGACCCACCGGCCGTCCGCCATCCGGATAAAGGACCCCGGGTGGTTCTCGGGGAAGATTTCCCGCACGTCCGCTTCGTAGGCGTCCGGCAGGGTCCGGTCCGGGAAGATCCAGTAGTAGTCGCTGTATTCCGGGTCGCCGGCGGCTGCCTTCCGGGCCCACTCGTGCTCATCCGAGGTGTGGTTGAAGATGAAGTCCACCACCAGGCTGATGCCGTTGTCCTTCAGCTCGGCGGCCAGGGAACGCAGTTGCTCCATGGTGCCCAGTTTTGGGTTGACCTCGCGGTAGCTGGAGACCGCGTACCCGCCGTCCGAGTGCGGTTCCGGGGCCAGGAACAGCGGCATGAGGTGGAGGTAGGTGAGGCCCAGCTCCTTGAAGTACGGGATGCGCTCCCGAACCCCCGCCAGGCTTTCGGCATAGCGGTCCACGTAGCAGACGCCGCCCAGCATCCGGTTGGACTGGAACCAGTCCGGGTTTTCCTCCCGCTCCGCATCTAGGACCTTCAGCTCCGCCGGCCGTTCCTGCCAGGACCGGGCACTCTGCACCACCAGCGCGGAGAGCTGCTCCAGCCAGTCCGTCCGGTCACCGTACAGGGAATGGAAGAGGCTGCGGAGCGTAGGGAAATGCCTGTCGAGGCGCCGGTCAAAGCCTGGATCCGCTGCGAGGCCGAGCTTCCGTTCCCGCGCCAACGCGGACAGCACAAAGTCGCGGGCTTCCTGGTCCTCGTTAACGGTTCCCTGCATGGCCACAGCCCCTTCCGGCCGCCGCCGGGACGTCCGGCGGCATGTGTACTGAAGTATTCCACGTCACACTGCGGTGACTTTGATTGATTCAGGTGCGGCCGGTGGTTGCCTGCAGGGCAGCGCCCACCACGCCCGCCGAGTTTTCCAGGCCCGCCGCGATGACCGGGCTGCGCAGCGACAGGCGGGGCAGGAATTCGTGGCTGCACGCCGATATTCCCCCGCCGATGATGATGAGGTCCGGCGAGAACAGGAACTCCACATGTGAGAGGTACCGCTGCAGCCGGCTGGCATATTCCACCCAGTCCAGGCCCTCGTTTTCGCGGACGACGGCGGATGCGCGGGATTCCGCCTTGAAGCCGCCGACTTCCAGATGGCCCAGCTCGAAGTTGGGTACCAGCCTGCCGTCCACGATCAGGGCCGAGCCAATGCCGGTGCCCAGGGTCAGGACCAGCACAACGCCCCGGGTGGCTGCCCCGGCGCCGTACTGCGTTTCGGCCAGGCCGGCGGCGTCCGCGTCATTGACGACGCGGACGGGCCGGCCAAGCCTGGATTGCAGGTAGGACTGGACGTCCAGCCCGATCCAGCCGCTGTGCAGGTTTGCCGCAGACCTCGCCACTCCCTGCTTCACGATCGAGGGAATGGCGACGCCCACGGTGTGATCGGTGGCCCCGGGGTTGCCGGCGTCGAGTTCCGTGACGAGCCGGGCCATGGTTCCGGCCACGGCGTCGACGCTGCCGCACGAAGGTGTCTGCAGGCGGCGGACAGCGCCGGCGGGAGTGCCGTTGGCAACATCAATGAGGGCGCCCTTGATCCAGGTGCCGCCAACATCGATGCCGATGTGGAAAGCCCGCCGGGGCAGGGTGCTGACGGCGGCCGTCACCGGAGCCATGCCGTGGCGGAGCCGGGCAGCGTGCCTGCTTCCAGCGGAGAGCTCGAAACCAGCACCTCACCATCGGGCAGCCCGGCGGGCTCCGTGCCGAAGTTCGTGATGCAGGTCCAGCCGTTGGGGCGGCGGAAGGCCAGCACGTCATCCCGGCCGGTGTCCAGCCACTCCAGCGTTTCGGCGGCCTGCAGTTCACCGCGCAGCGCCAGGGCCGTGCGGTAGAGAGCCAGCGTGGAACCCTCCTTCGCTTCCTGGGCTTCCACGGAGCTGCCGGCAAACCATTCCGGCTGTGGCAGGTGGGAGCCGCCGGCTCCGAAGCCGAAGGAGCTTCCCGCAGTTGTCCAGGGCAGCGGGACCCGGCAGCCGTCGCGGCCGATCTCCACGCCCTTGTTGCGGAAGAAGGACGGATCCTGGCGCTCTGAGTCGGCAATTTCGCAGCCGACTTCCTGCAGGCCCAGTTCCTCGCCCTGGTACAGGTACGCGGAGCCGGGCAGGGCGAACATCAGCAGGGATGCCGCGCGGGCCCGGCGAAGGCCAAGTTCCACGTCCACGTCCTGCTGCCTGCCGCCGGTAAGCAGCCACTGCTTTCCCGCCTGCCCGGCCATGATGCCCCCGGCGGAGTCCGCGGCCGCGGGCAGCCCGTACCGGGTGGCGTGACGGACCACGTCGTGGTTGGAGAACACCCAGGTGGAGGATGCGCCGGATGCGTCCGCCTCGGCCAGGTTCTTCGTGATGGTCCCCCGGAACTGGGCGGCGTCGAAGTCGGCCTGCAGCAGGTCGAAGTTGAAGGCCTGGCCCAGGCCCTCCGGGCTGGCGTAGCGGGCCCGGCGGTCCGCGTGCACCCATGCCTCGGCCACTGCGGTCCGCGGCGGGTTGTACTCGTTGAACACCTTGCGCCATTGCGCATAGATGTCGTGGACGTCGTCCCGGTCCCAGTACGGGTGCCGGCCCTCGAGGTACAGTGCTTCGCCCTGGGCCTCGAGGTCTGCCGTGCTGGGCAGCGTGTCCTCGAGGTTCTTGGTCAAGGCATGGGCCACGTCAATGCGGAAGCCGTCCACGCCCCGGTCGGACCAGAAGCGCAGGGTTTTGAGGAAGTCGTCCCGGACTTCGGGGTTGTCCCAATTGAAGTCGGGCTGTTCCCTGGCGAAGATGTGCATGTACCACTGGCCGGGGGTGCCGTCGGGTTCGGTGATGCGCTCCCACGCCGGGCCGCCGAAAACGGATTCCCAGTCCGACGGCGGCAGGTCACCGTTTTCGCCGAGCCCGTCGCGGAAGATGTAGCGGTCGCGGGCGGCGGACCCCTTGGGTGCGGCCAGTGCTTCACGGAACCACTCATGCCGGTCCGAAGAGTGGTTGGGCACGATGTCCACGATCAGTTTGATGCCGGCCGCATGCAGGGCGTGGGCCATCCGGTCAAAGTCCTCCAGCGAACCCAACCGCGGGTCCACGTTGCGGTAATCGTCCACGTCATAGCCGCCGTCGGCCAGGGCTGAGGGGTAGAAGGGGCTCAGCCAGACGGCGTCGATGCCCAGGGTTTCCAGGTACGGGACCTTGGCGGTGATGCCGTTCAGGTCGCCGATGCCGTCGCCGTTGGAGTCGGCGAAGCTGCGGGGGTAGATCTGGTACACGGACGCTTGGCGCCACCAGTTGGGATCGTCCATCCTGGATGCGTCGGTGCGGGTGGCCACGGTGGCAGTGGTGGGCAAGATTGTTCCTTCAGTGGTGGTGGGTGGGGGTTGTCCCGGCGGGCGCGGAGGTTACTTGACGGCGCCCTGGGTGAGGCCGGACATGACCCAGCGCTGGGTAAAGAGGTACACGACGATGGCCGGTGCCATCGCCATCAGGTAGGAGGCGAAGGCAACGTTGTAGCTGTTGCTGAACTGCGTCTGGAACATCTTCTGGAGCACCGGGATGGTCTGCAGTTCCGGATCGGAGATGATGAGGGAGGGCATCATGAAGTCGTTCCACGAAGCGATGAAGGCGAAGATGCCGACGGTGGCGCTCATGGGGCCGAGCAGCGGAAAGATGAGCCTCCAGAAGACCTGCCACGTTCCGGCGCCGTCCATGCGCATGCTCTCCTCCAGTTCCAGGGGGATGGAGCGCAGGAATGCCGTGAACAGCATCGTGTTGAACGCCAGGGCAAAAACGATGTGCAGGATTGCGACGCCCAGCGGGTTGTCCAGTCCTACCAACCCCGTGAGCTGGATCTGCGGCAGCGCCACCACGGGGAAGGGGATGAACATTGCCGCAAGCAGGTAGAAGAACGACCAGCGGAACACCCTGCGGTCCCAGTTGCGGACGATTGCGTAGGCTGCCAGCGCCGATACAACAATCTCGCCGGCGACGGCGGTGACGGACACGAACACGGAGATCATGAAGCCGCGGGGGAAGTTGGTGAGTGTCCAGGCCTGGACAAAGCTGTCGAGGGTCAACGGGCTGGGCAGGGAGAACGCGTTGCCGTCCACTGCCTGTCCCGTGGTCTTGAACGCCATGCTGATGGTGACATACAGCGGGACGAGCACACCGAGGGTGCAGAGGATCAGGATGGCAGTGGCCGGCCAGTTGGTGCGTTCCGGGCCGCCGCCAAACCGGCGCTTCCCGGTGGCCAGTGGTTGTGCTGGGATGGTCTGGGTCGCGTTGCTCATGCTGCGATCCCTCCTTTGCTGCGGGTGAAACGAAGCTGGATAAGTGCAATGGCGACGCTGATGAGGAAGAAGATTACGGCGTTGGCCATCTGGTAGGCGTAGTCGCCGCCTTCGAAACCGCGGAAGATCGCCATGGCTACGCTGCGGGTGGAGACGCCGGGGCCGCCGTCGGTGAGGCCGACGATGATGTCGTAGGCATTGAGGTAGTTCTTGAAGCCCAGCACCGTGTTGATGACCGCGTACCCGGCGACCAGGGGAAGGGTGATGTGCCGCAGGTTGTGCCAGGGCGAAGCGCCGTCAATGGAGCTGGCCTCGTACACCTCCGGCGGAACGGTCAGGAGGCCGGCGATGTAGATCAGCATGGCACTGGGAACCGACTGCCACGCGGTGACGAAAACGATCCCCACCCAGGCAAGATCCGGGTTCGCCAGGATGCTTGAGGAGAGCACCTCAATTCCCAGCCCCTGGCCCAGCAACGGCAGCGAATTGGAGAAGAGGTACTGGAACACGAAAGCGATGACGATGCCGGAGATCACCATCGGGATCACGAACACCGTGCGCAGGGCGGCCCGGAAGCGGACCCGGGAGGTGAGTCCCAGCGCCAGGAGGAAGGCCACGATGTTCACCAGGATGACCGTCACCAGCGAGAACGCCAGCGTAAAGCCGTAGGACCCAAGGATGCCGTCGTCCTGGAAGACGGCGATGAAATTCCGGAAGCCGATGAACTGGAAGTCGCCGAACCCCACGGAGTTGGTGAAGCTGTACACGAAGCCCAGCACGGCAGGCAGCGTGACGGCGAGCGTGAAGATCGCCAGGGAAGGGAAGAGGAAGAAGTAGTAGAGCGGATCAACACGGCTTTTGCGCGCCCGTGGTGCCTTGGCCGCTGGGGGCGCCGTCACCACCGCCCTGGTCGAAGGTCTCGTCATTGATGACATGGATGGTCCTCGTTTCGTGCCTTGGATCGGAAGTGTGGTTACGCGCGGAAAGCCAGGCGGGCCCAGTCGGCGTCCATCCGGCGCAGCGTGGCCTCGGGATCAGCGCCGCCCATGATCGACTGGATGTAGTTGGCGGCCGGAATCGTGTTGGGGATGAACTGGGAGGCGCCCATGTAGAAGCGGCCCTCGTCGTAGTACTTCTGCATCTCGGTGATCCGCGGGTCCGTGACCGGCGGGGCATCCTTGACGGTGCCAAAGCCCAGGAACTTGGCGTTGTACGGGTTCTGGATCTCCGGCTGCATCAGGTACTGGAGGAAGGCCCGTGCGCCCTGCTGGCCATTCGAAACCTGGGGGACCCAGAGCGAGAGGTCGATGTTGACGCGGACCTTGAGGTCGGCAGGGTTGTCGGTCATGGGCAGCGGAAAGGTGCCGAGGTCAAGGTCGGTTGCGGCCTTTTCGATTTCCCCGAAGGCCCACGGACCCTGGAAATACATCGCTGCCTGCCCCTGGGCCATGGCGGTGTTGCCGTCCCCGTAGCCCCGGCTGGCGGCGTCGGGATTGACGTACTTCTTCAGCTGGACCATGCGCCGGACGGGCTCCAGCAGGGTTTTCTGGAACGAGACCTCGGAATCGGGCCCAACTTTTTCGCCCACCTGGTGCATGGACTGGTAGAAGCCCCGCACGTCCACCATGCCGCCCACCGTGTAGTCGAAGAGGCCCTGCGCAATGGTCCAGGGGTCCCGGAACGTTCCGTAGATGGGCGTGATTCCAGCTGCCTTGAGCCGCTCGCACACCTCGATGAGTTCATCCCAGGTGGTGGGGACTGAGAGGCCGTTTGCTTCGAAGATACGGCGGTTATAGATCACGGAGGCGGCCATGACCGAGTAGGGGATAACACTGGTGCGGCCAGGGTAGGTGGGATACCAGTTGGTGAGGTCCAGGACGTCGTCCCGAATGGAGCCCGCTTCCGGCAGGTCGGAGAGGTCAGCGAGGGCCCCGCGTTCCATGAACCGTGCCATCTCGAGGTTGTAGTTGAGGCAGCCGAGGTCCGGGGGACTGCTGCGGACAAAGCTGGCGGAAAGATTTGTGGCCATGTCATGCAGGACGCGATACCGGTCCTGCGACGCGGTGAACTTTGCCGCGAGGTCGCGGAAGTACGGGACCGCCTCCGGCTTCGACTGGTGGAACGTGATGGTCGGGGCGGCAGCTGCCGGCGCGCACCCGGCCAGGCCGATGGCGGCCAGCGAACCTCCGGCAGCGGCGAGGAAAGTGCGTCGGGAGACTCGCGTCCCTGCAGGCGTCAAAGGTGGCAACATCGGCTCCTATGGGCTTTCGAAGAGAATTTATTTGGATCTTATATTTAGGTCCTATATGAGGATGGGGGATGGGGGGGCTATCGTCAAGGGGTGGACGGAACAACGGCGAGCTCGACCCAGCTGTTACGGCAAATCAATTCGGAAGCACTGTTGCGGTTTGCCCTTCAGGAGCAGGTGTTTACCGCGGGCGAGGCCATGGCCGCGACCGGGCTCACGCGCGCCACCGTGCTGGGCGTCTGTGACGGGCTGGTGGACGCCGGGTGGCTCGAGGAAGTGGTGGACGGCGCCGGGGTGCCCGCCTCCAAGGGGCGGCCGGCCCGCCGCTACCAGCTTCGCGAGGCTGCGGGCGTCGTGGTGGGACTGGACGCCGGCGAAAGCTGCCTCACCGCCCTCGTGGCAGACCTGCGCGGCCGTCAGCTTGGCAAGCGCCGCCGGAACATCGACTCGCATGCGCTGGGGCGGGCCGGACGCGTTGCGGCTGCGCAGGAACTGATAAGCCGCACACTCAGTGATGCGGGATGCGGCGCCAGTGACGTCCTGCTGACGGTGGTGGGCGTTCCGGCGCCCGTGGACTCCGCCGGCTTGTCTCCGGCCGGAGGGGAGTTCTGGCAGCTCATGAATGCCGGCTTCGCCAAGGCGCTCCCGGGCGCGGTCAGTATCGAGAATGACGCCAACCTCGCCGCCGTGGCAGAGCAGGCCCAGGAGCCGTCGGCCAACGTGGCAACCCTGCTGTCCGGGGAACGCTTTGGTGCTGGATTGATCGTGGACGGGCGCCTGCTGCGCGGGCGCCAGGGCGGCGCCGGCGAAATGCGCTTCCTGGACGTGTTCGAGAGCAGCCCGGGCCTCGGGGACGGGGGCTCGGACGGGTTGGGGGCGCTGGCGCGGAAGTGGGCCCGGGCGGAAATCCAGTCCTACGCGGGAACCACCTCCCTGCGGGAGCTGTCCGGGGATGCCATCCAGGCCGAGGACGTGTTCCAGGCCGCCCGCGGGGGCGATCCCTTGGCGGCGGACATCATCGGCCGGCTTGGTGCCCGGCTGGCCCGGATTGCCGTAGTCCTCTCCAGCCTGCTCGACATTGAGCGGGTGGTCATTGCCGGCGGAATCTCAAGCGCGATCGGACCGGTCCTGGAGCATGCGCGCAGGCTGCTGCCCGCCGATACCGGCCTGCCGCTCCCGGCCCTGGTGGCGAGCACCCTCGGCGCGGACGCGGTGGTCCAGGGGGCCGTCGAATCCGCATTGATACAAATCAGGCGGGAGCCTTTAGCGATTTTCCCCAAGGCTGCCCGCTCCGGACCCCGGACCGTGCAGGAAGGGCCGGCCGCATAAAGCTACAGGACGTTGCGGATGGCCTGTTCGAAACTGGTGACGTGATCCAGGGCGAGCTTGCCCGCCCTGTCCGCGTCGCCGTCGGCCACTGCCTCCAGCAACTCCACATGCTCGGCGATGTGGGACGCAACTGACGGTACCTTTTCCAGCACCATGCACCAGATGCGCGTGGCCAGGTTGTCGTACCTGATCAGGACATCTTCAAGGTGCGGATTGGCCGCGGCCCGGTAGATGAGCCGGTGGACCTTGATGTCGTAGCGCATGAGGTCGTAGGGGTCGTCGTCATCGCCCATGGTGGCGATCGCTGCCGCCGTCTCCCGGATCTCCGCCCGCAGCGCCGGCGTCGCCAGCTTGGCGGCGCGCCGTGCGGCCAGCGGCTCCAGGGACTCGCGCAGCTCCGAGACGTCGGCGAGTTCGGTGATGTCCACGATCGTGGCAAATGTTCCGCGGCGGGGGTAGGAAACGACGAGGTGGTCGCTTTCCAGGCGCTTGAGCGCTTCCCGGACCGGCGTGCGGCCGATGCCGAGTTCGGCGGCCAGCTTGCCGTCGTTGATTGCCTCGCCCGGACGGATGTTCAGCATGATGAGGCGGTCGCGGAGGTGGCGGTAGGCCTGCTCGGAGAGCGAGAGGTCACCCTCGCCCACAAGGTTGTTTTCCAATGTGACGCTCATAATCGAGCTCTCCCAGGGTTGCTATTGACGGAACTGTGATTTCAAACATACTATTACGACAGTTCTAATATATCAGTTACGGATCAGTTATGGATCAGTAACTCCGAAGGGCTTGAAGGAGAACAATGCAGGACGTACTGAACGCCTCGCTTGCCACGGTCGACGCCGACGTCGCCGCCGCTGTGGCACAGGAACTGCACCGCCAGCAGTCCACCCTGGAAATGATTGCATCGGAGAATTTCGCTCCCTCCGCCGTGATGGAGGCCCAGGGTTCGGTGCTCACCAATAAGTACGCCGAGGGATACCCGGGCAAGCGCTACTACGGTGGCTGCGAGCACGTGGACGTTATTGAGCAGCTGGCCATTGACCGCGTGAAGGCCCTCTTCGGCGCCGAGTTTGCCAACGTGCAGCCACACTCCGGCGCGCAGGCCAACGCCGCCGCCATGTTTGCCCTGCTGAACCCCGGCGACACCATCCTGGGTCTCTCCCTGGCCCACGGCGGACACCTGACGCACGGCATGAAGATCAACTTCTCCGGCAAGCTGTACAACGTCGTTCCGTACCACGTCCGCCAGGAGGACCTGCGGATCGATATGGCCGAGGTGGAAGCCCTGGCCCTGGAGCACAAGCCCAAGCTGATCGTGGCCGGCTGGTCCGCCTACTCCCGCCAGCTGGACTTCGCCGAGTTCCGCCGGATCGCCGACCTCGTGGGTGCCTACCTTATGGTGGACATGGCGCACTTCGCCGGGCTCGTGGCCGCCGGCCTGCACCCCAACCCCGTTCCGTACGCGGACGTGGTCACCACTACCACCCACAAGACCCTGGGCGGTCCCCGCGGCGGCGTCATCCTGGCCAAGGAGGAGTACGCCAAGAAGATCAACTCCGCCGTCTTCCCGGGCCAGCAGGGTGGTCCGCTGGAGCACGTCGTCGCCGCCAAGGCCGTGGCCTTCAAGCTCGCCGCAGCCCCCGAATTCAAGGAACGCCAGGAGCGGGTCCTGCAGGGTGCCAAGCTGCTGGCCGAACGCCTCCTCCAGGAAGACGTCGCAGCCGCAGGCATTTCCGTGGTCAACGGCGGCACCGACGTCCACCTGGTCCTGGTGGACCTCCGCAACTCCGAACTGGACGGCCAGCAGGGCGAAGACGCACTCCACCGGATCGGCATCACGGTCAACCGCAACGCCGTCCCCTTCGACCCCCGCCCGCCGATGGTCTCCTCCGGCCTCCGGATCGGCACCCCCGCCCTGGCCGCCCGCGGCTTTGGCGCCGCCGAGTTCACCGAGGTAGCAGACATCATCGCCGCGGCCCTGATTGCCTCCGCCGGCACGGGCACCCTCCCCGGGGACACCGCCGTCGAACTCCGGGAACGCGTGACCGCCCTGGCCGAAAAGTTCCCCCTCTACCCGCATCTCTCCGCCGACGCCAACCTGGCCGGCATCGAGGCAGACCTGATTGGAGCCGCCCAGTGAGCACCCAGCACCTTCCGGAGCACCCGGACTTCCTCTGGCGGAACCCGGAACCCAAGTCCTCCTACGACGCCGTGATCGTCGGCGGCGGCGGCCACGGCCTGGCCACCGCCTACTTCCTGGCCAAGAACTTTGGCATGACCAACATCGCCGTCCTGGAAAAGGGCTGGCTGGCCGGCGGCAACATGGCCCGCAACACCACCATCATCCGCTCCAACTACCTCTGGGACGAGAGCGCGGCCATCTACGAGCAGGCCCTCAAGCTCTGGGAAATCCTGCCCGAAGAACTTGAGTACGACTTCCTCTTCAGCCAGCGCGGCGTCATGAACCTCGCCCACACCCTGGGCGACGTGCGTGAAAGCATGCGCCGCGTGGGTGCCAACAAGCTCAACGGCGTGGACGCCGAATGGCTGGACCCGCAGCAGGTCAAGGAACTCTGCCCCATCCTGAACATCCGCGACAACATCCGCTACCCCGTCATGGGCGCCACCTACCAGCCCCGCGCCGGCATCGCCAAGCACGACCACGTGGCCTGGGCCTTCGCCCGCAAGTGCGACGAGATGGGCGTGGACATCATCCAGAACTGCGAAGTGACCGGATTCGTCAAGGACGGCAACCGCGTGGTGGGCGTCAAGACCAACCGCGGCACCATCAACACCGAAAAGGTGGGCCTCTGCGCCGCAGGCCACAGCTCGGTCCTGGCTGAGATGGCGGGCTTCCAGCTCCCCATCCAGTCCCACCCGCTCCAGGCCCTGGTCTCCGAACTGCACGAGCCCGTCCACCCCACGGTGGTCATGTCCAACCACGTGCACGTCTACGTCTCGCAGGCGCACAAGGGTGAACTGGTCATGGGCGCCGGCGTGGACTCCTACAACGGTTACGGACAGCGCGGCTCCTTCCATGTGATCGAGCAGCAGATGGCGGCCGCCGTCGAACTCTTCCCCATCTTCGCCCGGGCCCACGTGCTCCGGACCTGGGGCGGCATTGTGGACACCACCCTGGACGCCTCGCCGATCGTCGGCCTGACCCCCGTGGACAACATGTTCGTGAACTGCGGCTGGGGAACCGGTGGATTCAAGGGAACCCCCGCTGCCGGCCTGACCTTCGCGCACACCATCGCCACCGGCGCCCCGCACAAGCTGAATGCGCCGTTCTCGCTGGACCGCTTCGAAACCGGCGCCCTCATCGACGAACACGGCGCCGCCGCCGTGGCCCACTAGCCGCCGCCACCAGAAAAGGACTAACGCACATGCTGCTGATCCCATGCCCCAACTGCGGCCCGCGGGACGAAACCGAATTCCACTACGGGGGACAGGCCCACGTCCCGTACCCCGAAAACCCCAACGAGCTCAGCGACACCGAATGGTCCCGCTACCTCTTCTACCGCGAGAACCCCAAGGGCATCTTCGCCGAACGCTGGGTCCACAGCACCGGGTGCCGCCAGTGGTTCAACATGCTCCGCGACACCGTGAGCTATGACATCAAGGCCGTCTACCCGATGGGGGCAAAGCGGCCCGACCGCACCCCGGCCGGCGCACCCGAATCCGGGACTGCCAGCACCGGCCCTGACAGCACGACTACCGGAAGTGCCGCACCCAGCACCTCCACCACGAGCATCCTCAGCACCACCGCCCCGGAAGGAGCGACCAAGTGACTTCCCAGAACGCCCGCCTGGCTACCGGCGGCCGCATCGACCGCACCATCTCCTGGCGCTTCACCGTGGACGGGGAGGAATTCACCGGCCACCCCGGCGACACCCTGGCCTCCGCACTGCTGGCCAACGGCCGCATCGCCGCCGGCAACTCCCTCTACGAGGACCGCGCCCGCGGCATCATGTCTGCCGGTGTGGAAGAATCCAACGCCCTGGTCCGCGTGGAAGCCCGCTTCCCCGGCCACGTGGCCGAATCCATGCTGCCCGCCACCACCGTCTCCCTGGTGGACGGCCTCCAGGCCACCCTGCTCAACGGCCTGGGCAAGCTGGACCCGGAGGACGACCGCGCCGAATACGACAAGAAATACGTCCACACCGATGTCCTGGTGATCGGCGGCGGCCCTGCCGGGCTTGCCGCAGCCCGCGAGGCTGTCCGCACCGGTGCCAGGGTCATGCTGCTCGATGACCAGCCCGAACTCGGCGGCTCGCTGCTTTCCGGTTCCACCGCCCCCGGCCTCGCCGAGACCATCGAGGGAAAGCCTGCCCTCGAATGGGTGGCCGACGTCGAAGCCGAACTGGTCTCCGGGGCGGAATCAACGGTCCTGAACCGCACCACCGCGTTCGGCGCCTACGACGCCAACTACGTCATCGCCGTACAGAACCGCACCGACCACCTCACCAGCCCGGCAGCCGCAGGGGTGTCCCGCCAGCGGATTTGGCACATCCGTGCCAGCCAGGTGGTTGTCGCCCCCGGCGCCCACGAGCGCCCCCTGGTGTTCGAGAACAACGACCGCCCCGGCATCATGCTCGCCTCCGCTGCGCGCAGCTACCTGAACCGCTACGCCGTGGCCGCCGGTAAGCGCGTGGTGGTCAGCACCACCAATGACAGCGCCTACGCCGTCGCAGCCGACCTCGCCGCCGCAGGCGTCAAGGTCGCCGCCGTGGTGGATGCCCGCCCGGCCCTGACCGCAGCGGCAACTGCCGCCGTCGAATCCGGAATCCGGGTGCTGATCGGCAGTGCAGTGGCCAACACCTCCGCCGGCGCCGACGGACGCCTGGACGGCGTCACCGTCCGCAGCATCAACGACGACGGCGAGCTCACCTCCGGCGTCGAACAGATCGCAGCAGACCTGCTGGCTGTGTCCGGCGGCTGGAGCCCGCTGGTCCACCTGCACTCCCAGCGCCAGGGCAAGCTGCGCTGGGACGAGGAGCTGGCAGCCTTCGTGCCCAGCACCGAGGTCCCCGCCCAGCAGACCATCGGCGCCGGCCGTGGCTCCTTCGCCACCGAAGACTGCGTTGCGGAGGGCATCTCCGCCGGCGCCAGGGCGGCCATCGCCGCAGGCTTCGAATCCGTCGTCGAACCCTCCGTGTTCGGCGACCCGAAGGCCTCCGCCCCCACCCGCCAGCTGTGGCTGGTCCCGGGTGAGAGCGGCACCCCGGATGACTGGCACCACCACTTCGTGGACTTCCAGCGCGACCAGTCCGTGGCGGACGTCCTCCGCTCCACCGGTGCAGGCATGCGCTCGGTGGAACACATCAAGCGGTACACCTCCATCAGCACCGCCAATGACCAGGGCAAGACCTCCGGCGTCAACGCCATCGGCGTCATCGCCGCAGCCCTGCGCACCGCCGGCGAGGCCTCCCGCGGCATCGGCGACATCGGCACCACCACCTACCGCGCCCCGTTCACCCCGGTGGCCTTCGCCGCCCTGGCCGGACGCCAGCGCGGGGAATTGTTCGATCCCGCCCGCGTCACCTCCATCCACCCCTGGCACGTGGCCAAGGGCGCCCTGTTCGAGGACGTTGGACAGTGGAAGCGGCCCTGGTACTACCCGCAGGCCGGGGAGGACATGGACGCCGCCGTGCTGCGCGAATGCGCCGCCGTCCGCGAATCCGTGGGCTTCATGGACGCCACCACCCTGGGCAAGATCGAAATCCGCGGCAAGGACGCGGGGGAGTTCCTGAACCGGATGTACACCAACGCGTTCAAGAAGCTCGCCCCAGGCTCGGCGCGCTACGGCGTTATGTGCACCCCGGACGGGATGATCTTCGACGACGGCGTGACCCTCCGCGTGGACGACGAAACCTACTTCATGACCACCACCACCGGCGGCGCCGCCAAGGTGCTGGACTGGCTGGAGGAATGGCTGCAGACCGAGTGGCCGGAACTGGACGTGCAGTGCACCTCCGTCACCGAACAGTGGAGCACCATTGCCGTCGTGGGGCCCAAGTCCCGTGAGGTCATCGCCAAGGTAGCCCCCGAGCTGGCTGCCAACGGCGGCCTGGACGCCGAAGCCTTCCCGTTCATGACGTTCCGCGAAACCACCCTCGCCTCCGGCGTGCGGGCCCGGATCTGCCGGATCTCGTTCTCCGGTGAACTTGCCTACGAGATCAACGTTCCGGCCTGGTATGGGCTGAACACCTGGGAATCCGTGGCCGCCGCCGGGGCCGAATTCAACATCACCCCCTACGGCACCGAAACCATGCACGTGCTGCGCGCCGAAAAGGGCTACCCGATCGTGGGGCAGGACACCGACGGCACCGTCACCCCGCAGGACGCCGGCATGGAATGGATCGTCTCCAAGGTCAAGGACTTCATCGGCAAGCGCTCCTACACCCGGTCCGATGCCCAGCGCGAGGACCGCAAGCACCTGGTCAGCGTCCTCCCGGTGGACGGCACGCTGCGGCTGCCCGAAGGCACCCAGTTGGTGGAGAAGGGACGCTCCACCAACCCCGCCTACGGCCCCGTGCCGATGGAAGGGTTCGTCACTTCCAGCTACCACAGCGCAGCGCTGGGCCGCTCGTTCGGCCTGGCCCTGATCAAGAACGGACGCAACCGCATCGGCGAAACGCTGGTGGCAGCCGCCGGCGACCAGCTGGTGGACGTGGTTGTGGCAGAAACAGTGCTTTTTGACTCTGAAGGGACCCGTAAAGATGGCTGAAACAGCAGCATCCCCGACCTCCGCACAGGCCAACGCCGAGAAGAACCTCGCCGCCCGCGTCAGCCCGGCACGCCAGCTGGCGGACGGGTTCGCGGCCGGCTCCCTGGCCGGCACCGTTGAGATCTCCGAGGTGCCCTTCCTGACCATGGTGGGCCTCCGGGCCCTCGCCGGATCCGCTGCGGCGGAGCGCCTGGCCGGTGTCACCGGCGGCCTCCCCGCCCGTTCCGGTGCTGTTGCCGGCAGCGGCGACGTGTCCGTCCTGTGGCTCGGCCCCGCAGAATTCCTGGTGGTGGCACCCACAGAGGCGCACGAATCCCTCGGCGGAGACCTCATCCCCGCCCTCCGGGAGGCGCTGGGCGGCGACGCTGGCCAGGTGGTGGACCTGTCCGCCAACCGGACCACGTTCGAACTGACGGGCCCCCGTGCCCGCGACGTCCTGGAAAAGGGCTGCTCACTGGACCTGCACCCGCGGGTCTTCAAGGCCGGCACCGCCTTCTCCACGGAAATCGCGAACATTCCCGCCATCCTGTGGAAGACCGGTGACGAGTCCTTCCGGATCTTCCCCCGTGCTTCCTTCGCCGAGTTCCTGGGCCGGTGGCTGCTGGACGCCATGCGGGAGTACGCCTCGCCAGAGGTCCCCTGATGGCGCTCAGCGTCCTTGACCTCTTTTCCGTCGGCATCGGGCCCTCCTCGTCACACACGGTGGGCCCGATGCGGGCGGCGAAGCTGTTCGCGGACGGACTGAAAGGCGACGGCCAGCTGGCCGCCACCGCAAGGGTCCAGACCGAACTGTTCGGCTCCCTCGGCGCCACCGGCCGCGGCCACGGTTCGGACAAAGCGGTGGTCCTGGGGCTGAAGGGCCTGGATCCGGAAACCGTGGACACCGCCACCGCCGAGGACCAGGTGGCAGCCGCCGCGCTGGACGCGGAACTGCACATCGCCGGGGCGCACCGGGTGGACTTCAACTGGGAAGAGGACGTGGTGCTCCACCGGCGCAAGTCCCTTCCCGCACACCCCAACGGCATGACCTTCCGCGCCCTGGACCATGCGGGCGCCGTGCTGAGCGAGCGGAGCTTCTACTCGATCGGCGGCGGCTTCGTGGTGGACGGCGACGCCGAGGGGGCGGACAAGGTGGTGCCGGACGACACCGTGCTGCCGTACCCGTTCTCCACGGCGGATGAGCTCCTGCAGATCTGCAGCCGTGAAGGCATGTCCATCTCCGAGGTCATGCTGGCCAACGAACTCACCTGGCGCAGCGAAGCGGAACTCCGCGAACAGCTGCTGGGGCTCTGGGCCGTCATGCGCGAATGCGTGGAGAACGGCTGCAACGCCGAAGGCATCCTGCCCGGCGGGCTGAACGTCACCCGCCGCGCTCCCGCCCTGTTCCGTACCCTGACGGCCTCGGCCGCCACCGCCGAAGCAGCGGCAGCGTCGCCGTCGCCCGTCCAGGCACCGGCGGATCCGCTGCTGGCCATGGAATGGGTGAACCTCTTCGCCCTGGCCGTGAACGAGGAGAACGCCGCCGGCGGCCGGATCGTCACCGCCCCCACCAACGGGGCCGCGGGGATCGTGCCGGCCGTCCTGCACTACTACGTGAAGTTTGTTCCAGGGGCCGACGACGACGGTGTGGTCCGCTTCCTGCTGGCGGCGGCCGCCGTCGGAATCCTGTTCAAGCTGAACGCCTCCATCTCCGGTGCCGAAGTGGGGTGCCAGGGCGAGGTGGGCTCCGCCTGCTCGATGGCTGCGGCCGGGCTCTGCGAGGTGCTCGGCGGAACGCCCGCCCAGGTGGAGAACGCCGCCGAGGTGGGGATTGAGCACAACCTGGGCCTGACCTGCGATCCCGTGGGCGGCCTGGTGCAGATCCCGTGCATCGAGCGGAACGCGATCGCCAGCGTGAAGGCGATCAACGCGGCCCGCCTGGCCCTGCACGGGGACGGCAGCCACAAGGTCTCGCTGGACAAGGCGATCAAGACCATGCGCGACACCGGAGCCGACATGAAAACCAAGTACAAGGAAACCTCCCGAGGAGGCCTCGCCGTGAATGTGATCGAGTGCTGAGCCATGACTGTTACTGAAACCCATATCCCCGCCCCCAAGGCACCCACCACCGTGGAACACGTCCTGACCCTGGACTGCCCGGAAGGGCCCGGGATCGTCCACGCCGTGTCCGGGTTCCTGCTGGAGCACGGCTGCGACATCATCGACAACAAGCAGTTCGGTGAACGCTCCGAGGGCCACTTCTTCATGCGCGTGCACTTCGCCTCCGAAGGCGATGCGTCCACGCTGGAGGAACTGCGGTCCTCCTTCGCCCCGGTGGCGGAAAAGTTCGGCATGCGCTGGCAGCTGGAACGCCACGGGTCCAAGCGCAAGGTGCTGATCATGGTGTCCAAGTTCGGGCACTGCCTCAACGACCTGCTCTTCCGGGCCCGGATCGGCGAACTTCCGGTGGAAATCGTTGCGGTGGTGTCCAACCACCGGGACCACGAGACGCTGGTGGAGTGGCACGGCATCCCGTTCCACCACATCCCGGTCACAGCCGACACCAAGCCCGCCGCGGAAGCCGCGCTGATGGCGCTCGTGGACGGGCTCGACGTCGAACTCGTGGTGCTGGCCCGCTATATGCAGGTGCTCAGCGACGACCTGACCCGGAAGCTCGACGGCCGGGCCATCAACATCCACCACTCGTTCCTGCCCAGCTTCAAGGGTGCCAAGCCGTACCACCAGGCCTACGCCCGCGGCGTCAAGACCGTCGGCGCCACGGCCCATTACGTCAACGCGGAACTGGACGAAGGGCCCATCATCTCCCAGCAGGTGGTGGATGTGGACCACACGTACGGGCCCGAGGACCTGGTGGCCGCCGGCCGCGACACCGAATGCAAGGCCCTCTCCAACGCGGTGAAGTGGCACTGCGAGGGCCGGGTCATCCTGCAGGGCAACCGCACGGTGGTGCTCCGCTAAAGAGTCTAAACTGAAAAAAACTGTCAGCGCGGCTGGCTGCCTTCGGGCGGCCGGCCGCGCTTTTTTGTCTGCCCGGCTGCCCAGGAACCAGTGCCGCAAGATCCCGTACTGCGCTGACAATCAACAACCCGTCGCTGGTGAACAAAGGACTTCGGCGCCCCGCTGCCAGGCTGGATTCCACAGCAATTTTCCCGAACTCATGACCGTTAAGAAGGATCAAATGAGTATTTCGAATTCCGAGCCCCGGACCACTGACGCTCCGGCCAGGGAGCATTCAACGGCACTGCGGGCCGGCAGCATCGGCGTCCTGGGCATCCTCTTCTTCGTCCTGTCGGCCCAGGCGCCCCTCACCGGGATTGTAGGCGCCTCGCCACTTGCCGCAGCGCTCGGCAACGGTGCCGGCGCACCCGGCGCCTACCTGATCGTGGGCATCGTCATCGTGATTTTCGCCGTGGGATTCGTGGCGATGAGCCGCAAAATCCAGGCCAACGGCGCGTTCTACGCCTACGTCACCGCGGCGTTCGGCAGGAAGACCGGCGCCGGTGCGGCCTGGTTGGCCCTCCTTGCCTACAACACCGTCCAGGCGGCCATGTACGGACTCTATGGTGCCGCGTTCTCGGGCCTGCTTGCCTCGATTGGGCTGGGGGTTCCGTGGTGGCTGCTCGCCCTGGCCACCATGGCCGGCGTCCAGGTGCTGGGCTCCCTGAACATCGAGCTCGGTGCCCGCGTGCTGGCCCTGCTGGTGGGGCTCGAGGTGGCCATCCTGCTGCTGTTCGGCTTCACCGTCCTGCTCCACGGCGGCGGCCCGGAAGGCATCAGCGTGGCCGCGTCCTTCTCGCCCGAAGCCATCGGGGCCGGAGCGCCGGGCGTGGCCATCATGTTCGCCGTGGCTTCGATGTTCGGCTTTGAGTCCACGGCCATCTATTCGGCCGAGGCCAAGGACCCGCACCGCACGGTGGCCCGTGCCACCTACCTGTCCGTGGGCGTCATCTCCGTCTTCTTCTCCTTCATCTCCTGGATGCTGGTCAGCTACTACGGCCCGTCCCGGGTGATGGACGCGGCCGGGGCAGCCCTGGAATCCGGCGATGCCACCTCCTTCGTGCTCGGCCCCATGGTGGAGCTCTTCGGGCCCTGGGCCGGCGTAGTGGCAGGCATCCTGCTGGTCACCTCGCTGCTTGCCGGCATCATCGCCTTCCACAACGGCATCAACCGCTACCTGCACTCCCTGGCCTTGCGCGGTTCCATGCCTGCCGTGCTGGCCCGGACCAACCGGCACCGGGCACCTGCCGCCGCCGCCTGGATCCAGACCGCGGCCGCCGTCGTCCTGGTGCTTCCCTTCGCCATCCTGGCCCTGGATCCGGTCCTGACCCTCTTCTCCTGGTTCAGCGGCCTGGCCGTGGCCGCACTGCTGGTGCTCTACATGCTGTGCTCGGTGGCGGTGGTCAGCTTCTTCCGCCGCGGACGTGCGGGGGCGCAGCTGTGGCAGACGCGGATCGCCCCCGTCCTGGCGACGGTGCTGCTCGCCTGGGTCCTGTCCCTGGTGGTCAGCAACTTCACGGCGCTCATCGGCGGAAGCGCCGAAACAGCTGTGGCCCTGCTGGCCGCCGTGCCCGTCGTCTTTGCAGCGGGGGTGCTGGTGGAGTCAGCCATTGAGCGCCGCAACCACGCAGCGACCCTGGGACACGCGCTTATCCAGCGCTGACAGCTTTTCCCTCACTGGCCCGGCGTGGACTGGCAGGTCCGCGCCGGGCCAGGACGCGTGCCGCGGCGAAGATCCCTGCCACCACGGCCGCCCCCAGCCAAGCAGCCCCTGTGCTGCGGGGCCACACGCCGGACAGGCCCAGGAACGCCGGAACCGTGGCCGTGACCTGGCTGGCCAGGACCAGGGCCCATCCGGTGAACGGCTCCAGCCGCGCCGCGCCGAGGGCCGCGGAAACGAACAGCAGCCCCCACAGGACCGACCAGCCCACCCAGAGCACCGCGAGCAGCGGATCCGTAGCGAGCCAGGCACCTGCCAGCAGCAGCCCGAAGAACGCCACCATGCCGCAGAACCAGCCCAGCCCCGTCGAGCCCAGCCCCAGCAGGACATCCAGCCCGGCATAGGCGTACGTCAGCCCGAAGAGGAACATCCCGGCGGACGTCAGGAGGACATCGCTTCCGGCGCCGCCACCGGCGAGATAGACGACGCCGAGGACCAGTTGGGTGCCGCCGAGCAGCAGGCTGAACGTGGCGGCGTCGCGGCGGGGGAGCCGGCCGAGCGTGGCCAGACCGTTGACCAGCAATGCGGCGCCGGAAAGGAGCAGGCAAATGAAGGGCATCAGCGGTGCTCCGGGCCAAGGGAGGACGCGGAAATTTCTTTCGTTATGTGGAATCCGTGTGTCACATTACGGAGATTAGCCGAACTGGCCCGTCCCGCCTACTGATCCCCGGTCGTAATCCGATAGGTTGAAGAGTAAACCTATGGGGCGACGTTGCTTTTGCGCCGTCCTTCGTTTCGGCACAGAGGTAGGGAACAGTTCATGGACGCACGGCTCGAAGCCATCAAGGACACCGTCCTCGCGCGGAACCCCGGCGAAGCGGAGTTCCACCAGGCGGTGGTGGAGGTTTTTGAGAGCCTTGGTCCGGTCCACGACAGGCACCCGGAGTTCCTCGAGGCCGCCATTTTGGAACGCCTCTGCGAACCCGAACGCCAGATCATCTTCCGCGTCCCGTGGACCGACGACTCCGGCCGCGTCCAGATCAACCGCGGTTTCCGGGTGGAGTTCAACTCCGCCCTGGGCCCGTACAAGGGCGGCCTGCGGTTCCACCCGTCCGTCTACCTAGGCATCGTGAAGTTCCTGGGATTTGAGCAGATCTTTAAGAATGCCCTCACCGGCATGCCGATCGGCGGCGGCAAGGGCGGCTCCGATTTTGACCCGCGTGGCCGCAGCGACGCCGAAGTGATGCGCTTCTGCCAGTCCTTCATGACCGAGCTCTACCGCCATATCGGCGAATACACGGACGTCCCGGCCGGCGACATCGGCGTGGGTGGCCGCGAGATCGGCTACCTGTTCGGCCAGTACAAGCGCATCACCAACCGCTACGAATCGGGCGTCCTCACCGGCAAGGGGATTTCCTGGGGCGGCTCCCTGGTCCGGCCCGAAGCCACAGGGTTTGGGACTGTCATCTTTACCCAGGAAATGCTGAAAACCCGCGGCGCGTCCTTCGATGGCCAGCGCGTGGTGGTGTCCGGCTCCGGCAACGTGGCCATCAACGCCATCGCCAAGGCGGAGAGCCTCGGTGCCACCGTGGTGGCCTGCTCCGACTCGTCAGGCTACGTGGTGGATGAGGCGGGGATCGACGTCGCGCTCCTCCGCGAAGTGAAGGAAGTGCAGCGCGGCCGCCTGACGGACTACGCCGAACGCCGCGGGGGCGTCACCTACGTGGACGGCGGCTCGGTGTGGGACGTCGACGCCACGGTGGCGCTGCCCTGCGCCACCCAGAACGAGCTCGACGGCGACGCTGCCGCCCGCTTGGTGCGCAATGGCCTGGTGGCCGTCGGCGAAGGTGCCAACATGCCCTCAACCCGCGATGCCGTTGCCGTGTTCCAGGAGGCGGGCGTGCTGTTCGGTCCGGGCAAGGCCGCCAACGCCGGCGGGGTTGCGACGTCCGCCCTGGAGATGCAGCAGAACGCCAGCCGCGATTCGTGGTCCTTCGAGCACACGGAGGAGCGGCTCACGGAGATCATGGTCGGTATCCACGACCGCTGTGCCGCGACGGCCGACGAATATGGCGATCCCGGCAACTATGTGCTCGGCGCCAACATCGGCGGGTTCGTCAAGGTGGCCGATGCCATGCTGGCGCAGGGGCTGATCTAGAAAAAGCGTTGCTCAGGCGCCCCGGCGCCACTCGCTGGGCGGGACGCCAAAGGCGTCGCGGAACGTGCGGCTGAAGTGCGCGGCATCGAGGAAACCCCAGCAGGCGGCCACTGCGCCCACGGACTTGCCGGCATGCAGCGGATCCCGGAGGTCCCGGCGGGCCCCTTCAAGGCGCTGCGTCCGGATCCAGCTGGCTACGGTGGTTCCCGTCTCATGGAAGACGTTGTGCAGGTGCCGGGTGGAAATGAAATGCGCTGCGGCGATGCTTGCCGGGGACAGCAGGGGGTCGGCGATGTTGGCCTCGATGTATTCGCGGACGGAGACCGCCAGCAGTGCCTGCGGCTTCATGCGGTCCGGGGTGATGTCCATTTCCGCATGCAGCATGGTGGACACCAGATCCAGGGCATTGACGGCAAGCCGTGAGCCGCTGGGACCTTTGAGGACATCGAGGTTCGCAGACAGTTCCCGAATGAACTGGCCCACGATTCCGCTCAGGCCTCCGCTGCCCATGCGCACCGCAGCCAGTTGCCCAACGTAGTCGGCGGGCAGGGAGAGTGCGTCGCAGGGGAACATCAGCACCATAATCCTGGTGCTGTCCTCGAAGGCGAGCGTGTAGGGGCGGTTGGTGTCATAGATCGCCAGGTCCCCGGGCTGGAGGACGGCCTCGCGGTTGTCCTGGATCAGCAGGCCTGTGCCTTCAAGCTGGAGGTTTAGCTTGAAGTAGCGTTCATGGGCCTGGGCGATTAGGGCCGGAGTTCGGTGGACCTCGTGGGAGGCGGCGGTGACCTCCACGATGGACATCCGGTCCAGCACCCGGGCGCGCATTCGGCCCTGGAAGCCGTCCACATCGGCGGTGCGGGCGGTGAGGGGAACGAACGATTCCGCCACCAGGTGTTTCCAGTGGTCGAACGATGCAGCCACCCTGGTGGTCAGATCCTGGGGCGGTGTGCAGGCGGTAGATAAAGCTTGCATGGTTGTTCCTTGCGACGGATGGCCACTTCACGTTTTCCCCCGGAACTGTGTCCCGCGACACGGTCCACTCAGGCTAGTGGCAGGATGCCTGTTTTTCAACGGTTGGCGAAAATAAAAAGGCGGCCTTTCCAGCCGTGCCCCAGCCTCGCGTGCCATGATCGGGCCATGAGGTCCATGACGGCTGCCGGCGGCCACCCCCGGAACTTCAATTCCCGCGCGCACCACTCCCGGCTCCGGCTGCTGGTGATGTTCGCCGTCGGCCTGGTCGCGGCAGTGGTGGTTGGTGCGCTGGGGGCCTGGAACTACGCGCCCGCCCTCGGCTGGGCCGCCGCCTCAGCCACCTACCTCGTGTGGGTCTGGAGCGTGATCGGACACCTGGGCCCGGCGGCCACCGCGGCGCATGCCAGACGGGAGGATCCGGGCCGGGTCTTCTCTGATGCGCTGGTTTTGGGGGCGACAGTTGCCAGCTTCGCGGGGGTGGCCTTGATCCTGCTTGACGCCTCGGGTGAACAAGGGGGAGCCAAGGACGCTACGGTAGCCATGGCGCTGGGCAGCATCGCCCTCTCATGGTTTCTGGTCCACACTCTCTTCACCCTTCGATACGCGGCCATCTACTACCGGGACGGCACCGGCGTGGAATTCAATGAGGAGAGCCAGCCCAGGTACTCCGATTTCGCCTACCTGGCCTTTACGGTGGGCATGACGTTCCAGGTATCCGATACCGACCTGAAGACCACCGCCATTCGCTCAACGGTGCTGCGCCAGGCGCTGCTGTCCTACCTGCTGGGCGCCATTGTCCTGGCCACCACCATCAATCTGGTGTCGGGGCTGATCCACTAGGCTCCACGGCCGGGCGCGCACTGAGCCGGGCGCGCCGAGCCGGGCGCTTAAACGCCAATGGGTGCAACTCCGAGAGGAGCTGCACCCATGAATGCGAGCGTCTGCTAGTCCTTCTTGAAGGCATCCTTGACGTGCTCGCCGGCCTGCTTGAGGTCCGACTTGGACTGGTCCGCCTGGCCTTCGGCCTTCAGGCTTTCGTCGCCCGTGGCGTTGCCGGCGGCTTCCTTGCCCTTGCCGCCGAGCTTCTCTGCAGCATTGCTGATCTTGTCATCCAAACCCATGGAGATGCTCCTTACAGTCCGTGCTCGCTCCGGCAACTGCCGGAACCTGACCCCTAATAGTAAGCATACTTTCGAGTTTGGGGCTCATTATCTTCCGGGTTTTTTGCCCAGCAGGGAAAGATAGCCCTCGAGCTGGGCTGCATGGCCAAAGTCCGTGTGGCCGTCCGGTGCAAGGGCGGCTTCGATCTGCGCCCCCAGCAGCATGTTCAGCAACAGCCCGGCAAGGACGGAATCGTCGACGGCGGCGTCTACGTCACCGCTGTCCCGCGCCTCCGCCAGGAAGCGCCGGATGGTTGCCAGCCATTCGGCCATGGATTGCTGGTGAATGGCGGCCTTCCGGGGATCGTTGATGGCCCTTTGCCAGAAGGGAACCACGATGCGCGCCTCGTTGACGCGCTCGTCATCCAGGGGGAGGACCTCCAGGCAAAAAGCCCGCAGGGCGTCCAGTCCGGTCCGGCCGGCGCTGACCTCCGCAATGCGCAGGTTGGTCCTGTTGAACACATGGCTGAAGGCAAATTCGAGCAGGGTGTCCTTGGTGGGGAAATAGGGTTTGAGGGCGCCGTTGGCAAACCCGGCCTCCGTGGCGATCTCGCGCATGGTGGCACTTTCGAGGCCCTGCCGGGCAATGATCCGCCAGGTGGCATCCACCAGTTCCAGCCGGCGCTCGTCATGGTCAACTATCTTTGGCACCGCGGCCGCTCCCGGAAATTATTCGCTCAAAACCCTTGTGGGCCATGTTACGGACGTTTATTCTCTACAACTATAGAAAATAAACCAGTGGCCGGTAACGGCCCGGACAAAGGCTCTCCCATGACGCTTGCACCAACTGAAACTGCTTCAGCCTTCCGCCTCGCCACCGCGGAGGAAATCCTTGACGTCCGCGCCATCCTCCAGCGCGAAGGCCACCTGGGCCAGCAGCAGCGGATCGCCTACCTGGGATTGCTGGATCCGGCCCGGGGGAGCGGCGCGCTGACGTCCGGGCGCCGGTTCCGGGTCTTCATCCACGATGTCTCCGGAGCTGCGCCGCGTGACGTCGTCGTCTCCACCACGCAGCAAAAGGTGCTCTCCGCCGTCGAACTCGACACCGCGGCGACCGGCGAACTGCCGGTTCTGGAGGAGGAATTCGAGGTGGTGGAAGCCCTCCTGGCCACCGACGGACGCTGGCTGAAGGCGCTCGCGGACAGGGGGCTCGACGTCGGCAAGGTCCGGGTGGCGCCGCTGTCCGCCGGCGTCTTCGAATACGGCGAGGAGAAGGGCCGCCGGATCCTCCGTGGCCTGGCGTTCGTGCAGGACTTCCCGGAGGACAGCGCCTGGGCGCACCCCGTGGACGGGCTGGTGGCCTATGTGGACGTAGTCAGCAAGGAAGTCACCCAGGTCATTGATCTCGGCGCCATGCCCATCCCGGCCGAGCACGGCAACTACACCCACCCCGAACGGACCGGACCCATCCGCGATACCCAAAAGCCCATCAACATCACCCAGCCCGAAGGCCCCAGCTTCACTGTCGCCGGCGGAAACCACGTGGAATGGGAAAAGTGGAGCGTGGACGTCGGCTTCGATGTCCGCGAAGGCGTGGTCCTGCACAACCTGGCCTTCCAGGATGGCGGCCGGAAGCGGCAGATCATCAACCGTGCCTCCATCGCCGAAATGGTGGTCCCGTACGGCGACCCCTCGCCCATCCGGTCCTGGCAGAACTACTTCGACACCGGCGAATACCTGGTGGGCCAGTACGCCAACTCGCTGGAGCTGGGCTGTGACTGCCTGGGCGAGATTACCTACCTCAGTCCCGTCATCAGTGACGCGTTCGGCAACCCGCGGGAAATCCGCAACGGCATCTGCATGCACGAGGAGGACTGGAGCATCCTCTCCAAGCACTCCGACCTCTGGAGCGGCGTCACCTATACCCGCCGCAACCGCCGTCTGGTGATCTCCTTCTTCACCACCATCGGCAACTACGACTACGGCTTCTACTGGTACCTCTACCTTGACGGCACCATCGAATTCGAGGCCAAGGCCACCGGCATCGTCTTCACGTCCGCGTTCCCGGAAGGCGGGTCGGACAACATCTCCCAACTGGCGCCGGGCCTGGGTGCACCTTTCCACCAGCACCTCTTCAGCGCCCGGCTGGACATGGCCATCGACGGGTTCACCAACCGGGTGGAGGAGGAAGACGTCATCCGCCAGGCCATGGGGCCCGGGAATGAGCGCGGCAATGCCTTCTCCCGCAGGCGCACCGTCCTGGCCCGCGAATCCGAGGGCGTCCGGGAAGCCGATGCCCGGGCCGGCCGTACCTGGATCATCTCCAACCCTGAATCCCGCAACCGGTTGGGGGAGCCGGTGGGCTACAAGCTGCACTCCCACAACCAGCCCACGCTGCTGGCTGACCCGGACTCCTCCATTGCCCGCCGCGCAGCCTTCGCCACCAAGGACCTCTGGGTTACCCGCTACGCCGAGGATGAGCGTTACCCCACGGGTGACTTCGTGAACCAGCACGCCGGCGGCGCGGGCCTCCCGGCCTATGTGGCGCAGGACCGGGACATCGACGGCCAGGACATCGTGGTGTGGCACACCTTCGGCCTCACCCACTTTCCCCGGGTGGAGGACTGGCCCATCATGCCCGTGGACACTGTGGGATTCAAGCTGCGGCCTGAGGGCTTCTTTGACCGCAGCCCGGTCCTGGACGTCCCCGCCAACCCCAACAAGCAGGTATCGTCCTGCCACAGTGAGGGCGGCAGCGGTGCCTGCCACTAGCCTCGCCCCCGCCACCGCAGGGAGTACGACGGCGGCAGGCCGGGTCCGTGCCACAGGTCCCGTCCTGCATCCCCGGCTGGTGGCCGTGGTGACCGCCTTCTCCTGTGCGGCCCACGTCTGGCTGGCCGCATCCGGTCACCACGGTGCCTGGATCAGTGTCCTCATGCTGGCGCTCGCCGCCGTCTGCGTTCCCTGCACCTTCCATATCTGGCGGCACTGCCGGGTGGGAGCGCTGCACCGGGTCACCGCCGCTGCCGTGGCAATGGCTGCCCTGCACGCCGCCCTGCTGCTCACCGCCGGTGGCTCCGGGCATGCCCATGGTGCCCGGCCGGCGTCGTCCGCTGCTGTTGGCGCCGGCAGCACGGACCTGCTGCTGGTGATTGCCCTGGAACTGGCCACAGCCCTGCTCGCTGCCACGCTGGTGGCGCGGTTGCGCCGCCCGTAGTGCTGGGTCAGCCGGCCGGGACGCCGAGTGGCCGGGCGACGTGGAGCTGTTCGTGGTCCACAAGCCACTGGATCGATTCGAAGATGGCCTGCTCCGGCTCGTACCGGGGCGCGTAGCCCAGCACCGAAGCCGCTTTCTCGATGCTGAAGCACTGGCTGCGGTAAAGGTGGTTCCAGCTCGCATCCGCGTGCTCGTGGGAAGTGTCCTCCCGGAACCGCTCCCAGGAGACCGGCTCCAGCACGGCGGCGTGGCCGAACCAGGCGGCGGCGATGTCCACGTAGCCGCGGACTGTCAGCGCGGTGGGGGCAACGATATTGAAGTCCTCACCGGCGGCGGCCTCACGCCGGGCAAGGGCCTTCTCGAATGCCTGCGCGACATCATCGGCGTGCACGTGGTGCATGAGTTCGGTGCCGCTGCCGGGAACATGGACGGGCTGCCCGGCGGAGATCGTCTGCCAGACGGTGGGATCGAGGTTTCCGAGCGGTCCCACCGGCTGCCAGCCCGGCCCGACGATGTGGCCGGGATGCAGCGACGTGGTGGCCAGTCCGCCGCGGGCGGTTTCCTCCTTGAGCATCAGGGCGATCCTGTTCTTCTGGACGCCGTACTCGCCAAAGGGTTCGGCGGCCGAATCCGATCCCTCCCGGATGGGAAGCTTCAGGCTCTGCCCGTACCGCCAGACGGAGCCGCAGTGGAGCAGGTGCCCCACCTCTCCGCGCAGCCGCTGCACCAGTGCAGTTGCCGATTCGAGGGTGAAGCAGACCAAATCCACCACGGCATCGGGTTTCAGTGCAGCCACCCGGTCCGCGAACGTTCCGTCCTGGTCCTCTGCCTGCCGGTCCGCGCCGACCTGGTGCACCTGCTGCCATTCGGGTGCATCCGTGTAGGGCGTGCTGGTGCCGCGGCTGATGTTGGTGACCTCGTGGCCCGCCCGGACCAGCCGGGGAACCAGGTATGAACCGATGTGGCCGCTGCCGCCGATGACGGTGACTCTCATTGCTCTCCGATCGTTGCGTTTCCTCAACGGTAGGGCCGCGGCGGCAGGAGAGGGAGGGTCTGGCAGTCCTCCCTTTCCTGAAGGTTGGCGCGGAGTGGCTGGTCAGGCGGGTTTGGCGAACTCCGCTGCGCTCATCACTTCGTAGCAGACGTAGGTCCCGCCGCCTTCCACCCAGGCGTCATGGCCGGCCGGTATGGAATAGGCGTCCCCGGCATTGATGGTCATCTGGTTTCCGTCGGCCATCTGCACGGTGAGCGTCCCGGCGACGCAGACGCCCAGGTGGTTCACCTGGCAGGTGTCCGTGTGGACCACCGTCTTGACGGTCTCCGACCAGCGCCAGCCGGGCTCGAAAGTGAAACGGCCCAAGGTGGCGCCGCCGATGTTGACCACGTCTACCTGGTTTGGGGCGGCCGGCGCTTTTCATCCGGCTGGTCAAAGGATTTGGACTCCAGGCTCTTCACCGTTACTGCGGGCATTTCTGGCTCCTTCGTAAGGAGTGTTTATTGAGTTCGTCCGGGGCTGTTCGCTGCCGGGAAATGGGGCGGGCAGGGCGGGGTGTGCCCCGTCCAGAGCCTGCCGCCCCGTGGATTAACGCTCTCAATCTGCTCCTGCGCGCAGCCCATGTCAATGACGGAATTCCGGCTCTTTGCCGCCGTTGACGTTCCCCTGACCGGCCCGCGCACGATGCGTCCGGGGCGGTACTTCTGCGCGGTACTCCTGCGCGTCGCGTGACGCCTGAAACTCGCACGCAATTGGCTGAAACCACCATTTAACACAGCCGAAACCCAGCCCGGGATGGCCGCCATACTCTGGTATCAGACGGCGCAAGCCGCCCCTCTGCCGGCCGTGGTTTCTCCCCCCACGTCCCACTTAACGGAACGGCCCTGACGGCAACTTACCGTTCTTTTCGCATCTTGAAAGGGGTTTCCCATGGACTCGGGAAATGTCGCTTGGATTTTGGCCAGCTCGGCGCTGGTGTGCATGATGATCCCCGCCCTGGCCCTGTTTTACGGGGGCATGGTGGGATCCCGCCGCATCCTGAACATGATGATGATGTGCTTCGGCGGCGCCAGCCTGGTGGCCGTCCTCTGGGCACTGTTCGGGTACTCGATGGCCTTCGGAAACTCCGTGGGCGGACTGGGACTCATCGGTGACGTCACCGAGTTTCCGGGCATGGGGCAGCTGCTCGCCAAGGACGATTCAGCGTCCATTCCGGTCATCCTGTTTGCTGCGTTCCAGCTCTTCTTCGCCTGCGTCACCACCGCCCTGGTGGCCGGTGCCGCCGCGGGCCGCATGAAGTTCGGCGCCTGGATGCTGTTCGCCGGCATCTGGGCCACGGTTGTCTATTTCCCCGTCGCCCACTGGGTGTTCGCCTTCAACTCGGCGGACGGCAGCACTGTTGGCGGGTGGATCGCCAACGGTATCAAGGCCATCGACTTCGCCGGCGGCACCGCGGTGCACATGAATGCCGGCGCCGCGGCCCTGGCCCTGGCCCTGGTCCTGGGAAAGAGCTCAGGCTGGCCCAAGATGGAGCACACCAAGCCGCACAGCCGGCCGCTGGTACTGGTGGGAGCAGGCCTGCTGTGGGTCGGCTGGTTCGGCTTCAATGCCGGCTCCGCCCTCTCCGCCGGCCAGTCGGCGGCGGTGGTGTTCCTGAATACCGCCGTTGCCGCGTCCGCAGGCCTGCTTGCCTGGGCCCTGGTTGAGCGGGTCCGCCACGGCGCAGCCACCAGCATGGGCGCTGCCTCCGGCTTGATTTCCGCGCTGGTGGCCATCACCCCTGCCTGCGGTGCAGTCAGCCCGCTGGGTGCCGTAGCCATCGGGGCTGTGGCCGGGGCCGTCTGCTCGCTGGCCATCGAGTTGAAGTTCCGGCTGGGCTTTGACGATTCCCTCGACGTCGTCGGCGTGCACCTGGTGGGCGGCATCCTGGGTACGCTGCTGATCGGCCTCTTCGCCACCGACGCCGCGCCCAACGCAGTAAGCGGGCTCTTCTACGGCGGCGGGTTCGAGCTGCTGGGCATCCAGGCCCTGGCCACGGTCACGGTGCTGGCCTACTCCTTCGGCATCACCTGGATCCTGGCGAAGATCCTGGACAAGGCCATGGGCGGCCTGCGCATCAAGCCCGAGGACGAACTGCGCGGCATCGACCTCGCCGCACACTCCGAACTGGCATACCTGACCGACGAGGACCCGGTGGAGCTGGGGTCACCGCAGCGGGTCTAGTTCCGGTCCCGACCTTCCAGCAAACAGCAGGGGCCAAACCCTGGGCCGGTGCCGGCAGCCGCCGGCATGTGGTTCCAGGGTTTGGCCCTTCGTTGTGGGCAGCAGAGTCAGTGTTCCGTGCAGGCCAGGATTCCGTCGCGCACTTCCAGTACGGCCGCCCGGACGTGGCTGAGCCGGGTGCGCGGGTCCGGTGCCATGGTGTCGATGTCCTCGCCGCCCCAGTGCGGATGCGTGAAGTAAACCACCAGCGCGCGCTGCGGCCCGCCGTCGCGCGTGTCCCCGGTGTCAAGCGGCACCACGTCCGCATGGCGTCCGACGACGGGCCTTCCCGCCACCGATTCCGGCACCGTGAGGATCAGCCCGCCACGGTGCTCCTGCCGGACCCAGCGACCCGTTGCGTCCTCTGAACGGTAGACCGCCTGGCCCCGCCACTCGTCCACGATCATCCAGTAGCTGCCGCCCAGCCGGAAAACCTTGGGCCCTTCGTGCGGGCGTCCGGAAATCACCACGCCCTCACGGCGCCACGACGACGGATCCTCCGGAGTGCCGCTGACCGCGCTGAACGTGTTGGAGCCGCGGGCCTCGTCCTTGTACCAGAGGCGGTACCGGCCGTCACCGCACCGGGCAACGGCAGCGTCAATAACCCGGGGGGAATCGAGATCGATCCGGCCCAGGTACTCCCAGTGATGGAGGTCGGTGCTGACGAACTGGACGATGTCCGCGGCTCCGGTCCAGTCCGTGCGCCTGCCGCCCAGGACCGTCAGGTACATGATCCACCGGCCGCCAACACGGACGACGTCGGGCGCCCAGAGGGTTGCCGGCAGGTCCGTTCCCGGCGGGATGAGTCCCTCCGCGGTGCCTTGGTAGCGCCAGGTTGCGCCGCCGTCGGAGGATCTGGCCACCCCGATGGCCGTGCCATGCACCCACTCCACCCCCGCCAGCCCCGGAGCCGTGGCGCGGCGCTGCGTATAGAAGAGAACCCACTCGCCCCTGAGGTGGTCCGCTACCAGGACGGGGTCCGTGGGGCCGTCCCAAACGGGGTCCCGGTACGGAGTGGTGAAGGCGTCCGGGCGCAGCGGAACCAGGGGCGGCGCTGCAGGGGCTTCCGTGGCGGGCAGCTGGTGCGGCACAGTTTTCTCCAACGTTGTAGTTTTACGTTGAGCACCAGCTTAGACGGTGAGTCCCGGGAGGGCTTTACTCCTTGAACAGCCCGGCCAGGTCCTCGGCAGTGATGGCTCCGCTCGAGAGGGCATCGCCTTCCATGACGTCGGCGAACAGCTGCGACTTGCGGGTCTTCAGGGCCATGACCTTTTCCTCGATGGTGTCCTTGGCCACGAGCCGGTACACCATCACGTTCCGGGCCTGGCCGATCCTGTGGGTCCGGTCCACGGCCTGCGCCTCGGACGCCGGGTTCCACCACGGATCGAGCAGGAAGACGTAGTCGGCCTCGGTGAGGTTGAGGCCAAAGCCGCCGGCCTTGAGCGAAATCAGGAACACCGGTGCGCTGCCGTTCTTGAACTCGCTGACCACGTCGGCACGGTTCCGGGTGCCGCCGTCGAGGTAGCAGTACTCGATCTCCTCCTGGTCCAGCCGCTCGCGGACCTTGCCCAGGAAGCCGGTGAACTGGCTGAAGATCAACGCCCGGTGCCCCTCTGCCACCAGGTCCTCCAGCTGCTCAAACAGGACATCCAGCTTCGAGGACCGCACCGCGGCCAGGGACGGGTCCACCAGCGAGACGTCCAGGCTGAGCTGCCGCAGCAGGGTCAGCGACTGGAAAATGGTGAACCGGTTCTTGTTGACGTCCTCGATCAGACCCAGGATCTTTTGCCGTTCGCGCTGCAGATGCGTCTGGTAGACCTTCTGGTGGCGCGGATTCAGCACCACTTCAAGGATCTGCTCCTGCTTGGGCGGCAGGTCCTTGATCACCTGGTCCTTGGTGCGGCGCATCATCAGCGGCCGGACGCGGCGCCGGAGCTTTTCCAGCTGCCCCTTGTCGCCGTTCTTTTCCACCGGCTTCTGGTAGTACTCGGCGAAGCGTTTGGGGCTGGAGAACAGGCCCGGTGCCACGATGGACGTCAGCGCCCAGAACTCCATCAGGTTGTTTTCCAGCGGTGTGCCGGTGATGGCCAGCTTGAATGCCGCCGGGAGCTTCCGCGCGCACTGGTACGCCTTGGACTGGTGGTTCTTCACGAACTGCGCCTCGTCCAGCACCAGCCCGTTCCAGGTGCGGGAGGCGTAGGCCTCGTAATCGATCCGGAACAGGGCGTAGGACGTGATCACGATGTCTGCGCCGTCCAGGGCATCAGCCACATCCTGCCCGCTCTTGGCAAAGGTCTCGCCGACAGTCCGGATGGTCAGGCCGGGAGCGAAACGTGCGGCTTCCAGCGCCCAGTTTCCCACCACGCTGGTGGGCGCCACCACCAGGAAGGGCGCGACGGCGGCGGCCCGGTTTTCCGGGGCAGCGGCAGCACCGTCGTCGGGCGTTTCCAGGGACGAAGCAGCCGCGACGGCCAACTCCTTGGCGGCGCACATCAGGGCCAGCGCCTGGACGGTCTTGCCCAGGCCCATGTCGTCGGCCAGGATGCCGCCCAGCCCGTGCTTGTACAGGAAGCTGAGCCAGTTGAACCCTTCGAGCTGGTACGGGCGCAGCTCGGCGTTGAGTGACGCCGGCAGCGGCAGCCCGTCCGTGCCGCCCTCCAGGAGGCCGCCCACCGCTGACCGCCAGGCTGCGGCCTGTTCGTCCACGATCCCCAGCTGCGCCAGCTCATCCCACAGCCCGGCCTGGAACCGGCTGATCTGCAGGGGAGCATCCTTGTTGTCCTGCAGTGACCGGGCTTCCTCGATCAGCGCCCGCAGCTGGTGCAGCTCCGGCAGGTCCAGCGAGAAGTAGGCGCCGCTGGGCAGCAGCATCTTGGTCTGGCCCGCGGCGAGCGCGGAGAAGACGGCAGCGAAGGACACGGGCTGGCCTTCAAGGGAGATTTGGATGCCGAGGTCGAACCAGTCCCGCTGTTCGGTGGCCTTGGTGGAGATGGACACCACCGGCGCCTCTTCAGCCTCGCGGTAGTCGGCGATGTCGCCGGCCGTCTCCACGTCCACGTCAGGTGCTTCCCGCAGCCGGGGCAGGACTTCCTCAGTGAACGCCAGCGTATCCAGGCCGGTGAGCTCGGCGGACGCCGCCAGCCGGGGAGTACCCCAGCCGCCCGTGGCAGATTCGCCCAGGCCGGGCACCACCTCCCAGGGCTGGCCGATGCCGTCCAGGATGCGGGCCTCGGCCGTGTCGTCGCGGTAGCCCTGGTCGCCCGGATGCCGCCACAACGGCTGGGCGGTGACCAGCTTTCCCGTCTTGTAATGCCACTCCCAGTGCAGCCGCACCCGGTGGTCGGCGCCGTAGTTGGCCAGCAGCGAGAGGGTGGGAACGGCCAGTTCGGGCAGTTCCACGGACTCGTCGCGGGTGGTCACGCGGGCGGTCTGCTTGAGCTTGGGATAGAAGCCGGTCAGGAACCGCGACTCGTCCCGGGCCGGAATATGCAGCATGCTGCCGGCGGTGACGAACGACAGCAGTTCCTCGCTCAGCCCGCTCTCCAGCGGGGCCAGCGTGATCACTCCGTCCGGATCAGGCACCCCGGGAAGGGCAGCCTCTCCGGCCGTGAAGAAGATGCCGCGCGCGGGCCGGCCGATGGTGCCCACCGCTGCCGGGTCAACGTCGGCCCCCTCAACGGTGATGGTGGGGGAGAGTTCCAGGCCGCCGTCGGACGTGGTGGCTTTTGCTCCGGCGGCCTCCGCGGCAGGCTCCGCCACCGGAGCCCCGTACCGGCTGAGGGAAAGCCCGACGGCGGCGGGGGACTCGGCCACCCGGACCGGCTCGGTGCCGCGCGAGTGGACCAGATGGAGCCCGATCTTCCGGGCATCGGACAGCAGGCTCCACAGGTTTTTGCCGGCGTAGGAGTTCAGGCCCAGCCAGAGGCCGGCTGAGTTGTGCACCCGGCTGGCGGAGGAGGAATGGCCGGCCAGGAACTCCTGCAGCCACTCCACGTGCGCCTGGTTCGATTCGCGCCGGAAATTCAGGTAGCTCAGCGTGTTCCAGGAAACGTCCCCACGGATCCACTTGCCCTTGGCCCCCATGGTCACGGGTCGGACCTTCAGCTGCCGGACGCCGCGGACCGGGTCGCGGCGGCCCGTGTAGGAGAAATGCGGCGGCGGTTCCTCGATCTCGAACTGGAGGGCCAGGGGAACCCCGCTGGTGGAGGGGGCTGCGCCGGGCTGGGAGATCAGCGGGCTGAGGGCCTGCTCCCAGTCGGGGAGGGCGGCGGACGGTGCCCGGGATACCTGCATGGAGGTGGAGGGTGCCAGCAGCTGCACCCGGATGGCGGGGTTGTCCTCGGCAGCGAACAGCAGGGCCGCCACGTGCTTGCAGTCCTTGCGGACCGGGCAGCTGCAGACGCCCACCGTGCAGCTCCAGCCGCCGGCCCGCCGGACCAGCTTGGCCGTCGTGGAGTATGGCAGCTCCGCACCGCCCCGGACCTTGCCCAGCAGGAGTCCTGTGCCGCCGTCGAAGGACATGCCCGAGACCCTGCTCGCCATGGCATACGCCAGCCCGGCCGCCAGGGAGCGGTCGTTGATGGCGGGTGTCTGTATTGCCAGGTCCGCACTTTCGTCCGGTTGGGATGGCATGGTGAGCGCTACTTTCGGCAGGCCACGGCGGAGCCGGGTCCGGTGGGTGGTTATCTGATCCATCTTAGTTCGCCCGGCGGCAGCCCCATGCCGCCGGGTCCTGCGCTGGCGGTCCCGAAAACTTCGCTTGACGTTCATGTGGTTCCCGGTGCTGCCGTGTGCCGGCCGCCGTAGCGTGAAAGCGTCCGGAGTGCCACCACCGTCCAGCAAGGATCACCATGACCCGCACGCCCCAGCCCGTCGTCCTGACCAGCAGCAGCATCGAAGGCAGGGATGAGGAGGTGGTGGAAGCCAATGCGGCCATTATCGAAGCCATGCGGAAGGCCTCGCTGCGGCTGGAGGACATGTCCGCGGTGGCCGTCCGGAGCTGCCTGGTGGATTTCTACCTGTCCCAGGCGCTGGAGGGTGGCTTCGCGCAGTACGCCGTCATGGCGGGCGGCCGGATCGCCACGGATCCGCTGGTCCGCGAGGGCATGGCAGGGATGGGCGCCACTGCACACCTGGACCTGTTCAACCGGGCTGCGGAGGCCTACGGTGCCCTGACCGCCGGGACGGAAGCATCCCACCTGGCCGGCGGAGACCTGGCCGGCGGGGCCGTTGCTGCCGCCATCCTGCGGGTCCAGGAGCTGGACGGCGAGTTTGAGGAGTTGCTGGAACGGGAGAACATCACCGCCCTCAATGCCCGCTGGCTCCGCGGCCAGCCGGACCTCCTGGTGCTGGACGATGAGGAAGTGGGCCCCTACATCCAGCGGCTTGCGGCCATGGTTCCCCACGTGGCCGGCCGTACAGCAGTTGGTGCCTCCCCCCTGCGGATCTTCGGAGCGCAGTGAAACAGCCGGAGCGGACCGGCGATCCGGAATGCTTTCCAGCGAAGTGGGGCCGGTAAAAGAAATTCCGGAACACCCGTAACCTTTCCGCACCCTGAGGCGATGTAGTCCGTGATGGGTCCGCCCGGCGGGCCCCGTCCGATGTGTTGTCTAGGTTTTGGAGAAACAAATGTCTGTGTTCACCGTTCTCGTCACCAGCAAGGTCGCCGCCGGAGTCCTGGCCGCCGGAACCCTGGCCGTCGGAGGAACCGGCGCCGCCGCCGTCTCCGGCGCCCTTCCCGCCCAGGCCCAGCAGACCGCCCACGAACTCTTCGGCGCACCCGCCCCCAAGTTCGCAGCCGAAGCAGCAGCTGACGCCCAGGCCACTCCGGCCCCCACCGCCACCGTTGCCGTGGCCGACGCCATGAAGGGCGCCGACGCCACCGCCGAAGCAACTGCAGAAGCAACCGCCAAGGCCTCCGCAACCGCCGAGGCCTCCGCAACTGCCGAGGCCTCCGAGGGCAAGGCCGGCGCCGACGTCAGCGGCTCGGCAACGGCCAACACTGCCGTTGACGCCGCCGGTCCTGCAGCACTGGGCCTCTGCACCGCCTTCACCCACGGCGGCCTGGACGCTTCCTCCCAGGCGTTCTCCTCGCTGTCCCTCGCGGCCAAGGGCGACGCCAACATCAAGAGCTACTGCACCGACGTCGTGGCCAAGGCCGACGCCGCAGCCAAGGCCACTGCCGGAGCCAAGGGTTCGGCCTCGGTTGAGGTTGGGAAGCCCGAACTTCCGGCCGTTCCTTCCGCTCCCGCAGTGCCCGCCGTCCCGGCCGTCCCCGGCGTTGACGGCGCGGACACTGTTCCCGCCGTCCCCGCCGTCCCCGCCGTGGGCGGCAACACCGTCCACACCCCGTCGGTTTCCGCCCGCTAAGACCCATTGGCTAGTCTGGGCTGCGGCCGCGGCCGCGGTCCAGGCAGCCGGGCGGGGGCGCGGACCGTTGCAAGCGCGCCCCCGGCAAACACGCAGACAGGCAGCCGGAACAGCTCGGTAGACTGGCAGTCCGAACCGGAAACCGGGACCAGGCGCGAGCCCGGCCCCGGGATGGAGGAGCCGCTGGTGCTGGACACTTTGGCCCAGGAAGAGATCGACATATTCGACAACGCAGCCGGAACCGATCCGGCCGTGTTGTTCGCTGCTGCCTACCGCGCCTTCGCAGGTCCGGTGCAGGGATATCTCAAGGCCCGTGGACTCGATGATCCAGAAGCGGTCACCCAGGACGTCTTCCTGGCCTTCTACTCCAGGATCGGCACGCTGACGGGCGGCTTGCAGGGGGCAAAATCACTGGTCTTCTCGATCGCCCACGCCCGCATGGTGGACCATTACCGGCGGGTGGAGCGCAGGCCCCCGCTGACCCCCTACGATCCCCGGCACGACGGCCGGACCACGCCGTCCGCCGAGGACCACGCCGTGGAACGGACGGCCGGTGCCGAAGCCATGCTGGCGGGCCTCAGTAAAGAACACCAGGAGGTCCTGGCCCTTCGCGTCGTGGCGGACCTGTCCATCGACCAGGTGGCCGCCATCATGGGCAAGAGCGCCGGAGCCATTAAGCAGCTCCAGCGCCGGGCCCTGCAGAACCTCAAGGCACAAACGCTCAAGAGAAACCAGGCACAGCATGAGTGACACCGCAGGATCCCGCCACCACGACGCCGTTGACCAGCTGCTGCTGGAAGCAGGCATGCAGGACGACGGCCAGCTCCGCAGCGCCCTGACCAGCCTGCGCGGCCTGGCGGCAGAGACTCCCGCGCCCTCCGCCGACATTGCGGCGCTGATGGCCGGCGCGCCGGCTGAGGCCACCGCCGTGCTTCCCATGGGTGCGGCTGCCACCAGCGCGCCTGCCAGCACAGTGCTTCCCACGGCCCGGACCGCCGCGGAGCCCGCTGCCGCCGAGCCTGCTGCCGGGCAGCCGGCCGACCAGTTGGCGGCCCGGCGCAGGACCAGGCGCCGCATCACGCTCACCACGTTGTCGGTGGCTGCCTCGCTCGCTGCCGGCGGTGCCGTGGCCGCTGCATCCGACCAGGGCTTCCGCGATTCCCTCTCCCAGCTGAACCATGCCGTCACCTCATTCGTGACGGGTTCAACCGTCGCCCCTCCGGCCAAGGACGCCAGGCAGGTTCCGGTCCCCGGGCCGGCCGCACCCCGGCCGTCGGCAACCAGCAGCGCGGGTGCCGTCCCGCCGGCACCCGCGCCCGCCCCTGCACCTGCCACCGCGGCGCCGTCGGGCGTTCCGGCGGGGCAGGCAAGTACATCCGCCCACCGAACGCCCGCGCAGAAGCCTGCCGAGGTTCCCGCGGAACCGCCGCTGCCCACGAATGTTCCCGGCGATGTCAGGAAGGGCCTGGAACAGGGCCCCAAGCTGCCCGTTCCGCTGCCCACCGAAGTCCCGATTCCGGGCAAGGCCCCGGATCTTCCCCTCAAATAGGGCTGTCCTGGGGCCCGTCCCTGCCCTGCGCTCCGCCTAATAGCCTTGGCCTGCCGCTGTGATCATTGCACCGGCCGGATCGGACAGGTACCAGACTCCGCCGACGCCCTGGCCCAGCACGTCCCCCGGCTTGGTGTCCTTGGCGAAGTAGTAGAGGGGCATGCCGTTCAGCGTCACCTGCTTCCTGCCGTCAGGGGTGGTCAGCGTGCCCAACGTCCCGGTCACTCCTTCCGCGGTGGGGGACCCCGACGCAGTGGTCAGCGGCGGCCACTGGACCAGGCAGGATCCTGTGCAGGCGCTGCTGCCGGAGCCCTTGGTGTCCTTGGTGAAGAAATAGAGGCTCATCCCCTTCCCGTCCACCACGATGCTGCCCGCCGCGGAGGAGGCGGTCCTGAGGTCGACGGCGGAACTAGCCTGCGATGGTGCCGTAGAGGTTATGGACGGGCTGGGGGCCGCCGGCGCGGTTCCTGCACTGCTGCCGCAACCGGTGAGGGCTGCGGCCAGGGCCAGGATGGCAAGGCCTGGCCCGGGATGGTGTTTCATGGTGTGCTCCTTGAATGGGTTGTTCCCGGCTGCTGCCGCGGCGCTGGATCAAGATGCGCCACCCCCTACGACGCCCCCGGGTGGAAAATGGTTCACAGGTACGCGGCGGCGCCGTGCGGTTGAACCACTGGCCGGTCCCTGTCGTGTTAACAGCCGGGAGTGCAGATGCCGGGGCGTTCCCGGAACAGTGATGTGGGCAATGGTGCCGGCAGGACGGGAGGAGCGGCATGCCGCTCGACGAGAACGTGGTGGAGGCCATCTACCGTGAGCACGGCACCGCCCTGCGCCGCTTCGTCCTCAGCGCCACCCGCGATCCACAGCTGGCGGAGGACGTGGTGCAGGAAACCGTGCTCCGTGTCTGGCAGCATGCCCCGGACATCAACGGCAGCTTCCGCAGCTATTTGTACCGCACAGCCAGGAACATCATGATCGACAACTACCGCCGCAGCCGGCGCCGCCCGCACGAGACGCTCGAAAGCAGCCTCACGGACCCCGGCGAGGAGATGGGACGCGTCGACGAACTGCTCAACCGGGTCCTCATGGAGGAAGCGCTGCTGCGGCTCAGCACGGAACACCGGGACGTCCTGGTGGCCCTGCACTACCGCCGGTTCACCGTCAACGAGGCCGCGGTCCAGCTCAACATCCCCAGCGGCACCGTCAAGTCCCGCGCCTACTACGCGCTCCGGGCACTGCGCACCATCCTGGACGAGATGGGGGTGGAACGGTGAGCGCCAATCCCCACCACCTGCTGGGCGCCTACGTGCTGGGCGGCCTCGACGATGCGGATCTCAGCCTTTTCGAGGCACACCTGGACGGCTGCGCCGCCTGCCGCAAGGAGCTGGCAGTCCTGGAGAAAGTGCCCATGCTCCTGGATTCCCTTCCCGTTCCGGACGCCGTGGCGCTCAGCGGCAGTCCAGGCAGCAGTGCCGTGCCCGGCGTCAATGCGGGGGCGGATGCCAACGCCCCGGCGCGCCTGTTCAACGAACTGGCGCGCCGCCGTCGGACATTACGACGGCGGTGGGCGGTGTTGGCAGGTGCCGTTGCCGCCGCATGCCTGGCAGCGGGTCTGGCCGTGGGGCCGCTGCTTGCCAGGCCGCCGCAGCCTGATGCCACCTACTCTGTGGCGTCCGGCGGAGGGCTCCACGTAAACATCGACATGGCGCGGAAGACCTGGGGGACCGAGCTCGCAGTCAGTGGCAGCAGCCTGCCGGCGGACGGCACCCTCTCGCTGTGGGTCCGGGACCGCGCAGGCGCTGAGGACCGGGCCTGCGCCTGGACCGCAACCCCCAGCGGAAAGGTCAAGGTCACCGGGGCCACGCCCATCCAGCTGGGCAGCATCTCAAGCGTTGAACTGCGCGACGGAGCCCAGCGGGCCGTGGCCGTTATCACCGTCCCCTAAGCCAGCGGATCCGGTGCCTGGTCTCCTGGGTCAGCGGCACGTTCCAGTGTCCTGAATTCGGCCACCAGCGCGGGGTCCTCACAGGCGCGGGCGAACGCCTCGATGCGGCGTTCGATCTCGTAGCCCAGCAGCAGGCTGCCGATCCGTTCCATGACCGGCCGAAGCAATGCCGGGCGGCACGAAAAGGTGTATTTCCAGACTGCCCGGGTGCCGCCGTCGTCCCCGGTGAACCGCCAACCGCCGCCGAAGTTCGTGAAGAACCACGGCCCGGACACCATGGTCATTCCCACGTTCCGGGGCGGCGCGTAGGACACGTACTGGCTCACCATGGCCAGGCCCAGCCGCGACCTTGTGCGGGTGCGCACACCCTTGCCGGCTGCCTTCGCCCCGTCCAGGAAGCTTTGTGCGGAAATGAACGGGTCCCACGTGAGCCGGAAGTCCCCGGTGGTCTGGGAGAGGGCGAATGCAGTCTCCGGGTCGATGCGGATAAAGCGTTCAGCGCGTACCTGGGGCATGCCCCCACCTAACCACGCGGCGGGCTGCTACTTGGTCATTTTGGCCATGCGTGCGCGCATGATCATGTACGCGCCGTAACAGATCAGCCCCGCTCCCACCGCGGCCAGGAGATAGGGGCCCAGCGGCTGGTCGCGGAGGGCACGCAGGCCGCCGTCGAGGCCGGTGGAGTCTTCCGGGTGCTGCTTGATAGTGGCGATGGCGATGAGCAGGCCGGCCAGGAGAAGCACCGTCCCCTTCGCCAGGTAGCCCGTCACTCCCAGTGCCGTGACGGCGGTTCGGGCGGGCCCGGGAGCAGGCATCCGCAACTGCTTCTGGAAGGACTTCTTCGGGCCCCGGATCCCGTAGACCACTCCCGTCACGGCCACGGCGACGCCGATCAGGACCAGAAGGGAAATCCCGCCCGGGGCCTGCATCAGGGACACGGTGAAGTCGCTGGTGGCCTTCCGGTTGTCATCGCCGGTGCCGGTGCCGGTGGCGAAATGCCACAGGGTCAGCGCCAGGACGGCATACACGATGGCCTGCAACGCAGCCTTGGCCTTGTTCTTGATCTTCTTTTTGGTGGGCTGGTGGTTGAAGTCGAAGATCGCGTCCCCGGCCTGCCAGAGCGACAAGGCCGCGCAGGCGGCGAAGCTTCCCCACAGCAGGAACGGGCCCACCGCCATGGTGGCAAGCTCGGACACAGCGCCGCTGAAATCCGCATGCCCGGTGCCGCCCAGGGCCAGCCGGATGGCGATGGCACCCACCAGCAGGTGCAGGATGCCGCTGACGGCGAACCCGGCCCGGGCCAGGAACTCGAGGACGCGCGAATTGGTGACATCCTCGGCCGTGTCAACGACCTGCTTGAGTTCTTCTTTGATCGTCTTTCCTTTGGACAGGCGCGGTAGTGCGCTGGTGTGCGTGCCCCTATTACAAGCCCAATCGTGCCACGCCGGCCCGGCCCGGAACAGTTCCGCCGGCGTGTACCGGGCGATGGGGAGGTATCCCCATCGCCCGGTTCCGGCACCTGTGCAACCATAAGGACCAGCGATTGACACGTACCGCACTCTTTTCCGGGGGAAACCATGACTTTTTACGGCGCAGACATCAGCCAGCTGCGGGCGCTGGCCAAGGCCGCCGACCAGGCGGCATCACTGTTGAGCAGCCGGGCAGGGTCCTTGCACAGCCAGATCCAGTCCGCGCCGTGGAAAGGCCGGGACGGTGAACGCTTCCGCCAGGAGTGGAGCGCCAGCCACCGCCCCAGCCTGGACAAGGTGGTGGCCAGCCTGCGGGCGAACTCAAAAATCCTCATGAACCATGCCGACGAGCAGGAGAAGGCGTCCACCTCCGGGAACGGGGGTTCCGGCAACAGCACCTGGGACCGGGTCACGTCCTTGGCCGAGCAGGCGAGAGAGTGGTTTAAGGAGAAAGCCGAAGAAGCGAAGGCTGCGGCCGCGCACCGGCAGGAGCTTGAATCAGGGCTGGAACGGATGCTCAACGCCAGCCCGGAAGAGCAGGCAAAGTGGTGGGCCGGCCTCTCCGACGCCGACAAGCAGTATCTGATCCAGGGCGAAGGCGCCGATGGGCCCTTCGCCGAAGACCTCATGCGCATGGACGGCGGCATTCCCGCCGCCGCGCAGGAGCTGGCTAAGAAACACCTGCAGGAACTGGCCAAGGCGGATATTCCGGTCTACTCGGAAACGGGCAAGGCCTCCATTGAAGCCAGGGTGGCGTGGGTCCATGGCGGTGCCGAAGTGGGCACCGAAGTGGTGGAAAACGCCGACGGCTCCGCCACCATGAAGGTGTACGGAAACATGGGCCTCGGCGTCAATGACACCAGCGGCACGGCGGGTGCGACGCTGACCGGTGAGGTCTCCCGCGAGTACACGTTCGCCAGCGTGGAGGAAGCCATGGCGGCCCGCGAACAGATGTACCGCGACCTTCCGCCGGACAGCATCGGTGAAATCAAGGATGTGGCGGGCAATCCCCCCGGATACATCCTGGACACCATCAACGATGCCGCCAAGGACAACGGGTCCTCCGGACAGACCGACAAGGCCAAGGGCACCTTCTCGCTGGATGCCAAGGGCGAGTCCGGCGCGGCGTCAGGTGGTGCCAAGCTCGACCTCGCCTACGAGCGGAACCTGACGGACGGCACCTCCACGGCCAGTGGCGAGGTGTCCGCCCAGGGGCAGCTGAAGCTGGACGGCCGGGTCTTCGAGGCATCCGGCAAGGGCGGCCTGCAGGTCAACATGGACAAGCACAACAACATCGATTCCGTCTCCGTCTCCATGGACGGAACCGTGGCCCAGGGCGTCACGTCCGGCCTGAAGACCGAGGGGGCGAAGTTTGACTCCACCGTGACGGCCGGAACCCAGGGCACCGTGAAGATCGACGTGGATTACTCCCCGGAGAACCGCCCGATCATTGACAGCTACCTGCGCAACGTGGCCCTGGGCAATGACTCGGGTGCCGCCCGCGACGCCGCCCGGCTGTACGAGGCCGGCTCCGCCACCGTCCAGGTGAACTCCGTGGTGAAGGCCACCAACGAGGCCGGGTTCAACGTCAAGGTGGGTGAAGTGGAGGTCAAGACCGAGAACCAGGCCACCACCAACGTGTCCACGTACTATAAAGTCCCCAACGACACCAAGCTCGAGAGGCTCTGAAACCTATGTCAGTGCACATCGAATCCCCGCTGGGCTTCACCGCAGATTTTCCGGAGCACACCCAGGTCCTGGATGATTCCACGGCCGGGCCCAACAGCGAGCAGTTCGGTCTCCTGGGCGGCGTCCTGGTCACCGTGATCAAGGACGACACGTCCGTGCAGGATGCGCCGCAGGCCAACGGCTGGGCGCATCTGATGTCCGGCTTCTACCTGGAAGAGCGCGGCGGCACCCTCCTGGCAGAGGGAGAGCTGAACCTGCCCGGCAAGGCAGCCTACGCCGTGGTGGTGGGGTACGACGACGACGGCGGGCCGGCCAAGGTGGCAGCCACCGTGGGCGTGTGGGAAAGCAGCCGGTTCATCGGCGTCGTGGTCGTCTGGCCGTACCTGAACCCCGAAGCGGAGCCGCGCCTGGACATGCTCAAGGAGATCGTCGCCGGTATTACGGTGGGCTAGCAGCTCCCACCGGCGCGGCTTTCAGCGACGGCGGTAGCAGAGATCGAAGATCAACCGGCCGGCCTCGTGGGCCTTCGCCTCGAAGCTGGTCCGGATCCGGCCCTCGAAGCGGGGAGCCCAGCCGCCGGTTTCATCCACGCCCTCATTGGGTCCGGTGTGTTCGGTGCTGACCGGGGCCCGGCCCTCACGCACCGGCGCGCCGCCCACCACCGATTCGACGCCGGACTGCCACACCTGGGTCAGCGGGCTTTCGGGCCCGCGGCGCTCGCCGGTGTGGAGGTTATCGAAATCCGCTGAACCTGCCATGACGTCGCGGACATGGACTGCGTAGTTGGACCAGTCGGTGGCGATCCGGAACAGGCCGCCCGGCTTCAGCGCCCGCGCGGCCAGTCCGGCGAATTCCGGCTGGATGAGGCGGCGCTTGTGGTGCCTTGACTTGTGCCACGGATCCGGGAAAAACACCCACAGTTCGCTGACGGAGCCCTCCGGCAGCATGGTGGCCAGGACCTCGGGCGCGTTCGCTTCCACCACGCGGACGTTGTCCAACCCCCGGCTGTTGATCTTGATGATGGTGTTGGCCAGGCCCGGCGTGTAGACCTCCACCGCCAGGAAATTGGTGTCCGGGTTCTGTTCCGCCGCATGGCAGATGGCGTCGCCCAGGCCCGAACCGATCTCAACGATGAGCGGGGCCTCGCGGCCGAACTCAGCTGCGGCGTCAAACGTGTAGTCCGGGTGCACCGACGTGTTGGCCACATGCCGTGGCACGCCGATTGCCCACCGTTCGGCGTGCTCGGCCCACGCAGCTTGCCGGCGGCCCTGGAGGCGGGTGCCGCGGCGCACGAAACTGACCGGGCGGCCGCCGTAGGTGCCGAAGGAGGCCTGGGTGCCGGGCGTCACGGGCCTGGGGACATGCGGCTGCTGGGGGTTTTCAGGGGATTCGCTCATCCCCTCCAGAATAGCGCCGCAGGCACGGTGGAGGATCTGGGCGCCTGGATGCTTCTATATTCGTCAACCATCGGTTGGGTTGGGTCCGGGCCGAGACGTAGGCTCCAGTACCCACTTATCTTGTGGAGGCTAGGCTGGGCTTCAAGCGGTCTGCGAACTGCGAACTGCGAACTGCGGCCAAACTAGAGGGGGCAGTACGAAAACATTGGTTTCCGTGAGGTAATCGGTGAAGACGGTACGACACCAGATGCCATAACTACCGAAACGACAAAAGAGGGTGCACTCCCGCCGCGGCTAAATCCGTTCATCCTAGTTCTGTGGGCATTGTCCGGGGTCTTTATCCTGGGAGGACTATTGGCGCTCCTAAATGGCTCCTTGGAAGTGAGCATGACAGATCACGTCAGCATGGCCTACATCCTCTTCACCTTCGCACCCCCCAGCGTCTTCATCGGCGTTGCCACCGTTCTCGGACTGATGTTCTGGCACGCTTGGCACTGGCAACGCGCAAAGGGCTAGTCCCGGGGGCGAAAATTCGGCAGAAGATCAACGGCCCGCGCAGGGGCAAGATTCTTCTCCTGATAACACTCCCCAAGATCAAGGATGAATCAGAAAGTTTTTCTTGACTTACAGGAAGGTGCCGATAGGCTTTTATCACTTCGCTGGTTAAACCTCTTAAAAGGTTGCGATAAAGGTCTAATTTCGGAAAAGTCCCGGCGAAGACAATCACTGCCATGTAAGGTCCATTTCAGCCTGGGGGAATAATGAGAAATGTAATCACGCGTGCCGCTGCCGTTGTCGCAATTGCCGGAGGAGCGGCATTTTCCGGTATAGCGGCCGCTAGCGCCGCTACGCCTTCTCCGAATGTCGTAGGAGTTCTGCAGACCGAAACATTCAGGGCCGAGCGCAATTGCCAGGATAGGTACCAACAGTTGCTGACTTATAACGCGGTGATCGTCAAACCCTGCACGCACGTAGGTGGGGCGTTCGGCGAGTACTACCTACAGTTCCGGATGACGTACCTCTAGACCCGAGCACGGTTTGGGGCGCCTCGCGAGTGCTCCAAACCGTGCCAAGTGTCAGCTCCTTTCCACCACCAGGCGGCCGGCCCGAACCGACCTGAGACGTAACCGCTGCAGCTGAGAAAATCTAGATTTATCTTAGAATTGGGGCTAAGCTCTACTTAAGAAATAGGGGGATAGATGCTGCGTCAATTGAACCTTTTGCCTGCCTGGGCGAAGATTACATGTCTTTTGTGCCTTGCATGTGGCGTCGCATTTGTTATCGTCACGGTGGTTACACTTAGTCGCGGTTCGAACGTTACCGATACACTCTTCAACCTACTTCTGATCGCCGCCTTCGTTGGGCTTGCAGCTGCAGTCGCTTCGAAGGCTAAGCCGTCTTCTCGAGGAGACGGCGAAGAATCAGGAAAGCGGCGAGGACCCCTTTTCTTTTGAGCATTCGGCAGATCTAGAACCTCCTTGCCACAATCAACCCGCTGAAAGTATGGCTTCCGGCGCCCCACTCAGTGTTCGATAAAGTTGCCGTGTTATGTAGCGCTTGAGGCTCCGCATGATTTCCTTCTTGGTTTTCCCCTGGCTTGTCCGCTTCATCACGTAGCCTCTGGTAATTGGATCTCGGTTCATTCTGATGAGGGCGATTGTGTAGATGGCTTTGTTGAGTTGGCGATCGCCTCCGCGGTTTAGCCTGAATCTGGTGGTGCCACCTGATGAGGCCGGGACTGGGCAGGTGCCGGCCAGGGCGGCGAATGCGGCTTCAGATCGTACTCGCCCGGTGTGTGACCAGGCGGTGAGGATGATTGCGGCCAGGACTGGGCCGATGCCGTAGTCCTGCAAGAGCCCCGGCTGTACTTGCTGGACGAGTGTTTCGAGTTCTGTGTGGTTCTTGGCCATTTGTCTCTGGAGGGTCAGGATTTGCTGAGCCAGCCTGACCGCTTCGCGGCGGCATGTTTTGGTTCCGAATTCCTCGTCTCGTTCTCTCCAACCTGCGATGGTGTTGATTTGGGTGATGGTCAAAGGCTTGCGCGCATCCAGGCCGAGGTCTACGACGCGCAGGAGTGCAGTTAGGGCGTTGATGGCTGCGGTGCGTTCTCGTGCCATCGTCCCGCGTGCGTTGGAGAGAATCCGTAGGGCCATGTGATTCTGACCCGAGCGTGGTTCCGGCAGGTGCTCTACCGGGAGGCTGAAAACAGCTCGTGCTGCACGGGTCGCATCCATGGCATCGGATTTACCCTGGTAGCGGCCCAATCGCTGGTTCGGAACGGGAGCTTCGGTGACTTGGAAGCCGGCGTCGGAGGCTTGTTGCCGTAGCTTCGCACCGTACGATCCGGTTCCTTCCATGGAGAGGAGCACGTGCTCGTGCGGCACACCAGTGTTCCTCAGGATCCAAGACAATGCGCGGTTGCCTCCGGTTGAGGTGGCTGGGAATGTTTCGTTCGCGATCTCGCCGCCGCTTCGTGTGCTGATGATGGCAAGGGTGTGGGTTTTGGCGTGGGTATCAATGCCGACGACGAAGGCGAACTGTTCTGCAACGATCATCTGTTCCTCCTTGGTACCGGGAAATGAAGGCGCATCAGCGGGGTTACGGCGTGGCAGGTCTGTAAAGGGCCACACCCGCTGCGCGGATGGGCATGCTTCTAATCAGGCCAGCGCTGTAGACAGAGCCGATGCTGGGCCCGGACAGGGTGGACATATCCAAGCAAGCGCACTCCACAAGAAACTCATGTCGGAGGCAATACCATGGGCGAGTCACACCCCAGCCGGCCACAGCACCAGACTGCCAGCCGCTCACAGAGCAACCGGGTAAAGACTTACAGACCATGGGCTGCGTCCGGACCCGTAGGTGCTCAGAACACGCCCACGAGGTTGAGGGCCGGACCGAGAGCCAGCATGAGGACCAGGCCGCCGATGCACGGGGCAACTGCCGCTGCGGACCAGCTGCCGGAACCCCGTGGCAGCTGTTTCATCGCCCGAAGTGCCAGCCGGATCCCAAGCGATGCGAAGAGGACAGGCAGGCCGAACAGCACGAAGGGTGCTACCCAGGGAGTGGGGGAGTGGCCGTTGTCCGCATGGGTCATGAGCATGGCAACCCCGGCGAGCGGCCCGGTCAGGAACATGCTGACGGGAGCAAGGATCGCCAGGACCAGGCTGTTGGTTGCGTTGCTTCCGGACCGGGGGTTGCCGGGTTCTCCTGCCATCACCCGGGGTACGGCGTCCATTGGTGCCTGACGGGGTTGTGGCTGGGGTGTGGTGTCCATGGTGCTCCCGTGGGTTGGTGCGGCCATTGGCCTGGCCGCGGCTGGTTTCAACCTATGAAGCCGCACCCAGTGCCGGCAGGTGTGCCGGACCGTATGTGGAAAACTCCGCGCCGCTGCCCGCCTGCAAGAATGGGCGGATGATGGACGCAACTAATGCCGCGGCAGGGAAGCAGCGGCCGGTGGAACCCTCCGAAGACGCCCGGCGGAGTGCCAGGACCGGCAGCAGCGCTGTGGACCTCAGCACGCTGGTGGACGCCGAAATCGACGAGCTGCCGGCAGCGGAACCCACCCGCGTGGGGAGCCGGCGCGCCCTTGCCTACCTGGGCGTCTGCCTGGTCCTGATCGGCCTGAACCTGCGGAGCGTCTTTTCCAGCCTTTCGGCCGTCCTGCCGGAGGTGACCTCCCAGGCCGGGCTGCCCGGCTGGTCCGTGGTGGTGCTGACCACGGTCCCCGTGACGCTGCTGGGCGTGTTCGCGCCGCTTGCCCCCATCCTGGCCCGCCGGTTCGGTGCGGAGCGCGTCCTGCTGGGCGCCATGGCATTGCTGACCGCCGGGCTCCTGCTGCGGCCCCTGGCCACCGGGACGGCAACGGGCGGGAGCGGCCACCTTCCTGCCCTTCTGCTGGGCACCGCAGCCTGCGGCGCCGCCATCGCCCTGTGCAACGTGCTCCTCCCGGGCCTGGTGAAACGCGACTTCCCGCACCGGCTGGGGCTCATGGGCGGCCTCTACACCACCGCCATCTGTGCTTCCGCCGCACTCGGGGCCGGCTTCACCTACCCGGTGTACACGGCGACGGGGGAGTGGACCAAGGCGCTGTGGGTCTGGGCGCTGCCCGCCGCCGTCGTGCTTCTCCTGTTCCTCCCCGTGGCCCTTCGCCAGGGCACGGTCCGGCACCAGGCCGTCCGGGACGGCGTAAATGTCTGGCGCTCGCCGGTCGCCTGGCAGGTCACCATCTTCATGGTGCTGCAGGCCATGATGTCCTTCAGCGGCTTCGCCTGGCTGGCGCCCATCCTCCGGGAACGGGGCGTGGACGGGGCCACCGCAGGGCTGATCGTTGCCGTGTGCATTGTGCTGCAGATGCTGGGCTCCCTGTTCGCCCCTGCGCTGGCCGCGCGGTTCCGCGACCAGCGCGCCATCAACACGGTGGTGGCGCTGATGACCGGCGGCGGGTTCGTGCTGAGCATCCTGGGTCCGATCAACCTCATCTGGGTGTGGGCAGGCCTGCTGGGCCTGGGGCAGGGAAGCCTGACCGCCGCGGCCCTGACCCTGATCATGCTCCGCACCCGCGACGGCCACACCGCAGCCCACCTCTCCGGCATGATGCAGGGTGTTGGCTACGGGGTGGGCTCCACGGGAACCCTCATGGTAGGCCAGCTCCACCAGGCAACAGGGTCCTTTGTTCCCGCCGGCGTGCTGTTCATGGTGGTTGGCCTGCTCGCGGCGGTCTTCGGCTACCGGTCCGGCCGGAACCGGTTCGTGGAGTAGGGCCCGGCCGTGCAGGACTCCACGCTTCCGGGAACCCGCGACGCCGCCGGGATTTTCCGGCCCCCCTATCTCTGGGTGACCGTGGGAACCTGCGCCCTGGTGTTCCTGGCGGCCTTCGAGTCACTGGCGGTGACCACCATCATGCCCCTGGTCAGCCGGGAGTTGGACGGTGCAGGCCTCTACGCGCTGGCCTTCGCCGGCCCGCTGGCCACGGGCGTGATTGGCATGGTGGGGGCCGGTAACTGGTCCGACCGCCGTGGTCCCGCCCTGCCGCTGTACACCTCCGTTGTCCTCTTCGTGGCGGGCCTGCTGATCGCGGGCACCTCGCTGTCCATGCCCATGCTGGTGGCCGGCCGCCTGGTACAGGGACTCGGCGGCGGGGCCCTCACCGTTGCGCTCTACGTGCTCGTGGCGAGGTTCTTCCCAGGCCCGCTGCACGCCAGGATCTTCGCCGCCTTCTCGGCCGCCTGGGTGGTCCCGTCCCTGGTGGGTCCCTTCGCCGCCGGCGTGGTGGCGCAGGTCTTCAGCTGGCACTGGGTATTCCTGGGCGTGGTGGGCCTGGTCATTCCCGCGCTGGCCATGATCGTGCCGGTGCTGCGCGGAATGGACGACCACGACGCGGACGGCCAGCCGGCCGGAACAGGCCAGCCGCGAAAAACCGCCCCGCCCTGGGCCCTGGGCCGTCTGGGGTGGGCGGCTCTGGCCGCGCTCGCCGTCCTGGGGCTTAACCTCTCGGCAGACGCCGACATCCCCGGCTTCCCGGCAGCCACGGCCCTCCTGGCGGGCGCCGCCGTCGTCCTTGCCCTGGTGGCTGTGCGGCCCCTGGTGCCCTCCGGCACCCTTGCCGCACGCCGCGGGCTGCCCAGCGTGATCCTGGCGCGCGGGCTGGCGTCGGCTGCGTTCTTTGGCGCCGAGGTCTACCTTCCCTATCTGTTGATCGCCCAGTACGCGTTCCCGCCCACGCTGGCAGGCCTGACCCTGACCGGCGGCGCGCTGGCCTGGGCGGGGGCTGCGGCCGTCCAGGGCAGGCTGGGCACCCGGCTTCCGCACGGCCGCGCTGTGCAGTCGGGGGCGCTTATGGTCCTGGCCGCAATCACCCTGGCACTGGCCACCACGGCGCTGCACTGGCCCGCCGCCACAGCCATCGGCGGCTGGGTCCTGGCAGGGGGCGGCATGGGCCTGCTCTACCCGCGCCTAAGCGTGATGACCCTGGCGTTGTCCGCCAAAGAGGACGAAGGCTTCAACAGTTCTGCCATGTCTATCTCGGACTCCCTGGGCGGTGCGCTGTCGCTGGCCACCACAGGCATTGTGTTCGCGGCGTTCACGACGCCGGTCCAGTCCTTTGCAGGCGTGTTTGCCTTCACCGCCGCCCTCGGATGCGCCGCGGCCCTGGTGGCGCCGCGCGTCACCACCCCAGCACCTCCGGCAGGTTAGGAAAGGCGCGTGGCGCGCAGCACGACGTCGGCGATGGTCGCTTCCTGCCCGTCCGGCCCGGTCGCCGGGCGCTCCCGGCTGGTGAGGACCTCCACCTGCCACCCGGGCTGGTCCAATCCGAGTTCCTGGACCAGCTGGTCCCCCGTGTAGAACATGCCAAGGTGCTTGTGGTGGTCGTTGCCCCACGGCGGCAGCCGGTCCGGGTGGTGCCCCACCACCAGCAGCGTGCCGCCGGGCCGGACGGCCGAGGCTGCTGCGCGCAAGGGAACCCGCCAGTCCAGCTCCTGGGAATGCAGGAACTGCGAGGTCACCAGGTCAAAGGCAGCTTCCGGCCGCCACTGCGTCAGGTCAGCCTGTTGCCAGATGATCCGGCTTTCCATGGTGCTGTTCGAGGCATGCACGCTTTCCCGCGCCAGTTCGGCCAGCTCGTGGGAGCGTGCCCGTTCCAGGGCAACGGCGGACACGTCGACGGCGGTCACGGCCCAGCCCTGCTGTGCCAGCCAGATTGCGTCCGCGCCTTCGCCGCACCCCAGTTCAAGTGCTGTCCCCGGACGCAGGCCGCCGGCTTCACGGACCAGCTGCGGGTTCGGGTTTCCGCTCCAGAGCCTTGTCTTGCTGCGGTATCGTTCGTCCCAGGCGGACGCTGGGTCGATGCCGCCGCCAACGCCTTCCGGCACGCCGCCGCCGTCGTGCGCGTGCCCGTCGTGCTGCTGCGTTTCCTGGTGCTTGTCCATGCCTCAACCCTGCCCCGCCAGGTCCCCGGAGGCAACGCCGACGACGGGTTTCCGTCGCAGGGATGCTAGACTGGAGGAACTTGATGTGCAGTGATGCCACCTGCTCCGGATCCGGAGGTACCTTCCGGGGAGCGGGCTTTCTTCATGTGAGAGGCACATCCTGCGTCGATGAACGCGTTCCATTTGGTCCCGGCCGGCTGTCCTCATTTACAGCGCCCGGTTGATCACCTGACTTTTCTTCGGCGAAACCCCTGGTCCAACCGGCATCGGGGGCCGATATCCGCCCGGATACCGCCAGAAAGACCGTAAAAAACTACATGACTACTTTTGCTGCCCTCGGTACTCCCAAGGCCCTTGCAGACACCCTTACCGCCCAGGGAATCGTTGAACCGTTCCCCATCCAGGTGAAGACCCTCCCGGACACGCTGTCCGGCCGTGACGTCCTGGGCCGTGGCCGGACCGGATCCGGTAAAACCATCGCTTTCGCTATCCCGCTTGTAGCAAGACTCGCTGAGCGGGAAGCCAAGTACTTCCGGAAGCCCGGCCGCCCCATGGGCCTGGTCCTGGCACCCACCCGTGAACTGGCAACCCAGATCAATGCCACCATCGAGCCGCTGGCCAAGGCCGCCGGCCTGAACACCACCGTGATCTACGGCGGCATCTCCCAGGCCCGGCAGGAGAAGGCACTGCGCGCCGGCGTCGACATCGTCATCGCCTGCCCCGGCCGCCTGGAGGACCTGATCCGCCAGCGCATCCTCACCCTTGAAGGGGTGGAGATCACCGTCCTGGACGAGGCCGACCACATGGCCGACCTGGGCTTCCTGCCCGTGGTCAAGAAGCTCATGGACATGACCCCCAGCCAGGGCCAGCGCCTGCTCTTCTCCGCCACCCTGGACAACGGCGTGGACAAGATCGTCCAGCGCTACCTGTCCAACCCGCTCACCCACTCCGTGGACGATCCGCAGGCCGCGGTGACCACCATGGAACACCACGTGCTGGTGGTCAACGACCAGACCGTCAAGAAGCAGCTGATCGTGGAGCTCGCCTCCGGCGCCGGCCGACGCGTGCTCTTCATGCGCACCAAGCACCACGCCCGCAAGCTGGCCAAGACCCTGACCGACGCCGGCATCCCCGCCGTCGACCTGCACGGCAACCTCTCGCAGAATGCCCGTGACCGCAACCTGGCCGAGTTCTCCAACGGCGACGTCCGCGTCCTGGTGGCCACCGACGTCGCCGCCCGCGGTGTGCACGTCGACGACGTCGAACTGGTCATCCACGTGGACCCGCCCACCGAGCACAAGGCGTACCTGCACCGTTCAGGCCGTACCGCGCGTGCCGGTTCCGATGGCACCGTGGTCACGCTGACTCTGCCCGAGCAGCAGGCTGACGTGAAGAAGCTCATGAAGGCCGCCGGCGTGGACGTCTCCTTCGAGCGCGTTTCCGCAAATTCGCCCATCGTGGCCGAACTCGTCGGTGACATCGCCGAGAAGGTGGACCCGCGGACCCGGGCTGCGCTGCTGGCAGCCAAGGCACCCAAGCAGGGCGGCGGCACCTCCACCGGCGCCAACGCCGAGCGCAAGCGGGCCCGCCGCCAGGCTGCTCCCACCACCGGTGGGCGTGGCGGACGTGGCGGCCGCGGCAAGGTTTCGGCCGAACCCGCCCGCAGCGACTCCACCCGGGCCGAGCGCCGGGCTGTTGCCTTTGAAGGCCGCACGGAAGCCCGCGCAGCGTTCGACCGCAACGCGGAGCAAAACGAGGACCGCGCAGTGGCAGCAGCTGCTGCCCGACGCAACGCCCGTGGCCGCGGCACGGCTTCCACGCACAGCAACGACGTTCCCGCAGCAGGTGGCCGCTCATCGGCCGGCCGCGGATCGAACGGACGTGCAGCCGAGGGCCGCAGCGATTCCCGGATCACCCGCAGCGACGCTCCCCGCGGCGGCACGGGACGCCCGGCTTCCAGCGGACGCCCGGCCTCCGGCGGACGCCCCGCGTCCGGTGGTGGCCAGCGCAGCGGACGCCCCGCAACCGGCCAGCGTGCCGCCGCGGGCGCGTCAAGCCAGCGTTCGGCCGGCGCCGGCGCAAGCAAGGCCGTTTGGTCCTCCAACACCGGCGGAACCTCGGGCGGCTCCTACGGTTCCGGCAGCGGCGGCAATGGCGGCTCGGGCCGTCCCGCCCGCAGCGGTCCCCGCCGTGCCTCGGCCCCGGCCTCGAACGAGCGCCGCGGCCGCTAATAGCCCAGAGCCACCCATCGAGTGCTCCGTAGTTGTCGTTATTACGCGTCTAAACGACAACTACGGAGCACTCGATGCGTTTAAGGACCGTCTACCAGCCGCGGGCACGCCACTCATCAAGGTGCGGCCGCTCGGCGCCCAAGGTGGTGGGCTTGCCGTGGCCGGGATGCACGACGGCGTTGTCCGGGTAAGCGCCGAACAACCGTTCAGTGACGTCGGACAGGAGCTGGTTGAACCGCTCCGGGTCCTTTTGGGTGTTGCCCACGCCCCCGGGAAACAGGGAGTCCCCGGAGAAGATGTGCGCAGGGCCCTGGGGGTCCTGGTACACGAACGCGATGGAGCCTGGGGTGTGGCCGCGCAGGTGGACGGCGGTGAGCTCGAAGCCGTCGAACGTCCCGACGTCCCCGTGGCTTAGCCGCACCTCCACGTCAACCGGCAACGCGTCGGCGTCGTCCTCACCCGCGGCGGCCGGGGCGCCCGTGGCATCCACCAGTTCCTTCAACGCGCGCACGTGGTCCCAGTGCTGGTGCGTGGTGGCCACCAGGGCCAGCCTCGGGACCGCCGACGTGTCCGTGGCCCCGTCCGCCAGCAGCTGCCGGATGGCGGGGAGATCGTCAGCGGCGTCAATCAGCACCTGCGCGCCGCTCTCCTTGGCGGTCAGCAGATACACGTTGTTGTCCATGTCGCTGACGGAGACGCTGCGGATGGTGAGGGCAGGCAGGTCGTACAGAAGTGAGTCCATGGGCTTCAGTCTAGGGAAGCGGCTACAGGTCCAGCGGCATGGTGGCTGAGTAGACCTGCTTTGACGGCGGGGCCGCGAGGATTTCGTGCAGGGTGTTCTTCCCTTCGGGAGTCTGGCGCCAGGCGGCGTAGTCGTCGTGGTCCTGGGCTGTTGCCCAGGTTTCCACCACCAGGATGTGGCAGGGATCCGCGTCGTCAACCATCGCTTCGATGCCCTGGTTCCCGGGCCATGCCCGGGTGGCAGCCAGGGTTTCGCTGAGGTACCTCGCGGCCTCTCCGCGGCGTGCGGGATCGATCTGGACGTCAAAGTGGACGATGGCAGTCATGGGGCTCCTTGGCAGAGGGTGGACAGTTCCGGAACGGGGACGGCTGAGCCGCACCCACTGCGTGCAACAGGTAAAAGCGGCACTTTCTTCCACCTCTGCTGAATCGTTTAAAGCAGGAAGGCTTGACGGGAAGCGACAGTGAGGAGATTCATATAAGTGGTCCATTCCGGGATCAAGTTGCTAGCGTCGAAAGTCAAGCCAGACTCTTCATGACGCCGGCTGATGCTTTTCCCCATGCCGCGCGCGGCATGCAGGGCCGGCGTCTGGACCACAGCCTCAAAACTGAAATGGGATCCAATGAGCCAGAAAGCAGCACCCCCCGCGGACAGCGCGGGGCCTGAAAAGAAAGAGTTAAAGCCGCCGGCCGGTGCCGGGCACGTCCAGTCGGCTGCCACTGAAGCGAAGACACGCGTCAACAAGACCGTCTTCCTCGGCTCGGCCATCGGTGTGGTGGGCATCGCCTTGTGGGCAATCCTCGCCAAGAACAATGCCGACGCAGTGATCGGCGCCATGGTGGGCTGGGTGTCCACCAACATGGGCTGGTACTACTTCCTGATTGTCACCGCGGTGGTCATCTTCGTCCTCATCGCCGCCTTGTCCCGGGTGGGCAAGACCAAGCTGGGCCCGGACCACTCCAAGCCGCAGTTCGGAATGTTCACGTGGGCCGCGATGCTGTTCGCGGCAGGAATCGGCATCGACCTGATGTTCTTCTCCGTCTCCGAACCCGTCAGCCAGTACCTGGCACCCCCGCAGGGCGAAGGTGGAACCGCGGAAGCCGCCCGCCAGGCGCTGGTGTGGACGCTGTTCCACTACGGCATCACCGGCTGGGCCCTGTATGCCCTCATGGGCCTGGCGCTGGGCTACTTCTCCTACCGCCACAACCTGCCGCTGAGTATCCGCTCGGCCCTGTATCCGATCTTCGGCAAGAAGATCGAAGGGCCCATGGGGCACGCAGTGGATATCGCTGCGCTGCTGGGCACCATCTTCGGCATCGCCACCTCCCTGGGCATCGGCGTCGTCCAGCTCAACTACGGGCTGAACTTCATGTTCGGCATCCCGGAAAACCTGGCAGTGCAGATCGGCCTGATTGTCCTCTCCGTGGTGATGGCAACGGTGTCCGTGGTGTCCGGCGTCGAAAAGGGCATCCGCCGGCTGTCCGAGCTGAACGTGATCCTGGCCGTGGTGCTGATGCTGTTCATCCTGGTGACCGGCAAGACCAACTTCCTGTTGGACGGGATCATCCAAAACATCGGCGACGTCATGAGCCGTTTCCCGGCCATGACCCTGGACACCTTTGCCTACGACCGGCCCACGGACTGGATGAACGCCTGGACGCTGTTCTTCTGGGCCTGGTGGATCGCCTGGGCGCCGTACGTTGGCCTGTTCCTGGCCCGCATCTCCCGTGGCCGCACCATCCGGCAGTTCGTGCTGGGAACCATGACCGTCCCGTTCCTGTTCATCGTGCTGTGGATCTCGATCTTCGGAAATTCCAGCCTGGACCTGATCATGAACGGCAACGCCGCGTTCGGCGAAACGGCCATGAACTTCCCGGAGCGGGGCTTCTACAGCCTTCTGGCGCAATACCCGGCCGTTCCCGTCACGGCCGCGGTGGCAACCTTCACGGGGCTGCTGTTCTACGTCACGTCCGCTGACTCCGGCGCCCTGGTCATGTCCAACTTCACCTCGCACCTGAAGGACGCGGACTCGGACGGCCCGGAGTGGATGCGCGTCTTCTGGGCAGTGGCCACCGGCCTGCTCACCCTCGCCATGCTGACCGTGGGCGGGGTGACCACCCTGCAAAACGCCACCATCGTGATGGGCCTGCCGTTGTCACTGCTGCTGGTCCTGATCATGCTGGGCCTCTACAAAGCGCTCCGGGTGGAGAACTCGCTCAACGACAGCTACCGTGCCAGCCTTCCCGGCATCATCACCGGCCGCGCCGCGGACCAGCGCTCCGGCCGGACCTGGCGGCAGCGGCTCTCCCGCGCCATGAGCTACCCCGGCAGGAAGCAGACCACCCGCTTCGCCGAGACAGTAGCCATCCCTGCGCTGCAGGAGGTGGAAGCGGAACTGCGTGAGCAGGGCGCCGAAACCACGCTGACCATCTCCACCGTGGAGGCCTGCGGGATCCCCAGCATCGACCTGCAGCTGGCCATGGGGGAGGAACGGGCCTTCAAGTACCAGATCTACCCGGTCCAGTACGAGACCCCCAGCTACGCCACCCGGCGCGCCGACCCGGACGACCACTACTACCGCATGGAGGTGTTCTCCCTGGAAGGCAGCCATGGCTACGACCTCATGGGATACACGAAGGAACAGGTCATCACCGATGTCCTGGACCACTACGAACAGCACCTTGAATTCCTGCACCTGAACCGTGCAGCGCCGGGAAACACCCTGCTGGTTGAGGACCAGGTGGCAAAAGACAATTGGGAATCCGACTTCGACATGCAGGAGGAAACAAAGTGAGCACGTCTACGCTTTTCATTGGCGGCAGCTGGACGGCAGCGTCCGACGGCGGCACCCGGGAGATCCACTGCCCCGCGGACGGGGAGCTGGTTGGCTCCGTCGCGGAAGCCACGGCGGCCGACGCCGAGCGCGCCATTGCGGCTGCACGCGCCGCCTTCGACGGCGGTGAGTGGGCCGGAAAGTCCGCGCTGGAGCGGGGAACGTTCCTGCTTCAGGTAGCCAACCGGCTGCGCGAACGCAAGGACGACTTTGCCCGTGCAGAGACGCTGGACACGGGCAAGCGCCTGGCGGAAAGCGAAATCGACATGGACGACATCGCCAACTGCTTCGAGTACTTCGGCAAGCTGGCCGGCCAGGACTCTGGCCGGGTGGTGGACGCAGGCAGCCCCACCGTGGTCAGCCGCATCGAGTACGAACCGGTGGGCGTCTGCTCCCTCATCGCACCGTGGAATTACCCGCTGCTGCAGGCCGCCTGGAAGATTGCGCCCGCGCTGGCAGCCGGCTGCAGCTTCGTCCTCAAGCCCAGCGAACTGACGCCGCACACCTCCATCCTCATGATGGAAGTCCTCCAGGAGCTGGGACTGCCCAACGGCGTCGCCAACCTTGTCCTGGGTAACGGCAAGGTGGTGGGCCCGGTCCTGTCAGGCCATCCGGACGTGGACCTGGTCTCCTTCACCGGCGGTCTGGAAACCGGAAAAGCCATCGCCGCCTCGGCGGCCGGCACCGTCAAGAAGGTTGCGCTGGAACTCGGCGGCAAGAACCCGAACATCATCTTCGCGGACGCCGACTTCGACGCCGCCCTCGACAACGCCCTCAATGCGGCGTTCGTGCACTCCGGCCAGGTGTGCTCGGCAGGGGCCCGGCTGATCGTTGAAGAGTCCATCGCGGAGAGGTTTGTGGATGAGCTGGTCCGCCGCGCCAAGCAGATCAGGCTGGGCGGCCCGTTCGATTCGGCCGCCGAAACCGGCCCGCTGATCTCCGCCGCCCACCGGGACAAGGTCACCGCCTACGTGGAGAAGGGCATTGCCGAAGGTGCCCGCCTGCGCTGCGGCGGCACGTGGGGCGAAGGCGAGCTGGAAAAGGGCTTCTACTACCTGCCCACCGTTTTGGACCAGGTGAAGACCGGCATGTCCGTGGTGGTGGATGAGGCCTTCGGGCCCGTGGTCACCGTGGAAACCTTCAGCTCCGAGGCCGAAGCCGTGAAGATCGGCAACGACACACACTACGGCCTGGCCGGTGCCGTCTGGTCCCAGGATGCCGGGAAGGCCCAGCGGGTTGCCCGGGCGCTGCGCCACGGAACCATCTGGATCAACGATTTCCACCCCTACCTGCCGCAGGCGGAGTGGGGCGGCTTCGGCCAGTCGGGCGTGGGCCGCGAGCTGGGCCCCACCGGCCTGGCCGAATACCAGGAAGCCAAGCACATCTACCAGAACATCGATCCGCAGGTCACCGGCTGGTTCAGCGACCATGCCGCCGCTGCAGAGGGGAAGTAGAACATATGGCAAACGGAACCAAGACTGAATTCGACTACATCGTGATCGGCGGCGGCTCCGCGGGGGCTGCCGTGGCATCCCGCCTGAGCGAGGACCCGTCGCTGGAGGTGGCCCTGGTGGAGGCCGGCCCCGATGACCGGAACCTGCCCGAGATCCTGCAGCTGGACCGCTGGATGGAACTCCTGGAGTCCGGCTACGACTGGGACTACCCCATCGAGGAGCAGGAAAACGGCAACTCCTTCATGCGGCATGCCCGCGCCAAGGTGATGGGCGGCTGCTCCAGCCACAACTCCTGCATCGCTTTCTGGGCGCCCCGCGAGGACATCGATGACTGGGAGCAGAAGTTCGGCGCCACCGGCTGGAACTCCGAGCTGGCCTACCGGCTCTACCAGCAGCTGGAAACCAACGAGGACGCAGGCCCGGACGCGCCCCACCACGGCGATTCCGGCCCCGTCCACCTGATGAACGTCCCCGCCAACGATCCCACCGGCCGCGCCATGCTCGAAGCCTGCGAGCAGTCCGGGATCCCCAAGGTGAAGTTCAACACCGGCGAGACGGTGATCAACGGCGCGGGCTTCTTCCAGATCAACCGCCGCGCGGACGGCACCCGTTCCTCCAGCTCCGTGTCCTACATCCACCCCATCATGGACCGGAAGAACTTCACCCTGCTGACCGGCCTGCGTGCCAAGGAGCTGACCTTCGACGACGCCAACCGGTGCACCGGCGTGGCCGTGGTGGACAACGGCTTCGCCAAGACCCACCTGCTCACTGCCCGGTCCGAAGTGATCGTCTCCACCGGCGCCATCGATTCGCCCAAGCTGCTCATGCTCTCCGGCATCGGCCCGGCGGCCCAGCTGACTGAGCTCGGCATCCCGGTACGCGTCGATTCCCCCGGCGTGGGCGAGCACCTGCAGGACCACCCGGAGGGTGTCATCCAGTGGGAGGCCAAGCAGCCCATGACGGAGACGTCCACGCAGTGGTGGGAGGCCGGCATCTTCACCACCACAGAGGAGGGCCTGGACCGCCCCGACCTGATGTTCCACTACGGCTCGGTCCCGTTCGACATGCACACCCTGCGCCAGGGCTTCCCCACCACGGAGAACGGCTTCTGCCTGACCCCGAACGTCACGCACGCCCGGTCCCGCGGCACGGTCCGCCTGCGCAGCAAGGACTTCCGCGACAAGCCGAAGGTGGACCCGCGCTACTTCACCGACCCGGAAGGCCACGACATGCGGGTCATGACCGCCGGCATCCGCAAGGCGCGTGAAATCGCGGCGCAGCCGGCACTGGCCGAATGGGTGGGCACGGAGCTGTACCCCGGCGAGGCCATCCAGAGTGACGAGGAGATCGCGGACTACATCCGCAAGACCCACAACACGGTGTACCACCCGGCCGGGACGGTCCGGATGGGAGCGGACGACGACGCCATGTCGCCGCTGGACCCCGAGTTGCGGGTCAAGGGGGTCACCGGCCTCCGGGTGGCTGATGCGTCCGTCATGCCGGAGCTGACCACCGTGAATCCGAACATCACCACCATGATGATCGGCGAACGCTGTGCTGAGCTGGTCCGCGAGGCACGCACCGCCTGACGGTCAATGCCCGGCTGGGTGGCCGGAAGGCCGGCAGCAGGAAAGGCGGCTTCCCGTGGGGAAGCCGCCTTTCCGCTTAATCGGTAACGTGCTATTCGCGCCCTTCGGACACCCACTTGGGGTCGGCGGAACGGGATCCGACGACGGCGTCCGAGGCCGCATCCAGTGCCTCCAGGTGGGCAGGGGTGAGGTCCAGGGCCAGTGCACCGAGGTTTTCATCGATGCGTGCGGCCTTGCGGGTGCCCGGGATGGGCACCACGGGCAGGCCGAGCCGGCTGCCCTGGGCGAACAGCCAGGCGATGGCCACCTGCGCCGGCGTGGCGTTGAGCTGGTCCGCCACGGACCTGATGGCATCCACCACCGCCTGGTTGGCGTCGGCGGCCTCCGCGGCGAAGCGCGGAATGTTCCGGCGGAAGTCCTTGGCGCCCAGGCTGGCCGTGTCCACGGTGCCGGTGAGGAAACCCCGGCCCAGCGGTGAGTACGGGACGAAGCCGACGCCCAGGCCGGCTGCGGCCGGAACGACGTTGCGTTCCACGTCCCGGCTCCAGATGGACCATTCGCTTTGGACCGCGGCGATCGGGTGGACCGCCGACGCGTCCTGCAGTTCCTGCGCTGTCACTTCGGACAGTCCGAGGTGCTTGACCTTGCCCTGCTGCACCAGCTCTGCCATGGTGCCCACGGTTTCCTCAATGGGCACGCGGACATCGCGGCGGTGCATGTAGTAGAGGTCGATCACGTCCGTGCCGAGTCGCTGCAGGCTGCGGTCCACCGCCTGGCGGACGTACGCGGCGTCGCCCCGGATATCCGTGTAGCCGTCGGTGGGCGTGCCTACCAGGGCGAACTTGGTGGCCAGCTGCACCTCGTTCCGCCGGTCCTTGAGCAGTTGGGAAATCAGTTCCTCGTTGCTGCCGCCGCCGTAGATGTCCGCGGTGTCGATGAAGCTGACACCGGCGTCGACGGCGTGGTGCAGCGTCCGGAGCGCTTCGGCCGGGTCAACCTCGCCGTAGACGGGCGTGAGGGCCATGCCGCCGAAGCCAAGCCGGCTGACGGTGAGCCCGTCGCCGAGCTGGACGGTGCCACCGTGTTCGGGCCTGGCGGGGTGTGTGGTGCCTTGTTCAGCGGGTGGGTTTGCCATGGTTCTCCTGTTCGTTTTCCTGCAGTGAAAATTACAGCCAGGGGATGATCCTGTCCGCGGCCGGGCTGGTGGCCTGGATCAGCCGGGCATTGGCTTCATCGGGTCCGGTGGCCCAGGCAACTGCGGCATCCCGTTCCATGCCGAAGGAGATGTGCCGGTCCACCAGGCGCTGCAGCCGGAGGGTGGGCGGGGTTTCCAGGAACCACACCTCGTCCAGCTGCGCCCGCACTTCCTTCCACGGTTCCCGGTCCGCCAGCAGGTAGTTTCCCTCCGTGATCACCAGTTGGACCTCGGCCGGGATGGCGATGGACGCGGCCACCGGCTCGTCCAGGGTGCGGCGGAATTCCGGCGCGTACACCACAGCCTCGTCCCGGAGCGCCAGGCGGCGCAGCAGCGACAGGTAACCGCCGGCGTCGAACGTATCAATGGCGCCCTTGCGCTGCCGGAGTGGCGTCCCGTCAATGATCGCGTTGCCCAGGTGGAAACCGTCCATGGGCACCACCACCGAGGTTTCCGGGCCAAACTGCTCCTGCAGCCAGGCGGCAAAGGTGGACTTGCCGGACCCGGGCGCCCCGGCGATGCCCAGGATGGTCCGCGTTCCGGGCAGCAGCCGGTGCCGCAGGGAATCCACGGCCAGGGCGATCTCGGGGGAGTGCATGGCAAAAGCCTAGTCACCGCTGCGGACCGGTGGTGCATCTTTCTGGGACGGCAGCGCCTTCAGGCCGGCGGCGCAGCCCACGATTCCAGCGATGAACAGCAGCTTCACCACGTTGAAGGGTTCCACCCCGGTGGCCATGGCCCAGCCCACGGTCAGTGCCGCACCGATCCCTACCCAGATGGCGTAGGCGGTGCCCAGCGGGATGCTTCGGATGGCCATGCCCAGGCCCAGCATGCTCAGGGTTGCGGTGACGGCGAAAACGGCCGTGGGCACGGGCCGGCTGAAGCCATCGGAGAGGCCAAGGGCCGTGGCCCACACTGCTTCTAGGACCGCGGACGCCAGCAGCACCACCCACGGAAGGCTGCGTGCCATCATCACGCCACCACCTTCAGGCCAACCACGCACGCGGCGATGCCGGACAGCAGGAGCAGGCGCGCCGCCGTCGGGCGTTCCACCTTGGTGGCAATCGCGTAGGCGGAGGTCAGCACTACGCCCACGCCTACCCACACGGCGTAGGCGGTGCCCGTGGGAATGGACTGCATGGCGATGGCAAGCCCGCCGGTGCTTGCGGCCACGGCCACCAGGAAGAGGGCTGCGGGGGCGGCACGGCGGCGTCCGGAAACCTGGGCGGTACGGTGCAGGGCCGCTGCCCAGACGGCCTCCAGCGCGCCGGAAAGAATGAGGATGATCCACGACATGGCAATTCCTTTGGCCAGTCTTGTCGCGTGCCGGGTACTGAACCGTCGTCCGGAGGCCCGGGTGGGAGCCTTGGCCTCCAAGGTAGCAAGGCGCGGCGCCGGCGGGCCACCGATGGTGCCCAACCTCACCACCTGGGCAGGTTCCTAGCTGGCGGGATCCAGGGGGTCGATGGACACCACGGCCAGGAAGCCGCGGCCCAGGACTTCGGGGGAGTCGCTGTCCGAGCCCACCACGGCGTCGTAACGGCCAAGCTCCAGCGGTTCCCCGGTGCTGCCGCCCACCTTCGCCTGTCCCTGCAGCAGCACGCCCAGCTGTCCGCCGAACACCGGGTGTGCGCGCTTCTTGGACAGCTCAATGATGGAGGTATACCCCTTGTAGGCGGCAGCGCGGGTGATGACGTTGAGGTCCCGGATATCTCCGGTGGGGAGCTTCGCGGCGGTGGCAGCGCCGCCGTCGAACCGGAAGGGCCGGTACTTTTCCATGGGGTGCTCTGCGCCGTCCACGGTGAGCACCAGCAGTTCACCCTCGATGACCGTCAGCACGCGCTCCATGCCCGGAAACGCGGAAAAATCTCCGGCCTTGGCCACGTCCGCGATGCTCACCCGCCAGTCCCAGCCGCCGTCCGGTGCGGCCTGGCGGGCGAGTTCCCTAGTCACCCCGCCGCCGTTGCGCCATGGTTCGGCCTTGAGCTCAGCGAAGCGGATGATCTGCATCAGCCCAGCCTAGTTCCCCGCCGTGGGCGCCCGTCGCAGATGCGGCCGGTTCCTGCTAATCTCCTCCGGGGGTCAACACGAAAGCAGCCTGAAGGAGCCCGGGAATGTTCGTCAAAGTGTGTGGTCTCAGTACTGCAGAAGCGGTCCGCGAAGCAGTGGACGCCGGCGCGGACGCGGTGGGATTCGTCCTCACCGCCAGCCCCAGGGTTGTCTCACCGTCGCAGGCGGCCGCCCTGCTAGGCGCGGTTTCGGCGGGTGCCACCCCCATCGGCGTGTTCCGTGATGAGCCCGTGGCCGATGCCATCGCCATCGCCCGCGCCGCGGGCCTGGAATGGATCCAGCTGCACGGCGCCCGGTCCCGGGCGGACGTGGCCACAGTGCACGACGCCGGCATGAAACTGGTCCGGGCCATCACCATGGGTGCGGCCCAGGACGAGTTCGAAGACTGGGGCGAGGACCTGCTCCTGATCGACGCCGCGGTTCCGGGTTCCGGGAAATCCTGGGACTACGCCTCCGTGGCGGCCCTTCCAGCACTCCAGGGGCGGAAGTGGCTGCTGGCCGGCGGCCTTGAGGCCGCGAACGTGGCCCAGGCGTCATCGGCCGCGCACGCCTGGGGCGTGGATGTGTCCTCCGGCGTTGAGTCATCCCGCGGCGTGAAGGATTTGGCCAAGGTCCGCGCCTTCGTCCAGGCCGCCAAGGCAACCGCCGCGGCGTAGCGGGTTCAGGGCAGGATCAGGGGAATCCCCTACCCTTTTGCCGCAGGCGCGGGGGCAGAATGGGTTCATGAAGACACTGTTGAACATCATCTGGCTTGTTTTTGGCGGCTTCTGGCTGGCCTTGGGCTATTTCCTGGCGGGTGTGGTCTGCTGCCTGCTGGTCGTCACCATTCCCTGGGGCATCGCCTCGTTCCGGATCGCGGCCTACACCTTCTGGCCGTTTGGCCGGATGGTGGTGGACCGGCCCGGCGGCAACGGTGTCTTCTCGCTGCTGGGCAATGTGATCTGGTTGCTCGTGGCCGGCATCTGGATTGCCATCGGGCATGTGGTGACTGCCTTCGCCATGGCGGTGACCATCGTTGGCATCCCGCTGGCCATCGCCAACCTCAAGCTCATCCCGGTGTCCCTGATGCCGCTGGGCAAGCAGATCGTGCCCACCAGCACACCGTTTGTGAGCACGTACCGCTAGTTGTCAGCGCGGTCCGGCAGGGGACGGAACGCGCCGTCCCGCAGGATCGCCACGGAGTCGCTCTGGTCCAGTTCAGCCGCGATGTCCACGTCCCCTGCGTAGCCTGCGCCTGTCAGTTCGCGGCCGCTGGAGCACTGCTCCAGCGTCTCCCGCAGGCGCGGTTCGGCGGCTTCGAAAACGGCCATCGCCGCCACGGCCTCCGGTGCATAGCCGTGCCTGCCGTCGCCGGCTTCGTAGCCGCCTTTCCCGGCTGCCGCCAGCCCCGCGATGAAGGCTCCTGCGCCGATTTGGTCCTCCACGGCAGGGCGGAGGGTGCCGTCAGGCCAGCGTTCGCCCGCGGCGACCACAGCAACCACTGCCCCGGCAGGAAGGGTGGCGGCCACCCATTCCGCCGTGGCTGCAGCATTCCGGAGGCAGACCGCGGCCACCAGCGGCACGTCCGCCGCCAGGACATGGCAGAGTTCCGAGCCGTTGGGGGAGGGCAGCACCAACCGGTCCAGCGCATCCGCGGTGCGCAGGCTGGCGGGGGACAGGCTCAGGCCGCCGCCGTTGCGGGGGCCCGCCAGCTGGGCACGGTGGTGGGCGGCGAAGTCTTCCGCCGTGGTGTCCCGCCAGCGGTAGGGAAAGACCTCAGCTCCCCGGTCCAGTGCCACGCTGACGCAGGTGCTGAAGGACAGGACATCCACCACCACTGCGAGGTCCGCGGCGGCCGACACCGCCCTGGCGCCGTCCAGTCCCCAGTCCAGCCTGACGGTGAAGGGGAGCTGCCGGTGCGCGGCATGGGCAGAGTGGGTGTGCCGTGGGCTGGAGCCGGGTGCGTTCACGCCAGTTCACCTTCCAGGTTGCGTTGGGCCGCGGTTTGCCACAGGTCCTGGGCGCGCCGGTGGTGGAAGAGCGGGTCCAGGTCCAGGAGTTGGCGGACGACGGCGGCCCGGCCGGCTGCGAAGTCGGCGTCGCCGATGTGCGCGTAGTCCCTCCGAACGGCTGCAACGTAGCGGGCGTATTCCTCCGGCCCGGCACCGAGGATGGAGAGGTCCGCGTCGCTGAGGAGGGCGCCGTCGCCGTCGCCCGGTTCCGGCCGGTGGTCCGAGGTCAGCAGGACCAGCCGGACCACCTCCGCCACCTCGGTCGCAGGCAGGCCGGCCGCCGTGAGGCGTTCGTCGGCCAGCCGCGCGGATTCTTCTTCATCCTGTCCTGCTGCGCCGCGGTACACGGCATCGTGGAACCAGGCGGCCAGCAGTACCGTCCGCGGTGGCTCCGCCGGTTCGGTGAGCAGGTCCAGTGCCTCCAGCACGGAGAGCAGGTGGGTGCAGCCGTGGTAGTGGCGGTGCGGTTCGCTCCACCGGTCCAGCAGGTCCAGGAAGAGGGCGTCGTGGCCCGGCATGAGGGCTTCCCAACGGACCAGGAGGGGAACCTTCAACGACTTGTTCCGCCGGCGCGCGGGGATCCGCAGCCCGCTGGCGATGAGCCGGCGGACCAGCTCCCGGCCCTCCACCGGCACCGCGCCCGCCGCTACCAGGTCATCAAAGCGGCGCTCGGGCACGTCGTAATGGTCGCCGTCGAACGCCCGCTCCGGGATTCCCGCGGCCGCCGCGAACGCATGCAGTTCGTCGAGGGATGAGTCCGAGACCAGGTGCGAAAAATGGGTTCCGTGTGCAGGCCACAAAGGCGGGTCGATGAAGATGGCCATGGAGGGAGTCTAGTGCTGCCCGGATGCAATGCCGTGCGCCGGTCCGCGGCCTTTCTGTAGACTTTCAGGCTGCAACGAGGCATAGGCAGACGACAACATCAGAGACGAATGACCAGAGCAGTCTGAGCGCTTCACAGCGCACTAAAGGAGAAACTGAGAATGTCCGCCACACCCGGCACAAGGACCATCGGCAAACCCGCAGGGGAACTACCGCCCGCCCCTCCTAACGGGAAGGAACACCCGCCCGGCGCCGGCAGAAGCGAACTGGCCCGGTGGGTCTTCTGGCCCGCGGCCAGCATCATCATCGTTTTTGTCCTCTTCGCCACGGTGTTTCCGGCGGCCGCCACCGACCTGTTCGGCGTTATTCAAAGCAACGTCATCAAGTGGTTTGGCTGGTACTACGTGGCAGCCATCGCGCTCTTCGTGGTCTTTGCCCTTTGGATCGGGCTCAGCCGCTACGGGGACATCAAACTGGGCCAGGACGAGGACGAACCCGAGTTTTCGGTCATGTCCTGGTTCGCCCTCCTGTTCGCCGCGGGCATGGGAATTGGGCTGGTCTTTTTCGGCGTGGCTGAGCCGCTGAACCACTTCGCTGCACCCCGGCCAGGTGTAGAGGGCTCCCCCCTGGTGCTCGCCCAGCAGGCGATGACCCAGACGTATCTCCACTGGGGGCTCCACGCGTGGGCCATCTACGTGGTGGTGGGAGTATCCATCGCCTACGCCGTCCACCGCAGGAACCGGCCCATCTCCATCAGGTGGACCCTCGAGCCGCTCCTGGGCCGGAAACGCGTCTCCGGTGGATGGGGCAACCTGATAGACATCGTGGCCCTGGTAGGGACACTTTTTGGCGTGGCCACCTCACTGGGCCTGGGCGTCCTGCAGATTTCATCCGGACTGGAACAAGCGAACATCATCCAGGCCACCACCATGACGCAGATCGGGCTGATCCTCTGCATCATCACCTTGACCATCGTCTCCGTGGTGTCCGGTGTGGGCAAGGGCATGAAATGGCTGTCCAACACCAACCTGATCCTTGCCGCGCTGCTGATGCTCGTCGTCCTGTTCACCGGACCCACCCTCTTCCTGCTTCGTGAGTTTGTGCAGTCCATCGGCAACTATCTGCAAAACGTCGTCGGCCTGACCTTTAACACCCTGGCGTTCTCCGGGGCGGAAGGGGAAACCTGGCAGGCGGCCTGGACAACGTTCTACTGGGGTTGGTGGATCTCCTGGGCACCCTTCGTTGGCATTTTCATCGCACGCATTTCCAAGGGCCGCACCGTCCGCCAGTTCGTTGCCGGCGTCCTCCTCGTCCCCACCACTGTCGGCTTTCTGTGGTTTTCCGTTCTGGGCGGCGCGGCCATCTACCGCGAGCTTTTTGGCGCCGGCGGACTGATCGGTGACGACGGGAGCGTGGACACCGAAGGCGCACTGTTCAACCTGCTTGGCAACCTGCCGGGTGGAACTGTCCTTACCGTGGGTGCCATTCTCCTGATCGCGATCTTCTTCATTACATCCGCAGACTCCGGCGCCCTGGTCATGGGCATGATTTCCACCGGCGGCGACGTCGAGCCCAGGAACTGGCTGCGTATTTTTTGGGCCTTGGCCGCCGCCGCTGTTGCCATCGCACTGCTCGTGGCCAATGGGTTGCAGGCAATCCAGACCGCAGCAATCCTGACGGCGGTGCCGTTCAGTGTGGTCATCATCCTGATGTGCATCTCGACGGCCAAGGCATTCCATCGTGAGCACGCAGCCCTTATGCGCGCCCAGCGCAAGCTGGCCCGCGACCAGGTGGCTGCCCACGTGACTGAACAAGTGCACGACTCCATGCACGAATCGGTCCAGGAGCACTACCAGGAGCACCTGGCGGACCAAGTGACGGAAGCGGTGGAGGCGCAACTCAGCGAACGGCTTGCTGCCGGTAACGTGTCCGGAGCCCCGCGGCCTGCAACGGACAGGGACCGGCCCGCTACGTAGAGCGGCCCCTCTTGCCGGTGTTGTGGCAACCGCTTCCAGCAAAGCGGCTGCCACAACACCGGCACAGTCCGCCTCCAGGCATTGTGCCGGCCTGTCGGTGGGGTGGATCGCTCCAAGCACTTCCGTTCAATTTCGCAATTGCGGGCCTATCCAGGCTGATAATCCGCAAATGCGAAGTATTGTCTACCTATGGTTCTCATCCGCGTTTCTGAAGCTGCCCGTTTTCTAGGTGTCAGTGACGATACGCTCCGCCGGTGGACGGAGCAGGGAACCCTCACCGCGCTCCGGGATCCCTCCGGCCGCCTGGCGGTGGACGGGCTCGAACTGGCAGCGCACGCGCAAAAGCTGGCCCAGCTCCCCGATGACCCGAAAAGCGGCAGCAGTTCCGCGCGGAACCGGTTCGTGGGGCTGGTGACCAACGTGGTCACGGACAAGGTCATGGCGCAGGTGGAACTCCAGTGCGGGCCCTTCCGGGTGGTGTCGCTGATGAGCAGCGAAGCCGTCCGTGAGCTGGGGCTGGAACCCGGCGCGGTGGCCACGGCCGTGGTCAAGGCAACCACCGTGATCATCGAATCACCCAAAGGCCGGGCCACCGCATGAGCCGGCAACCCGTCCGGTCCGGGCACGCACCAGTCAGGAAGCGCGTGCTTTCGCTCGGTGTCCTACCGGTGCTTGCGCTGGTGCTGGCGGTCCTCCCGGGCTGCGCCGCAGGGGGCTCCACGACGGATGGCGGGATCATCGCAGGAGACAAGCCCGGCGGCGCCATCACCGTCTTCGCGGCTGCCTCACTTAAACAGGCCTTCACCGACCTTTCGCGTACTTTCGAAGCGGAACATCCGGGCACCACAGTCACCCTGAGCTTCGCCGGTTCCTCGGACCTTGCCGGCCAGATCAGCCAGGGCGCGCCCGCCGACGTCTTCGCCTCCGCGGACATGACCAACATGAAAAAGGTCCAGGACGCAGGACTCACGGACGGTGCGCCGGAGGAATTTGCCACCAACACCCTGGCCATCGCCGTGCCGCCGGGCAACCCGGCCGGGATCGCGTCCCTGCAGGACCTGGCCAGGCCGGGCATCAAACTGGTCACCTGCGCCCGGCAGGTCCCCTGCGGCGCTGCCGCGGCCACGGCGGCGCAGGCGGCAGGCCTCGCGCTGAGCCCGGTCAGCGAGGAAAACGCGGTCACTGACGTCCTGGGCAAGGTCACCTCCGGCGAGGCAGATGCCGGGCTGGTCTACGGGACCGACATCAAGGCCGCCGGGACCAAAGTGGCCGGCATCCGCTTCCCGGAATCGGGCAGTGCGGTCAACACCTACCCGATTGCGGGCATTGCCGGCAGCCGGAACCAGGCCACGGCCCAGGCCTTCATGGACCTGGTCACCGGCCCGGAGGGCCAAAAGGTACTCGGCGCGGCAGGGTTCGGCCCGGCCGGTTCCGGACCTTCCCCTTCCGCCCAGGCCCCTTCCGCCACCGCCGCTTCCGCCTCGACTCCTTCCGCTCCGGCCGATTCCGGCCCGGGCAGCCGGTGATGAATCGGCCGGCGGCGCCGCGGACGGACCGCCCGCGCACGCACGCCGCAGCTTACTCCGGCATCCCCGCCTGGGTGCGTGCGCTGGCAGCGGTGGCCGCCGTCGTCGTGGTGCTTCCGCTGCTGGCCATGATGCTGCGCGTTGACTGGGCACGGTTCGTTCCGCTGGTGACATCAGAACCGTCCCTCACGGCGCTGGCGCTGAGCCTGCGGACCTCCGCGGCGAGCACCCTGCTGTGCATCCTGCTGGGCGTTCCCCTCGCCCTGGTCCTGGCCCGCGACTCCTTCCGGCTCCAGGGGCTGCTGCGCTCGCTGGTGCTCCTGCCGCTGGTGCTTCCCCCCGTGGTGGGCGGCATTGCCCTGCTGTACACGTTCGGCCGGCAAGGGCTGCTGGGGCAGACGCTGGAGGTGCTGGGGCTGCGCATCGCCTTCTCCACCACTGCGGTGGTCCTGGCCCAGACGTTCGTGGCGCTGCCCTTCCTGGTGGTCAGCCTGGAGGGGGCGCTGCGCACCTCGGGCTCCCGCTATGAGGCCGTGGCTGCGACATTGGGCGCACGCCCGGGCACGGTGTTCCGGCGGGTCACGCTGCCGCTGGTCCTGCCCGGGCTGGCATCCGGCGCCGTTCTCTCCTTCGCCCGCAGCCTGGGCGAGTTCGGTGCCACGCTGACGTTCGCCGGCAGCCTCCAAGGGGTGACCCGGACCCTGCCGCTGGAGATCTACCTGCAGCGCGAAACGGACCCGGACGCCGCCGTGGCCTTGTCCTTGGTCCTGGTGGCCGTCGCCGTGGCCGTGGTGGCCCTCGCCTACCGGCAGCCCGGGGCGGGGCGGCGCGGACGTGAACGGACGACGGCTGCCACACCGGCCGGAGGGGACGTCCGGTGACGCTGTCCTTCCAGGCAGCCGTGGCCGGGCGGGGTTTCGACGTGGACCTTGCCGTCCAGCCCGGCGAGACCGTGGCCGTCATGGGTCCCAACGGCGCCGGCAAATCCACCCTGCTGGCAAGCATCGCCGGGCTCCTGAGGCCGGACCGCGGCCGGGCGGAACTCAACGGAAAGACCCTCTTCGACCTCGACGGCGGCAACCGGACCTGGGTCCCTCCCCATCACCGCGGCACGGCCCTGCTCGCCCAGGAGCCCCTGCTGTTTCCCCACCTCAGCGCGGTGGACAACGTCTCCTTCGGGCCCCGCAGCGCCGGCGTCCCCAAGCGGGATGCCAGGGAGCAGGCCATGCGCTGGCTAGCGGATGTGAAAGCGGAAGACCTCGCCGCGCGCCGTCCTGCCGAACTCTCCGGCGGCCAGGCCCAGCGCGTGGCCGTGGCCCGTGCGCTCGCGGCAGATCCTGCGCTCCTGCTGCTGGATGAACCGCTGGCCGCCCTGGACATCCATTCCGCCCCGCTGCTGCGCCGCCTCTTCAAACGGGTCCTCGCCGGGCGGCAGGCCATCATTGTCACGCACGATGTCCTGGATGCGCTGATGCTCGCAGACCGTGTGGTCATCCTGGAAAACGGCAGGATTGCCGAGGAGGGCCCCACGCGCGAGGTCCTGGAACGTCCCCGCAGTTCCTTCGCCGCCGGACTGGCTGGGCTGAACTTCGTTCCGGGCACCCTGGACGGCGCGGGGGTCCGGACCGGTGACGGGCTGAAGGTCTCCGGCCACGACGAGGAAGCCGGGCACCTGACAACGCCGGGCCGTCCGGGCGTGGCCGTCTTCCCGCCGTCGGCCGTTTCCGTATTCCTCACTGCCGCGCACGGGAGCCCGCGCAACTCGTTCCCCGTCACCATCACGGATCTCGAGCCACACGGGGACCAGGTCCGCGTCCGCGCCGGCAGCCTGGCCGCGGACATCACTCCCGCTGCCTCCGCGGACCTTGGCCTGGTGCCCGGCATGGCAGTGCACTTTGTGGTCAAGGCGGCCGCGGTTTCCGTGTACGGAACGTAGCCCCTGTCCCGGGCCGGGGCGGGCGGCCTGACGGCAGGACTTCCGGCTCTGGACAGGCGTTTCGCCGTGGGCAAACATGGCTGGAGAACGTCGCCGCGCTAAGTTGAGCGTAGTACACTCAACTTAGCTACCAAGCCCCCGAAAGGAGCTCTCTTTGGACGTCAAATTCACCACCAAGAGCCAGGAGGCTCTTTCCGCGGCGGCTATGAACGCCTCAACGGCCGGCAACCCGCAGGTGGAACCGGCCCACCTCCTCAAGGCCCTGATGGACCAGCGGGAGGGTGTGGCCGTCGCACTCCTCAAGGCCACGGGCACGGACCCGGATGCTGTCAGCGTCCAGGCGAGCAGTGCCATCAAGGCCCTGCCTGCCACCTCGGGCGGTTCCAGCCAGCAGGCACAGCTGTCCCGGCCCGCATTGCAGGCCATCCAGCAGGCCAAGGAGGAAGCGGACCGGCTGGGCGATTCGTTCGTCTCCACGGAAGTCCTCCTGATCGGCCTCTCCGCCGGCAACGATGCCGCTGCACGGCTGCTGCGTGACGCCGGCGCCTCCCGCGAGGCGCTGCTCGCTGCCCTGCCCGGATTCCGCGGCGACCGCAAGGTTGACAGCCCGGACCCCGAAAACACGTTCCAGGCCCTGGAGAAGTACGGCACGGACCTTACCGCCATGGCCCGGGCAGGGAAGCTGGACCCCGTGATCGGGCGCGACTCCGAGATCCGGCGCGTGGTGCAGGTGCTCTCCCGGCGCACCAAGAACAACCCGGTGCTGATCGGTGAACCCGGCGTAGGCAAGACCGCCGTCGTCGAAGGGTTGGCCCAGCGGATGGTGGCGGGTGACGTCCCGGAAAGCCTCCGCGGCAAGACGCTCATCTCCCTGGACCTTGGGTCCATGGTTGCCGGCGCCAAGTACCGCGGTGAGTTCGAGGAACGCCTGAAGGCCGTCCTCGAGGAGATCAAGGGCTCCGAAGGCCAGGTGGTCACGTTCATCGACGAGATCCACACCGTGGTGGGTGCCGGCGCCACCGGCGATTCCTCCATGGACGCCGGGAACATGCTCAAGCCCATGCTGGCCCGCGGCGAGCTGCGGCTGATCGGCGCCACCACCCTGGACGAGTACCGCGAAAACATCGAAAAGGACGCGGCGCTGGAACGCCGCTTCCAGCAGGTGTATGTGGGCGAGCCCAGCGTGGAGGACACCATCGGCATCCTCCGCGGCCTGAAGGAGCGCTACGAGGCGCACCACAAGGTCTCCATCGCAGACTCCGCGCTCGTGGCTGCCGCAACGCTGTCCAACCGCTACATCTCGGGCCGCCAGCTGCCGGACAAGGCCATCGACCTCGTTGATGAGGCGGCATCCCGGCTCCGGATGGAAATCGACTCCGCTCCGGAAGAGATCGACCAGCTGCGGCGCCAGGTGGACCGGCTCACCATGGAGGAACTGGCCCTGACCGGTGAATCGGACCCCGCATCCGTGGAGCGCCTGGCGGCACTTCGCGCTGACAAGGCGGACAAGGAAGAGGAGCTCTCGGCCCTGAACGCCCGGTGGGAAGCCGAAAAGGCAGGCCTCAACCGGGTGGGCGATTTGAAAGCCAAGCTGGACGAACTCCGGTCAACCGCTGACAAGGCCCAGCGTGAAGGAGACCTGGAAACCGCCTCCCGGATCCTCTACGGGGAAATTCCGGCGCTGGAGCGCGAGCTGAACGCCGCCGCAGAGGCAGAGGCGGCGGTGACGGACAAGTCCGCCCAGATGGTCGCGGAGGAAGTCACAGCGGAGGACATCGCCGAGGTCATCTCCGCCTGGACCGGCATCCCAGCGGGGCGCATGCTGCAGGGCGAAAGCCAGAAGCTGCTTCATATGGAGGAGGAGCTGGGCCGGCGCCTGATCGGCCAGGCCAAGGCCGTGACCGCCGTGTCGGACGCTGTCCGCCGCGCACGGGCTGGCATCAGCGATCCGAACCGCCCCACCGGCTCCTTCCTGTTCCTGGGCCCCACCGGCGTGGGCAAGACCGAGCTGGCCAAAGCGCTGGCAGACTTCCTGTTCGACGACGAACGCGCCATGGTGCGCATCGACATGTCCGAGTACAGCGAGAAGCACAGCGTCGCCCGCCTGGTGGGTGCTCCTCCGGGATACGTGGGCTACGAGGAAGGCGGCCAGCTGACCGAGGCCGTCCGCCGCCGTCCCTACTCCGTGGTGCTGCTGGACGAGGTGGAGAAGGCGCACCCGGAAGTGTTCGACATCCTCCTGCAGGTGCTCGACGACGGCCGCCTCACCGATGGGCAGGGCCGCACCGTGGACTTCCGCAACGTGATCCTGGTGCTGACCTCCAACCTGGGCAGCCAGTTCCTGGTGGACCAGTCCCTGGACGCCACCGCCAAGCGGAACGCCGTCATGGCCACCGTCAACGCGTCCTTCAAGCCGGAGTTCCTCAACCGGCTCGACGAAGTGGTGCTGTTCGACGCCCTGACGGTGGATGAGCTGGCCCATATCGTGGAGCTGCACGTGGATGAGCTGGGGCGGCGGCTGCGCGAGCGGCGGCTCACCCTTGAGGTCACCGACGGCGCCAAGGCATGGCTGGCACTGTCCGGCTACGATCCGGCCTACGGCGCCCGGCCGCTGCGCCGCCTGGTGCAGCGCGAGATCGGCGACCGGCTGGCCAAGGCCATCCTTGCAGGCGGGATCAGCGACGGTGACACCGTGCTGGTTGACACCGCCACGGACCTTGGCGAGCTCACCGACGGGAACGTGGACGCACTCACCGGTGTACCCAACTCCGGCCTCTCAGTGCGGCGGAAGGACTGACCGGCGGGTCCTGATGGGGATGTGTTGCCCTGGCGGCCCGGCCGTCAGGGCAACACGCTTGCGGTGACCACGTTGCCGCCGTCGGCAGTGACGTAGCAATCCACCCTGCGGTCCCCGGATTCCCAACTGGTGTTGCTGGGGAAGCTTCGCTGGTAGTTCAGCTGGAACTGCTTTGCCGCCGGGCCCAGCCTGGATGCCTGGCAGACCTCCAGGGCTTTGGCCTTGAGCGCCTCTGCGCCAGGATATTCCGCGGTGTCCGGGTAGTGGAGGGTGGCTACCAGCTGCGCGGAATGGCCGGCGTCGCACGGCACCACCGTGGAGGCCAGGGCCTGGGGGTCGAAGTCCTTGAAGCAGTCACCTACCGCGTAGGCCGCCGGTGCCACCCCGTCCCGCGGCAGGGGCTGCGGCGTGGCGGGCGGAGTAACAGCGGTCTGCAGGACGCCCGGCACAGGGCCTTTGGCCGTTTCGTTTCCAGGGGCAGAATTCAGCCACACAGCGAGCCACACCAGGGAGCCGGCAACGGCGAGGACAACGACGGCGAGCAACCCCTTCCAGAACGCGGGCCTGCTGGTCAGCCGCGGTTCGGGCGCAGGATTTTGGTGCGGACGTGGCCAGGTCACCGACTCCGGAGCGGGTGCCGCGGCAAGGTCCCCATCCGGGACCACCGGGAGGCTCCCGGTCCGCGGGGGCAGGGCCGGCTTCGGCGGGATGTCCTGGTGGTTCACGGGTGCGCATCCTCCTGGTTTCGGTACCGCGGCTCGCCAAAGTCCACACAAAATCGGCAGTTCTTTAGTGACTCTACCCAAGAAAATTCCCGTAATCCCGCGGGCGGAGGTGCGTCATGGTACCCCACGCGGCCGTCCGGGCCGGGAGGCGGCAAGCAGGGCCCGCCGAAAGCATGTAATCTAGGTGTACGACAAATTGACCAAACATTCCGGGGCCTCACCGATCGCCAAGGTGACCACCTCCGGTCCAAGTACAAAAGGGGGTCACGCCATGGGGCGCGGCCGTCAAAAGGCAAAAGCTACCAAGCAGGCTCGGGATATCAAGTACTACTCCCCGAACACTGATTACTCGGCACTTCAGCGCGAGCTGACGGGTCCGGGGAGTCGGTCAACGAGCCATTACTCGAATGAGCCGGTCGAACCGGACTATTCGGCTTATGTGGACAAGTACGCGGATGATTTGGATGACGATGACGACGAGGTTGACAGCCGTCGCATCGGTTAGTTGTCGCAAGCCCGCCGTTGCCCTTCGCGCGGCTGCTGTGATCTCCTTCTTGTAACCCGATTTCGGGTGACCGCTTACGCTACGGAGCCCGTTGCTATTCCGGATGACCGGAAAGGCAACGGGCTTTCCGTGTCTGTCCGCTGCCCCGGCTTGGTAACCTGACCGCATGAGTGTTCGGACCACCTACGCCACCGGCGAGCCCTGCTGGGCAGACCTGCAAACCCCCGATGTCGCGGCCGCCAAAGACTTCTATGCCGGCCTCTTTGGCTGGACCTTCCAGGACTTTCCCACCCCGGACGGGCGCAGCTATGCGCAAGCGTTTGTCCGCGGCCAGCTGGTGGCCACCATCGCGCCGCAGAGCCCCTTGCAGCTGCAGGCCGGCACCGATGCAGCGTGGAACATCTATTTCGCCACAGCAGATGCCGGGGACATGCTGGCGGACGCCCGCCACGCAGGAGGGACGGCCGAATTCGGGCCGGAGCAGGTGGGTGATGCCGGTGTCCTGGGTTTTCTCGCCCCTCCGGGAGGGGGAACCACCGGCATCTGGCAGGCCGGAAGCCATTTCGGGAGCCACTTGTTCAACGAGCCGGGTGCCCTGGCCTGGGCTGAGCTTTTCACGCCTGAGCCCCATGCCGCCGTCGGCTTCTTCCAGCAGCTTTTTGGGCATGAGGTCACCGAATATCCGCAGGACGACGGCGGCACCTACAGCACGCTGCTCGTCGCCGGGAACGAGGTGGCAGGGATCATTCCCGCCGATGCGGACGACGACGCCGGCTGGCAGGTCTACTTTGGCGTGGCGGATGTGGCGGCAGCCGCAGCGGCCGCCACAGCGGCAGGCGGCCAGGTCCTGGTGGAGCCTGACGGGGATTCAGCCGAGGGAGCGCTGGCCACGGTCATGGACCCGCAGGGCGGTGTCCTCAACCTGATCCAGATTGCGGCTTAAAAGACGACTGCTCCGTACTTGTCGTTATGGAGCCTCATAACGGCAAGTACGGAGCAGTCGATGAGCAGCTAGGCGTACGCGTTGACCAGGCGCACAGCGCCGCCATCCACGCCCTTGGCGCCCTGGACATAATCCGGCCCGGCCTTGGAAATCGAGTCCGAATCCTCGGCCACCGTGCCCATGATCCAGGACGGCAGGCCGCGTTCGTTCAGGCGGGCGACGGCGGCATCAGCGGCCTGCGGTGACACGATGGCCACCATGCCCACGCCCAGGTTCAGGGTGCGCTCCAGGTCGGCCAGCGGAACGTTGCCCAGCTCGGACACGAGCTTGAAGATGGCGGGCAGTTCCCACGTGGCGCGGTCCACCGTGGCCACCAGGCCCTGGGGGAGGACGCGGGCCAGGTTGGCGGCGAGGCCGCCGCCGGTGACGTGGCTGAAGCCGTGGACGGCGCGGCCGGCAGCGGAACCGTCGACCGGGAAGGTCCGGGCCAGGTCCAGGCAGTCAGCTGCGTAGACGCGCGTGGGTTCCAGGAGTTCCTCGCCCAGCGTGCGGCCGAGTTCAGAGACCTGGCGGTCCAGGGCCCAGCCGGCGTGGTTGATGACGCGGCGGACCAGGGAGTAGCCGTTGGAGTGCAGGCCCGAGGAGGCCATGCCGATCACCACGTCACCGGCGCGGACGCGGTCAGGCCCCAGCAGGGAATCGGCTTCCACAACGCCGGTGGCTGCGCCGGCGACGTCGTATTCATGTTCGCCCAGCAGGCCGGGGTGCTCGGCGGTCTCGCCACCCACCAGGGCGGTGCCGGCCACGGAGCAGGCAGCGGCGATCCCGCGGACGATCCCGGCGATGCGCTCGGGGACCACCTTGCCGCAGGCGATGTAGTCGGTCATGTACAGCGGTTCGGCGCCCACCACCACGATGTCATCCACCACCATGCCCACCAGGTCGAACCCGATGGTGTCGTGGATGTCCATGGCCTGGGCGATGGCCACCTTGGTGCCCACACCGTCCGTGGACGTCGCCAACAGCGGCTTCTTGTAGGTGAGCAGCCGGGAGACATCGTAGAGGCCGGCGAAGCCGCCCACCCCGCCGATCACCGAGGAGTTGTGGGTGGCCTTAACGGCATCCTTCATGAGCTCGACGGCGCGGTCCCCGGCTTCTACGTCCACGCCTGCTGAGGCGTAGGTGATGCCGGAGTTCTCTGCTGCGGTGCTGGCGGAAGTCATACGGACTCTTTCTTGTCGGCGCTGGTGGCGGCGGGTACGTCGGGCACAAGGTCGGCGTCGGTCAGCAGGTTCTCGAATTCGGCGTCCGGCCCCGGGTCGCACCCTGTGGCGCCGGACTTCTCTGCCGGGTCCTCGGTGTCGTCAATGGCCAAGGCGGCTGTTTGGCCGGGAAGGGCCGAGGGGGAGGGCTTGAGTCCGCCGAGGTCGGTGCGCTCCAGCAGGTTCTTGCCCAGCTTGTCCGCATCCGGAAGCTTGATGGGATATTTGCCGGTGAAGCAGGCGGTGCAGAGGCGTTCGCGGGGCTGCCTGGTGGCGCCGATCATGCCGTCTTCGGAGATGTAGGCCAGCGAGTCAGCGCCAATGGCCTGCGAGATCTCCTCGATGGTGGCGCCGTTGGCGATCAGCTCGGCGCGGGACGCGAAGTCGATGCCGTAGAAGCACGGCCACTGCACCGGCGGGGAGGAGATCTTGACGTGCACGGCGGCGGCGCCGGCTTCGCGGAGCATCCGCACGATTGCGCGCTGGGTGTTGCCGCGGACGATCGAGTCGTCCACCACCACAACGCGCTTGCCGCGGATCACGGACTCCAGGGCGTTGAGCTTGAGCCGGATGCCCAGCTGGCGGAGGGTCTGCGAGGGCTGGATGAAGGTGCGGCCCACGTAGGAGTTCTTGACGAAGCCGTGCGCGAACGGAATGCCGGATTCCTCTGCGTAGCCCACGGCTGCAGGAGTGCCCGATTCCGGGACGGGGATGACGATGTCCGCTTCGTGGGTGTTTTCGCGGGCCAGCTGGCGGCCCATCTCAACGCGGGACTCGTAAACGGAGCGGCCGGCGATCGCGGCGTCCGGGCGGGCCAGGTACACGTATTCAAAAACGCAGCCGGCGGGGGTGGGCTCCGCGAACTTCTTGGACCGCACGCCTTCCTCGTCGATGGCAATGAACTCGCCCGGCTCGATCTCGCGGATGAAGCTGGCGCCAACGGTGGCCAGAGCGGACTGTTCGGAGGCGACAACCCAGCCGCGTTCCAGCCGGCCCAGGACCAGCGGGCGGATGCCGTAGGTGTCGCGTGCCGCGTACAGGGTTCCTTCGTCCATGAAGACGAAGCAGAAACCGCCCTTGATCTTGGGGAGGAGCTCCGTGGCGGTCTCTTCCAGGCTCTTGCCTGGCTCGCCCTCCAGCAGTGCGGTGACCAGGGCGGTGTCAGAGGTGTTGCCCTGTTTCATTTCGCCGGTGAGCTGGCCGCCGTTGCGTTCGGTGATCATGGCGTTGAGCTCGGCTGTGTTGGTCAGGTTGCCGTTGTGCGCCAGGGCCACCGTGCCGGTGGAGGTGGCGCCCAGGGTGGGCTGGGCGTTGGCCCAGTGGCTGGCGCCGGTGGTGGAGTAGCGGCAGTGGCCCACGGCCAGGTGCCCGGTCAGGGTGTTCAGCGTCGTCTCGTCGAAGACCTGGGACACGAGGCCCATGTCCTTGTAGACGTTGATCCGCTTGCCGTCGCTGGTGGCTATGCCAGCCGACTCCTGACCGCGGTGCTGCAGTGCATACAGCCCGTAATAGGTAAGTTTTGCTACTTCTTCGCCGGGTGCCCAAACGCCGAAGACGCCACAGGCATCCTGGGGTCCTTTTTCGCCGGGAAGAAGATCATGGGAAAGTTTTCCATCGCCGCGTGCCACTGATCGATTATCGCACGACATGCAGTATGACTTTCCCCCGCTTCGGTTTGTGACCCGGCTACTCGTGGGTATCGGTGCCGGCCTCGGCGTCCGGGACGGCCTCCACGACGGCCCGTTCCCGCCGCTTGACGCTGCGGCGGTCCAGGACGAGAGCCAGCAGGGCGCCAAGAAGGGCTCCGGCAGCGGCGAACATCACCAGGAAGAATCCGAACACGGCGCCCGGGTCGAACGAGGCATCACCGGGTACTGCATACGCCACCACTGCGGCGGCAACGATGCCTGCCAGTGCACCCACGATAAGGAAGGGAACATATTTGGGCGCGCGGCGGACGGTTACTTCGCGCCGCTCCGCAGGGGTTTCGTGAAAAGCCATGGCATCCAGCCTACTGCGGTCCTTAACGGTGCGCGTAACGGGAGGCTGCGGCAATGCCCAACAGCCCGTGCCGGGCCGGAACACCTGGTAGCCGCATTGACTGTAACTGATATATCTATTGACATGAGGTGCGGGCGCTGCAATATTGCAGTAAGCGCTATGCGCATCCAGTTGTGTAATGCGCAATTGCTTTCAAGGTCTGGAATGGAATGGCGGGGTCCGCGACGGGGCATCTCGGCTAGATTGGCACGTGGTGCAGACTCACCGGATCCGGCCGGATCCAGGAAAGGAACATAAGGACCATGGTTCACAAAGTTCAAGCTGTTGTTGTCCGGGAAAAGGATGCCCCGGTGTCGCTGGAAACCATTCTGGTGCCGGATCCGGGCCCGGGTGAGGCCCTGGTGGACATCCTGACCTGCGGTGTCTGCCACACGGACCTGCACTACAAGCAGGGAGCCATCGGCGATGACTTCCCCTACCTGCTGGGCCATGAGGCCACCGGTGTGGTCAGTGCCGTCGGCCCGGACGTGACGTCCGTGGCGCCGGGGGACCGGGTGATCCTGAACTGGCGTGCCGTCTGCGGCGAGTGCCGGGCCTGCGCCAAGGGCCAGCCGCAGTACTGCTTCAACACCCACAACGCCACGCAGAAGATGACCCTCGAGGACGGAACGGTCCTGTCCCCGGCCCTGGGTATTGGTGCGTTCGCGGAGAAGACCCTGGTCGCCGCCGGCCAGTGCACCAAGGTGGACGCCGACGCTGACGCCGCGGCGGTGGGGCTGCTGGGCTGCGGCATCATGGCCGGCATCGGTGCCGCGATCAACACCGGAGACGTAAAGCGTGGGGAATCCGTGGCAGTGATTGGCTGCGGCGGCGTGGGCATCGCGGCCATCGCCGGGGCGAAATTGGCGGGCGCGACGACGATCATCGCCGTTGACATCGACGACAACAAGATTGAAATGGCCAAGTCCCTCGGGGCCACCCACGGCGTGAACTCCAAGCAGGAGGACGCGGTGGAAGCCATCCGGGCCCTCACCGGAGGGCACGGCGCTGACGTGGTGATTGACGCCGTCGGCCGTCCCGAAACGTACAAGCAGGCCTTCTACGCCCGTGACCTTGCCGGCCGCGTGGTCCTGGTGGGCGTCCCCACGCCGGAGATGACGCTGGAACTGCCGCTGCTGGATGTCTTTGGCCGCGGCGGCTCGCTGAAGTCCTCCTGGTACGGCGACTGCCTGCCGTCACGGGACTTCCCCATGCTGGTGTCCCACTACAAGCAGGGCAACCTGGACCTGGAGGCGTTTGTCTCCGAGCGCATCACCATCGACCAGGTGGAGGAAGCCTTCGGCAAGATGCACGAAGGCAAAGTGCTTCGTTCAGTGGTGGAAATCTGATGGCTGTGACCATCGAGAACCTGGTCACCTCGGGCACGTTCTCGCTCGACGGCGGAACCTGGGACGTGGACAACAACGTCTGGATCGTGGGCAACGACGAGGAATGCGTCATCATCGATGCGCCCCACGACGCCGCCGCCATCATCAACCAGGTCCGCAGCCGGAAGGTCAAAGCCATCCTGCTGACCCACGCGCACAACGACCACATCGGTGCTGCCCGGGAGATTGCTGACGCGCTGGGCGCCCCGATCCTCCTGAACCGGGAGGACCTGGTGCTCTGGGAGCAGGTCTACCCTGACGTGAAGCCGGACCGCTATCACTCCGACGGTGATGTATTCGAAGTGGGCGGGGCAACGCTGAAGGCGATCCACACGCCCGGCCACTCCCCGGGGTCCACCTGCTTCCACCTCGAAAGCGAAGGGACAGTGTTCACCGGGGACACGCTGTTCAACGGTGGCCCGGGTGCCACCGGCCGGTCCTACAGCGACTACCCCACCATCCTGAAATCCATCCGCGAACGGCTGCTGACGCTGCCGGCGGAAACCGTAGTCCGCACCGGCCACGGTGATAACACCACCATCGCGGCGGAGCAGGAAACGCTGGCGAAGGTTTCCCAGTAGCGGAAGTCGGCAACGAGTGCCTTGGAGGCGCGCCGGGGTTGCCCGCGCGCCGCCCCCGGCAATTTAAAATACAGCCCGCCCCGGGGTTACCCGGGGGC
>NZ_JABFMW010000039.1 GCF_013359725.1 Pseudarthrobacter sp. C4D7 | reverse complement strand
GGCCTTGGGTGTCAGGTCGGCGTTGGCATGGGTAACGTAGGACACGAGGGCCTCCCGGCGTCGATATGAGTGTGGTAACCCAAATCGATACCGGAGGCCCTCGCCCTCTACATCACGCCACGCTGTTCACAACGTCCGTAGGAATTACAGCTAGGGCGGCCAGGTTGCGCCGGGGCGGCAGCCAGCTGGAGCGGAGGTTAACGGCAGGTTCTTTCCCTGGCCCCGCATCGATTGCTCCGTACCGGTCGTTTTGAGGGCCCAAAACGGCACTTACGGAGCAATCGATGCAGGGATCACACGGGGTTCTTGACCTTGTCGGTGACCGGCCGGGGTTCCAGCCAGATCCGTTCCCGCGGCCCGGGAGGATACGCGTACCTCTTCCCGGCGAGCGTGATGACGAACGCGGCAACCACGGGAATTGCTGCTGCGGCCGGGACCAGCAGCGGCCCACCCACCACCAGGGCCGCCGAGCCGTAGAGTGCGCCGATGGTGATGCCCAGCTGGATGGTCAGTACCGTCAGCCCATTCGCGGCCTCGCTGTACTCCCCGCCGGCCCGGAGGATCGCGGACTGGTTGTAGATGCCGATGGCGCCCAGGCCCGCGCCCCAGACGGTCATGAGGACCAGGGCTACGGCCAGGTTCCCCACTGCGAGGGGCAGGAAAGCCATCGATGCGGCGATGGCCGCCGTCGTGATGAGCAGCGAACGGCGGGGGCGCGAATCCACGGTGAGTCCCGCAATCCAAATGCCCAGCAGGCCTGATCCGCCCAGCACGGTGAGGGAGAGGCTGGTGGCGTAGTCAGGCAGGTCGGCTTCGCGGATGAAGGGTGCAATATAGGTGAACAGGGCGAAGTGCGCCAGGACCAGCAACGGCCAGGCAACCGCGACGGACTTCACGCCGGGTTGGCCGATCGCCTTGCGGAGCGAGGGCCGGGCTGCGTTGGAAATGCGCTGGACGCGGGGCAGCAGCCAGAACGCAAGGACCGTCAGGACCACACCGAACCCGGCGAGCACCAGGAACGCGGCACGCCAGCCAAGGAACCCGCCCAGGGCCGTGCCCACCGGTGCGCCGATGGCCAGGCCCAGGCTGTTGCCGCTGAACACGATGGCCAGGGCTTTGCCCACTTTGTCGGCGGGCACTACCCGCGAAACGAATGGCGCCATGGTGGTCCAGAGCAGCCCGTGTGCCAGGCCGCCCACCAGCCGCGCCACCATCGCCGACGTGAAGTCCGGCGCCAGGCCCACCAGGGCGTTGCTGAGCGCGAAGGTCAGGACCAGCCCTACCAGCAGGGCATGCCGCGGGATCTTCCCCAGCAGCCGTGCCGCCGGGACCACCGTGACCACAATGACGGCGGAGTAGGCAGCGGCAAGGTATCCGGCCACGGGTTCGGATACGTCCAGGCCCGTGCTGATTTGCGGCAGCAGCCCGGACGGGAGGAGTTCGGTGGTGATGGCGGTGAAGGCGATGGTAGCCAGGACCACCATGGCGGCATAGGGAAAACGGGCAGGTTCCGGCGCTGGGATCGCGGAAGACATGGGGGAGTGGTCCATTCAAGGGAAGGGGGATGGAACGCGGCTCGGCTCGCCTGCAATTCCTCCCTTAAATCTACCGGACCGAAGGACGTGTCACAGACGTGACACGTCCTTCGATTCCCCCTGCGGGGCCGTTCTCCCGATGCCGCCGGCCGCGCCTTGCGGCCGGTGTGAAGTGGGCTACCGTCCGCCGAAATCAGTGTCGGTGTAGGAACCCTGGCGGCGGGTCCCGGCCGGGCAGGTGCACATGCCCTGAACGTCGATGCGCACGGACGCCGGGGCGCCTGCCTGGAGGTCCAGATGCAGTGGCTGGGTGTCCCTGGCCGTCACGGTCAGGACGGATTCTTGTGGGGAGGGGATAACAGGCATGGTGCTGTCCTTTCTATGCCGGGGTTCCGTTGATGCGTGCGTCGAGCAGCCCGGCTGCGACCGCCGGGGCGAGTCCGGGGGCCAGCGGGAGGCGGGGAACCACCAGGCAGTGCCACAGGTGGTAGATGTCGGCCTTGCCAGACCAGACGGTGGAGGTGACGTTGCCGTTCTCGTCGAGTTCCTGCTTCCAGGATCCGTGCTCGTAGTCGATGAACCAGTCGCGGGCGTGGTCCCAGATCCGCTCGTACCAGTCCGCGTACTTCTTCTCGCCGGTGGCGATGTACAGGGCCGCTGCACCGCCGATGGCCTCGGCGGGTACCCACCGGATGCGGGTGGTGACCACCGGCTTGCCCTCCCAGTCCACCGTGTACACAAATCCGGGATGGCCGTCCGGTTCCCACGCATCGCGGATGGCGGCGTCGAACAGTCCCCGGGCGTCCTCGAGCAGCCAGCCCGGAACGTCCATGCCCCTGGCCTCAAGCCCGGCCCGGACGTGGAGGAGCAGGCGGGCCCATTCAACCCAGTGGCCGGGAGTACCTCCGTAGGCGCGGAACTGGCTGGCCCTGTCGTCGGTGTTGTACTCGGGCATCGGGGTCCACTCCGGATCGAAGTGCTCGAAGACCCGGTAATTGTTGTTCCGCGCGAAGTTGTGGATGAGCACCTCGGCGATGTGCAGGGCCCGTTCCAGCCACCGGTTCTCGCCGGTGACGTCGGCCACGATGAGGTAGGCCTCCACCGAGTGCATGCTCGCGTTCCCGCCGCGGTAGGCCTCGGTCTCGGTGAAGTCCCGGTTCCACGAGTCGAAGCACATGTTGGCCTGGTGGTCCCAGAACTTGGTGTCGGCGATCCGGAGTGCCTCGTCCAGCAGTTCCCGGGCACCCGGGCGCCCCGCGGCAACGGCGCTGGCGGCGGCGAGGAGCACGAACGAGTGCTGGTAGCCGGACTTGGTGTCGTTCACCGGGCCGTCGTCGTCCACCTCGGCAAACCAGCCGCCGAACTCGTCGTCGTGCAGGGCGCCGTTGAGTGCAGCGATGCCGTGGTCCACCATGGTGGCCGCTCCGGGACGCCCCATCAGGGCGGCCACAGCAAAGCTGTGGGTCATCCGCGCGGTGATCCACAGGTGGGTGGGCTTCCCGGCAAACACCTTGCCGTAGTTGTCCAGCCAGCCGAATCCCGTGGGAACCCTGGAAGCTTCGGCGAAGCGGATCAGCCGGTCGGTTTCCGCCTCGAGCCATCGTGCGTGGGCGGGGCTGTCGAGCCACGTCATGTCATGTCCTCTTTCTGGTAGGGGTGCAGGTGAAAATGTCGGGTCAGCCGACGGCGTCGGAGACGCCGCGGATGATGGTGGCGGCCGCTCCAAGGTAGGCCAGGATGATCAGGAGGAGCTGTGCTGCGCGGGCAGGGACGTGTTTGGCGGCCAGGTCGCCGAGGACCAGCCCTGCCAGGCAGGCACCGGCGACGGCAAGCCACATGGCCGCCGGCAGCACAGGAAACGACGCGGGCGCAGTGATCGCCTTGGAGATCAGCGAGAACGTGCCGATGGTGAAGAAGTACGGCTGCATGGTGGCTGCGAAGGACTTGTGCTGCCACCGGGTGGCGATCGAGTACATGCTGACGGCAGGCCCGCCCACACCCGCCGCCGTGTTCATGAATCCGCTAAGGCCGCCGGCGGTGAAGAGGTACCGGCGCCGCTCCGGCAACGTGGCGGATTTCAGGACCAGCAGGACGGTCAGCCCGACGGCGAGGATCACCCCGATGGAGATCTCCAGCACGGGTGCCGGAATGAGCCGGATCAGGATGGCCGCGGGGATGATGCCCAGCAGCGCCGAGGCCGCCAGCAGAAGGTACCGCTTCCAGTCGATGTCCTTGACCACGCGGAAGATAATGGCCCCCGCCGTCACGGCCCCGCAGACGTTCACCAGCACCACGCCTTCCACCGGGCCCAGGAGCAGGACCAGGAAGGGCGCGGCCACCAGCGCGAAGCCCATGCCGGTGACGCGCTGCATCCCGGCCCCCATGACGACGGCGCCCAGCACCAGCCCGGTGGTCAGCACTTACGGCCTCCAGGCCACGTACTGGACCTCCTCGAATTCTTCGAGGCCCAGGCTTGATCCTTCCCGGCCCAGGCCGGACTGCTTGGCGCCGCCCATCGGGGCGAAGGCGACGGAGGGCAAGGGATCGTTGACGCCCACAATCCCGGCCTCGAGCTGCTCGGGGATGTCCCAGCCGCGCCTGGGGCTGCTGCTCCAGACGTAGGCTGCCAGGCCCATTTCGGTGGCGTTGGCCTTGCGGACCGCTTCTTCCTCTGAGGAGAAGGTGACGACGCCGGCTGCCGGGCCAAAGACTTCCTCGGTCACCAGCAGTGCGTCGTCCGGGACGTCCGTGAGCAGAGTGGGTGCCAGGAAGGACCCTTCCGAGGGGACCGACGTCCGTTCGGTGACACGGCGGGCGCCGCGCTCCAGGGCGTCGTCGACGAGCGCCTGTACCGCCGCCATCCTGTCCGCGTCGATGACGGGACCGAGGTCCGGGACCGGTGCACCGCCGTCGGGAACTCCGTGGCCGATGCTCATGGCGTCAAAGCGGTCCGCGAGCTTCCGTGCGAACTCCTCCGCGATGCTGTCCTGGACCAGGAAGCGGTTGGCCGCCACGCAGGACTGGCCGGTGTTGCGCAGCCGGCCCAGGACGGCGCCGTCGACGGCGGCGTCAAGGTCGGCATCCTCAAAGACGATGAAAGGCGCGTTGCCGCCCAGCTCCAGCAGGGGCCGGACCACGCGCTCCGAGGCCGATGCCATGATCTGCCGTCCCACGCCGGTGGAACCGGTGAAGCTGACGGCGCGGACCGCCGGGTGGGACATCAGGGCGGCGGTCACTTCCCGGGACGGCCCATGGACCAGGTTGACCACACCGGCGGGGAAGCCTGCGTCATGCAGGACCTCGAACAGCCCGGTGGCGGCCAAGGGAGCCTTCTCCGACACCCGGCCCACCACGGTGCAGCCGGCCGCCAGCATGGCTGCGAGCTTCCGCGCCTGGATGGAGACGGGGAAGTTCCAGGGCGTCAGGCTCAGGGCCACGCCGATGGGTTTGCGGCTGCTCAGGTGCCGGCGGCCGTGCAGCTCAGGCGGGCTGACGGTGCCGGTGGCCCGGCGTGCCTCCTCGGCAAACCAGCGGAAGTACTCCACCGAGAAGTCCACCTCGCCCTGCGCTTCGGGAAGCCGCTTGCCCGCTTCCAGTGCCAGGGTGTGCGCGAGTTCGTCCCGACGTTCGGCCAGGAGGTCGGCGGCGCCGCGCAGCAGGTCTGCCCGTTGCCGGACAGTGGTGCGGGACCAGGAACCGAAGGCCTCCGCGGCGGCGTCGGCGGCGGCAGTGGCGTCGCTGGCGGAGCCCCAGGCAACCTCGCCCACGGTGCTGCCGTTACCCGGATCCGTGACGTCCTTGGCGGTTCCGCCGGAATGCCACGTGCCGTTCACCAGGTGCCGGGCTGATTTGAGGTTCACTTGTCTTGCCTTTCGTTGGCTGGAAATTGTCTGGCCGCCGCAAAGCCGCCCGCCGCCGTCGTCCTCATCCCTTGCTGGCGCCGGCGGTGATGCCGGCCACGAAGTAGCGCTGCAGGAAGACGTAGGCCACCACCACGGGCAGCGAAGCCAGAATGACGCCGGCGAACAGCAGCGGGTAGTTGGTCTGGAATTCGCCCTGGAAGCTGAGCAGTGCCAGCGGCAGGGTCCGGTTTCCGGGGGACTGGATGAACAGCAGCGGATACAGCAGTTCGTTCCAGTGGATGACGAACAGGAAGATGGCGGCCGCAGCGATGGACGGTGCGGAGAGCGGCAGGGCGATGGAGGAGTAGGTCTTCCACGGCCCGCTGCCATCGATGGAGGAGGCTTCGTAGAGTTCCTTGGGCAGGGTCCGCATGAACCCGCCCAGGATGAACACGGCGATGGGCAGGGTGGACACCACGTTGGCCAGGATGAGGCCGGCCAGGCTGTCCAGCAGGCCAAGCCGGCCGAACAGCACGTACAGCGGGACCATGTTGGCCTGCGCCGGGATGGCCATGCCCAGCACCAAAAAGCCGAAGATGGCCCAGGACATGAAGCCCTTCAGCCGTGAGACGGCGTAGCCGGCCAGGCTGGCAAGGAACAGGGTGAGAGGTACGGAGATGCCGGTGACAATCGCGCTGTTGATGAAGGAATTACCCAGGTTTTGGCCGCCCACCACCTCGGCGAAGTTGTCAGGGGAGAGGGAGTGCGGGAGGCTGAACGGCCCGGCGAAAAGTTCCTGCGTGGACTTGAAACTGCCGAAGGCCACCACTGTCAGGGGAATGATGATGATGACCGCATAGATGGCCAGGATGGCGCGGCGGCTTAGCGAGGCGAGCATGCTGCTATTCCCCCTTCGGGGTCAGCCGGAGCAGGCGGCGCTGCAGCCACGTGACCAGGGCGATCATCGCCATGAAGATGATCGACTGGGCGGCGGCGTAGCCGAACTCCGAGTTGGCAAAGGTGCTGTAAATACGGGTGGACAGGATGTCCAGGGAGCTCTTGGGTGGGTTGCCCGCGATGCCCAGGATCAGGTCGAACGCCTTGAAGGACTGCACGGTGGTGTAGGCCACCACGATCGACGTGGCGGGTGCCACGAACGGCCAGGTGATGGACTTGAACTGCTGCCACTTGTTGGCACCGTCCATCTCCGCCGCTTCGTAGAGTTCCTTGGGGATGGCCTGCAGGCCGGCAATGTAGACCACCATCATCTGGCCCGAGTGGAACCACACCTGGGTGATGGCCACCCAGTACAGGGCCTGGGCGTCGTTACCGAGGTAGGCGCCCCCGTCCACTCCCACCGTGCGAAGGACGGAGTTCGCCAGGCCGAAGTTGGGGTCGTAGATGAACTTCCAGATGAAGGCCACCGACACCGAGGACAGGATGGTGGGGAAGAAAAACAGGGCCCGGAGCAGGATGCTGCCCCGGGAGTTCTTGGTGAGGAGCAGCGCCAGCACCAGCGAGAAAGCGGTCTGGGCAATCACCACCAGCAGCACGAACTTCAGGTTGTTGGTCAGGGCGTTGGTGAACAGCGAGTCCTTCGTGAACGCGCGGATGAAGTTGTCCAGGCCCACGTAGTTGAATGCCGCCGAGAAGCCGTTCCAGTCCGTGATGGCGTACTGGAATGCCTGCAGCGTGGGCATCACCAGGAAGAAGGCAATGACGGCGACGGCGGGCAGCGGGAAGAGATACAGGGCCGGATTCACCCGGGTGGGCGAACGGCGGCGCACCTTGGCGGTGCCGGCGGCGGCTTGGTTCTCCGGCGCCTTGCGCTTGGCAGCGGTTCCGGGATGGATGCTCATAACCGTTCATCAACAATCTTCTGGGCGGCAGCGGCTGCCTGCTCCGGGCTGGTGCCGGAAATGACGGCCGTGGCGCTGGCCTCCACCGCGTTGCGCACGTCAAGGTTGTTGAACTGGAAACGGGCGGCGAGCGCGGTCTTCTTCTGCAGCCAGGGGCTCAGCCGCTTCAGGTCCGGGTTGGTGTACTCCACCTTGTCCACGGAAACGTGCTGGGCGGTCTGGTTGGCGTAGTAGCCGGCGTTCTCGGGTTCGGAGAGGAAATCGATCCAGGCTGCCGCGGCAGCCTGGTTCTTGCTGGCCGAATTGACGCCCAGGATGAAGGTGGCGTTGTAGGCGCCCTCATACTTGCCCTTGCCGTCGGAGGTGGTGTTGGGGAACACCAGGTCGATGGGGAACTTGGCGCCCAGCCCGCGGACCGCGGCGATGTGGTACGAACCCGTGGCCAGCATGGCGGCCTTGCCCTGGGAGAAGAGGTTCTGTGCCGGCTCCACAGCGGTGCCGGTGGCGTTGGGCTGCACGAAGGGGGCCAGGTCCTTGTACTGGTTCAGCATCTTCAGGAACCAGTCATCGGTGCACTTGAGCTTGCCCTGCTCGATCTGGGCGCACATGTCATCCACCGGGGCGTTGTTGGCAATCATGCAGTTGAACAGCTGGCCGCCGTTTCCAACGTCGCCGCCCGGCCAGGAGATGGGGATGACCCCGGAGGAGGCGAGCTTTTCACACATCGCCAGGAACGCGTCCCAGTTCTTGGGTGCGATCTCCGCGCCGGCCTTGTCGAAGAGGTCCACGTTGGCCATGGGCATGGGGAACACCACCTGGTACGGCAGGCCCAGCTGGTGGTCACCGCTCTGGCCGGCGGACAGCAGGCCCTTCTGGTAGTTCCCCACGGCCTTGCTGTCCTTGAGGTCGGTATAAATCCCGGCCTCACTGAAGTTCTTGAACTGCGCGCCGCGGAAGGTGGCGAAGGCGTCCCCGATGGAACCGCCGCGCAGCTTCTGCAGTGCCTGGGCGTTGTAGTCGTTGGAGGTGGAGATGTCCTGGGCCACCTCCACGCCGTCATGCTTTGCGGCGAAACGCTTGATGAGCTCGTCGAACACGGCCTTGTCCTCGCCGCGCCAGTGGGCGAAGGACACCTTGCCGGTCACTGCGCCGGTGGACGGCGCCGCCGGGCCGGAGGCGCCGGCCGGCGCAGTGGAACCGCCAGGGCCTGCGCACGCCGCCGCCGTGGCGCCGAAGCCCAGGGCTCCGAGAATGGCCATAGCCTGCCTGCGTGAAATCTGACTCACAATAATCTCCTCGTTGAGTGTTGCTGTGCCTTGTTTGCTGTGCCTTGTGTTGTTACTGCGGAAGCGGGTTGCCCCGTGGAGGGCGCGGTGGCGCCGACGCTGGGCCTATGCGTGGGCCCGTTGTGCCGAGACGACGTCGTCAACCACGGCGCAGAGGCGCTGCAGCCGGCGGACGGCGTCGGTGGACAGGGATTCGACGACGTCGGGGGTGCCGATGCAGGAGGCCCAGACGGCGCGTCCGGAGAGGAAGCCGCTGGCGCCTTCCAGGCACGCCCACCGGACGGCGTCGGGGAAGACGTCCTCGGGCACGCCGCTGGAGAGGACCACCCAGGGGCCGTCGATGGCCTTGGTCAGTTCGGCGCAGGCTGCGCGGACCTCTTCTTCGCTTGCCTGTCCCTTGAAGGGAACCTCGGCCTTGTAGAGGTCTGCCCCCAGGCTGCCCAGTTCCTTGGCTGATGCCAGGATCCCGGCGTTCCAGTCGAAGTCACCGCCGGCCAGCGGCTTGCGCGAGACGGGTTCGATGATGCTGATCAGTCCCGCGGACCGGCAGCTGTCCACGAATTCGCGGACCATGGCCACCCGGCCCTCTGCCGGCTCGTCCGGGCGGTAGAGCACCAGTAACTTGAGGGCCTTGACGCCCAGGGCCTTGTATTTGTGCGGGTCCACCAGGCGGTCGATTGTCACCTCGCCCACCAGCTCGCCGTGGGCCGGTTCAAAGTGGTCTGCGGAGGCGATGAGTCCGCAGCTGGGGTCCACGACGCCGGCCTCGATGGCCTGGTCCAGCGCGAACTGGCGGTCGATGAGGATCCCGGACGCGTAGGGGGTCAGGATGCGGGCGGCCTCAAGCTTGAAAGCGCGCAGGTCGTCGTCCGTGACCGGCTGGTCCGTGTGCTCGGCGAACATGTTGCGCATGGCTTCGCGCTGGTCGACGGCAAGCATCGCGAAGGCGCCGGACGGGCGCTGCAGGGGGGAAAGATCGGTGTGGCTCATGGGCTGCTTCTTTCAGCTGGTCAGGTTGGAAACTGGGACAGGGGTGATGCTCTGGTGCGGGATGGCGGAGCGGCCGTCCAGTCCGCCGCACGAGGCGGAGGCGGTGCGGCCGGCGAACACGGCCGCGTCCACCAGCGGAAGGCCGGCTGCGACGGCGGCGAGCAGGGCTCCGTGGTACACGTCGCCGGCGCCGAGGGTTGAGACGATTGTGGCGGGGGTGGCCGGGACATGGACGGGCTCGCCGCCGCGTTCGGCCACCCAGGCGCCTTCGGAGCCGGCGGTGGCGACGACGGCGGTGGCGCCGTCGTCGAGCGCCTTGCCCAGGAGGGCCTCGGGGGAGAGGCCCGCGCCGTACTCCGCCTGGAGCCTTTCGATGGTGGGTACGTAGAGTGCGACGCCGCGGGGGGTGAAGGACGGGATCGGATTGCCTGCGTCGACGCTGATGTTCAAGTCCCCGGAGGTGGTGCCGGCCGCCGAGGCGACGGCGTTCCAGCCCAGGTGGTCCACGTGGACCCAGGCCGCCGAGTGCAGCAGTTCGGTGAAGCGGCTGCCTGCGGGAAAGCTGACGGCAGGAACCGGACGGGTGACGATGGCCCGGCTTTCGGTGGCCTTGCTCACCACGATCACGCTGGCTCCGGTTTTGACGCCGGCGTCCCTGATTACGGCCGAGGTATCCACGCCTTCGGCCTGGAGGCCGCTGATGATGCGGTCTCCTTCCTCATCGGTTCCCAGGACCCCGGCGAAGGCCGTGGTTGCCCCTGCCCGGGCCGCGGCAACAGCCGCGGTGGCAGCGGGGCCGCCGCCCGCCGTCGTGAAGTCCACGGCGACGGTCCGGCTGTCTTCGGCCGGGAAGTCCTGGACCAGGGCAATGGAGTCCAGGGTGGCGCAGCCTACGAAGAGCAGGGTTCCAGTTGACGGTTGGGGCACGTTCCACCTCGTTGTAGTTCCGGCTGGTATTGAAGAAATATACACACGCTATGTTGGAAAAACAACACTTTCTGTATAGTTGTGTTTGGGATGCAACGCCGCGGTCCCGCCCCCTCAACGTAGAGAAACGGAGCAGCTCATGTCATTGCCTACTGCGGAATCACTCCGGACCATCCGGTACGGCCTCATTGGAGCCGGTCACATGGCCCGCGAACACGTCCGGAACCTTGCACTCATTCCGGGGAGCCTCATCACCGCAGTCTCGGACCCCACGCCTTCCTCCCTGGAAGAAACCGTGAAAGAGATCGGCTATGAGGTGCAGACGTTTGGCAACCACCAGGAGCTCCTGGCCTCGGGCCTGGTGGACGCCCTTGTCATCGCCAGCCCCAATGACACGCACCTGGGCATCCTGAAGGACATCTTCGCCGGCGGCGCCAACATCCCCGTGCTGGTCGAAAAGCCCGTATGCACCAGTGCGGCGCAGGCAGACGAGCTGGAGGTCCTGCCCGCCGGCTATGGCGCGCCCGTCTGGGTGGCCATGGAGTACCGGTACATGCCGCCGGTGCAGGAGATCATCCAGGCAGCCCACGGCGGCAAGCTGGGAAACATCCACATGCTCTCCATCGTGGAGCACCGTTTTCCGTTCCTGCACAAGGTGGACGCGTGGAACCGCTTCGCCGAACGCACGGGCGGCACGCTGGTGGAAAAGTGCTGCCACTTCTTCGACCTGATGCGGCTGATCCTGCAGGACGAGCCTGTCCGCGTCTACGCCAGCGGCGGCCACGACGTGAACCACATGGACGAGGTGTATGACGGCCGGGTGTCCGACATGGTTGACAACGCCTACGTGATCGTGGACTTCAAGGGCGGCCGCCGGGCCATGCTGGAACTGTCCATGTTCGCCGAGGGCTCCAAGTTCCAGGAGCGGATCTCCATCGTGGGTGATGCCGCAAAGATTGAAACCTTGATCCCGGTGGCCGCCAACCACTGGATCCCCGGCGATGAGGCCGAGGCCACCGTGGAGTTCAGCCCGCGGTCCCCGCTGGGCCCGGAAAAGCATGAGGTTCCGGTGGACGAGGCAGTCCTCGCAGCCGGTGCCCACCACGGCTCCACCTATTACGAACACCTCGGCTTCCGCAAGGCCATCCTGGGCGAGGGGCCCGTCGAAGTGACCGTTGCCGACGGCCTCCAGTCGGTCCGGATGGGGCTCGCGGCGGAACGTTCCATTACGGAAGGGCGGCCCGTGGAGCTTGCTCCTGCCGTTTCCGGGGTACGTTCATAGAAGAGTTTTGTTGGAAGTCCAACATCCCGCCAGGCTCCTGCCCGGCGCTTTGGGGAGGGAAGAGCAGCTAATGAGCACCACACATGAAGAGGCGCCGCTGACGCCCCGACAGCGCACCATCCTGGACGAACTGGGCCGGCGGGGTTTCATCTCCACCAACGACCTGGCGGAGACATTCGCGGTGTCCGACATGACCGTGCGGCGCGACACCCGGGTCCTGTCCAAGCGTGGACTGGCCCGGGTGGTGCACGGTGGGGTCAGTGCCGTGGACGGGCATGGCCAGAACGCTGACTTCGCCGCCCGGGTGAGGGAGGACGCGGACGCCAAGCTGCGGGTGGCCCGGGCGTGCGTATCGATGATCGGCGAGCGGGATGCCATCATCCTGGACGCCGGCACCACCACCTACCAGATCGCCCAGGAACTGCCCACGTCCTTTACGGGCACCATCATCACGCACTCCGCTCCCGCCATCCAGCGCTGCCTCCAGCTGACGGCTGCCCGCACCATCTGCCTGGGCGGGGAGCTGCTGCTGGACAGCCAGGCCTTCAACGGCCCCATGACGGTCACCGCGGCGGCCGGCCTGCGCGCCAAGACGGCATTCATCGGTGTGACCGGTATCCACGACGAAGCGTTCTACATCGAACGGGACGTGGAACGCGCCACTAAGATCGCCCTTATGGATTCAGCGGAACAAGTGGTGGTGGTGGCCACCCACCAAAAGATGCTCCGGTACGCGCTGGCACGGTTGGCGGCGTTCGACGCGGTGGACATTCTGGTGACGGACGCCCCGCCGCCGCGGGAAATCGAGAAGGCCCTGGCCGCCGCCAACGTGAAGCTGATGGTCGCCGCGTGACGGCCCGGCTGCGCGTTTGCCTGCCCGCCCAAAACCTGCTGGACGCACTGGCGCCCATTGACGGCGTCGAGTTTGTCCTGTGGGACCTCACCGGGCCCCCACCGGAGGGCCGCCTGGACCTGCTGGTGCCCGGCTACATGGGCAGTCCGTCGGCGCTGGCCGCCTTGGAAGGCGTTGACGTCGGCCTGGTGCAGAGCCAGTCCATCGGGTACGACGGCGTCGCCGCAGTGTTGCCCGGCGGCGTCACTTTCGCCAATGCAGCCGGAGTCCATGAAACATCGACGGCGGAGCTCGCCGTGGGCATGATGGTGGCCTCCCAGCGCGGTATTCCGGACTTCGTCCGGAACCAGGAGACCGGAACCTGGGACAACAGCCAGCGGCCAAGCCTCGCTGACCGGCGTGTTCTGCTGGTGGGCTATGGGGGAGTGGGCAAGGCCATCGAGGCCAGGCTCCTGCCGTTCGAAGCCGAGGTCACCCGGATGGCCAGCCGTGCCCGCGAGGACCACCGCGGAACCATTTACGGAATCGACTCGCTCTACGAGCAGCTGCCGCTGCACGAGATTGTGGTGGTCAGTGTTCCGCTGGGCGAGCAGACCCGGCAGCTGGTGGATGCAAAGTTCCTGGCCGCGATGCCCGACGACGCGCTTTTGGTCAATGTGGCCCGCGGGCCGGTGGCGGACACCGATGCCCTTTTGGCAGAGACCGCACGCGGCCGGCTCCGGGCCGCCCTGGATGTTACGGACCCGGAGCCCCTGCCGGCCGGCCACCCGCTGTGGACCACTCCGGGGGTGCTCATCACCCCGCACGTGGGCGGCGCCAGCTCTGCCATGTTTCCCCGGATGGTCCGGCTGCTCAGGAAGCAGATTGGGCTGCTGCTTGAGGGCAAAGACCCGGTGAACGTGGTCCTCCTTAACCACACCCCTTAACCAGGCCGCTCCCGGCCCCTATGCTGGGGCCATGTCCACTTTTGAAGTCCGCCGCAGCGCCGTCATTCCCGCCCCCGCAGAAGAGATCTTCCCGCTGGTCAACGACTTCCATGAGTGGACGGCGTGGTCCCCCTGGGAGAGCGTCGATCCGGGCATGAGCCGCCGCTACTTCGGCAGCGGGTCAGGGGCAGGGGCCGGCTACGAATGGAGCGGCAACCGCAAGGCCGGCAGCGGCACTATGGAGATTGTGGAGTCCGTGCCCTCACGCCTCATCAGCATCCGGCTGGAGTTCACCAAGCCGTTCAAAGCGCTGAACCCGACGTCGTTCACCTTCACGCCGGCTCCTGGCGGTACCGACGTGACGTGGTTGATGACGGGCGAAAACAAGGGCCTGGGCAAGGTGTTCGCGCTGTTCATGAACATGGACAAGTTGGTGGGCGCAGACTTCGAGCGGGGACTTGCCGCGCTGGCTGCCACCGTTACCGCCAAGAAGGGCTGAGGTTCCTGGTGGGCGTGGTGGATGATGCCCTGGCCGCGCTGGAGGAACCGGACCGCAGCTGCCTGCAGCATGTGGTGGAGCTCGCCCGGTCCGTCGCGCCGGGCACTACGGAGGGGATGAGCTACGGCATGCCCGCCCTGAAACTGGACGGCAAGCCGCTGTTCGCGGCCGTCCGGGCGGCACGGCATCTCTCGATCTTTCCCTTTTCCGGTGCGGTCGTTGCGGCAGTTGCGGACCGGCTGGAGGGCTATTCCCTGTCCAAAGGGACCATCCGCTTCACCGCCGCCCACCCTGTCCCGGATGACGTGGTGGCGGACATTGTCCGGCTGCGGGCAGCGGAAATCCACAGCTAGGCGGAACGGGCTGGAACGCCGTTTAAATTGTCTATTTCGCCGCGCCGGATTCAGTTCCATAATGGCCTCGTAGACTTCGGGGACCCCGCACCGCTGGCCGCTGCCACCGGTGAAGAGGGGTTTCGGGTGGCCGCCCCGGCAGTCGGCGGAAAGGACGGCCACGAGGCCCGGCGGGGGACGGCCGGGCTGTTTTCGGGGGAGAGCGCGCCATCGCAACCGCATTGAAGGTGTTTGTCATGCTCAAAGATATGGAACTCATGGCTGTCCTGCCTGCCAAGGACATCGACCGCGCCAGGGAGTTCTACCGGGACAAGTTGGGCCTTGAACCGGCCCAGACCATCGAAAACGAGAACCTCATCTACCGGTGCGGCAAGGGAACGGGCTTCCTCCTTTACCGGACGGACAACGCCGGTTCCGCCAGGAATACCCAGATGTCCTGGGGCGTGGATGACGTCGATAAGGAAGTGGAGGAGCTGCGGGCCCGCGGCGTGGTTTTTGAGGACTACGACATGCCTGGCCTGAAAACCGAAAACGGCATCGCCACCATGGAAGGCATGGGCAAGGGGGCCTGGTTCCTGGACAGTGAAGGCAACATCCTGAACATCTCCTCGATCCCATCCTGACGGCCAGGGCGCCCAGCCTCAGGTTCAGCCAGGGAAAATACGACGCCGGCACACGCCGCCCGAAGCACCCGCACCCGGGTGCCTTGAATCGGCGGGCCGGCGCCGCCGTCGTCAGCTGTTCCCGTCAAGGGACCGTGAAGGGAAGGAAGGGCAATGGGAGGGGAAGAGGCGGTGCCGGAGACGAAGGGAGTCTCGGTGCAGCTGCTGGCAACCGTGGACCTTGGCGGCGAGATCGAGGGCATGGATGGCCGGCAGCTGCGGATGCGGATGGTGACCATCGCGCCGGGCGGAGTGTTTGGGCCGCTGCACCATCATGCAGGCCGCCCCGGCACGGTCTACATCCTCCAGGGGACCATTACCGACCACCGGGACGGGGTGGCCACCGATTACGGGCCGGGTGTGGGCTGGCCCGAGGACCGGAACACGCTTCACTGGCTGGAAAACCGTGGCACCGTTCCGGCGGTGGAGGTCTCCGTGGACATCGTGGGCCAACCGCCGCAGCAGTGAGCTCAGACCGCGGGCTCGCGGCGGCCGAGGGCCATCCTTAGCGCGCCGCGCAGCGTGAGCCGGTTGCGCCTGGTCACCGTGATCACGGCCGCGATTCCTGCGAGCAGCACCACGATCCCTCCTGCCGCGACGGACCAGCGGGCGCCGAATTCGCTGCCGATCCAGCCCACCAGCGGAGACCCGATAGCGGTGCCGCCCTGGAGGATGGCCAGGTACAGGGCCAGGACCCGGCCGCGGAACTGTGGCTCCACAGAGAGCTGGATGCTGGTGTTGCAGCTGTTCAGGAAGGTGATGGAGGCCAGGCCAACCGGAATCAGGATCGCTGCGTACACCCAGAAGGACGGCGCAATACTGCCCAGGATGGTGAAGACCCCCAGCCCCAGCGCGCCGCCCAGCAGGAACCGCAGCCGCGGTCCGGACCGGCGCGCCGCCAGCAGGGCCCCGGCCAGCGTGCCCACCGCCATGATGGAGCCCAGGAGCCCGAATTCACCCGGACCCATACTGAATTCAGTGGTGGCCATCAGCGAGTTGATGACCGGGAAGTTCATGCCGAACGCTCCCAGGATGCCTACCAGGACCATGATCAGCATCAGGTCCGGCCGGCGCCGCACGTAACGGATGCCCTCGGCCACCTGGTGCTTACTCCGCTCTCCCTTGGCAACGGGTGCAGGCTGCGTGGTGCGGATCCGGAACAGCGAGACCAGGACCGCGGCGAAGCTTGCGGCGTTCAGGAGGAACACCGGGCCGGTACCCACCCAGGCGATCAGCACGCCGGCGATCGCAGGGCCAGTGAGCCGGGCGGTGTTGAAGGACGCGGAATTGAGCGCCACTGCGTTCGAGATGTTGTCCTGGCCCACCAGTTCTGACACGAAGGCCTGCCGGGCAGGGGCATCGACGGCGCTGGCCAGGCCCAGGCAGAATGCGGCCACGTAGGCATGCCACAGCTGGGCGGTTCCGGTGACTACCAGGAGTCCGATGGCAAGGGCGGTGAAACCCATGGCCAGTTGCGTCCACATAAGGATGATGCGCTTGCGGTAGCGGTCCGCCAGCACTCCACCGTAGGGGCCGAACAACAGCATGGGCAGGAACTGCAGGCCCGTGGTGAGGCCCACGGCGGCCCCCGAGTGGTCCGTGAGGACGGTGAGGACCAGCCAGTCCTGGGCTACGCGCTGCATCCAGGTGCCGATATTTGAGACGATCGCGCCGCTGGCCCAGATGCGGTAGTTGGGGTTTTCCAGGGCCTTGAACATCGCGCTCACTTGGCGCTCATTTCCTGCATGATGCGGGCGGCGCGGCTGAGGGTGAGCCGGTCTTCCTCGTTGAGTCCGGCCACGCGCTGGGCAAGCCACGCGGTGCGCTGGCTGCGGGCCTCGGCCAGGACGTTCCGGCCGGCACTGGTGATGTCCACGCGGACCTGCCGGCCGTCGTCGGGATCTGCGCTCCTGGTGACGAAGCCCTGGTCAGCCAGGGCGTTGACGATCCTGGTCATGGAGGGTGCCTGGACGTGCTCGCTTTTGGCGAGGTCACGCAGGGTCCGGGGGCCGCTTCCGCTCAACAGGGCCAGCACTGTGTACTGGCCGGGGGTAATGGCATCGCCGGTTGCCTCGACGCGGAGCCGGCGCGATGTGCGCATCACGGCGGTGCGCAGGTCGATGGCGAGGATATCCGGGTCGGTGGGTCTGGTGGTTTCAGTGTTCGTGGTTCGGGTGGCTGACATATAAGCGGGTGCGCCTCCTGCGGATGTTCATTAGCACTGCTAATTAGTTCTGCTAACTATTATGCTGCGCCTGCTGATCAAAGGGCAAGGCCGGGGGCCGTGGGCTTGGCAACATCTTCCGGCAGAATGGGAGCCGTGACTGGGCGCAGAATTGATGGACACCGCAGACCTCCGTTGTCGTGGAAGGGCAGACTGAACCTGGCGGTGACCCTCCTGGTCCTCTGCCTGGGCCCGGTGCTCATCGTGGCGGGCATCGTCATGACCAACGCGGACGAGGATTTGGCGCGCACCGGAGCGCAGGCCACCGGAACGATCGTCCGCTTTGACGACGTCAACAAGGCGTCGAAGCGGCGGATCACCGTGGACTTCGAAGCGGCGGACGGGTCGCCGCACAGGACGTTCGCGGCAGTGGACCACGACCAGCACCCAGTGGTGGGCGGCGAGGCGACGGTGGTTTATGCCCAGGACGACCCCGGGCGGACGGTGGTGGTGGGCTACGAGAGTGACGGCGTGTGGTTCCTCGGAGCTGGAGTTGTCCTGACCTTTATCTTCGGCGGCATTGGGGTTCTTGCCGCCATAATCCGCGGAGTTGCCGCCGTGCGGGGCAATCTTCGGCGCCGTGCCACCAGGCGCGTCGTCTGACCGCTGGCCCGGAAGGGTTGCCGGGGCTGGCAGCGCCGGCTCCGCCGGCGTAGTCTCTGGTTGACTATGACCGAACAGCAGCCTTTCGAGTTGGTCCGGCGCTATCCACACTTTGAACTGCGCCGGTACCCGGATTATGTGGTGGCCGAAGTAACGGTCAACGCAGACTTTGACCGCGCCGGCAACGCGGCATTCCGGTATCTCTTCAACTACATCAGCGGCAGCAACACCGCCCGGCAGAAGCTTGCCATGACCGCTCCGGTGCTGCAGGAAGCCGGGGCCGAAAAGCTGGCCATGACAACGCCCGTCCTCCAATCAGGTCCGCTGCCCGGCGCGGGGCAGCCCGCCGAATTCTCGGTGGCCTTTGTCCTGCCCGCCGGCGTGAGCGCTGAAACCGCTCCGGTGCCCAATGATCCCAAGGTCCGGGTCCGCGCGGTGCCCGGTTCCCTGGCCGCAGTGCAGGCTTTTTCGGGCAGCGGATCTGCGGCGGCTTTTGAGCGGCGGAACAACGGCCTCCAGGCGGCGCTCCTCCTGGCCGGGCTTACGCCTGTGGGCGCACCGCGCTTCGCCCGCTTCGACCCGCCGTTCAAGCCGTGGTTCCTGCGCCACAACGAGGTTGTCCAGGATGTAGCGGAGCCCCGGGCCGGCGGGGCGGCCCCGGCGCCGTAGCCCCCGCCCTGCCGGGCGCACGTCCGGCAGGGATGCCCACGCGTCGCGGCCCGCCTGCCGGGTTCGCGGCGGTGGCTGCACCGCGCGGATCGTTGCCCCTCCGATAGTTTCCTTGACGGCGCGAAATTCCAACACCGGCGTCTCTTGCCGCGCAACTGCGCCTGACCCTCCATTTCCGGGAATATTCGGCCCTCCTTGGCCCCAGGCGGACTTTCCGCGCGCCAAATAGTCCGCTCCCAGTTGGCTGAACCTGTTGTTATTGCTGAAACTTTACGATAGTTTCTCACTGTGATGCAGGTCGCACCGGTGGGGATCCCGCGGCCAACATGCCTACCAGAGGACAATGATGACCAGCGAGCAGAGCAGCAGTACCTCCCGGCAGCGTTTGAAACGCCTGCATGAACGGCTTGGCGGGATAGCCTACGGCGGCGACTACAACCCCGAACAATGGCCCCGCGAGGTGTGGGACGAGGACGTGCTTCTCATGAAGGAAGCCGGAGTCAACCTGGTCACCCTGGCGGTCTTCTCCTGGAGCAGGCTTGAACCGGCGGACGGCGCCTACGACTTCGGCTGGCTGGATGACATCATGGACCTGCTGCACGCGAACGGCATCGGCGTGGACCTGGCCACTCCGGACGCGGTCCCGCCGGCATGGCTGGTGGCCCAGCACCCGGACATCCTTCCCGTCCTGGCCGATGGCTCCACGTTCGGCTTCGGATCCCGCCAGCACTTCGACGTCTCGCACCCGGTGTACCGGGAAAGGTCCCTGGCCATGGCGGAAAAGATGGGGGAGCGGTACGCCGCCCACCCGGCCCTGTGCATGTGGCACGTCAACAACGAGTACGGACCCGTCTCCTACGGCCCGCACGCTGACCGGGCCTTCCGGACATGGCTGCAGGAGAAGTACGGCGACCTCGAAGAACTGAACCAGGCCTGGAGTACCGACGTGTGGGGCCAGCGCTATTCCGACTGGGGCCAGGTCAATGCCCCGGCCCAGCCCCGCACCTGGTCAAACCCCTCCCGCCGCCTGGATTACCACCGGTTCACCTCGGACAGCATGCTGGCGCACTTCAAGGCCGAGCGGGACATCCTGCGCCGGCACACCCCGGACCTGCCCATCGTCACCAACTTCATGCGCTTCTACAAGAACAACGACTACTGGGCCTGGGCCGCTGAAGAAGATGCCGCCGCCCTGGATATCTATCCGGACCCGCGGGAGGAGGATGCGCACGTCGCAGCCGCCCTGAACTTCGACCTGATGCGCTCGCTGCGCCAGGGCCAGCCGTGGCTGGTGATGGAACAGGCCACCGGCGCCGTCAGTCAGTGGCCGGTCAATGTCTCCAAGCTCCCGGGAAAAATGCGGCTGGGCTCCTTCCAGGCCATCGCACAAGGCGCAGATTCCATCCTTTTCTTCCAATGGCGCCAGGCCAAGGGCGGCACCGAACGCTTCCACTCCGGCATGGTCAACCATGCCGGACCCAACACGCGCGTTTTCAGGGAGGTCTGCGGGCTTGGCCGGGAATTGAAGAGCCTGGCCGGTATCACTGGCACCTCCACCAGCGCCAGGGTGGCCATGGTTTTTGACTGGGACTGCTGGTGGGCGCTGGAACTGGGCAACTCCCCGCGGTCCGACCTTAACTATCCGGCGGAGGTCCTCCGCCTGTACCGGCCGTTCTTCGACGCCAACATTCCCGTGGATTTCGTGGATACCAAGGCGGACCTTGGCCAGTACAGCCTGGTGGTACTGCCTGCCACCTATCTGCTGACAGACCAGGCAGCGCAGAACATCGAAGCCTACGTGGCCGGCGGTGGACGCCTGGTAGCCAGCTACCTTTCGGGCATCGTGGACCAGGACAACACCATCCGGCTGGGCGGCTACCCCGGTGCGCTGCGCAACGTCCTTGGCGCATGGAGCGAAGAAATGCACCCGCTCGCCGGGGAAGGCGAGGCCGTCAAGCTTTCGACCGCCGACGGCGGCACGGCCTCAGCCGACTACTGGACTGAGCACCTGCACACCACCTCGGCGGACGTCCTGGCCAGTTACGCATCGGGCCGGCTGGCCGGCTCACCGGCCGTCACCCGCAACAGCTTTGGCCGCGGCACCGCCGTCTATCTTTCGGCCCGGGTGGACAGCACCTTCCTGGCGGACCTGCTCGACGCCGAAAGGACGGCCGCGGGCATTCTTCCCGAACTGGACGCGCCGCTGGGAGTGCAGGTCCGGCGTCGTACGGGCAACGGCCACAGCTACCTGCTGGTCCTCAACCACAACGATGCGCCTGTCCGGGTGGACGTGGGGCCAGGCGGCACCGACGTGCTCAACGGCACCCCCGCCACCGGGGCGGTGGAGCTTGCCGCCAACGGCGTCCTGGTGCTGCAGGAAGCACCCGCAGGCACCACCACCTCAGACAACACATCCGCAGAAGACGGCCGGTAGGAGGCACTCATGGCCATGCGATTGGAAGTACCTCCCGAGGCGGTCACCCCGGAGCCGCCCCAGGCTGCGCGGAACCGCCGCAACAAACCCGGCAGCTGGAAACTGGCCATCAAGCGCGACTGGCGGCTGTACACGCTGGTGCTGCTGCCGCTGGCCTACTTTGCCATCTTCCGGTACCTGCCGATGGCCGGCAACGTCATCGCCTTCCGGCAGTTCCAGCCAGGCGGCAGCATCTTCGGCGAGAAATGGGTGGGACTGAAGTACGTCACGCTTTTCATCAACGATCCCAGCTTCTGGCAGGCCTTCCAGAACACGATCATGCTGGGCGTGCTGACACTGCTGTTCTGCTTCCCCATGCCCATCATTTTTGCGCTCATGCTCAACGAGCTTCGCTCCCAGAAGTTCAAGAAATTCGTGCAGACCGTGGCCTACCTGCCGCACTTCATGTCCGTGGTGATCATCGCCGGCATGATCCTGCAGAACTTCTCCATGACCGGCACCGTGAACCAGATCGCCAGCACACTGTTCGGCACCACGGTGAACTTCACCCAGGACGCTGCCTGGTTCCGGCCCATGTACATCAGCTCCGAGGTGTGGCAGACCATGGGCTGGGGCGCCATCCTGTACCTGGCGGCGCTGACCCGCGTGGACGAATCCCTGTACGAGGCCGCACGGATCGATGGCGCCAACCGCTGGCAGCAGACCTGGCACGTGACCCTCCCGGCCATCCGGCCCACCATCATCACGCTGCTGATCCTGAACATCGGCACGTTCATGGCCGTGGGCTTCGAAAAAATCCTCCTGATCTACAACCCGCTCAACTACGAGACCTCGGATGTCATCTCCACCTACCTGTACCGGGTGGGCCTGGAATCGTCCAACTTCAGCTATGCCGCTGCGATCGGGATGTTCGAATCCGTCATCGGCCTCACGCTGATCCTGTCCGCGAACGCCATCTCCAAGCGGCTCGCCGGAACGAGCCTGTGGTGAAAGGGGCAACCGTGAAAGAGCCGGCAGTGAAAGAGGTCCGCGTGAAAACAGCTGGCAAGGACACCGGAGTCCTGGTCAAGGACATGAAGGTTTCCCGCAGCATGCGGGTGTTCCGGGTGGCCAACCTCGCGTTCCTGCTGGTGGTGGTGTTCCTGACGATGTACCCGTTCCTGAACATCCTTGCCCAGAGCTTCTCCAGCGAAGGATTCATCAACGCGGGTCAGGTCAACCTGTTCCCGCTGGGGTTCAACACGGAGACGTACCAGCTGATCCTGGCGGATTCGGTGTTCTGGCGGAACTACGGCAACACCGTCCTGTACACCGTGGTGGCCACGGCCATTTCGATGGTGCTGACCACCAGCTTCGCCTACGCCATCGCCAAAAAGGACCTCAAGGGCCGCAGCGTGTTCATCGGCATCGCCGTGTTCACCATGTTCTTCAACGGCGGCCTGATCCCCAACTACGTGCTCATCACGTCGCTGGGCATGCGGGACACCTTGTGGGCGGTGGTGCTGCCCAACGCCATCAGCGTCTTCAACCTGCTGATCATGAAGTCGTTCTTCGAGAACATGCCGCGGGAACTGGAGGAAGCGGCAGCCATCGACGGCCTCACCCAGTACGGGGTCCTCTTCAAGGTGGTGCTGCCGCTGAGCAAGGCGATCGTGGCCACCATGGTGCTGTTCTACGCCGTCGCCAACTGGAACTCCTGGTTCCAGGCCTTCCTGTACCTGGACAACCCCGACCTCTTTCCAGTGACCATCTACCTCCGCAACATGATTGCCGGCGTCACCACCGCCGGCTCGGCAGGCGGCACCGCAGAGAACGTGGGCCAGATCGCCGCCAACATCCAGTCGGTGACCATCGTGCTCACCGTCATTCCCATCCTGTGCGTCTACCCGTTCGTCCAGAAGTACTTCTTTTCGGGCGTCATGCTCGGCTCCGTCAAGGAATAACCCGTTATGAAAGGAAAACCCATGATCCGCAGACGAGATTTCCTCGGCCTGTCCGCGCTTGCAGCCTTCGGCCTGGTGATGGCCGGGTGTGACTCTGATTCCGGCAGCAAAGTGGACACCTCCAAAGCACGCAACGGCGCGATGGACAGTTTTGGAGTAGGGGACACGTTCAAGGCGACGGCGCCATTGAGCTTCACGTTCCTTTTCAGCGACCAGCCCACCTATCCCTATAAGAAGGACTGGCTGCTGTTCACCAAGATGGCCAGCGACAACAACGTCACGCTGCAGCCCACCATCGTCCCCAGCAGCGACTATGAACAGAAGCGCAGTCTGCTGATCAGCTCCGGGAGCGCTCCGGAAATCATCGCCAAGACCTACCCGGGCCAGGAGAGCGCCTACGTGTCCTCCGGCGCGGTCCTCCCGGTCAGCGATTACGTGGACCTCATGCCGCATTACCAGGACAAGGTCAAGAAGTGGAAGCTGGAGCCTGAGATCGCAGGCCTCACCCAGGAGGACGGCAAGTATTACGTCCTCCCGGGCCTGCATGAGGAACTCTGGCCGGACTACACGCTCGCGTTCCGCACGGACGTGCTCGAGAAGGACGGGATCGCTGAGCCCAAGACCTGGGACGAGTTCCGCGAGGTGCTGCGGAAACTGAAGAAGAACCACCCGGACGTGGTGCCCTTCTCCGACCGCTTCAACGGCAACAGCGTGCTCAACATTGCAGGCACTGCCTACGGCACGGTTGCCGGCTGGGGCCTGGTGGACGGGCTGACTTTTGATGAGAGCAAGAAGCAGTTCGCGTTCGGCGCTGCCTCCGGCCAGTTCAAGGACCTGGTGACGTACTTCAACTCCCTGGTGTCCGAGGGCTTGATGGATCCCGAAAGCTTCACCCAGACCGATGATTCCGCCATCCAGAAGTTCACGTCGGGCAAGTCGTTCGTGATCAGTGCCAACTCGCAGAACATCATCACCTACCGCACGTCCATGGAGCAGTCCCTGGGCAAGGGCAACTTCACCGTCCGCAAGATCACCGTGCCCGGTGGCCCCGCCGGCGACGTCATCGGCGGCTCGCGGCTGGAGAACGGCATCATGCTGAACTCGTCGGTGAAGGACAAGGACAGCTTCGTGGCACTGATGCAATACATCGACTGGTTGTTCTACAGCGATGCCGGCCAGGAGTTCGCCAAATGGGGCGTGCAGGGCACCACCTACACCAAGGAGGGAAGCAAGCGGGTGCTGGCCAAGGACATCAACTTCCAGGGCCTGAACCCCGCCGGCACCAAAGACCTTCGCGTCGACTATGGCTTCTCGGGCGGCAACTTCTCCTACGGCGGCACCACGGACCTGCTGCAGTCCACGTTCAACGACGAGGAGTTGGCGTTCCAGAAGGCCATGAAGAGCAAGACCCCCAGGCCGGTGGCGCCGCCCGTGCCGTTCAGTGACACGGACCGCGAACAGGCCACGCTGGTGCTCACTCCGCTGAAGGACCACGTCAAGCAGAACACCCTGAAGTTCATCACCGGGCAGCGGCCCCTCTCCGAGTTCGATGCCTACATCAAGGAGCTGGACAGCAAGGGCATGGGCAAGTATGTAGATTTGGCCAACAAGGCGTACAAGGCCTACGCGGACAAGAAGTAGAAGGTACGACGGCGGCAGCAGGCTTCCGCCGGGACGGAAAGGCAGTTGGTGGTTCAGAAGAAGGCGGAGTACGGTGCCGGCCCCCTGTTCAGGGCGGCCGGCACGGTGGCGGGCGTCATGACGGGCTCGGCTCTGCTGGTCCTGGCCAACATCCTGCTGTTGCCGGCCCTGCTGGCTGCCCCGGCAGCCGGTGCCTGGTTGATTCCTGTGGCGCTGGTGCCTGCCGGGCCCGCCCTGGCCGCCTGCCTCTACGCCTTCAACCGGATGCTTGCCGGGCACGAGGGCCAGGTGTACCGGGACTTTATGCGCGGTTACCGGGTGAGCGGTGTCCAGGCCGTGCGGGCCTGGACACCGTACCTGCTCATCCTCACCGTGATCGCGGTGAACCTGGCTGCAGTGCCATCGCCGGGAACAGCCGGACCCGCCGCGCCGGCTCTTCGATTGGCGTTGCTGGTCCTTGCTCTCCTGGTGGGCACTGCGGCGTTCCACGCACTGCTGCTGCTGTCACGCTTCTCGTTCCGCACGCGTGACCTGTACCGCCTGTCCCTGTACAGCTTCAGCGCCCGGAAGCGGGCAGCCCTCGGAAACCTGGGCATCGTGTTCGTGACAGCCACCCTTTTGCTGGTGAGCACCGCGTACCTGTTGCCGGTCATCGCCGGCGCCGTGGTGTTCCTTTTGTGCCTGAACAGCCGGCCGCTCCTGCGGCACGTGGAAGAAAAATTCACCGCAGGAGGACAGGGGCCGGCCGGGCCCGGCTGGACCCTCCGGGGTGGGCCTGGCGTTCAGTCGGTGCGGGAAGCTGCGGCCTGGAGGGTGGCGGCGAGGTCGCGGGGACGGCTCCGGAACGGCCCGGGCCCGGTGGGGAGGTCAATGTCCTCGAAGTCCTCGAACTTTTCGACCTTGGCAAACATGGCATGGCCTGCGCGGGCCAGCGTCACCACCATGGCCTGCAGCGGGCACACCGTCCACGACGTTGGGGAACCACCCAATAACGCCAGGACGGTACACGGCCGGGGCGGGTGAAACGCCGGATCCGGTCTGCCGGTCAGCGCAGGTGGTGCGGCGTCACGGTTGCCGGCGTCAGCATCTCCCGTTCGAAGCCCACCACGCGGCGCTCGCCGTGCAGGATGATCTCGTGGGTGTGGACCTCGGAGCTGCTGGAGGTGGCCACGTGCAGTTTCACCAGCCCCGGCGTCACCACCCGCTGCAGGTCCAGGCCCGTGAAGGAGGTCCTGTCCGCGTGCACCGAGAACTCCACCCGGGCAGAGGCTCCGGCAGCAAGTTCCACGCGGGCATAGCCGATCAGCTCACGGACGGGCCGCACTACTTCGCCTACGGGATCCTCCAGGTACAGCTGCACCACTTCAGCGCCGTCGACGGACCCACTGTTGGTGACCGTGCAGGCCACGGTCACGGAGCCCGACGTGGACATGGCAGGAGCAGCAGATACGTGGCCGGAGAACTCGAAGGACGTGTATGAGAGCCCGTGGCCGAAGCTGAACAGCGGCGACGGGTCCAGGGCGCTCACGCCGGATGGACCCGCAAGACGGCTGTGCAGGTAGGTTCCCGGCTGGCCTCCGGAGCTCCGGGGAACGGAGACGGGCAGTTTTCCGGAAGGATTCACCGCTCCGGACAGGACATCCCAGAGTGCTTCGGCCCCTTCCTCGCCCGGGAAGAATCCCTGCACGATCGCCGCGGCCCGCTCTGTAAAGTCGCCCAGCGCGTAGGGCCTGCCGCTGAGCACGACCACCACCGCCCGGGTCCCGGCATCCTCCGCTGCGGCCAGCACGCTGTCCAGCATGAGGTGCTGGTCGCCCGGCAGCCGAAGGTCTGCAGCGTCGTTGCCTTCCCCGGACGTGCCGCGGCCAAAGAGACCGGCGTTGTCGCCCACCACGATCACGCAGGTGTCCACCGAAGAGGCAATCGCGCACGCTGCCGCGATCTGTTCCTCCCCGATGGCCTCGCAGGTTCCGGTGGCGGCGGTCCGCACCTGCCCGTAGCGCCGGGCGGCCGCGGCCGCCACGGTGGGAACGTCGATGCCCATGGGAACGTCAGGATGGGATGCGCCCACGTGCGCGTCGAAGGAGTAGCAGCCCAGCATGGCGAACGGATCTTCTGCCAGCGGCCCCACGACGCCAAGGGACGCCAGCGCGGCCCCGGGCAGCGGAAGGCCGGGGCCGCCGTCGTGCATCCTGTTGGTGAGCAGCACCAGGGACTGGGCGGCAATCTCCCGTGCCAGTTCCCTGTTGGCGGCAGGATCCAGGTCGATGGACCCGGCAGCAAGGACCGGGGGAGCCGGGTCGAAGCCAGGCGAAAGCAGCCCGGCTTCCTGCTTTTGCCTGAGCACCCGGCGCAGCGCGGTGTCCACCAGGCTTTCGGATACCTCTCCTGAGCGGATGCGCTCCAGCAGGGGTTTGCCGTAACAGTTTACGGTGGGCAGTTCCACGTCCACGCCGGCGGCCAGGGCCAGGGCCGCGGCTTCGCCTGCATCGGCAGCAATCCCATGGGTGACGTCCAGGAAAGCCACGCCGAAGTAGTCCGCCACCACGGTGCCGGCGAAGCCCCATTCGTCGCGCAGCAAAGTGGTCAGCAGGGCACGGTTGGCGGCCGCGGGAACGCCGTCGATGTCGGTGTAGGCGTGCATGACCGACCGTGCACCACCGTGCTTCAGGGCCATTTCGAAGGGTGGCAGCATGACGTCTGCCACCTCGCGCGGACCCATGGACACCGGCGCGTGGTTCCGCCCTGCACGGGACGCCGAGTAGCCCACGAAGTGCTTCAGCGTGGACACAATACCTGCGGCCTCCAGCCCGGATACGTAGGCGCTGGCCACCGTTCCCACCAGGTGCGGGTCCTCGCCGATGGTTTCCTCCACGCGGCCCCACCGCAGGTCCCGGACCACGTCAAGGACCGGTGCCAGTCCCTGGTGAACGCCCAGCGCCCGCATCTGCCCACCGATAAGGCCGGCCATCCGGCGCACCAGCGCGGGGTTGAAAGTGGCGCCCCAAGCCAGCGGAACGGGAAAAGCCGTGGCCTTCCAGGCGGCCAGCCCGGCCAGGCATTCCTCATGGACCTGGGCGGGAATGCCGAAGCGGGAGGCGGCCATGACCTGCTGCTGGGCAGCAGCGAGCCGGCGCGCGCCCTCAAGCGGTTCCACGGGGACCGTGCCGTACATGCGGGTGATCTGCCCCAGGCCGGAGGCAATCATCTCTTTCCAGGAGCGGTCTTCACCGGCCATCTCGTTCTGCAGGGGGGCCACGGAATCGCCCTCGGTGGAGGCATTGACCCAAACCCCCACCAGCTGCGCCAGCTTTTCCTCCAGCGTCATCTGCTGGACCAACTCATCGATGGACAGGGTTTCGACGGCGGGAGGGGGCTGGGTGCCGGAGGCGGAGGGGGCGTGGGCTTCTATTTCGGCGGCACCGCTGGTCACGGGCGTCTCCTAGGATCGTGGGAGTTTCTTAGAAACTATCAGAAACTTATGTTTACTTTCTAGGGCAAACCATTGACTCTGCCCAACGGAAATTCCTAGGGTTGAAGCTCAAGCACCATGATAGTGCGGGCACAGTCAACAGAAACTTCGTCGGCTCAACGGAAACTTTCCAAGCGCAGCGCGGGGTGAGGATTCGGAGCGCGCCACCGAAACCAGCAGGCTGCGCGTGCCTGCCCGCCTGGCTGCTACGAATTTCACTGCAACGACGGAGAGAGAATGCGGACATACAAAGTGGCCCTCGTGGGAACCGGCGGGATTGCCGCGGTTCATGCGGACAACCTGGCCAGGACCGGAGGCAGGGCCCAGCTCGTGGCGGCCTGCGACGTTGACCAGGACAGGCTGGACTCTTTCGCGGACAGGCACGGGATCCCCGGGACGTACCTCACCCTGGGCGAACTCCTGGCCGAGGCAAAACCGGATGTCGTGCACCTCTGCACGCCGCCCATGCTCCACATCGACCAGGCCATAGAATGCCTGGAGGCGGGCGTCCATGTTCTCTCCGAGAAACCCCCGGCACTCAGCCTTGCGGACTTCGACCGGCTGGCGGCGGCACAGTCCAAAGGCGGTGCCCAGTTCTCCTGTGTGTTCCAGCACCGTTTTGGGGACGCCGCGGCAGCGGCCCGGCACCTGATCGGGGGGTCCGACTTTGGCCGGCCGCTGGTTGCCCGGTGCGACACCCTTTGGTACCGGCCGGACAGCTACTGGGACCTGCCCTGGCGCGGCACCTGGGACGCCGAAGGCGGCGGCCCCACCATGGGCCACGGCATCCACCAGTTCGACCTGCTGCTGTTCCTGATGGGCCCCTGGGAAGAAGTCACTGCGCTGGCCGGCCGGCAGGCCCGGGCCACCTCCACCGAAGACCTTTCCGCCGCCCTGGTCAGGTTCCGCAACGGCGCCGTGGCCACCATGATCAACTCGCTGCTTTCGCCGCGGGAAACCTCGGATATCCGGATCGACTGCGAGTGCGCCACCGTGGAGCTGAGCCACCTCTACGGCTACAGCACGGACAACTGGACCGTGACCGGGGCGCCCGGCCATGAAGATCAGGTCGCCTCGGCGTGGAACGGGCAGCCCCTGGAACGCGGCAGCGGCCATGCCGCCCAGTTCCTGGCCATGTACGACGCCCTCGACGCCGGCCGCCCCCTTCCAGCCGGTGCGGACTCCGCGCGGCAGACGCTTGAGCTCGCTGCCGCCATTTACGCCTCAGCCTTCACCGGCCAGCCGGTACGGCGCGGCCAGATCGTTCCCGGCCATCCGTTCTACGCCGGCATGGATGGTGAGGGGCTGGGCACCCGGGTCCTGGACGCCACCGCCCTGGACCGGACCGCCGTCGACACCTCCGTTTGATTTCCACCGCCAAAGGACCCCACAGTGACCACCTCTCCCGCCACCGCCCCTTCAACCGCCGCAACGGCCCAGCTCAGCGTGGAGGATGACGGCAGCGCCCTCACCTTCACCGCTTACGGGCGGCCCATCGCCACCTACACGTACAAGCCCTCTAACCACCAGTATGAGAGTCCGCGGCCGTTCTTCCATCCGCTCACCACCATCGGCGGCGACGAGGTCACCATCTCGCGCCCCTGGGACCATGTCTGGCACAAGGGGCTCTCCTGGGCGCTGCCCAACGTGGGACCGCACAATTTCTGGGGCGGCGCCACCTACACGCGCAGCACCGAATACGCCAACCTGGACAACAACGGCGCCATGACCCACGAATCCTTCACAGGGATTGAGCAGTCCGGGGCGGCCATCACCGCCTCCGAGTCCCTCACCTGGACATCCCAGGAGGGCACGCCGGTCATCACCGAGAACCGCAGGTTCAGCATCCAACTCCTGGACGCGGATGCCGGCAGTGCCACCTCAGGGGCCTATGCCATCCTGTTCGAAACCCGGATGGTCAACATCTCCGGCGCGGACATCAGGATCGGCAGCCCCACCACGGAAGGCCGCGATAACGCAGGCTACGGCGGTCTCTTCTGGCGCGGGCCCAGGTCCTTCACCGGAGGGGAGTTCCGCAGCCAGGACGGTGTGGGAGCGGACGATTTCATGGGCACCCGCTCACCGTGGGTCGCCTTCACCGGGAAGCACGACGGCACCTGCCGGTCCTCCACCATCGCCTTCGTCGAGGATTCTTCAAACCCGGGCGCCCCCAACCAGTGGTTCGCGCGGTCATCCATCTTCGCCTGCCTCGGCTCGGCGCCCTTCTTCAGCGCGGAGGTGCCGCTGCGGGAAGGATCCCCGCTCACCTACCGCTACGCGGTGGTGGTGGCCGATGGCGCGGTGGACGCGGAGCGGGCGGCATCATTGGCCGCTGCCGCGGAGTCGGCCCTGTACAGCTGGCGGTGAGCGTGGCGTCCTCATCCTTTCCCGGGGCCACCGGCCTGTCGGAGATCAGCGTCTACGACTGGCCCGGAGCTGATGGAGCAGCCGGAGGATCGCCGCACGTGCACACGGCCTCAACCGAAGCGTACGTGGTCCTCGAAGGACGCGGCAGGCTGGAGACCCTGGATTCACGCGGCTTCACGTCCAGCCCGCTGGAACCCGGTGCCGTGCTGTGGTTCACGCCGGGCACAGTGCACCGGGCCATCAACGATTCGGGCGACCTGAAGGTCCTGGTGGTGATGCAGAACGCCGGGCTTCCCGAACACGGTGACGCCGTCATGACCTTCCCGCCGGAGTACCTGGCGGATGCGGAGGCCTACCGCCGCGCGGCGGCGCTGGAGCATCGCGACGCCGACGCCGGGCTGGCAGCCGGAGAACAGGCCGCCCGCCGTCGTCGTGATTTGGCTTTGGACGGGTACTTCGCCCTGAAGGACGCAGTCCTTGCCGCCGGGCCGTCTGCGCTGGAGGGGTTCCACGCCGCGGCCGCTCGTCTCGTGGCCGGCAGGACGGCGGAGTGGGCAGACCTGCTGGCCGGTGGAGCGGCACGGCAGGTCCAGCTGACGCAACAGCAGCTTGCTTCCCTGGACACGGCCGAAAGTATCTATCTGGCGAGCGCGCAAACTACGATGGGAAAACGGGAAAACCGCAGAATCTACGGCATGTGTGGCCGGATCCAAACGTGGGAACTTTCCGATAACTAGCACCGGGCGAAGCCCGGGTGAAAGGGCGGTCTCCATGGTGAGCAAGCAGGACACCAGGCGCGCGACGATCAGCGAGATAGCCCGCGAGGCAGGAGTTTCCGTCCCCACAGTGTCCAAGGTGTTGAACGGACACGCGCATGTGGCGGCAGAGACACGGGCGCGCGTGGAGGAGATCATCGCCAAGCGCGACTATGCCCGGCGCCCTGCCAAGCGCAGGCAGAAAGCCGGACTGGTGGACCTGGTGTTTCCCGGCCTGGGCTCGGAGTGGGCACTGGAAATCATCGAAGGTGTTGAGCGGGTAGCGCAGGATGCCGGGTACGGAACCGTGGTCAGCAGCCTGAACCTGGACGGCTCCCGCATCCGGCCGTGGCTGGCCAACCTTGCCGAGCGGAAGTCCGACGGACTGTTGATGGCCGTCTATCAATTGGACGCCAAGCAGATCCAGCGCATTAAGTCCCTGGGAATTCCGGTGGTGCTGATTGATCCGGTCGGACAGCCGGGACCCGACCTGATGACGGTGGGCGCGGCCAACTGGGAAGGCGGATACTCGGCCACCGAGCACCTGCTGCAGCTGGGGCATAAGAGGATCGCCATGATCGGCGGCCGCGAGGACCTGCAGTGCAGCAGCGCACGCGAGGACGGATATGTCTCCGCACTGCGCCGGGCAGGGGTGGCGCTGGATCCGGCCCTGATGGTTCCAGGGGACTTCTCCATAGAAGCCGGGGAAGCCGCCACCCGGAAACTCCTGGAGTTGCCGGACCGGCCCACTGCGATCTTCACGGGAAACGACGGCCAGGCCCTGGGCGCCTACCGTGCCGCCCGCGCTGCCGGCCTGCGCATACCGGAGGACCTCTCCATCATCGGGTTTGACGACATTCCGGCAGCTGAATGGGTGGAACCCGGGCTGACCACCATCCGCCAGCCTGTGGTGCAGATGGCGGAGACTGCCATGAGGGCGCTGCTCCGGCATCTGGATGGCGACGAGGAACTTCCGCAGCGGATCGAGCTGGGCACGGAGCTGGTGGTCCGGGGATCTACGGCTCCGCCGCCTGCGAAGTAATGCTGCACTGCCGCCGCGCGGCCCTTCCTACTGCCTGTGTGCGTCCCGGATGTGCTCCTGGGTCTGGCCCTGCATCACCCAGCGGTTGCCGTCGGGATCGCTGAAGTAGGCGAACAGGACGCCGCCAAGGTCCTGGACCTCGCTGATGTCGGCGCCGCGGCTGACCAGCTCGCTGCGGACCTCGGCGATGTCCGGGACAACCAGCTGGAGGCCTTCCAGGCTGCCGGGCGTCATGCTGGTCATTCCCGTGCCGATGACCACGGATGTGGGAGAACCCGGGGGAGTCAGCTGGACCACGCGCATGCCCGGAATGTGTTCCACATCGTGGTCCAGGACGAAACCGAGCTTGTCCGTGTAAAAGGCTTTTGCCCGGTCGACGTCCGCCACCGGGACCTGCACAACTTCAAGGCGCATCTGCATGCAGGCCACTCTATCTTTGGGCAATGTCCAGCGGAATAACGGCAGGAAATAACGGCGACGGCATCGGCTTTTGTTAAGAATCGGCACCTAATTGCGACAGCTTTGCATCAAGGTCGCATCAAGACTGCCTGAATATTGGCCGAGGGTTTTGGGCTGCCGGGAATAAGAGCCGGAAGGGGGCATAGGCTCGACGGCGATGGGTTTCCGGGCTTAGCAGCAGGCCCGGGACATACGGGGCATCGTTTTGCGGGCCTTTCATATCTGGGGAATTAATGTCCGACTACGAAACCCTTCTGGGGTTTGTTCCGTCCGCTCCGGCACCGAAGCCGCCACGGAAACCACGCTATTCAACGTTTATCGTCGGGGCGATTACTGCGTTCTTCATGCTTTTGGCCGGAATAGGCAGTGGATTTGGCGGGGCCCTGGTTGTCCTGGCCATCCCGCTGGCACTCACCGGCCCCTACGTCCTTCTGACAGGCCGCCGGTCCTGGGCCTGGCTGCCCGCCAAGCGGAAAGCCGGAGCAATTGCCATGGCAGCCTCTTTGGCACTCTTCACCGGTGGCGCTGTCGCCATGCCGCGGGTTGCCTCGGCGGACCTGCAGGCCGCCTCAGCGGAGGGCACGGCCAAGGCCGCTGAACCCGCAGCGAGCCCGACCGCCGCGGCCAAGGCGACGCCGTCGTCCACGCCAAGTGCCACTGCCACCGCCACGGGGGAGCCACTTGACCCGGAGGACCCTTACATTCTTGCGGCCGGCGTCACTGCGACCGCACCTAATGCGCAGCCCGCCTACGCCACCAAGGCGCTGGACCTGCTGGCGGCCCTCCCCATCAAGGGGCGCGCGCCCAAGACCGGATACGACCGGGCACAGTTCGGCCAGGCCTGGGCGGATGTGGACCGGAACGGCTGCGATACCCGCAATGACATCCTCCAACGCGACCTCACTGGAATCGTGTTCACGAACAGCGTGCCGTGCAAGGTGCAGTCGGGAACCCTGGCCGATCCTTACACGGGGAAGACCATCAGCTTTGTCCGGGGTTCGGCCACCAGCAGCGCCGTGCAGATCGACCACGTGGTGGCCCTGAGCGACGCCTGGCAGAAGGGCGCCCAGCAGTTGACCGCCGAACAACGGACGGCCTTCGCCAATGATCCGCTCAACCTGCAGGCCACCGACGGGCCCACCAACCAGCAAAAGGGCGACGGCGATGCAGCCACCTGGCTGCCCCCGGCGAAGGGCTTCCGGTGCGGTTACGTTGCGCGGCAGGTTTCGGTGAAGGCGACGTACGGGCTCTGGGTCACCCAAGCGGAACACGATGCCATTGCCCGGATCCTTGGCGACTGTGCCGGGCAGTTGGCGCCGACAAACCAGGAGGCTCCTGTTGCGGCTGCCGCGGCACCTGCCCCGGCCCCCGTTGCGGCCGCACCGGCACCGGCACCAGCGGCCGTGGCTCCGGCACCTGCACCCGCCGCCCCCGTCCCTGCGGCGCCCGCGCCGGTGGTCCCCGTCCCTGCGGCACCGGCTGCCGCCTACTATGCCAACTGCGCGGCGGCTAGGGCTGCCGGAGCTGCGCCGCTTTACGCGGGACAGGCGGGTTACCGTCCTGCCCTCGATCGGGACTCGGACGGCATTGCCTGCGAGTAGGCACGTTGCTTTCCGGCATTCCAGAACCTGATTTTTTACCACCATCACCAGCAATCCCAGGGGGAAACATGAAAGAAGACACCGTTCCGGTGACGGGCAGGATGAAGGCGTCACTAGCATTGGTGCTGCTGACCGGCCTCATGCTCACAGGCTGCGGCGGCAAGCAGGCGGCGACGCAGCCCGTGGCAGCCGCCACCGCAACCGCCACTGCCGTCTCGCAAACGACCGAAACCGTTGTTGTGCCAGCCGTTGTGAATCTGACGTTGGACAAGGCCACGGACCAGTTGAAGAAGCTCGGGTTCAACGTAGAGTCCGTGGACACCGCCAAGGGCAAATCGATCATCATGAAGAGCAACTGGCAGGTGATTTCCCAGGATCCGGCCAACGGCGCACAGGCGGCCAAGGGCTCCACGGTCCATCTCGGCGTCAAGAACCTCGACGACGTGGCAGCGGAGAAGGCCGCCGCCGAGAAGGCAGCAGCTGATCAGGTTGCAGCGGAACAGGCAGCAGCCGCGAAGGCCGCCGCTGATAAAGCCGCAGCCGAGAAGGCAGCCGCCGATCAGGCTGCGGCGGCAAAAGCTGCCGCGGATCAAGCGGCACGGGATGCGGCTGCCAAGGCGGCCGCGGAGCAGCAGGCAGCACAAAAGTTTGTCCAGGCGCCAGCGCCAGCGCCGGCACCTGCACAAGTGCCAGCAGCTGCCTACTACGCCAACTGCACCGCCGCGAAGAATGCCGGCGCTGCCCCGCTTTACAGGGGGCAGCCGGGCTACAGCTCTTCCCTTGACCGGGATGGCGATGGTGTTGCCTGCGAGCGATAGGCGAATCTGGCAGCACTGAGACAGGCTGTGGACATTTCCCTTTCGGACGTGTCCACAGCCTGTCCTTTTGATGGCTGCGGCGGCAGCGGTGCGGGTGTGTGGCAGCACACAGAGGGGAATTACGACGCCGGCAGAAGGCCCGGGTGCCTTCAATGACCTTCCTGCCCCGGGATTTCGCGGAATCGACACCTCCTGAGGCCCGATTTGCGGTGGGGGTTGTGTGGGGGTATTGTTTTCTGAGTCGCCGCCGCTGATGCGGAAAGATAGCGGCCAACCCCCCTTTTTGAACGGCCTGGAATACGGTCCGCTTTTATGCGTGCTGTTGTTGGGTGGGGGCTGATCCTGAAGGGTTGTGGGTCACGGAAACGTGGTTTGCAAAGCCGGATGGGATCGGGTAAGTTTGAAAAGTTGCTCCGGAGCGATCCTGAACGTTGGTTTGGGTGGTG
>NZ_JABFMW010000038.1 GCF_013359725.1 Pseudarthrobacter sp. C4D7 | reverse complement strand
CCAAACCAACGTTCAGGATCGCTCCGGAGCAACTTTTCAAACTTACCCGATCCCACAACCCGAGTCAAATCCATCTTTCAGGACCAACATCAAATAGAGGACCGCCCCACACCGATTTCCAGCGCCCTAAAGAGCAACCAGATAATGGCTTCGAATTTTGGGGTTTTGGCCACCCGGTGAACAGTTCTTCACTGTCTCCCCCGCGGCGACTTAGAAAACAATACACGCACACAACCCCCACCGCAAACCGGCCCTTCAGAGGCCCGAGATCCCCGGTATTCCGCGGCGAAACCCGGGGTGGATCGCCTGCGCAACCCGCCATCGTCGCAATCCTGCAGGTGTGTGCTGCCGCACAGGTGTTCCCGGCAGCCGCAGCCGCTGAACAAGCACTGGGTTAAACGCAGAAGGGCCAGCAACCAAACGGTTGCCGGCCCTTCTCAAGCAGCTGGAATCAGCGGTGCTGGATTACCAGGAAGACTTGGTGATGCCCGGGAGCTCACCGCGGTGAGCCATGTCGCGGAAGCGAACACGGGAGATGCCGAACTTCTGGAAGGTGCCACGGGGGCGGCCGTCGATGATGTCGCGGTTGCGCAGACGGATCGGGGACGCGTTGCGGGGCAGCTTCTGCAGGCCCAGGCGGGCTGCTTCGCGTGCTTCGTCGGTTGCGTTTTCGTCAACCAGGGTCTTCTTCAGTTCGAGGCGCTTGGCAGCGTAACGCTCAACGATGACCTTGCGCTGCTCGTTGCGAGCAATCTTGGACTTCTTAGCCATGTTTAGCGCTCCTCTCGGAATTCGACGTGCTGGCGGATCTTGGGGTCGTACTTCTTCAGGACCATGCGGTCCGGGTCGTTACGACGGTTCTTGCGGGTTACGTAGGTGTAACCCGTGCCCGCAGTCGACTTGAGCTTGATGATCGGACGTACGTCCTTGTCCTTAGCCACTAGAGCTTCACCCCACGAGCCAGAATGTCGGCGACGACTGCGTCGATGCCGCGCACGTCGATGGTCTTGATGCCACGTGCAGAGACCTGCAGCGTGACGTTACGGCGCAGGGACGGAACCCAGTAGCGCTTCTTCTGAATGTTCGGATCGAACCGGCGCTTGTTGCGGCGGTGCGAGTGCGAAATGCTGTGCCCAAAGCCCGGCTCGGCTCCGGTCACTTGGCAGTGTGCTGCCATGACTTCTCCTCAAGAATTGAAAGTAATGATCCGCATATCTGCTGCTGGACCATGCTGCCAAGTGCGACCCACAGAATGTACGGGCAACGGTTAGTTACGCAACTTGAGCCCCTAACTACCGGCCACCCTGGAGAAAATTACCGGGCAACCGGAGCAATTGCGCACGCTCCGCGCACTTAGCGCCTACCAAGTCTACGAGTTGACGCAATTAAAGACCAATCGGGTGTATAAGGGCATGCCCCTGTCGAAGGGTCACAGCCGCCGCTGGCCTCTTTTCACAGCAGGGACATAGCTTCCCCGCCCATGTTTGATACATGAACACGCAGCTCCTGCCGGCATCACCGGCCGCAAGCAGCTCCGGCCGCCCGGAGCTCTCACCACCGAAGATACCCGCCCGCGGCTGGTTCACCCGCCAGTACCGCCAGCGCATGCTGCGGACGGACCTCCTGACCGTCATTGCCTGGGCGTCCGTGGCCGCCGCCATCGCCTTGTGGCTGGCCGACGGCGGGGCCACCACCATCACCTCACCGGCCGCATTGTTTACGGCGGCGGGGATCGTGGCCGGACTGGCGGGCATGGACCTGGTCCTGCTGATGCTGCTCCTGGCCGCGCGGATCCCGTTTATCGACCGCACCATCGGCCACGACCGAGCCCTCGAATTCCACGGCAAGCTGGGCAAGCCCTCCCTCTACCTCCTCCTGGCGCATGGCCTGCTGCTTGCCGTCGGCTACGGTATGGCCGAAGGCCTGGATCCCGTCAGCGAATCCATCAACCTCTGGGTCCAGGTGCCGGATATGTGGCTGGCGTTCGTTTCCATGGCCCTGTTCATCGCCGTCGTGGTGACCTCCCTGGTGGCCGTCCGCCGGCGCTTCCCGTACGAGTTCTGGTACGTGGTCCACTTGCTGACCTACGCGGCGGTTGCAACATCGATCCCCCACCAGTTCAGTGTGGGCGGCCTCTTTGCGGCCGGGACCTGGCAGCGGTGGTACTGGCTTGCCATCTGTATCTACACCGGTTCGGCCGTCGTGTACTTCCGCATCCTTGAGCCTGTGCTGGCCACGGTTCGCCACCAACTGACGGTGGCCCGTGTGGAAGCCGTGGCGCCCGGCGTGGTGAATATCGTCATGCGGGGCCGGAAGCTGGACCAGCTGGCAGGAACGGGCGGACGCTTCTTCATCTGGCGCTTCCTGGCTCCGGGCATGTGGTGGCATCCCCACCCATTCAGCCTGTCAGCGGAGCCGGTGGTCAACGGCCAGGACGGCCAGGGGACGCTGCGGGTCACGGTGCGGAACCTTGGCACCGGTTCGGCCCAGCTGCTCCGGCTGCGGAAAGGCACCAAGGTGGCCCTTGAGGGTCCCTACGGATTACTCAGCACGGCAGCCCGGACCAAGAACAAGGTAGTGATGATCGGCGCCGGGATTGGCATCACTCCCTTGCGCGCGCTGCTGGAGACCACCCCGTTCACCCCCGGCGAGGCCACGGTCCTGCTCCGCGGCCACACCGAGAAGGAGCTTTACCTGCGCAACGAAATCCTGGACCTCTGCCAGGCGCGCGGGGTCCGCCTCTTCCACCTCACCGGGCCGCGAAGCCGTGGCCGGTCCACCTGGCTCCCCGAGGAATCGGTGCGCAACGGCTACAGCCTTAACTCCTATGTGCCGGACATCAAGGATGCGGACGTCTATGTCTGCGGCCCGGCGGCGTGGGCGGCCAACGTCATTGCGGACGCCGGACAAGCCGGCGTCCGCCAGGAACAGATCCACCACGAAAGGTTTGACTGGTGAAAATACGCGGAACAGTCGCAGCGGCCCTGGCCTCGGCCGGGATCCTCCTGGCCGGCTGGCAGACAGGCACCCAGGCGGGCGGCATCAGCACCGTGGCCTCAAATACGACGGCGGCAGGCGCCCCCGGCGCCACCGGCACGGGAACATCCGGGTCAGCCGGGTCGGCAGGTTCCTCCAGCTCGTCGGGCACCACTGGTTCTTCCGGTTCCGCAGGCTCCGGACCCTCCAGTTCGTCCAATGCCTCCGGCACTTACAAGGGAACCACCGTCCAGACCCGGTTTGGTCCTGTGCAGGTCCAGATCACGGTGGCGAACGGGAAGATCACCGACGTCACGGCGCTGCAGCTGACCAACACGGACGGCAAGTCCATCCAGATCAGCAACCGCGCGGCGCCCCTGCTCAAGAGCAAGGTCCTGGCGGCGCAGTCTGCCAATGTCCAGACCGTCAGCGGCGCCACCATTACCAGCGACGCCTACCTCACCTCACTCCAGGCAGCCATCGATGCAGCTAACCTCTAGTCCCCTGCCGGCATCCACCGGCCCGGCCCTCAAGGCCCGCACCTTCGAATGCATGGGAACGGTCATCGGCCTGACGCTGCCCGTCGGCGACCCCGCGGAAGGGCAGCCGGGGCCCGATGAGCTCACCGCCGCCACCGCCGTCGTCGAGCGCTTGTTCCGGGACTTGGACGAAACCTTCAGCCTGTACCGCCCCGGGTCGGAAGCCAGCAGGCTGGCGCGCGGTGAAATGACGCTGCCCCATGCGTCGGTGCAGATGCGCGAAGCCTATGCCGAGGCGCATGAGTGGCGCCTGCTCACGGAGGGGGCGTTCACCCCCGAGAGGCCGGATGGGGTGCTGGATCTGTCCGGGATCATCAAGGGCCATGCCATCCGCGAGGCCGGGGTGTCGCTCCTGGCCCTGGGCCGGCGCGACTGGTGCCTGAACGCCGGCGGCGACGTCCTGGTCAGCGGCTCGCCGCGCCCGGGCAGCACCGAGCCGTGGAAAGCAGGCGTGGTGGATCCCGCGGACCGCCGAACCCTCATCACCGGCTTTGCGCTCGGCGGCACCAACCGGCACCACGCCATCGCCACCTCCGGCTCCGCTGAACGCGGCGAACACATCTGGTGGGTGGGAAGCGGCGCCCGGGACGCAGGGTTTGTCCAGGTCACCGTTGCCGCCGCCGACATCGTCACCGCCGACGTCCTGGCCACCGCGATCGTTGCCGGCGGGACCCGGATGCTGGACCGCGCCGCGGAGGAGTGGGATGTTGCCGTCCTAGCCATCGACGCCGACGGCTCCATGCTGGCGACTCCGGCGTTCCAGCCGGTGCGGGGTGCCTAGATCCGGGTGAGCTGCGGGTACTTGGCGGTTAGGTTGTCCCCCGAGGACTTGCCGGTGACCCGGCGGACCACCCACGGCGCTGCGTATTCGCGGAACCACTGGGCGTTGGCCCGGAGGGCGTCGGCACCGCTAAGCTCCGGCACCGGCGTCATGGGCGGCACGTCAATGGAGTGGTCGTGTTTAAGGACCTCAAGCACCCGCTTTGCCATGTTCGCGTGGCCCGCGGCTGACATGTGCATCCGGTCGTGGGCCCACATGGCCCAGTCGTAGTACTCGCTGAAACGCCAGTAATCCACCAGCAGGGCGCCGTGGTCCCCGGCGATTCCGCGGACCAGTTCGTTGTAGATGGCGGTGCGGCCGCGCATGGTGCCGAAGACCTTCGACCCCCGGGCGTCGAATCCGGTAAACATCACAACGGTGGCACCGGTGGCAGCGAGCTTCCCCACGGCGTCGTTGTACTCCACCAGCAGGTCATCGATATCCACGCGCGGGCGGAGGATGTCATTGGCGCCGGCATAGACGCTCACCAGGGTGGGCTTGAGTTCGACGGCGGCATCAACCTGTTCGGCCAGGATCTGGCGGAGCTTGCGCCCGCGGATGGCAAGGTTGGCGTAACCGAAGCCCGGGTCGGCGGCGCAGAGCTGTTCAGCCACGCGGTCCGCCCACCCGCGGACACCGTTGGGACGCGCGGGGTCGTCATCACCCACCCCTTCAGTGAAAGAGTCGCCGAGTGCCACGAACCGCGAAGTGAAATCCATCCGGTTAGTTTGCCATCCGTTGCCGGGAGCAACCAATCCTGCGGGATGGCCCGGGGTCAGGCCGGCTTCTCCCGAAGGATCCAATGGTCGGAGTCCAGGCGTCCCACCACTTTCTCGCCAATCCGGGCAAGGTCCAGCACGTCTTGTTCGGTCAGGGCGTCGAGGAACAGGTCGCGGACGTCTTCAACGTGGGCGGGGGCCAATCCCTCAATGGTGGCCATCCCTTCCTCGGTGAGGTGGGCGGTGGTCACACGGGCATCATGGGGATGCGGACGGCGTTCCACCCAGCCGCGCTTCTGCAGCTTGGTCACCACGTGCGAGAGGCGGGAGAGGGAGGCGCTGCTGCGGGCAGCGAGTTCACTCATGGGCAGGAAGCGGTCCTCGGCTTCGGAGAGCATGGCCAGAACCGTGTAGTCGAAGAGGGACAGCTTCCCCGCAGCATGCAGCCTGGTGTCCAGGGCGGCGGGGAGCAGCGTATTGACGCTTACCAGTGCCAGCCAGGCGCGGCGTTCGTCAGCGTTGAGCCAGCGGGGTTCGGTCATGGAGCCTATTCTACGATTGATCCTTCAAGTAGCTTGGAAAGCGCCGGTAGGCTTGCACCATGTATGTTGTCTCCCTCACCTACCGCGTGCCCCAGGAGATCGTCGACTTCCATAACGACGCCCACATCGCCTGGTTGCAGAAAGCGTTCGACGACGGCGTGTTCATCGCCGCGGGACGCAAAATTCCGCGGACCGGCGGGTTATTGCTGTCCCAGGCTGAACGGGAAACCCTGGACGCGAGCCTGGCCCAGGACCCGTTCTACACGAACGGCGTTGCCGACTTCGAGGTTATGGAGTTCCACGCCGGCCGGGTGGCCCCGGGGTACGAAATCCTCCTGGATATCCCTCCCCGGCCCGCGTCCTAAGGCGCGCTGCCTCCGGAGGGTTCGCCGCCGCCGTCGGACGTCTCCGCGGCGAGTTTCCTTAACCCGCCTTTTCGCGGGACCTTGACCGGCCGGGGCCAGCGCGGGGTGAGGGTATCCCCCAGCGTGACGCCACGGAGCTTGCGGCCAAAGAGGGGCAGGACCCAGTCGTGGACCCAGCGCCGCTGGCGCCGCTCCCACTCGCGCAGGCTGGGCGGAGCGGGTGGTTCCCAGTCCCTGGGCTTGATCTTGTGCGGAACGCCAAGGTGGTCCAGCACCTGCCCGGCAAGGTATTTGTGCCCGGCCTTGGACATGTGGAGCCGGTCCAAGTCCCACATCCGGCGATCATGGAAGGCGTCCAGGCACCAGTAGTCCACCAGCACGGCCCCGTATCTATCCGCGATGTCCCGGACCCGCTGGTTGTAGTAGGTGTTGCGCTTCTTCAGGGGCTCAAGCAGCGCGGAGACCTTGACGTCGAAGCCGGTGAAGAGGACCACCGTGGCCCCGGTGCCTGCCAGCGCCGCCACCAGCTGCTCGTAGTCCGCCATGAGAGCGGCCATGTCGGTCTTCAGGTCCAGGATGTCGTTGCCGCCGGCGTAGAGGGTAACGAGGGTAGGGCGCATCTTCAGCGCCGGTTCCAGCTGCTCGTCAACGATGTGCCGCAGCCGCTTGCTCCTGATGGCCAGGTTGGCGTACTTCCACCCGGGCTGCGCTTTGGCCAGTTTCTCGGCCACCCTGTCGGCCCAGCCCCGCACCCCGTTGGGCAGCCGCTCATCCCGGTCCCCCACGCCCTCGGTAAAAGAGTCGCCAAGGGCCACAAAAACCCGCCGCCCGGAGTCAGGAAGCAAGGGATCAGAGGGCACCACGCCACCATAGAACGAAGAAAAAGAGCGCAGGGAAACCAAAGGTGAAGCGAAGGTGACGTACGCAGCAAGCCGGAGCCGGCGGCTTGCGTAGGAGCGCATCACCGACTGGAGCGCAGTGAAGGCCGCCCGCGGCCGTAATGGAGCGGAAGGAGGTGTCTAAGCGACGGCAAGCCGGCGGTTGCGGTGTAGCCAGCAACCCAAAAGGCCTAGCCTTCGGCTTTGCCCTGCCGCCAGTACCCCATGAACGCCACCTGTTTCCGGTCGATCCCCACGTCGCGGACCAGGTAGCGCCGCAGTTCCTTGATGACGCCCGCTTCGCCCGCGATCCAGGCGTAGAAGGGCAGGGCTCCGGCAGGCAGGTGCGGGTTCCTGGAGCCGCTGATGACGGAGGATTCAAGGCGCCCGGGCGTCTCCCACAGGATGTCCACGTCCACGTTGACGTCATCGGGCTCCGGTCCGGCGCCGCCGTCGTCCGCTGTGATGCCCACCCAGCCGGGCAGGGGGACGGCTTTGCGCACGGCTTCCTGCAGCAGCTGCCCGTGCGGCCGGGACCGCCCGATGGCGGCGCCGCGGGCCAGCCAGGTGATCTCGATGTCCGCCGGGGAGCTGAGTTCCAGGAAGTCACCCGCCTCCGGAACTTCCAGGAAAGCGTGGCCGCTCATGTACGGCGGAAGGGTTTCGAGGATGGCCGAGATGGCAGGGACCGCGGTTTCGTCACCGGCGAGGAGGACACGCTGTGCCATGCCGGGGCGCCACTCGATGCCGGAGTAGGTTTCAGCCGTGATGCAGTGCGCGGCGCGGCTGTTCGGGCCGATGATGGTGAGCGGGTCGCCGGGCTTGGCCCTGGCTGCCCAGTCCGCGGCCGGCCCGGCGTGCCCACGTTCGTCGGCGTGCATCACGAAGTCAACGTCGATCTCGGGGTACACCGCATCCAGCCTGGCCTCCCGGACCGTATAGGTGCGCATCGAGCCGCGGACGTGGGGGTCCATGGCCAGCCAGTTCCGGTACCAGTCCCCCTGCCCCGTGTCGAAGACGGGCAGCGGCAGGGGCGACCCGTCCGGAGCCTGCGACGGAATCACGAGCTTCACCCGCAGGTCCAGCGTGTGGCCATGGACGCCGAAGTCACGCAGCGCATAGCCGCCGAAGGTGATCCTGCGGAAGGTAGGGCTGAGCTGCTGGACAGCGGAAACCGTCACCGGGAACGACAGGCTCATCGGTTGGGTGGCCGGCTGGGCGGCGTCGCGGGTCCTCATGAAACGGTCTCCAGTTCGTTGGTGGCGGCGTGGTGGCGGCCGATGGGAATGATCAGCGGGGTGCCGGATACGGGGTCCGGGATGACGCGGCTCTCCAAGCCAAAGACGTCCCTGACCAGGTCCTCCGTCACCACCTCCGCCGGTGGTCCTTCGGCCGCCACGGCGGCTTCCTTCATGGCGATGACGTGGTCCGCATAGCGGGCGGCGAGGTTCAGGTCATGCAGGACGATGGCGACCGTGGTGCCGCGCGTGCGGTTCAGGTCCGTCACCAGGTCCAGGACCTCCACCTGGTGCGCCAGGTCCAGGTACGTGGTGGGTTCGTCCAGCAGCAGGACGTCGGTTTCCTGCGCCAGTGCCATGGCAATCCATACCCTCTGGCGCTGGCCGCCGGACAGTTCATCGACGTCCCGCCCGGCGAGCTCCAGCGTTCCGGTGGCTTCCAGCGCGCGCTGGACGGCGGCGTCGTCATCCGCACTCCAGGTGCGGAAGAAGCCCTGGTGGGGATGCCGTCCCCGCCCGGCGAGGTCGCGGACGGTGATGCCGTCCGGGGAGCTGGGGTGCTGGGGAAGCAGGCCCAGGGTGCGGGCCAGTTCCCGTGCGGGACGGGAATGGATGTCCTTGCCGTCCAGGGTGACAGCGCCGCCGGCGGGCTTCAGGAGCCGGGACAGCCCCCGCAACAGGGTCGATTTTCCGCAGGCGTTGGCGCCCACGATCATGGTCACCCTGCCTTCGGGGATCCGGACGCTGAGCCCGTCCACCACGCGGCGCTGGCCATAGGCGAGCGTCAGGTCCGTGGCCTGGAGAACTGCCATGTCAGGCATCCTTTCGGTTGGCTGTGACCAGGAGCCACAGCAGGAACGGGGCGCCGAGCGCGCCGGTGACCACGCCCACCGGCAGGACGGTGCCGTCCAGCAGCAGGGGCGCCAGGTTGGCAGCGAAGTAGTCGGCCGCCAGGACAATCAGGGCGCCCACCATGGCCGACGCCGGCAGGCTGGCTTTGCCAGTGAAGCGGCGGGCGATGGGCCCGGCCAGGAAGGCGACGAACGAGACCGGCCCGGCTGCCGCCGTCGCCACTGCTGCCAACGACACCGCGACGATTACCAGTGCCAGGCGAACGTTGTTCACCCGGACGCCCAGGCCAGCGGCCGCATCATCTCCGAGTTCCAGGATGCGCAGGGGCCCGGCGATGAGCGCCGCTGCGGGAACCAGCACCGCGAGCGCGGGGAACAGGATGCCGGCGCGGTCCCAGGTGGCGGAGTTCAGGGATCCGTTCAGCCAGACCAGGACGTCGGCGGCTGTGCGGATGTCGGCCCGGGTCATCAGGAAGCTGACCACGGCCTGGAGGGCGGCGGCAATCCCCACGCCAGCCAGGACCAGCCGGTTTCCTGCGGCGTTTCCCCTGCCGGTTCCGCCGGCGCCGCGGGAGATCGCATAGATCAGGGCCGCCACGGCGAGGGCACCGGCCAGCGCCGCCCCGGACACCGCGGCACCGGATGCGCCAAAAACGACGATCGCAACAACCGCCGCCGCGCTGGCGCCGGAGCTGATGCCAATGACGTCGGGGCTGGCCAGCGGGTTGCGCAGCATGGTCTGGAACAGTGCTCCGGCCACGCCAAACGCGATCCCGATCATGGTGCCGATGACGGCGCGGGGAAGTTTGTTCTCCATCACGATGAAACTGGCGCCGGGGATCTTCGCGCCACCGGTGAGGTGGTTGGCCACGATGGTGAAGAAATCCGGGACAGTCACCGTGTAGCTGCCCAGCAGGACAGAGGCGAAGAACAGGATCACGACGGCGGCCGCCAGCACCGCGGTCCGGTTCAGCCCCCGTTGCCCTACCACTTGTGGTCCCTTAGGACCGGTTTTAGCAGCCGTATCTGATAGCGCAACGCCGGTCACAGCCCTGCCCCCTTCCCGCGGCGGATGAGCCACACGAACACGGGGGCGCCGATCAGGGCGGTCATGATGCCCGCAGGCACTTCCCCGGGAAGCAACACCACCCGGCCAATGGTGTCCGCGCCCAGCAGCAGCGCCGGGGCGGCGACCAGGGAAAACGGCAGGATCCAGCGGTAGTCCGGGCCGGTAAGGAAACGGACAGCGTGCGGGACAACCAGGCCGACGAAGCCGATGGGCCCCGCCAGCGCGGTGGCCGTGCCGCACAGCAGGACCACCCCCAGGGCCACCACGGCGCGGGACAGGCCCACCCGCTGGCCCAGCCCGCGGGCCATGTCGTCCCCCAGGGCAAGGCCATTGAGGGTCCGTCCGGACAGCAGCACGATCAGCGCACCGGCCGCCAGGAACGGCAGGCCCGGCAGGAGCACCGACCAGTCACGGCCGGCAATGCCGCCCACCTGCCAGAAGCGGAACCGGTCAAGGGTGTCCTGGCTGGACACCAGGATCACGTTCATCAGCGAGGACAGTCCGGCACTCAACGCCGCTCCCGCCAGCGCGAGCTTCACCGGCGTTGCACCGTCCCTGCCCAGCGAGGCGATGAGGTACACCAGCACGGCGGCTGCAGTGGCCCCGGCGAACGCGAACCAGATGTAGCCGGAGAAGGTAACGGCGCCGAAGACGTAAATGCCGGCGACCACCGCCAGCGCAGCTCCGGCGTTGACTCCGATGATGCCCGGATCAGCCAGCGGATTGCGGGCAACACCCTGCATCGCTGCGCCGGCCAGCCCCAGCGCACCGCCTGCCAGCAGGCCCAGGACGGTCCGTGGGATGCGGGCGAGCACCACAGCGTGGTCGCCGTCAGCGGGATCGAACGCGGTGAGGGCCCGCCACACCGTGTTGAGGGGAACGTCGCGGGCACCCACCGCCAGCGATGCGCCGGCCACCAGGAGCAGTACGACGACGGCGGCCAGCAGCCAGGCGGAACGCTTCCTTCCCGAGGCATCACCACGGAGGGGGCCACGGCTTGCCTTTGCCGGTACCCGGGTGCCGTTGTTCGCCGCCTGAAGCGCCGTCGTCGTACTCATGGAGGTGGGCCTACTTCACTGCATTCGCTGCCGTGGCCAGCTGCGGGAGGAACGCGTCCAGGGACCACGGCAGGCTCAGCGGCGAGGAGGCCGAGATGGACAGGGTCAAGGTGTTGTCCGAATCGGCCACCAAGGCACCATTTTTGATGGCCGGGATCTGGCCGAGCAGCGGATCCGCCTTGATCGCGTCCGCGGTGGACGCATTGGGAACCCACGTGACAAAGATGTCCGACTGCAGTTCATTGGCCTTTTCCGCGGACCACGGAAGGTAGAACTCCTTGGACCCCTTGGAGTTGTCCGCCACCACCGGGGCCAGGGTCATGCCAATTTCGCTGAGGAAGCGGGGGCGGTTGTCGTTGGCGGTGTAGACGTTCACGCCGTCGCCCTTGGCGGGTTCCAGGTTGCCGTAGATGAAGCTCTTGCCCTGGATCTGCGGGTACTGGGCCACCTTGTCCTTCACCGTCGCTTCGGTGTCGGCAACCAGCTTGGCGGCCTCGGCGTCCTTGCCCAGCGCTTTGCCGATGATAGTGGTGGCATCCTGCCAGGAGGTTCCGTAGGCCACGTCCGGGTGGGCCACCACGGGGGCGATTTCGCTGAGTTTCCTGTAGTCCTCCTCCGTGAGTCCCGAATAGGCGGCGAGGATGACGTCCGGGCTGAGCTTGGCGATCTCGGTGAAGTTGATGCCGTCCGCTTCCGAGTACTGGGCGGGAGCCTTGGCCGAGCCGAAGCCCGCGCCCAGCTTTTCGAGCGCGGCGTCCTTCCACGGGGTGGATCCCTGGTCATTGCCGCCCCACTCGTTCTTTGGGACGCCCACGGGGACCACCCCGAGGGCGATGGCGACGTCGTCGTTCACCCAGGACACGGTGGCAACGCGGGTGGGCTGCTTCTCGATGGTGGTGCTGCCGTAGACGTGCTCGATGGTGACCGGGAACGCCGCGTTGTTGGAGCTGCCTGCCTCTGCGACTGGGGTTGAGGGCCCCGTGCTGCACGCGGACAGCGAAAGGGCTGCTGCGGCCAGCACCGCGGCAGCCTTGCCGGCTGAGGAGAAAAGCGTCCGGCGGGTGGACCCGGGGCCGGAGAAGAGGGGGGATGTCACGGTGCTCCTTGGATCAGGCTGATGAAAACTTAAGTAAGGCTAACCTATGTAAATATCCATTACGAAACACTTTTGTCACCTAATAGACAAAGGTGACGAAGGCCACACTCCATCCACGGTCCGTGGACAGTGGGGGACGCCATTTGGCAGGATGGCCTTGTTGGTCCGGCCTGAGAGACACCGGACGGCTGAAATGGAAAAGGACAATGGGAACGATGAGCACGCAGAAGGCCTGCTGGGCCGCCACTGCCGTGGAGAGCGGGGTGGCCGCTTTGGCCTGCACCGCGGAGACTGACTGACTCCCCCGTTATCCCTGGCCCTCCTTTGGGCTGCCCACCTTTCGCGAAAGTTCAGCCATGCAATCAGTCACGTCCCAGCAAATCCGTTCATCCTTCGTCAACGCCAGCCGCTCGGAAGCTGCAAAGCTGACGCTGCCCAAAAACTTCGACTCCCTCGACTGGGACAGCCTGGAGTTCCTGGGATGGCGGGACGACAAAATGCCGCTGCGCGGTTACCTCGTGCTCCCGGGGCAAAAGGGCCTCACCGGGATCATGCTCCGCGCACCCGAAGGAGGGGCCAAAAAGAACCGGTCCGTCCTGTGCGAGCTCTGCCGGGATGTGCTGTCCAAGGACGACGTCCTGTTGTGGGTCGCCAAGCGGGCAGGCCAGTCCGGGCGGAACGGCAATACCGTCGGCACCCTGATCTGCGCCGACTTCGTGTGTTGCGGCAACGTCCGCAGGGAACCGCCCGTCAATGAGATCAACCCCGACCCCGCTGCCGTGGTGGAACGCCAGATCAAAGGCCTGCAGGACCGCGCGGCACAGTTCCTCGCACGCGTGCAGGCGAAGTAGAACGCCAGGCCAAAGCGGCCGGGACGCCCCGTCCACCTCCGCGCACGGGGCGTCCCGGCCTACCGGTCAGCGGTAAGAGAAGCTCATCAGCACCGCCTTCAGCGTCTGGCCTTCGGCGCCCCAGTACCAGGCCTTCGCCGCGTCATCGTTGGCGAACGGCTGCGCGTCGAACAGGACGTCCGCGCTCAAGACCCGGTCGCCAAGCAGTACCGGACCTTCCTGCACCTGTCCGTCCGGGGAAACAGGCAATCCAGCCGTGAGTTCCATCCGGTATCTTGCGGCGCCTTCACTGCGGTCTACAAAGAACGACGCATGCGGCGTGGGAACAGAATGGTCCCGGAGGCCCAGGACAGGGTCTGTCTCGATGACGGTCCGGGTGGCGGAGCCGGCCACGACATCGGCGATTTGGCCGTAGTAGATGTTGATGCGGCTGTTTCCTTCGGCATCGTGAACCGTGGCCGTTCCCACGTACGGAGTCTTCGACGGCTCGAAGAGCTCCACCGTCCAGTCCGCCGGATGGCTGAAGGACAGCCGGCGGTCGGGGAAGGCGAACGTCACGGCAGGAGCGGGCTGCGGCGACGACGGACCGGCCGTCGCCGCACCCGTCGCCAGAGTTGCTGGCTGGGCGGAAGTGGTGGTGCCACGAACGTCGGCAGCACAGCCGGCCAGGCAAAGCGCCGCTGCCGCGGCTGCTGCAGGGAAGAAGGTGACGCGCTGCGGGCGGCGCATGGAAATGCCTTTCAAGAGGACGCCATTGTTCTCTTTGGAACAGCGCGGACCCAGCATCCCGCAGTACCTCTGGGATTTATTCAGGCGAGGTGTTGTTGGTCATCCCAGAGTGGCACAACGAAAACACCGGCCACCATCGCCAGGTCAATAATTCCACCTATTTGTTATATCGCCCGGCTTTTCTCAGCGCAGGACAATGTCCACCGGGTTCGCCTCCGACCGCCAGGCGCCTTCGTCACCTTCACGGGGGCGGATCACCGGCGCCGTGAGGACGCCGGAGCGGTTGGTGCGCTTGTCCCGCAGGATCTCGGTCACGGATCCCAGGTGCCGGGACAGGTCGATCACGTTCTCCGGAGCCGCGAGCAGCAATTGGAAGCCGAACTCGTGCAGCGCCTTGATGCCGGCGCCCGCGAACTCCTCCGAGGCGAGCACAAAAGCCTCATCCATCATCACGGTCCCGTAGGTGGTGAAGCCCTGCTCGGCGATGCCCAGCTGGTAGCTCAGGGCAGCGGCCATGATGAACGCGGTGAACCGCTGCCGCTCGCCACCGGACATGGAGCCGGTATCGGCGTGCATGAACACTTCGGTTTTTTTGCCGCCCCGCGGGCCGGTGACTTCCCGGTGCTCCTTGCACTGGATGAACAGGTGCCCGCGGACGTCCAGCACCTCGGCACGCCAGCGCCGGTCCTCGGGTGCCTGGGAACCGAGCCGCTTTACCAGCGACTCCAGGGACTTGTAGCGGGCGGTGAGCTCGCCGTCGTCGTCCCCCTCGGCGCCGGAACCCTCCGCCCGGCCGGCCTCCGCTTTGGCCGGGCGGGTGTGCCGGGCCTTGAGGGCGTTCTGTATGGCGTCCTTGAACTGCTTCGCGGTGGGCGGAAGCGTCTGCTTGATGTCCAGTTCCAGGAAACTGCCCTCGTGGAAGTTCACCTGCGAGAGGATGCCGTTCAGGGGCAGGATGCGGCTCGTGATGGAGCGGCGCTCCTCGTCCAGCAGGTGCAGCAGGGTGCTGAAGGATTCGTGCGTGCGCTGGTTGAAGAACTGGCGGAATTCCGCCTCCTGCGCGGGCAGGCCGTCGTTGACGATCGCGTGGTAGCGCGCCTCGAACTCGCTGGCGGCGCCGATGCTGGTGCCGTGGTCGGCCGAGATGGCGCTGCCCCATTCGCGGACAAAGCCTTCGAAGATGCGGGTCAGCCGTTCGGCCGTGGCCTGTCCCCGTGACTCCGCGGTGTGCAGTTCGCCCAGCAGTGCGGTCCGTACCCGGTTGGCCAGATTGTCCAGCTCGTGCATTTCCGTGATGTCGCCGAAGTCGGCGAAATAGGGTTCAAGGGCGTTGACGGTGGCGTCCGACGGCGGCGCCTCGGCCAGGCGGTGGCGCGCGGCTTCCAGCAGGGTGTCGGCAGCCGTCAACTGGCGGTCAAGTGCCTTGTATTCGCTTTGCAGCACCGCCGCGGACTCGGTGCTGGACTGGTGCTTGTGCCGGACTTCCTCGATGCTGGCGCGGAGCGGCTCCAGGTCCGCCTGGGCCGCAAGGGCGTCCTTGAGCCGCTGTTCGATCCGCGCCAGCTCATCGGCGGCCACCGCGGCAGACACCTGTTCCCAGGGGCGGTCGTCCTCGGCGATCCGGCGCAGGGCGTCAAGCTGCCGGCTCATGCCCTGGTGCGAGTCCTCGCGGCTCTGGGCCAGTTCGGCAGCCTTCGCCACCTCCTGCCGGAGGTCCTCCACCTGCCCGGCCACGAGCTCCAGCTTGGCCGCATTGTCGAAGCCCAGGACGTAATCCTGGCGGCTGGTGAACCGGTCGTCCTTCTCCACCGTGTGCCGGTTGCGCTTGACCACGCCGCCCAGGCTGAGGCCCTTGTCCAGGGACGCGAGTTCGTCAGGGTCTTCCACGCAGGGGTATGCGAAGTCGAGGGCGATCCGCTCGCGGACCCATTCCCCCGCCTCAGCAGCCGCACCCGAAGCGAGGATGTCCAGCTTGCTGAGCAGGTCGCCGACGCGCGCGTCCTCCACGGCGAGCGCGCCGCCGGCCAGCGGCTTGGAGACATCCACGGCCCGCAGCGCGCCGCGGACGTTGTGGTCGTTGAGGTAGCGGGTCACGGCGCCGAAGTGCTCGCCGGGGACCAGCAGGGTGGTGGCTAGGTTGCGGAGTGCGCGTTCGGCAGCAGGGCGCCACCGCTCCTCCCCCTCGGCGAGGTCCATGAGCTCACCGGCGAAGGGCATCCGGTCCTCGGGGATGCCTGTTGCGGCCGCAATGGCGGCGCGGTTTTCGATGCTCGACGGCGGCAGCAGGGATTTGCGCGTCTTCAGGGAAACGAGTTCCTGCTCAGCCGCGGCCAGCTCGCGTTTACGGGCAGCGTGCGCGTCGAACGCCTCGAACCTGAGCTCCTGCAGGGCCTGCGAGTCATCCTTCAGCTCGGCCGATCGGGCCGCCGCCTGCTCGTGCGCCTGTTCCCAGCCGGCGGCACTCCACTCAAGCTGCAGGCCGGCGTCGGCCAGTGCGTGCTGGGCCGCCTCCTCCACCTGCTGGCGGAGTTTCAGGCCAACCCGGGCGTTTTCCAGCGACTGCTCAATCGCGGAGATCGCGTTGCCGCCCTGGTTGTTGTAGTCGGCCTCCAGCTCCCGCAATTCCTTGGCCAGGCCGTCGCGGACCGCACGCTCGGCGCCGAGTTCCTTGGCCTTGGCCTGCGCCAGCTCACGGAAACGGACCAGCGTCTTCTCGTGGACCGTTACTGACAGCTGCTGCTTGTACGCCTCGAATTCACCGCCCACCAGCTCCCGGAGCCGGTTCGCGTCCAGCAGCGACTGCGCGTATTCGCGGTTCAGCCCAGGGACAGGGGCCAACTGGTCGCGCTGCTGCCGGACATCTTCCAGCCGCTGGCGGATGGACATCAGGTTGCTGAACTCCTCCACCACGTCGTCCGCGGCGGCCAGCGTTGCCGGCGCGTCCAGGACCTGGTCGCGGAAGAAGGTGTTGACGCTGCCGCCAAGGCCCTTGCCTGCCTGGATCACACGCAGCAGGGGCAGCGCCTGGTCCGAGCTGATCCCCAGCAGCCGCCGGAACCGCTCCGCGAAGGCCTTGTGCACGTCGAAGACCTGGGCGTGCGGGAAGAGCGCCTCCAGGGCGCCCTTGGTGAAGCGCTTGTCCGCGATGCCCTCTACCGCTTCAAGGTCCAGGGGCACGTTGTCGATCAGGTAGAACCGGCCCACGCTGGACTCGGTGCCGTTCTTGGGCAGGTCGAACAGTGCCGAGACCGTCACCCGTGTGCCGGCGGCGTTGTCGAACGTCAGCGCGACGGCGGACCAGGTGGCACCCGGGCGCTGGAAGGCACTCGCCGAGCCCTCGCCCACGGCCTTGTCCCCCACCTTGCCGCGCATGTACGTGAACGTGGTCCGCTTGTCCTCCACGGCACCCGAACGCTGCGCAGCGGCCTCATTGGACCTCGGCCGGGCATCGAACACCCGCAGCATCGCGTCGAACAACGTGGACTTGCCCACGCCGGAGTTGCCCGTCAGCAGGGTGCCGTTCCGGTCCACGTGCATCGTGTGCGCCCCATGGAACGTTCCCCAGTTGACCACCTGCACCAACGCCAGCCGCATCTGCCCCGGGTTGGTCACGTCCCCCAGCGGAAGCATGCTCGCGATCGTCACTTGGCTTCTCCTTCAGGTTCTGCTGCTGGCTCGCCTACCGCGGCACCACCGGACACATGCTTTGCGTGCTCGCTCGTTCCTCGCTTAGACGCACGCTGCCGCATGTCCCCGGTGTCACCGCTTGTGTACGGAACCCGCGCGCTCAAGGGAGACGACGCCGATGCCGCCCCGGGAGTGGCATCGGGCCTGTCGGAGCCGGGCGCATCGTCCGCAGGACGAATGCCGCCCGGCGAAGGGGCGGGGGCGGCATCGGCGTCGTCGTCCCCCGTGCCCTCCTCGTCAGAACCAGAGTCGTCGAGGTCTATAAGCGCTTCTGTGCCGGTGGCGTCGGCCGAAGCCGCTACCAGGGCCTCGATGTGGGCCGGGATGTCGCCGATGTTTTCGAACGGCAGGGCCAGGGGAAGGGCGTTGGAGATGGTGTAAACGTCGTCCAGTCCGGTGGGGAGCAGGAGTTGGCGGGCCAGGAGCTTGGTGATGGCGCGGGTGACCACGTCCGAGTCGCGCAGGGCGTCCTGCTGCCCGGCGGGCTGGTAGTGCGCCACCAGGTCCGTGATTTCCTCGCGGGTGATGGTGGGGTCCGTCTGGGCCGTAACGTGCCGGTCCAGCAGCAGGCGCAGCCGGAGCAGCACGATGGTTTCCACCCGGCTGAGGGCACGCTGCTGGCGCAGGATGCTGGACCTGGTGTTACCGCCGATCACTTCCGGATCCACGGGGCGCAGAACAGCGATCTTCCGCTCATGGTCCAGCTGCAGCGTCAGGAACAGTTCCGAGAGCCGGCTGCGGAGGATCACCTGGTGATCCAGCAGGACGGTCCAGAGCTTCTCATCCCTGCCGCCGTCAATGTACGGGCCCTTGAGGAGCTTCACCAAGGCCTGCCGAACCTTCATGGACAGGACTCCGGTGTCTCCGGGGAACAGGGCGGCGCCGTCGACGAAGGTGTCGCGGGGTGAAACAGGTCCGGGGTACCCAGCGCCCGATGCCGCCCGGGTGTCCGCCTGTTCAACCACCGCCTCCTCGTATAGCTCTCCAGCCGGCGTTTCCGCGGACTCAACTACCGGCGTCGTGCTTTCCTCAGTCATCTGAATCCTTTGCGAGCGTGACCACCGGCAGGTAGGCCTTGCGGGTGGAGCCGTCTATCTGTTCGAAGTCCAGGCCGTCCCAGGCACCGCGGTTGAAATCCGCTCCGGCGTGGAGGGCCTCGGACAGCAGGGCGCGGATGGTGTTGATGTGCTGCTCTTCGGGCGGCAGCTGGTGCCAGGCGTCGGCAAGGGTTGCGGCCCCTGCCATGGCGGCCCGGACCACCGCCGGCTTGGCCTTGCCGGTCCTGGGCGAGCGCACCCGGTCCGAGTCGGTGAAGGCGATGGGATCGGCCAGGCGGGGCGGCGCCGCGAATTCGTCCGGATCGAAGAGCTTCACCATGGAGAGGGACTCGAATCCGGCGTTGTAGAGGACGGGCCCCGGCACCAGGCCGGGCCGTTCCCGCTCGTACGGGAGGGAACGGATGGCCTGCTCCGCTTCACGCAGGACCTGCCGCAGCCGGACCGACTGGCGGAAGTCGTCGCTCTGGACGTACGTGTTGAGGCTTTCGCTCAGCTTGCCGTAGATGCGCTGGATCTGGCTGTGCTGGTGGCGGAGTTCTGCCACCAGGTTCTTCAACGTTTCCCGGTCATCGGGGGAAAGATCGTCGGCGAACTGGCGGCTCAGCACCTCGCCGATGGCTGACCGGAAGCGAAGCTGCTGCTGCGGGTCCTCAAGGAAGGCCGTGAAGGACCGGAAGGTCCTGCCCTCGGGGCTTTGGCGCAGCCGCTTGTCGGCTTCCAGGACCTGGGCCATGGTGGCGCCCTTGGTCAGCGACTCCTCGATGATCTGGTTGCGGAGCCCGCCCACCAGTTCCTCGATCCGGTCACGCATCTTCTTGTAGTCGGCCGGCAGGCTGGCGGCCAGGTCCAGGATGTTTCCCGCAGCCTCCACCGCTTCGTCGTCGTCCAGAAGCTCGTCGAACTCGCCGGTGCTGATGTCCTGGATGAGCTGCTGGCGCTCTTCGATCTCCTCTTCCAGGGCTTCCAGGCGGGCGCTCTGGTCCGGGTTGGTTTCGTTGGCGAGCTTTTCCACGTCGCCCAGCAGGGTTCCAAGCCGGGACCCGTTCAGGGTGGACCGCTCGCTGGACAGGCTGTCCAGGAAGGCGAGCACACGTGCCGCCGGTTCTGTTGCCTCGTAAACGATCTGGCCTGACTGGTTCCGGCGGGTCAGGAACTGCCGCCGCGTCCACTCATCACCGAAGGCCTTGCCGTTGGCCCCTCCTCCCAGCCCAGGGTCCTGGCGCCGGAGCTCCTCAAGGAAGGTGTCGACGTCGGCATGGAATTCCTCGAGCGGAACCTGCGGCCGGGTGCGGGTAAAGGACGCCTGGAGCACCGCAATCACCCAGGGCGCCGAACGAGTCAGGGCCCAGGCAGGCCCCTTGGTGAGGAGTTCGAGGTCCCGGAGCCGGGCGCTGATGGCGTCAGCGGATGACCTGGCGGAGCGGGGCACACACTCTCCTTGGGCTGGGGCTGTTGGACTGATCCGGGGGCTGGGCAGGGCGGTCCGAGGGCCCGGACCGGAAAACTGCCAACTACAAGGTTAACGCAGGTCGCCGCGACCGCTTCGTGACCTACCTCCGGGTAGTGTTTCGATCCCGTATCAACAGGCCTGCGCGCCCGTGCCGGGTCTGGCTGCGCGCGCATCTGTCCCCCTACGCTGCTGCTGTTGGTCTCACACAGCAGTCTTTCGCAAGCAATGTCGCAGCAGGGGGATACATGCAGTTCGATCTAAGCTCAGTGGAAACAGCCACGTTGGTCTTCATCGGGACCCTGGTTTTCGGGGCAATCCTGGCCGCGTTCGTCCTCGCAGCCGGGCTGATAGCCCTGGCACTGCTGGGCGCGGGCAAGCTCACCTGGATGGTGGTGGCCAACACGCTGATGGCGGTGGTCCACGGCATCAATTCAGGGTGGGACAGGCTGGTCCACCGCGCCTCCGCCGTGGATCTTTCCGGCGATTTCCAGGGGCAAACGGCCCCTGTTACCGGCACCTACCCGCGGGTAATCTTGAGGGACAGCTGAAGGGTTCTCCAACCCGGCGGATCCATGGCTTCACCGGCCTATCCGGCCAAGGAGATAACCCATGACCTCCGCAACTGACAGCCAGGCCAAAGACGCCCCCGCTGAAGAAAACCCCGTCCCGGCCGGCAAGATCGGCGCCGGCGCCACCGCCGAGGATGCCAGGGCCGTCGCCGAGGCAGCCCGGGAAGCCGGCTGGGACCGCCCCAGTTTCGCCAAGGGGCTTTACCTGGGCAGTTTCGACCTGGACCTGGTCCACCCCTGGCCCGCTGCGGACCCGGCCTCCGTCACCCGGGGCGAGGACTTCATGGCCCGCCTTACCGACTTCGCCAGGACCATGTCAGGGCGCGTCATCGAGCGGGACGCGAAAATTCCGGACCACTACATCAAGGGCCTGGCGGACCTGGGCGTCTTCGGGATGAAGATCCCGGAGGAGTACGGCGGCCTGGGCCTTTCGCTGGTGTACTACGGCCGGGCCCTTGCCCTGCTGGGCAGCGTCCATCCAAGCCTGGGCGCACTCATTTCCGCCCACCAGTCCATCGGAGTGCCGGAGCCCGTGAAGGTCTTTGGCACACCGGAGCAGAAACGTGAATACCTGCCCCGCTGCGCCGCCGGCGCTGTCACCGCGTTCCTGCTCACCGAACCGGACGTGGGCAGCGACCCGGCCCGCCTGGGCAGCACTGCAACGCCAACGGACGACGGCGGCGCGTACCTTTTGGACGGCGTGAAACTGTGGACCACCAATGGGGTGATCGCCGAACTGGTGGTGGTCATGGCGGTAGTCCCGGCGCACACGGATGCCGGCGGCGCGCGGCACAAGGGCGGCATCAGCGCCTTCGTGGTGGAGATGGACTCACCGGGGATCACGGTGGAAAACCGCAACGCGTTCATGGGCCTGCGGGGCATCGAGAACGGGGTGACCCGCTTCCACCAGGTGCGGGTGCCGGCCGCCAACCGGCTGGGCCGCGAAGGGCAGGGCCTGAAGATCGCGCTGACCACGCTCAATACCGGCCGCCTGGCGCTGCCGGCGCTGTGCGTGGCATCCGGGCGCTGGAGCCTGAAGATCGCCCGCGAATGGTCCAACGCGCGCACCCAATGGGGCAGGCCCGTAGGCGAGCACGAGGCAGTGGGCAAGAAGATCGCCTTCATCGCTGCCTCCGCTTTTGCCCTGGACGCCGTGTTTGAACTGTCCGCCGAGCTTGCCGATGCCGGGCAGAAGGATGTCCGCATCGAAGCTGCGCTTGCCAAGCTGTGGGCAACGGAAATCAGCTGCCGGATCGCTGACGAACTGGTCCAGATCCGTGGCGGCCGGGGATTTGAGACGGCCGAGTCGCTGGCGGCACGCGGGGAACGGGCAGTGCCGGCGGAACAGCAGCTGCGGGACCTCCGCATCAACAGGATCTTCGAGGGATCATCCGAAATCATGCGGCTGCTGATTGCCCGGGAAGCGGTGGACGCGCACCTTGCCGCCGCGGGCGATCTCGCATCCCTGGATGCGAGCCTGGCTGACAAAGCGAAGGCCGCCGTCGGCGCTTCCGGCTTTTACGCCAAATGGCTGCCCAAGCTGGTGGCGGGAGCCGGCATGGACCCCCGCTCGTACGGTGACTTTGGCAGGCTCGCCCGGCACCTGCGGTTCGTGGAACGCTCGTCGCGGCGGCTGGCACGGCAGACGTTCTACGGTATGGGCCGGTGGCAGGCCAAGCTTGAACGCAAGCAGGCTTTCCTGGGCAGGGTGGTGGACATCGGGGCCGAACTCTTCGCCATGACCGCCTGCTGCTCCCGCGCAGAGATGCTCCTCAAAACTTCGCCGGAGAAGGGCGCCAGCGCCTACGAACTTGCCGACGCTTATTGTGAGCAGGCGCGGGTGCGGGTGGACGAATACTTCGACCAGCTGTGGCGGAACACGGACGACGCCGACCAGGCCCTGACGCGCAAAGTCCTCGCCGGCGACTACACCTGGCTGGAAGCGGGAGTCCTGGACCAGTCCGACGGCACAGGGCCGTGGATCGCTGACGCCTCCCCTGGACCATCAGCCAAGGAAGACCTGCACCGGAAATACCGGTAAAACTGCAGGTCACAAACTAATAAGCACGCTTGCTATCACCCGGGGCGGGTGGTTGAGTTGACGCATGAGCAGCTCAACGGACCCAGAGAACCTGCCTCCCCGCCGCGCCCGGGAGGACGACGCCACCCGCAACGGCAGCTATCGCGACGGGGCTACGGACGAGGCGGCCACCCGCTCGGTGGACCAGGCACCGCCGCGCGCCAGGGAAAGGGCGAGGGAGAGGGACCGGGAGCGCGACTACAGTGCGCCGAAGGCGGAACGGGACTACCAGCCTGCACCCACCACCGCCACCCCAGTGGTGGCTCCCGCAGCTGATCCGGCGCTGGCGGACCGGGAAACTGCCGTGGCGCGCCAGAAGGAGCGGTTCGGGGGCATCAAAGTCGGCTCTGCGTTCTTCGGGTGGCTGGCCGCTACCGGCATGGCCGTCCTGCTGACCGCCCTGGTGGCGGCCGCCGGAACCGCCGTAGGCCTTGCCAATAACACCGACGTCAACGAGGCCGTCAACCAGGCCGCACATAACAGCGGCACCGTGGGACTCGTGGGAATTATCGTCCTGCTGGTGATCCTGTTCCTCTCCTACTATTGCGGCGGGTACGTCGCAGGCCGCATGGCCCGCTTCAACGGTGCCAAGCAGGGCTTCATGGTCTGGGTGTGGGCCCTGATCGCAGCCGTCGTGGTGGCCATCCTGGGGCTTGTGGCGGGGCAGCAGTTCAACGTCCTGGCCAACCTGAACAGTTTTCCGCGCATTCCCATTAATGAGGGGCAGCTGACCACCACCAGCATCATCGCGGCAGTGGTGGTGGCAGTGGTGGCACTTGTCGGCGCTGTTCTGGGCGGCCTGGCGGGCATGCGCTTCCACCGGAAGGTTGACCGCGCCGGCTTCACCACGGACAGGGAGTACTACGGCGACGACGAGTAGTCACGCCAGCATGTCACCGTCCACATAGAGCCACCGGCCGCCCTCCCGGACAAACCGGCTGTTCTCATGGAGGACCCCGCGCTCACCGCCCTGCCGGTAGTACGCCTTGAATTCCACCGTGCCCTCATTGTCGAACGGGCCGCCGTTGGTGGTGCCTACGATGTCCAGCCGCCGCCATTCCAGGGCGGGGTCCAGGTCCAGGGCGGCTGGCGCGGTGGACGGATGGTGCGTGCGCAGCAGGTAGGCCTCATCCAGCCGGGCAAAAGCGCTGTACCTGGACCGCATTAACTGCTCCGCCATGGCGGCCTCCGCCCCGCCTGAGTGGAACCGGCCACAGCATGCCTCATAAGGTTCTCCGGACAAACATATGCAGTTTGCGGAATCTTTAAATGCGCTCACCGGGCGATGCTGTCACATCCGGTAACAGCTTCGCTACAACATGGCCCCGCGCCGCGGACACAGGGGCACGTGCGGACAAAAATCCGTATGGTGGAGAAGGAGCTTATGCCCGGCTTTTCGAGCCGGTGCGGGCCCAGGACGCCGGCAGGAGAGGAGACGACGTGGAGAACCCGGACACCCTCGTCCTCAACCTGACCTTCCTGGGCACCATGGGCGTGGCAGGGCTGATGTTCCTGGTCCTTTTCCTGCTCGGAATCCTCACCCTGGTCCTTGCCGGCCTGGGCCGCCTCACGGCCGTCGTGCTGATGACCCTGCTCGGACGGCGCCCCGGCAAACGGGGTTATGCCGGCTCCCGCGGCGCACCCGACCGGCAGGCCGCCAAACCCCGCAAGCCGCTCCGGGACCGCGCCACGGCATTGAAGCCGGCCCGGGTGAAGGAGTCGCTGCGCACCGCCGTCGAACGCCGCCCCAAGCTCGCCCCGGAACCGCAGGTCCTCGCCGGGGACTGGGCGTCCGCCGTCGCCGAAGCCGACAAACGGGCCGAGGCCAGGGCACGGGCAGCCGCACCCCAAATCAAGCTGTCCGTCCGCGACCTGCCGGACCCGGCCATCCCTGCGGACAAGGTTTCCGAAGTGGCGCCGCTGGTGGAATCCGCCCTGCATAACCACCGGCCGCCCCATGAGCTGCCGCGGTCCTTCAAGAAGCCCCAGCCGCTGCACCCGGTGCCGCCGCTGGACACCGGATCCCTGGTGTCCCTGGCCGGGCCGCAGAAGGTCCGCAAGGAGCAGGCCAAGGAGAATGGCTGAGCCCTTACCTTGGGCAACTATCTGCGTTAGCGTGAACACATGGAATTCAGATACCTCGGTAACAGCGGCTTCAAAGTCTCGGAAATCACGTTCGGCAACTGGCTGACCCACGGTTCGCAGGTGGAGAACGACGTCGCAACCCAGTGCGTGCGCGCTGCCCTGGATGCGGGCATCAGCACCTTTGACACGGCGGATGTCTACGCCAACACGGCCGCGGAGACTGTCCTGGGCCAGGCCCTGAAAGACGAGCGGCGCGAATCCCTCGAAATTTTCACCAAGGTATTCGGCCCCACCGGCCCCAAGGGCAAGAACGATCTTGGCCTGTCCCGCAAGCACATCATGGAATCCATCAACGGTTCGCTGCGCCGGCTGCAGACGGACTACGTGGACCTTTACCAGGCCCACCGCTACGACTTCGAAACGCCGCTGGAAGAAACCATGCAGGCGTTCGCGGACATCGTCCGGCAGGGCAAGGCGCTGTACATCGGCGTGAGCGAGTGGACCGCGGAGCAGCTCCGGGAGGGCCACAAGCTGTCCAAGGAACTGGGCTTCCAGCTGATCTCCAACCAGCCGCAGTACTCCATGCTCTGGCGCGTGATCGAGGCCGAGGTTGTCCCGGCGTCGGAGGAGCTGGGTGTCTCCCAGATTGTCTGGTCTCCCATGGCCCAGGGTGTCCTCAGCGGCAAATACCTGCCCGGCCAGCCGGCCCCGGAAGGAAGCCGTGCCACGGACGAAAAGGGCGGCGCCAAGATGATCCAGCGCTGGATGCGCGACGACGTCCTGGCCGCCGTGCAGGAACTGAAACCGATCGCCCAGGAAGCAGGGCTCAGCATGCCGCAGCTCGCTGTTGCCTGGGTCCTGCAGAACCCCAACGTGGCATCGGCCATCGTAGGCGCTTCCCGGCCGGAGCAGATCGCCGACAGCGTGGCCGCAGCGGGTGTGAAGCTGGAGGCGGAGGTCCTCAAGAGGATCGACGACGCCGTCGGTGGCCTCGCCGAGCGCGACCCCGCGCAGACCAAGTCGCCGGCCACCCGGGAAGCCTAACGTGGCGTCCCCGTCGGAACTGCCGGACCTCGCTGTCACCGGGTCCACCGGAGTCCTGGGCGGAATGGTGGCGCGGCAGCTTGCCGCATCAGGTTCCGCCCAGCGCCTGCTGGTGCGCGACGCCGCACGGGCCCCGCAGCTGGATGACGCGCATCCGGCGGCATGTTCCTACGGGGACGCGGCCGCCTCCCGCCAGGCACTGGACGGGGTGAAGGTCCTGTTCATGGTTTCCGCCGCGGAAGCTGAAGACCGCTTGCAGCAGCATTACACGTTCGTGGATGCCGCGGCCGCTGCAGGGGTTCAGCACGTGGTGTACACGTCCTTTTACGGGGCAGCACCGGATGCCACCTTCACACTGGCCAGGGACCACTACGCCACTGAGGAGCGGATCAAGGCGTCCGGGATGGAGTACACGTTCCTCCGCGACAACTTCTACCTGGATTTCCTGCCGCTGATGACCGGGGAGGACGGCGTGATCCGGGGCCCTGCAGGCGACGGCGTGTTCTCAGGCGTGGCCCGGGAGGACATTGCCCGCTGCGCGCACGCCGTGCTGCGCGATCCTGCCATCCACGTGGGCAAGACCTATGACCTGACCGGCCCCGAGGAACTGACCATGGCGCAGGCTGCCGAGGTGCTGAGCACCGGAACGGGGCGGACGGTGCGCTACCACCCGGAGACCGTGGAGGAAGCGTATGCGTCCCGGGCATCCTACGGTGCTCCGCAGTGGCAGCTGGACGCGTGGGTCAGCACCTACACGGCGATGGCGGCCGGCGAGATGGCCGGGCTTTCCGCGGATGTCCACGGGCTGACCGGGCAGGATCCCATCAGCCTGGCCGAATTCCTGGCCCGGCCGGTGCTCTAAACCAGTGCTTTAAACCTGGCTGGTTCCGTTGACGGGCCGGGCGGCCCGGCGTAGACCTGAGGACAGGGGCACCTAGTCCGCCGATCAGAATCGCACCGCCATGAACCACCGCAACCCGCAGTCCACCCGTCCGCAGCCGGCACCGGTTCCAGACGTAGGCCAGCCTGCATCCGGTCCGCTCACCCGGGAGGAACTGCAGCTTGCCGCCCGCAACCACTCCATGCCGCTGGAGGCGCTCCGCCGCGAAGTAACCCCGCCCGGCCTTCATTACGTCCTCACGCATTTCGACATTCCGGACCAGGATGTCTCCTCCTGGCGGCTGCGGATCGGCGGCGCCGTGGGGCGGGCCATGGAGCTGGGCATGGCCGCACTGCGGCGTGACCCGGCCATCACCGTCCCCGTCACCCTTGAGTGCGCCGGCAACGGCAGGTCGCTCCTGGAGCCTCGGCCCCTCAGCCAGCCCTGGGTCATGGAAGCGGTGGGCACCGCGCACTGGACCGGCGTGCCGCTGGCCTACCTCCTGGGCAGGGCCGGGGTGCTGCCGGGAGCGGTGGAAGTGGTCTTTACCGGGGCCGATGCAGGGATCCAGGGCGGCGTCCCCCAGCGCTACGCACGCAGCCTGCCGATCCGCGAGGCCCTGCGTCCCGACGTCGTCCTTGCCTACAAAATGAACGGCGCCGACCTTCCGCCGCAGCATGGGTACCCGCTGCGGCTGGTGGTCCCTGGCTGGTACGGGATGGCCAGCGTCAAGTGGCTGGAGTCCATCCACGTGGCCACGGCACCCTTCACCGGCTACCAGCAACAGGTTGCCTACCGTTACCAAAGCTCCGCGGACGACGACGGGACCCCGGTGTCGCGGATCCGGGTGCGTTCGTTGATGGTTCCGCCGGGCATCCCGGACTTCTTCACCCGCCGGCGTTTCCTCCGCGCCGGCCCGGTGATGCTTGAGGGCAGGGCATGGTCCGGGGAAGGCGCCGTGACCGCCGTCGAAGTGGGAATTGACGGCACCTGGCTGCCCGCCCACCTGGATAAGCCGGCAGGCGGTTTCGCGTGGCGGAGGTGGAGCCTGCCCTGGGTGGCGGACCGGGGTGAACATGTCCTGGCGTGCCGCGCCACGGACATCACCGGCGCCACGCAGCCCCTGGAGCAGAACTGGAACTTCCAGGGGATGGGCAACAACGTGGTGCAGCGGGTCAACGTGACAGTGGAGTGACGCTGGACCTGCGTGCTGGGGCGGCACCGCCTGGGGCTATACTCGGTGCCAATCATGACCAGCCTCCCAACCGCTCCCGCCAGTGTCCGAATCGATGCGTGGCTGTGGGCCATCCGCGCCTACAAGACGCGGTCCGCCGCCACCGCAGCCTGCCGTGCCGGGCATGTCCGGCTGAACGGCAGCCCGTCCAAGGCGTCGGCAACGCTGGTGACAGGCGATACCGTCACCGTCCGGATGCCCGGATACGAACGCATTCTTGAGGTGCGGCAGCTCATCGCCAAACGCGTGGGCGCCGAGGCTGCCTCGCACTGCTTCACCGACCACACTCCCCCACGGCCCGTCCTTCCGGCGCTGGGCCTGCCTCAGCGCGACCGTGGCGCCGGGCGGCCCACCAAGAAGGACCGCCGCGAAATGGACCGCCTGCGTGGGCCTGCCTGACAGACGTGCTGCCGCCCTCAGGCGCCGCCCTTGGAACGGGCCTGCACAAGGTTGGCGAACGGCAACCGGCCGAATTCAGTCACGAACGCAGCATGGTACGCCGCCTCCGCGCCGTTGAGCTGTTCTGCCGGAAGTTCCTTCCACGCAACGGCCAATGAGCCAGCGTCAGCCAGCTGCCAGATAAGCCGGCCGTCCCAGTGGCCTGGCGGCTTTCCTTGCCCAAAGTCAACGAACTCCTGGATTTGGCGCCGGAGCCCCCGGTTCCCCTTGCTGCCGGGCCCGGCCTTGCCCACATAGAGAACAGGGGCTGCATCCACCCACTCGGCGGCCAACGCGGCGGAGGTAAGGGAAGGGTCTTTCTTTTTGAAGATGCCCGCGGTGCTTTTCGGCAGGAAGCGCACCCGGAAATCGTCAGGAGCGACGACCGCAAAGAGGCCTGTCCCCTGCGGAATTCGCATGATTTCGAGGCTTTGGAGGGGCCGGAAGCCGGCAAAGCCCTCTGCCTTCAGGCCTTTCCTGGTGAAGTGCATAATTCATTGAACAGCATGGCCGGGGTCAGGCCATTCCCAGGAATGCCGCCTAGCGTTGGCGCGTGCCACCCCTTGAAATCCTCATTTCCCCCTGGCGAATCGATTGGGCCGCTGCAGCTTTCGTCGCGGTGGCCGGCGTCCTGTATGGGTGGGGGATGCGTTCCGCCGCACTCCGCGGCCGCCAACGGCGAGTCTGGCGGGCTGCGGCGTTCTACGTCCTGGGGTTGGGCTCCTTTATCGTTCTCACCTGTGGCTTCACCGGGGTCTATAGCGCTGGGCAACGGTGGGCATTCACCGTCAAGATCTCCCTGCTGCTGTTTGTCGTCCCCCTGCTGATCGGGCTCGGCAAACCCCTCACGCTCGCACGGGAGGCATTGCCACCCAAGGGCAGGTCGGCCCTGGACCAAGTCCTGTCCAGCAGTCCGGTTCGATTCGTGAGCAACTCATTCGGTGCGCCGCTGCTGGGCCTGGCCCTCTTCTCCACCTTCCTTACACCGGCCTTCTTCACACTCCGGACCGACCCTGTGGCCGGCGCACTCCTCACCGTTGGCGTGCCGCTTCTCGGGATGCTGATGGCACTGCCAATCATCGAAGAGTCCGATTTCCAGCGGTCCAGCGCCTACCTGACCCTTGAATTCATGTTCGTGTTCATTGAGTTGCTGATCGACGCGGTCCCGGGCATCCTGCTGAGCCTTAACGGCCAGGTGCTGGACCACGTGGTGTCCGTTCCGAATCCCCAATGGTGGTTCCGGGATGCCCTCCAGGACCAGCAATTCGCGGGGAACCTGCTGTGGTTCATCTGCGAGGTCCTGGACCTGCCGTTGATCATCCTCATGTTCATCCGCTTCTCGCGCAGCGACAAAAGGGAAGCAGGCGCGTTCGATGAACTGACCGATGAGCAGCTCGATGAACTTCAAAGCCAGCATCTGCGCGGGCGGCACTAGGACAACTGGGCAGCTGGCGGCGGCACACATGAGGCCTCCGCAAAATTCAGTGTGCCCACCCCTACGCGGGGAAGCGTAGAGTGACATAGGACGCCTGATTCTGGACGCCTCGCTGCCAAGGGAGAAATCGTGACGATTGATTGGGACGAAAAAAAGGCCCTGCTACAGGAACCGAACATCGCGAAGGTCACCCAACTTTGCGATGAGCTGATGGAAAAGAAGCCCGGTTCCACTGTCCCCTATATCGACCCCGTTCATGACGAAGACGAGTGCAGAATCATCAGCCTCCAGGCCAGTCCCGGCAAGGGAACCGAATCCGGGTTCGTCTCCCATAACAACGATGACGAGGCCGCCCGCCGCGCCACCCAGATCTATGAGCTGGCCGAACTGGATCCCCGCTATGTCATGCCGTGGAATGCGTATCCCTGGGTCCGCGAGAGCGGAAGCCCATCAGCGTTGAGTGTTCAGGAGAAGACCGACGGTCTTCGTCCGTTCCGCCAGTTCCTCAAGATCAATTCCCGCGTTTCGGCCATCATTGCGCACGGCACGGATGCATCCACCTTCCTGACCCTCTTTGAGAAGACCTACCACTCATCCCTGAAGAACAGCGGCATCAAGATCTACAAGGCCTCCGCCCTCGGCGGCAGGGCCTTTGCTGTTTCCGAAACCAAGCAGGACGAGCTGCTTGCCAAAAGCGTTGAAACCTACCGGGACGCTATGCAGCGGGCGGGCATCCAGCACCTCTAGGCCTGGAACTGCCCACATCGGCAGAACTGCGCTCTCCTTGATCTTTCCTTGATGACTTCTTGCGCCTCCATCTCCAGCATTGTTTGAGTAAACACTCAGGAATTTCCGAGGTAGGCAGTCGGCGGCCTCGTTTCCTGTTGCAACTGGGGGAACTGGCATGAAGAAAATACTCATCGCATCGCTAGCGGCAGCGGGTCTGGTCGCAGGATCGTTCGCTGCGGGTGCAGCTGCCAACGCCGGCAGCGGTACGGTTGTCCGCGTAATCGACGGTGACACCCTGGTGGTTTCGATCAACAACGGCGACCACACCATTCGCCTGTTGAACATCGACACTCCTGAAACCAAGGACCCAAACCAGCCGGTCGAATGCCTCGGCCCGGAGGCCTCTAAGTATCTCGAGGGCCTGCTGCCGAAGGGGACCCAAGTGAGGTTGGAGTTCGACGCCGAACGGCACGACAAGTACGGCAGGACTCTTGCCGGTGTTTTCACTGCCGACGGATCCCTGGTCAATGCCAAAATTGCGCAGCAGGGACTGGGAATTCCGGTGGAGTACAGCGGCAACAGAAAATTCCTCCCGCCGGTAACAGCCGCATACGAAGAGGCCAGAGCGGCTAACGCCGGGCTCTTCTCCGAGAGCACTGGCTGTACCCTTCCGGCTCAGTTGGCTGAGACAACGAAGGGGTTGGAAACTGCCACTGCGGCCTCACCGGCAACAACCTCAGCCGCGGCAGGTACGGCAGCCGGCGTACTCGCAGCCAAGGTGACCGCGGCGAAGGCACTGCGAAAGGTCCTCAACGGGGACAATGCAACGGAGCGAGCGCTTTTGTGGTCAGGTCTTTCAACAGCGGTGCTGGCCAGGCACATAGCGAATCTGGATAAGAAAATCACTGCTGCAGAAACTAAAACGGAAGATACGAAGGCCCTAAAGGTCACCCTGGCCGCTGCAGAACAGAAGGCCGAGGAGGACCGCATTGCGGCTGAAGCCCGTGCGGCTGCCGAGCGCAGGGCAGCAGAGGAACGGGCTGCGGCGGAGAAAAAGGCAGCAGACGAGGCGGCTGCCGCTTCGGCCGCAGCAAAGGCCGCAGCAAAGGCCGCAGCGGATGAAGCAGCGCGGAAAGCGGCAGCTGAGGCGGAACGCCTGCGCAATCTGCCCGCACCGGCACCAAACCCAGCACCCTACGTGGCGCCAGCTCCGCAACCGTATGTGCCGCCCGCGCCTTCCACCAAGTACACCGGGCCACGGTGCTACGCGCCGGGCGGCAAGACCTGGAGGCCGTGCTGACTACCGGGATGCGATGCAGCGGGCGGGCATCCAGCACCTCTAGGGGCCGGGCACAGGTTTCTTCCAGCCACACGGGGGCATACTCATAGTTACCCTGACCGGCGAAAGAACAAGGCCTGAACCTTGACGTCCCCCACCACCTGCCCCCAGCAAACGGCACTCCCCTTGAAGGCATCGGCCGTGCGCCTGCTGGCCCGTGCCCTGTTCCTGGCGAAGCCCGGCCACGCTCCGGCCTCCCAGGCCTGATCCGCTGCCATGACGGGCTTCATTGACGGGCTCCTGAACGTCAGCCCTGTGGTGGCGTACATCGCCGTCTTCTGCCTGGTGTTTGCCGAGGACGCCTTGTTCGTCGGCTTCGTCATCCCCGGCGAAACCGCCGCGGTCCTGGGCGGAGTGGTGGCCAGCCGAGGCGAAGTGCAGCTGGGCGCCATGATGGCCCTTGTGGTGGCTGCCGCCGTCATTGGCGACAGCGTGGGGTACGAGGTGGGCAAGCATCTGGGCAGCCGGCTCATGAAGACACGCCTGCTGTCCCGCCACTCCGGCAGGCTGGACAACGCCCAGGATTTCCTGCGCCGCAAAGGCGGAACCGCCCTGTTCCTGGGCCGCTTCACCGCATTTTTCCGCGCCGTCATGCCGGCCTTGGCAGGCACATCCCGGATGCCCTATGGCAGGTTCCTTGCCTACAACGCCGCGGGCGGCGTGACGTGGGGCATCGGCTTCGTCCTGCTGGGCTTCCTCGCCGGGAACTCCTACGAGGCCGTGGCGCAGGCAGCCGGCCGGGACCTCGCCGTCGTGATCGCCGCGGTGGCGGTGGCGGCGCTCATCACCTGGCACTTCCGTTCACGACGGCGGCGGCAGCGGCCCGCGACCAGCCGGCAGAAGCATGACGGCGGTAATTCATAAGAGCGCTTGACAGCAACTGTGACCCGTGCCATATTTGAGGCGTGAACCTGTCAGACAGCCGGACAGCAGGACAGCCTGCATTCCGTCCCCTTGCCCGGCTAAGCGCTGCCGAGGCGGTGTTCAACGCCATCCGCCAGGACATCGAATCGGGCGCCATTGCGGTGGGGAGCAAACTCAGCTCGGAGGCCACCCTTTCGCAGCAGTACGGAGTGAGCCGCTCGGTGATCCGGGAAGCCCTCCGCTCCTGCACCGCGCTGGGCCTCACGGTCACCCGGACCGGCAAAGGTACCTTCGTCATTGCCAGCAAGGTGGCCAATGACCTCACGCTCGGCCAGTACTCCGCCCGGGACCTGACCGAGGCCCGTCCGCACATCGAAATTCCCGCCGCAGGGCTCGCCGCGGAACGGCGCACAGAGGAAGAACTGGACACCCTCCGCGACATTATGGACGCCATGGCCGCTGAAACGGACCTGGAATCCTGGGTTGCCCTGGACTCCAGCTTCCACGCCGCCATCGCCCGGGCCAGCGGCAACAAAGTGTTCGCAACCGTTGTTGCCGACATCCGTGACGCACTGGCGCATCAATCCGAGACGCTGAACATGGTGGCAGACCGCCAGCACGCTTCCGACATCGAGCACCATCAAATTCTTGCCGCCATCGAGGCAGGCTCCGCCGAACAGGCCCGCGCCGCCATGGCCCACCACCTGGAAGCCGTGGGCGTCGCCCTGGACTCCATCCTCAACAGCTAGCACGATCCAACCAACCCTCCCGAGGACCCCATGCCATCCCCCGTGTTTTCCGCTGCCCACTCTGCTGCCCCGGCCGGGCTGTCCCTGCCGCGGCACGCCCCACTGGTCGCCGCCGTCCGCGACGGCATGGTGGAGAGTGTCCATTACGGCTCCGCCGTCGCCCTCGCGGCTGACGGCTCAGTGGCGGCATCGGCAGGGGACCCGGCGGCACCGTTTTACCCCCGCTCCGCGCTCAAGCCCCTCCAAGCCGTAGCCATGGTGCGGGCCGGACTGGAACTTCCTGCGGACCTCCTGGCACTGGCTGCCGCAAGCCATTCAGGAGCGGCAGCACACCGCAACGGCGCACTGCGCATCCTCGAACTCCACGGCCTCGCTCCCACCGACCTGGGAAACAGCACCGACCTGCCGTACGGCACCTCCGAGCGGGAAGACTGGCTCCGCACCGGCGGCAGCAGCACCCAGATCACCCAGAACTGTTCCGGGAAACACGCCGCCATGGTGGGCACCTGCGTCATCAACGGCTGGCCCGTGCAGGGATACTTGGATCCCTCCCATCCGCTGCAGCAACTGGTGGCCCGGACGGTCATCGACCTGACCGGCGAAGAGCCGGCCGTCGTGAGCACCGACGGGTGCGGCACCCCATTGTTCGCCCTCACCCTGGGCGGCATGGCCCGCGCTTTCGCCCGGATCGCCCAGGCGGCCGCGGACGACGACGGCAGTCCGGAAGCCGCCGTCGGGCTCGCCATGCAGCAGCACCCGGAGATGGTGGCCGGCGACGGCCGCGACGTCACCGCCCTCATGCACCTGCTGCCCGGCTCCGTAGCCAAAGACGGCTTCGAGGGCGTCCAGCTGGTGGGGCTGCCCGACGGAAGTGCTGTGGCCGTCAAAATTTCCGACGGCGGCGACCGCGCCCGGATGCCCGCCACCGTCCACCTGCTGGAGGCACTGGACGTGGATACGGAGCCGCTCGCCGGCATCGCCACGGCTCCGGTGCTGGGCGGCGGCCACGAAGTGGGCCGGCTGCTCGCCACCGATTTCCTGAACCACCTGTCCGTACCCGTCAACGAAGCCCTGTAAGGACGCCATGACTACCACCGAAACCGCCGCACCCGCCCAGGTCCGGTCCGAGCACGACCTGCTCGGCGACCGCGACGTGCCCGCGCACGCTTATTGGGGCGTGCACACGCTCCGTGCCGTGGAGAACTTCCCCATCACCGGCCAGAAGCTGTCCTCCAACATGCACTTGGTCCGCGGCCTTGCAGCCGTGAAACTCGCCGCAGCCCGCACCAACCGCGAGCTCGGCCTGCTGGACGCAGAACGGGCCGAGGCCATTGAGCAGGCCTGCCTGGACGTCATGGCCGGCCGCCTTGCCGACCAGTTCGTGGTGGACGTGGTGCAGGGCGGTGCCGGGACGTCGTCGAACATGAACGCCAACGAAGTCATCGCCAACCGGGCCCTGGAAATCCTGGGGCACCCCAAGGGCGACTACGCACGGCTGCACCCCAACGACCACGTCAACCTCAGCCAGTCCACCAACGACGTGTACCCTACGGCGGTGAAGCTGGGCACCATCTTCGCCGCCCGTGAACTGCTGGCAGCACTCGAAGAACTTGAGGATGCCTGCGCGGCCAAGGCCATGGAGTTCCGCACCGTGGTGAAGATGGGCCGCACCCAGCTGCAGGACGCCGTGCCCATGACCCTGGGCCAGGAATTCGGCAGCTACGCCGTGACCATCGGCGAAGACCGGCTGCGTCTGGCGGAGGCTGAGCTGCTGATCCACGAGATCAACCTCGGGGCCACCGCCATCGGCACCGGCCTGAACGCCCCGGCCGGCTACGCTTCAACAGCCTGCCGGCACCTGGCGGAGATTACCGGGCTGCCCCTGGTCACCGCCGTCGACCTCATCGAAGCCACCCAGGACGTGGGCGCCTTCGTACACCTGTCCGGTGTGCTCAAGCGCGTGGCAGTGAAACTGTCCAAGATCTGCAACGACCTCCGCCTGCTCTCCTCCGGCCCGCGTGCCGGTTTTGGCGAAATCAACCTGCCCGCGGTCCAGTCCGGGTCCTCCATCATGCCCGGCAAGATCAACCCGGTCATCCCGGAAGTGGTGTCCCAGGTGGCCTACGAGGTGATCGGCAACGACGTCACCATCACCATGGCCGCCGAAGCCGGACAGTTGCAGCTCAACGCCTTCGAACCGATCATTGTCCACAGCCTCCACAAGAGCATCTCCCACCTCGAGGCAGCCTGCCGCACCCTTACGGCCCGCTGCATCCGTGGAATCACCGCCAACACCGACCACCTGCGCCGCACTGTGGAGCAGTCCATCGGCCTGGTCACCGCATTGAACCCCCACCTCGGCTACGCCACCGCCACTGCCATCGCGCAGGAGGCCCTTGCCACCGGCAAGGGTGTAGCCGAGCTGGTCCTGGAACACGGGCTCCTCACCGACGCCCAGCTCCAGGAACTCCTGAGCCCCGAACGCCTGGCCAACCTCAGCAAGTAGTCCCCCAACTGCTCCCCGAAGGACACCCCCATGACTAACACTCCCCTTCCAGACCACGTTATTGATGGTGGTCATGCGCATGCGTCTGAGTCCTCCCTGCATGCGG
>NZ_JABFMW010000037.1 GCF_013359725.1 Pseudarthrobacter sp. C4D7 | reverse complement strand
GCCGGCATCGCAACACCCCTTCATGGTTTCGTTGCAATGACCGTATGAATCCGCCCGCCCCAAAACGACGTTTACGGAGCAATCGATGAGGTTAAAGCGCGACGGCGGGACGGCCTGGGCAGGCCGTCCCGCCGTCGGACGGGGCTCGGGGAGTGGGGCTTTAGTTGACTGCCCCGGTGAACTTTTCGCCCGGACCCTTGCCCGGTGCATCCGGAATCAGCGACTCTTCACGGAACGCCAGCTGCAGGGAACGCAGGCCGTCGCGCAAGGGGCCAGCGTGCTGGGACCCGATTTCCGGTGCTGCCGCGGTCACCAGGCCGGCCAGTGCGGTGATCAGCTTCCGGGCCTCGTCAAGGTCCTTGAGTTCGGCTGCGTTGTCCTCTTCGGCCAGGCCAAGCTTCACCGCAGCTGCACTCATCAGGTGCACGGCGGCGGTGGTGATGACCTCGATGGCGGGAACTTCGGAGATGTCGCGGATCTGCTGTGAAACGTCTGCGCCTGCGTCGCCGGGCTCGAAGACGTATGAATTACTGTCTGGGGTGCTCATACTGGTAAGCTTGACACAGACCGACTGGATGTCGTTATTTCAGAGATTGCCCCAAACAATCAGGTTCCCACCAGCGCTTCGCGGCGTTGACGGGAATTTTTTCTGTAGAATGGCATCCAGTTTGCAAGCGGAGTTCTCTCCCACCCGCGTCAGCCGTTGTCCCGCCCGTTCCATTGGAACCCGCAGGGACGCAAGGTTGCCGGGTACCTGGTTGGGCACGGCCGGCATTTGCCGGGACCGTGCACGTGCAGCCCTTTTCGGGGTTGCCGGTCCAACCTCTTTGAGGCCTTCGATTGCTCCGGCAATTGGGGGCCTTCTTCATTTGCCGGGACTCAACAACAAACACAGGAGCTTTAACATTAGCGAGCCAAGAATCAATGAGCGTATCCGCGTCCCCGAGGTGCGGCTGGTCGGCCCTGCAGGTGAACAGGTAGGAATCGTCCGTATTGAGGATGCCCTGCGCCTGGCTGCCGAGTCCGACCTTGATCTCGTTGAAGTTGCACCTCAGGCTAAGCCTCCGGTGTGCAAGCTGATGGACTTCGGCAAGTACAAGTACGAGGCCGCAGTCAAGGCGCGTGAGGCCCGGAAGAATCAGACGAACACCGTTCTGAAGGAAATCCGGTTCCGCCTGAAGATCGACACCCACGACTACGAGACCAAGCGCGGTCACGCCCTGCGCTTCCTCGGCGCCGGGGACAAGGTCAAGGCCATGATCCAGTTCCGCGGCCGCGAGCAGCAGCGTCCGGAGATGGGTATCCGCCTGCTCCAGCGCTTCGCAGACGATGTCGCCGAAGTCGGCGTGGTGGAGTCCAGCCCCCGCATTGACGGCCGCAACATGGTCATGGTGGTTGGCCCGCTGAAGAACAAGGCCGAGGCCAAGGCGGAAGCACGCCGCGCAACCCAGCGCGCCGAAGCCAAGGCCCAGAACGAAGCGAAGGCTTCGGGACGCGTTGATACGTCCGGCGACGACCAGGCCCCCATGACCCAGTCACTGGCGGATCTCCTGCCGGAGGGCTTCACCGTCTCCACCGAGCCGGAAGCCCCGGCCGCAGACAACGCACCTGCTGAAACGCCGGCTGCCGCCGAGCAGGAAGCGCCGAAGCAGGAGGCCCCCAAGGCTGCTGCACCGAAGCAGGAGGCTCCTAAGGCCGCTGCTCCGAAGCAGGAAGCCCCCAAGGCTCCGGCTGCCAAGCAGGAGGCTCCCAAGACTGCTGCACCCAAGCAGGAAGCCCCCAAGGCTGCCGCCCCGAAGGCTGCAGCTCCGGCTTCCAAGCCAGCATCTCCGGCCAAGCCGGAAGCGGCTGCGCCGAAGCCGGCGGGTGTGCCCGCTCCGCCGAAGCCGGTGGCCAGGCCTGCCGCGCCCAAGCCTGCTGCCCGCCCTGCCCCCAAGGCAGCGCCGAAGCCGGCTGGCAAGAAGACCAACTAGTTCACAGCTGCCGGGGCAGGTCCCCGGCAGTCAGCAACCAGCATGCCGCCCGCAGGGGCGGCTGCGCGATAGAACTGCCGGCCCCCGGGCCCGCAGAAACGTAAGGAGATCGGTTCCCATGCCGAAGATGAAGACCCACAGTGGTGCTAAGAAGCGCTTCAAGCTGACCGGCAGCGGCAAGCTGCGCCGCCAGCAGGCCAACCGCCGCCACTACCTGGAGCACAAGTCCAGCCGTCTGACCCGCCGCCTCGCCGGCGACAAGATCGTCTTCAAGGGCGACGCCAAGGTCATCCGGAAGATGCTCGGCATCTAATTTCCAAGTTTATTGATGGGCCGCCTACCGGTGGTCCGTCACCTGCCAAACAGCCTTCTCAGGCCGCCGGAACACCGGCAACAGATGCTTGGGATCAGATTTTCGAAGGAGTACGCACGTGGCACGTGTGAAGAGGGCGGTCAACGCCCACAAGAAGCGCCGGGTTGTTCTTGAACGGGCGAAGGGCTACCGCGGACAGCGGTCGCGCCTGTACCGCAAGGCAAAGGAACAGCTGCTGCACTCGTTTGTGTACAGCTACGGTGACCGCAAGAAGAAGAAGGGCGACTTCCGCCGCCTGTGGATCCAGCGCATCAACGCTGCGTCCCGCGCCAACGGCCTCACCTACAACCGCCTCATCCAGGGCCTGAAGGCCGCTGAGGTCGAGGTTGACCGCCGCATGCTGGCCGAGCTTGCCGTTTCTGACGCCAACGCCTTCGCCGCACTGGTCCAGGTTGCCAAGGATTCCCTGCCGGCAGACACCTCCGCCAAGAAGGTTGCCGCAGCCTAGCAGCCGCTTCCGCCCCTCGACTGAGGGGCCAGTTCAGGAACTGGAAGCGACAGCTACTACAGTTCTTGTATGAACGAAACCGGGCGCCCGCAAGATCTTCCACTGTCCAACCCCCGAGCCGATCGGGTCAGGGACGTGGCAAAGCTTGCAGGGCGCCCGGCGCGTTTAAAGCGCGGCCAGTTCCTTGCCGAGGGGCCGCAGGCCGTCAGGGAAGCGCTGAAACTCCACCAGCAGCGGCTCGCCGCGGGCGCGCCCGGAGTTGTCACCGAGGTGTTTGCCAGTGAAAGCTGCCTGGACCGGTTCCCGGAGTTCGAAGAACTCGCCGAGGGCACCAATGCCCGGCTGGCCACCGACGAGGTCCTGGCGGCCATGGTGGACACCGTCAACCCGCAGGGGATAGTGGCCGTCTGCAGGTTCGTGGATGTCTCCCTGGCGGACGTGCTCGACGCCGGTCCACGCCTGATCGCCGTGCTCTGCCAGGTCAGGGACCCGGGAAACGCAGGCACCGTGCTGCGTGCAGCCGATTCGGCCGGTGCCGACGCCGTCATCTTCACAGCTTCCAGCGTTGACATCTACAACCCCAAGGCCGTCCGCTCCACAGCAGGTTCGCTGTTCCACCTTCCGGTTGTCCTGGCCGCTGACCCGGCGGAACTGGCTGCCGCCTGCAAAGCCCGGGGCATCAGCATCCTCGCTGCCGACGGTTACGGGCAACTGGACCTTGACGTCCTGCAGGACGAGAGCGCGCGCCGTCGGCTCACCGGCACCGGCCCGGTGTCCGCTTACGACCTTGCCGCGCCCACCGCCTGGTTCTTCGGCAACGAAGCCCAGGGGCTCTCCGAGGGGGAGCTTGAACTGGCGGACCACCGGGTGGCGGTTCCGGTGTACGGCGCCGCTGAAAGCCTCAACCTTGGAACGGCAGCCACCGTGTGCCTCTATGCCAGCGCCCGTTCGCAGCGCCGCTCCGCAGATCCGTCGCAGGGCCCCATGGGGTAGATCGGCCGGACACAAAGAAAGGCCCCGGAAATCCGGGGCCCGACGGTTGGTGCTGGACAGAGTGGTCAGGGTGCGCGGGTGGCTTTTCCGCGTCCGGTGACGGCTCCGTAAATGCCGGCGACGACCAGGCCGCCGACGATAGCGAGAATCCAGGTGCCGAGGTCGAAGAAGGCAAGATCGCCCTTGTTGAACAGGAGGCTGCCAATCCAGCCGCCAACGATGGCTCCAACGACACCCAGGATGAGGCTGGTGACCCAGCCGCCGCCGACCCGTCCGGGCATAACGGCCTTAACGATGGCCCCGACAATCAGGCCCAAAATAATCCAAGCAAGAAAACCCATGTCTCCTCCTCATTGTGACCGGGATTAATAGTCCCGATGAGCCTCAAGCTAACATACGCACCACCCAAAGTCAGTAGTCCCAAACAGGGCGTTGCGGCATCGTTAGGACCCTGAATTCGCGGGCATTCGAATGGGCCCGTGGCTGAAGCGGAGGTGGCGGAGTGCTCAGGCCGCCAGGGGCCTCTTGCGTTCCAGCAGGCCGCTGAGAAGGGCGACGCCGAAGCCGAGGACAGCCAGGACGGCACCTACCAAGGCAGGGGCAACAAAACCCCACCCGAGGCCAATGACGACTCCGCCCAGGAATGCCCCCAGGGCGTTGGCGACGTTCAAGGCGGCGTGGTTGAGCGATGATGCCAGCGACGGTGCATCCGGTGAGGCGTCCAGCAGTCGGGTCTGCAGGGCGGGAATCAGCATGGACCCGAAGGCGCCGACCACGAACACCATCACCAGGGCGCTCCACGGCCAGTGCGCGGCCACCGCGTAGACAACCAGGGTCACGGCGATGGCCGGCAGGACGCGGTAGAGGGTGCCCATGACAGATTTGTCCGCCAGCCTGCCCCCGATGATGTTCCCGGCCACCATGCCCAGCCCGTAGAGGGCCACCACCAGGGGGAGCAGGCCGGACGGGATGCCGGCCACGCCGGTCATGGTGTGGGCGATGTACGTGTACGTGGCGAAGAATCCACCGAAGCCAACGATGCCCACAAGGAGCGCCAGCCAGACCTGGAGCCGCTTCAGGGCTCCAAGCTCGCGGCGGATGCTCGCGTCGGGGTGTGCGGCCTGGAACGGCACGAACTTCCACACCATCACCAGCGCCACTACTCCGATGGCGCCCACCAGCACGAACAGCAGGCGCCAGCCGAAGGTCTGCCCCAGCCAGGTGGCGAACGGTACGCCCACCACGTTGGAGACGCTGAGCCCGGCCATGACCATGGAGATCGCCCAGCCGCGCCGGGTGGGCGGAACCAGGGACGCGGCGATGACGGCTGCCACACCAAAGAAGGCCCCGTGGGGCAGGCCGGCGGCAAAGCGCGACACGAGCATCGTTCCGTAGTCAGGGGCAAGGAACGAGGTCAGGTTGGCCACGGTGAAAAACAGCAGGAGGCCCAGTGCCAGCTTCTTGCGGGGCAGCTTGGCACCTACGGCTGCCAGAAGGGGAGCGCCGACCACCACCCCCAACGCATAGGCGGAGATCAGGTGCCCCGCTTCCGGGGTGCTGATCCCCAGACCCTGCTCCACTTCCTTCAGCAACCCCATCATGGTGAACTCGGTGACACCGATGCCCACTCCGCCCATGGCCAAGGCAAAGATGGCCATGCCGACGCGGGGGGTCCTGGTGCTGGCTGCCGTGGACTGGGAAAGGACGCTGCTCATATGCCTGCTTCTCACAAGGTGGAACGGGAAAGGGACGGGACGCCACGGCAATGGGGCAGGAAGGTCCGGACAGTGGAGCCAACCTTTGGCGGGAAGGATCTGTTCCCTGAAGCGGGAATGCTGTTCCGGGCTCCTTCCATTGTGGCCCATAGAATGGGCCGGTGACTGGACTGATACAGGTAGTAGGCGGAGCCGTGGTGGACAGGCTGGCCAATCCAACCGCCCTTCTGGTGGCCCGGCGCAGCGCGCCCGAGCACCTGGCCGGTCTGTGGGAATTTCCAGGGGGAAAGGTGGAACCGGGTGAGGCGCCCGAAGCCGCCCTGGTCCGGGAGCTGGCCGAGGAACTGGGAATCGGCGCAACGCTGGGTGCGGAGCTGGCCGCAGAGGCGCCGACCGGCTGGCCCCTGAATGACCGGGCCAGCATGAGGGTGTGGTTCGCGGAGGTGACCCGTGGCGAACCTGAACCGCTGGAAGACCATGATGAACTGCGCTGGATTCAGCTGCAGGACCGCGATGCTGTCCTTGGCCTGCCGTGGATTCCGGCTGATTATCCGATCGTGCACGCACTCCTGGACTCCGTGGCTGCGATGGTGCCGGGGCAGGGCCACGCCTGATACGCCAGGCTGCTCAGAACAGGGAATCCTGCACCGCGGACGGCGGCGCTGAAGCAGCGGCGGGACCTCCGGCCGCTGCAGCCGGAATGCTTCCCGCCGGATACTCCGCTTCCTCGGCGCGTGGATCGTCAAGGTCCCGGTGGCTGAATCCGGAGGAATGCGAAAAGCCGTGGCGGGCTTTGAAATACCGGACCTTGCCGGCAAGCCAGGTCCGGTATTCCTTGGACGCGTAGGAGCCGGTCCCGTAGAGCCGCCGGTAGCGGCCTGCCAGTTCGGGATGGGTGGCGGCGATCCACTTCATGAACCACTCCCTGGTGCCCGGCTTCAGGTACAGCGCGCCCGCGGTGACACCGGTGGCTCCGGCTGCCGCCAGGGAACTGAACAGCGCATCCAGGGCTTCATCGCTGTCCGAGAGCCACGGCAGGATGGGCATGGCCATGACACCGCAGGGAAGGCCGGCCTCGCGGAGGCGGGACACCAGTTTCAGGCGGGCCCTGGGCCCGGGAGTGCCGGGTTCGATGGCTTCGGAGAGGGCTTCGTCGGTCATGGCGAGGGAGATGCCCAGCCCTACGGGCACCTGTGCCGCGGCACTCTTGAGCAGGGGGATGTCCCGTGCCAGCAGGGTCCCCTTGGTGAGGATGGACAGGGGAGTGCCGGACTCGGCGAGGGCGTTGATGATTCCGGGCATGAGCTGGTACCGGCCTTCGGCCCGCTGGTACGGATCGGTGTTGGTGCCCAGCGCAACCTGCTGCCGGGTCCAGGAAGCCTTGTTCACTTCCTTCCGGAGGATCTCCGCGGCGTTGACCTTCACCACCACCTGGCTGTCGAAATCCATCCCGGCATCAAAGTCCAGGTAGGTGTGGCTCTTGCGGGCGAAGCAGTACACGCAGGCGTGGCTGCACCCGCGGTAGGGGTTCACCGTCCATTCGAAGGGCATCTTGGATCCCGCCGGGACCTTGTTGAGCACCGATTTGGCAGTGACCTCGTGAAAGGTGATCCCGGCGAACTCAGGGGTGGTGACGGAACGGACCAGTCCGGCGAGCGGAAGCAACGCCGGACCGGGTCCCCGTGTGGCGTCCGGCGCGGGCACCAGTGCTTGTGCTTCCCATCTCATGGCTCCCATTCGAAAACATGTTCGAATTTAAGTCAAGGCGCCACGCGCTCTGGAGAGCCCCCCAAGCGCCGCGGACCGGCACCTGATGTCCCGGCCAGCTACGGATGCAGTTCCCAGGTGACGGTGACTGTTGCCTCCCCCCGGTTCACGCCCGGTTCAATCGAAGGCCCGTCATGGGCGGACGCCCGCTGCAGGCCGGCAAGCGGCACCGGCCCCGGCACCGGATGCTGTTCGACAACGGACACCACCCGCCCCAGGCTGGCCGAGGCCAGTGCGGCATAGTGCCCGGCGGAACGGAGTGCGTCCTGCCAGGCGGCATCACGGGCCTGTGTCCGGACTGCGGAGTCGTCGGAAAGGACCAGCTGCAGGTTGTTGAGCCGGACGGAGTCTCCCGCTGCCTGAACTGCCTCGGATACGGTGTGCGATGCGCCGGCAATATCCCGCAGCCTCACGGACAGGCTGCCGGACGCCACGTAGCCCACCAGCTTCTGTCCCTCGCCGTCCCGCCAGGAGAGGTCCGCACGCACGCCCAGTCCGGCAGTCCGGATATCAGCAGGGGCAACGCCGCGGCCGTGGAGGGCCGAGCCAACCGCGTCAAGCTCCCTTCCCGCTGCCGCATAGGCTGCCGTCACAGATGCGGCGCTGCACTCCACGCCGATGGAGACCAGCATCAGGTCCGGGGCAGCTTCCGCCCATCCCGCCCCCGTGACGGTGATGGTCCCGGGATCCACACTGGACTGGTCGTCCTGAATCGTCATGCCTGCCTCCCGGCCGTGGTGGGGTAGCCGCCGGCCGCCAGTCCGGCCCGGCGTTCGAAGATGTTCGCCGTCCCCGGATTGCCGGTGCGCAGGACGGACCAGCCGGCGGCTGCCAGGTACAGGGGGATGAACGGCAGCCCCAGGCACCACGCGTACTGGCTGCAGTGCCGTTCCTCATGTCCCAGGAGGGCGGGCCGGGACAACAGGTCGGCGGCAGAGGCCCTGCACAGCACCACATTGCCCAGGGTGAAGGCGCCGGCAAAAGGCAACCGCCAGCCGTAGCCTTCGGCAATGACCAGGCCCCGGGGCCCGCGGCTGATCCGCGTCCGGGCCGCCAGGGCGACGGCGAGCCCGGCCAGGGTGCTCCCGTTAAGGAGGTTTGCTGCCCGCCTGAGCCGCTGGGCCGTCGTCGGACCGTCACAGGAACCCGCGCGCTGCCGCAAAGTCATGAGGCCATGGTAACCGGAGGGTTCTACTAGACTGGAGGGCAGTGGCCGCCGGTCCTGCCGGCGAGCCCTGACCTGGTCATTGAATGACACTGACGTTCAGCGCATTCATCCATGACCTGCCGGCAACGGACGTGCCGCGCGGGAAACCGCGCATGGCTGACCGGCCGCCGGCAGCCACGACTCGTAGCTAAGAACAGTAGATGACTGAAACTTTGCCGGGCGCCGCCATCCCGAACCCCACGGATGAAGCCGCCATCAACGCCGCTGTAGACCAGGCCATCACCGCCATCGCCGGTGCGGCCACCCTCGACGAGCTGAAGGCGGTGCGGCTCGCCCACAGCGGCGAGAAATCCCCGCTCAGCCTCGCCAACCGCGAAATCGGCAGGTTGCCCAAGGACCAGAAGGCGCTCGCCGGAAAGCTGATGGGTGCCTCCCGCGGCCGGGTCAACAAGGCGCTCGCCGAGCGTGCCGAGGTGCTCGAAGCCGAGAACGACGCCCGGATCCTGGTCGAGGAAACCGTGGACGTCACGGCCGCGCCCCGCCGCCGCCGTGCCGGTGCCCGCCACCCGTTGTCCACCCTGCAGGACCGCGTGGCGGACATCTTCGTGGGCATGGGCTGGGAGATCGCCGAGGGCCCCGAGGTGGAATCCGAGTGGTTCAACTTCGACGCCCTGAACTTCAAGCCGGACCACCCGGCCCGCGAAATGCAGGACACCTTCTTCGTGGAGCCGCCCGAAGCGCACCTGCTGATGCGCACCCACACCTCCCCGGTGCAGGTCCGCTCCATGCTCGAGCGCGAGGTGCCCATCTATGTGCTTTGCCCGGGCAAAGTGTTCCGCACCGATGAGCTGGACGCCACCCACACCCCGGTGTTCCACCAGTTCGAGGGCCTGGCCATCGACAAGGGCCTGTCCATGGCGGACCTGCTGGGCACCCTGGAACACTTCACGCGCCAGATGTTCGGCGAGGAGGCCAAGGTGCGCCTGCGGCCCAACTACTTCCCGTTCACCGAGCCCTCCGCCGAACTGGATATCTTCCACCCCGGCGCCAAGGGCGGCCCGCGCTGGATCGAGTGGGGCGGCTGCGGCATGGTCAACCCCAACGTCCTGCGCGCCGCGGGTATCGACCCGGACGTCTACTCAGGTTTTGCCTTCGGCATGGGCATCGAGCGTGCCCTCATGTTCCGCAACGAGGTTGCCGACATGCACGACATGATCGAAGGCGATGTACGGTTCAGCGAGCATTTCGGGATGGAGATCTAACAGTGCGTATCCCACTTTCCTGGCTGCGGGAATTCGCAGCAGTACCGGCCGGAGCAACGGCCGAAGACGTCATGGAAGACCTGGTCAAGGTCGGGTTTGAAGAAGAAGCCGTCCACCGTCCCACGGACACCCTGCAGGGCCCCGTGGTGGTGGGCCAGGTCCTGAGCCTGGTCAAGGAACCGCAGACCAACGGCAAGACCATCAACTGGTGCCAGGTCCGCGTTGTCCCCGAAGGCAAGGAACAGACCCTCACCGGGGAAGGCATCGATCCCTCCGGCGTCCAGGGCATCATCTGCGGCGCGCACAACTTCGTTGAGGGCGACAAAGTGGTGGTTACACTGCCCGGCGCCGTGCTGCCCGGCGACTTCCGCATCTCCGCCCGCAAGACGTACGGACACCTGTCCGCCGGCATGATCGCCTCGGTCCGCGAACTGGGCATCGGCGAGGACCACGACGGCATCCTGGTGCTCTCCCGCATCGGGCTCGACCCGGAAATCGGCACCGACGCCATGGAGCTCCTCGGCCTTTACGACCAGGCAGCCGAAATCAACGTCACCCCGGACCGCGGCTACGCGTTCTCCATCCGCGGTGTGGCCCGCGAATACGCACACGCCACGGGCACCGCCTTCACGGACCCCGCATCCAGGGTCCAGGCCCCGGCCGAACTTTCCGGCGGCTACGGCGTCAAGCTCAACGACGACGCCCCCATCTACGGCAAGGCCGGCTGCGACCGCTTCGTGGCCCGCACCGTCAGGGGCGTGGACGCCACCCGGCCCACCCCGCCGTGGATGGTTTCCCGGCTCCGGCTCGCCGGCATCCGCTCCATCTCCCTGCCGGTGGACATCTCCAACTACGTCATGCTCGAACTGGGCCAGCCCACGCACTGCTACGACCTGGACACGCTCTCCGGCGACATCGTGGTCCGCCGCGCAGCCGCAGGGGAGAAGATCACCACGCTGGACGGCAAGGAACGCACGCTCGACGCCGAGGACCTGCTCATCACCGACGACTCCGGTGCCATCGGCATCGCAGGCGTCATGGGCGGGGCGGCCACCGAGGTGAGCGACTCGACGTCGAACATCCTGGTGGAAGCCGCACACTTTGACGACGTGTCCATTGGCCGGTCGCGGCGCCGGCACAAGCTGCCGTCCGAGGCTTCCAAACGCTTCGAACGCGGCGTCGACTGGCAGGTGGCGGGCATCGCCGCCCAGCGCGTGGTGGACCTCCTGGTGGAGCTGGCCGGCGGCACTGCCGACGAAACCGGCACCGACGTAGGGGCCGCCCCGGACACCGTCACCATCGAGCTGCCTGCAGGCTTCGCTGCCGAGCGCATCGGCATCGACTTCACCGAGGATCAGATCACCACCTCGCTGGAGGACCTGGGCGCCGCAGTAGTGAAGAACGACGCCGGCTGGACCGTGACGCCGCCGAGCTGGCGCAGCGACCTGGAGACCAAGGAAGACCTCACCGAGGAAATCGCCCGGCTGGTGGGTTACGACAAGATTCCCGCCACGCTGCCGGTGGCCCCTCCGGGCCGTGGCCTCACCCGCGTCCAGCAGCAGCGCCGTCGCCTCATCCAGGCACTGGCTGACGCCGGACTTACCGAGGTCCTGTCCTACCCGTTCGTCTCCAAGGCGGCCAACGACACCTTCGGCGTCGCAAAAGAAGGAGGGGCGCGGGCCGCCCTCAAGCTGGCCAACCCGATCAGCGAGGAACACGGTTACCTGCGCACGTCCATCCTGCCCGGCTTGGTGGAGGTGGCCAAGCGCAACCACTCCCGTGGCTTCCGGGACCTGGCCCTGTTCGAATCCGGACTGGTGTTCCTGCCCGAGGGGACGCTGGGAACCGCCGCCATCCCGCCACTGGGTGCCAGGCCTGCCGATGAGGTGCTTGACGGACTGTACGACGGCGTCCCCAACCAGCCGTTCCACATCGCGGCCGTCTTCACCGGCCATGATTCCCCGGCCGCTGCGGCCCACACGCCCCGTGCATGGGACTGGGCCGACGCACTGGACGTGGCCCGGCTCGCTGGCGACGTGCTGGGCGTTGACCTGGTGGTCAGCCAGGGCAGCCACCAGGCGTTCCACCCCGGCCGCACCGCCCGGCTGGCGCTGCGCACGGGGGAGACCGTCGGCTACGCCGGTGAACTGCACCCCAAGCTGCTGGCTGCCGCAGACATGCCCGCCCGTTCGGTGGCACTGGAACTCGATGCCGATGCCCTGTTCGAAGCCGCACCCGACGTGATTGTGGCCCGCCACATTTCCACGTTCCCGGTGGCCACCCAGGACGTGGCGCTCGTGGTCCCCGCGGACGTGCCCGCAGACGACGTCCTTGCCGCCCTGCGGGAAGGCGCCGGAGAGCTGCTGGAAGACGTGGCGCTGTTCGACGTATACGCGGGCAAGGGCATTGAGGACGGCAAGAAGTCGCTGGCTTTCGGGCTCCGCTTCCGGGCCGCCGACCGCACCCTGACCGCTGACGAAGCCTCGGCTGCGCGTGAAGCCGCAGTTGCCTTGGCTGCCGAACGCTTCGGAGCTGTCCAGCGCTAGGTTTACTGCGAACCTTCCAGGAAGGGCGGGTCATGGCGCAATGCGAGGTACGTGCCATCCCGCCCTTTCTGCTGCCCGGGAAAGCGGCTGGGCTGCAGGGGGACGCCGAAGGACTCCTGGACGGCGTCGAACTGGCGCGGGCCAAGGCCTTGGCGCCGAACGCCGGAAGTGCTTTCCTGGTTGGCCGGCTGGCGCAGCGGAAGTTCGCCGCGGAGCTGCTCTCCGTTCCCGCCGCAGAGCTCACTGTGGCCTACAGCTGCCCGCGCTGTGGCCCCGGTCCGGAGCTGGGCCACGGCCGGCCGGGATACAGCTACCGGGGCGCCCCTGTGCCGCTGGCACTGAGCCTCTCCCGGGCAGCGGGCTGGACATTGTTGGCGGCCGTGGTGGACGCCTCGCCGGGAACGCGGCTGGGCGTTGACATGGAGGATCCGGAGCAAACCGGCTTTGACGGGTTTGACGGGATTGCCCTGACGCCCGCAGAGCGGCGGACCCTCCGGGACGTCACAGCCGAACTGCTGCCGGCGGCGAGGGCCAGGCTCTGGGCACGCAAGGAAGCCTGGCTGAAAATGACCGGCGAAGGCCTCCTGACGGCTCCGTCCGGCGTGGACGTGCGGGATAGACCCGGCCTGTGCGACCTGGAGCCGGCCGAAACCGGGCTGCCTCCACACCTGGCAGCCGCCGTCGCGCTTTCCGTGCCCGCTCAGGCCAGCGGCAGGGGCGGCAGCGGCTCCTCGTAAAGCCAGGGGTGGAGCAGCGCCTCCGCGTCCACAGCTGTGGCACCGCTGACCGCCACGATGAAGTCCTGCGTGGTGACGGAGCCGTGCCTGTGCGTGGCGGTCCATTCCTGCAGCACCGCGAAGAACGCGAGGTCACCCACGGCCAGCCGGACCGCGTGCATGGCCAGCGCGCCACGCTTGTAGACGCGGTCGTCGAACATCCGCTCGGGACCGGGATCGCCCACCAGGATGTCCTGGTCTTCCTCCGCCAACCGGTGCCAGGCAGCGGCGGCCCGCTCAGCCACGGGCATCACACGGGCTTCCTCGGACCAGATCCACTCGGCGTAGCAGGCGAAGCCCTCATGCAGCCAGATGTCCTGCCAGGCCGCCGCTGTCAGGGAATTGCCGAACCACTGATGCGACAGCTCATGGGCGATCAGGCGCTGGGACTCCCAGTCGAGTCCCAGGTGGTTGGGACCCAGGATCGCCATCGACTGCGCCTCGAGCGGGATTTCCAGTTCGTCCTCGGTCACCACCACCGTGTACGCGGGAAACGGATACGGGCCAAAGCAATTGCTGAATGTGCGCATCATGGCCGGCTGCCGGGCCAGTCCTGTCCTGGCCCGGTCTGCCAAGGCGGGGGAGACGGCCACAGACTGCGGAACCGGGGCCCCGTGCCGTCCGGCGTCCAGGTCCAACGGCACGTACCTGCCAATCTGGACGGTCGCAAGGTAGGCGGCCATCGGCTCCAATTGTTCGTAGACCCACGTTTCCCGGCTGGAGCGGGAGGTATGCGATTGCAGGACACCGTTGCAGACCACGCGGTAGTTCGCCTCCGTGGTGACGGTGAACCGGTAGCTCGCTTTGTCCCCGGAGTGGTCGTTGCAGGGGAACCATGAGGGTGCACCGTTGGGTTGCCCGGCCACCAGGACTCCGTCGGTCAGTTCCTCCCAGCCCACCTCGCCCCACGGCCCGCGGCGTGGCCGCGGATTGCCCTCGTAGCGCACCTCCAGGGTGAAGGCCTGGTCCGGTTCGAAGGGAGCCGGCGCGGTGACCACCAGCTGCCCGGCCCGCTGGGCGAAGCGGAGCGGCTTCCGGCCATCCAGCAGCACTTTCGTGGCGCGCAGGCCAACAAGGTCCAGGACAATGGCCGACGTCGGCGCGCAGGTTACGCCGTGCAGCACCGCTTTGCCGCTGAGCCGGTTGCTGGCCACCCGGTAGTCAAGGTCCAGTTCGTACCGGCCGACGCGGAAGGCGTTCGTCCCGGCACCGGGCAGGTACGGATCGGGGGAGGCCCCGGTGGCTGCGGAAACGCTGCCCCGGGCGGCAGATGGTGAAGAACTCATGGAACCTTCGGTGATGTGGCAGACGGCGATCCGGGCCCGCTCCATGGGCTGACCGGGTTACCCATCCAGTATGTTCCGGCGGGTACTGATTCGCCGCGCATCACCAGGGACGCCGGCCCCACCGTTCCGCCGGCGCCGATGCTTGCCTGGGGAAGGATGACCCCGTGCGGGCCCATGGTGGCCCCGTCCTCGAGCGTAACAGCGTCGATGCTCATCACGCGGTCGTGGAACAGGTGGGTTTGCACCACGCAGCCCCGGTTCACCGTGGAATTCCGGCCCAGGGTCACCAGGTCCGCCTCGGGCAGCCAGTAGCTCTCGCACCATGTGCCGCCGCCAATCTTCGCCCCGAGTGCGCGCAGCCACCAGACCAGGGCAGGAGTGCCCGATGCTGCCCGGGCGAACCACGGGGCCGTGACCAGTTCGATGAAGCTGTCCACCACTTCGTTGCGCCAGATGAATGAGCTCCACAAAGGGTGTTCGCCGGGACGGATCCGTCCCACCAGGATCCACTTGGCCGCCACGGACGCCGCGGCGGCGGCGAAACCGGCCAGCAGCATCACCAGGCCGGTGAGCAGCGCTGCCACGGCGTAGCCCCAGCTGGCTGCGATCCAGTCGAAAGCCAGCATGGTGCCGGCCGCAATACCGGCCGTGAGCATGACGGGCAGGAACCGGCCGAGCTCCCACAGGGTACGCGCCAGCTTCAGCCTGGGCGGGGGCTGGAAGGTGCGGGTGTCGTCGGAGGCAATGGCCGTCCGCCGCAACCGGACGGGAGGACTTCCCAGCCAGGAGGTGCCGGACTTCGCTTTTGCCGGGGTGGCCGACAGGACGGCCACCAGTGAATTCTTCGGGACGTTGCGGCCCGCGGCGGTCATGCCGGAGTTGCCCAGGAAGGACCGCTTGCCGATTTTTGCGGGAGCTACGCGCAGCCAGCCACCGTCGAGCTCGTAGGACGCCACCATGGTGTCATCGGCGAGGAACGCCCCTTCACCCACCGTGGTCATCTTCGGGATCAGCAGGACCGTGGAGGCCTCCACGTTTTTGCCCACCTTTGCTCCCAGCAGGCGCAGCCATACCGGCGTAAAGAGGCTGGCATAAATGGGGAAGAGCAGGTCCCGGGCCAGGTCAAGCACCCGTTCAGTCGCCCAGATCTGCCACCCGACGCGGCTGCGGACCCGGTGGTAGCCTTCCGTGATGCCGATGGACAGGAGCCGAGTGGTGGCGAGGACCAGGAGCGCCGTCGCCGTGAACCACACCAGCGACGCCGGAGCCAGGGCCGCCACCAGACGGGGCAGCGCCTCTGTCAGCGAGGTGCTGCCCTGGATGAAGGCGAACGCGGTCCAGAGCCCTGCGGCAGCGGAGAGGTAGGGGATGGTGGACAGCACTGCCGAGGCCAGGGCAAACCCGGCGAACCAGGCCCGTGCGGCCGGCGTTCCCTGGACAGGGGTGTCCGGCACGCTGTGCTTCGCCTTGCCTTGCCGCCGGGCCGGTGAACCTGCCGCCAGCTGGCCTGCCTTCACCTTCCCCAACACGGCGGAACCGGCTTCCACTTGTGCGCCCGCCCCGATCGAGGCCCCCGGCATCAGGGTGCTCCGGGCCCCGACGCTGGCGCCCCGGCCGATCCGGATGGCGCCGATATGGACGTTGTCACCGTCGATCCACCACCCTGACAGGTCCACCTCCGGTTCCACATTGGCTCCACTGCCCAGCGTCAGCATTCCCGTGACAGGCGGCAATGAGTGAAGCTGGACGTCCCGGCCGATTTTTGCCCCCAGCGCCCTGGCGTAATAGGGCACCCAGGGCGCACTGGCAAGGCTGATGGCACCTGCGAGGTCCTGGATTTGTTCGGCGAGCCACAACCGGAGGTGGACCCGGCCTGACCTGGGGTAGATCCCCGGCCTGACGTCGCGGAGGAGGACCCTGGCGGCGGCGACGGACAGCAGCATCCGCCCCGCCGGGCTGACGAAGACCAGCCAGGAGGCCGCCACCCACCACCATGAAACGGTGGGCGCCGCGGTGAATCCCGCGAGTCCGGCCAACAGGTTGTCAATGGCCATGAGGTAGGTCAGCCAGCGCATGCCCACCAGGATGTGCAGGGGTACCCCCATGAGTGTCTGGAAGACCTGTGACTTCCGTGCGGTGGGGCGCACGGTGCGCTCCCGCGCGGGACCGGGGTTTCCGGACTGGTGGACCTGGCGTGCCAGTTCCACCAGCGCGCCCACCCTGGGCGTGGCATAGACATCGGCCACCGTGATGGTGGGGTAGCGCACCCGCAGTGCGGAGACCAGTTGCGCGGCGGACAAGGATCCGCCGCCGTAGGCAAAGAAGTCGGCATCCAGCGAGCTGACGGGACTGCCCAGCACGCTGCTCCACTGCTCCACGATCCACGCGGCATCGTCCGGGAGGTTCAGCGGAGCCGCATCCGCTGCGGCGGCGCCCGCACCGGCCAGTGGCCACGGCAGGGCGTGCCGGTCCACTTTTCCGCTGGTCTTGGTGGGCAGCGACTCCACGGCCGCCAGCAACGGCACCAGGGCCGCCGGCAGACTGCCGGAAAGCTGTTCCCGTGCGGCGGCCAGGTCAAGGTCCTGGCCGGAGACCGCCGCGAGGTAGCCCACCAGAATCTGGTTTCCCGCGGCGGTGGTCTGCACGGCCGCGGCCGCGCCGGCCACCCCGGGGAGTGCCTCCATGGCCGCATCAATCTCGCCGAGTTCGATCCGGCGGCCGCCCAGCTTGACCTGGTCGTCGGCGCGGCCCTGGAAGACCAGGCCGTCCCGTTCGTACCGGACAAGGTCGCCTGACCGGTAGGCGCGGTCCCAACCCAGGCTGGGCATGGGCGCATACTTTTCGGCATCCTTCGCCGGATCAAGGTAGCGGGCCAGGCCCACACCGCCGATAATGAGTTCACCCACCGCGCCCTCGGCCACCGGTACCGCATCCGCGTCAACGATGGCCAGGTCCCAGCCGTCCAGGGGCAACCCGATCCGGACCGGGCCGGGCCCGCCCAGGGGCGCCGCGCAGGCCACCACGGTCGCTTCCGTGGGGCCGTAGGTATTCCAGACTTCCCGGCCCTCCACGGCAAGGCGTTCGGCCAGTTCCGGCGGGCAGGCCTCGCCGCCGAAGATCAGGAGGCGTACGTTCTCGAGTGATTCAACGGGCCACAGCGCCACGAGCGTAGGCACGGTGGAGACGGCCGTGATGCCGTGGTTGATCAGCCAGGGCCCAAGATCCATGCCGGTGCGGACCAAGGCCCGTGGCGCGGGCACCAGGCAGGCGCCGTGGCGCCACGCAAGCCACATCTCCTCGCAGGAAGCGTCGAACGCGACAGACAGGCCGGCCAGGACCCGGTCCTGGGGGCCGAGCGCATCACCGCGCAGGAAGATCCTGGCCTCCGCGTCAACGAAGGCAGCCGCCGACCGGTGCCGGACCGCCACCCCTTTGGGTGTCCCCGTGGACCCTGAGGTGAAGATGATCCAGGCGTCGTCGGCAGGACCGGGTGGCCGCGCCCCTTTGAAGGGGCCACCGGGCAGGGTTCCGGCCGGCCCCGGTTCAAGAGCGCCGCCTGCCCGGAGGACGGCCGCCACGCGGGCTTCGCCAAACACCAGCCGGGCCCGTTCATCGGGGTCGTCCGCATCTACGGGAACGTATGCTGCGCCCACCAGGAGGATGGCCAGGATGGAGACATACAGTTCATTGGTGCCGGACGGGATCCGTACGCCAATCCTGTCGCCGGCGCCCAGCCCTGCGAGGTGGAGGCGCCGGCCGGTGGCCCGGACGGCCTGCAGCAACTGGGAGTAACTGAGCGACGTACGGCCGTCATCCAGCGCGGAGGCCTCGGGAAAACGGGCGGCCGTCTCCTGCAGGATGTCAATGAGGGTCCTGGCCGGCGGTGCCGCGGGGGCACCGGGCAGCTGGGGCTGGTGGACGGCCGGGTGCCCGCCGTCGTCGGACGCCCGGGATATGTCCGGGGCTGCTGCTCCCTCTGTCATGGTGCTGGCTGGCTCCTCGCCGGAACGTGCATCCCCGGAGGGGACCTGCTGCTGGGTCACCTCCGTATTTTCCGGGGAGAAGATGAACAACAGGTGTCCGGCGCGCCCGGACGCGCCATTTCCGGCGGTCCGGGCGTTTGCGGGCTGTTCATGTGGTCCGTTCGTTCCTACGGCACCAGCAGGACTTTCCCCGTGGTCCTGCGGCCCTCGAGGTCGCGGTGCGCCTGGCCGGCCTGGCTGAGGGGGTAGCGGGCGCCGATGCGGACCTTGAGGCTGCCGTCGGCTGCAGCGGCAAACACTTCATCCGAACGCCAGCGCCGTTCCGCTGCGTCCCGCAGGTAGTGGCCCATGGTGGGGCGTGTAAGGAACAGCGAGCCCGCGGCGTTGAGGCGCTGCGGGTCAAACGGCGGAACGGGACCGGAGGCCGCTCCAAACAGCACCAGCATTCCCCGGATCCGCAGCGATGCCAGCGAGCCGTCGAACGTATCCTTCCCCACGCCGTCGTAAACGACGTCCACGCCGGTGCCGCTGGTGATGTCCCTGACCCGCTCCGCGAAGCCGTCGTAGCGCAGCACGTGGTCAGCACCGGCATCGAGGGCAAGCTGCTCCTTTTCGTCGGTGGAGACCGTGGTGATGACTTCCGCGCCGCGTGCCTTGAGCAGCTGGATCAGCAGCAGCCCCACGCCGCCGGCCCCCGCGTGCAGCAGGACCGTATGGCCAGGCTCCACCTTGAACGTGGAATTCATCAGGTAGTGGGCAGTGACGCCCTGCAGCGGAAGGGCTGCGGCGGTGAGAACATCCAGGCCCTTCGGTACGGGCAAGGCGGCATCCTCATCCACCAGCGCGTAGTCCGCGTAGCAGCCGACGCCTTCCGCGGTGGCAACGCGGCTGCCCACGGTAAATCCGGTCACGCTCTCACCCACGGCCTCCACCGTCCCGGCGGCCTCCGATCCGGGGGTGAAGGGGTAGGCAACCTTGTACGTGCCACTGCGCTTATAGGTGTCGATGAAGTTGACGCCGGCCGCCCCGACCTTGACCAGCAGCTGCCCTGGACCGGGAGTGGGAATTTCCGCCTCCGCGTATTCGAGGACTTCCGGTCCGCCTGCCTGCCGTGCGACGATTGCGTGCGTCATGGCGCTCCTTTCGCGGGTCCCGGCGTCTCCGGCCCCGGCTGCCAAAACCATCCTAGGGACACAGCGGGATGGCGGGACAGGCAACGGCACCGCCGGAACAATCCACTTATGCATAATTATCGGTAGCAATGCATAAATATTGTTGTATAGTCGAGGCATGACTATTTCTGTTGCGGTTTCCGGAGCCAGCGGCTACGCCGGGGGAGAGGTCCTCCGGCTGCTTGCCGGGCACCCCGGGGTGACCATTGGCGCCATCACAGCCCACAGCAACGCCGGTTCCCGCCTTGGGGAACTGCAGCCCCACCTGCACGGACTGGCCAGCCGCATCCTCGAAGACACCACGCTGGAGAACCTCTCCGGCCACGACGTCGTGTTCCTGGCCCTGCCGCATGGTGCGTCCGCGGAGATTGCCGCGCAACTGCCGGAAGGCACCTTGGTCATCGACGCCGGCGCAGACCACCGGCTCGAGGACCACGCCGCGTGGGAAAAGTTCTACGGCTCCGCCCACGCCGGCACCTGGCCCTACGGACTGCCAGAGCTGCCGGGCCAGCGCGAAACCCTCAAGGCTGCCAAGCGCATCGCCGTTCCCGGCTGCTATCCCACGTCCGCCCTCCTGGCGCTGACGCCCGGGTTCGCTGCCCACCTGCTGGAACCCGACGACGTCGTGATCGTTTCCGCCTCCGGCACCTCGGGCGCGGGCAAGGCCGCCAAGGTCAATCTGATCGGCTCCGAGGTCATGGGCTCCATGAGCCCCTACGGCGTAGGCGGCGGCCACCGGCACACCCCGGAAATCGAGCAGGGCCTGTCCAACGCGGCGGGCGAGCAGGTCACCGTGTCCTTCACGCCCACCCTCGCCCCGATGAGCCGCGGCATCCTCACTACCGCCACCGCCAAGGTCAAGGCCGGCACCACGGCCGCGCAGCTGCGCCAGGCCTGGGCCGATGCCTACGACGACGAGCCGTTCGTCCACCTGCTGCCGGAAGGCCAGTGGCCGGCCACCAAATCGGTCCAGGGCTCCAACCACGCCGCCATGCAGCTGGCCTTCGACGCCCACACCGGGCGGGTCATCATCACCTGCGTGATCGACAACCTCACCAAGGGCACTGCCGGCGGCGCCGTGCAGTCCATGAACATCGCACTCGGCCTGCCGGAAACCGCCGGCCTCAACCTGCAGGGAGTAGCCCCGTGACCATCACCGCACCCCAGGGATTCCGGGCCGCCGGCGTCACCGCCGGACTCAAGGCCTCGGGCAACCCGGACCTCGCCCTGGTCGTCAACGACGGCCCGTCCAAAGCCGCCGCCGCCGTTTTCACCAGCAACCGGGTGGCAGCTGCCCCCGTGCACTGGTCCCGCCAGGTGGTCTCCGACGGCCGGGTGGACGCCGTCATCCTCAACTCCGGCGGCGCCAACGCCTGCACCGGCCCCACCGGCTTCCAGAACACCCACAGCACGGCGGAGAAAGTGGCCGAAGTCCTGGGGATCTCGGCCACCGACGTCTTCGTCTGCTCCACCGGCCTGATTGGCGAGCAGCTGCCCATGGACAAGATCCTGCCCGGGGTGGAGGCTGCCGCGGGTGAACTGAGCACCGACGGCGGTCCGGCCGCCGGCACCGCGATCATGACCACGGACAGCGTGCCCAAGTCGGCCCTTTTCATCGGCACCGACGCCGACGGCCAGGAGTTCAGCATCGGCGGCATCGCCAAGGGAGCCGGCATGCTGGCCCCCGGCCTGGCCACCATGCTGGTGGTGCTCACCACGGACGCCGACGTGCAGCCGGAAATGCTCGACGTCGTCCTCCGCGACGCCACGCGCGTCACCTTCGACCGCGCCGACTCGGACGGCTGCATGTCCACCAACGACACCGTGGTGCTGCTGGCCTCCGGCGCGTCCGGGGCCGTGCCTTCCGCCGAGGATTTCGGCGCCGGTCTGACCCAGGTCTGCGCCGAGCTGGCACGCAAACTGATTGCCGATGCCGAGGGCGCCAGCCACGACATCGCCATCCGGACCTTCAACGCAGCCAGCGAAGCCGACGCCGAGACGGTCAGCCGCTCCGTGGCCCGCTCCAACCTCTTCAAGGCAGCCATCTTCGGCAAGGACCCCAACTGGGGCCGCGTGCTCTCCGCCGTTGGCACCACCGATGCCGCGTTCGAACCGGACAAGCTCAACGTGGCCATGAACGGCATCCAGATCTGCCGCAACGGCAGCATCGGCGACGACCGGTCCCTGGTGGACCTGGAACCGCGCGAAGTCCTGGTGGAAATCGACCTGCAGGCAGGCGACGCCGAAGCCACCATCTGGACCAACGACCTCACCCACGACTACGTGCACGAAAACAGCGCCTACTCCAGCTAGGAATCCCCGTCAGCGCGGGATCCGCCAGGCCCAAACCGCCGTGGAAAGTGACACCATGAACACCCAGACGCGTGAAACCACCAGCATGTCCGCCGCCCAGGACAAGGCAGAAACCCTGATCGAGGCACTGCCCTGGATCCAGCGGTTCGCCGGCACCACCATGGTGATCAAGTACGGCGGCAACGCCATGGTCAACGACGAACTCCGGCGTGCCTTCGCCGAGGACATCGTCTTCCTGCACCACGTGGGCATCCACCCGGTGGTGGTCCACGGCGGCGGCCCGCAGATCAACGCCATGCTGGGCCGGCTGGGCATCGAATCCGAGTTCAAGGGCGGCCTGCGGGTCACCACCCCGGAGGCGATGGACGTGGTCCGCATGGTCCTCACCGGCCAGGTGGGCCGCGAACTGGTGGGCCTGATCAACTCCCACGGTCCCTACGCCGTCGGCATGTCCGGCGAAGACGGCGGCCTGCTCCGCGCCGTCCGCACCGGCACCGTGGTGGACGGCGAAGAGGTGGACCTGGGGCTGGTGGGCGAGGTTGTCGGCGTCGACCCCGCAGGCATCATGGACATCCTCGCCGCGGGCCGCATCCCCGTGATTTCCACGGTGGCACCGGAAATTGTCGACGGCGGCGAAGGCGTGGCGGGAGCTGCGCGGTTCCAGCCGACCGGCCAAGTGCTGAACGTCAACGCCGACACCGCAGCGGCCGCCGTGGCCTCCGCGCTTGGAGCCTCCAAGCTGGTGATCCTGACCGACGTCGAAGGCCTCTACGCCAACTGGCCGGACAAATCCTCCCTGATCTCCTCGCTCACCGCGTCGGAGCTGCGGAAGATGCTGCCGAAGCTTGAGTCGGGCATGATCCCCAAGATGGCCGCCTGCCTCAAGGCCGTTGATGAAGGCGTGGAGCGTGCACACATCGTGGACGGGCGCCTGCCCCACTCCATGCTTCTTGAAACATTTACGACGGCGGGCATCGGCACCCAAGTAGTTCCGGACGAGGAGATCAACGGATGAACACCATGGAAAAACCATCAGTGAATGAGTTGGTGGAAACCACGGGCCACGCCGGCTCCGAATGGCTGTCCCGCTACTCCTCGTCACTGATGAACGTGTTCGGCACGCCGCAGCGGGTCCTGGTCCGCGGCGCAGGCTGCCTGGTGTGGGATGCCGACGGCAAGGAGTACCTGGACCTCCTGGGCGGCATCGCCGTCAACGCCCTGGGCCACGCCCACCCGTTCGTGACCTCGGTCATCGCCAGCCAGCTGGCCACCCTGGGCCACGTCTCCAATTTCTTCACCAGCCCCACCCAGGTGGCGCTGGCCGAGAAGCTCCTGGAACTGGCCCACGCGCCGGCCGGCTCCAAGGTGTTCTTCAGCAACTCCGGCACGGAGGCGAACGAGGCCGCCTTCAAGCTGGCGCGCCGCAACACCGGCGACGGGCCGGTCAAGCGGACCAGGATCATCGCCCTCGAAGGGGCCTTCCACGGCCGGACCATGGGCGCTCTGGCGCTCACCGCCAAGGAAGCCTACCGCGCACCCTTCGAGCCGCTGCCCGGCGGCGTGGTGCACATTCCGTTCGGTGACATCGCCGCCTTGGAGGCAGCCGTGGACCACACCGTGGCAGCCGTGTTCCTGGAGCCCATCCAGGGCGAGGCGGGCGTCCGTCCGCTGCCGGCTGGCTACCTGAAGGCCGCGCGTGAAGCCACCAGCAAGGCAGGGGCCTTGCTCATCCTGGACGAGGTCCAGACGGGCATCGGCCGGACCGGCAAGTGGTTCGCCAGCGAAGACGCAGGCATCGTTCCCGACGCCATCACCCTCGCCAAGGGCCTGGGCGGAGGCTTCCCCATCGGTGCCATGATCACCTTTGGCGAGCACACGTCGTCGTTGCTGTCCGCAGGCCAGCACGGCACCACGTTCGGTGGCAATCCCGTGGCCACCGCGGCGGCGCTGGCCACCCTCCATGCCCTGGAAAACCAGCACGTCCTGGCCAACGCCGCCGCCGTGGGGGAGCACCTCCGGTCCGGCCTGGCGGCCATCCCCGGCGTCACCGAGGTCCGCGGCGAAGGACTGCTGATCGGCTTCGACCTGGACGCCGACGTCGCCCCCGCCGCTGTGCAGGCAGCCCTTGACGCCGGCTTCATCATCAACAGCCCGGGCCCGCGCACCATTCGCCTGGCGCCGCCGCTGATCCTCACCACAGCGCAGGCCGACACCTTCCTCGCCGCCTTCCCGGCAATCCTCCAAGCAGCTAAGGACGCCCAGTGACCACCACAACCCGGCACTTCCTCAAGGACACAGACCTCAGCCCCGCCGAACAGGCAGAGGTGCTGGAACTTGCCGCCCGCATGAAGGCAGCCCCCTACAGCGTCCAGCCGTATGCCGCCGAAGGCAGCGGCCGCAAGACCGTGGCCGTGATCTTCGACAAGACCTCCACCCGAACCCGCGTCTCCTTCGCCACCGGCGTGGCCGACATGGGCGGCAACGCGCTGATCATCAACCCGGGCGAGGCCCAGATCGGGCATAAGGAATCCGTGGAGGACACCGCCAAGGTCCTCGAACGGATGGTGTCCACCATCGTGTGGCGCACGGGCGCGCACGCAGGCCTGGTGGCTATGGCGGAGAACTCCAAAGTGCCCGTCATCAACGCTCTGTGCGACGATTACCACCCGTGCCAGCTCCTGGCCGACCTGCTCGCCGTCAAGGAACACAAGGGCGAACTGAAGGGGCTCACCATGAGCTACCTCGGCGACTCCGCAAACAACATGGCCAACTCATACCTGCTTGCCGGGGTCACGGCCGGCATGCATGTCCGCATCGCCGGGCCCGAGGGGTATCTTCCGGCCGCGGAGATCGTGGCGGCGGCCGAGGAGCGTGCGGCGGAAACCGGCGGCTCGGTGCTCATCACCACGGATGCCAGGGAAGCCCTGCAGGGCGCAGACGTCGTGGCTACCGATACCTGGGTCTCCATGGGCCAGGAATCCGAAAAGGAAGCCCGGATGCAGTTGTTCCGGGACTACTCCGTGGACACGGACGCCATGGCACTCGCTGCGGATGACGCCGTCGTGCTCCACTGCCTGCCCGCCTACCGCGGTTATGAAATCTCCGCCGACGTCATCGACGGCCCGCAGTCCATCGTCTGGGACGAAGCCGAAAACCGCCTCCACGCCCAGAAAGCCCTGATGGCCTGGCTGATGCACCGCTCCGGCCTGGCCTTCGTTGACGGACTCACTCCGGTCGAAGGTACCGGAGAAAGCACGTTCTAGTGTCCGCCCAGCCGTCCTCCGCGGGCACCAGCCCGGCCACCAAGACCGCCCGGCAGGCGCGCATCACCGCCATCCTGACCGGACAGTCCGTGCGTTCCCAAGCGGAACTCGCGGCACTGCTGGCGGGCGAGGGGGTCCAGGTCACCCAGGCGACCCTGTCCCGGGACCTCGTGGAACTCGGTGCCGTCCGCGTCCGCGGCAAGGAAGGCGTCCTGGTGTACGCCGTTCCCGGCGAAGGCGGGGAACGCGCCGCCAAGAGCGGCGTCACCCAGGAGATCCTGGACGCCCGGCTCGCCCGGCTGTGCAGCGAACTGCTGGTGACCGCCGAAGCGTCCGCCAACATAGCCGTGCTGCGGACGCCGCCCGGTGCTGCGAACTTCCTGGCCCTGGCCATCGACCACTCGGTGATGCCGTCCATCCTGGGCACCATCGCCGGTGACGATACCGTCCTGCTGGTCTCCCGCGACCCGCTGGGCGGCCCGGACCTCGCCGCCCGTTTCCTGCAGCTCGCAGAGGAAGCCGGGCAATAAGCTTGAAGACAACTCATCAACCAACCCCAACAAGGAGCATTTAAAGTGACTGAACGCATTGTGCTGGCCTACTCCGGCGGCCTGGACACGTCCGTAGCCATCGGCTGGATCGGTGAAGCCACCGGTGCCGAGGTCATCGCCGTGGCGGTCGACGTCGGACAGGGCGGCGAATCGCTGGAAACCATCCGCCAGCGCGCCCTGGGCTGCGGCGCCGTCGAAGCCTACGTCGCCGACGCCTCGGACGAGTTCGCCAACGAATACTGCGTCCCCACGCTGAAGGCCAACGCCCTCTACCAGGGCCACTACCCGCTGGTGTCCGCCATCTCCCGCCCGGTCATCGTCAAGCACCTGGTCAAGGCCGCCCGCGAATTCGGCGCCACCACCGTGGCGCACGGCTGCACCGGCAAGGGCAACGACCAGGTCCGCTTCGAAGTGGGCATCCAGACCCTGGGCCCGGACCTGAAGTGCATCGCACCGGTCCGCGACCTCGCCCTGACCCGCGACAAGGCCATCGCCTTCGCCGAGGAAAAGGGACTGCCCATCGAGACCACCAAGAAGAACCCGTACTCGATCGACCAGAACGTCTGGGGACGCGCTGTGGAAACGGGCTACCTCGAAGACATCTGGAACGCCCCCACCAAGGACATCTACGACTACACCGCCACCCCGGAGTTCCCGCCGGCACCGGATGAGGTCACCATCTCCTTCGAAGCCGGCGTGCCGGTGGCGATCGACGGCGTCAAGGTCACCCCGCTGCAGGCCATCAAGGAACTGAACCGCCGCGCCGGTGCCCAGGGCGTGGGCCGCATCGACGTCGTCGAGGACCGCCTGGTAGGCATCAAGTCCCGCGAAATCTACGAGGCCCCGGGCGCGATGGCCCTGATCACCGCGCACAAGCACCTCGAGGACATCACCATCGAGCGCGAACAGGCCCGCTTCAAGGCCACCGTTGGCCAGCGCTGGTCCGAGCTGGTCTACGACGGCCAGTGGTTCTCCCCGCTGAAGCGCTCACTGGACGCCTTCATCGAGGACACCCAGAAGTACGTCTCCGGCGACATCCGCATGACCCTGCACGGTGGCCAGGCCATCGTCAACGGCCGCCGCTCCGACACCTCGCTGTACGACTTCTCGCTGGCCACCTACGACACCGGTGACACCTTCGACCAGTCCCAGGCCAAGGGCTTCATCGAGCTGTGGGGCATGTCCGCCAAGGTTGCCTCGGGCCGCGACATCCGCGTCGCAGGGAAGTAGCCCACGTGGCTGAGCAGAAGACGGAGGCAACCAACGCAGGTGCCCTGTGGGGCGGCCGGTTCGCCGGCGGCCCCGCGGACGCCCTCGCTGCGCTGAGCAAGTCCACGCATTTCGACTGGCGGCTGGCCCGCTACGACATCGCCGGCTCCAAGGCGCACGCCCGCGTGCTGCACAAGGCCGGCCTGCTGGACGACGCCGAACTGGAGGGCATGCTCGCGGCGTTGACGCAGCTGGACGAGGACGTGGCCTCCGGCGCCTACCTCCCGGCGGAGTCCGATGAGGACGTGCACGGTTCGCTGGAACGCGGCCTGATCGAGCGCGCCGGCGCCCAGCTGGGCGGCAAGCTCCGCGCGGGCCGGTCCCGCAACGACCAGGTGGCCACCCTGGGCCGCATGTTCCTGCGCGACCATGCCCGGATCATCGCCCGCGGTGTCCTGGCCACCGTGGACGCGCTCGTGGAGCAGGCCAAGGCGCACCACGGTGTCGCCATGCCCGGCCGCACCCACCTGCAGCACGCCCAGCCTGTCCTGCTCAGCCACCACCTCCTGGCCCACGCCTGGGCTTTGCTGCGCGACGTGCAGCGGCTCCAGGACTGGGACAAGCGGGCCGGCGTTTCACCCTACGGATCGGGCGCCCTGGCCGGTTCCTCGCTGGGGCTGGACCCCGAGGCGGTAGCTGCCGACCTCGGATTCTTCTCCGCCGTGCACAACTCGATTGACGGCACCGCCTCCCGCGACGTCTTCGCCGAGTTCGCGTGGGTCTGCTCGATGATCGGGGTGGACCTGTCCCGGATCTCCGAGGAGGTCATCTTCTGGGCCACCAAGGAGTTCTCCTTCGTCACGCTGGACGATTCGTACTCCACCGGGTCATCGATCATGCCGCAGAAGAAGAACCCGGACGTGGCCGAACTCGCCCGCGGTAAGGCGGGGCGCCTGATCGGCAACCTGACCGGTCTGCTGGCCACGCTGAAGGGGCTGCCGCTCGCGTACAACCGCGACCTGCAGGAGGACAAGGAACCGGTGTTCGACGCCGCCGATACGCTGGAGCTGCTGCTCCCGGCCGTCTCCGGCATGATCGCCACCCTGACGTTCAACACCGAACGGATGGAGTCCCTGGCACCGCAAGGCTTCGCGCTGGCCACGGACATCGCCGAATGGCTGGTCCGCCAGGGCGTGCCGTTCCGCGAGGCGCACGAGCTGTCCGGTGCCGCGGTCAAGCAGGCCGAGTCCCGCGGCGTTGAGCTCTGGGACCTGACGGACGAGGAGTACGCCGCGATCTCGGCGCACCTCACCCCGGAGGTCCGGACCGTGCTGTCCACGGAGGGTTCGCTCAACAGCCGCAACTCCCAGGGCGGAACGGCACCGGCCGCCGTCGAACGGCAGCTGGCCGCGCTGGAAGGCGAGCTTGCCGGGGTGCGGGAGTACGCCGGCTGACACGCCCGCTCACTTCCTGCACGTTTTGAGGCGACGCCCGCTCACCTCTTGCATGTTTTGAGGCAACGCCCGCTCACTTTCGCCACGAAAGTGAGCGGGCGTTGCCGGTTTCCGTGCAGGACCTGAGCGGGGGTTGGGGGTGAGGGCTGTTGACCTGTGGCTAGGCTGGGGCCATGAGCGAAATCTTCCGCAAGTTCCTTCGCACCCTGCCAGATTTTCCCTCCGACCTGCCCGAGTTTGACCCGGCCAACGCACCGCAGGACCCGGCCCTGCTCTTCAAGCAGTGGCTGGACGAAGCGCTGGATGCGGGGGAGCAGCAGCCGCACGCGTTCAGCCTGGCCACGGTCGGGGGAACCACCGATGGCTCCCCGCAGCCGTCGTCGCGGATGCTCATCCTGAAGAACATTGACGACGACGGCTGGCACTTTGCCACGTCCCGCACCTCCCGCAAGGGCCGGGAATTGGCGGAGTCACCCAAGGCGGCGATGAACTTTTACTGGCCCGACTGGCACGAACGGCCCCGGGCCGACGGCAGCGACAATCCGCAGTGGCAGCTCTACGCCCTCCAGCCGGCAGAAATCGAGTTCTGGCAGGCGAGCAACGGTGGCCGGCACGTCCGCCACCGTGTCGGCCCGGACGGAAGCCCCCTGGACTGACCGCTCGGCTAGGCTGGCCGCATGACCTCACCTTCCCCTGCCGACCTCCTTGCTGAACTGCACAAGGCCGCGGACGCCCTGACGGCTGCGGTGGACCGGATTCCCGCCGGCGGCGAGAGGGCTCCTTCCACCCTTCCCGGCTGGAGCCGCGGCCATCTCCTGGCGCATATCGCCGGAATCTGCAGCGCGCTGGCCCGCCAGGTGGAGTTTGGCCGCCGCGGCGAAACGGTGGCGCTGTACGACGGCGGTGTGGACGGCCGCAACCGGGCCATCGACCTCGCCGCAGGGCACAGCCTGGAAGAGCACCGGACAGATGCCGCAGCCGGGCTCCAGCGGGCACTGGCTGCCTTCGATGCGCTGGGGGACGACGAGTGGCAGGCCCCCATTGCCTTCCGCGACGGAGTGATTTTCGACGCCGGGCTGGCGCTCTGGCGCGAGCTGGTCATCCACACGGCAGATTTGGACGCCGGTGCGGGACCCGAAACCTGGAACAGGGCATTCTGCTCCCACCTGTTCGACTTCCTGGTCGCCCGCGTGCCGGCCGAAAGCAGGCTGGTCCTGCAGCCCGTGGCACTTCCACCCCTGGCCCTGGGAACTGGCGGCAGCACGGTCGTCGTCAGCGGGATGGTCACCGATATCGCCGCCTGGCTTGCGGGACGGACGCCGTCCCTGGACAGCCTGCGGGCTACTGCCGCCGGGGACGGGACCGACCTTCCCGGCCTGCTGCCGTGGCCGTCAGCGATGCCGGAACCGAAGTAGCCGTTCGTTGGTCTATCACTGGTGGCCCCTAAGCGAGGGTTTTAGGGACCACAAGTGATAGAGCAACCCTGGGGGAGCGGAGGGTGCGGTCAGGCAGCCTCGCGGGTCAGCAGGCTCTCCTTAATGCGCAGGCCCCAGCGGAAACCGCCCAATGAACCATCGGTCCTGATGACCCGGTGGCATGGCACAAACAGGGCCGCCGCGTTGAACGCGCAGGCGCTGGCGGCGGCCCGCACGGCGCGCGGATTCCCCGCCAGCGCTGCGTACTCCGAGTACGTAACCGGAGAGCCCGGCTTGACCTGCCGCAGCACATCCCAGGCGTGGGCCCGGAACGGGCCGGACTGCTGGCGGACCGGGACTGCCATGGCCGGGGCGGGATCACCGGCGTAGAAGGCCTCCACGGCGGCTGAGATCCCGCCGAGGTCCCCCACCTCTTCCACGGCGTCGGGCCGCAGCGCGGGGTGGACCTGGCCGGTCAGTTCCGCCAGGCCGGCCGTCCAGCCGGACGCCAGGACCACGCCGTCCTGGGCGAGGACAGTAAAGGGACCGTCCGGGGTGGACAGCTGGAGCAGTTGGGCTTTCATGGCGTCCCTTTCGCGGGAATGGTGGTGCTTGTAGCGGGCCGGGCGGCAGCGCGCCAGAGGTGCATGGTGGCGTAGGAGCGCCACGGGCTGGCCTCCCGGAAGTCAGGGCTCAGGGCGCTGGTCCCATTATCGAGGGCGCGGATCCCGTTCCGCACGGCGGCGTCGTTGGCAAGGAAAATGTCCGGAGCGCCCAGGACCCGCATGGCGGCGTACCCCACCGTCCAGGGCCCGACGCCGGGAAGTGGCAAAAGTGCGGCGGTGAGGCTGGGGAGGTCATCGCCGTAGCCGAAGTCCAGGTGGCCGCCGGCCATGGCATCTGCAGCACCCAGCAGCGATTCGGTCCTGCGCCGCGGGCCGCGGAGCAGGTGTCCGGCGGCTGCAATTTCAGCCGGAGTGGGAAACAAGCGGTCCAGGCCGTCGCCGGGGGCACTGGTGGGACTGCCGGCAGTGGACAGGTGGGTCAGCGCGGTCCTGGCGGCTGCCACCGTGATCTGCTGGCCCACCATGGCCCGGACCAGCAGTTCCTGTGGATCCACGGCACCCGGCAGGCGCATCCCCGGCGCTTCGGCAACGGAGCCGGCGAGCCTTGGATCGGCGGCCAGGGTACCGTCGATCGCCGCAGGGTCCGCATCGAGGTCGAACAGCCGGCGGACGCGGCTCAGCAGCGCCGGAAGGTCGCGGAGGTCCACCGCGCCGATGGTGAGGGTCAGCGGCCGCTCCCGGGCATCGTCGTCGTACTCCACCCTGAAGCGCGCGTCGCCGTGGGGGAGCCGGAGCGTCCGGGCGTAGGAGGTTGGGGTGCCCTCCTCGATCCCCGGGATGGCCCGGACCGCCAGGAAGGAGAAGATGCCGGGGTCGAAAGGTGGCCGGTAGGGCAGGTCCAGGGTCAGGGCCGTGGAGCCGCTGCCGTTCACCGGATGGCGGACGGTCCGCCTGAGTGCTGTGGGAGTCATGTCGAACACCTCGGCGATGGTTTCGTTGAACTGCCGGACGCTGCTGAAACCAGCCGCGAAGGCGACGTCTGAAAGCTTCATCGACGTCGAAACCAGCAGGGTGCGGGCGGTTTGCGCCCTCGCCGCCCGGGCCAGTGACAAGGGGCCGGCGCCAAGCTCCTGTCCCAGGATCCGGTTCAGCTGGCGCGGCGAATACCCCAGCCGGGCCGCCAGGCCTCCCACGCCATCGCGGTTGATCACGCCGTCATTGATCAGGCGCATGGCCCGGCCCGCCACGTCCTGCCGCACGTTCCAGGCCGGGGTCCCGGGCACCGCCTCGGGCAGGCAACGCTTGCAGGCGCGGTAGCCTGCCTCGTGTGCCGCGGCCGAGGTCTCGTAGAACGTGACGTTGGCGGCTTTGGGCGTCCTGGCAGGGCAGGAGGGGCGGCAGTAGATCCCCGTGGTGCGGACGGCCGTGAAGAACTGGCCGTCGAACCGGGTGTCGCGGGCATCGATTGCCCGGTAGCGCTGCCAGAAGTCCATGGATCCATCCTGCCAGCCGGCGGCAACCGGTACTAGCGGAAATCGGACATGGCCGTGAATGCGGATAACCTGCCCAGGGCCTTGCAGTGGGCGGATAAAACCTGCTGGATCTGGGTATGGTCGAGGAATGAACCATAGCGCTGGGGCGATGGAACAGCTCCGGGAATTCCTCTCCGCGGACGCCCGTGAACTGGCACCGCAACTGCTCGGTGCCGTACTCACCCATGAGTCCCGCGACGGTACCGTGGCCATCCGGCTCACCGAGGTGGAGGCCTACATGGGGCCGGAGGATTCGCTGCATCCGGACCCCGGATCGCACACCTACCGCGGCCCCACGCCCCGCAACGCCCCCATGTTCGGACCGGCCGGACACCTCTACGTGTACTTCACCTACGGAATGCACCACTGCACCAACATCGTCTGCGGCCCGGCGGGTGCCGCGTCGGCCCTGCTGCTGCGGGCCGGGGAGGTGGTGGACGGGCTCGAGCTGGCCCGGCGGCGGCGCCCGACGTCGAAGATTCCCGCGGACCTGGCCAGCGGCCCGGCGCGCCTGGCCAAAGCGCTGGGACTGACGACGGCGGACAGCGGCCGGGATGCGCTGGCTCCGCCGTTCCGGCTGGACCTTCCGTCCGTTCCCGGCGGCGCGGTCAGTTCCGGTCCCCGGGTGGGGGTGGCCGGCGCCGGCGGCTCGGAAGAATACGCGTGGCGGTTCTGGCTCACCGGCGATCCCACCGTGTCCCGGTACAAGGCAGCGAAGCCGCGGACCCGGAAGCCGGCAGCCGGACCTCTGCCGGATGCACCGTTCCACCAGCGTTAACGGAAATGGTTGTAGAATGGACGGTCTGTCTTTTGCGATAGGGGAACGTTAATGCTTGACGCCGAATTGGCCCACGAACGGGAGTATGTAGCCGGCCTGTATGCCCGGCTGGAGGAACTCCGGGAGGAAAAGCGCCGCCAGCTGGCGCAGGTCCGTCGTGCCGGAGCCGTGGGCACCATGCAGAACGTTTCGGAACGGGATGCCTTCGCGGCGCTGTATGAGGACCGCCTGGCGCAGCTGGATGCCGTGGACGACCGGCTGGTCTTTGGCCGGCTGGACCTGGACTCCGGAGAAGCGCAGTACATCGGCCGCATTGGCCTCACCACCGAGGACCTGCAGCGTCTCATGGTGGACTGGCGTGCCCCGGAGGCCGGGCACTTCTACCAGGCAACGGCTTTTGACCGGCAGGGGGTCCGCCGCCGGCGGCACCTGATCCTGCAAGGGCGCGACGTCAAGGCCATCGAGGACGATGTCCTGGACGCCGGAATGCTCACGGACGACGAATCGCTCCAGGGCGAAGGGGCCCTGCTGGCTGCCCTGAACTCCAAGCGGACCGGCCGCATGTCGGACATCGTCAGCACCATCCAGTCGGAGCAGGACCGGATCATCCGCTCCTCGATCTCCGGCGCCGTCGTGGTCCAGGGTGGCCCCGGCACCGGCAAAACCGCCGTGGCGCTGCACCGCGCCGCCTACCTGCTCTATACCCACCGTGACCGGCTCAAGAGTGCCGGCGTGCTGCTGGTGGGGCCGTCGTCGTCGTTCATGAAATACATCGAACGTGTGCTGCCCTCGCTGGGTGAGACCGGCGTGGTCATGGCAAGCCTTGGCCGGCTGATGCCCGGCATCCATGCCGTGCCCGAAACCAACGCGGACGTTGCCGCCATCAAGGGGCGCCTGGACATGGCCGCCATCGTGGCGAACGCCGTCTCCAACCGCATGCGCGTCCCCGCCCAGAACCGGATCCTCGAAGTGGACGGGCGCAAGCTGACCCTCACGCCCCGGCAGGTGCGCCGTGCGCGGGAACGCGCCCGCGCCACCGGAAAGCCGTACAACGAGGCCCGCGTCACGTTCGTAAAGATCCTCCTGCGGGAACTGACCGAACAGATGACCGAACTCGTCGAGGCCGGAAACATCGGCAACAACGCAGACCGCTCCTACCTTGCCGAGGACGTCCGCACCGCACGCGACGTGCGGATCGCCCTGAACCTGTGCTGGATGCCGATGACGCCGGAGAAGCTCATCGCCGACCTCTTCAGCAAGCCGGAGATCCTGGAATTCTGCACTCCCCACCTGGCACCTGCCGAGCGCGCGCTGCTGCAGCGACCGGCCGACGCGCCGTGGACCGAGTCCGACGTCCCGCTGCTGGATGAAGCCGCCGAACTGCTCGGAGAGCTTGATCCCGCCGCAGGCCGGGGACTGGCGCAGCAGGAGCACGACCGGGCCCGGGACCTCGCCAATGCAAAGCAGACCCTGGTCAACATGGAAGCCGCCGGCGTTGACCCGTTGATGTCGGCTGAAGAACTGGCCGAGCAGAACCGCGAACAGGACGCCCGGCAGACGGCGGCCGAACGCGCAACCAGTGACCGAACCTGGGCGTTCGGGCACATTGTGGTGGATGAGGCCCAGGAACTTTCGCCCATGCAGTGGCGGCTCCTGGTGCGGCGCTGCCCGCTCAAGTCCTTCACCATTGTGGGCGACATTGCCCAGACCAGCTCCGTTGCCGGCGCCAATTCCTGGCAGGGGGCCCTGGCACCCATGTTCGGCGATCGCTGGCAGCTGGAGGAGCTGACGGTCAACTACCGTACGCCCGCACAGATCGCCGAGGCCGCCGTCAGGATGGCCAACGCCGCAGGCCTGGTCGTTTCGGCGCCCAAGGCTGTCCGCGAGGGCCGCTGGGACCCCATCATCGACGAAGTGTCCACCGGCGGCATCGTGGAGCGGCTGGTGGAGGTCCTTCCGGAGGAGCTTGCGGCGCTCGACGGCGGCCTGCTCGCGGTGATTGCCGACGGTGACCTTCTTCCGCAGGCCACGGCAGCCCTGCGTGCGGTGTATGGGCGCAGGATCGGCACCGGTGCCGGCAGCTACGAGCAGGACATCGTGGTGATCAGTCCGCGCGAGGCGAAGGGCCTGGAGTTCGACGGCGTCGTGGTCCTGGAACCTTCCGTGATGCTCAACCACGAGCACGGCAAGGTGGGGGACCTCTATGTGGCCATGACGCGCGCCACGCAGCGGCTGCGGCTGATCGCGGCCCAACCCGTGCCCGCCGGGATTGCCGGCTGACAGGGCAATCGGCGTTACTGCTAACTTAGGAAGCGTGCCAGAACTGAACAACCTCGAACCGCAGCGCAACGACCCCACTTTCGCCAACATTTGGCAGGAACTGAAGTGGCGTGGGCTGGTCCATGTTTCCACCGATGAAGCGGAGCTCGAAAAGCTCCTCGCCAATGGGCCGGTCACGTACTATTGCGGCTTCGACCCCACCGCGCCCAGCCTGCACCTGGGCAACCTGGTCCAGCTCCTGGTCATGCGTCGTCTTCAGCTGGCAGGCCACAGGCCCCTCGGCCTGGTGGGCGGATCCACCGGCATGATCGGCGACCCGCGTCCGACGGCGGAGCGCACCTTGAACACCAAGGACACGGTGGCGGAGTGGGTTGGCTACCTGCAGGCCCAGGTGCAGCGCTTCCTCAGCTTTGAGGGGGACAACGCTGCCAGGATGGTGAACAACCTGGACTGGACAGCGCCGCTGAGCGCCATCGACTTCCTGCGCGAAGTGGGCAAGCACTTCCGGGTGGGCACCATGCTGCGCAAGGACGCCGTGGCATCACGCCTGAACTCGGATGAAGGCATCAGCTACACCGAGTTCAGCTACCAGATCCTGCAGGGCATGGATTACCTGCAGCTGTACCGCGATTACGGCTGTGTACTGCAGACCGGCGGCTCGGACCAGTGGGGCAACCTCACCAGCGGCACGGAACTGATCCGAAAGGTGGAGGGCAAGAGCGTCCACGCCCTGGGTACCCCGCTCATCACCAACTCCGACGGAACCAAGTTCGGCAAGAGCGAAGGCAACGCCATCTGGCTCGATGCCGGCATGTGCAGCCCCTACGCGTTCTACCAGTTCTGGCTCAACACCGCGGACGCGGACGTTGTGGACCGGCTCAAGGTATTCACGTTCCTGACCCGTGCAGAGATCGAAGCGATTGCAGTGTCGGTTGCCGAGCGTCCGTTCGCCCGGGAAGGGCAGCGAAAGCTCGCCTTCGAAGTGACCTCATTGGTGCACGGCGTCGACGCCACCGAAAAGGTCATTGCCGCGTCGGCTGCGCTGTTTGGAAACGGCGATCTGGCTGCTTTGGACAAGGCAACGCTGCAGGCTGCAACATCCGAACTTCCTTCCACCACAGTCCAAGTGGATGAGATGGGCATCGTGGACCTGCTGGTTGCGTCAGGTCTTTCCGAAAGCAAGTCCGCCGCCCGGCGCACCGTGGGTGAAGGCGGAGCCTACGTGAACAACGAGAAAGTCTCGGATCCGGAAGCTGTGATCCCCGAATCGGAGCTCCTGCATGGCCAGTACCTGCTCCTGCGCAGGGGCAAGAAGAACCTCGCCACCGTAGAGGTGCTGGTCCCGTAGCCGCGGGAGCGAAACCTACCACCTGCACGCCCCTCGGCGGCCGATTTGCGCGGCCGCAGAGGGGCGTGTATTGTTTTCTGAGTCGCCGCCGCTGAGTGGTGACAACCCCCCAACTGATCTTGAGAAGCAATTCTCGGCCATGCGGTGCATGGAACGAAGATTGCTTCACATTCTGCTGGGCGGATTCATTCCACTGAGTGAATTCCGGGAAAATAACCGGATTTGCAAAAGCGAATATGAATGAAATAAGATAGAAACATCGCAGCGAAGAAATACGGAAAAGAAATTCTTTACGAGTTATTCCGGGAATATTCGAATGTGTCTGTTGTTTGAGAACTCAATAGTGTGCCAAGTTTGTTGATACCGATTATGTATGTAATTGGTTGATTGTGCTGTGCCGCCACCCCGTGGTGTGCATGGTGTTTTTAGCTGGTTTCAAATTTTGTGCAGCCTTTGTCGCCGTTATTTCCGG
>NZ_JABFMW010000036.1 GCF_013359725.1 Pseudarthrobacter sp. C4D7 | reverse complement strand
ACCCTCCACCACCACCCCAACACCACCGCTGATTCCCATGAACACATCATCCACCAGGGGTCTGACAATCAGAGCCCGGGCGGAAGACGTGCCTGCCTGCGGGTGCCTTGCCGCCTAGCCCCCGGCGAAGGGAGGCAGCACGTCCACGACGTCGTCGGGACCAAGAATGGCTGCGTGGTCCCGGACGGCCACCTCATTGAGCAGGAAGCTGCTCCGGGAAAGCAGCCGGGGGAGCGGCGGGGTGCCTGCCGGGGGTTCGGGGCGCTCTACGGCGGCCACCGCTGCCAGCAGGTCGGCCACGGTGGCGCCTTCCGGCAGGTGGAACTTCTCTTCCTCGAAACCGGCGGCAGCGCGCGCGGCAGCAAAATAACGTACAAGCACCGTGTCAGCCCCCGATCGCGCTCATGCTGCGATCCGGCTGGACGAAGTCCGGAGCGTCGAGTCCCACGTGGTCCATGCCGTGGGCCTTTGGTTTGATCCACATGGCGTCCTGCCAGCGCTGGGCCAGCTCCGCATCGCCGGCGCCCGCCCGCAGCAGGCCCAGCAGGTCGAACTCCTCACGTGAGAAGAGGCAGCTCATGATCTTGCCTTCGGCAGTAATCCTGGTGCGGCGGCAGTCAGCGCAGAACGGTTCGGTGACGGAGGCGATGATCCCCACCGTTCCAAGGACGGGACCATCGGCGGTCTCTACGCCGTCCGCCCGAGCCGCCACCCGTCGTCGAACGTCGAACCGCTCCGCCGGAGCCCCGTCACGTGCCCGGGAATCGGGGGTGAGTACGTAGTCCCGGGACAGGAGGCCACGGATTTCGGCGGCGGTGATCATGTTGCGGCGGGTCCAGCCGTGGTCGGCGTCCAGCGGCATCTGTTCAATGAACCGCAGTTCGTACCCGCGCTCCAGGGCCCATGCCAGCAGTTGTGGAGACTCGGCGTCGTTGATGCCCCGCATCAGGACCGCGTTCAGCTTGACCGGCCCCAGGCCCGCGGCCCAGGCGGCGTCCACTCCGGCCAGGACCTGGTTCAGGAACGGGCGCCGGGTCAGCTTGGTGAACGTCTCCTCGTGCAGTGAGTCCAGTGACACGTTGATGCGGGTCAACCCGGCATCCTTGAGCGCGGCAGCCTTTTTTGCCAGGCCCACCCCGTTGGTGGTCATGGAGATGGGCAGGTCCGGGTGGTTGGCGCGGAGCGCCGCGATAATGTCCACCAGGTCGTGCCGGACCAGCGGCTCACCGCCGGTCAGCCGCAGCTCCCGGACGCCCAGCTGCTCCACGCCGACCTTGACGATCCGCACGATTTCCCCCGCAGACATCACAGCCTGCTTGGCCAGCCACTCAAGCCCTTCGGCCGGCATGCAGTAGGTGCAGCGGAGATTGCACTTGTCCGTCAGGGAAAGCCTCATGTCCGTGGCGCGGCGCCCGTAACGGTCCGCAAGGCCCGCTGGCGCGTCCGCGGGCCGGCGGGAGGGGATGCCGGGCAGCGCCGATGCTGCTTCCTCGCGCGGTTGCGGCATTCCTAGCTGGACACTCATGGATTCAGGCTACGCCACGTTGCGCTGCGCATCACACCTGTGACCGGCGCGGAACCAGCGGACCGAACCTGCGCCGGGGACCGCCGGGGAACCTATGCTGGAAATTGTGAAGAGTTCCCGGGAAAAGGGCGGGGCGGACGACGACGGTGCCGGCCAAGGCGAGCGTGCGGAAGTTCCCGTCCCGCACCAGTCAGTCCCACGTGCCGGTGCGCGGTGGGCGGCGGCCGCCGGGATCACCGCAGCCGCCGGCGGCGTCGTCGCGGGCGAACTGCTGGCGGGATTTGCCAGCCCATCCCTTTCGCCGCTGACCGCTGTGGGCGGCGCTATCATCGATGCCGTCCCGCCGGGAATCAAGGACTGGGCTGTTTCCCTTTTCGGCACCTCTGACAAGGCCGCCCTTTTGGTGGGCATGGCGCTGGTCATTGCCGGGCTTGCCGCCTTAGCCGGGGTCCTTGAGCGCCGCCGCCGCTTTGCCGGCGCTGCGGTGATGGGGATTTTCGGGCTGACGGGGCTCGCGGCGGTCCTGACACGGTCCCAGGTGACCCCGCTGGCGCTCCTGCTTCCGCTCCTGGCCGCGGCAGCCGCCGTCGTGCTGTTACGTTTACTGGTCCGGCAGCTGCAGGCGTGGGAAGATGCATCGTCCGCATCGCCCGCGGCAGCAGCCGTGTCGCGCCGCTGCTTTCTCCAGGCCCTCGGCGTCGGCGCCGGAGTTGCCGCCGTGGGCGGCGTGCTGGCCGGCATCTGGCGCAGCGCTGCCATCGCCGCCAGCGAAGCCCGGGCACGCATAGTCCTGCCCGGGCCGGCGTCACCGGCACCGCTCGTCCCGCCCGCAGCGGAGTCAGGCTTGGCCGGCATGCCTGCGCTGGTGACGCCCAACCCGGATTTCTACCGGATCGACACAGCACTGGTGGTTCCTACGGTCAACCCGGATACCTGGTCCCTCAGAGTCACGGGAATGGTGGCCCGGGACGTCGAGCTGTCCTTCGCCGACCTCCTGCAAAAGCCCCTGCTGGAACGCCACATCACCATTGCCTGTGTGTCCAATGAGGTGGGCGGGGACTTGATCGGCAACGCCCGCTGGCTCGGCTGGCCGGTCCGCGAACTGCTGGCCCTCGCGGTTCCCCAGCCGGGGGCGGACATGGTTTTGTCCCGCAGCGCCGATGGCTGGACGGCCGGAACGCCGCTGGACGTCCTCACCGACGACAGGGACACGCTGCTTGCCGTGGGCATGAACGGTGCGCCGCTGCCGCTGGAGCATGGGTTCCCGGTGCGGCTGGTGGTCCCCGGCCTGTATGGCTACGTCTCGGCCACCAAGTGGGTCACCGAGCTCAAGGTCACCAGGTTCGCCGACGATGCCGGCTACTGGACTCCGCGGGGCTGGTCGGCGCGCGGGCCCATTAAGACGTCGTCGCGCATCGACGTACCCCGGAGTGGCCGTGCAGTCAGCGCCGGAACAGTGGTCCTGGCAGGGATTGCCTGGGCGCAGCACACCGGCATCCGGAGCGTGGAAGTACGCATCAACCGCGGACCGTGGCGGGAAGCGGAACTGGCCACCGGCATCTCCGTGGACACCTGGTACCAGTGGAAGCTGGCCGTGGACCTTACCCCGGGGCAGTACGAGATCCAGGTCCGTGCCACCAACGTGAACGGTGAACCCCAGGACGAAACGGCGCGGCCACCCGCACCCGACGGAGCCACGGGATTCCACACCGTTAGAGTGGACGTGAAATCCTGACGGCCGCGACCAAAGGCGTACCCATGACCAGCCATTCCCATGGCACAGCAGTCCCGGCCCACCAGGCCCGCTCCGTTGCTGAGCACCGTGCGGCGGTCACGGACCTCCTGGCCCGGCTGGCGGCAGAGTCCCGCGCTGAGGTCCTGCCGCTGTCCGGTGCGCTCGGCCGGGCACTGGTGCACGGCGTGCTGGCGCCCATCAGCCTTCCCCCTTTTGCGAACTCCCAGATGGACGGGTACGCCGTCCGTTCCACGGACATTCCCGACGGCGGATCCGACGTGCGCATCACGCAGCCCGTCCCCGCCGGATCAAGCCCGCGGCCGCTCCAGCCGGGGACGGCGGCGCCCATCATGACCGGTGCCATGATCCCGGCGGGGGCGGACGCCGTCGTGCCTATCGAAAAGGCGGTGCCGGACCACTTCCGCACGGAAGGCAGCGGGGGGCTGGTGACGCTGCCCGCAACCGTTCCGGGGACGTACGTGCGTACTGCCGGCAGCGACATTGCGGCGGGGGAGCGGGCCCTGGCCGCCGGAACGTGCCTGGGACCGGCGCAGCTGGGCCTCCTCGCAGCCCTGGGTGTTGCTGAGGTGGAGGTATACCGGGCAGTGTCCGTCCTGCTCGTCACCACCGGGGACGAGGTGGTTGAACCCGGACAACCATTGCCGCCGGGCAAGATCTACGACTCCAACGGAACCCTCCTGGAAGCCGCCATGCAGCAGGCGGGGCTCAACGTCCGGCGCACAGGCATCTCCACTGACAACCCCGCAGAACTCCAGGCGCTGCTGCGGACCCGGGGCGGTGACGTGGACCTGATCGTGACCACGGGCGGGGTCAGCAAGGGCGCCTATGAGGTGGTGCGCCAGGCCATGGTTGAGCAGCCGGTCGAGTTCCTGCACGTCGCCATGCAGCCGGGCGGCCCCCAGGGGATAGGGCTGTTCGACGGCGTCCCCTTCCTGGGGTTTCCCGGCAACCCGGTCAGTTGCCTGGTGTCCTTTGAGATGTTCCTCCGCCCCGCCCTGTCGGCCCTGGTCGGGGCGCCGGCGCCCCGGCTGCCGCTCAGCGCCCGCCTGGCCCACCGCTTGGTGTCGCCCGGCCAGAAGCACCAGGTCCGGCGCGGACGCCTGGAGCCCGGCGGAACCGTCCAGCTGCAGGGCGGCGAAAGCTCGCACCTGATGCACGCACTGGCGGGCTCAAATGTCCTGGTCCACGTCCCGGCAGGCGTCACGGAACTCGCTGCCGGCGACGAGGTGGAAGTATGGATGCTGTGAACGCAGAACAGACCCCCGCCCTGACGCACCTGCGCCAGGACGGCAGCGCCCAGATGGTGGATGTTTCCGCCAAGGCAGAGACCACCCGCGAAGCGACGGCCACCGCCACGGTCCGGACCACCGGCGAGGTGATGCAGCTCCTGGGCTCCGGCGGCCTGCCCAAGGGGGACGCCCTGGCCGTTGCGCGCGTGGCCGGCATCATGGCGGCCAAGAAGACACCGGACCTGATTCCGCTCTGCCATCCGCTGCCGCTCTCAAAGGTGACCGTTGACTTCGACCTCGGTGCGGACGCCGTCACTGTCCAGTGCACCGTCAAAACCCGGGGCGTCACGGGAGTGGAAATGGAGGCGCTGACCGCCGCCTCCGTGGCAGCCCTCAGCGTCTACGACATGATCAAGGCCGTAGACAAGCATGCCGTCCTCACGGACATTAAGGTGCTGGCCAAGAGCGGCGGCAAGAGCGGAGACTGGGCACTGTGACCTCACCCTTCAGCGCGGCCGCGCCGCACGTGCACGGCGATGTGCAGGGACGGAAAGCCGGCGTCGTCATCGCCTCGACCCGCGCCGCCGCCGGCATCTACGACGACGAAACCGGCCCCGTGATCGTGGACTGGCTCACCGAGCATGGCTTCGACGTGTTCCCGGCCATGGTGGTCCCCGACGGCGAGCCCGTGGGCGCCGCCATCCGGGCGCTCCTCAGCCAGCACCCCGCCGTCGTCATCACCAGCGGCGGCACTGGCCTCAGCCCGGACGACCGGACACCCGAGGTCACCCGGCCGCTGCTGGACCGGGAGATCCCGGGCATCATGGAGGCCATCCGGCGCGCGGGGTCGGCGAAAACCCCACTTGCGGCCCTGAGCAGGGGCTACGCCGGTGCCGCCGGGCGCACCTTCATCGTGAACCTGCCGGGCTCGCCCAAGGGCGTCATGGACGGGCTGACCGTCCTGGATCCCGTGATCGGGCACCTTTGCGACCAGCTGGACGGCGGACATGGGCACTGAAGCATTTGAAGTAGTCAGCGCGGTCCTGAGTGCGGAGCCCATCTCCGTGGACCAGGCCATCGCCGCGGTGGAGAGCGACACAGCCGGGGCGGTGGTCAGCTTCAGCGGCGTGGTACGCAACCACGACGGCGGCAAGGCCGTTGAGCGCCTCAGCTACAGTGCGCACCCCACGGCACACCAGGTCATGGCCGACGTCGTAGCCCGCCTGGTTGCCGAACAGGACGCTGAGGGGGAGGCCGGCAGCGGCCAGCCAGTCCGCATCTGGGCTGCACACCGGATCGGAATGCTGGAAATCGGCGACCCCGCACTGGTGTGCGCCGTGTCCGCCGCGCACCGCGGCCAGGCTTTCGCCGTATGCTCCGAACTGGTGGACAGGATCAAGGAACAGGTGCCCATCTGGAAGGAACAGTTCTTCTCGGACGGCACGGTGGAATGGGTCGGCGCCGGCGGCTGAGGTTGCGCCGTCCTGCGCTGTTTGGAGCAACCCGGAGTGCGAGGTAACGCACGCCTCCCGGTTCCTGCCCCCGCCCGTCCCGCCGGTAGGGTTAATGCCATGACCGAACAACACTCCGTTCCCAAGCTGGTGGCCGTCCTTGGCGCCAATGGACGCATGGGCGCCGAAGCCGTCAAGGCCATCGACGCCGCGCCCGACATGAAGCTCGTTGCAGCCCTGGGACGGGGTGACTCACTGGAGCAGCTGGCCGCTTCGGGTGCCCGGTACGTGGTGGACCTGACCGTTCCCGAAAGCACCGAAGCGAACGTCCGCTTCGCCGTCGAGCACGGCATCCACGCCGTGGTGGGCACCACCGGATGGGACGCAGCCCGGCTCACTGGCCTGGAGTCCCTGCTGGCGGGGCACCCGGACACCGGCGTCCTCATCGCCCCCAACTTCGCCCTGGGCTCGGTGCTGGCCTCTGCCTTCGCCGCGAAGGCCTCCAAGTACTTCGAATCGGTGGAGATCATCGAGCTGCACCACCCGGACAAGGTGGACGCCCCCTCCGGCACGGCCGTCCGCACGGCGGAGCTGATCGCTGCCGAACGCCGGGACGCGCAGGTCCCGCCCAGCCCCGATGCCACCACCAGTGAACGTGCCGGCGCCCGCGGCTGCGAAGTGGACGGCGTCCGCGTCCACAGTGTCCGGCTCCGCGGCCTGGTGGCACACCAGGAAGTCCTCCTGGGTGGCCCGGGCGAACAACTGACCCTCCGCCACGATTCCTTCGACCGCGCCTCGTTCATGCCCGGCGTGCTCCTGGGCCTGCGCAACGTTGCCGCACATCCGGGGCTGACCTTCGGCCTGGACGGCTACCTGGACCTGGGGCTCTAAGCCGTGGACGGGCTCCTTGCCGGCTTCCGGAAGAACCGCACCAAGATCTGGGTGGGGGCGGTCACGCTGCTGCTCGTCTTCTACCTGGTGGTGTCGTTCCAGCGCTCGATCCTGCTCCTGACGGACAGCAACCTGACGGCCAAGGCCATTGGCGGCGCCTACCTGGTACTGCCCGTGGTGGGTGCATGGGCCTTGATCCGCGAACTCATGTTCGGCGCCCGTACCGAGCAGATGGCCAAGGTCCTGGAGGCTGAAGGCGGTCTGCCCGTGGACGATCTCCCGCGCACGCCGGGCGGCCGGATCGTCCGGGCTGCGGCGGATGCGGAATTCGAGAAATACCGGGCCGAGGCGGAGGCCGCTCCCGAGGACTGGCGTTCGTGGTTCCGGCTGAGCTGCGCCTACGACGCTGCCGGAGACCGCAAACGGGCCCGGGCATCCATGCGGGACGCGGTACGGCTCTTCACGGCCGCGTCCTGATCCTCCCGGGTACGTCCCTGGCCCGACTTCCCCTCGCCCGATTTTGCCTGCCCCGGCACGCTGCGGGTACCTCCACGCCAAACGGTGATGGGCATTTCTGCCCATCGCCGATTCCTGCACTGCGCGGTACGTTTACTGAGTAAAGACTCTTGAGCTTTGGGGGAAAGCATGAGGACTGCGCTGTCCATGGCATGGGCACGCACCGGCAGCACCCCGGGCCCCAGCCAGCCGCACCCCATCCCCACGCACAACAAGTGGTCCTTATCGGCGTGCCCGCACGCCCGGGGCTGCCCGACGCTGGACGCGCCATGCCCATCCTGCCCGCGCAGCTGCCCTGCGCTGTCATGCAACGACACCACGCACCCCTGTACCTGCACTCACGCACCCGCCCTCCCGGAGAAGGACCATCAATGAGCCAACCGCATTTCCCCCACGCGCCCCACAGCGGGCCGGCTACCCCACCCATCCCGCCGGCGCCGTCGGCTTTCGGAGCCCCGCCTGCGTTTGAAGGGCAGCAGTATCCCGCGGCTCCCCAGGGGGAATACCAGCCAACTCCCTACGGCAGCGGTCCATACGACGGCGGGCCCGGGAAGTCATTCATGACCACCTGGATCCTGTCGCTGCTGCTGGGCACGTTCGGTGCAGACCGCTTCTACCTGGGCAAGACCGGCTCCGCCATCGCCAAGCTGTTGACGGCCGGCGGCCTGGGCATCTGGTCCATCGTGGACCTGGTCATGACCCTGATGGGCAACACCCGGGACCGGGAAGGCCGCCCGCTGGAGGGCTACCCGGAGAACAGGAAGAAGGCCTGGATCATCACCGGCGTCGTCTGGCTGGCCAGCATCATCACCGGAATCCTGCTGGCCATCACGTCCATGGCCATGCTCGGCGCCGCCCTCGCGAACCGCCAGGACCCGGTGGCACCCGAACTGCCGTCTGTCACCCAGGCCGCGCCGGCCCCGTCCGGCGGATCCACGCCCGGCAGCGGATCCGACGGCGGAGCAAACTCCTTCGTAGCCACCGTGTCCGAGGGCAACACCGTCAGGATCAGCGTCCTCGATTCCATCTACACCACCGAAATTCCCGGCATGACCTACCTCCAGCCGAAGAACGGCGGGTTCCTGGCAGTCAAGGTGTCCTGGGAAACTCTCACCGGAAGCAGCTTCTCCAGCCCATCGAATTTCCAGGTCTTTGACGCCGAGGGCAAGGAGGGCGAACTGGTCTACCTTGACGATGGAATGGGGGCCTTGCCCACCGATGAGGTCGGCGCCGGCGACGCCCGCGAGGGCATCCTTGCGTTCGACGTGAAGAAGGGCCCCGTCCAGGTTGTGGTCAACGATGACTACGGCGACAAGACCGCTACCTTCACCCTGACCCAGCAGTAGCAGGCCCGAGCCGGCATTCGTTCCAGAGCGGAACCCGCGGCCCCACCGTCCGGTGGAGCCGCGGGTTCTTGTGCATTCCGGGCCAATGGCGGTCGCTGCGGAGGTCCGGGGCCGCCGGGCGCACCTGCGGCCCGAGGGTCAGGACAGGGCCTTGGCTCCGCCGCGGCCCACCATGCTCGCCGCATGGCCGGCCCACTCCAGCGGACCGCGCCAGGACAGCCGCGCAAAGACAATCCCGACGGCAATGGCAGTGGCCGCCTGGGCAAAATACATGCCGTCCTCGGTCCAACCGGCGGGCAGGGGTTTCAGGTAGAAGGTGGAGACCACCCAGACGTGGACGGTGTACAACGTCAGCGTCATGGCCCCGGGTCCCCGCAGCGGCAGCAGCAGGTCCAGGTCCACCCACCGGGCGAGGCGCTCCAGGAGCAGGCAGGCGCCTATGACGGCTGCCGCCACGGCAGAGGTGTGCAGCAGGTCGAGCGGAGTTCCGGAATGCGGCGCGGCGGACGCCAGCCACCACCAGGAACCTTCCTGGGGAAGTCCGGTCAGGTTTACCTGCAGCACGCTGCCCAACGGGTAGCCCGGTGAATTAAGCAGCAGTTCCAGTGCTGCCCGGCCGCCCCAGTCCTCCATGGCTGCCGTCCCAAGTGTCTTGGCTGCCACGGCCACCACGGTTCCACCCACCAGCAGGACCGCGGGAACCAGCGCCTTCGTGAGGGCCAGGCGGCCGATCACCAGCCCCACCAGCAGGTACGACAGCCACTGGAACACCGGGTAGTAGCCGGTTAAGAAGATATCTGCCAGCAGCTGTCCGGGGGTTGCCAGGTCTTCCCAGCCGGGATTGTGGCCGAGCTTCAGGGGCGGCTCGGCGGCAAGGAGCCAGGGCCGGAGGAGGTATGCCAGGACGGGGGAGGCGAGGATCCAGCCGCCGGCCCAGGCGCACAGCGGCTTCACGCCCAGTCCCAGGAAAGGAAGGATGCACAGGAACAGCACGGCGTAGTGGACCAGGATGACGGCCACGTTCACTTCCAGGAGGCCCAGGGTCAGCCCGACGGCGGCAATCACCAGGGCGCGCAGCGCCACGCCGCGCCGGGCAGCAGAGAGTCCGGAGCCTGCCAGCGGCCTGTCCTTCCCCGTGGACAGTGCCAGTCCAACGCCGGCCAGCACGGCGAAGAGGGCTGCGGCGCGTCCCGAGAACGTGAGTCCAATCCAGGTGGGCGTAAGGTTTGCATCCGATTCGAAGGTCGGCAGCAGGTGGGTGGCCATCATGCCCAGCAACGCCAGGCCACGGGCCGCATCGATGCCCCGGAGCCGTCCCGGTAGTTCCTTGCCGGAGGGCGTGCGGGACCGGGTGGCCGGCGTTCGGGACGTCATGTCCAGATCGTCTCACATGCGCCTCGGGGGCGGCTTGTCACGGCGGGGCGCCCGCCGGCCGGGGACGGTGGCGTCCGTGCCCGCGTCCACTCTCTCCGGGCAGGGACTGGCTGCACCCTTGTGTTCGAATATATGTTCGAATAGCATGGCTGCATGGAGAACACGTCATCGGGGCGCCCCGCACCCACGAAAGGTACCCCGGCAGCCGGAGTTCAGGAGCCGGCGCAGGCCGGACCCGCACCATCATCAGGGTCCCGGCCGGGACATCCGCGCTCCGGGAGTTTCCAGGCCGGGTTCCCGCCTGGCGGGCCTGACGCCGGGAGTGGGCCGCTGCGGGCAATGAGTCCCGGAGTGGTGGACTACCTGTTCCGCCAACTTGTCTCCGGCCGGCCGGCCGAGGATGTAGCGTGGGCGCAGGAAGGCATCAGCCTGGCCGCCCAGCCGGAGGGGGCGGAGCTGGCGCGCAGGCTTGCCGAAACGGACCTTGATGCCCTGACGCCCACGGAATTGTTCCACTACGTCCGCGCGGCGCAGCGGCTGGCATCCTGGGCAGAGAGCCTCCGGCAGTCCGCCGTCGGCCGCTATTGCCACGCCGGGGCGGAAGCACCACGGCCCGGCCGCCACCGTATTTGACGCTCGTCACGTCCGTGGCATTGTCCTAACCAGCCGGGGACAGGGTAACGTTTTTTCCATGGCTGACTCTTCCGCGCACATCCCTGCCCTCGGTACCCTCCTGACCGCAATGGTCACGCCGTTCACCGAGGACGGCGCCGTGGACTACGACCAGGCAGCAGCACTGGCCAGCAAGCTGGTGGACGATGGCTGCGACGGCCTGGTGGTCACCGGCACCACCGGCGAAACGTCAACGCTGACGGACGAAGAAAATCTCGGCATGTTCCGTGCCGTGAAGGACGCAGTTGGTGGCCGTGCGGCCATCATCGCCGGGACCGGCACCAATGACACCGCGCACTCGGTTCACCTTTCCCAGCAGGCTGCCGCCCTCGGCGTTGACGGCCTCCTCCTGGTAACCCCTTACTACAACAAGCCCAGCCAGGCCGGTGTCCGCGCCCACTTCGAGACCATCGCCTCCGCCGTCGACGTCCCCGTGATGCTGTACGACATCCCCGGCCGGTCCTCGATCCCGATCGAACCGGAGACCATGATCCGGCTGGCGCAGCACCCCAACATCGTCGCCGTCAAGGACGCAAAGGCGGACTTCATGGCTGCCAGCCGCGTCATGGCGGAAACCGACCTCCTGTTCTACTCGGGGGACGACGGACTGACCCTTCCCTGGATGGCGCTGGGCGCCGTCGGACTGGTGGGAGTCACCACCCACGTCGCCACCCGCCGCTTCCGTGAGCTCATCGACGCCGTCAACGCCAACGACCTCGGGACTGCCCGCAAGATCAACTTCGAGCTGCAGCCCGTGGTCCGCGCCACCATGACCCGTGTCCAGGGAGCCGTGGCGGCCAAACAGATTCTTAAATGGCAGGGAGTCCTGCCCAACTCGATTGTCCGTTTGCCCCTCGTGGAGCCGGACGAAACCGAGATCGAAACCATCCGCGGGGATTTGGCGGAAGCGGGGCTGGTCTTCTCCTGAGGCTAAGACCGGCACCCTTCCGCCTGGAAAGAAGTGCACTATGACCCAAACTGCCCTTACCGGCCTCGTCACCCCTCCGCGCCTGCCCCAGGGCACCTTGCGGATCGTTCCGCTCGGCGGGCTGGGGGAGATCGGCCGGAACATGGCCGTCTTCGAGATCGACGGCAAACTGCTGATCGTGGACTGCGGCGTCCTCTTCCCCGAGGAAACCCAGCCCGGCGTTGACCTGATCCTGCCGGACTTCTCGTACATCGAGGACCGGCTGGACGACGTCGTGGCGGTGGTTCTCACGCACGGCCACGAGGACCACATCGGCGCCGTCCCCTACCTGCTGCGCCTGCGCAATGACATCCCCCTGGTCGGTTCGCAGCTGACGCTTGCCCTGATCGAGGCGAAGCTGCAGGAACACCGCATCCGGCCCTACACGCTGACTGTCGAAGAAGGCCAGGTAGAGAAGTTCGGGCCGTTCGAATGCGAGTTCGTGGCCGTCAACCACTCCATCCCGGATGCACTTGCCGTGTTTATCCGCACCGCCGGCGGCACTGTCCTGCACACCGGTGACTTCAAGATGGACCAGCTGCCGCTGGACGGACGCATCACCGACCTGCGCCACTTCGCCAAGCTTGGCGAGGAAGGCGTGGACCTCTTCATGTCCGACTCCACCAACGCCGACGTCCCCGGGTTCACCACGGCCGAGAAAGAGATCGGCCCCACCCTGGAGCGGCTCTTCGGCCAGGCCACCAAACGCATCATTGTGGCGTCCTTCTCCTCGCATGTGCACCGTGTGCAGCAGGTCCTCGACGCCGCCGCCAAGCACAACCGCAAGGTGGCCTTCGTGGGCCGCTCCATGGTCCGCAACATGGCCATTGCCGAAAAGCTCGGTTACCTGGACGTCCCCGCCGGGCTGATCGTCGACATCAAGAACATCGACAACCTGCCGGACAACCGGGTGGTCCTCATGTCCACCGGCTCCCAGGGCGAGCCCATGGCGGCCCTGTCCCGCATGGCAAACGGCGACCACCGGGTGGTGGTGGGTGACGGCGACACCGTCATCCTGGCCTCCAGCCTTATCCCGGGCAACGAAAACGCGGTGTTCCGGATCATCAACGGCCTCCTCAAGCTCGGTGCCGACGTGATCCACAAGGGCAACGCCAAGGTCCACGTCTCGGGCCACGCGGCGGCCGGCGAACTGCTCTACTGCTACAACATCCTTGAGCCGCTCAATGCCATGCCCGTGCACGGTGAGACCCGCCACCTGATCGCCAACGGCAAGATCGCCATCGAATCCGGGGTGCCGGATGCCAGCGTCATCCTCGCGGACAACGGCACGGTCATCGACCTCCGCGACCACCAGGCAGACATCGTGGGCCAGGTAGAGGTGGGCTTCGTCTACGTGGACGGCTCCAGCGTGGGAGAAATCACCGACGCGGACCTCAAGGACCGCCGGATCCTGGGCGACGAGGGCTTTATCTCGATCATCACGGTCATCCACCGCGCCACCGGCAAGGTGGTCTCCGGGCCCGAGATCCACGCCCGCGGCGTCGCAGAGGACGATTCTGTCTTCGACGACATCATCCCCAAGATCAACGCGGCACTGGAAGAAGCAGTCCAGAACCACGCCGACCACACCAGCCACCAGCTCCAGCAGGTGGTCCGCCGCGTCGTGGGCACCTGGGTCAACCGGAAGCTGCGCCGCAAGCCGATGATCATCCCTGTGGTGCTCGAGGCCTGACGGTCCCCGCCCCCGGCTCCGGCCCGTCCTCCCGCCGCAGGCAGGAGCACGGGCCGGAGGCATTTAAGGGGGAATGCCGGGGGCAGCCCCGGCCCCGATATCCCCGGAATCACAGCATGCTTCCGGTACCGTGGCTACTATGGCCACACGTACTACTTCCGCGCCCAAAGGTACCGGCAGGGGCAGCTCCGGCAGCAAATCCGGGAGCTCCACAGCCCGCGGAACCGGCTCCACCGCCAGCAAGGCAGGACGCGGCGGCTCTTCCAGCACCGCACGTACCCGCCAGCTACCCGCCGTCGAACACCACCAGCCGTGGCTGCTGCGCGTGGTGGGCGGCGCCTGGCTGGGCATGGGCCACCTGGTGGGCGGGGGAGTGCGCCGCATTGGCCACGACGTCAGCGACCTTCCGGCCGAGGACCGCCGCGACGGCGCTGCGCTGTTCAACCTGGCGCTGGGCGTCTTCATCGCAACCTTCGCCTGGTGGGGGCTGACCGGCTGGTTCCCCGACGCCGTCTACGCCGTGGTGAACGGCACCTTCGGCTGGATTTCGCTGCTGCTCCCGCTCATGCTCTTCGTCTGCGCCTTCCGGCTTTTCCGGCAGCCCTCTGACGGCCGGGGCAACAACCGGGTGGGCATCGGCTTCCTGATCATGACATTCGCCGGCTGCGGCCTGGCGCACATCCTGGGCGGCCAGCCCACCGTTGCCGACGGCTTCGACGGCCTCCGCCAGGCCGGCGGCATGCTCGGCTTCCTGGCCGCCACGCCGTTGGCCGCCATCCATCCCGCCGTGCCTGTGGCCCTCTATGGCCTGCTCGCCTTCGTATCCCTGCTGATCATCACGGCCACCCCGTTCACAGCCATTCCGCGCCGCATCCGGGGAGCGTACGAGCACCTCATGGGCGTCGACCTGATGGACCAGGAACGTCCCGACGTCCACGACCGCAGCTACCTGGAACGGACGGCGCCCGCCGCACCCCGGAAGAAGAAGCGCAAGCTCTTTGGAAAGGACCAGGAGTCCGGGGCAGGCCTCGAGGGATATGTCGGTGACGAAGCCTTTGAGCACGCCGTCATTGACGACGACGAGCAGGAACCTGCCCGGCCTGCGCCGGGCGTGCGCCGGCCCACCCAGGCGGAGATCGCCGTCGAAAAAATCAAGGCAGCCCAGGGCCTGGGCGCCGGATCGCAGGCGGCACCTCCGGAAAACGCCACCGAGGCCATTCCACTGGTCATCCCCGGCGCCGCTGCCCCCGGCAAACCCGCCGCGGCGCCAACGGTACCCTCCAACCCTGTGGCCCCGGCCCCGCCGCCGGTCCCCATCCCGCAGCGGACCGAGCAGCTCTCGCTCGCCGGTGACGTCACATATACCCTCCCGGCCTCGGACTTCCTGACCCCCGGATCCATCCCCAAGGAGCGCACCGAAGCGAACGACGCCGTCGTCGCTGCCCTTACGGATACCCTGACCCAGTTCAACGTGGACGCCACGGTCACCGGGTTCAGCCGCGGCCCCACTGTCACCCGGTACGAGATCGAGCTCTCGCCCGGCACCAAAGTGGAGCGCGTCACCGCCCTGTCCAAGAACATCTCCTACGCTGTTGCCTCCAGCGACGTGCGCATCCTCAGCCCCATCCCGGGCAAGTCCGCCATCGGCATCGAGATCCCCAACACGGACCGCGAAACCGTCTCACTGGGCGATGTCCTCCGCAGCCAGAACGCCCGCCGCACAGACCATCCCATGGTGATGGGCGTGGGCAAGGACGTTGAGGGCGGCTACGTGGTGGCCAACCTCGCCAAGATGCCCCACCTCCTGGTGGCCGGTGCCACCGGTGCCGGTAAGTCGTCCTTCGTGAACTCGATGATCACGTCCATCCTGATGCGTGCCACCCCGGATGAAGTGCGCATGGTCATGGTGGACCCCAAGCGCGTGGAACTGACCGCCTATGAGGGCGTTCCACACCTCATCACGCCCATCATCACCAACCCCAAGAAGGCCGCCGAGGCGCTGCAGTGGGTGGTGCGGGAAATGGACGCCCGCTACGACGACCTCGCCAACTACGGCTTCAAGCACATCGACGACTTCAACAAGGCCGTCCGCGCGGGCAAGGTCCAGCCACCGGTGGACTCCAAGCGCGTCATCCGGCCCTACCCTTACCTGTTGGTGATCGTGGACGAACTCGCCGACCTCATGATGGTGGCCCCCCGCGACGTCGAAGACTCGATCGTCCGCATCACCCAGCTGGCCCGTGCCGCAGGCATCCATTTGGTCTTGGCCACCCAGCGCCCGTCGGTGGACGTCGTTACCGGCCTTATCAAGGCCAACGTGCCCTCGCGCATGGCCTTCGCCACGTCGTCCGTGACGGACTCCCGCGTGGTCCTCGACCAGCCCGGCGCCGAGAAGCTCATCGGCCAGGGTGACGCGCTCTTCCTGCCCATGGGCGCCTCCAAGGCGATGCGTGTCCAGGGCGCCTGGGTCACCGAATCGGAGATCCACAAGGTGGTGGAGCACGTCAAGGGCCAGCTGCAGGCCGTCTATCGTGACGACGTTGCGCCGGAAGCGGAAAAGAAGCAGATCGACGACGACATCGGGGACGACCTCGAGGTTCTGCTGCAGGCCACCGAGCTGGTGGTCACCACGCAGTTTGGCTCCACCTCCATGCTGCAGCGCAAGCTCCGTGTCGGCTTCGCCAAGGCCGGCCGCCTCATGGACCTGCTCGAGTCCAGGGGAGTAGTGGGTCCCTCCGAAGGCTCCAAGGCCCGCGACGTGCTGGTCAAGCCGGATGACCTCGCCGCGGTCCTCGCTGCCATGAAGGGCCAGGAAGCCCCGGCCGCGCCCGACTCGCAGACCGCAGCCCTCAGCGACAACGCCAATGCCAACATTGCCCAGGGCGGCTACGCCGAAGACCTGGTGGCGGCGGACCTGGACCAGCGGAAGCAAAGCGTCGAGTACTACGACGGTTCGGACTCGGCTCCCGGCGGGTACGGCGATGACGACGACGGCTCCGAAGACGCCTGGTCCCTCACGGGGCGCTAGCCCGGTAGCCTAGAAACGTGACTAGCACCGATGCAACCGCCGCCGGCAAGGGCCGTGCCGGGGTCTGGAACCTTCCCAACGTCCTGACCATGATCCGCATCGCGCTGGTCCCGTTCTTTGTGTGGTTCCTGGTGGCGGACGCGCCGGGGCTGCACAGTACCTCCGGTCCGTGGCGGTGGGCGGCGGTGGCCGCCTTTGCCGTGGCCATCTACACGGACAAGCTCGACGGCGACATCGCCAGGAGCCGGAACCTCGTCACCGATTTTGGAAAGATCGCCGACCCCATCGCCGACAAGCTCCTCATCGGCTCCGCGCTGGTGATGCTGTCCCTGCTGGGTGAACTGCCCTGGTGGGCAACGTTGGTGATCCTGGTCCGGGAGTGGGGCATCACTGCGCTGCGGTTCTTCGTCATCCGCTACGGTGTCATTCCGGCTTCCCGCGGCGGCAAGCTCAAGACCGTGGTCCAGACCGCAGCGATTTTCCTGTACCTGCTTCCGTTCGGGGCATTCGCGCCGTGGATGACCTGGGTGGCGTTCGCCGTCATGATGGCAGCTGTGGCCATCACGCTGTGGACCGGAGTGGAATACGTGATTGAAGCCCTGCGGCTCCGGGCCAGGGGCAAGCGCCAGGCTGCGGCCGTGGAGGGCCAGGAGCACGAATGAGCAACCTTCACCAACTGTCCGCGGCGGCCGTGCGCCAGGCCATTGACGCGGGAAAGACCGTTGCCACCGCCGAATCGCTGACGGCTGGCATGGTGTCCGCAGTCCTCGCGGACACGCCCGGAGCCTCCGGCATGCTCCAGGGTGGAGTCGTGGCCTACCAGAACTCGGTCAAGGAGCTGGTGCTGAACGTGCCCGCCGACCTGCTGGCCCGTGTCGGGTCCGTCGATCCGGACGTCGCCAGCGCCATGGCCGCCGGGGCGCGCACAGTCCTGGGTGCCGACGTCGGACTGTCCACCACGGGAGTGGCTGGTCCCGAAGCCCACGACGGCAAGCCCGTGGGGCGTGTTTACGTGGGTATCGCCACGGCTGCCGGTGCCGCCGCCTACGAATACACCTTCACCGGCAGCAGGCCGGATATCCGTGCCGCTGCGTGCGCCGCGGCCTTGGAACGGCTCCTTGAGTCCCTGGCCGGCTGACGTTCGCTGCCGGCGAAGTTACCGGGCGTAAAGTTGCCGGGAACAAAACCCGGTACCGATTAGTTATTACATTGTGTCGCTTCCGAAGAGCGGAGGCGCCTAGGATGAAATGACCACGACGGGTTCGCCAACGGCGGACCCGACCAATGAGGGAGCAAGGCGATACAGATGGTAAAGCAGCCCGTATCCGTAAACGGCGTTGTCCGCTGGAAGGATGTGGGCCTCGCCGAACAGGCCAAGAGCGAACAGAAGGAGCGCAAGATGGTTGTACTTCGTCACGAAATCGGTGATGTCCTGCGCGATGTCCGCCAGCGTCAGGGGCGCACGCTCCGTGAAGTTTCCCACAGCGCCCGCGTCTCCCTGGGATACCTCAGCGAAGTGGAGCGCGGCCAGAAGGAAGCATCGTCCGAGCTGCTGTCTTCAATCTGCTCGGCATTGGATGTTCCGTTGTCCACCATGCTCCGCGAGGTCAGCGACCGGGTGGCAGTAGCCGAAGGCGTCGCCGTACCGGACACCGTCCCGCAGGAATTCTCCCAGCGTTACGGCCGTGACCTGGAACGCGACCTGAACACCGAACTGAACGATGAACTTTCCACGGGCCTCCTCTCCGGAGCCCGGTAAGGGCAACCCACGCCAACGTGGGGCCTGACAACAGGAAAGCCCCCGGCCATTGAACTGCTCCCCGGAAGTTGGACTGGTTAAATAAGAGCCTAAGCCGCGAGGGCCTGGGTCCGGTATTGCACCGGGCTCAGGTCCTTGAGCTTTGTCGAGATTCTTTCGGTGTTGTACCAGTGGATGTATTCGTGCAGTGCCGCTGTCAAGGCGTCGGTGCTGAGGTATCGCACGTGATGGAAGAGCTCTTCCTTGAGGTGACCGAAGAAGTTCTCCATCACGGCGTTGTCGTAGCAGTTGCCCTTGCGTGACATCGACTGGCTCGCGCTGGCTTCCTGTAAGAGTTTTCGCCACGAGACGTGCTGGTACTGGAAGCCCTGATCCGAATGCACGAGCGGCTGCTGACCTTCCTCAAGGCAGGCAAGGGCCTGGCGCAGCGAACTGTTGGTGAGCTCCAGATTCGGAGACGGGCTGATCGAGTAGGAGATGATCTGCCGGTCGAAAAGATCCATGACCGGCGAGAGATAGAGCTTACGGTCGCCGACGCTGAACTCCGTCACATCCGTTACCCACTTCCGGTTCGGGGCATCAGCCTCGAACTCCCGGTTCAACACGTTCGGAGCAACCCGGCCCTGCCCGCCCTGGTAGGAGTTGTAACGCTTCTTCCGCCGGACCTTGCACACCAGGTCCAGGGACCGCATGAGCTTCAGCACGGTCTTTTTCGCGACCGTCCAACCCTGCTTGACCAACTCGGTGTGGACCCGCCGGTGCCCGTACCGGCCATGGTTTTTCTCGAAAATTTCCCTGACAGCGGCCTTGATGGCCTCCTGCGGATCAGCGCCCTGGATGCGCGCCTGATGATAGAAGAACGTGGACCTGGCAAGAGCTGCTGCCTGCAGCAGGACAGGAAGCGGGAAGTCAGCCTTGAGAGCGATGAGGGCTTGGACCTTCACCGTCGTTCCTGCGCCCTCAAGGCCCGCAATTATCCCAAGTAAGCCACTTCCGCCCGCAACCGTTCGTTTTCCCGCCGCAGCCGCTCAAGTTCCGATACCTCGGCCGGCTGCGCGGCACCGGGTGCCTTAGGCCTTCCCTTGGGCTTTGACCGCAACGCGTCCGGACCCTCCCGGCGATACGCCCGGGCCCACGTCTTCAATAGCGTGGGCGAGGACAAACCAACCTCCGCCGCGAGATCCGGGGCAGTCTCACCGGCGATAAACCGTTCAACCAGCGCGAGCTTGAATTCGAACGAGTACACCTGTTTCGTCGGCTTCGCCACCAGCGCTCCTCGACCATGGATCTTCCACCGCCGATAGAGAATCCTTACCGGCGGGCGGGACACCCCCAGCAACGTCGCCGCCGCACTATCCGCGATGCCCTTCTCAAACCACGCTACAGCGGCCTCACGCTGAACCTCAGACAACGAACTACGTGCATGCATAAAACTGCTCCCCGGAAGTCGGAACTGAATTTCTCAGTCCAACTTCCGGGGACCAGTTCACATGCCGGGGGCTTTCCTGTTGTTTCCTAGTCCTCCTGCCGGGGCTCCCGGGAAGGGGCGGCGTCCGCGGCTTCCCTGGCGAACCCGTCCCGCTCATAGGTGGAGTTCAACTTGGCCATGCAGCGGGCCAGTTCCTGCAGTTCCGCCACCGGCCACTCCCGCAACCGCTCCTGGAAAACCTGCCGGCGGGCGTCCTGGACCTGGTGCATCTTCTCTTCGCCCTTGGCCGTCAGCCGGATGGACTGCGCCCGGCGGTCCAGGGGGTCGGCCTCCTTGGACACCAGGCCAAGGCTTTCGAGGAAGGCGATCTGCCGGCTGACCGACGGTTTGCCCACCCCGATGTTCATGGCGAGCTCAGTCAGCCGGATGGGTCCCTCCCTGCGGATGATCGTCAACAGCCCGTACGCGGCGGGTTCCATGTCCGGATGGACCTCCCGCGAGAGTTGGTTGGAGATGGCACGCGCCCGGCGCCAGAAGAGGCTGATCTGGTGTTCGACATTCTGCAGGGCGGCGTCAGCGGCGTCGTCGCCTGTGTCCTGTGGTGAAGGGAGATCAGGGGAGTTGCTCATGGCAACAATTCTAGGGTCCGCAATCATGAGAGGATTTACCGATGCGAATCAGCGAGTACTGGCGTCTGATGGATGACGAGTTCGGCGCGGGGTACTCCCGCGTGCTGAGCAGTACCCTGGTCCTTGCCGGTGTTGGCAGCCGTACCGCCGACCAGGCCCTGGCCGCCGGCGTCGAGCCGCGCCGGGTCTGGCTTGCCGTCTGCGACGTCCAGGACGTGCCGACGGAGCGGCGGCTGGGCCGCGACATCGCCCCCCGCCGGGATTGACGGCGGGCCGGCAGCTGCTGAAAGGCCCTCCGGGGTCCGCCGGGAGCCTGCCGCCAGACACGCCGCAGGAGCTCCACTCTTCGAATACCTGTTCGGATAACGCTATGCTTTTTCTATTGGGTTTATCCACATAGCCGTTGTCCTCAGGCCGGATTGTCAGTGGGTCCCCTTAGCGTCAGAGATGACCAACACAACGGCCGCGAAGGCCACCATCGAGAAAGCATTAGAGGTGTCAACCATGGCGGCAGCCCCGGATCGTGCAAAGGCGCTGGAAGCAGCGCTTGCCCAGATTGACAAGCAGTTCGGCAAGGGCTCAGTCATGCGCCTGGGTGACGAAGTCCGTGCCCCGATTGAAGTCATTCCCACCGGCTCCATCGCCTTGGATGTCGCCCTTGGCATCGGCGGGCTCCCGCGCGGCCGCGTCATCGAAATCTACGGTCCTGAATCGTCCGGTAAGACCACCGTTGCCCTGCACGCCGTGGCCAACGCCCAGCGCGCCGGCGGAATCGCTGCCTTCATCGATGCCGAGCACGCCCTGGACCCTGACTACGCCGCCAAGCTGGGTGTCGACACCGACGCCCTCCTGGTCTCCCAGCCGGACACCGGCGAGCAGGCGCTGGAGATCATGGACATGCTGGTGGGATCCGGTTCGCTGGACGTCGTTGTCATCGACTCCGTTGCCGCCCTGGTGCCGCGCGCGGAAATCGAAGGCGACATGGGCGACAGCCACGTCGGCCTCCAGGCACGCCTGATGAGCCAGGCGCTCCGTAAAATCACGGGCCGCCTGAGCCAGACCAAGACCACCGCCATCTTCATCAACCAGCTTCGCGAAAAGATCGGCGTCTTCTTCGGTTCCCCCGAGACCACCACCGGTGGTAAGGCGCTGAAGTTCTACGCGTCGGTCCGCATCGACGTCCGGCGGATCCAGACCCTCAAGGAAGGTGCCGATTCCGTCGGCAACCGGACCAAAGCCAAGATCGTCAAGAACAAGATGGCTCCGCCGTTCAAGGTGGCCGAGTTCGACATCATCTACGGCCAGGGCATTTCCCGTGAGGGCGGCATCATCGACATGGGCGTGGAGCACGGCATCATCAAGAAGTCCGGCTCCTGGTTCACTTATGATGGCGACCAGCTGGGCCAGGGCATGGAAAACTCCCGCCGTTTCCTCCGGGACAACCCGGAGCTTGCCGCCGAACTGGAGCGCCTCATCAAGGAGAAGCTCGGAGTCGGGGTCAAGCCTGCCGAGGACGAGTCCAAGGATGAGCCAAAGCTGAAAGCCGTCGACGGGTTCTAGCCCTTGACCGGAGCACGTACACGGCGACCCCGTCCCGGCAGCCCCTCCAGCGGGGCGCCGGACGGGTTTGACGTTCCCGAGGATCCACAGGGCGTGGATGCCGAGCCGGACCCGTTCACGGTGGCACAGGCCATCGTGTACCGGCAGTTGACCGCTGCGCCCAAGAGCAGGCTGCAGCTTGCCCGCAAGCTCGCGGAACGGAACATCCCGGAGCACGTTGCAGAGGCAGTGCTGGATAAGTTCCAGGAAGTACGGCTGATCAACGACGCCGAATTCGCTGACATGTGGGTCAGGAGCCGCGCCCAGTCCCGGAAGCTGGCCAAGGGTGCGCTTCGGCGCGAGCTTGCTGAAAAGGGCATCGACAGCGAAACCGCAGCGTCAGCGCTCGAACAACTGACGGACGCCGACGAGGAAGCCGCTGCGCGTGCCCTGGTGGAGCGCAAGCTCCGGCCCTGGACGGACCTGTCAGCTCCAGGGGAACGGGACAAGGCCGTTCGCCGCCTGGCTTCCATGCTGGCCAGAAAGGGCTACCAGCCCACCCAGGCGTTCCGGATCGTCAACGAAGTCCTCGCTTCGCAGCAGGACCCCGCCAGCGGTCAGCTCCAGAACCGGTACCCTTAACGGGTGAGTTTGACCATTCCTTCCCCCCAATCCGACGCCACCCCTTCCGTCGAAGCCGGGGCTCTGCCGCAACCCGGAATGCCGGCCCGCACGTATCAGGTGCGCACTTTCGGCTGCCAAATGAACGTCCATGACTCTGAGCGGATGTCCGGCCTGCTGGAGGCGGCGGGCTACGTCCCGGCAGAGGACGGACATGCCGACGTCGTGGTGTTCAACACCTGCGCGGTCCGGGAAAACGCGGACAACAAGCTCTACGGCAACCTTGGCATCCTGGCCCCCGTGAAGGCAGCCAACCCCGGCATGCAGATCGCCGTGGGCGGTTGCCTGGCGCAAAAAGACCGGGAAACCATCCTCAAGAAGGCGCCCTGGGTGGACGCCGTGTTTGGTACGCATAACGTCGGCGCCCTCCCCGCTCTCCTTGACCGGGCCCGGCACAACAATGAAGCGCAGCTGGAGATCCTGGAATCGCTGGATGTCTTCCCGTCGACCCTCCCCACCAAGCGCGACTCCGTCTACTCGGGATGGGTGTCCATCTCCGTAGGCTGCAACAACACCTGCACCTTCTGCATTGTGCCGGCGCTGCGGGGTAAGGAAAAAGACCGCCGGCCCGGCGAGATCCTCGCAGAGATCCAAGCACTCGTGGACGACGGCGCCATCGAAGTCACCCTGCTTGGCCAGAACGTCAACTCCTACGGCGTCGAGTTCGGGGACCGGCAGGCCTTCTCCAAACTCCTCCGTGCCTGCGGGAAGATCGAAGGGCTGGAACGCGTCCGCTTTACCAGCCCGCACCCGGCCGCTTTCACCGACGACGTCATCGACGCCATGGCGGAGACACCCAATGTGATGCCGCAGCTGCACATGCCGCTGCAGTCCGGCTCTGACCGCATCCTGCGGGACATGAAGCGCTCCTACCGGTCCACCAAGTTCCTGGGCATCCTGGACAAGGTACGGGAGAAGATCCCGCACGCCGCCATTTCCACCGACATCATCGTGGGCTTCCCCGGCGAAACGGAAGAAGACTTCCAGGCCACCCTGGACGTGGTGGAGAAGTCCCGCTTTGCCACCGCTTTCACCTTCCAGTACTCAAAGCGCCCCGGCACCCCGGCCGCTGACCTCCCCGACCAGCTGCCCAAGGCCGTGGTCCAGGAACGCTTCGAACGCCTCACCGCGCTGCAGGACAGGATCGCGGCGGAGGAGAACCGGAAGCAGCTGGGCCGCCGGCTCGAAGTCATGGTGACCGCCCAGTCGGGGCGGAAATCGGAGGAAACGCACAGGCTCTCCGGCCGGTCGCAGGACCAGCGGCTGGTCCATTTCTCCGTCCCGGACGGTGCTCCCGCCCCGCGGCCAGGGGACCTCGTTACCGTCACCATCACCGAAGCTGCTGCGTTCCACCTGGTGGCCGATCCCACGCTGGAGGACTACAGCCTGCGCCGGTCGCGGGCGGGTGACGCGTGGGACAGGTCCCAGGCCGACTCCTGCGGCGCGCCGGCCCCGGGTTCCGGAGAGGCGCGGAAGGGCGTCTCCCTGGGCATGCCCTCCCTGCCGCTGCGCACCCGCTGACGCGTGGCTGCCCCGCCGGTCATCGCCGTCGTCGGTCCTACCGGCTCCGGCAAGTCAGACCTTGCCGTGAACCTTGCCCTCGCCTTGGACGGCGAGGTCATCAACGCCGATGCCATGCAGTTCTACCGCGGCATGGACATCGGCACCGCCAAAATCACGGTGGCCGAACGCAGGGGAGTGCCGCACCATCTCCTGGACATCCTGGACGTGACCGAGGAAGCCAGCGTTTCCGACTTCCAGGCCCAGGCACGCGAAACCATCGACGACATCCATCGACGGGGCAGGCGGGCCATCCTGGCAGGGGGCTCCGGGCTGTACGTCCGGGCTGCCCTGGACGTCCTGGAGTTTCCGGGGACTGACCCCGCACTGAGGGCCCGGCTTGAGGCGGAGCATGCGGAACGTGGCACCGGCGCGCTTCTGGCACGGCTGCGGACGGTGGATCCCACATCAGCCACCCGGCTCTCCGATGCCCGGCGCATCATCCGGGCCCTGGAGGTCCACGAACTCACCGGGCGCCCGTTCAGTTCCTTTATGCCCGTGCGTGAGTACCATCAGCCGGCCATCCAGGTGGGCCTGGGCGTGGACCGCGAGGTCCTGAGGGGCCGGCTGGCCGCACGGGTGCACCGGATGGTGGACGAGGGGCTGCTGGACGAGGTCCGGACGCTCGATGCCCTGGGACTGCGCCGCGGCAGGACAGCCTCCCGTGCCTTGGGCTACTCACAGTTCCTGCAGGTCATTGACGGTACTTCGTCGGTTGAAGCGGCCGCGGAGGAAACCATCGCTGCCACCCGGAAGTTTGCCCGGCGGCAGTTGACCTGGTTCCGCGCCGACCCCCGTATCGCCTGGCTGGACTGGCAGGACCCGGAACTCGTCAACAAGGCCTCGGAGTTGTGCCGGTAGCTGCGGTTTCAGGGGCGGCCGCATCCGCCGCTACGCTTGGGAGCATGAATGCTACCCCCGCAGAAACCACCGGACCCGCCCTCCGCACACTGAGCGGGCTCCGCTTTTCCAAGGGGCACGGTACGGGCAACGACTTCGTCCTGGTAGCCGATCCCGAGGGCACGAATGGTATCGATGCGGACCAGGCCGCCGCACTGTGCGACAGGCACCGGGGGATCGGGGCCGACGGCCTCATCCGGGCCGTGCCGTCCCGCTTTCTGCCGGAGGGCCGCGAACTGCTCGCCGGAGTGCCGGACGCTGAGTGGTTCATGGACTACCGCAACGCTGACGGCTCCCTGTCCGAAATGTGCGGCAACGGGGTCCGGGTCTTCGTCCACTTCCTCCGGACCGAGGGCCTGATCGACCTGCCCGACGGCGGTTCGCTCACCATTGGAACGCGCGGCGGCGTCAAAACAGTAGTCAGGACCGGAGACGGGTACGCCGTGGACATGGGCCCCTGGGAGTTCATTTTCCCCGGTGAAGCCAGCGCCAAGGCCATGGATTCCCTTGTCACCGCCGACGGGCTGGAGGTTGCGCGGCCGGCCCTCTCCGTGAGCATGGGCAACCCCCACACGGTGGTGGCCCTCGCCGAACCCGCAGAGCTCACGGGCCTTCGTCTCTTCACCGCTCCACAGGTCGATCCGGTCCCGGCCAACGGGACCAACGTCGAATTCGTGGTCCCGGCAGAACCGCTGGTCCATGAGGGCGTGGGATCCGTGACCATGCGGGTCCACGAGCGCGGCGTGGGGGAGACCCAGTCCTGCGGCACGGGTGCCTGTGCTGCCGCCGTCGCCATCAGGCACTGGGCGGGGGCTGAAGCGCCCGACGCCTGGCGCGTCCACGTTCCCGGCGGAGTGGTGGGTGTGAAGTTCTTCGCCGGCCCGGCCGGCCACGAGCATGTGGAGCTCAGCGGCCCGGCGGTCATTGTGGCGAGCGGGACTCTTTCCTGACCTTCAGGATGCGGAAGGACTTGGACGTGGACTCCCGGGTCACGGTGAAGGAGCTGTCCAGTTCGGCAGCCAGCCAGCGCTGAAGGGAATCGGAGCCCAGGTTCTTCTGCACCACCAGCCATGCCGTTCCGCCCTCAGCCAGGCGCGGCAGCCACAAGGTGAGCAGGGCGTGCAGCTCGTCCTTCCCGATCCTGATGGGCGGGTTGGACCAGATGGTGTCGAAGCGGACGTCCGGATCCACGGCCTCGGGGGTGCTTGCGGCGACGTTGGCGAGCCCCAGCGCTGCGGCATTCTCATTGGTCAGGGCAATGCAGCGTTCGTTGACGTCCACGGCGTAGACCTTTGAGCCGGGGGCCAACAGGGCCATGGTGAGTGCCACCGGACCCCAGCCGCACCCGATATCCAGCAGGTTGCCCTGGGGATGCGGGGCCGGAACTTCGGACAGGAGCACCGCGGTTCCCTTGTCGATGCCATCGGGGCTGAAGATGCCCGAGGAGGTCTGGAGCTGCCGGGTCGCACCGGCCAGGTCCACCGTCAGCGGCTTCCGGGTAAAGGGGCCGGCAGGGGACGTGCTGAAATAGTGTGCGGACTCCATAACTGGCCAGAGTAGTTCCCCCTGCAGCGTAATGGGAAACCGGGGCTTGGGCGCTCTGCTACGCTGGAGGGCATGTTCCTGATCTTCGAGTAGCCGGCATGGGCCACGCCCGTCCCGCACCCTGTCCTCCAGCGACAGCCCGTCCCGCAGCGATGCAGGTTTTCATGCCTTCCGCTCTGCGCACCGGCCCAGACCACACCGTCTGCCCGGCCGCCGGACAAACTCGAAAGTCAGCCCAATGCTGCACTTCCCGCCATGCTCCGGCCCATTTGAGCCCTGCCGCCGTTCCAAACGCGGCATCCGAGCCCCGGCATCGCAGCCGGCGGCGAACAACCAGGAGTACTGCATGACCGCAGGCCGTCAGCCCAGCGCGAATACTTACCACCATTCCACCAACCAGCACTATTCTGGAACTGCCGAATCTTCAAAGGAGACCATGACCAGCCAGCCCAACACCGGTTCCGATCCAGCCGCCCAGGACATGAGTCCGCAGGAGATCCAGGCTGTTATCGACCGGATCCTCGCCAAGGACGTTCCCGCCAAAGACCCCAGCACGTCCGGCGGTGAAGGCGGCGGAGGCAAGGCCATGCTTGGCAAGGCACAGGCCATCTCCCGGCTGGACGAGGAACATTCCACGTACGACGGCGACCAGCAGGACCTCGAGGAACGCCGCGCACTGCGCCGGCGGGCAGGCCTGTCCACCGAGCTTGAAGACGTCACTGAAGTCGAATACCGGCAGCTGCGCCTCGAGCGCGTCGTCCTGGCCGGGCTCTGGTCAGAAGGAACGCTCGCCGACGCCGAAAACTCGCTGCGTGAGCTGGCCGCCCTGGCCGAGACTGCCGGCTCGGAGGTCCTTGACGGTTTGGTGCAGCGCCGTGACAAGCCTGACCCCGGCACTTTCCTGGGCTCCGGCAAAGCCCAGGAGCTGAAGGACATCGTCATGTCCACCGGCGCGGACACCGTGGTGGTGGACGCAGAACTGGCTCCGTCCCAACGCCGAGGCCTCGAAGACATCGTCAAGGTCAAGGTCATCGACCGCACAGGCCTGATCCTGGACATCTTCGCCCAGCATGCCAAGAGCCGCGAGGGCAAGGCCCAGGTGGAACTGGCACAGCTGGAATACCTGCTTCCCCGCCTGCGCGGCTGGGGCGAGTCGATGTCCCGCCAGGCCGGTGGCCAGGTTGGCGGCGCCGCAGCCGGCATGGGCTCCCGTGGGCCCGGTGAAACCAAGATCGAACTGGACCGGCGCCGGATCCGTACCCGCATGGCCAAGCTGCGGCGCGAAATCGCCGCGATGAAGCCGGCACGCGAGACCAAGCGGGCCAACCGCCGTCGTAATGAAGTGCCCTCCGTGGCTATCGCCGGGTACACCAACGCCGGCAAGTCCTCGCTGCTCAACCGGCTCACCGACGCTGGAGTCCTGGTGGAGAACGCGCTGTTCGCCACCCTTGACCCCACCGTCCGCAAAGCCGAAACCGCTGATGGTCTGGGATACACCCTGGCCGACACCGTTGGGTTCGTGAGGTCGCTGCCAACCCAGCTGGTGGAAGCCTTCCGCTCCACCCTCGAAGAGGTGGCCGACTCGGACCTCATCCTGCACGTGGTGGACGTTTCGCACCCCGATCCGGAAGGCCAGATCGCTGCAGTCCGGAAGGTCTTCAGCGAGGTCGACGCACGCAAGGTTCCGGAGATCATCGTCCTGAACAAGGCCGATGCGGCCGATCCCTTCGTGGTGGAACGGTTGAAGCAGCGCGAGCCGCGGCACGTGGTGGTTTCTGCCCGGACCGGGGAGGGTATTCCTGAACTGCTGAAAGCCATCAGCGAGTCGATTCCCCGGCCATCCGTGAAGATGGAGCTGCTCATTCCCTATGACCGGGGGAACCTGATCAGCAAGCTGCACGAGTCCGACGCCGAGATCCTCAGCCTCGACCACGTTGCGGAAGGTACCCGGGCCGCGGTGATGGTCCGGGAGGGCCTGGCGTCCGAACTGGAACCCTTCGTCGTCAATGACTGAGGCCGCGGCCGGCGAAGCCGCGCAGACGGCCGGCGAGCAGTTCGTCATTGAACTGCTCGACCGCGCCGTCGCCGGCATGGGCGGACAAAGCCGCACCGGACAACATGAAATGGCCCGCCAGGTGGCCAGGGCGATCGAAACCGGCAACCACCTGCTAGTCCAGGCCGGCACCGGCACCGGCAAGTCCCTGGCCTACCTGGTTCCGCTGATCGCCCATGCCCTGGAAAGCAACAAGCCGGCCCTCGTTTCGACGGCGACGCTGGCACTCCAGACGCAGATCGTAGGCCGGGACCTGCCCCGGCTCCTGAAAAACATCACCCCGGCCCTGGACCGGCCAGTCAAGGTTGCCCTGGTCAAAGGCCGGTCCAACTACGTGTGCCGGCACAAGCTGGAGGGTGGCTTCCCGTCCGAGGAACCGTCGGAAGGGCAGCTCTTCTCGCTCGGGGAGGACACCAGCGTCCCGCATTTCGCCGCGTCCGTGGGCGGGCCCTCCTCGCAACTGGGCAAGGAAGTGGTGCGGCTGCGCGAATGGGCCGAAAAGACGGCCACCGGCGACCGCGACGAACTCCTGCCCGGCGTGACCGACCGTGCCTGGCGCCAGGTGTCCGTCACATCCATGGAGTGCCTGGGGGCGCAAAAATGCCCCATGGCTGCCGAATGCTTCAGCGAACTCGCCCGGCAGGATGCTGCGGAGGCGGACGTGGTGGTGACCAACCACGCCATGCTGGCCGTCAGCGCCTTCGAAGGGCTCGCCGTCCTGCCGGAATACGACGTTGTGGTGGTGGATGAGGCTCATGAGCTGCAGGACCGCGTCACCGGAGCCGTGTCCGGGCAGCTCTCCGTAGCCATGGTCCACGCGGCCGCTTCAGGCGCACGCAAACATACCGCCATCACCGTTGACGCCCTGAATGCCGCTGCTGCCAACCTGGAAATGGCCCTCGCGGGCGCGCCCAGCGGCCTGCTCCCCAATGGCCTGAATGATGAGCTGCTTGACTGCGTTGACCAGCTGCGCGAAGCGTGCCGGGCGGCGTTGTCCGACTCCAAGGGGGACAGCAACACCACGGCCGACGGCGGGCGGCAGTTGGCACGGTCGCGCCTCATGCTCATCCTGGAACTGTGCGAGCGGCTGATCGCCGCCCGGGAAAACCGTGAAGTCGTGTGGTTCTCCCGCGCCAGCACCTTCGACCCAGGCCAGGGTTACTCACAGCCTGATGACAGCGCACCGGTACTGATCAACATCGCGCCTCTCTCCGTCGCCGGAAGGCTGCGCGAGGGCCTTTTCGCAGACCATACAGTGGTGTTGACCTCGGCCACCCTGGCCATCGGGTCCGCCTTTGAACCGGCGGCCGGCGGCTTGGGCCTGCTCGGCGACGGCGCGCCCAGTTGGACGGGCGTGGACGTTGGCTCACCCTTCGACTACCCCAAACAGGGCATCCTCTACGTGGCCGGCCACCTGCCCAAGCCCGGCCGCGGCGTCTCCCCGGAGGCCCTGGAAGAACTCGAAGCGCTCATCACTGCTTCCGGCGGGGGAGCCTTGTGTTTGTTCTCCTCGCGGCGGGCTGCCGAGGAAGCGGCAGAGGCCCTCCGACCCAAGCTAGACATGACTGTTCTGTGCCAGGGCGAGTCCACCATGACGGCCCTGGTCAAGCAGTTCGCCGACGAACCGGACACGTGCCTGTTCGGGACCATGTCCCTGTGGCAGGGCGTGGACGTTCCCGGCGGATCCTGCCGGCTGGTGGTCATCGACCGCATCCCGTTCCCGCGGCCCGATGATCCCCTGATGACGGCGCGTTCGCGCGCCGTGGCGCAGGCGGGCGGCAACGGCTTCATGTCCGTGTCCGCTACCCACGCTGCCATCCGGCTGGCCCAGGGTGCCGGCCGGCTGATCCGGTCCACCGGAGACAAGGGGGTGGTGGCAGTCCTGGACTCCCGCCTCGCCACTGAACGCTATGCGGGTTTCCTGCGCGGCGCCCTGCCGCCGTTCTGGGCCACCACCGACCGCACCAAGGCGCTTGCCGCGCTGACCAGGCTGGGTGCCGACGCTTCCTAAGAGCGGCCGGGCACGTGAGGCGCGAACCCCCTTGAGACGGACGCGGCTAAAGCGAACGCAGGACTGAGACAACCTTGCCCATGATGGTGGCGTGGTCACCCAGGATGGGTTCGTACTGCGTGTTCTGGGGGAGCAGCCAGGTGTGGCCATCGCGCTGGCGGAACGTCTTGACGGTTGCCTCGTCATCCAGCAGGGCAGCAACAATGTCCCCATTGGCAGCGTCAGCCTGCCGCCGCACCACCACCCAGTCGCCGTCGCAGATGGCGGCATCCACCATGGAGTCACCGGCCACCTTGAGCATGAACAGCTCGCCCTGGCCCACCAGCTGGCGGGGCAGCGGCATGACATCTTCGACGATCTGCTCGGCAAGGATGGGTCCGCCGGCGGCAATGCGGCCCACCAGCGGAACCATGGCCGTATCCAGCGCGGTGGGAAGCCCGGTCACCGTGGCGCCGCCCGCAGCCTGGGGAGCGGGAGACGAGCCGGCACCTTTGCCGCCGCCGTCCAAAGTGAGGGGCATCAGCACTTCCATCGCGCGCGGCCGTTTGGGGTCACGCCGCAGATAACCAAGCTTCTCCAGCTGCGAGAGCTGGTGGGTGACGCTGGACAGGCTTGCAAGGCCCACCGTGTCGCCGATCTCGCGCATGGACGGCGGGTAACCGTTCTCGTTGACGGAGCGCTGGATGGTTTCGAGGATTTTCTTCTGCCGTGGGGTCAGGCCCTTGGCGGTCTTCTTGGATTGCGGGGCGGTCCTGCCCCCGGCGGCTGCTGCTGCCATATTCGCCAATGCCTTTCGCTTGCCGCCGGATCCTCCGCCGGACCCTGTTCCATGGTGCCGCCGGAAGGACTCCCACTGTCATTGTCAGACCCTGCTGATCAACTTCAGTCGTGGTTGTTCTGTGGTTTCAAAGCTAGGCCAGCCACATTGCATTTTCAAACATTTGTTCTAGCGAGTCTCGACATTGTTCGTCGATAGGTGCTAAAACTTAACAAGCAAAGTTCGAACATGTGTTCTAACCAGTAGCTGCTCCATTCGAATATCCGGCCGGGAGTGTTCCCGCAGGCGGTATGACGGCCAGGCAGTGGCGGGCGGACACCCGGGCAGCACGGCAGTCCAGGAGGGCTTAGTTCATGTCAGCTTCATCTCGTCACCAGGTTTCACCTTCATCCGCGCCCCTGCGGTTGACCCGCCGCGGCAGGATTGTCCTGATCGGAGTTCCGCTCGTACTCCTGGCCGTGCTTTTGCTGTCCTTGTCCGGCCTATTCAACTCGCCGGCCAAGGCCTCGGATTCGGTGGCGGACCTGTCGGTGACGCCCACCGTCTCCGTGACGGTGCAGCCGGGCCAGTCGCTGTGGGCCATTGCCGGCGCCGTTGCCCCGGGCCGCGATGCCCGCGATGTCGTTGCGGATATCGTCCAGCTCAACAACCTTGCCGTCGGCACCGTCCTTCCCGGACAGCAGCTCTTCGTTCCCACCAACTGACAGCCCCCCATCGCCGGCAAGACACTCCTAAAAGGTCGGGCCGGAACCGTCATATTTTCCGGTCGTTGCCGCGGCAACTAAACTGTTCAGGTGAACGACCAGCTAGAACGTCTGAACCGGCTTCCCCTTCGGAGCAACCTCCGCGGCCTCACCCCGTACGGGGCGCCCCAACTGGACGTCCCCATCCTGCTGAACGTCAATGAAAACACCCACGGTGTGCCCGCTGACGTCCGCGCCGCCATCAGTGCCGCCGTTACCGAGGCCGCTGCGGGCCTTAACCGTTACCCGGACCGCGAGTTCACGGCCCTCCGGAAGGCGCTGGCGGAATACCTGGGCCACGGCCTCGACGAAACCAACCTGTGGGCGGCCAACGGCTCCAACGAAGTGCTGCAGCAGATCCTCCAGGCCTTTGGCGGGCCAGGCCGCACCGCTTTGGGCTTCCCGCCCACGTACTCCATGTACCCGCTGCTGGCCAGCGGAACGGATACCCGGTACATCACCGGGGAACGCGCGGAAGGCTACGACCTCAGTGCGGAATCGGCCGCCCAGCAGGTCAAGGAACTCCAGCCGAACATCGTGTTCCTCTGCTCGCCCAACAACCCCACCGGGACCGGGCTCGGACTGGACGTCGTGGAAGCCGTCTACGATGCCGGCGCCGACAGCCAGACCATCGTGATCGTCGATGAGGCTTACCACGAGTTTGCGCACGACGGAACGCCCAGCGCGCTGACGCTGCTGCCCGGCCGGGAGCGGCTGATCGTCTCCCGCACCATGAGCAAAGCGTTCGCCCTCGCCGGGGCCCGCCTCGGCTACATGGCCGCAGCCCCCGAGGTTACCGACGCCCTGCGGCTGGTGCGCCTGCCGTACCACCTGTCCGCCATTACCCAGGCCACCGCCCTGGCCGCACTGGAACACCGCGAAGCGCTCATGGCCGACGTCCAGGACATCAAGAAGCAGCGGGACCGCATCGTGGCTGAACTGACCAGGATGGGCCTCAAGCCTGCTGCGTCGGACTCCAACTACGTGTTCTTTGGCGGCCTGGAGGACCCCCACCAGGTCTGGCAGGAACTGTTGGACGCAGGCGTGCTCATCCGCGACGTCGGCATCCCCGGCCACCTCCGGGTGACGGCAGGCACTGAGGCGGAAACCACAGCGTTCCTGACGTCCCTGGAACGCATCCTTGCGGGTCACGCCGCGCTTCGCGCCTAGACTTGATATTGCGGCGCTGGACGCCTTGAACCACTTCCTCTCCCACAAAGGATCCTTCACCATGAGTTCAACCGGATCGAATACGGCTTCCCGGACCGCCCGCATGGAGCGTGCCACCAGCGAGTCTTCCGTCCTCGTGGAGATCAACCTCGACGGAACCGGCGTCTCGGATATCGATACTTCGGTGCCGTTCTACGACCACATGCTGACTGCCCTGTGCAAGCACTCGCTGATCGACATGACGGTCAAGGCCACCGGCGACACCCACATCGACGTCCACCACACCGTGGAGGACGTTGCCATCACGTTCGGGGAGGTCCTGCGGACGGCTCTGGGCAACAAGGCCGGGATCCGCCGGTTCGGCGAAGCCACCGTGCCGCTCGACGAGGCCCTGGCCAACGCCGTGGTGGACGTATCCGGCCGCCCCTACCTGGTCCACGGGGGAGAGCCTGCCGGCCAGGAGTACCACCTGATCGGCGGCCACTTCACGGGGTCCCTCACCCGGCACGTCTTCGAAGCCATTACGCTGCACGCCGGCATCTGCCTGCACATGAACGTGCTGGCCGGCCGGGACCCGCACCACATCGTCGAGGCACAGTTCAAAGCCTTTGCCCGGGCGCTCCGCGCAGCTGTGGAACCGGATCCCCGCGTCGAGGGCATTCCCTCCACGAAGGGCGCGCTGTGAGCGGGCAGGTACTTAAGGACGGGGCAATCCTCGACCCCTCGGCGTCGCGCCGGCTTCCCTCGCCGGAAGGCAAACCCACCGTCACGGTCCTGGACTACGGCTCCGGGAACGTCAGGTCCGCGGTGCGCGCCCTGGAACGTGCCGGCGCGGAAGTGATCCTGAGCGCCAAACCGGAGGATGTCCTGAACGCGGACGGCCTTGTGGTTCCCGGCGTTGGCGCGTTCGAAACCGTGATGCGCGAGCTCAAGGCTGTGGACGGAATCCGGCTCATCGGCCGGCGCGTGGCAGGCGGACGCCCTGTACTGGGCATCTGCGTGGGCCTGCAGGTCCTGTTCGAAGCCGGCGTCGAACACGGCACCGAAGCCGGGGGCATCGGCGAATGGCCCGGAAAGGTGGAAGCCCTCCCCGCTGACGTGGTCCCGCACATGGGCTGGAACACGGTCAAGGTCCCCGAAGGCTCAAAGCTCTTTGCCGGCGTCGAAAACGAACGGTTCTACTTCGTCCACTCCTACGGCGTGCAGGAGTGGAACTTCGACGTCATCCAGCCCCGGATGGCGCCGCCACTGGTCACCTGGTCCGAGCACGGCGGACCGTTCATCGCCGCGGTCGAAAACGGACCGCTCTGCGCAACCCAGTTCCACCCCGAGAAATCCGGCGATGCCGGCGCGCGGCTCCTGCGCAACTGGGTGGAAGGCCTGCGCCGTCCGGACGCCGCCGGCTCCGGCGCGCCGGCCAACGCCGGCAGTGACGCCTAGATGTGGGCCGTACTCCTGATGGGCCTCGCCGGCCTGCTGATCGGCGGCGGCATTTCGTTCCGGCAGCAGGGGCGGCCCCTGTGGCTCCAGGTGTCCTTCTATGCCCTGGCTGCCATGTCACTGATTGCGGCCTACCTGCTCACGTTGCCGGGAAACTGACCGTCCAGGGGCGCCACGAGGCATAAACGCCGCCGGCCCCGCTTTTGTCCCAACCGAAGAACCAACATCGAGGATGAGTATGACCACCGCACATGACCTGCCGGTACTTGAACTGCTGCCTGCCGTGGACGTCGTCAACGGCCAGGCCGTCCGGCTGGTCCAGGGTGAGGCAGGCAGTGAAACCAGCTACGGAACCCCTCTCGAAGCGGCGCTGAACTGGCAGCAGCAGGGTGCCGAATGGGTGCACCTGGTGGACCTGGACGCGGCGTTCGGCCGCGGCTCCAACGCAGACCTGCTCCGCGAAGTGGTGGGCCGGCTGGACATCAAGGTGGAACTCTCAGGCGGCCTCCGCGATGACGAGACCCTCGAGGCCGCACTGGACCTGGGCGTTGCACGCGTCAACCTGGGGACCGCGGCACTGGAAAACCCCGACTGGACCGCCCGGGCCATCGAGCGCTTCGGCGACAAGATCGCCGTCGGCCTGGACGTCCGGGGCACCACCCTCGCCGGCCGTGGCTGGACGAAGGAAGGCGGGGACCTGTGGGATGTCCTGGGCCGCCTGGAGGAGGCCGGCTGCGCCCGCTACGTGGTGACCGACGTGACCAAGGATGGCACCCTGCAGGGACCGAACGTTGAACTCCTGCGCCAGATGGTGGAGAAGACGGGCAAGCCCGTGGTGGCCTCCGGCGGCATCTCCAGCCTGGACGACCTCAAAGTCCTCCGCTCGCTGGTCCCCCTGGGCGTCGAGGGCGCCATTGTGGGCAAGGCCCTCTACGCCGGCGCCTTCACGCTGCCCGAAGCCCTCGACGTCGCCGGCCGCCGCTAGGCGCGGGGAAGCAGCCCCGCCATGCCCAGCTCCGAAGAACCGGCAAGCCCTCCGGCCCGCCACCTGCCCGGCCACATAGCGGCGGCGCTGGCCGGCGCCGGTGGTGCCACGGATTCCGCGGGCCAGCCCTGGGCCGGCCGCAGCCTCGCTGGAGATGACGCCAAGATCCATAACTTCGAGGACGACGACGGAACGGCCGACGCCGGGTACGTCGCCGCCGTTGCCGCGCTCCGGCAGGGGACGGGCGAGGAGGCGGACGTGGTTGCCGCACTCGCCACCGCCCGCGTCTTCATCCCCATCGTGGCCCAACTCGCCGAAGAAGCCGAAACTGACCATGGCCTGCACGCGGACAAGCAGGCGGACATGGCGCTGGTGACCCTGAAGGCCGCCGATGGCAGGACCGCGCTGCCGGCGTTCACGTCTGCGGCCGCACTGGCCGCGTGGCATCCGGAGGCCCGGCCGGTGGCGGTCTATGCCGCCCGGGCGGCCCTCTCGGCCGTCGCTGAAGGGGCCGAACTCCTGGTCCTGGATCCCGGTGCCGACGTGACCTTCGTGGTGCGCAGGCCCGGCGTCTGGGCCCTTGCCAAGCAGCACGGCTGGACCCCCTCCTACAGCGACCCGGAGCTGGCAGCCCAGATGGGGGACGCCGCCACCGGCTTCGCCGCCGTCCGCGGCGTTGAGCTGCTGCCCGGCAGGGGAGTGGCAACCAGGGCGGCAGACGGGTCCGTGGTCCCCGGGGGCGGTACCGGGCCGGAACTGCAAGTGGTGCTGTACCTCGAGGACGGCCTGGATGCAGCCGGTGTCCAGGAACTGGTAGCCGGCCTGCAGGGGGAGTGGTCCCGGAATGTATTGTTTGGGGAGCGCGTCGATTCCCTGGAAATCAAACTGAGGCGCGCTCCCGACTAGCCGCCAGCCGGATGGGTGATCCCTGCTGGGCTGCGGCGCATCCTGAAGGACCGCTTTCGTGAATTTCGCTCTCTACCGGGAGTTGCTTGCCGTCCGGCCGATCCGGAGGCTGCTGCTGGTGGGCATCGTGGCCCGCATCCCGCACTCAGCCGCGGGCGTCCTGCTGACCCTGCACATCGTCCTCACCCTTGGCCAGGGCTACGCTGCAGCGGGCGCCGCAGCGGCCGTCATGACCATCGGGATCGCCCTCGGCGCACCATGGCGGGGACGGCGCGTGGACACCGTCGGCCTGCGGACCGCGCTGATCCCTTCGGTCATCTCAGAGACGGTGATCTGGTCCATCGTGCCGCACGTGCCGTACCAGTGGCTCCTGCCGCTGGTGTTCGTCGGTGGGCTCCTCACCCTGCCCATTTTCAGCGTGGTCCGACAGTCCCTGGGCGTGTTGGCCGAAGGCGACCAAAGGCGGACGGCCTTCGCCCTGGACGCCATCACCACGGAATTTGTGTTCATGATCGGCCCGGCCGCCGGCGCCGTCGTCGCCACCAGCGGGCACACCACGGCAGGACTGACGGTGGTGGGCGTGGCAACGTCCCTCGCCGGGCTGTTCCTCATGTGGTTCAACCCGCCCACCCGCAGCGAGGGCCTGACAGTCGAATGCGCGGAAGATGAGCAGCACGCAGCCGAGGCCGCGGTGGTATCCACCGCTCCGGCGCATGTCCAGGAAGCGGCCGCGGAACTGGCGCCGGCAGGCGCGGCCACCAGCGCGGCACAGGGCCTCCGGGGAAGGCTGGCCGGCGGCTTCGCCTGGTTCACCGCCACGGTCGCGGCACTCTTCGCCGTTGCCGCGGGTGCGGGCATGGTCCTCAGCGGTACCGACGTCGGCATTGTGGCCGCGCTCGAAATTGGCGGACACCAGAGCGAAATCGGCATTGTGTTCGTCTTCTGGTGCGCCGCGTCGGTGGTGGGCGGCCTGATCTACGGGGCCATGCACCGGCCCGTTCCACCGGTCATCCTGCTGCTCGGGATGGCCGCGTTCACCCTGCCGATGGCCCTGGCGCATGACACCTGGACGCTGGCCTTTATCTCCGTGCTTCCCGGCCTGCTCTGCGCCCCGGTGCTTTCGGCGGCCTCCGAGAAGGTGGCGGACCTGGTGCCGGAGGAGCGGCGGGGGGAAGCCATGGGCTGGTACGGCTCGGCGCTCACCGCCGGCGTTGCGCTCGGTTCGCCGCTGGCCGGCGTCTTCATCGACGTCATGGGCCCCTCCGGCGGCTTCGTTTCCGTTGGCGCCGCCGGGGTGGCGCTCTGCCTCGTGGGGTTGGTCCTCCAGCAGCGCCGCCGCCGCGCTGCCGCCTGAGCGTCCCCCACCCATCGATTGCTGCGCAATTGTCGTTTTGGCCCCTGGAAAGTCAAGTGGTCGTTGCAACGGTTAGGCTGCCGCGGCGAGGAGGAGTT
>NZ_JABFMW010000035.1 GCF_013359725.1 Pseudarthrobacter sp. C4D7 | reverse complement strand
TCGCTTTTTACATCACGCCACGCTGTTCACAACCTCCATGGGAATTACAACTAGGGCCGGGCCGCGAACCGTTCCAGCAGGTCCACGTGGCCGGAGACGATCAGCATGTCCCGTGAGGACACCTTGGTCTCGGGCCGCGCGTACGTGAAATCCTCGCCCGGCGACTTCACGCCCACGATCGTGACGCCGTACTTGGAACGGACCTTCGACTCGTCCAGGGTGAAGCCCACGGTTTCGCGCGGCGGATACATCTTCACGATGGCGAAATCGTCGTCGAATTCTATGAAGTCCAGCATGCGCCCGGAGACCAGGTGCGCTGCGCGGACCCCGGCGTCGGCCTCGGGGTAGATGACGTGGTTGGCGCCGATGCGGGTCAGGATCTTGCCGTGCGAGGGCGTGATGGCCTTGACCCAGAGGTGCTCGATGCCGAGGTCCACCAGGTTCACGGTGATCAGTACCGAGGACTCGATGGAGGTGCCCACGCCCACGACGGCGGAGCTGAACTCCTGCGCGCCAAGTTGGCGGAGTGCGTCAATATTGGTGGCGTCAGCCTCCACCACGTGGGTCAGGAGGGGCGCCCATTTCTGCACCAGGTTCCGGTCCCGTTCGATGGCGAGCACTTCCCGGCCCTGCTTGACCAGCTGCTCCGCGGTGGATGATCCAAAGCGGCCCAGCCCGATCACCAGGACCGGAGCGTTATGGGCAGGGCGCCGGGGGGCGTCTGTGGAACTAGCCAATGATCGGCCTCTCTTCGGGGTAGTGGTACAGCTGGCTGCGCTGGCGCAGGGCCAGGGCAGCAGCGAGGGTTACGGTGCCCACGCGGCCGGCGAACATGAGGGCCGTGAGGACGTAGACGCCCTCGGGCGGCACCTCGGCGCTGAGGCCGGTACTCAGGCCAACGGTGGCGAAAGCCGAAATCGTCTCGAACAGCACCCGGTCCAGGGACGCGCCGCTGAACTGCAGGAGCAGGAAAGCGGAGACGGAGACCAAGGTGGCGCCGGCAACGATCACGGAGATGGCCACCCGCATGGTGCCCTGTGGAATAGTCCGGCCGTACACCTTCACATCGGCATCGCCGCGGGCCTCGGCAATGATTGCAAGGAACATGACGGCGATCGTGGTCACCTTGATGCCGCCCGCCGTCGACGCCGACCCGCCGCCGGCGAACATCAGCGCGTCGGTGAGCAGCTTGGTGGTGGATTCCATGTGGTTCTGGTCCACCAGGTTGAAGCCGCCCGAACGCGTCATGACCGAGGCGAACAGGGAGTGGGTGATCTTGTCACCGAGGCCCATCGGCCCGATGGTCCGCGCGTTGTCCCACTCCATCAGGGCCCACAGGAACGTGCCCGCGGCGAGCAGGATGAGTGAAACCTGGATGGTGAGCTTGGTGTGGAGGTTCCACCTTTTCCAGTTCAGCCCGTTCTGCTGCAGGACCATCACCACGGGAAAGCCCAGGCTGCCCAGGAAGACGCCCACCATCAGGGGGATGAGGATCCACAGGTCCGTTTCGTAGGGCACGATGCCGTCCGAGTGCGGGGTGAAGCCGGCGTTGTTGAACGATGAAATGGCGTAGAAGACACCGTGCCAGACAGACTGCCAGAACGGCTCGCCCAAGGTAAGGAAGCGCGGGATCAGGGCCAGTGCCAGGATGGCCTCGATGACCACCGACGTGGTGATAACGATCCGCAGCAGCGTACCCACCTCACCCAGGCGGCCGGCGTTGTTCATGGACTCGGCGGCAATGATCTTGCCGCGGACACCCAGCCGCTTGCTCACCATGAGCGCCAGCAGCGACGCCAGGGTCAGCGTGCCCAGGCCACCGATGAAGATGCCCACCAGGATCACCAACTGGCCGAAGAAGGACCAGTGGACCGCCGTCGACACCACCGTGAGTCCCGTGACGCACACGGCCGAGACGGCAGTGAACAGGGCCTGGTGGACAGGGGTGGGAGTTCCGTCGGCTGAGGAAACCGGCAGGGAGAGCAGGAAGGTGAACACCGTGCAGACGGCGGCAAACGCGGTCAGCGCCAGCCGTGCGGGAGAGGTGTTGGCAATGTCATCGATGAAATCGCGCAGCCGCGTGAAGATCCAGAGGCCCTCCCGCTCCTGCGCCGGGGGGTGCCAGGGGGCCGGAGTCCGGGGCCTCGACTGGCTTTGCGTCATGTGTGGCTTTTCCTCGGTCGAAACGGCTTCCTTCAGTAGTAAACCACTAAAGACTGCGTCATGGCCGGGCCGGCGGCGGTGCGGGCTCGGGTAGCCTGTGATTGATGACATACCTGCCCGGACTCAGCCAGCCCGCGCCGCCAACAATGGTTGCGTGGAGTCCTGACATGACAGCTTACAACTTCGGTGCCGGCCACCCCATGGCCCCGGAGCGGATGGACCTTACCGCGCGGCTCTCCCGCAGCCTGGGGCTCTTCGACCTGGACCACGTGGAGCTGGCGGCGCCCGAGGTGGCTTCCGACGCGGCGTTGGAGTCCGTCCACTCACCTGACTACGTGGCGGCTGTGCGCCGGGTCAGTGCGGACCCCACCCAGCCCGATGAGGCGCGCGGGCTGGGAACCGAGGACGATCCCGCGTTTGCCGGAATGCACGAGGCCGCAGCCCGGCTGGCCGGCGGCTCGTTGCTGGCTGCCCAGCGCGTGCTGGACGGCTCGGCCGTGCATGCCGTTAACTTCGGCGGCGGCATGCACCACGCCGCCCGCGAACGGGCCAGCGGGTTCTGCATCTACAACGACGCCGCGATGGCCGTACAGAAGCTGCTCGACGGCGGCGTAGACAAAGTGGCGTATATCGACGTCGACGCCCACCACGGGGACGGCACCCAGAACATCTTCTGGGATGATCCCCGGGTCCTCACGCTCTCGCTGCACGAGACAGGGCTGACCCTCTTTCCCGGAACCGGATTTGCCAACGAAATCGGCGGCCCGGCGGCTGAAGGAACAGCCGTGAACGTCGCCCTGCCCGCAGGCACCTCCGACGCCGGCTGGCTGCGGGCCTTCTATGCCGTGGTCCCGCAACTGGTGGGGGCCTTTGAACCCGGGGTGATCGTCAGCCAGCACGGTTGCGACTCGCACCGCAGCGACCCCCTCACGCACCTCAACCTCAGCGTTGACGGGCAGCGCGAGGCGGCAACCGCCGTCGGCCACCTGGCCGAGCGCTATTGCGGCGGCCGCTGGATCGCCACCGGCGGCGGGGGCTACAACGTGCTGGATGTGGTGCCACGCGCCTGGAGCCACCTGGTGGCCATCGCGGCCGGACGGCCGGTGCCGTTGCGGACCCCTGTGCCGGCGGACTGGCGGCAGTATGTGATGGAGAAGTTCGGCAGGGAGGCGCCGGCCCTCATGGGGGACGACGTGGAACTCTGGTGGCGCTCCTGGGAAGTGGGCTTCGACCCCAACGACGCCGTTGACCGCACCGTCATGGCCACCCGAAAGGCAGTATTTCCGCTGCACGGGCTGGATCCCTGGTTCGACTAGCCCGGCGGGAAGTTTGTACGGCCGAAATAGTTGATGCCTTTCGACGTATATGTCGCTAGGGTGGGAGGCATGGTGACAGACGACGTATTTGCCGTCATAGCGGAATCCACCCGGCGGGACATCCTGGTGGCCCTTCGGGCAGGCGACAAAGCCGTGGGGGAACTGGTGGAGGAGTTGGCGGCGAGCCAGCCCACCATTTCCAAGCACCTGAAAGTCCTCCGGGAAGCACAGCTGGTCAGCATGCGTGCACAGGGCCAGAAGCGCTATTACGCCTTGAACCGGGGCCCCCTGGAGGGCATCGCCAGCTGGTTGGGAACGTTCGACGTCGGCCCTGGCGCCACCGCAGCAGCCACCGGTCCGGCGGCCCCAGCCCCCGCGGTGCCCGCCCACGTGCAGGAAGGCGTCGCGGCAGCGGCCGCCTCCCTGCCGCCGGCCCGCCGGACCGCGGAGCCGGCTGCGGCGCAGGCAGCCCGCGCCGACCTGCCGGCTCCTGTCCTGGTGAGGGAAGGAGCCGAGCTGAGCCCCGCCGTCGTGATCCCCGGTGGAACCGCCGCCCCGCTGAGTGACGACACGGTTCCGCAGCAGATTGGGCGGACCGTTGGCCGGGCCGCCACCAAGGCAGCCGACCTGCTGGCCAACCTTCCCGCCCTGCCCAAATTCGGGCGCAAGAAGTAGGCCTAGCGGGCCAGCAGCCGCACGTGGTCCGGGGTGAGCTCGGAGACGCTGCCGGCACCCAGCAACGCCATGGTGCGCGCCATGTCCTTTTCCAAAATCTGCAGGGTCCGGTCCACACCGGCGCGTCCGCCGGCCATCAGGCCATAGAGGTACGCCCGGCCGATCAGCGTGAAATCGGCGCCCAGGGCCAGCGCCGCCACAATGTCCGCGCCACTCATGATGCCGGTGTCCAGGATGATGGCGGCATCGGTGTTGTCCGCGGCGAAGGCCTGCTTGACCTCGGGGAGCAAGTGGAACGGGATGGGGGCCCGGTCCAGCTGGCGGCCGCCGTGGTTGGACAGGATGACCCCGTCAGCGCCGTGGTCCACCACGCGGCGGGCGTCCTCCACGGTCTGGATGCCCTTGACCACCAGCTTGCCCTTCCAGGTTTCGCGCAGCCAGTCCAGGTCCTCGAACGTCAGGGTGGGATCGAACATCGAGTTGATCAGGTCCGCCACCGTGCCGGTGTAGCGGGACAGTGACGCGAACGTGAGCGGCTCGTGGGTCAGGAAGTTGAACCACCAGGCGGGCCGGTAGGACGCATCAAGGACCGTTTTGACGGTCAGTGCGGGCGGGATAGTCATCCCGTTCCGGACGTCACGGAGGCGGGCGCCGGCCACGGCCGTGTCCACGGTGACCATCAGGGTGTCATTGCCTGCCCTGGCGGCACGCTCGATCAGCTCCAGGGACCGGTCCCGGTCAGTCCACAGGTACAGCTGGAACCAGTTGCGGCCGTTGGGCGCGGCGGCGGCGACGTCCTCGATGGAGGCGGTGCCCATGGTGGACAGGGTGTAGGGGATGCCGGCGGCCTCGGCGGCCTGCGATCCGGCGTACTCGCCCTCGGACTGCATCATCCGGGTGAAGCCGGTGGGGGCGATGCCGACCGGCAGCCGGGACGGCTTGCCCAGGATCTCGGTGCTGAGGTCGATGCTGGAGACGTTGCGCAGGATGCCGGGCCGGAACTCGATGTCCAGGAAAGCCTGGCGGGCACGCCGCAGCGTGATCTCCTCTTCAGCGGCGCCGTCCGTGTAGTCGAAGGGCGCCTTCGGGGTGCGGCGTTTAGCGATGTCGCGCAGCTCCCAGATGGTACTGGCCCGCTGGAGCCGCGCCGTTTTGCTGAACTCCGGCTTCTTGAACTGCATGAGGGGCGCCAGGTCCGAGTATTTGGGGACGCGCCGCTTCAGGGCTGCGGGAACGGCTGACGACGACGGAGCCGTGGCAGGTGCCGGTGCTGCGGGAATGTCCGTGGTGTCCGGGGCAGGGGTAGCCTCCGGATTGTTGGGCTGGATGGTGTGGGTCATGGGTCCTCCTATGGTCCAACCACACTCTAGGCCATGTGGTCCAACCACATCAACTACTATTTTGGGTATGCGTACCCATCAGCTGGTTTTGCACTGGATCGAGGAGAGGCTCTCCGCCGGGGACCTGGCCGTAGGCGGCAGGCTCCCCGCGGAGCGGGCGTTGGCCGAACAGCTGCAGGTCTCCCGGACGTCCGTGCGCGAAGCCATCCGGGTTCTCGAAGCCATGGGAGTGGTCCGGTCCGGCGTCGGCTCCGGGCCGGATTCCGGGACGGTGGTGATCTCGGATCCCACCGCCGCCCTCGGCTCGGCCCTTCGGCTGCACGTTGCCACCCAGCACCTGCCCGTGGCGGACATCGTGGAAACCCGGGTGCTGCTGGAGTCCTGGGCTGCCGCAAGGGCCACCCGGGACGCGCCACAGCTTGAGGATGCGGCCGCGCTGCTGGCGGCGATGGATGCTCCGGAAGGCCTGCCCGTGGAGGAATTCCTGGCCCTCGATGTCCGGTTCCACCTTGCCCTGGCCAACGCCGCAGGCAATGCGGTGGTCAGCGCCATGATGGGCTCGCTCCGTGAATCCATCCAGGGGTACGCCGCGGAACTGACGGGCAACCTGCCGGACTGGAAGGCAACCGCCTGCCGCCTGCACGCCGAGCACCACGCCATCCTCGCCGCCGTCCGGGAGGGGGATGGCGGCCGGGCCGCCCAGCTGGTGGCCGCCCATATCGAGGGCTTCTACAAAGAAGCGGGGCTGGGCGCGGAACACCTTGCCCAGCCCCGTCCCACGAGCTAGCGGAGATCGATTCCCGTTCCTGGAAGTCGGTCAGCCGTGGACCGCGCTGCGCGGCGCCCTGGCGGGTCCTGTGCTGGCCCGCACTTCGAGTCGGGGCTGGTATCGGCCGCCGGGGGTTTCGTTCCCTTCCTTGCGGATCAGCGCCCGGAGCTGGTGCCATGCCTGCTCGCCCAGCTCGGTGATGGGGACGGCTCCGGTGGTGAGCGCCGGCGTCGTGTACCTGGCAAAGGGGATGTCGTCGAAGCCGGTCACCGAGATATCCCCGGGGACGTCCAGGCCCCGCTCGTGGAGGCCGCTCATGAGGCCCATGGCCACCAGGTCGTTGAAGGCCAGGATTCCGGTTGCCCCGCTGGCCAGGACGGCATCCACTGCCTCGTGGCCGGTATTGAAATCCGAGCCGCCTTCCAGCATGGTCACCTCCACGTCGGGGTGGGCGGCCTTGAACTCCTCCAGGCCTTTGAGCCGCAGCTCGTTCGAGGCGCTGCGGGGCGGCCCGGCCAGGAAGGCCAGGCGGGTGTGGCCAAGCTCCACCAGGTGTTCGGCGATGTCCTCGACGCCCTTCCCGTAATCCACCACCAGGCTGGGGATGTCCGGCGCCGCGGTGGTGCGGTTGATCAGCACCAGCGGGTGGAGTGAGGGTGCAATCTCCTCGAGTTCCGCGTCAGTCATACGCGGGGCGCACAGGACCAGGCCGTCGCAGCGCCGTCGCGCTTCGCCCGCCAGGATGGATTCCTCGCTGGACACTTCGAACGAGTCGGCAATGAGGACGCGGTAGCCGTCCTGCGCTGCTGCCCGGCTCAGGCCGCGGAGGATGGCCTGGAAGGTGGGGTTGGCAAGGTCCGGCACCACGATACCGATGGTGTCCGTCTTGCCCAGGGCCAGGCTGCGGCCCACCGGGTTGGGCTGGTACTTCAGTTCAGCGGCGGCTGCCCGGACCCGGGCGGCGATGTCCGGGTCGACGGTGAAGTTCCCGTTCATGACGCGCGAAACCGTGGCGTGGGAAACGCCCGCCTTCACGGCGACGTCCGCGATGCCGATCCGGCCGCTTGCCGACTTCCTGGCCATGGGAAACCCTTCGTTTGCGCCGGCTGCCGGCGCCTGCGGGATCGGTTGGTGCCCGCATCAGGCCGGCCTCGCGGCGGGTGCTGTGAATGCCAGCATATACGGGACCGGGAAAGCGATTTCTACCCTTTCCCGGACATTTTCCCGTGCCGCCCGGAAAAGGATGGTTAAACAATCTGGAAAACGTTTTCTTTCAGGCCTGGAGTGGTTGACGGATCCCTGCGGGTGTTGATACAAATCTCTAGAGAGAACTGAGAAAACGCTTTCTCACCGGGTGTGCCAAAGCGCCCCGCCGCACCACAGCGGCCGTTCCCGCGGCCGGGTAATGAGCTTTCGAAAGGGACCCCCATGGTCAACACAGCCGAGACCACACCGGCCGCAGCTGCTTCCGTGCCCGGCAATGCCGCCGGTACCGCCACCGCCGCCAACCCCGCCGCCTTCGCAGGCCGGCACGACGGCCGAAAGGCCCGTATCGCCCTGATCGGCACCGGCGGCCGCTCCGAGATGTACATCCGCGCCATCTTCGGCAAGCACGCGGACACGGCCGAACTGGTTGCGTTCTCCGACGTGAACCCGGGACGCGTGGAGTTCTACCAGAAGCTCATCCAGGAACTTGGTGCTCCCGGACCCGTGGCATCCTTTGATCCCGCCGACCTCACAGCCTTCATCCAGGCCAACAACATCGACCGCGTCATTGTCACCACGCCCGACTACACCCACGCCGACTACATCGTGGAGGGGCTCCGCGCCGGGGCCGACGTCGTCGTGGAAAAGCCCCTGACGATCGATGCCGAAGGCTGCCGCCGGATCACCCGGGCCGTCCACGAGACCGGCCGCAGCGTGGTGGTCACCTTCAACTACCGGTACTCGCCCCGCAACAGCGCGCTCAAGGAAATCATCCAGAGCGGCGTGATCGGCAAGGTCACCTCGGTGGACTTCAGCTGGGTCCTGGACACCGTGCACGGCGCGGACTACTTCCGCCGCTGGCACCGCGAAAAGAAAAACTCCGGCGGGCTCCTCATCCACAAGGCCTCCCACCACTTCGACCTGGTCAACTGGTGGATCGACGACGTCCCGGAGCGGGTCTTCGCCTCCGGTGGGCTGAAGTTCTATGGCGACAAGAACGCAGCCGAACGCGGCCTGGGTCCACGGCCCGAGCGTGGAACGCCCGACGCCGGCGCCCCCGCTGCGGAAAAGGACCCCTTTGCGCTGGACCTGAGGGAAGACGAGCGGCTCAAAGCGCTGTTCCTGGACAATGAGCACTACGACGGCTACCGCCGCGACCAGGATGTCTTCACCGGCGGCATCACCATCGAGGACAACCTGGCACTCGTCGTCGAATACCAGGGGGGACCCCGGCTGAGCTACTCCCTGAACGCCCACAGCCCGTGGGAGGGGTACCGGGTTGCCGTCAACGGCACCGAGGGCCGCGCCGAGCTTGAGGTGGTGGAACGCGCCGCCGTGCTGCACAGCACCGACCAGAAGACGGTGGTGGACCCGAGCGCAACGCCGGTTGAGGAAGAGGACGCCATCCGCCGCAACGGCGAACGCCTGGTGGTCCAGCGCCATTGGGAAGCCGCCTACGAGGTGCCCATCATCAACGGCGAGGGCGGACATGGCGGCGGTGACGAGCTGCTGCTCTCCGACCTCTTCAACGGTCCGGGCGAGGACCCGCTGGGCCGCCCCTCCGGCTACCTGGACGGGCTGCGGTCCGTTTCCGTGGGGATCGCCGGCAACCGGTCCTTGGAAACTTCGCTGCCCGTCCGCGTTGAGGACCTGGACCTCGGCGTCGACCTTCGCCGCGGCAAGTAGGGAAAGACCATGAGCAGGATTCTTGTTACCGGCGGCTCCGGACGCCTGGGCCGCAGCGTGGTGGCCGGGCTGGCCCAGGCCGGCCACCACGTCATCTCGGTGGACCGCGACGCCGTACCCGCAGAACTGCTGCCCGCCGGCGTCGTGCAGGAGACCGCCGACCTGCTGGCCCCCGGCGAGGCACTCCGCCTCCTCCGGGAAGCCACGCCCGACGCCGTCGTCCACCTGGCGGCGATCGCGGTGCCCTTCAGCGCGCCTGAGGACGTCATATTTGCCACCAACACCCGGCTCGCCTTCGCCGTCATCAGTGCGGCGACGGAACTGGGCGTCCCCAAGGTGGTCACGGCCAGCAGCCCCACCGTCCTTGGTTACGGCTGCCCGGCAGGCTGGCTGCCGCCGTCGTTCCCACTCGATGAGCGGACCCCGCCCAAGCCGTGGAACGCGTACGCGCTCTCCAAGCACATTGCCGAACAGACCGTGGAGATGTTCGCCGCCGCCCAGGGGGAAAAGATCCGCTACGCAGCGTTCCGGCCCTGCTTCGTGATCTCCCCGGAGGAGTGGGAAGGCGCCCCCACGCAGCAGGGGCACACGCTCGCCGAACGGCTTGCCGACCCCGCCCTTTCCGCACCCGCGCTGTTCAACTATGTGGACGCGCGGGACGTGGCCGACTTCCTGGATCTGCTGCTGCGGAAGATGGACAGCATCCCCAACGGCGAAACCTTCTTTGTGGGGGCCGCCGACGCCCTCGCAACGGCGCCCCTGGCGGAGCTCATGCCCAAGTTCCTGCCGGGAAGTGAGGCGCTGAGTTCAGGCCTCACCGGCACCAGCCCCGCCTTCTCCATTGCCAAAGCCCAGGCCCTGCTGGGCTGGCAGCCCAAGCGCAGCTGGCGTACCGAACTGAAATCCACCCTCAACGACGAGGCCACCGCGCTGGTTACCGCCGGCGGCGGAGGCAAGGAGACACCATGAAATTCGACGGCGTACTGTTCTTTCCCGTCACCCCGTTCACCGCCGAAGGCACCGTGGACGTGGAACTGCTCAAGGAACACATCAGCTCGCGGCTGCCCTTCGGCCCCGGCGGGGTCTTCCCCGCCTGCGGCACCGGCGAATTCCATGCCCTCAGCATCGAGGAGGTCCGCACCGTGGTGGCGGCCGCCGTCGAGGTTGTCGCAGGCGCGGTTCCGGTCGTGGCGGGTGCAGGCGGACCGCTGGGGCACGCCCTGGCAGCCGCCCGGGCAGCTGAAGAGGCAGGTGCCGACGCCCTCCTGGTGCTGCCGCCCTACCTGGTCACCGGCCCCACCGACGGCCTGGTGGCGTACATCGAAGCCGTCGCCAACGCCAGCAGCCTGCCGGTCATTGTCTACCACCGCGGCAACGCCAAATTCACCGCCGCCTCCATGGCCAAGCTGGCCGCAAATCCCAAGGTCATCGGCTTCAAGGACGGACTGGGGGACGTGGGCCTGGCCCAGGAAATCGTCTCCGCCGTCAGGGCCTCCGGCCGGGAAGACTTTGCGCTGTTCAACGGCCTGCTGACCGCCGAGCTCACGCAGGGTGCCTACCGCGGACTGGGCATCCCGCTCTACTCCTCGGCAGCGTTTGCCATGGCCCCGGAAATCGCCAAGGCCTATTACGACGCTTACGTCTCCGGGGACGAGGACCGCCGCAACGCCCTCCTGGAGGGCTTCTACGCCCCCTTGGTCCGCCTGCGCGACCAGACTCCCGGGTTCGGTGTTTCGCTGATCAAGGCGGGCTTGCGCCTTGGCGGACTCCCTGTCGGTTCCGTCCGGCCGCCGCTGGTTGATCCCACCGAGGAACAGCTGGTTGAACTCAAAGCTGTCCTCGCCAGGGGCTACGAGCTGGCCGGCCGCTGATGACCGCACCGGCCGTGGAATCCCTCCGCACCGTTCCCCGCATCACCGGGCTGACCACCCGGCTCCTGACCGTTCCGCTGCGCCGCAGCTGGGGTGTGGAGGCGCCCGAGAACCACGTGATCGTCACCGAACTTTCCACGGACGACGGCGGCGCGGGGCACGGGTTTTCCTGGACCCCCACCATTGGCCCCCAGGCCGTGAAGGCGCTGCTGGACTGCGACATCGCTCCCTTCATCACCGGCCTTCCGGCGAATCCGGAGGCGGTGTGGGACGCACTGTGGAAGCGGCTGCATGAGGCCGGCGGCGGTGGACTCACCACGATTGCCATGGCGGGCGTGGACCTTGCCCTCTGGGATTTGCAGGCCCGCCGCGCCGGTGCCTCGGTGACCGGCCTCATCGGCCAGCGGCAGGACTCGGCCGAGGTCTACGGCTCCGGGGTGAACCTGCATTACACGCTGGAAGAACTGGTGGCGCAGGTTGAACGCTGGGTTGCCGCCGGCCACCGGGCGGTCAAGATCAAGGTGGGCAAACCGGACATCCGCGAAGACGCAGAGCGGCTCGCCGCCGTCCGGGAGGTGCTGGGCCCGGACCGCCGGCTCATGATCGACGCCAACCAGCGGTGGGACCTGCCCACTACCCTCCGCGCCCTGGATGTGCTCGCCGGCTATGGGCTGGAATGGCTGGAGGAACCCATCCGCGCTGATGACCTCTGGGCCTACCGGAGGCTGCGGAAGCATTCGCCGGTTCCCATTGCCCTGGGCGAAAACCTGCACACCATCTACCGGTTCCGCGATTTCATCGAGGCGGAGGCGGTGGACATCATCCAGCCCAACATCATCAGGGTAGGAGGCATCACCCCGTTCCGGCGGATCGTGGAGATGGCGCGGACCAACAGCATCAAGGTCATGCCGCACCTGCTGCCGGAACTCTCGGGGCAACTGGCCCTGACCCTGGCCGAGCCCACCATGGTGGAGGATGTGGAGGAAGCGTCCTTCGAGCAGCTGGGCATCCTGGCCGGCCCCTCACCGGTCCGGTTCAGCAACAGCAGGGTGACCACCACGGACCAGCCGGGGCTGGGATTCAGCTTCCGGGACACGCTGTAAGCACTCTTTTCCATACGACGACGAACAGGTACCTGACGTGAGAACTGCAACCCTTTCCCTGTCCGAGCTCACCGCTGCCGCCACGGAAGCCGCCAGGACTTCCGCCGCAGCCACCGACGCCGAGCGCGCCGGGTGGCTGCACGCGGTAGCGGACGCCCTGGACGCCAACGCCGCCGAACTGGTGGACATCGCGGACGCCGAGACCAACCTGGGAGTGCCCCGCCTCGCGGGGGAAGTGGCCCGGACCACGGGGCAGCTTCGCCTGTTCGCCCGCGTGATCACCGAGGGCTCCTACCTGGAGGCCATCATCGACCACGCCGATCCATCAGCCACCCCGCCAAAGCCGGACCTGCGCCGCATCCTCAAGCCCATCGGCCCCGTGGCCGTCTTCTCCGCGTCCAACTTCCCGTTCGCCTTCTCCGTGGCCGGCGGCGACACCGCCTCGGCGCTCGCCGTCGGCTGCCCGGTGGTGGTCAAGGCGCACTCGGGCCATCTCCGCCTGTCGGAGCGTACGGCGGAAATCGTCGCCGACGCCCTTCGCGGCGCAGGTGCACCTGAGGGCCTATTCGCGCTGGTCAGCGGCCGGGACGCAGGCACAGCCCTGGTCCAGGACCCCGCCATCAAGGCCGTAGGCTTCACCGGGTCCATTCCCGCCGGCCGCGCGCTGTTCGACCTTGCCACCTCACGCCCGGACCCCATCCCGTTCTACGGCGAGCTGGGCAGCCTGAACCCCGTGGTCATCACGGCGGCGGCACTCCAGGCCCGCTCCGCCGAACTCGCCGCGGGGCTGGCCGGCTCCTTCACCCTTGGGGCGGGCCAGTTCTGCACCAAGCCCGGCCTGGTGTTCATTCCCGCCGGAACATCGTTCGCGGCGGACGTGGCGGAAGCCAGCAAGGACAAACCCGCCCACGCCATGCTGACCGGCAGGATTGCCGAGGCGTACCCTGACGGGCTGCGCAGCTTTGCATCCGTGGACGGGGTGGAGGTGGTGGGCGGCACCGTGGACCAGGACGCAGCTGCCAACGGTGCGGCTCCGGTGGTCTTTGCCACCACTGCCGCCAAGGTGCTGGACAATCCGGAACAGCTGCTCGAAGAGTGCTTCGGACCCACCACCATCCTCATCGAGTACGCAGACCGGGAGGAACTGTCAGCCGTCCTGGCCAAGGTCCCGGGCAGCCTGACGGCCACCGTCCACAGTGAGCCCGGCGAGGACATCGCGGCGCTGGTGGAACAGCTCTCCGGCCTGGCCGGACGCGTACTGTTTGGTGGCTGGCCCACCGGCGTCGCCGTCAACTGGGCCCAGCAGCACGGCGGACCGTACCCGGCCACCACCTCGCTGTTCACCTCCGTGGGAGCCACCGCGGTCCGCCGGTTCCAGCGCCCCGTGGCGTACCAGGACGCCCCCGGGGACGTGCTGCACCCCGCCCTGCGCGAGGGCAACCCGCTGGGCATCCCGCGCCGCGTGGACGGGGAACTGCAGCTTCCCTAGCCGCCGGGAAACGGCCAAAACCAGCCAGCAAACAAAAAACCCCGGGACTTCGGTCCCGGGGTTTTTTTCGTTCCTGGCGGCAAAGCTACAGCTGCAGCGTTGCCGGCCGTTCCAGCCCGTTCACGGTGGCCGCCGGCCAGCGCGGGTCCACGGTGAGGATGCTCAGCCCGGACTCCGTGAGCTGGACGGTGTCCTCGATCTTGACGCCGGGCCCGGACGGGTTCCAGGTAAAGGCCTGGCCCAACACCACGGTGTCCGTGGCCGACGCGGTGACCCGGGGATCCCGCCCCGCGTAACCGGCCGGGCCGCCCTGGTGGTGTTGCTCCCACTGGTCCGCCCCGAAACCGTGCCGCACATAGGCTGCCTTGATCTCATCAAGGATCCTGTCCAGCCGCGCGCCCGGAACCGTGGCGTCGAAAATGTCCGCTTCCACGGCCGCGATCCGGGCCTCGGCGTCGCGCTCCTCCGGTGTGCCGGCGTCGAATCTCACCCAGCGGGTGATGTTGGCAACCATGCCGTCACGGCGGGCGCACACCACGGCCATGGCACGCCGGCCGAGGGGCGCGTGCGTGGCCAGCGGATGGCGGAACGTGCTGCGGGAACTGCCGTTGCACAGCAGCACCAGCGGCTCCGCGCCGGCAGCCACAACCCGGGCGGCCAGCGCCGAGGCCAGCCCGAATTCTGTCGTGTCCGGCCGGGCTGCGGAGAGGACGTCCGTCATGATCGCGGCCAGTTCCGCGCCGAGCAGGGAGTAGCGGGCGGTTTCCGCAGGAAGGAGTTGCTGGCGGGCCGCGCGCAGTTCGGCGGCCACGTCAGCCTCGGACAGCGGCGGCAGGGCGTCACTGCCTACGGTTGCCGCTGCCTGGAGGAGGCTGGCATGCCAGGGGACGGTATGCAGGTTGACCCCCAGCGGGAGTTCCTCAGCGGCGATCCTGCCGGCCTCATTGTTGAATGTCACCAGGTGGTCGCCGTCGCGCGCAACCAGCAGCGCGGCGATGGGGTCGCCGGCCAGGCTGATGTGGACCCTGCTGCCGTCCAGGTACCAGGTCAAGGCCGTGTTGGTGGTGAGGAGCAGTGAATCGCGTCCGGCCGCGTCCAGGATGTCCAGGACGCGGCGCCGCTTGATGGCCCGGTCCGCCGGCGATCCGGGCGCCTGGCGGGCCTCCTGCGGGGGAGCGGCTGCGGTTGTTGTCTGCGTCATGACGGGTCCCCCTGGTGGTTGATCAGTGCGTTGATGTCGGCGGTGGCCAGGATTCCGTCGGCCACGAAGACGGTGACATGCCGCCGCACCGGGTGTCCGGGCTCGGCGATAACGGGGCGGTCCCAGGCCAGCGACTGGCCGACACCGGGGTAGCCTTCCAGCCGGACGAACCAAGGGTCCGTGGAGCCTTCGGGGGCAACGAACACCAGGGTGGCCGGGCCGCCGTCGAACGTTCCGGACCAGGCGAGCCAGCGGGTGACGCTGCCGTGGGTTTCCTGCTCGCCCCTGCCGGCGGGCGTCCACACCGCCGGCTCCCGGCATTCCGGCAGCCGCCAGAAGAATCCGCCGTAGCCGCCTTCGAAGCGGCCGTTGGAGCCGGGGCTGCCCAGGCTTACGGGCTGGTCCCCGGCCGGTGACAGTGCGAAGTCCAGGGACAGCCGCCACGTGGAAGGCGCGACGCCGGACCATGTCCAGGTGCGTTCCTCCAGGAGGACGGGGGAGCCGCTGGGCCCGCTCCAGCTTAGGGTCTCCTGCAACCGGCCCCCGTGGCCGCCACCGGCATCGGTCTGGTGGATGGCCGTGGTGCTGATGCGCCCGTGGTCGGGGCGCCAGACGTACGCGCCGGCGTCCCTGGTGTACGTGCGGCCGCCCCAGAAGTTGACGCCGTCCACGTCCTGGAGGGCCACGCCGGCACCCAGATGCCAGACGTGGTCCAGGGGTTGGTGGTCCGTCACCACGGTGCCGCCGAGGGTCCTGACGGGGTGGAGGTAGGGCCGTGGCGAGGAGACGGCGCGGATCTGGCTCCCGTCCTGGTAGTCCGCTACGGGATGCCCGTCCAGCGTCAGGGTTCGGACGGGCGGGATGGCCCGGGCCCACGGCACGCCGAGTTCGGCGAACGTTGCCTGCGCCTTGATCGCCCGTTCGATCACGTCGCTGATGCCGTGGACCACGGGGTGGGCGTCGTCGCCGGCGCCTTCCCAGGAGATGGATCCGGGGTCAATCGCCGCGGGCGCGGGGGAGGTGCGGACGGCTTCGAGGACGGCGGTGAAGGCGCCGGTGTGCTGCAGCGGCGAGAGCAGCGGCGCTCCGGTGGCGCGGGCGTCCAGCAGGTTCTCCAGGAGATCGGTCCGGCCGTACTGCTCCCGGCGCTCACCCTCTGGGGTGGTGATGACCACCTCGTCCTGGGTGTAGGAAAGCGTGATGTCGCCCAGGGTGCCGTGGACAGTCACAGTGGGGTCCAGCTGTTCGGGGGCGCAGAGGGTGAGGGCGCACAGCACCGTGGCGCCGCCGGCCGTACGGACCCGGATGACCGACGTGTCGTCGCTCTCGGTGGCGTGGGCCCGGTACAGATCTGTTTCCACGGAGGCCACATCGTCAAGGGTGTGCGCACCGGCGACATGCAGTGCGGTGGCAACGGCGTGGGCCAGCGCATTGGTTGCCACGCCGTCCACCACATCAGTGCCGTCAAGGCTGCGCTTCCCGGCCCAGCGGGAGCGCTTGAAGTATGCCTTGGTGCGCAGCCACTGCCCGGTGGCGCTGATGCCCAGGACGGTGCCGATGCCACCGGCATCGATCAGGCCAGAGATGGCCGGCAGCGCATGGGACCCCAGGCTTTGGAAGCCCACCTGGACCAGGCGCCCGTTGTCCCGGGCCGCAGCAAGGACTTTCTCAAACTGTGCCAGGGAAGCCACCGGCGGCTTCTCGACGTAGACGTCCATTCCGGCTTGCAGCGCGGTTACCGCCAGCGGGGCATGCGTTTGGATCGGTGTTGCGAGAATAACGACGTCGACCCCCGGCCGGGCGGCCAGCAGCCCGTCCAGGTCGGGGAACACAGCCACCCGGCCGTCAAGGGTGCCGGACTGCGGCGGGTTGGGATCGGCTACGGCCACCAACTCCAGGGCACCGGCCTGTTCAAGCCGGGACAGGTTGGCAAGGTGGCGCTCGCCGAAGCCGTGAACGCCTACCAGGGCCACCCTCGGGACGGCAATGGAGGCGGCCCGCTGGTGCTGCGGGTCCGCGGTGGTGGAGTGCTGGGTGGTCATGAGGGTCCTTGGGATGTGGTGGAGGCCGGCCGGGCGGCCAGGGTGTGGGCCAGGAAATCGAGGGCTTCGTCCTGCATGGCTGCGGTGAAGACATGGCCCCCCGGCCAGAAGCTGCCGCTGTAGTTGTCCGATCCGGAGTGCAGGGATTCAAGCATTTGGTGCGCCTGGCGCATCCCCTCTTCCGGGAAGAGTTCGTCCGCCAGGGCGTACTGCACCAGGAACCGGGCGGCCGCCGATCGGGCGGTAAGTTCCGGCCAATCGCCCAGCCGCCACAACCCGGGGGTCTGCAGCAGCCATGAATGCGCGTCCAGGTAGGCGGGGAAGAGGGATTCGAAAGTGGTCATCATGCACGTCACCACTGCCGCCCGGATGCGGGGGCTGAGTGCCGCCAGGGCCAGCGACCTCCCGCCTCCGCCGGAGAACCCGATGCAGCCGAGGCTGCCCGCGTCCACGCCTGGCAGGGTTGCCAGGATGTCCAGTGCAGCGAGGTCGTCGTGCGCCACCATGCCCGCCAGGCTGGTCCCCAGCAGCCCCGCGGCCTTGGCAGCAGTGTCCTCATGGAACCCTGCCGCGGCATTGTATTGGTCCGCGTCGGAAGGAACGACGCCGTCCTCCCGCCACTGTGCCTGCCTCGCCGCAGTTGCCGAACCGGTGCGCCACGGCGGGGTTGAAAGGTCGAATTTCCGGCTGCCCCAGGAGAACGTGTCGTGCGCCAGGACAGCGAAACCGCGGCGGGCAGTATCGGTGGCCAGTGCGCGGCCTTCATAGAGCCCGCTGCGGGCAGCGGCTGCCGACGGGTGGTTTTCCGGAAGGTCCACCAGCCGGTCGGCGCCGCCGAACTTGTTGCCGCCGTGGCAGTGCAGGGCCAGGACTCCCGGCAGTGGCCCGGTACTTCCAGCCGGCCGGACCAGCCAGGCCGTGGTCCGGGGCCCGAAGCCCAACTGCCAGCTGAGCTGGGAGGTGGTGGCGCCGTCGTACGTTTCCTCCCAGTGCACCGTGACCTCCGGCAGCTCACCTGCACCCGGCACGCCCAGGGCGTCCGACAGTTCCTGGGCCGCGGCGGTGGGGGCCTGGTGCCGGGGGTTGTTCCGGACGTAAGCAGGCCAGTCGTCGTAGCCTGCAATGGCGCTGGGCCGTGGAGCCATATGGCCTGCCTCGTTTCGGTGATGGGTCCTGGCTGCTCCCGTGGTGCGCAATGGTCAGCCGAGGTTTTGGTTCACCTCGGAAAGCATGCCCTTGGCCGCATCCCGGGGTGAGATCTTTCCGAAGAGTACATCCGTGTTGTAGCGGTTCAGTACTTCCATGGTTGCCGAGGACCCGGCCGGGAACGGCTTGGGGGCCTGGACTTTGAGGTCGGCGATGCGGTCCAGGTACGCGGCCTCTTTTTGCTGCGTTTCCTTCAGCAGCGGAGTGATGCCTGCCTTGAGCTCGGTGTTGGCCGGCATGCCCCGGTCACTCTTGATCTTTGAGGCGGCGTCCATGTTGTTGACCAGGTAGTTGATGAAGAGGGCCGCTTCCTTGGGCTGTGCGGACTTGGAGGAGATGGCGTATTCCATCGAGGACCGGAGCCAGGCGCCGGGCTTCTTGCTTTCGCCGGGCAGCTTGGCCATGACCAGGGGCGCCCCGGAGTAGGACGTCATCTGGTTGCTCCAGGAGATCTTCATGCCCTGCTTTCCCTGTCCCATCAGGGTCATCTCCGGCTGCGCCGAACCGTCCTCCACCGTCTGCGACGCGGAGGGGGCGCCGCCGGTGTCCATCAGCTTCTTGTTGAGTTCAAACCAGCGGGTCAGGGTGTCCTCGCTGAGGCCCATTTTCTTGCCGTCGTCCGTGTACAGGTCCTCGCCGTTCTGGCGCGCCCAGACGGCGAGGAACGAGTCGTTGGCCATGGGGGTGGTGCCAAACGTGCCGGCCGGGGATTTCTTGGTGATTTCCGCGGCGATCTGCGCGTAATCGTCCCACGTCCACTTCTCGTCATCCGGCATGGCAACCCCTGCTGCTTCGAAAACCGTGGGGTCCAGGACCATTGACATCGAATTGACGCCCGCGGTGATGGTGTACTGCTTGCCGTCGATCTTGCCCAGGTCCACGGTGCCCTCGGCGAACTTCGATGTGTCTATCTGGTCCTTGACCTTGTCCAGGTCCAGCAGGACGCCGCGGCTGGCGTACTCACTGGGGTAGGCCCCGCTCATGGCAATCACGTCCGGCATGGTTCCGCCCGCGATCTGGGTGGCCATCTTGTCCCAGTACGAGCTGTACTCGGTGTTTTCGCCCTGGACCTTGATGGTCGGGTTGGCAGCTTCGAAGGCCTTGATGACCTCCATGGTGGTCTTGGCCCGGGAATCGTTGCCCCACCAGGCGAACCTGATGGTGACCGGGTCTTCCGCGGTGCCCACCTTTCCGGCCTGCGGGCTGTTGCCGCAGCCGGTCAGTGCAAGTGAAAGGGCGGCGATCGCGCCGGTGACTCCCACGACGGATTTTCTGAGACCAAACTTCATTGTTGTGCCCCTCGGCTTCTCATTTAGGGTTGAGTGATGCGTTGTGCAGAAAACGGTTTCTCAAAAACTAACAAAGGGCTATACAGGAGTCAAGAAAACGTTTACTTTGGTACGGAGCCGCATTTTCAATGGCACCCGCGGCGGGTGAAACCCTGAAGCTCCAGCGGCAACAGTCCACCCCGCCCGACGTGCCGGATCCCCATCGCCTGGCGATGACAGCAACGTGGAGGCCACGATGACCAAAGGAGACCACATGGCCGCAAAACACATCCCCAGGGCAACGCGCCCGGCCCTGCTGCCGGCTGCAGTATGCCCCGAGCCGCGGACGGAGCAGCTCCTGTGAGCGCCATCAGCGAGCTCAGCTCCTTCACCCGGCGGAAGGGCAAGGTCACCGCTGAGGAGAAGAAGGCCAATAAGCGGGACAACAAGGCCGCCTATATCTCCCTGCTGCCGTGGCTGGTGGGCCTGGTGGCCATCACCATTGGCCCCATGCTGATGTCCCTGTACCTGTCCTTCACGGATTACAACCTGCTTCAGCCGCCGGAATGGACCGGGCTGGACAACTTCACCCGGATGCTCAGTGACGCCCGGCTGCACAACTCGCTGCGGGTCACCTTCACGTATGTGTTTATTGGCGTGCCGCTGCAGCTCGCCGTTGCCCTGCTGATCGCATTGGTCCTGGACAAGGGCCTGCGTGGGTTGCCTTTCTACCGTTCGGTGTTCTACCTGCCGTCCCTCCTGGGCGGATCAGTTGCCGTGGCCATCCTCTGGAAGCAGATCTTCGGCACCACGGGCCTGGTCAACCAGGTCCTGGCCATGTTCGGGATCCAGGGGCCGGGCTGGATCTCGGATCCCAGCACGGCGTTGGGATCGATCATCCTGCTGCACGTCTGGACGTTCGGCGCCCCCATGATCATCTTCCTGGCCGGTCTCCGGCAGATCCCCGCCATGTACTACGAAGCAGCCAAGGTGGACGGAGCCAGCACGCTCCAGCAGTTCTGGCGGATCACCATGCCGATGCTGAGCCCGATCATCTTCTTCAACCTGGTGCTGCAGATCATCGGTTCGTTCCAGTCCTTCACCCAGGCGTTCATCGTCTCCGGTGGCAATGGCGGACCTTCGGATTCCACCATGTTCTTCACCCTGTACCTCTACCAGAAGGGCTTCGGCCAGTTCGACATGGGCTACGCCTCGGCCATGGCCTGGGTGCTGCTGCTCATCATCGGCGTCTTCACCGCCATCAACTTCATCGCTTCTAAGTATTGGGTTTTCTATGACGACTAAGCTTGAGACGCTGCCGAGCCCGGAGAAGAAGTCCACGGGCGCCGGCAAGCCTACGAACCGCAAGCCCAGGGTCCGCGAGTCCCGGGGAACCCTCGCCTTCAGCCGGGCCCAGCGCGGAAAATCGCTCATGAAGCACGGCATCCTGATCGTGGCCGGCGCCCTGATGATCTATCCGCTGCTGTGGATGGTGGTCTCCTCGCTGCGGCCGAACGAGATGATCTTCCGGGAACCTGGCCTCTGGCTCAACAGCCTGGAAATGAGTAACTACACGTCCGGCTGGTCTGCCCTGACGCACCCGTTCGGCCACTACATGCTGAACTCGGCCATCGTGGTGATCGGCTCCATCCTGGGCAACCTGGTTTCCTGTTCCATGGCCGCCTATGCCTTCGCCCGCCTGCAGTTCACGGGAAAGAAGCTGTTCTTCGGGATCATGCTCCTGACCATCATGCTGCCGTTCCACGTGGTGATCGTCCCGCAGTACATCCTGTTCTCGCAGATTGGCTGGGTGAACACCTTCTGGCCGCTGTTGGTGCCCAAGCTGCTGGCCACGGATGCGTTCTTCGTCTTCCTGATGGTGCAGTTCATCCGCGGCATTCCCCGCGAACTCGACGAGGCCGCACGGATCGACGGGGCCGGCCATCCGCGGATCTTCCTGCGCGTGATCCTGCCGCTGATGGTGCCCGCACTGGCCACCACCACCATCTTCACGTTCATCTGGACCTGGAACGACTTCTTCGGTGCCCTGATCTACCTCACGGATCCGGACATGTTCACCGTCCCGGTGGCCCTCCGCGCCTTCGTGGATTCACAGTCGGCCACAAGCTGGGGCTCACTGTTCGCCATGTCCATCGTTTCCCTGCTGCCGGTCTTCCTGGTCTTCCTCTTCGGCCAGCGGTTCCTCATCAAGGGCATCGCCACCACCGGCATCAAATAGTCACCAAAACAGCAGATCCATCTGAACGGCCCGCCCTGGTGGCGGGCCGTTCGCCGTTAACGTCAAACGTTCCGGGCGGCCGGCAGTCAGCATCTTGTATTACAAGTTGCGTACTTGTAGTATCGGTAGCAGAAAGCGCTTTCAATGTCCCGCCCCAAGCCCATGCCGGGGCCGGCCACCCACCTTTGGATCAAGGAAGATCGGAGTACCCAGTGCCGCTATTTCCCCGTGCTGCGTCTGCTGCCAAGCACATCGCAGAGGCACCCACTTCAGGCGCCAGTCGCCCGGGCAGCAAGGTTCTCAGCCCCCGTATCCGAACCCGCAAAGCCGGGGCGGTTGCCGCGGCTGTCGCCGCCGTCATGGCACTCAGCGCCTGCGGGGGAGGGGCCGCTCCGCAGAACGCGGACGGCACCGTCGAACTCCGCTTCTCGTGGTGGGGTGGCGACAAGCGCGCCCAGCTGACGCAGGAAGCGATCAAGCAATTCGAGGCCGAGAACCCCAAGATCAAAATCAAGCCGGAGTTCGGCGACTGGAGCGGCTATTGGGACAAGCTGGCCACGCAGGTGGCCGCCAATGACGCCCCCGACATCATCCAGATGGACGAGAAATACATCACGGAGTACTCCAGCCGCGGTGCCCTTCTGGACCTGTCCAAGTACGACGTCGACACGTCCAAATTGGATGAGGCTGCGCTGAACGCCGGAAAGGGTGAAAAGGGACTGACGGGCATCGCTGCGGGGATCAACGCAGCCACCATCCTGGCCAATCCCGCCGTCTTCCAGGCTGCGGGCGTCCCGCTTCCGGACGACACCAAGTGGACATGGGAGGACTTTGGCCGCATCGCCGCCGAGATCACCGCCAAGTCGCCCAAGGGCACTTATGGCGCGGCGGCTTACGGGACCGATGAGGCCTCCCTGGGTGTATGGCTCCGGCAGAACGGCAAGTCCCTTTACACGTCCGACGGCAAGCTGGGCTTCGAACCTGGCGACATCGCCGAGTGGTGGGCCTTTCTGAAGAAGCTCAGCAAGGACAAAGCCGTGCCTTCCGCGTCCGAGGTGGTGGAGGCCGAAGCTGCTCCCCTCGACCAGAGCGGGCTGGCAACGGGTAAGAACGGCATGGCGTTCTGGTGGTCCAACCAGGCGCCCGCCCTGGAAAAGGCCAGCGGCGGAGACCTGAAGATCCTCCGGTTCCCCACGAAGACCGGATCCGCCGCTGACACCGAGCTCTGGTACAAGGCTTCACAGTTCTGGTCCGCATCATCGCGGACCAAGCATCCGCAGGAAACCGCCAAGTTCATCAACTTCCTCACCAACAACGTCAAAGCCGGCGAAGCCTTGCTCGCGGACCGCGGCGTCTACCCGAACTCCGAGGTCCGGGCGGCCATCCAGCCGAAGCTCACCCCGGCTGACGTCAAAGTAGTGAACTTCATCGACCAGATCAAGGACGAGTTGGGTGAGGCTCCGGCACCGCCGCCGAAGGGTGCGGGTGCCATCCAGGAGATCATCAAGCGGTACACCTCGGAAGTACTCTTCGAGCGGCTGTCCCCGGAAGATGCCGGGAAGAAGGCCACCGACGAAATGAAATCCGCTATCAGCAACTAGTTTTCACGCCGCCAAACGGCTCCGGACGGCCTGGATGGATGCCTCCCCATCCAGGAGTTCGACGGCGGATGGCAGCCCTGCCCCGGAAAGTTACCCATGGTTCTTTCCGGGGCAGGGTTGTTTAACGCTTCGCGCCATCACCGTGCGCGGCCACGCAGCCAACCCGTGATCCGCTTCCCGTTCGACAGTGCTGCGGAGGTATGCCGGCCACTCCGGTTCAGGCAGATGCCTGAACCCCAGGCGCTCGTAATAAGGGCCGTTCCAGGGCACACTGCTGAAGGTGGTCAGGGACAGGCAGCTCTGGCCCAGGCCCCGGGCCCACTCCTCCACGTGGTCGATCAGGGCGGCGCCGACGCCACGCCGTGCATAGTGGGGGTGCACCGTGACCTGTTCGATGTGGGACCAACCGGCATGCCCGTCGACGAGGACGTACCCGATCGCTCCCACTTCCGGGTCGGTTGCCACCCAGGTGGTCCCGGCCGCTACGTAGGCCTCCAGTTGTTCTACGGGCGGCGGCGGGTCGTCCGCGACTGCATCCATGCCTATGGCGCGGAAGAGTTCTGCGGCCGCAACCTCGATCGCTTGGATGCGCTCCAGGTCTGCTGTCGTTGCCGCTCGAATCACCAGTCCAGTATCTGCCGCCCGGTCCCGCAGCCCACAGGCCTGCCCGCGGGCATTCCGCCAGGGACTTCGCCGGGTCATGCGGCCTGGATGACCCGACCCAGGATGTGGACGGTTGGCCGCCGGGGCCCATCGGGTGGCCGCGCGGAAGCCCCGGCCGGCGTTTCGCGGGAGGAAGTGCGGCGCAGTTGCCCGCTGCCGGGGAGGGGTGGGGCTGTGGAGTGGTAGGTGTGGCCGGTGGGGGTGGTGGTTGCGACGGTGTGGCGTGGGCCGGTGGTGGTTGTGGCTGTCCAGCCGGGGGTTTCTTTGGTGTGGTTGCAGGCTTCGCAGAGGCCTTGGCCGTTGGTGGCGGTGGTGGGTCCGCCGTGGTGCCAGGCGGTGATGTGGTCGTGGTGCCTGATGGGGGCGTCGCAGTAGGGGGTGCGGCAGGTGTCGTCCCGGACCTGGAGGAAGCGTTTCAGTGCTGGCGGGAAGAGCCGGGCGGTGGAGTCCATGGCCACCAGCTCGCCGGTGCCAGGGGTGGTGTAGAGCCGGCGGATCCAGAGGTTGAGGTCGTTGTCACCAGGAGCGGTGAAGGCGAGGGTGCGTGCCTGTGCGGCGGGGATGGTGCCGTAGCCGGAGAGCCGTGCGGGGTCGGGGCCGGCGTGGAGGAGGGTGTGGTCGGTCATGACGAGCTGGATCTGGACCCCGCTGATGCCGCCGGGGGTGCCGGTGACGCGTTCTACGAGGGTGTCGGCCATGGCTTGTCCCCGGGTCCGGTCGTCCCCGGCAGCCCGGGCGGTGCCGGCGTCCCGTACCAGGGCGGCGTAAGCGGCGACGCCTTGGGCGGCCGGGAGCAGGGCGGTCAGGTAGGTCATGGTGTCCGGTGCCGGGCGCAGGCTCACGCACCGCTCGCCCACGGCCCGGGCTGCGCGCCTGGCGACGGCGGCGGGGTCCCGCCGGTACGCCGCGGCGCGGACGGCGGCGGTAATGGCTTTGTCGCCCATCCCGTCCAGGGCTCCGGTATCGGCGGCGAGTTCCTCATCCACTCCGGCCCGGTCGGCGGGGGTGAGGCAGATGGTGTCTTTCACGATCAGGGTGGCCCGCCACTCATTGACCAAACCTGCACGGAACGCGGCGAACGTGTGGGGCATCCCGGTCAGTGCCGTGGCCAGGCCCAGCAGCCGGGATCCCCGGGCGGGGGACTCCCGCCGCGCCAAGGCGATCTGCGCCGCGACCCCTGCGCCCTGCCCGGCGTCCTGCCCGGTGGCCGGGACCCCGGCGGCGGCCTGCCGCTGGGCCCGATCAAACGCCACAGTGGTTTCAGCCTGCCGGGCCCCGGCCAGGCACTTCACATCCTCCAGCCCGCGGATCTGGTCAATCATGCCCGCACCATCCACGGCCAACGGCACCCGGGCCAACAGATCCAGGACATCACCAAGCGAAGGTGCCGCAGGCAGGGATGCGGCGGCGCCGCCGGCAGACGAGCCGGCCCACCGCGCCGCCCATTCCACGCCCGCCGATGCCACAACCGCTTCCATAACAAAAGTCTTCCACCAGGGTCTGACAATTCCGGCCCGCTCAAACCCCTATGTGGAAAACGCAACCCCGCGGAAGGCGTACCCCTGGATCAAGCCGCACCGGCCGCCGTCGAACGTTCCGGAACGCAGGGTTGCCTATCCCTCGGCAACCACTGCCACGGCGCCCGCCGCAACAGACCCGCTGAACGGCGCACCCGTCAGCAGGTCGGTACCTGTTGCCGCTACCGCCGCAGCCGAACGCGTGTGGTTGATGGCGAACAGGAAGCTGTGCCCGTCGTCGGATGTCCGGCGGACCAGTTCCACTCCGGGGTCGGCATCGGCAACCGGGGCAACCCCGGATTCGTCGAGCAGTGTGTCCAGGATTGACTCGATCCCGTCCCGATCGGGGAAGGTGGCAAGGTACCAGGCCGCGCCGGAACCCACGGCCCGGCGCGTCAGGGAGGGAACGCCCTCCAGGGGATATTCGGTGAAGGTCTGCACCGCTTCCGCCCCGGCGAGGTGGACGTGCTCGCTCCAGACGGAAGACACCGTTCCGTCGCTGAGCTTCAGCTGCGATCCGGCAAGCAGGGGATGGAATTCCTCCACGCGGACCCCCAGGAGGTCGCGGAACGCGCCGGGATAACCGCCCAGCCGCACGTGGTCCTGCATATCGACGACCCCGCTGAAATAGCTCACCAGCACCGTAGCTCCGGCCGCCGCGGCACCAGCAATGGTGGCGGCATTCCTGTCCGAGACCGCGTACAGCGTGCACACCAGCACCAGGTCATACCCCTCGAGCGAATCGGACGGGTGCACCAGGTCCACGGAGATCCCGCGAAGGAACAGGGCCCGGTGGAACGCCCTCAGCAGGTCCAGGTACTTCACATCGATGCTGGGCTTCGAATCGATCTCGGCGGCCCACCACGCCTCATAGTCAAAGACAATGGCGGCGCGGGACCGGACCCGCGATCCGCGGACAGGTTCCAGCCTTTTCAGTGCGGCGCCGAGTTCCACCACCTCGCGCCACACACGGGTGTCGCGGCCGCCGTGCGGCACCATGGCGGAGTGGAACTTCTCGGAGCCTGCGAAGCTTTGCCGCCACTGGAAGAACATCACGGCGTCGGCGCCGCGGGCCACATGGGCCAGCGAGTTCCGCTGCATTTCGCCGGGCATCTTGGGCTGGTTGCGGGGCTGCCAGTTCACGGCCGACGTCGAGTGTTCCATCAGGATCCATGGGTGGCCGCCCGCAATTCCGCGGGTGAGGTCCGCGCTGAACGCGAGTTCGATGTGCCGTTCCGGGTCCGCGGCCACCAGGTAGTGGTCGTTGGCGATGACGTCCAGGTCCTTGGCCCACGCGAAGTAGTCCATGGATTTGGTGGCGCTGGATGCCATCAGGTTGGTGGTGCAGGGGATCTCCGGGGTGACCTCACGCAGGATCGCCACGAGGCAGTGGTAATAGTCCGTCAGAGCCCAGGAACTGAACCGCTGGAAGTCCAGCTGCTGGCCCGGATTCAGTGTGGACGGTGCGGCCGAGGGCGGCATGATTTCAGCGAAGGAGCCGTAGCTCTGGGACCAGAATGCCGTGCCCCAGGAGGCGTTGAGCGCATCGATGCTCCCGTACCGGCGTTCCAGCCATACCCGGAACGCCGCTGCGTCTTCCTCGCCATGGAACTCGGAGATGTGGCAGCCCAGTTCGTTGTCCACATGCCACAGTGCCAGGGCGGGGTGGTCCTTGTACCGCTCGGCGAGGACGCGGGTGATCCCCGCGGCGTAGCGGCGGTAAGCGGACGACGACGGCGTGTAGTGCCGCCGTGAGCCCGGTCCCAGCACGGTGCCATCAGCCGTGACGGGAAGGATTTCCGGGTGCTTGCGGACCAGCCACGCCGGGGGAGCGGCGGTGGCCGTGGCGAGGGCTACCTTCACGCCAATGTCCGCCAGGTTGTCCATCACCTCGTCCAGCCACCCGAAGTCGTACGTCCCCTCGGAGGGTTCAAGCAGTGCCCAGGAGAAGATGCCCACGCTGAGGAAGTTCACGCCGGCCTCCCGCATCAGCTCCAGGTCCTCCAGCCGGACGCTCACCGGCCATTGTTCGGGGTTGTAATCCCCGCCAAAACCCAGGCCCTCAACCTTGTTCCAGACGCTCGACGGCGTAGTGGTGTGCTGCTGTGTCATGTGACTTCCTTGTCTGCCCGCGAGGTGGAACGGGGCATTGGTCAGACCTTTGGAAAACGCTTGCCCAATCCCGGCAATGCAGCTATTGTATCGTTTCAGAAGCCGTGTAAGCCAGCTCACTACCCTCTCCGTAGGCCGAGCACAGGGCGACACTCATCGAGCAAGGAGGCTCCCGTGATCAACAGAAGGCATTTCCTCACAACCGTGGCCATCGGCACCGCATCTGCCGCAGCCCTGTCGGCCTGTGGCAACGGATCCAGTTCGTCCGGCCAGACCGGATCGGCCGAAAAACCCGTCACCATCAACTACACCTGGTGGGGCAACGACGACCGTGCTGAACGGACCCGCAAGGCCATCGCCCTCTTCGAATCGAAGAACCCGGACATCAAAGTCAACGGCAACTTCACTGACTTCGCCGGCTACTGGCAGAAGCGCGCCACCGAAGCCGCCGGCGGCGGCCTGCCCGACGTCATGCAGTGGGACCTGTCCTACCTGCGGGACTACGGCCAGCGCAACCAGCTCCTGGACCTGGGCACCGTCAAGATCAACACCGATGCCTTTGAAAAGTCCCTCCTGCCGTCCGGCCAGATCAAGGGCAAGACCTACGGCATTCCCACCAGCACCAACGCCTTCGCCGTCTACTACGATCCCGCCAAGCTGGCCCCGCTGGGCATCGCGGAACCGGACGGCAGCTGGAGCTACAAGGAGTTCAACGACTTCCTGACCCAGGTGGGCACCAAGAGCAACGGCGCCCTCTACGGCGGCACCGACTACACCGGCGTCTGGTGGATGTTCAACATCTGGCTGCGCCAGAACAAGATCGAGGCCTTCACTTCCGACGGCAAGCTCGGCTTCAGCAAGGACGATCTGAAGAAGTGGTGGAACCTCACCGGCAGCCTCCGCGGCACCAACGCGATCATCCCCGAAGACCGCGTGACCCAGTTGGCACCGAAGTCCCCGTTCGGCTCCAACGCCACGGCCACCGAAGTCACCTGGGACAACTTCATGGCCGGATACCTGGGGGACAGCGGTGCAAAGGAACTCAAGCTGGTTCCGGTCCCATCGGACGATCCGGACAACCTGGGGCTGTTCCTCAAGCCGTCCATGCTGATGGTGGCCAGCGCCAAGACCAAATTCAAGGATGCCGCAGCCCGGTTCATCGACTTCATGGTCAATGACCCCGAGGTGGGCCAGATCTTCAAGACCTCCCGCGGTGTTCCCGCCTCCAAGACCCAGCGCGACGGCACCACCTTCGAAGGCACCGACAAGCTGGTGGTGGACTACGAGAAGTCCATCGAGAAGTACCTCAAGGATGCCCCCGAGCCGCCCATCGTCGGCTTCGGCACCCTTGAAGCCTCCTTCAAGCGCATCGCCTCGGACCTGAACTACGGCAAGCTCACCGTCGACGGTGCAACGGATGCCTGGTTCAAGGAAGCCGAAGACCTCATCAAGCAGAACTCCTGACCTGCCATGTCCTCCCACCCAGGTTCCACGACTGACGGAATGAAATCGTGACTCAAAGCCCAACCCTGAGCAGGCGTCCGGCGTCGTCCGGGTCCCCGCTGCCGCGCAAGAAGCGGCAGCGGGGCACGGATGCCCGTGCCGGCTACACCTTCCTGCTGCCCTGGCTGCTGGGGTTCATCGCCCTCACGGTGGGGCCGATGATCTCCTCGCTGTACCTGTCCTTCACCAACTACAACCTCTTCGAGCCGCCCAAGTGGATTGGCCTGGACAACTACACCACCCTGTTCCAGGACGAGCGCTTCCTGCAGTCCGTGGGCGTGACCGTGGGCTACGTCGTCTTTGGCACCCCGCTCAAGCTCGCGGCCGCGCTGGCGGTGGCCATGCTGCTGAACAGCAAGCGCCGCGGCCAGGGCTTCTACCGGTCCGCCTTCTACGCTCCGTCCCTGATCGGGGCGTCCGTCTCGATCGCGATCGTCTGGAAAGCCATGTTCGGCGATTCCGGCCCAGTGGACCAGGGCCTGTCCTTCTTCGGGATCAACCTGGGCGGCTGGGTGGGCAACCCCTCCATGACCATGCCCATGTTCATCCTCCTCACCGTGTGGCAGTTCGGTGCCCCGATGGTGATCTTCCTGGCCGGCCTCAAGCAGATCCCCGGCGAGCTGTACGAAGCGGCATCGATGGACGGCGCAGGCCCGGTGCGGAAGTTCTTCAACATCACCTGGCCCATGCTCTCCCCGGTGATCTTCTTCAACCTGCTGATGGAGACCATCCACGCATTCCAGATCTTCGCGTCTGCCTACATCATTTCCAACGGTGAAGGCGGCCCCGCCGGATCCACCCTCTTCTACACCCTCTACCTGTACCTGCGGGGCTTCAGCGACTTCCGGATGGGCTATGCCTCAGCCATGGCGTGGCTGCTGGTGATCGTGGTGGGCATCATCACCCTGATCTTCTTCCGCACGTCCAAGTCCTGGGTCCACTACAGCGGTGATTCAAAATGACAACCACGGCAAGCCCAACCCACGCCCCAACGGACACCGCCGCACCGGTTTACAACCCGAAATCCGAGTCGGTGGGAGTCAAGCGGGCCAAGAGCGCCATCTTCCACGCAGCGGCACTCATCCTCACCGCCATCGTGCTGTACCCCGGCTTGTGGATGATCGCCTCGTCGTTCAAGCCCAACTCGGAAATCGGCGGGCAGAACACGTCGTTGTGGTCGAACAACTTCAGCTTCGACAACTTCGTCACCGCCATGGACGGGATCGGCGGGGTGTCCACCCTGCAGTTCTTCACCAACTCGCTGATCTTGGCCCTCGGCGCCGTCGTCGGAACCATCCTGTCCGCGAGCGTGTCGGCCTACGCATTCGCCCGGATCAACTTCCCGGGCCGCAGCCTGTTCTTCGGCATGATGATCGCCACCCTGCTGCTGCCCTTCCACGTGGTGATCATTCCGCAGTACATCATTTTCCAGCAGCTGGGACTGGTGGACACCTACGTCCCGCTGCTGATCGGCAAGTTCCTGGCCGGGGACGCGTTCTTCGTGTTCCTGATGGTCCAGTTCATGCGCGGCCTGCCCGCGGAGCTGGACGAAGCCGCCAGGATCGACGGCGCCGGCCATGCGCGGATCTTCGGGTCCATCATGCTGCCGCTGATGAAGCCGGCCCTGATTTCCACGTCCATCTTCTCCTTCATCTGGAGCTGGAACGACTTCCTGGGCCCGCTGCTGTACCTGAACACCCCTGAGAAGTACCCGCTGCCGCTTGCCCTGCGGCTGTTCGTGGACCAGACCCAGTCCTCGGACTACGGCGCGATGATCGCCATGTCCGTCCTGGCGCTGCTGCCCGTGCTGATCTTCTTCCTGATCTTCCAGCGCTACATCGTCGAGGGCGTTTCCACCCAGGGACTCAAGGGTTAGGCAAAGGACAATGAGCGTCATGGACAGCACCACACCCGCATCCGGCCACGAACCCATTCCGGTGAACCGGTTCGCCCTGTTCTCCGAAACCCTCCTGGCAGGGGTCCTGGTGCTGGTGCTGTCCTTGCCGCTGGTCACCATCCCGGCCGCCTACGCGGCCGGGACCGCACACCTGGAACGGCACCTGAACGGCCGGGACGACTCAGTCCGGGGCCTGTGGGGGCTGTTCAAGGCTGCCCTGCCGGGCAGCTGGAAAATAGGCATCACGACGGCGGCAGCCGCCGTCGTGATCGTCCTCAACCTTTTGCTCGCGTGGGTGGGGCAGCTCCCGGGCCGCGGCCTGGTGCTGCCCGCCACCCTCATCCTTGCGGCGGCTGCCGCCATCGTGCTGCTGCGCACGGCATCCGCCTGGTCCGACGCCGCCGCAGCCCCCGGAACCAACGGCAGGCAGACCTGGCGCCTGGCCCTTGAAGCCGGCAAGGCAACCGCCCTCCGCGACTGGACCGGATCGCTGCTGCTGGCGGCCGCCCTGTTCTGTTCCGTGGTGTTCGTCTGGATGCTCGCCGCGCTCTTCGTGGTGGTCCCGGGCACCCTGATCCTGGCCGCGGCCGCAGTGAAAATGCGTTCCAGCCGCCACTTACGCTGACCGTGCCGCTCCGCCGCACCCGTTCCGCGCAGGCACCACCCCAACGCAGCAACCGGCCCCGCTGGTTCCACCCCCTTAAGCACCATAATTACCGGCTCTTCCTGGCCATGCAGCTCGCCGGCAGCCTCGGCGTCTGGATGCAGCGGCTGGCGCAGGACTGGCTGGTGCTGCAGCTGACCGGGAGCCCCGCAGCGGTGGGTGCCGCCGTCGCCCTGCAGTTCCTGCCCATGCTGGTGGTGGGTCCGTTCGCCGGCCTGGTGGTGGACATCTTCCCCAAGCGCAGGATCATGATGGTGTGCCAGTCCATCATGGTCCTGCTGGGCCTCGGGCTGGCGGCCTGGGCCGCAAGCGGCGCCATTACCGTCTGGGTTGTCTATGCCAGCTGCATGGCGCTGGGCGTCACCGCTGCGGTGGACCAGCCCGCCCGCCAGGTCTTTGTCAATGAAGTGGTGGGGGATGCCGCCCTTCGTCCTGCCATCGGACTGAACAACGCCCTCGCCCAACTGGGTGGCATGGCCGGCCCGGCGCTGGGCGGAATCCTGATCGCGCAGGCCGGCCCAGCAGCGGCCTTCGCCTCGAACGCCGTGATCGGATTGGTGGTGCTGGGCCTGGCCGCGGGGATCCGGACGCACGAACTGCACCCCGGTACCTCCCCGGAGCGGGGCCGCGGCCAGGTGCTTGCCGGTTTCCGTTACGTGCGCGAGCGGCCACGCCTGCTGCTGCTGATCCTGCTGGCAGGGCTGCTGGGCGCCTTCGGCATGAACGGGCCGGTGGTCCTCGCAGCGTTCGCCCAGGACGTCTGGCACAACGGTGCGGAGGGCTTCGGCCTCTTCAACATGGTCAGCGCGGGCGGGGCACTGGCCGGTGCCCTCCTTGCGGCCCGGCTGGGAACTATGGGCCGCAAGGGTATCGTGGCCGCCGCGGGCCTCTTTGGACTGTCCCAGCTGGTGGCAGCGCTGATGCCCACCCTGGGCCTGTTCGTGGCAATGCTCGCGGTGGTGGGGACCATGACGCTGTTGTTCCTCACCAGTGCGGCCACGGCCGTCCAGCTTGAAGCCGGGCCTGCCATCCGCGGCCGGGTGATGGCGCTGTACCTTCCCCTCCTGCTGGGCGGGCACGCCTGCGGTGGCCTGCTGGCAGGGTGGCTGACCGAGCAGTTCGGCGTCCGGACGGGATTGGTGGCCACCGGCGCCCTGGGGATGCTGTCCGCCGCCGTGGTGGGATTCCTGCTGTGGCGCCACGCGCGGCGCACCGCGGCTGCTACGCGGGGGTGAAAGTCCAGGTTCCGGCCTGCACCCGGAAGCATCGGGCAGCCGGTGGCGTTCCACCGCCGCCGTCCACACGGGGAGCGGGGACCGGGGACAGCGGCGCGTCGGCATTCGCGGTGGGCCCCGCCACTACGTACGAGCCGCCGGGCAGCTGGACCGTGGCCGTGGTGCCGGGCGGCACCGTGCACTCCAGCTCCACCTGGGCACCGTGCCTCCGCCAGCTGGCGTGCACGTATCCGTTGGCCACGGGGACGCTGCCGCGGGCATGCCCCAGCCGGCACAGCGGCGGTTCGATCACTACGTCGTTGCCGCCCGGGCTGGCGTAACGGACGCCCAGAAGGTGTTCCAGGATTTCCTTGATGACGGACGCGGACCAGGCGTGCGACTGGCTGTAGTCGCTGCCCTCCACCAGGTCCCACGCCTCCCAGGTGAACGTTGCACCCCGTTCCAGGAGCCTGGCCCAGCCGGGCTGGCTTTTGTCCGTGAGGAGGTCCAGCACCGCGTCCGTCAACCCCTGGGCTGCCAGGGCCCGGACCAGGCGGTGCACTGTCATGGGTCCCTGGGCCATGCCCATCGCCGCGATCCGGCCGGCGTCCGCTGCGGCGTCACCAGGTGCGGTGATGCCCAGCGAAAGCGGGAACGAGGAAGCGTGCTGGGAGGCATGTTTGCTGGGTGTCCCGTCCGCGTGGAGTCCGTCAACCATGACCCCGTCCACGCGCAGGCGATCCCGGATGGTCCGGGCCAGGGCCTCCGCGGCAGCCTGGTAGCGGGCTTCGGGCTGGTGTTCACCGGCTGCGCTGCACAGCCGCGCGGTGGACATAAGGGCGGAAAAGGCCTGGGCGTTGACGGTGGTTTTGGCCGCGCACTCCATGTCGTAGCCGAACCGGCCAGGTGCGGGCCAGTCCACGATGCCGTGCAGGTAGGGGCCGGAGCCGCCGCCCAGTGTGGTGACCAGTCCCGCCGTCGGGCCGTCCGCGGGAATATGCCGGAGGGCGTAGTCTGCCGTGTCCTTCAGGTGGGGGAGCAGTTCCCTGACCAGGGCGAGGTCGCCTGTGCGCAGGTGGTATTCCTCGGCCCATTCGGGCAGCATCAGGGAAAAGTCGGGGATGTCCCGCTTGCCGTCTCCGTTGGGATAGACGGCGTTGTAGCGTCCTTTCTCCCCGCCGGCGTTCCAGTAGCGGCCGGCGGACCAGGCGAATTCCCGCAACGCCTGTGCCGTGAACGCGTGTTCGCCAAAGAGCGCCATGGTGGCGTAGGAAATGTTCACAGCGTCAGCCAGGAACTGGCCCTTCTCACGGGTGGGGGTGTCCACGAACTGCTCCTGGACGCCGTACAGCGCAGAGTCGCGGAGCAGCCGGAACACTGCATCCAGGTCCGGGTCGGAGCTGCTGAAGCTGCCCTCGCCGGGGTGGCTGCCGTGGACCGTGCAGGCACCCACCCGCGTAACTTCCGCAGGCTCGATTCCGGGCAGCTCCAGGTAGCGGAATCCCAGGTGCACGGTGGCGCGGAACTCCTGCGGGCCGGCTGCCTGGGTATAGGGGAAGGACATGTCCGTGTTCTGGCTGGCGGTCTTCCCGGCGTCCACCCGTCCGTCGGGGCGGAGGGCGTAGCCGGCCCTGAGCATGATGGTCCGGCCGGGGACACCGTCCTGGAAGTCCACCTCCGGCCGCGCGGGGAGGACCTGGCCAAAATCGGCCACCAGGGTGCCGTCGCCTGCCACCAGGAACTGCCGGGGCGGCACGAAGCTGCCGGCGGGGAACGTCCTGCGCGGGTGCAGGCGGGGAAGGGCCGACGACGGGTGGCCGCCGCACATAATGGCGGCGGGAAGGCGGTGGGCGGGGCTCAGGGACGCCGCTGCGTGGCCGTCCAGGTGTTCCACGGGATCGCCCTCGTCATTGCGGTAGCCGGATTGGCGGTACGGTGCCTCGCCGGCGGACCATCCAGGGCCGGAGGTGAGGACGTCGCGGCGGCCGTCGTCATAGTCCACCGTGAGCCGGACCAGGAGTCCCGGAGTGCCTGCGGCGCGGCCCTGGCCTGGCCCGTACCAGTGGAGCAGGGCGGTGACCGGGACCGGGGTGTCCGCAGGGTGGCCTGCGAACAGCCCGGTGATGTCGGCGGCGTCGTAATAGCCCTCTCCCGGGTAGCCGAACGACGTGGTGGCCAGGCAGCGTGTCCCCGCCACGGAGAGCTGCGCGTGGTGGTTGGCGGCGGCGTAAAGCCGGGCCCGCCTGACGGTCCCGCTGGGCTGGAAAGTGGTCCGGAACAGTGTCCACTCATCGGGTTGGCGGTGTTCAGTGGTGCGGGACCAGTGCGCCAGGCAGGCGGTGGCCTGGTCATCGCCCGCGTCGAAGCGGTGGTCCAGCAGGAGCGCTTCGGGCTGGCCGGGAGCAGAGCCGGTGATGCGCAGCGCCGCGTACTCGGCCTGGCTCCGTGGGCCCTGGTGCAGGGCAAGCACGCCTGCGGTGCCGCCGGCTGCCTGCTCGTCCACCGCCAGCAGCTCATCTCCGTCCACGGCCACGCGGATGGTGTGCCCGTCATCGCGGACGGTCAGTTCCCGCCATGATCCGGAACCGGGGTCCGCAGCGTGGCCACCTGCGGGCGCGCCGCGTCCCAGGACTTCGGTATCCGGCGCCGCGGGCGCGGGGATTTCCCAGACCGGCGCCCTGCGGAGCAGGACCTCCCCGGTGGGGCCCAGCTCCACCAGCAGGCCCGTTCCGGCGCCGGTGCTGCGCAGGAGCAGCCCGGCACGGCCCATGACGGGCCGGACCCCGGCATCGAGCCGGACGCTGCGAAGGGCCGGGACGGGAAGGGGCAGGAAAGGGGACCCTGCCACCCTGAGGGCGTGGTTGAGGACTTCCAGCGGGGCCCGACCGCCGGGGGCCCGGCCCATCCAGTCGGCCTGCCATGAGCCGTCCGTAAGGCCGGTACTGAAAGGCTGGGCGGGAGACCAGGGGCCCGGGTTCCCGGCGGCGTCAGTAACCTGGACCCGCCACGTGTAGTCCGAGTCGTCGTCGAGCCGCGGACCGCCATAGGCAATCCCCCGCTGCGAAGCGGAGCTGACCGGGTCCGGACCCCACAGGACTCCGCCGTGGGCGTCCCGGACCTCAAGCGCGTAGCCGGACTGCCGGGCAACGGCAGGATCGCCGTCGTGCGCCAGCTGCCAGCTGAAGGTGGGGAAAGGGCCCGCCGTCAGGCACGAAGCAAGCCCATCCGTCACAAGGTTGACGGCGGCAAGCCGGCCCGGGCAGTCCGTCGTGGCGGTACCGCTGGCTGCGGCCCCCTGCCCTTGTCTTTCCGTGTGGTCCGTCATCCCCTGGCCCGAACGTCGAACGCCACCGGGGCGGCTGCGGCCCAGGGCAGCCCCAGCTCGCTGAAGGTGGCATGCTCCCGGCCGGCACGCTCCAGGGCGTCCTCGATTCCTGCTACCACGGCGTGCGCAGCGTCTCCTTCGCCTTCCCAGCGGATGGCTGCGGAATCGATGGGGAACGGCAGCGGCGCGGTCCGGATGGCTTCGAGCACCAGCATGAAGGCGCCGCTGTCCACCAGGCTGCTGGTGAGCGGAACACCGTGGGCGCGGTGGGCCAGGAGGTTCTCCGTCAGGTCGTCGCGGCCAAAATATTCCTCCGTACGCCCCGCCTCCGTCTCCACCGTCAACCGGTCCTCCGTGTAGTGGAACACCGCGGTGCCGGCAGAACCCTGGAGCGTTATGTACGGTTCGACGGACTCCGATGCGCAGATGGTGAGGGCGCAGGTGATGGGCAGGCCGGCCGCGGTGCGGATCCGGATCACTGAGGTGTCATCCGACTCGATGTCATTGGCCCGGTACAGCTCGGTCTCTACGGAGGCCACGTCCGCGGTGGTGCGCGCGCCGGCAATCCGCAGGGCGGTGGCCACGGCGTGCGCCAGCGGGTTGGTGGCCACGCCATCCACCACATCCACACCGTTCATGCTCCGCTTGCCGGCCCAGCGGGAGCGTTTGTAATACGCCCGGTCCCGGACCCAGCGGCCGGTGGCGGAGATGCCCTCCAATGTGCCAATGGTCCCATCGGCCAGCAACTTTTCGATGGCTGCAAGGGCGTGCGAGCCAAGGCTCTGGAACCCGATCTGGACCCCCCGGCCTGACCTTCCGGCCGCCGTGCACAGCCGGTGGAAGTCCTCCAGTGAGGCGACGGGCGGCTTCTCAAGGTACAGCTCCGCGTCCGTAGCCAGGGCGGCCAGTGCCAGCGGGGCGTGCGTCTGGATGGGGGTGGCCACAATGATGAGGTCCAGGTCCGGCACAGCCCCGAGGAGGTCATCGATCCCTGCGTGAACGGCGGCCGACGGCGGGACGGAACCGGGTGCGGGCGGCTGCGGGTCCGCAACGGCCATCAGGATGGTTTTGCCCGCAGCCTGGAGGCGTTCGAGGTTACGCAGGTGGTGGCTGCCGAAGCCGTGCACTCCCACCAGTGCAACCCGTGCTGGTGTCATTGCTGAAGCTGGTGCGGCCGCGCTGCCGGCGGCCTCCGTTGCCGTTCCCATGGGTCTCCATTCCGGGCACCGGCCCGCCCTGCGGCTGCCGGCGTCATGTGCGCCGGCAGCTGGTGCAGCAAGCGCTTTCCAACACTTAGTGTGCTGCAAGCCAAGGCCGCCAGTCCAGTTATGTAACGATTCAAATTTTCGCTTGACCGCCGGATGGTGGCGGGTCTAGATTTTCGAGAAACCGATTACCAGCGTGATGCGGGACACGTTCCGTTTCACTTCTGCAACGATGGAGAACAGAAGGGAGCCGTGCCATGCTGTCCGGGACCTTCAGTGCACGCGCCTACTCATTTTTCGACACCCTCGTGTGGATCGCCGGCCTGAACCTTTTGTGGATCGCCTTCAGCCTGCTGGGCTGTGGCGTCTTCGGCGTTGGTCCTGCCACCGCTGCGGCGCAGATAGCCGTGCGGAAGCGGGCCGCAGGGGACGCCGTCCCGCTGCTGCGCGGGTTTGCCACCGCCTACTTCCGCAACTTCTTCCGGGCCAACGCGCTGGCGCTTCCGGTGATGGCTGTTGCGGCGGCGTTCGTCCTGAACTGGAACTACTTCTCCGGGGATGGCGGGACCCTCTCGCAGTTCATGGCCGTGGGCATCCTGGTGGCCGCGATCTTCCTCGCGGGAGCGGCGTGCTACGTGTTCCCCATGTATGCCCGGTATGAGCTGCCGTTGCCCCAGTACCTGCTGATGTCGTCCCGCTTCGCGGTGCGTCACCTGGCCGGGACGGTCATCCTGCTCTTTGTCTCCGCCGCGGTGGTCTATGCCAGCAGTTGCCTCCCCGGCCTCATTCCGTTCTTCAGCATTGGCGCTTGGCTCTACCTCACCGGATGGTTGTGCGACCGCTTCTTCGCCGCCAACGACGAGTCGGTGTCCGCGGCGGGTGGGCCTGCCGCCGGCACCGTCCTTCAGGGGGCTGCCGCCGCCTGACATCTCCCTCGGGCACCCTTGCCGGTTCCGGGGAATCCGCCGTGGGCGGACGCAAAAATGAAACGTATCAAATATTCGGGGCAGCTAGGGCGTGTCTCCTAAACCTGGGTTGGTTTAGGCGGGATGCTTGATGGGTGTC
>NZ_JABFMW010000034.1 GCF_013359725.1 Pseudarthrobacter sp. C4D7 | reverse complement strand
CGAACTCCTCCTCGCCGCGGCAGCCTAACCGTTGCAACGACCACTTGACTTTCCACGGCGAAAACGGCAGTTACTCAGCAATCGATGGCGGTGGCGTTGGGTCGTGCCGGACCGGGGTCCCTGCCGCGAAGGCCCGCACCTGCGCGTCGTCCCACAGGTGTGCCGGGACGGCCCCGCCGAGGAGCCGGCGGCACAGCTGCGGATCGTCGGCGAAGGGCACGTCGCTGCCGGCCATCACCATGTTTCCGTAGCGCCGGCCTTTGAGCATGGCGGGATCGGCGATGATCACGGTGTGTTTGAAGGCGGCCGCGATGGTGGCGGCATCCTCACGGGCGTTCTTCAGGTCCGGGGCGTCACCGGAGTTGGCCACGTACAGCCCGCCGGGGGCCAGCACCCGCTTCACCTGCTGGTTGAATTCGGCGGTGGTGAGGGGCCTCGGAGTGAATGCTCCGGCAAAGACGTCGCGGATAATGAAGTCCCGGGTCTGGGCGGTGAGGGTCTCGGTCACGGCACGGGCCTCCCCCACGCGGATCCGCAGCAGGGGCGCCTTGGGAAGGTCGAACCAGCCGCGCACGTATTCGGCGAGCTTTCCGTCCAGCTCCACCACCACCTGCCGCGCATCCGGGTAGGCAGCAGAGAAGTACCTGGCCAGGGAGCAGGCGCCGCCGCCCAGGTGCAGTCCGCGCAGCTTTTCCGATGAAGCGTCCGACGGCGGCCGGCGGGACTCGATGAGCGCCGCCATCCACCGCATGTACTCGAAGTCCAGGAAGAGGGGGTCGGCAAGGTCGATGTGAGAGCTCATGACGCCGTTGATCTTCAGCAGCCACCCGGTGGAATTGTCCTGGTCCGCGATCAGCTCGCAGTCGCCGGTGTCGATGTAGTAGACGCCCTCCACGGGACCGTTGACCGCGGTCCCCTTGGTCACCTCGACCACTCCGGCCGGCGCGCGGCCGGACCTGCCGCCTGACTTTCCGCGTTTGCCCATTACCCTTGCTCCGCCTCAGTCATGCCTCAACCCTATGTGACACGCCCTGGCCGACGGGCAGTTTCGCTGACCGGACGTTGGCTGGCCGGACGTTGGATGCGGGCCGTTGGCTGACAGGACTTTCAGGTGACGGGGCTGTCTGCCCCCTGGCCGTCACGGATCCGGTTCACCACAGCGGTGGTGGACCGTTCGGCCACGTAGTCCAGGATGGCCACCCGGCCGCCGTACTCCTCCACTGCGGGGGTCTCCGCCAGCATGTCGGGCGTGTAGTCCCCGCCCTTGGCGTACACCTCGGGCCGCAACCGGCGGATCAGCGGCACGGCAGTGGGGGTATCGAATACCGTCACGTAGTCCACGCAGCTCAGCGCCGCCACCACCGCTGCCCGTTCTGCCACGGTGTTGATCGGCCTGCCGGCACCCTTGAGCCTCCGGACGGAATCGTCGCTGTTCAGCGCCACCACCAGGATGTCGCCCAGCTGCTTGGCCTGGTTGAGGTACCGGGTGTGGCCGCTGTGCAGGACGTCGAAGCAGCCGTTGGTCAGCACGATCCGCTGGCCCTGGCCTCGGTGCAGCTCCATTTGCTGCTCCAGTTCCTCCGCACTCAGGGCAGTATCGGCGAAGGCTTCCAGGTAACGGCTGAGCTGAGCGGTGCTGCATACCGAGGTGCCCGGCTGGTGGACCACCACGTCGGCGGCCGACTGGGCCAGGTCCAGGCTGGCGGTCAGGGGCAAGCCGGCCGCACGCGCCAGTGTCAGGGCGGCGACGAATGTATCGCCTGCGCCGGATGCCTGTTTCTCGGCGGCCGGCCGTGCCCACGTCCGGTGCCGCACGCCGTCGGGCGTCAAAAGCAGGGTCCCGTCCCGGTCCAAGGTGACCACCACCGCGCGTGAACCGGTGCCGGCCAGCAGGTCTGCGGCAGCGCCGCCGACGGCGTCCACCCGGTCCTGCCCCTCCGGCAGCCTGCGGTCGAGCAGCCGTGCGGTTTCCTGGGCATTCGGCGTCACCAGGTCAGGGTGCAGGGCCGCCCACGGCCGGGGGTCATGGGCGTCAACCACCACCAGCGGCCGGCCTTCCCCAGCCCAGTTCCCCAGGACTTCCGCCAGCGCGGCGCGGACGGGGCCCGCCACCACGCCGGTGCCGTAGTCGCACACCAGGACAGCGTCCCGGCGTTCGACGACGGCACGGACGGAGGCGGCGAGCGCGTCGAGGGCGTCGGCCGGGACAGCCCTGGCAGAGTCGTCCAGGCGCAGCATCACCTGGCCGCCGCTGCTGATGCGGATCTTGGTGGTAGTGACCATGTCCGGGTGCGACAGCAGGTGCTGGACATCGATGCCCGCCGCGGCAAGCTGCCCGCGCAGGTCCTCCCCCGCGTCGTCGGCGCCGACGACGCCGGCCACGGCTACCGTCGCGCCCAGGGCTGCCAGGTTCATGGCGGTGTTGGCCGCCCCGCCGGGAACCGATTCGCGGACCTGGAGATCCACCACGGGCGCAGGGGCTTCGCGGCAGAAGCGTTCAATGCTTCCGTTCCACCAGCCATCGAGCATAAGGTCGCCGATCACCAGGACCGACGGCTGTTCGGCGGCCAGTCTGCCGGGCAGCCAGTCGGACAGGGCCCGCTGGGTGGAGAGGTCTACGGAGTCAGGGGACGGGCTCACGGCCGGTCCTGTCCATCGGCACTGGTACCCGCGGCCGGCGGCGGCGCGGCAATGTGGACCACCTTGACCTGCGTGAATTCGTCCAGCAGCTCGGGCCCGTAGCCGAATCCTGCGCCGCTCTCGCCGCGGGGCTGGGCTGCGCCGCCGGGGGCGCCGCCGAAGACCGCGTTGACCTTGACCGTTCCCACCGGGAGCGCGGCCACTGCCTGCTGGATGTGCGCGATGTTGCTGCTCAGGACCGTGGCGGCCAGGCCGTACCTGCCGCTGCAGGCCAGGCGCAGGCCGTCGTCGAACGTGTCCACCACCTGGACCGGGGCCACCGGTCCGAACGTTTCCTCCGTCATGACCTGCATTCCTTCGGTGCAGTCCAACAGGACGGTAGCCGGGTAGAACGAGCCTGGCCCGTCCGGCAGGGAACCGCCTTCAACGGCGCGGGCGCCCTGGCCCAGGGCCGCTGTGACGTGTCCGTGGACGGCGTCCCTCATGCGGACGTCCACCAGGGGCGCCACGGATCCACTGCCGTTCCGGAGGGCTGCCTCAGCCTCAAGTGCCCTGCAGAAATCGTGGGCGATGTCCTTGTGGACATAGACCCGTTCCACGGAAGTGCAGATCTGGCCGCTGTTGCTGAAGGCTCCAATTGCCGCCTGTTCTGCTGCCCATACGGGGTCCACGTCGCGGTCCACCAGCAGGGGATCATTGCCGCCATTTTCCCGGAGGACGTGGGCGCCGGTCCCGACGGCCGCCCGGGCGATCCGGGAGCCGGCGGCGCTGGAACCCACGTGGGCCACCACATCCACCTCCGCCTGTGACAGGGCAGCCCCCACATCCGCGCCTCCGGAGATGGTCAGGAAAACACCCGCCGGGAAGGCTGGGGCCAGGACCTCACCCAGCGCCTCTCCCAGCCGGGGGCATCGTTCGCTGGGTTTGTGGATGACCGCGTTGCCTGTCACCAGGGCTGCCCCGATCAAGCCGCAGGCTACTGCCACCGGGTCATTCCACGGGGTCAGCAGGACAGCTACGCCCCGCGGTTCGGCGACTGTGTAGTCCGAGGCGAACCGGCCGCCGCGCAAGCTGTGGCCGCGGTGTACCGGGCCCAGTTCGGCGTATTGCTCCAGGGTGGACACGGCGGCGCCGATTCCGGCCAGCGCCTCATCTTCTGGCCGGCCGGTTTCACTGGCGTTCAGGCCGGCGAGTTGCCGGGCCGCAGCATCGAGCGCCCTGGCAGCGGTCCGGAGTGCGGCACCCCGTTCGGCCGGAGCGGTTGCCGCCCAACCGGGCGCAGCCCTGCGGGCCACGTTCACAGCATCAAACACTGCGTCCGGGCCTGCCTGCGGTACCGTCCAGAGAACGTCACCGGTCCGCGGGTCCTGGATAGTGATGCCGGCGCCCTCGATGATCCCATGGCCGGCGGTTGTTTCGGTGGCTGTGATGGGCATGGTGTTCCTCCCGTCCTATGGTGCTGGATGTCAGTGCTGATGGTCCTGCTGGTGTGGCGGCCGGTACCCGGCTCAGGGCCAGGAGCCTTCTTCCTCGTGGCAGATCAGCATCTCCCTGACCTCGCAGCCGGTGGGCTGGTTCAGGGCGAACAGGATCGCCTGGGCCGTGTTGGCGGGATCATTGAGCCGGGAATCGTCCTGCGGTTTGTACTGTTCGGTCCGGTCGTCAAAGAACCGGGTCTTCATGCCGCCGGGAATCATGGTGGTCACGCCAATGTCACCGCCGGTTTCCGCGGCCAGCGCGTGACTGAAACCAACCACCCCGAATTTCGAGGCGCAGTACGCGGTGGCATCGGCCACGGCGCGCTTGCCCAGGGTGGAGGCCACGGTGACCACCCGCCCGTGGCTTTCCTTCAGGTACGGCAAGGCGGCGCGCACGGTGGAAACGGTCCCCATCAGGTTGACCCCAATGACCTTTTCCCATTCGGTGGCCTCGACGTCGGCGAGCTTTCCGCAGCGGTCGATCCCTGCCGCGGTAACCACCGCGTCCAGCCCGCCCAGGGCCTCTGCGGCCTCGCGGACCGCGTGCTCCACAGCCGCGCGGTCAGCAACGTCCACTTCGAACGCCTTCACCCCGGAAACGGTGCTGATATCGCGGTCCAGGACCACCGGCGTCCCACCGGAGCGAAGGACGGCGTCGACGACGGCGGCCCCCAGTCCCGAGGCGCCTCCGGTGACCAGGACGCGTCCGGGTGAGGGGGCGGTTGGGGTTGATTCTGCGGTCATGGTGTTCCTTTCAATAGGGCAACAAAAGGCGAAGGAAAGTTCAGCTGACCTTGGCGAGTGCGGCCGCCAGGCCGGTGGTGGAACGGGCCGGGTGGAAGGGGACGGTAAGGCAGCGGCCGCCCCATCGCTCCACCAGGTCTGCCTCGGGCAGGCGGGCTCCCTTGTAGTCGCCGCCCTTGACCCAGATATCGGGGCGGAGACGGTCCAGGGCTGCTTCGGGAGTGTCCTCGTCAAAGACCATCACCGCGTCTACGCATTCCATCGCGAGGAGCAGTTCGGCCCTGTCGTGCTGGCCGAGGATGGGACGCTGCGGGCCCTTGAGCCGCCGCACCGAATCATCCGAGTTGAGGCACACGATGAGGCAGTCCCCCAATTCCCGGGCCGCGGCGAGGGATCTGATGTGGCCGGCGTGGATCAGGTCGAAGCAACCGCCGGTGGCCACCACCGTCCCGCCGCTTCCCCGCACGGAACGGGCCAGGAGCAACGGTTCGGTGGTGCGCCGGCCGGGTTCCGGCCCGGCGTTTGCGGGTGCAGCATCTGTCCCGTCGATGTCGGGCAGCGCCGCGACACCCCCCGCAGCCAGGAAGTCGGCAGCCTCGTGCACTGCCAGGGCGGCTGCCTCCGGAAGGTCCCGGCCGGCCAAGAGGTGAACTGCCAGGCTGGCGGCGAGGCGGTCGCCTGCCCCGCACGGGTCACCGGCTTCCACCCTCGGAGCGGGTACGGTCCGGGAAGCGGCACCGTGCTGCAGCAGGACCGCCCCGTCGCCGCCCCGAGTAACCAGGACGGCCTGGCTGCGCCAGCGTTCCAGCAGGAGCTGCGCGATGCCGTCCACCGAACCAGGGACGTTTCCTGCGGCCTGGGCCGCCTTGGTGGCTTCGGCAATGTTCGGTGTCACCACGGCAACCCCTGGCACCGGCTCCGGCCCTGACGGGTGCGGGTCCCACACGATGGGTACCGAACCAGCCAGGCGGCCCAGCAGTTCACGCAGTTGCGGATTGGCCGCCAGTCCCCTGCCATAGTCGGCCACGATGATCACGCCGGCCGTTTCCACCGCCCGCAGCATGGCCGGGCTGGCCTCCGGGACGGGAGGCTTGTCGCAGCCCTGGTCGAAGCGGACCACCGGATGGGCGCCTGCCCGGACCCGGGTCTTGACCGGCGACGGGTGACCGCTTCTTCCCGCCACGAGCTGCACCCCGGCGAGGTGCGTCCTCAGCTGGGTGCCGGCGTCGTCCCCTCCCAGAACCGTCACCAACGTGACGGGCCAGCCGTCCCGTACCAGCATGCGCGCCACCAGGCCCGCCCCGCCGGCACGGCGGCGGACACCGGAAATGTCCACCACGGGGACAGGGGCGTCCGGGCTGAGCCGGGTGGCTTCACCGGAAAGGTCCACGTCGAGCATGACATCGCCCACCACGACGATCCTCATGGCCGCCCGCCTTGCACCATCGAAGGGAAGGGCGTTGGCGTGTGCCGGGCAATTTCAAGGTCGAAGGCGCGGCACACCGCGTGCAGGGCAATCAGGTGCCCCTCCTGGGCGTTGGCATTCAAGGCGTCGATCATTACGGCCTCGTCGCAGGCGTCCGCCAACGGATTGGGACCGCAGCCGGTCAACGCCCAGGTGGTCATGTTGAGCCGGGCTGCAGCGTCCGCTGCCCGCAGGAGGTTGGGGCTTTTTCCGCTGGTGGACAGCAGGACCAGAACGTCGCCGGAGCGTCCGTGCGCACGCACCTGCCGGGCGAAGACGTCGTCGAATCCGTAGTCATTGGCGATCGCCGTCACGGCTGACGATTCGGCGTGCAGGGAAATGGCGGAGAACGGGACCCGTTCGCTGTCGAACCGGCCCACCAGTTCCGCCGTCAGGTGTTGCGCTTCAGCGGCGGATCCGCCGTTCCCGGCAGCAAGGAGCCGGTGTCCCCGCAGCAGCCGCTGTGCCAGTTCCACGCCCCAGGCGGCCAGCCGCCCGGACTGGTTGCGCAGCGACTCCAGCGCCGGAAGCACATTGTCCAGGTGCAGGCGGACCGCGTCGGCACTGGCTGGATCAACGAACGTGGCTCCGGGAATCAGCGCGGGCAGAGCCGGCGGCGTGGCCAGGGCACGAAGGTCTGTTTCCCGGAGCGTCGATTCGGCAGTCACAGGGCTGCTCCTTCCATGGGAACCGGTCCGGTTTGGGCGCCGGAGCGGGCGCCCGCCACAGCGAGTTGGTAAGCCTTCTCCGTCTCTGCCGCAACACGGTCCCAGGAGTACCTGGTGCGGGCGCGCTTTTCTCCGGCCCGGCCTAGGTCCTTCCGGAGGCTGTGGTTCTCCAGCAACAGCACCAATGCCGAGGCGATGGCTTCCGGGTCCAGCGGGGGAACGTGCAGCCCGGTGGCGTGGTCCACCACTGTGTCACGCAAGCCACCGACGGCGGCAGCCACCACGGGCACCCCGCAGGCCATGGCTTCCAGCGGCACAATGCCGAAGGGTTCGTACCACGGGGCGCACACGACGGCATCGGCACTGCGGAAGATGCCAGGCATGTCCGCCCGCGGCACCTGTCCCTGCAGCGTCACGTTTCCGGACACACCCAGTTCCGCGGCAAGGGCCAGCAGGCGGCGGATTTCCGGATCCTTGTGCAGGGCGTTCGAGTCGCCTCCCCCGCCCACAATCAGGAGTTCGACGTCGTCGAGTCCTGCCGCCTTGAGGTACGGGAGGGAGCGGATCACCAGGTCCACGCCCTTGCGCGGTACCAGCCGCCCCACCGACAGGATTCGGTACCGGCGTTTCCTTGCGGCCACCGGACCCTCCGCCGAGAAAAAGCTGAGGTCCACGCCGCAGGGTGCGATCGAGATCTTTCCCGTGGCGACGCCCATGGCTTTGAGCTCGAAGACTTCGTCGGAACAGGTGGCGATGATCCGGTCCGCGGAGCGTCCAACGCCCGGTTCCAGCCAGCGGCGTTCCTCGGGGCTGGTGTCCCCTGCGCCCTGATGCCTCCGCTTGACGGTGCCCAGGGCGTGGAACGTCTGCAGCATGGGCACCCGCCGGCCGGCCCCGGAGCGCCGGGCAGCGTCCAGTGCCGCCAGGCCGGACATCCAGAAGTGGCCGTGAACAACGTCCGGTGGCCGCCCGCCCCAATCCCTGGCCACCCCGTCCGCGAGCTCCCCCATGTACGGCAGCAACCCGTCCTTGGGTACATGCCGGGCCGGACCGGCGTCCACGTGGACCACCTCCAGGCCGGGTTCCACCCGGACTCGTCCGGGCAGCTCCGTTGCGTCCCGGCGGGTATAGACGGTGACTTGGTGGCCCCGCCTGGCAAGGGCCGCGGACAGCGCGGCAACGTGGACGTTCTGGCCGCCGGCGTCCACCCCTCCCAGTGCCGCCAATGGACTGGCATGTTCAGAAATCATCGCGATTTTCATGGGGTTTTCCTCTCCCGCGCCGGAACGGGGATCCGTTCATCCGGGCGTTCGTTAACGGAGTGCCGGGGCCGGCGGCGAAGGTCCGCAAGGAGTTCATCCCAGCGGTCCTGGAACCTGCCCAGGCTGTAACGCTCCAGCGCCGCCTCCCGGGCGGCGAGTCCCCGCCGTCGGGCTTCCTCCGGATTGGCAACCAACCGCCCAGCGCAACGGAGCAGCTCATCGATGTCCGCCGACACAACGCCGGCATCCTGCGGCACGGCCCGCGGTGCTTCGGTGGAGGCAAGGACCACCACCGGCATTCCAAGATGCATGGCCTCCAACAGGGACAGCCCCAGCGAGGTCCACCGCATCGGATGGACATAGACGCGGCAGCGGGCAAGCTCCCGGTGCAGCTCACGGGTTTTGAGGTCGCCCCGGGACGTCAGGCGCGTGTGATCGATACCTGTGGCTGCCGCGAGCCCTTCGGTCTTCATGCCGAACACCTGCAGGGGCGCCACGGAGGCGAAGGCGGGCAGGAGGTCCGTCCCAGTGACCCGGCCGCGCCGCACGGGCTCGTTGACCACGACTCCCAACTCGGGCAGTTCACCGGAGTACAGCAGTCCCGGGTCCGGAATCCCGTGCTCGATCACCGTCGTGGGGGCGGCGCCGTTGTCCCAGGTCATCCGGTTGAAGTGGGTCACGTGGACCACTGGAATGCTGTCCTGGTCCGCGAGCGGATGGCTGACGTTCGGGACGTTGCCTTTAGGCGTGTTGTGCTCCACGAACACGGCCGGCAGGTCGATACCGGGCCTCCGGCCCAGGGTCCGCACCACTTCGTGGAGCTCTTCGGGCCGTTGGAGGACGACGACGTCGACGGAGTCGCCGTCGAGCGTTGCCACGTCCACCTCCCGCACGGAATCCGGCCAGTCCCTGCCTGCGCGGCCCAGCCCCCAAGCCCCACCGCCGGGGCGGACGGAGAGGAGGTATTCGTGCCGGCCGCGGACAAAAGCGTCGGTCCAGGAGCCGTGGACGTGCCAGAGCAGGATCCTCATCTGTTGCGCGCCTTTCTGCGGGTGCTGGCGTGGGTGCTGAACGAGCTCACGCCGCTGACCAGGCGGTCCACTGCCGCCACAACTTCCTCCGGCGAGACCGAGTCGAGGCAGGGGTGGCCGGGAACCGGGCATTCGCGGGCACGGGACATACGGCAGGGAGCGTTTTGGTCCCCGAGAAGTTCCAGGGACACACCGTAGGGTGCCCACCGGATGGCCGGGACCACGGGGGAAAACAGGCACGCGACCGGCGTTCCCACGGCGGCTGCCAGATGTGCCGGGCCGGTGTTGCCACTGACCACGGCGTCGGCGCCGGCCATGACGCCGGCCATGGTGGGAAGGTCCGTCCGGCCGCCGAGGTCCAGGGCAGAAGGCCCTGCCACCGTGGCGGTCAGCGATTTTTCGCCGGGACCGCCGGTCACCACCACCCGGTACCCGGCACCTTGGAGGAGTTCGACGGCGGCCGCGTGGTGCAGGGGAGGCCACGCCCGTGCCGGGACGGCCGCTCCGGGGTGGACCACGACGTAAGGTTCGGTGCCGACGATGGCAGTCACGTCGGCCAAGGAGTTGATGCGCAGCTTTCCGTCGTCGCCGGGCGGCAGCCGGAAGCCGGCCGCTTCGGCGATGCCCAGCGCCCGTTCCGGTTCGGGCTGGTCCTCGGGGAAGTCCTCCCCCGGTTTCAGCCGGACGTCAAGCAGCGAACCAGCGTAATCGGTGGAGGCACCGGTGATGCGTTCCACTCCTGCCAGGCGCAGCAGGAGTGCCAGCGGAAGGGGTGATTGGTGGAAAGACGTGAGGATGACGGCTTCGGTGATGCGGGAATTGCGCACGTAATCGATCAGCCGGTCCGCATGCGGACCCGTCATGCCCGGCGCCGGGTTCATGATCCAGGGGCTGTCCCAGCTGTAGACGTCGTCGACGCCGGGGAGCAGGGCGGCGGCGGCCTCGCCCTGCCGGCCGCACAGCATCACCACGTGGTTGCTGCTGCCGCCCTGCTGGGCGCGGCCATTTGCCACAGCGCGGACCGCAGGACCTGCCAGCAGAACATCGCCCATGCTGTCCAGCCGGGCCACCAGGAGGCGCCCCATCAGACGGTGTCCTGCAGCAGGCCAACGGCGGCGGCCAGATCGGGGGCCACGAGCCGCGCCGCAGCAACTTCTTCAGGACGTGTCACGGGGGTGGGGACCAGGACCCCGGTGGCACCGGCGGCTTCTGCTGCCCCGACGTCGGCACCGATGTCCCCGATGAGGGCGGCCTCCGATTCGCGGATCCCCAGTTTGCGGCAGGCGTTATGGACCATACCGGGAGCTGGTTTACGGCAGGAACAGCCGTCGTGTTCGGCGTGCGGGCAGACCTCCCACACATCGAACGGTCCCAGGAGTTCTTCCACCCGGGCGTTGACCTTTTCCACGTCGTCGCCCGTGATCAGGCCGCGGGCAATACCCGACTGGTTGCTGATCACCCCGGTGGCGATTCCGTCCGCGCGCAGGCCGTCGAGCACGGCCTTGGCACCGGCCATGGGGACCACTTTGCCGGGGTCCCCATTGTAGGGCACATCGACCACCAAGGTTCCGTCCCGGTCAAAAAGGACAGCCCGCAGCGTGGACGTTTCGGAGCTTGCCATAACCACCCTGTTCCCTCCTGCCGCCACCTCTAAACCGGGGGCCGCGGGCCTGCCGAAAGCAGCGCAGGATACGCCGCTGGACAAGCAAGATACGCGTTAGTTCGGCAGCGCAGCAGCGCTGTTACCTGGTTCCCGTTCCGCCGTGGCGCCGGTTCACCTGTGTGCCGGCATTGCCGGCGTATCCGGCCCTCCGGGGCCGGTGGAAAGGGGCGGCGGGACTGGCAGGACGGCCTGGCTGGTACGCGCGGTCCGTCCTGCCGCCGGCTGCTTCCTGCGGCCTGCCAAATTGCGCACTGTCCTCCAGCCTGCGTTGCAGTTCCACCAGCACTTTGGCCAGCCTGCGGGATACCTGCATCTGGGACATTCCCAGCCGCTTCCCCAGCTGCACCTGTGTCTCTTCGCAGAAGTAGCGCCGGTACAGAAGTTCGCGGTCCGCGTCATCCAGGTCCTGCATTGCGTCCCGGAGGCAGGCAAGCTCTTCAAGCCGTTCCAGCGGTGTGTCCGGGCTGGCCAGCACCTCGCCGATCGACGGAGCGTCCGAATTCGGGTTGACGGCGTCGAGCGAATCCGGGTGCATGCTGCTGGACGCCGAAATCGCCTCCAGAACCTCTGCCGGGTCGCTTCCCAGCTCACCGGCCAGCTCCGCGACGCTGGGGTTCCGGCCCAGCGTCTGGGTCAACTCCGGCTCTGCCCGGAACAGGCGGGTCCGCAGGTCCTGGATGTGGCGGGGCGGCCGGACAACCCACGTCCGGTCGCGGAGGTACCGTTTGAGTTCGCCGGTGATGGTGGGGGCGGCGTAGGCGGGGAAACTTTCGCCTTTGGCCTGGTCGAAGCCCCGCGCTGCCTTGACCAGGCCTAGATAGGCCACCTGGTTCAGGTCCGCGCGTTCCCTGCCACGGGCTTCAAAGCGTGCGGCGAGGGCTTCGGCGAGGTCCAGGTACCTCAGGACAAGATCGTTTTCGAATGCTTCACGAAGACGCCCCGAGGGGGCTTGCGTGGGTTCCTGCGGGGGGTGAACCGGCTGGCAGCGGTGGACAGGCGAGGCTTCCACGGCAAGTGCGGCAAAGGATTCGGGCATGGGTGTGATTTCCCTCGGTGTGGTTCCGAAAGCCTGCGGCAAGACTTAGAAGCAGCAAATCATAAGCTTGCTTATAAAACAATGCTCCTCCGCTATAAGCTCGGAAAATCAGCGGCACCACGTCAACGGCCAAGGAGCCCAGCCATGCGCATTGCCATCACCGGAGCCAGTGGAAACGCGGGAACAGCATTGCTGCGAACCCTGCACGGCAAGCTGACCCAAAAGCCGGGAAGTTTCCAGCTCGTGGGCATCAGCCGCAGGCAGCCTGACACGTCGCGGGAACCTTACAGGGGCGTGCAGTGGCACACCCTTGATGTGGGTCTGGAGCAGGACTCGCCCAGGCTGGAGAAGGCGCTGGCAGGAGTGGACGCAGTGGTCCACCTGGCGTGGCAGATCCAGCCGAACCGCGACCTGAAGTTACTGCACCGGACCAACGTCACGGGGACCAGGAACGTGCTGGCCGCCGCCGCCCGGGCTGGGGTCAAACAGGTTGTGTGCGCCTCTTCGGTGGGCGCCTACAGCAAGTCCGGCAAGGCCCAGCGCAGGGACGAGTCATGGCCGGCCGAAGGAATGGCGGGCTCGCATTACAGCAGGCACAAGGCCGAGCAGGAAAAGATCCTGGATGGGTTCGCGGCCGCGAACCCGGGCATTGCCGTGGCCCGCCTGCGGCCCGCGCTCATCTTCCAGGAGGACGCAGGGGCAGAAATCGGCAGGTATTTCGTGGGGCGGGTCCTGGCCAGGCTGGTGCCGGCCAAACCGTGGCTGCCAATACTGCCGCTCCCCGACGACCTGGTGTTCCAGGCCGTCCATGCGGACGACGTCGCGGAGGCCTATTGGCGCGTGGTCGACCAGCGGGCCAGCGGGGCCTTCAATATTGCCGCCGAACCGGTCCTCACGCCCCAGGAACTGGCGCGCATCCTCGGCGCCAGGAGGATCCTCCCCATCCCCATGCGGCTGCTCCACTCAGTCGTGGACCTGACGTGGCGTGCCCGGCTGCAACCCACCGATTCCGGGTGGGTGGAGATGGCCGCCGGCGCCCCCATCATGGACACCGGCCGCGCGGAACGCGTCCTGGGCTGGCAGCCGAAGGTTTCCTCGATCGACGCGGTCAAGGAAATTATTGCGGGCATGGGAACGGGGAAGGGAGTCAATCCTTCCCCCGTCCTCAAGCCACGCCGGCCCTAAGGACGGCCGCTGGCGGCGCCACGGACCATGTCACCGGCGCCCTCCGATGCCTACGCGCCTAGATGCCGGTGCGGGGGCCGCCCTCCCGGCGTCCGTCACGCACGTCGTGCCCGGCGGCAGCGTCCCCGTCGCCTGCGTCCCCGGCATTACCCGCATGCCTGCCCGTATTTCCTTCCAGGCCCTGGGCAGGACCGGCGTGGGCTGCGCCGTGCCCGTCACTCGCGGACCCGCGGTCCTGGGCATCCTGAGCGTCGTAGCCTTCCCGGCGATCGTCCCTGGCGTCGTAGCCTTCCCGGCGATCGTCCCTGGCGTCGTAGCCTTCCCGGCGATCGTCCCTGGCGTCGTGCACTACGGCGTTGTCCCGCCGGCCGCCGTCGGTCTTCACATCGGGATCAAGCTCATCCGCCTGCCGCGCACGGCTGGCAACATCCCCGCGCAGAGCCTGGGCTTCGTGGCTGCGCTTCTCGGCTTCCTGCTGCAGCCGGGCCGCGTCAACCTTGGCCTGCTCGGCGTCGGCACGAGCCCGGGCGGCGCGGGCCTCCCGCTCACGTGCATCAATTTCCATGTTTTCGGCTTCGCGCCGGATCTCGGCGGCCTCTTCGCGGTGCTCCCGGTCCCGCTTCTCCTGCAGGGCTCTCCGGCGGCGTCCACCAGCCAGGAGCAGCAGCACGACCAGCGCGACCACCACTACGCCCACTATTACCCACACCCATGGAGCTGTATCCACGTTTCCCACCACTTTCCACTTCGTTGTGACCGGGCAGGCCCCCGCCGTTCCGGCTGACATTGTTGGCGCGGTTATATGCCGCTTAGCAAGGGTACTTACCTTTTATTAGTAATCATGCTTATTATTTTACGGCCAGTGTTGCTGGTTCTGACTCAAGCACCAGCCTTCATGGAAAGAGAGCGAAGATGACAGAGAACCAATGGCCCGAGGATCCCGCTTACACGGCTCCGTCTGCCCACTCAGGAATTCCCGGCGAGCGGGAGCCCGCCGCCTTCCCCTCTGCCGCCGCTCCGGCTGCCGGCAGCGGCTATGCAGGCAACGGCTATGGCGGCGGCGCCGACGGCACCTCCCGCAAGGACGCGGTCAAGGAGGAAGCCGCCGATGTTGCGCAGACGGCAGCGGGCTCAGCCCAAAACGTGGCGCAGACGGCGAAGGATGAGGCCGCGAACGTGGCGCACGAGGCGAAAGCCAACGCCCAGGACCTGCTGAACCAGGCACGGTCAGGCCTTGCCAGCGAGGCCGGTACCCAGCAGCAAAAAGCCGCCGAAGGCATCCGCAACATCTCCACCCAGCTCCACAGCATGGCCAGCGCCCCGGACCAGCAGGGCATGGCCGGGGACCTGGTCCGGCAGGCGGCAGAACGCACCTCCTCCATGGCCACCTGGCTGGAAAACCGGGAACCCGGCGACCTCCTGAACGAAGTCCAGCGCTTCGCCCGCAACAAGCCCGGGACCTTCCTCCTCCTCGCCGCCGGCGCCGGCGTCCTGGCCGGACGCCTCACCCGCAGCCTCACCGCCGGCGCCCCCGAGGCCTCGACTTCCGCTCCTGCCGGCACCGGAGCAGGTGCAGCGGGCCTGTCCGGCCAGTATTCGGGCAGCAGCTCCGGCGACCAGTACAACCAGTCAGCCCCGGCAGCGGGCGGGACAGTTCCTCCGCCACCGGTCCAGCTGCCCGGCCCGGCCACCACCACGGCGGGATACGACGGCGGCGCTCCCGGCAGCAGCTACCCTGAGGCAGCGGGGGCGGCCGGCGGCCTGGACAGCCCGCAACTCGTGGAGGAGCCCTGGTCCGGCAACCAACTCTCGGACGATCCGCTCCGTGACCGTGCCCTCGCCGACGACCCCATGGCCAATGATCCCCTCACCCAGGACCGCACCCGGGGCGGCCAGGCGGGTGGCCTGTGATGAGCAGCCAGATACCGGAGCCGCCGCCCACTGCGGCGCACGTGAAGGCGGAGAACGCCTCGCTCGGTGAACTGCTCGGGGACGTCACCCGGGACCTGTCCACCTTGATGCGCCAGGAAGTGGACCTGGCCAAAGCCGAACTCAAACAATCCACCTCCCGCGCAGGCAAAGGCGCCGGCATGCTCGCCGGTGCCGGGATCGGCGGACACTTCGTCCTGCTCTTCCTCTCCCTGGCCCTGATGTGGGCTCTGGGCGCCATCATGCCCCTGGGCTGGTCCGCGCTGATCGTCGCAGTCATCTGGGGCATCATCGCCGCCGTCCTGGCCTCGACCGGCCGGAAGGAACTCAAGCAGATCAAGGGCCTGCCCCAAACCGGGGAAACCCTCTCAGAAATCCCCCCCACCCTCAAACCAGGCGAGGTAAACCGATGAGCGAAAACCCCGACGTCATCCGCGCAGACATCGAAGCCACCCGGGCACGCCTGGGCACCAACGTCGACGCCGTGGCCGACAAAGTCACTCCGTCCAACATCGTCCACCGCCAAACCGACAAAGTCCGCGACGCCGTGACCGGGGTGAAGGAGAAAATCATGGGAGCAGCAGACACCCACACCAGCAACGCCATGCACACCACCGGAGACACCCTAAACCAGGCCACCGAAACCGTCTCCGCGAAACTCACCGACGCCGGCCACGCGGTTTCCAACACTCCGGACCAGGTCAAAGCCAAAACGGCCGGGAATCCCCTGGCCGCCGGACTCATTGCCTTCGGCGCCGGCATGCTCCTGTCCTCCCTCATCCCGGCCAGTGACAAAGAACGCGAAGCCGCGGACCACCTCAAAACCGCAGCCCAGCCCCTGGCAGAACACGTCACCGAAACGGCCAAGACCATGGCCCAGGACCTCAAGGAACCTGCCCAGGAAGCCATGGACAACGTCAAAGCCACCGCTACCGACGCTGCCCAAAACCTCAAAACCGAAAGCCAAACAGCCGCCACCGACGTCAAAGACCGCGCCACGGACGCAAAAGACACCATCCATAACAGCTGACCGGCCCACTGCGGCACGTTAGGCAACACGTTTGATCGGCAGGCCGGCACCGCCCTTTGCGCGGGCCGGCCTGTCCGCTTAGCTCCTGATTGAGAGGACTCCCCAGTGGCCACTCACGACGATTCCGAGACCAGTACCGCCAAGGCGGGCCAGGCTCCGGATCCAAACGACGCAAGGAAACCCACCAGCCCGCGGGACCTGGATAAGCCGTCCTGGAAATACATCACCAAGAAGACGCTCCGGGAGTTCACCAAGGACCAATGTCCCGACCTGGCAGCGGCTCTCACCTACTATTCAGTACTGTCGATTTTCCCGGCCCTGCTGGCGCTTGTCTCCCTCCTCGGGATCTTCGGGGACCCGCAAAAGACAACGTCCGCCCTGTTGGATATCGTGCAGGGTTTCGCCCCCGGCCAGACAGTCGAAACGATCCGGCCTGTGGTGCAGGACCTCGCCAGCTCCTCGACCGCCGGCATCACCCTGGTCCTCGGCCTCCTTACTGCCCTCTGGTCGGCGTCCGGCTACGTCGGCGCCTTCGGCCGGGCTATGAACCGCGTCTATGAAGTTGACGAGGGCCGTGCCTTCGTAAAACTGCGCGGCACCATGCTGGGCGTTACGGTCGTGAACCTGCTGATCGTCGTCGCGATCGCGGCGATGCTCGTACTCAGCGGCCCTGTGGCACAGTCCGTCGGAAACCTGATCGGACTCGGTGGCGCCTTCCTGACGGCTTGGGACATCGCCAAATGGCCGGTGATGCTGGCATTGATCATTGTCGCGATCGCCATCCTTTATTACGCCACCCCTAACGTCAAGCAGCCGAAATTCCGGTGGATGAGCATGGGTTCTGCCATCGCCCTGGTGGTGTTCCTGCTGGCGTCGCTGGCTTTCGGTTTCTACGTTGCGTACTCCAACAGCTACAACAAGACCTACGGCGCCATCGGGGGCGTCATCGTCGCCCTGCTGTGGCTGTGGATCCTGAACATGTCGCTTCTGTTCGGCGCCGAATTCGACGCCGAGGTGGAGCGCGGCCGCGAGCTGCAGGCCGGCATCAAGGCTGAGGAAACCATCCAGCTTCCGCCGAGGGACACCAAGAAGAGCGAGAAGCTGCAGAAGCAGATCGAGGAGGACGTCCAGCACGGCCGCGAACTCCGGGAAAAGTATGCCGCGGAGAACGGGCAGGACGGTTCCGGCACTACCCCCAGCGCGCAGCATGGCAGCGACGGGCAGGGCGGCGTCCAGCCGGGCGAGCGGCACCGCGACAGGGTCCGGGAGAAGGTGCAGCACCGTGCCGGCCACGGAGATTCCGACGACGGCGGGCAGCCAGGCGCGGGCGCTTCATAGGGCGCGGCCAGCCGTAGTGAGGGGGACTAGGCAGGACCTTCGGGATGGAGGAAAATTCATCCTGCAGGTCCTGTTTGGTTTCCCGGGAATGCAGTAAATCCGGGGTAATACGGGGTCGGCGGTGAGATGGCCTCTTCTGAGACCGAGGCCAGTCCCCCCAGTCGCCGTCGGCCCCCTCAGGCCCGCCCCTGCAGCCGTTCGCGGCCGGACGGCGCAGCACTGTACATGCCCCCGCCCCACAAGTTGCAACCGGGCCGGCTCCAACTGGACAACCACACGGAACTGCAATAATTTCTTGAATACCTCGCCGGGATCCCCTGGAGACCGGCAAGGCCGCTGAAGCAGACGGCGGAATTACTGTCGACCCCTTATGAGCGGACATGCCTGCTACCCATTTTGAACAGTTTCTTGCCGAAGCCGTTGTCGCGGACAGGGAGCCCGGGCTGGGCCTCAGGCGCGACGAGCTCTACGGCCTCTACACAAGTTGGTGCCTCCTGCACAAGGCTGACCTCCAGCCGCCGGAATCCCTGTGGGAAGCCCTGGAGGATGCCGGTATCAATCCGGACAGCAACAACCTCTCCATGACCGGGCCGGCTGCGGCAGACTACATCGTTGCCAGCGCTCCGGACCTGGTCTGAAACAAAAAATTACCGGCCGGGAAGGCCGGGGACACAGTCATGGAAGATTGAGTCCCTGCAATAAAGGGCTGTTGCCTCCGGGCAGCAGCCCTTTCCCGCGCCCGGCAGCCCCCACTCCAGGCTGTGCTGGCCCGGCAGCCCCCTTACGGCTGCGTCAGCGCCAGGAGATAGGTGGCGAATCCATGCGGCGCCCGGCCCGCGGTCCTTCCTGAGGTGAGGACGCGCGTGGTGTCGGTGGCAACAATGCCTGCGCCGCCACGTCGAAGGCGGCTCACCAGCTCCTGGTCTTCATCAAAATCGATGGCGGGGAAGCCGCCTGCAGCCAGGTAGGCGGAGGCCCGGACGCCAAGGTTCGCGCCGTATACGTGGGAGTGGCCCTCGGTACCTGCGTGCCGCGCGTGCCAGCGGGCCAGCAGTTCATGGTGCATGCCGTGGGGGTCCGGCTGCACCGTGCCAAGGACGACGTCGAAACCGAGTGCCGCCAGTTCAAGTTGCCGCACCAGCCAGTGGGAAGGCACGCAGGAATCGGCGTCTGTGTTGGCCAACCAGGTTCCCTGCAGGGGGTGGCCGGCCGCCGCGCCGCCGGGTTGAGGCTGCTTGGCCGCGTGCGCGAGTGCGGCACTGACACCGGCCTGCCGGCTCTTTCCCACGCTCCCGAAGCTGACGGGAAGGAGCAGGTACCTTGGGTCCGCGGCAGCAACGTGCGCGGCCACTTCCGGGGACCGGTCGGTACAGGCGTCCAGGACAACCACCACGCGCACATCCACGCCCGGCAACTCGTCGGCCACCCGGTCTGCCGCGCCGCTGACCGCGGTGAGAGCCCGTTCCAGGTGCTGTTCCTCGTTGTGGGCCGGGATAACGACCGCAACCTGCCCGATGCCGCCGGAATCCTGGACTGGTGGCGGCATTGAAGCAGCTTCTCCCGGACCGGCCGGCATCATTCCCCGGCCCTGCTGTCAGGGGAAACCAATACTTCCAGCACGAAGTCGCGTTCCTGGTAAAGCCCTGCCGTGCGCCATCGCAGCCGTTGCCGGGCCAGGGTGTGGACCGTGTCCCCGTCCAGTTCCCAGCCGGTTATGGGATGCCGCCAGTGGCACAAGAGGAGGGTTCCGCCCGGTTCCAGGGTGGCCTCCACCCGGTCCCACAGCCGGGCCAGCTCGTTAGGGGCCAGGTAGTAGCCCACCTCGGATACCACCACCAGGTCGAACGTTCCTTCGGGCCAGGCTCCCGGCAGGACCCGTTGCTCCACCTGCACCCCGGGCTCGTCCTCCAGCCGCCTGCTGGCCCGCTGCACGGCGGTCCCACTGGCATCCACTGCCAGCAGGTTGCGGCACCGGGGTGCCAGTTCGGCGGTCAACGTCCCGATGGAACATCCCACTTCCAGGCCGCGTTCATAGGATTCCCCCGGGAGAGCCGCAAGGGTGAGCGCGCGTTTGCGCCGCTCGTACCAGCTTGTGGCGTAGTCCCAGGGATCCTCATGGCCGGCATGGACCCCATCGAAGACCACTTCCGCGTCGCTGCTGGAGTGCAGCGGCCCGGGCGGAGGGGCGGCGGGCGTCCAGGCAAAAACCTCGTAGCCGCGCGAGAAGTGCTCCAGGAATGCGCCGCTAAGCAAGGTTTCGTCCCCGGGCTGCGGTGAAAGCGGCTGCACCTGGGTTGTGTGCTCCGCCATGGCGCGCTCCTTGGCCGTGCGGGCGGAGTGCGCCAGATGGAACCGGACCCACTGCTGCCAGTCCTGGTCCTGGGGCGTGGCCCAGTGCCAGAACCAGATGGGGTACTCCAGGAGCGCGTGGCCGCCTTCCCGGGCCACCTCGGCCGCCGCCGCACCAACGGCCTCGTGGTCGCCGTGGCCGTCGGCCCGGTGGGGTGCCACGAAGACCAGCCCGTCCGGAGAGCCGGGCAGTCGACGCCCCGCATCCCGGGCCGCACCGGCGATCGCTTCCGCGTGGCCGCCCAGTCCGCGGTCCGGCAGCCCAAGGAAGGTCCAGCGGTCCGCCAGTCCCAGGGCGTCCATGGCCGCCGAGAATTCGCCAAGCCGGACGGCGGCCAGTTGGCTGGGAGTGGTGGTGGGCGACTCCGGGTGCGACCCCTCCCCTGCCGTGCACAGCAGGACTTCAACCGTGGCTCCCAGGGCTGCCAGCGAGGCCATGAGTCCGCCGGCACCGAGTGTTTCGTCGTCCGGGTGGGCTGCCAGGACCACGAAGCGCATGCGCGCCAGTTCGGCCGCATCCAGTGGCAGTTCCGGCACCGCAGCCAGGCCGCTCCGGTTCCAGGCTTCCTCGCTGGTTCCCTGGTCTGCGTGCGAGAAGGTCACCACGGGCAGTCCCCCTTCAGCGCCAGCCGGCCAAGCTGGGCATCATCCCGCGCGCCGTGGTGCTGCCGGACGTACAGCGCCAGGTCCGCCATCCGTTTGGCATAGGGTTCGTCGAAGGCAAGCGGCCCGGGGCCCCGGTTGGAGCCCACCAGGCAGAGGACGCGTTCGACGGCGGCGGCAACGGTTCCGCGTACACGCTGGGCTTCGCTCCAGGTGCTTTGGTTCCCGTCGGAGCCAAGGGTGCCATCGTCGATCCGGGCTGCCGTCCGGGCCAGGTACTGCAGGGCGGCGGCAACGGTCCTGTCCGCCTCGCCCAGTGCCGCGAGCGCCAGTTGGTCCGGTTCCCGCCCGTTGTCCGCAGCTGCCAGCAGGCCGTCACGGTAGTCCCGGGCAACCCCCACTGCTCCGCCCAGCCAGCAGGCTGCGACGCCAATTCCTCCCCACGCAAAACCGGGCCTGCTGTGGTACCAGCCGGTGCCACCCACGGGCGTCGCCGGGACCTGGTCGAAAGTCACGCTTCCGCTGGGGATCTCCCGGAGCCCGCGCGCGATCCATGCCGGTTCCTCACACGCCACGCCCGGGTGGCGGAGGCTCACGGCAAAGGCCGCCCGGCCGCCGTCGTCCGTGTGTGCGGTGATGACGGCAGCGTCCAGGCTGCCGGCAAGCGAACACCAAGGCTTGGTTCCGCTGAGCGTGGTCCCGCCTGCTGTGGAGCCCGCCTCCAGCCTGGCGTGTGGTGCTTCTGCGGCGAACACTCCCCACGCAGCATCAGCGGCCCCGTCCGGGGCGGGTTGGACGGCGGGGAATGCCTGGCGTGCCTGGGTAAGGATGGCGACGGCGTCCAGGTGCGGCTCCAACACCCGGGCCGCGGCCACGTCGGCGGCAGCCACGGAGGCCAGGAGCTCCCATAGCACTGCGGTGCGTCCTTCCCCGGGCCGCGGCCACGTCCGTCCGGCCTCGACGGACAGGGCCAGCAGGGCCGGCACATCCCCGGCGGCTGCGGCGAATGAGTCAAGGGTTGAACGCCACGGCGCAAGGTCGGCAGGGGTGGAGCTCAGGAGCACTGGAGTAGTTGGCGCTGGCAAGTACGTCCTCCGTGAAAGGTGTCCGGTGGCACCGGACGCATCTCAACAGCTTACTTACTGTTTTGCGGGAGGATGCGCGCCAGGGCGAAACCGTCCCAGCCCTTGGAGCCGACGGTCTGGATCACGGTGGAGTCCAGCCGGGGGTGTTCGCCCAGCAGTTTGAGTGCGTCGATGATGCCCGGGGCGTTGACGGGATCCATGTCCGGGTCCAGGACGGCGCCTTCCCAGATGGTGTTGTCCAGGACCACGGCCGCGCCGGGGCGGCCCAGCCTCACGGCCCAGTCCAGGTAGCGGCTGTTGTTTTGCTTATCGGCGTCGATGAAGATGAAGTCGAACGGCTCCCGTTCCTCTTCTTCGAGGGCGGCCAAGGTCTCAAGTGCCGGGCCCAGCCTGATCTCCACGCGCTCCCCCAGGCCGGCGGCATCGATGTTGGCCCACGCTACCTCAGCATGCTGGGGCAGGTATTCACAGGTGACCAGGGTGCCGTTCGGCGGCAGTCCACGGCCCATCCAGATGGTGCTGTACCCGGCCAGCGTGCCGATCTCGAGGATGCGACGGGCACCGGTCAGCTGGACCAGGAGCTTGAGGAGCTTCCCTGCATTGGGCGCTACCTCAATGGCGGGCATGCCGGCCTCCGCCGCGGCATGGATGGCGCGTTGGACCGCACTGTCCGGGTGCACCACGGCAGCGGACAGGAATTCCTCAGTGGCGATCCATTCCGGCCGGGGCTTGTGCTCGAACATTGCCACATTTTGGCACGCGGCGTGGCGGGGGTCCAGAGAACCGGGGCCGGATAAACCCGGCCCTGGCAGGACGCTTAGGGCTCCTGCACCAGGGCATTCTCCAGGCGGTCAACCTTCGCCGTCAGCTCGCCGCGGTAGCCGGGCCTGATATCCGCTTTGATCACCAGCGAAACACGGCTGCCGTAGCGCCCCACGGCCTCGGTGGCGCGCTTGACGACGTCAAAGACTTCATCCCACTCGCCTTCGATGGTGGTGAACATGGAATCCGTCTGGTTGGGCAGTCCGGACTCCCGGACGATCTTCACTGCGGCCGCAACGGCGTCGTGCACCGACGCATCGTTGGGCCGCGAGCCTTCGCTGGGTACGCCGGAGGGAGCAACAGAAAATGCGAGCAACATGCTGCCCAGTCTCCCACGCGGGTGGGGCGTGGCGGGTGCCGAAAGACGGGCCCCGCCGTCACATAAGCGCTTACCCCGGAGTAACCATGTTGGCTGCAGGCTCCGTTGCTACCCTTTTTGGCATGAGCCTCGCAGTCGCCCGAAAGCCCCTCCGTGCCGACGCAGCGCGGAACGTGGACAAGATCATCACGGCTGCGCGCCAATGCTTCCGGGAGTCCGGCCCGGACGTACCGCTTCAGACCATCGCAAACACCGCCGGCGTGGGGCCGGCAACCCTCTTCCGCAATTTTGCGGACAAGGAAGAACTGGTGCTTGCCGCGCTTAACCGGCAGCTCCGGCTCACGGTCGACCCCGTGATGGACGGCGCGCTGGCGGACATCGACGCCGCCGCAGGCCTGCTGCGCGTCCTCGAGTCCCTGATGGCGGCAGCCAGCGACGACGCCAACCTGCTCTGCGCGGTGGCGGGGCGGCGGGAACTCCTGACCGGAATTACGGGTTCCCTGATGGAATCAATGAGCATCCTTTTGGTGCGCGGACAGGGACAGGGCAGCCTGCGTAAGGATATTTCCATGACGGACCTGTTCCGCCTGCTAGCCATGCTGATCGGCGTAGTGGACACCATGGAACCCGGTTCCGACGCCTGGCGCCGCCCGCTCGCGCTGGTGGAAGACGCCATCCGGACGGTCCGCCCGTCGCGCCCGCTCCCCGTATTCGTGCCGGTCCCGGCTGCTTCGAGCACCACCACCGTGCCCGGCCAGCCAGGAGTCCTGCCGGAATAGGCCCTCCCGGAGGAGGCCGGCAGTTCCCGCCTTCACCATTGTTACCGGAAAGTACGTGCAATAAACTCAGGGATGGGGTTAGGCAGCCAGCCCCGGCACTTCCATGTTGGAGCGACCCCATGCACTTCGCGCCCGATCCCAGCGTCACGGCCGCACTGCAATGAACCACTCGAAGCTTCTCCGCTACCTCAATGATCCCCGCGGACCGGAAGAAGTACTGCCCGCGCTGACAGCCGGGGAGCTGATCGAACTGCTTGACGCCCTGTACCAGAACCTGGACACCCCGGAACCTGAGTTTGGCGCGCAGGCCTGGTATGAGATGGGCGTGGAGGAAAGCTTCCGCCGGTCCGCCTCACCTGAGGGAACCGCCCACGGCGTGGCCTAGCCAGGACAGGCTGCGGATGACAATCGCCCGCAGCAGCGTGAAGCCTCTGGCCAGGCCGGCTGCGATGCCAACCGCGCGTCAGGTGTCTTCCGCGACCTTTTCGCCGGCGCCGCCCTCTCCGGCCCGTGCGCTCTCCTGACCGGGCTGGTCCTGGCCAGCCTGGTCCTGCCGGGGTTGTTCTTGCCGGGATTGTTCCCTTGAGTGGTGCTCTTGGGCCGACTGGCCGTGTCCCTGGTAGCCGTGGCCGGGATGTTCGTGGAACTCGTTGGGAACATGGTCCTTGGCTTCCATCAGGTGCTGCTGGAGTTTCTCCTCCGCATCCCGGCGCCTCCTGGACGTGTCCCGCAGTTCCCGCGTTGATTCTGAACCGCGCGGATCAACAGGCCGTGACTGATCGTCCATCTCGATTCCTCCCTTAGTGGCCGCCTTGGTGTGGGCTGCCTCTCATCCAGTCCATCACAGATGGCGCCGCGAGGGATGGGCCGCTAGGCCCTGCCCGCGTCAGCCCGCTTGCGGATTTCCCTGCGCACCAAGGCCTGAAGGGCCGGCACTGACGACGACGGGTCCAGAGTGAGTGCCTCCCGAAGCCTTTGGGAGAGAAGGTCCAGGTCTTCTTCCGGAACGTCCGAAAGCCCGGAAAAGCGCTTGAAGAAGCGTCGGGCTGGCAGGCCCGCCCGTCGTCGGGCGTTCTGATGCCGGAGCCTGGCCGCCGGGCCGCCTGCCGGATGCAGTGGATTTTCCATGGTTGCCATTCGATAGGGAATTCCATGGCCAACTGCATAAGCCGTTCCCATAGTACAACCGGGACCACCGGAAAAAAGTGACCTGAATCACTGTTTGAAGCAGGGCGTGCCGGTTCAGTTCCAGCCCAGGGTCCGCAATAACGCCGCAGTACCGGCCCCGGCGATCACCACCACCAGGAACGGCGCACGAAGGACCAGGGCAATTGCAGCCGCGGCCAGCGCTCCCAGCCGGGCATCAGCAGCGAGTCCTTGGCCGGACACCACCGCATTCACCACTGTCAGGGAGGCCAGCAGGCCGATGGTCATGGTTCCTGCAACGCGTGATGTGCGCGGGTCTTCAAGGAGCCTGGCGGGAACAAGGTAGCCCACCAGCTTCCATGCGTAAGCAAGGAAGCAGGCAAGGAGCAGCCAGATCCAGAGCGTCATGCGCCTGCCTCCGGGTCCGGGTCCCTGCTGGGCTCCGGTGCGTTGCGGCGGTCATGATGGTGGCTGTGGCCATGGGATCCGTACGGCTCGACGTCGGGTTCCAGTCCTTCGTCACGGCGCCCGTGGCTGAACCAGCCGGCCACCGCGGCAACCACCGCGGACACCAGGATGGGCACGCCTGCCGGGACGAAGGGAACGGCAACCACCGTAGCCACGGCGCACGCCACGGCGATGGCGACCGGTTCCCGGCCCTTGAGCCGGGGCCAGAGCAGCGCCAGGAAAGCAGCGACTGCGGCGCCGTCCAGCCCCCACTGCTTGGGGTCACCCAGCCCGCTTCCGGCCAACGCCCCTACCGCGGTGAAGAGGTTCCAGAGCACGTAGACGCCCACTCCGGCAGTCCAAAATCCGCGACGCTGTTCGGCCGGGTCCGTCTGGCCCGTGCTGGTGGCCGTGGATTCGTCGATGGTCAGCTGCGCCCCAACGTACTTGCGCCAGCCGGTTGGGCGGAGCAGCGCGTTCAACTGCATGCCGTAGATGCCGTTGCGCATGCCCAGGAGGGTGGCAGCACTCATGGCCGCAATACCGGAACCGCCGCCTGCCACCACCCCGATGAACGCGAACTGGGAGCCGCCGCTGAAGAGCAGCAGGCTTAGCGCCATGGTCTGCCAGAAGTTGAGTCCGGAGGTCACCGCCAACGCGCCGAATGAGACACCGTACAGGCCCGTGGCAATGCTGATGGAGATCCCTACCCTGACCGCCGGCGAGGCCAGCAGCTTCACCCCCGGCCACCCGGTTTTCGGTTGGCCAAAGCCGGTTTCCGCAGGCTCCAGGCCCACAGGATCAGCGGGGCCTGGAGCGGAAGCCGTACCGCGTGGATCTTCCGCCGCGTCGGCGTCCCTTCCGGCCCGTAGGCCCGCACGAGGGCATCCACATGCCCGGCCAGGAAGGCAGTGAACATCGCAGTGACAGCCGTCGCGGTCAGCTTCCGGGCAGGCGGGAGGAGAATCCCGACGGCGGCGGCGAGCTCCAGCAGGCCGCTCACGGCGATCCATTCGTCCCGGGACAGGAGGGCCCACGGATGTTGGGGTGTGCCTTTGTTGGTTTCACCGGGCACCGGGTCCTGCCGGCAGAGGTATTCCGGAACAACATCCCGGTAAAAGCCGGGGTCCCTGAAATGCTTTCCGGCGCTGGCCAGCAGAAGGGCTCCCATGGCTGCCGCGGACAGATGTTGCAGGGCCGGACCGATACAGGACGGTTTTAGCGCGGACAGGCCCTTGGCAGCGGGGCCGGACCTGGGAAGAGACATGGAACCACTCAATCACAGCCACAGCGCGGCCAGGAAACCGGCATTGGAGGCAGGACGGCCAAGCCCGCGCAGCGGCCATTCACCGTCACGCGGTGTTGGGGGCATTACGGCCAGGTGGCCGGCGAGCGACCATACGGTGGCGGTGGGGACGGATAGTCCAGCGGCCGCCCTGCGTCCAACAGGGGTGGGCCAACGTAGCGCAGCTCCCCGTAGCTGCTGTCCATGAACCGGTATTCGGGCGCAGAGAGTTCCGCCGGGCTTTCCGCGCTGGTTGGGCTGTTCAGGCTGGAAGCGTTTTGCCCGCTGGCCAAGGAGAACAGTTCCTCCGCGGTGCGGGCCAGCGACAGGTGGGCGGCGCCACCCATACCCGTCCGGCGGCGTGCAGCCAGGAGGCGGACCGCGGCCGCGGCAACCCCGTAGCCCGTGGCGTGGTCCAGCGCCTGCACCGGCAGGGCACCCGGGCGCCACCCGCCGTCGTCGTCCTTTATGCCGTAGATGTGGGCGATTCCGCAGGCAGCCTGCACAATACTGTCGAAACCGCGCAGGCCGCTCCAAGGACCCGCACGGCCCCAACTGTCCAGGGAGACCACCACCAGCCCCGGGTGTGCTGCCATCAGATCCCTCGGACTGAGGCCAAACCGGTCCAGCGCACCGTGCCGGTAGCCCGTGACCACGGCATCCGCGCCGGCCAGGAGTTGCTGGAGCTGATGCTGGTTGGCCGGGCGCTCCACGTCGAAGGATGCGCTGCTCTTGCCGAAGGCCGTGTCCACAAACTGGTCTTCGATCTCGGGAATCGCGGGCGGATCGATCCGCAGGACATCTGCTCCAAGGGCAGCAAGCAGCCGGGTAGCGACTGGACCGGCGATGACCCGTGTCAGGTCCAGGACCCGCAGCCCGGCCAAGGGCAGGCCCGCGGCGCGGTGAGCCGTGCCGGAAGCGTCGCCTGTTGCCGCGGCAGCTTCCCGCAGCCCGAAGCCGGCAGTTCTGCCGTCCGGATACTCCACCGCGACCCACGGCCCCGAACCTGCAGCGCGGCCCATATCAGTCGCAAGCCATTCACTCCGTGTCCGGACCGCCGCGGCAATCCCGCCCTGTTCCTGGATGGCAGCCTCGGCGTCCAGCGCAGGCAGGGAGCGAAGTTCCCGTTCCACCTCTTCCGCCGAAGTGGCACCCAGTGCCTGCAGGAGCCGCTGCTCGTGATGCGGGTAGTTGGCGTGCAGCCGGATCCAGCCGTCGGCGGTCTTTCGGAAGCCGGAAAGGGGCGCGAAGCCCTGCGGTTTGCGCCCTGCGATCCGGAGATGGCCGAAGGAATCGAACGCGGGAGCGGTCAGTTCGGGTGTAGTGCCAAAGCGGTCGGGCGTGCCCGTGTATAGGTTCACCGCTTCCGCCGCGGCTTCCACGGACTGCAGCGCCAGGCCTTCGACGTCCAGCGGGCCACCCCACCACCGGGGCACGGAGTAGCTGCCGACGGCGTTCATGTCAGGGCTACTTTCCCTGCGGCGCGGCCATGTGCAGCTGTTCCAAAACCCTGGCCGGCACGTTCGAGGTGATCTCCTGGATGCCCAGTCCCTGGCAGAGTGCAACGTCTTCCGGGGAATCCACGGTCCACACCCTGAAGCGGCGTCCGGAATCCAGCCAGCGGCGGACAGTGTCGGGCCGTTCACGGACGTAGTCGATGCCGGGCCCGGCCATCCCCACCTCCCGGCCGTCCAGGATCTTTTCGCCCTCCAGTTGGGTCGCCTTCATCAGGTTGGCAATGGCACCGCCGGTAATGGGACCCACCCCAAGGCCGCCGCGGATCTCATGGACCGTGAGGTCGTCAACCAGCTGGCAAATGTATTCCGCCGGAACCGAGAGGAGCAGGTGCCGGACCGAATCCGGGCTGAAACTCATGAAGGTCACGGCCACGTTGTCCACCGTGGAGCTTTGCGGGTCCCATCCTTCGCTGCGGAGCACCTCCAGGACCCGGTCCTCCAGCTTGAGCTGGTAGGGGCTGGGATGCTTAAGCTCGATGGCGAGTTTCACGGGCCTGCCCGCTCCGCGCAGGATGTCCAGGAGTTCCGGAAGGGTGAGCAGCTGCTCGGTGCGCGCCCCGTAGGTTTCGGGAATACGCACCCCCTTCCAGGACGAGAAGTCCAGCTGACGCAGTTCCTGCAGGGTCCGTTCGGCCACCGGGCCTGTCCCGTCCGATGTGCGGTCCAGGTTGGCGTCATGGAGCAGCACCACATGCTGGTCGCGCGTCAGGTGGACATCGCATTCAACGCCGTCGGCGCCGTCGGCCAGGGCCTGCAGGTAGGCGGCGCGGGTATGTTCGGCATACATGCCACTGGAACCGCGATGGGCAAAGACCAGCGGCCGCTGCGGCACTGACTCCTCAACTGTCATGGACACACGGTAGCCGACCGGCCCCCTCCTTCAGGGCTAGGCTTGGCACATGCAGGTGAATTCTGAGGCAACTACTGGGCCAACCACGCAGGAGGCACCTGTGGAGGCAGAGCAACAGGCGCGCCCGGGCACTGCGGCGGCAGGCGCCGTCGTAAGCCGCCAGCTTGGTGCCGCCGACGCCGAAAAAGCGGCAGCGCTGCGGAAAATGAAGCTCCTGGCGCTGAGCCTGCTGATCGCCATGGCCGTGATCTTCGTCTTCGCCTTCGCCCTGCAAAAAGAGTATCCGTGGCTGCAGTACGTGCGTGCGGCGGCCGAGGGCGGCATGGTGGGCGCACTGGCCGACTGGTTCGCCGTGACAGCCCTGTTCAAGTACCCCATGGGCATCAAGATCCCCCACACGGCCATCATTCCGCGCCGCAAAGACCAGATCGGCGCCTCCCTGGGCGAGTTCGTGGAGACTAATTTCCTCTCCGAACAGGTGGTCCAGGACAAGCTGGCCAGCGTCAACATCGCCCGCCGGGCCGGCGAATGGCTGGCAGCACCCGGGGGTGCTGACCGGGTGGCCAAGGAAGGTGCAGCGGTGATCCGTGGCGCCTTCACGGTGTTGAACGACGACGACGTCCAGGCCGTCATCGAGGGCATGGTCCGCAAGCACCTCCTCACTCCGCCGTGGGGACCTCCGGTGGGCAGGCTGGCGGAACGGATCTTCCACGACGGTCACCACCACACGCTGGTGGATCTGCTGGTGGACCGTGCCGCCGACTGGGTGGACGACAACCACGAGACCGTCACCCGCCTGGTCTCCGACCGCTCCCCCACCTGGGTTCCGCAGTTCGTGGACGGGATGGTGGGCGACAAGGTCTACCTCGAGATACTCAAATTCGTGCGTGCCGTGCAGGCCGACCCCCGCCACCAGGTGCGCCAGTCGATCGACAAGTACCTGAACGACCTCGCGCAGGACCTGCAGCACGATCCGGCGATGATAGCCCGCGCGGAGGACGTCAAGGCTCAGGTCCTGGGTGATCCAGAGGTGCGCGAGCTCGCGTCCCGGACCTGGGGCACCGTCAAGAACGCGCTGCTGGGTGCCGTTGACGATCCGGACAGCGAGCTCACCATCAAGTTCAAGGCCGCCGTGCGCGATTTCGGCACCCGACTGGTGCAGGACCCGGAACTGGCAGGCAAGGTCAACGCCTGGATCGGTGACGCCGCAGCCTACCTTGTCCGGACGTACCGTTCCGATATCGCCGGGGTCATCACCGACACGGTTGCGCGCTGGGACGCCGAGGAAACCTCGCAGAAGATCGAGCTCCAGGTGGGCAAGGACCTGCAGTTCATTCGCATCAACGGCACCGTGGTGGGGTCCTTGGCCGGCCTGGCGATTTTCACGGTGGCGCAACTGATTTTTGGGTAACTTTCCTGTCGGCGGCTTTTCGCTGCGGATAGAGTTTGGCGCTGCGCAGATTCCTTTTCGCGCGGAGTATTTGGGGTGCGGAAAGTAGGCTGCGCAGCGGGAATGCGTACGACGGCGGCGCCCGGTTTTGGTGCTCACTGGCAGCCGGTTTGAATGTCAGTGGGTCGCGCGATGATGTCGGTATGGGAAACAGCGCGGACCGGACAGCGATGCCGGAAGGTATTGGCGGCTCTGTTGCTGCCCTGGATGCGCTGGACAGTGAGGACGCCCTCCTGGCTGCCGGGGTCGGCGTTGGTGCTGATGTTGACGTGTTGCAGCGGCGGTATGGGATTCGGCTGGAACGGCTGGAGCTTCGGTCCCATCTCGCGGCTCAACTCGCCGCTGGGCAGGCGCGGGAGGCCGCCGATGCCGTCGAATTTCAGCAGGCGATGACCCCGCCGGACGCGTCCGTGGATGACCGCACCTACGCGGAAATGTCCGTGGTGGAGGAGATCGCCGGCGTCCTCACCATCAGTTCCGCGGCCGCGGGCGCCCTGGTGGAGCAGTCCCGCCGGATCTGCGCCCAGCCGCTGGTGCTCGAGGCGCTGTCCGCCGGAACAATGTCGTGGCAGCATGCCCGGATCGTCGCCGACGAAACCGAGAGCCTCACCGCTGAGGATGCGGCGTCTTTGGTGGCGCATTTCTTCGACCCGGACGCACGGAATCCCGCCCGCGGCGCGGCCCCGGGCGACCTCGTCCCGTCCCGGTTTCGGGCCAAGGTCCGGGGGTGGCGGGAGCGCCATCATCCGGAATCGATCGAGAAGCGCCATGCCAAGGGCGCGGCGGACCGGCGGATGGAATACACCCCGGACCGGGACGGCATGGCCTGGATCTCCCTCTACCTCCCCGGAGACACCGCATGCGCCATCTGGAACCGCACCACCGCCACCGCCCGCGGCCTCCAAGGACCCAATGAACCACGCACCCTCACCCAACTCCGCCCCGACATCGCCGCGTCCCTGCTGCTGGGGGCCGGAACCGCCACTGAACTCAGCAAGGTCCCCGCCCCGCGGGTCGATGTCCTGGTCACCGTGCCCGTGTTCGCCCTCCTCGGAGCCACCGACGAACCCGCCGTACTCGATGGATTCGGGCCGATCCCGGCGTCCAGGGCGCGGAGGCTGGTCGCGGACGGGGCCGACTCCTTTTACCGGGTCCTGGTCGACCCAAGGGACGGGGCACCCCTGGAAATCGGCCGGAAGAACTACCGGCTCACCGAAACCATCAAACGCTGGATCAGGCTGCGCGATGCCAAGTGCACGTTCCCCGGTTGCACCAACAACACCCCCGACAACGAAACCGACCACCTCACCGCGTGGGACCACGGCGGCACCACGGGAATCAGTAACCTGGCACAGCTCTGCCCTAGGCACCACCGCCTCAAACACCACACCCGCTGGACACCCGGCCAGGCCACGAGCAAGGACCCACCAGGCTGGACCTCACCCACAGGGCGCCACTACGAACCCGAACACCCCGCCCCCGAACCAACCCACTGGCCACAATGGCTTATGCCCGCCGCAGGCCAATTCATCGATGCCAGGTGTGCAGATGCCAGGTGCATAGACGCCGGCCCGGAAGACCTCCCACCTTGGGAACCCGACGACGACTCACTCATCGACCCCGATGACCTCTCACCGGACGATCCACTCTGGGCAGAACTCCTCGCAACGCAACTGCTCGAGACGCCATTAGTCCCATCGGGATGATGGGCGCCCTGAACAATCCAAAGGTCAGCAGCCCCGAAGTCCGGAGCACGCCCCCTCTACGCGAAGGCCTCCAGCTCAACGCCTGCAGCCTCGAGGCCTTCCCGGATGCGCACCGCCGCCTCTACAGCTTCCGGGCTGCCGCCCGGCAGGCGCAGGGAGTCCGGCGTAACCCTGACTACCGAACCGTCAATGGCCACCACTTCGCCTCGTGTTGCCAGCCGCACGGCCCGCTCCACGATCGTGTCGACGTCGTTCAGCAGCGCGTCTTCCCTGGAAAGTGGCACCAGCGTGCCGTCGGCGAAGTAGGCGCGGTCGGCGTAAGCCTCGGTGAACACAGGGTGGCCGGCCTCCTTGGCCTGCTTCAACAACTCCGAGCCGGGAAAACCCAGGATGGGCAGGCCGGGATCGTAGGCGTTCACGGCAGCCACCAGCGCGGAAGCCTGTTCAACGTCATGGATCAACGTCTCGTACAGCGCACCGTGGGGCTTCACGAAGTCCACGGAGGCACCCACGGCATGCGCGACGCCGTCGAGTGCGCCCAGCTGGTAGAGGACGTCGCCGAAAAGTTCGTCAAAGCTCATGTCCAGCGAGCGGCGGCCGAATCCGGCCATGTCCCGGTAGCCCAGGTGTGCACCGACGGTGACGTCCAGCTCGTCAGCGGCCCGGCAGCTGTCCAGCATGGTGACCGGATCGCCCGCGTGGAGGCCGCAGGCTACGTTGACGCTGGTGGCCAGCTGCAACATTACCGGCTCGCCTCCCGCGGTCCAGGAACCGAATGATTGGCCTACGTCAGCGTTGAGATCCAAGTGTGTTGCCTTCCAGGGTCAGGTTGTCCGGCCCGGTGGCCGCGGTCAGCTCCCCGGGAATGGTGTCCGGCATGGGTCCGAACGCCTCCCGGGCGTTCTTGGCCACTGCTCGGCCCATCATGAGGTTACCGGCTCCGCCCACAACTGCCCCTATACCGAACGGGAGGGCACGGCCGAACAGCGCCGTCCCCTGCCGTTTGAGCAGGTTTTTGAGGAAGGCGTTCTGGATCTTCTTCCGGACACTGCCAAATCCCGGGATCGAGGACCGGGACAGCACATTTCCCCAAACGTCCGCGGGTTTTGCCCCTCCGGCAGCCTGGCCACTGAGCGTTCCCAGCAGTGCGGTCCCTTCCTCGCCAAGCATGATGGCCATGACCATGGTGCCGGCCTTTTCAGGATTGGTGAGGCGAATGCCATGGAGCTCCGCCAGTGAGGTGGCGTAAAGCGCAGTTGCCTCGAGGAAACCGACGGTTGCGGCCGCGGAAAGTCCCAGCGATGCGACGGTTCCAACACCGGGAACGACGGCGGTGGCACCCACCAGGGCACCCCCACCGGCCACGGCCCTTAGGTAATCGCGCTCCGCTATTCCCGCCAACTGGGCGGCCGTAGCCCGCGGATGCTTCTTCTGGAGCCTCCGAATGTAGGCCACCACGAGGGGCCGCTGGACCTGCACTGCCTTCAGGAGCATGTTGTGGACGCCGGGCTTGGGCTTGCCGTCGGCGTCGAACATCGCGCTGTGGGCGGTTTCCTGTGCGATACGTAGTGCGGGATTGCTGCGCCTGGCCATGGTCACCTTCATTCAAATCGACCTGCAGCGGGTTGGCTGCCGTGCTTATCCATCCTATGTGGACAACAGTAAGCATGCTGAACTTTTTGTCCCGCGGGGTCGGGCCTGTACAGGTGGATGCCCCGCTTCCGGCACGGCCTGAAGCTGCCCGGCTGAGGCCGTGACGTCCCGAGGCGTGCGGACTTCCGTTCAGATCACCGCTTGACCCGCTCTTCGCCCGCTTCTGCGGCGGCACCCGGACGGACAGCCTTGCCGGTTGCTGCGTCGGTAAAGTCCTGGTCTGCCTGGAGTTCAGCCTGGAACGTGGCAAAACGGGCCTGGTGCGCGGGCCGGCGCCGGAGGACGAACCAGGCGGCTCCAAGCAAAATGAACCACACCGGGGTGACCAGCAGCGCCACAAGGGTGTCCGGCTGGGTGGTGAGGGCCCAGATGACGAACGCGAAGAAGGCAAAGACCACCCAGACCATGGCGACACCGCCGGGCATCTTGAACTTCGAGGCCTCGTGCAGGTGCGGCCGGCGGCGGCGGAAGGCGATGTAGCTGGCCAGGATGATCGACCAGACGAAGACGAAGCAGACAGCGGAGACGGTGGTCACCATGTCGAAGGCCTTCCCCACATCCTGGCCTGCATACATCAGGACGACGCCGGACAGCAGCAGCACGCAGGAGAGGAACAGTGCGTTTTGGGGCACCTTCCGCCGGGACAGTTTGCCAAAGAGGTCAGGAGCGTCGCCTTCCTGGGCAAGGCCGAAGACCATGCGGGAGGTCGAGTAGATGCCCGAGTTGGCTGAGGACATCGCGGAACTGAGCACCACGAGGTTGACCACGGTGGCCGCAGCACCCAGCCCCGCCAGCGAGAACATCGCGATGAACGGGCTGTGGCCGGCCTGGAACTGCGTCCACGGCGTAACGGCCATCAGGATGATGAGTGCACCCACGTAGAAGAGAAGGACGCGGATGGGAATGGAGTTGATGGCCCTGGGCAGGTTCCGCTCCGGATTCTTGGCCTCGGCGGCGGTGGTTCCCACCAGTTCGATGCCCACGAAGGCGAACACTGCGATCTGGAAGCCGGCCACGAAGCCCATGAACTCGTTCGGGAAGAATCCGCCGTGGCTCCACAGGTTGGTGAAGGTGGCAGGGCCGGCGTCGGACTGGAACCCGGTGAAGATCATGAACAGGCCAACGATGATCAGGGCCGCAATGGCAACGATCTTGATGAGCGCGAACCAGAACTCCGTTTCACCGAATGCCTTCACTGTTGTGAGGTTCAGCAGGAGCAGGATGGCCACAGTGGCCAGGCCGGGAATCCACAAGGGCAGCCCGGGCCACAGTTCGCGGGAGTACCCGGCGATGGCAATGACATCGGCAATGCCGGTGATGACCCAGCAGAACCAGTAGGTCCAGCCCGTAAAGAAACCGGCCCAGGGTCCCAGCAGGTCGGCGGCAAAATCGCTGAACGACTTGTAGTTGAGGTTGCTGAGCAGCAACTCGCCCATGGCACGCATGACGAAGAACAGCATGAAGCCGATGATCATGTACACGAAGATCACCGAGGGGCCGGCCGCCGAGATCGTCTTGCCGGAACCCATGAACAGGCCGGTGCCGATTGCGCCGCCGATGGCGATCAGTTGGATGTGGCGGTTGCTGAGCTGCCGCTCCAGGTGCGGGGCTCCGCCGCCGGGGGACGTCGGGGAATGGGTCGTCATTGAGGAACTCCATCGTTCGAGCGGCACCCGGGGTGTCGCAAAGATTGGATTTCCTCCCCGCTCTGTCTGGGACCTGAGAGTTTCCACGCGCCGGAATGGCGTGCTTGCACCGTCGGTGAGCCAGGACAGGGCCTGGCTGCTTTCCAGAGATGCCTCACCGCGGCGGTACGGGGGCCTGAGAGTTTCCTGGGGAGGGTTTGCTCCTACGGCGCCTGCTGAACGTACCGGCAGGGCTCTCCCGCCGCAGGTCAAAAGCGTTGATTGGTAAACCAGTGTTCAGTTATCTGAAGGTATCCACCCTTGGCGCGGCGATCCGCGGCACGGACGGTGGAGACTTCGGTGATCCCGCCGGCGAACGGAGCGCCCAGCGTCCTTGGGCCAGTTCCGCTGCCCGGCCGGATCACGGGGTTCAGTGTGGCGTCCGTCACGGATAAAAGTCAAGCCCGCTGCCGCCCGGTCCTTGTAACACCCGGCGGGCGTCATTCGGGGCGGATCGATTTGCCCATGCACCAGCCAGCCTGTAACCTGTGAGCCGAATCACCCACATTTCAATATGCCTTTCGAGCTGTGGCGGGAGAGTTCTCCCGGCCATCACCGGGCAGGCGCCGTAGGAGCAAATCCTCCCCAGGAATCTCTCAGGCCCATGTACCGTCACGGCGAGGCGACTCTGGAAAGCAGTGCTGCTCCGGCAGTACTCACCGACGGTGCAAGCAGGCCCTGTAGTGGGCATGCGGAATCTCTCAGGTCCAATACAGAGCGGGGAGGAACCCGATCCATGCCGAGCCACCCGTGGCCGGCCGAACCTGGAGTTCCTCATGACGATTCAATCCCAACCGTCTGTCTTTGCGGACCGGCACATTGGTGCACGCCGACAGGCTGACATTGACACCATGCTGAAGGCCGTTGGCTATGACAGCGTCGACAGCCTGGTGGACATCGCTGTCCCCAATTCCATCCGCCAGTCCAAGCCGCTCGCGCTCAAGGGCGCCCTGAGCGAGGTTGAGGTGCTTGCGGAACTGCGCAGGCTCGCCGCCAAGAACAAGACTGCCGTCCAGATGATCGGCCAGGGCTACTACGACACCATCACCCCTGCCGTGATCCGCCGGAACGTGCTGGAAGCCCCGGCCTGGTACACGGCCTACACCCCGTACCAGCCCGAGATTTCCCAGGGCCGGCTCGAGGCGCTGCTGAACTTCCAGACCATGGTCCAGGACCTGGTGGGCCTGCCCATCGCCAACGCTTCGCTGCTGGATGAAGCCACCGCCGTGGCCGAGGCGGTGCTGATGATGCGCCGTGCCAACAAGAACAAGGACGCCCGCGACGGCAAGACCGTCCTGGACGCCGACGTCCTGCCGCAGACCATCGCCATCGTCAAAGGCCGCGCCGAAGCGCTCGGCTTCGAGGTTGAAGTCGCCGACCTGTCCAAGGGACTCCCTGAAGGCGCGATCAACGGGATCGTGCTCCAGCAGCCCGGCGTCTCCGGCCGCGTCTTCAACCACGCAGGCGTCATCGCCGAAGCCAAGGAGCGCGGCGCGCTGGTCACCGTCGCCGCGGACCTGCTGGCACTGACCCTGATCACCCCTCCCGGTGAGCAGGGTGCCGACATCGCTGTCGGCTCAACCCAGCGTTTCGGTGTCCCGCTGTTCTTCGGCGGCCCGCACGCCGCCTACATGGCCGTGGCCAAGGGCCTGGAACGCTCCATGCCCGGCCGCCTCGTCGGTGTCTCCAAGGACGACGCCGGCCTCCCGGCCTACCGCCTGGCCCTGCAGACCCGCGAGCAGCACATCCGCCGCGAGAAGGCCACGTCAAACATCTGCACGGCGCAGGCCCTGCTGGCCATCGTGTCCTCCTTCTACGCCGTCTACCACGGCCCCGACGGACTGAAGGCCATCGCCGAGCGCGTCCACAACAACGCCTGCGTCCTCGCCACCACCCTCAAGGCCGCCGGACGGGAGCTGGCCACCGAGACGTTCTTCGACACTGTCACGGTCTCCGTTCCCGGCAAGGCCGGCAAGGTCATCACCGCGGCTGAAGCACGCGGCATCAACCTGCGCTACATCGACGCGGACACCATCGGCGTCTCCGTGGATGAAACCACGACGCCGGAAATCCTGTCCGCGATCGCCGTCGCCTTTGGTGCCGGCCCGGTAGTGGACGCCGAGGGCTTCGAGCTGCCCGCAGAGGTGCTCCGCACCTCGGAGTTCCTGCAGCACCCCGTGTTCAACACCCACCGTTCCGAGACCCAGCTGCTGCGTTACATCCGGAAGCTGTCGGACCGGGACCTGGCCCTGGACCGCACCATGATCCCGCTGGGCTCCTGCACCATGAAGCTCAACGCCACCGCCGAGATGGAAGCCATCTCCTGGCCGGAGTTCGCCTCCATCCACCCGTTCGCCCCGGAATCCCAGACCAAGGGCTGGCGTGAACTGATCAGTGGCCTGGAAGCCGACCTGGCGGAAATCACCGGCTACGACCAGGTGTCGCTCCAGCCCAATGCCGGTTCCCAGGGCGAGCTCGCCGGCCTGCTGGCCATCCGCGGCTACCACCGCGCCAACGGCGATACCCAGCGCAACGTCTGCCTGATCCCGGCATCGGCCCACGGCACCAACGCCGCTTCCGCCGTCCTGGCCGGAATGAAGGTCGTCGTCGTCGCCACCGCCGCCGACGGCACGATCGACCACGAGGACCTGTACGCGAAGATCGAGGCGAACAAGGACGTCCTCTCGGCGATCATGATCACCTACCCCTCCACCCACGGCGTCTACGACGCGGACGTGACCGAGATCTGCGAGGCTGTGCACGCTGCCGGCGGCCAGGTCTACGTCGACGGGGCCAACCTGAACGCCCTGGTGGGCCTGGCCCAGCCCGGCAAGTTCGGCGGCGACGTCTCCCACCTGAACCTGCACAAGACCTTCTGCATCCCGCACGGCGGCGGCGGACCCGGCGTCGGACCCGTGGCAGCCAAGGCCCACCTGGCACCGTTCATGCCCGGTGACGCCAACAAGGCAGCGCACCAGGAAGGCCACGGTGTGGCCATCAGCGCCTCTAACTTTGGCTCGGCCGGCGTCCTCCCGATCTCCTGGGCGTACGTGAAGCTCATGGGCGGCGAGGGCCTGACCGAAGCCACCAAGTCCGCGCTCCTGGCCGCCAATTATGTCGCTTCCCGGCTGAACGAGTTCTACCCGGTCCTCTACACCGGGGAAGGCGGACTCGTGGCGCACGAATGCATCCTGGACCTGCGCG
>NZ_JABFMW010000033.1 GCF_013359725.1 Pseudarthrobacter sp. C4D7 | reverse complement strand
GGGACCGCTGCGTTGCGCTGCTCGATCCGCAGCATCTTCCGGCCTTCAGGTGCCAATGTCACAGTAGAGCTCCTTCAGGGCTCGAAACCAATGCTTCTTCGTGCTTGCGGAATTCTTCCACGAACCGTTCCGCGATGTCCGCGGGACGGATGTCCTTGCCTGTTTCCAGGGACATGGTGGTCACTCCGGCGTCCGTGATGCCGCAGGCGATGATCTGCCCGTAGGGGGCAAGGTCGTTGCTGCAGTTAATGGCGACGCCATGCATGGTGACGCCGTTAAGGACACGGATGCCGATGGCCGCAATCTTGCGGTCGGGGCCCTTGGAATCGGCCTTGATCCACACGCCTGCCCGGCCCTTGATGCGTTCGGCGTTAATACCGTAGTCCGCCATGACGGTGATCATGATCTCTTCCAGGCGCTCCACGTAATCGCGGATTCCGGAACGGTTTTTCAGCTTCAGGATGGGGTAGGCGACCAGTTGACCGGGGCCGTGCCATGTCAGTTTCCCGCCGCGGTCCACCGCGACCACCGGGGTACCGTCAAAGGGCCGCTCGTGGTCCTCGGTGAGCTTGCCTGCCGTGTAGACAGCCGCGTGCTCAAGAAGAAGGACTGTGCTGGGCGCACTTCCGGCGACAACCTTGTCATGGAGTTCGCGCTGGGCATCCCAGGCTTCCATGTAATCAACGAAGTCGGGGGCAAGACCCAGCTGTGAAAACTCAAGAGTCATGGCATCCAGCTTAGACCCCGGAACGGTACCGGCCCGGTTTAGTGTCCAAGCTCACCGGCGGCACCCTTTGTGACTGCGCCCCCGGGCTGTGGATAACTTCTGCGGCGCGTCCGGAACTGGGCTAGACATGGACCATGGACGATGCACAGGCACCTGAGTTTCCCGGTTACGACGTCGGCCGGCTGCTGGGGCGGGGCAGCAGCGCGGACGTGTGGCTGGCCACGGAACAGCGAACAGGCCGTGACTATGCGTTGAAGTGCTTCCGGACCACCGGGGGCCGGAGGCGCAGTACCAACACCGTCACCGCCGAGGACGTGCGGCGCGAGATCCGGATTCTCTCGACGCTGGACCACCAGCACCTCGTCAGGGCCCACCACGTAGTGCAGGCAAAGGACGCCGGAGGCGGCATGGCGCTGGCAATGGACTACGCTGCCGGCGGCTCGTTGGCGCAGCTGGTGTCCGCCCGCGGCAGGCTCGGCGTGGGCGAGACGGTCACCGTGCTCACGCCGATCGCCCAGGCCCTGGCCTACCTGCACGGCAAAGGGTTCACGCACTCGGACGTTTCGCCAGGGAATATCCTGTTCACCAGGCATGGAAAGCCGATGTTGTCCGACCTCGGGATCGCCCGGATGCTCGGCGACCCGGGCCGGGCTGGAAGTGTCGGAACCGGTGGATTCCTTGATCCCGCCCCTGTGGACGCCGTTCGCGCCGGACTCCAACCGGAGCGGGACGTCTATTCGCTCGCCGCCCTCGGGTGGTACTGCCTGACGGGTGACACCCCGGGCCGCACGGCCGACCGTCCGCCGTTGTCGCTCCTGGTACCCGGGGTTCCCAAAGACCTTGCGGCCGCACTGGAAGCGGGCCTGAGTGACGAGCGGCGGCTGCGCCCCGACGCGTCGGCGCTGGCCACGGCGGTGTACCGCAGCGCAGAACCACAGCCCGTGGATCTTTCCGAGGCAGTCCATCCCGCTGTTATGCCTGAGTTGCTGACGCGGCGCAGCGAGGCTGACGCGCCTGCGGGCCATGGAGTGCGGGGGAAGCTGTTGGGACTGCGGGGGAAGCTGCTGGGATTGCGGCGCCGTGCAGCGACATCGCGCTGGCCGGCCCCGGCAGCCGCAGCCGCGTCCGGCGGGAAACATGCGGACGGCCCGGGTGGCTGGAATGTTCCAGGGATGCTGCGGCGGTCCGTGCTGCCGTTCATTGCCGCGGCGGCGGCCGTGGCATGGTGGCTACAGGCCAACGCAGGGGGGAGCGATGGGCTCGCCGGTACCTCCCGCGGGGTGCCGCCACCGTCGGCGCCGACGGTGGTTGCAGGTGGGCTCCCGGCCGCAGGTGGCGGAAGTGCTGCCTCCTTGGACGCTGCACGCCGGCAGGCCGGAACGGCTGATCCAGTGGAAGCGGTGCGGGGGCTGGCCGCGCTTCGCGACCATGCCTTCAGCACCGGGAACACCCAACTGTTGGCGGAGGTGAACGCCCCGGGTTCCTCCGCGGCCGCGGCTGACCAGCGCATCGCCGGCCAGGTTGCGGCCCCGGGCCAGCGGCTCCAGGGTTTTACCACTGCGCTCTCAGGGCTGGCTGCCGAAGACGGGCGCACCGATGCCCGCGCCGTGGTCCGCGCGGTGTCCGCTACGTCCGGCTACCGGGTGGTGGGCGCCGACGGGGCGGAGGTTGCCGCCGGGGCACCCACAGAGCCGCAGCTGCTGCGGCTGGTCCTGGTATCCGTCGACGGCCGGTGGAAACTCAGCGACATCCTCCAGGGCCCGTGACCAGCTACACCTGCATCCCCGCGTACAAAGGTCAGGCGGTGGCGTCCTGTCCGGCCACCCAGCGGGCAGCAGCATCCAGGTGCCCGTGCTGCCAGGTGAAACCAGCCGCTGCAAGGACCCCCGGCTCCATCCGCTGGCTGTACAGCAGTAGCTCCTCGCCGAGGCCGGGCAGCACGGTGCGAAGCACCGGGGCAGGGACCCGGAGCATGGCGGGACGGTGCAGGGCGTGGGCCAGCGCCGCCACGATGGTATTGACGTCCGCCTGCTCCGGGGCGGCCACGTTGACCGGACCGGAAACCTGGGAGTCAAGGAGGAACAGGAAAGCAGCTGACACATCGGGAAGGGTCACCCAGGGCCAGAACTGGCGGCCGTTTCCGAAGGGACCACCCACCCCCAGTCGCAGTAGCGGCAGCAGCTTGCCCAGCGCGCCGCCTGAACGGCTGAACACCACCCCTGTCCGGGGCGTCACCACCCGAACCCCAGGCGGGGCCATCCGTGCGGCCTGCTCCCACTCGACGCAAATCTGCGCCAGGGTCCCGGACCCGGCTGCCGCATCCTCGCGCAGCACAGTATTGCCGGCATCGCCGTAATAGCCCGAACCCGACTGGCTGATGAAGGTTGCCGGTGGCGCATCGGTCCGGGCCATTGCCTGCACCAGGGTCCTTGTTGGTGCCAGCCTGGAACTGAACAGTTCCTCCACGCGGCGCCGCGTCCACGGCCGGTCGCCGATGCCGGCGCCGGAGAGGTTGACCACGGCGTCCGCGCCGTCCAGGACGCCGGGATCCAGGTCCCCGGCTGCCGGGTCCCAGCGGACTTCGGCTGCGGTGGCAGGAGGCCGGCGGACCAGTGTCACCACCGAGTGGCCGGCACTTCGAAAGGCCGCGGACATGGAGGTGCCGATGAGCCCTGAGGCGCCGGCCATGACGATATGCATGGTCCATCTCACCACGCCAGCCCGGGTTGTGTATCTCCCGCGGGGCAGGGGAGGGGATGGCTATGATCGAACGATGACCTCTTCCAGCTACTTCCGTTTCCCGCATTTACACGGTGATCTGGTCACTTTCGTGGCCGAGGACGACGTGTGGATCGCGCCCCTGGACGGCGGCCGCGCCTGGCGTGTCTCCTCGCTCCAGCTCCCTGCCCGCAACCCGCGTTTCACCCCGGACGGCAAGCGCCTGGTGTGGACCGCCATCCAGGGAACGGCGCCGGAAGTTGTCTCGGCACAGGTGGACGGAGGCGGGTACCGGCAGCTCACCTATTTCGGCCACAGCACCACAAAGGTCAAGGGATTCACCACCGCCGGGTCCGTGGTGGTGACCAGTGCTTTCCGCCAGGCCGAAAGCCGGCACACCCATGCCTACAGCGTTCCGCTTGAGGGCGGCTCGGCCCAGGAACTCCCCTACGGACCGGTGGAGTCTGTTGCCTTCGGTCCCGAGGTGGGCGACGAGCGTCCCGTCGTGCTGGCGAGCGTGCTCTCGCGAGAACCTGCGTGGTGGAAGCGCTACCGCGGCGGAACAGCCGGAAAACTTTGGATCGACCGCGACGGCAACGGAGAGTTCGAACGCCTCCTGCCGGACCTCGACGGCAACCTGACCGATCCGCTGTGGGTGGACGGCCGGATCGCGTTCCTGTCAGACCACGAGGGCTACGGCAACCTGTATTCCGTGCTCCCCAACGGGAAGGACCTGCGGAGGCACACCGACCACCAGGACTTCTACGTCCGGCACGCGGCCACGGACGGCAAGCGCGTCATTTTCGAATCCGCCGGCGAACTCTGGATTCTCCACGACCTCGGCTCGGATGCGCTCAAGCTGGACATCACGCTCGGCTCGGCCTCGCAGGCCAGGCGCCCCGCAATGCTCGACGCCGTCAAGCACCTGGGCGCGGTTGCCCCGGATGGTGCGGGCGCCGCCAGCGCCGTGGAGTCCCACGGCACCATCCACTGGCTGCGGCACAAGGATGGTCCCTCCCGGATCATCGAGGCAACCCCTGGCGTCCGGGGCCGGATGCCCCGCCCGCTCAAGGACGGACGCATCGCCTACATCGCCGACCACGAGGGCGTGGAGGCACTGCAGATCAAGGACATCGCCGCCCCCGTCCGGCGGACCGGTGGACAGCCGGACGCGCAGGCTGAGGCGCCGTCATCAGCCGCCAGTGCTTCCGCGGAGGCACCGGCAGCCAGTGGGGAGGACGCAGCGGCGGCCACCCTTCCGCAACCTGTTCCCGCATCCGGCGCAGCACCGGCGGCTGCCACCGCACACGTCCCCTCCGATGACGGGCAGCAGGCGGATGTGGCTCCGCAGGCCGAAGCACCCGTGACTGACGCCCAGGCAGCCACGGCGGAGGCAGGCATCACCGTCCCGACGCCGTCCCGTGCCAGTTCGCTGGAGGCAAGCCCCGATGGCTCCTGGGTGGCCCTGGGGACGTCCTTCGGCGACGTTTTCGTCGTTGACACCCGCAGCGGCGACCTTACCCAGGTGGCCAGCATCGGAGAGGGCAGCATCTCCGAGCTTGCGTGGTCGGCTGATTCGCGCTGGCTGGCCTGGTCGGAGCCCGTGACCTCTTTCGGTTCGCGCAGCCGGCTGCGTCTGGCCACCGTGGAGCGTCTCGACGCCGACCCCGTCGACGTCACTGACGGCCGCTTCCGCGATGCCTCCCCGGCCTTCACGCCGGACGGGAAATTCCTTGCATTCCTGTCCAACCGCAGCTTCGACCCCGTCTACGACGGGCACTCGTTCGACCTCTCCTTCCCCAGCCCCATCAAGCCCTACCTGGTGGCACTTGCGGCTGACACGCCGTCGCCCTTCGGCCCGTCGGTTGATCCTGCCGGCACGGAGCAGGAAGCCGGCGCGGACGAAAAGTCCACGGACGCAGCGGGCGGCGGCGGCGTGGCCGCGGTCGTTGTGGATGCCGAAGGCCTCGCCCACCGCGTGATCGGGGTTCCCGTGCCGCAGGGCAACTACACCTCCTTGAAGGCCGTTGACGGTGCACTGCTCTGGCTCGACTCCGTCCTGGCGGGCGTCACCGGCGACGGGAAGGCCAGCCAGGAGGACAAGGACGCCCGTCCGAGCCTGGTCCGCTATGACATCGCGCGGCGCAAGCAGAGCACCCTGGTTGATGCCGTGGACAGCTACCGACTCTCGGGCGACCGCTCCAAGCTGGTGGTAATTGCCGACAAGCAGGTAACCGTCGTTCCGTCGGATGCCAGGGCAGATGAGGAATCCGGCAAGGCGGTCAAGGCGGACCTGGGCCGGATCCGCGTCCTGATGGATCCCCTGAGCGTCTGGGGGCAGGCGTTCGACGAGGCTTGGCGCCTGCAGCGCGACTTCTTCTGGACCGAGGACATGGCGGGCCAGGACTGGGAGTCAATCCATGCCCGCTACCGCCCCCTGGTGGACCGGCTGGGGTCCCACGACGACCTGGTGGACCTGCTGTGGGAACTGCACGGCGAACTGGGCACATCCCATGCGTACGTACGCCCGGCCTCGGTCACCGAACGCGGCAGCCGCCCTCAGGGCAGGTTGGGCGCCGACCTCGCCCACACGCCCCGGGGCTGGGAAATCACCCGCATCCTGGCCGGCGAGTCCTCCGACCCGCTGGCCACCTCGCCGCTCACCCGGCCGGGCGTCGGTGCCAAGGCCGGTGACGTCCTGCTGGCCATCGACGGCGTCCCGCTGTCGGAGAACGTCACTCCTGCCATGCAGCTGGTGGGCGCTGCCGGCCGCGCCGTGGAGCTCACACTCCTCAACGGGCCCGGTCACGGTGGTGCTGAAGGCACCCAGCGCCGCGTCGCCGTCGTGCCCGTCAAAGACGAGGAGCGCCTGCGGTACCAGGAGTGGGTGGCGGGCAACCGGCGGACCGTCCGCGAGGCATCGGACGGGACCTTCGGCTACCTGCACATTCCGGACATGATGGCCAACGGCTGGGCGCAACTGCACCGGGACCTGGACACGGAAACTGCGTTCGATGGCCTGATCGTCGATGTGCGGCGCAACCGCGGCGGACACACCTCGCAGCTGGTCGCAGAGCTTATCGGCCGCAAGGTCACCGGATGGAGCATGCCACGCGGGGAGAAGCCGCGCACCTACCCGCACCATGCGCCAAGGGGGCCCGTAATCATCCTTGCCGATGAATTTGCCGGGTCCGACGGCGACATCATCACCCAGGTTTCGAAGCTCCGCGGCATCGGCCCGGTGATCGGTACACGCACCTGGGGCGGCGTTGTCGGCATCGACAACCGGTTCACGCTCGCGGACGGCACCGGCGTCACCCAGCCCCGGTATGCCAACTGGTTCGGCGGCGGTGTGGGGTGGAGCGTGGAGAACTACGGCGTTGACCCGGACATTGAGGTCACCTACCCGCCGCATGCCTACGCTGCCGGACGCGACCCCCAGCTGGAATACGGAATCGGTGCACTGAAGGAAATGATCCAGGAGCTGCCCACTGACAGGCCTCCGGCCCGCACCGGCTACCGCAAGCTGCTTCCTGCTCCACTGCCGGCCCGCCGGCACGACGGCTAGTCCAGACAGCAGCAGAAAGGCCCTGCCTTTCCGGGAATCCGGAAGGGCAGGGCCTTTGCTTTACGCGGTGCTGCGGGACCTAGGACTGCAGCGTGGCGTCGAGGGTGATCTCGATGCCGGCCAAAGCCTGGGAAACCGGGCAGCCCTTCTTGGCGGCTTCGGCAATGCGCTGGAAGTCTTCCTCGGAGATGCCCGGGATGCGGGCATTGAGGGTCAGGTGGCTGCCAGTGATGCCCGTGCCCGGCTGGAAACCGACCTCTGACTTCGTGTTGACCTCCTCGGGAGTGAAGCCGGCCTGGCTGAGCTCGTGGCTGAACGCCATGGAGAAGCATGCCGAGTGCGCGGCCGCGATCAGCTCTTCAGGGCTCGTCTTTCCGCCGGCAGCTTCGGTGCGGGCTTTCCAGGTGACATCAAACGTGCCCAGGCCGGAGCTGTCCAGGGTGGTGTTGCCCGAGCCCTCGGTCAGGCTTCCGGTCCATACGGTGTGGGCGTTGCGTGTTGTAGCCATGTCTCTCCTCAACGTCGATTCGGTCCGGGTCCGGCGCCTTGGCCGGGCCCACCGTTCCCCATCCTAGGGATCAAGCCCCTGGCATGCACGGATAATCCGCTCTCAGAGGATTATGACCGGCAGCCCGGGCCCGGGGTTACTGCCAGATGGTGGCGATGGCGATGTTGACCAGGGCCAGGCCGCCGACGCCGTGGGCGAGGCCGGTGGAGACGGGCTCACCCTTCTTGACCTTGCGGGATCCGATAATGGCCAGGACGGCAACCACGATGGCGATGACGAACTTGATGCCCAGCTTGGCGTAGTTGGGGTCCTTGTCCGGCAGGAACGGAAGGATGCCCATCATGGCGATGCCGGTGAGGAGCTGCAGGAACGCGCCGTCACGCTGGCGCGGGTGCACAGTGGGCGTCCGCATCGTGGCGATCCAGTAGCCCACGATCATGGCTGCGCCCACCACATGCAGGAAAACCAGGATATTAAAAAGGATAGTCATGGCTACAGCTTAGCCAGTCATTTCTACGGCTTGTAGCAAAACCACGCTGCCCTCTGCTGACGGCGGCCCGTTAAGCCGCGACGGCGGCGCGCACCGCCCGGTGGTTATCCCACCGCTGGTGCCCGCCGCCGTCGTTCGTGGCTGGCTGTTACAGTCCCAGGTCCGCTTCGAACGCGCCTTCTTCGAGGCGTGCCTTCAGGGTCTGGAGGAACCGGCCCGCGTCAGCGCCGTCCACCAGGCGGTGGTCGTACGTCAGGGAGAGGTACATCATGGACCGGATAGCGATCGAGTCGTCACCGTTCTCGTCAGCAACCACCACGGCGCGCTTGACGATGGCGCCGGTGCCCAGGATTCCCACCTGCGGCTGGTTGATGATCGGGGTGTCGAACAGGGCGCCGACTGAACCGATGTTGGTGATGCTGAAGGTGCCGCCGGACAGTTCGTCCGGACCGATCTTGCCGTCACGGGTACGGGAAGCAACATCGGCAATCTTGCCTGCCAGGCCGGCGAGGTTCAGGTTGCCGGCGTCGGCGATGACCGGAACCAGCAGGCCCTTGTCGGTGTCGACGGCGATCGCCAGGTGCTCGGCGTTGTGGTACGTGATTTCCTGCTTGTCTTCGTCGTACGCAGCGTTCAGCTTCGGGTGCTGCTTGAGGGCCTCGGCCACGGCCTTGGCGATGAAGGGCAGGAAGGTCAGCTTGACGCCGTTCTGGGCCTGGAACGAGTTCTTGGCACGGGCGCGCAGCTTGGCAACCTTGGTCATGTCCACTTCGTGGACCTGGGTGAGCTGGGTGGAGACCTCGAGGGACTCGCGCATGCGGCGGGCGATGACCTGGCGGATGCGGGGAGCCTTCTGGGTGGTTCCGCGCAGCGAGGAGGCGGCTGCGCCGGACGCGGCCGGAGCGGAAGCAGCAGGTGCAGCGGCCGGGGCTGCTGCGGGAGCTGCCTTGGCTTCAGCGGCGGCAATGACATCCTGCTTGCGGATGCGGCCGCCAACACCGGTGCCGGACAGCGAGGAGATATCCACGCCGTGCTGGTTGGCCAGCTTGCGGACCAGGGGAGTGACGTAACCGGATTCCGAGCCGGATGCCGGTGCGGCTTCCTGGGCTGCCGGGGCAGCCTGCGGGGCGGGGGCCGGAGCTGCTGCCGGAGCGGGGGCTTCCTGCTTCGGTGCCTCCTGCTTGGGGGCTTCCTGCTTGAGTGCCTCCTGCTTGGGGGCTTCCTGCTGGGGAGCCGCGGGTGCAGCCTTAGGAGCAGCGGCAGCGGGGGCGCCGGAGCCGATGACGGCCAGCACGGAACCAACCTCGGCGGTCTCGTCCTCGTTGACCCGGATTTCCTGCAGCGTGCCGGCAACCGGGGAGGGGATCTCGGTGTCAACCTTGTCGGTGGAGACCTCCAACAGGGGCTCGTCGACGTCGACGGAGTCGCCCACGGCCTTGAGCCAGCGGGTGACGGTGCCTTCGGTGACGCTTTCGCCCAGGGCGGGGAGGGTCACTTCGTGGCTTTCGCCGCCGGCAGCCGGAGCCTCCTGGGCAGGGGCTTCCTGGGCCGGTGCCTCTTCAGCAGGGGCCTCCTGTGCGGGCGCTGCTGCGGGTGCCTCTTCGGCGGGAGCGGCTGCGGGAGCTTCTTCGGCCGGGGCGGAGCCTCCGCCGGAGCCGTCGCCAATGCGCACCAGCGGTGCGCCGACCTCGGCGGTCTCGTCTTCAGCGACCAGGATTTCTTCAATCACGCCAGCTACGGGAGAGGGGATTTCAGTGTCTACTTTGTCGGTGGAGACTTCGAGCAGCGGCTCGTCCACCTCTACCCGGTCACCCACCTGCTTGAGCCAGCGGGTGACGGTTCCTTCGGTGACACTCTCACCGAGGGCGGGCAAGTTAACGGATTCAGACATGTCGTCCCCGTTCTCCTTATTGATCTTTAGTGCGAATGATTGCTGCCTTGATGGAAGCCTAGTGCACCCGGTCTGCGTGACCGGGTGCACCAGGCCTGGTAACTCTGGGGAACTAGCCGTGCAACGCTTTGCCGGCCAGCGCCAGGTGCGCTTCGCCGAGGGCTTCGTTCTGGGTGGGGTGGGCGTGCAGCAGCTGCGCCACGTCCTCCGGGTAGGCTTCCCAGTTCACGATCAGCTGGGCCTCGCCCACCTGCTCGCCCATGCGGGCGCCGATCATGTGGACGCCGACGACGGGGCCGTCCTTCTGGCGGACAAGCTTGACCAGGCCGGAGGTGCCCAGGATGGAGCTCTTGCCGTTGCCGGCGAGGTTGTATTCCTGGGTCTGGACCTGGTCTTCGCCGAACTTTTCCTTGGCAGCCTTCTCGGTGTAGCCGACGGTGGCGATTTCGGGCTCGGAGTAGGTGACCTTGGGGATGTTGATGTCTTCGACCACAACGGGCTTCAGGCCGGCGATTTCCTCGGCCACGAAGATGCCCTGCTGGTAGCCGCGGTGGGCCAGCTGCACGCCGGGGACGATGTCGCCGACGGCGTAGACGTTGCCGACGCCGGTGTGGAGGCGCTCGTTGGTGATGACGAAGCCGCGGTCGATGGTGATGCCCGCTTCCTCGTAGCCGAGGTTGGCGGTGACGGGGCCACGGCCCACGGCCACCAGCAGCAGGTCGGCTTCGAACGTCTTGCCGTCCACCAGGGTGACCTTGACGCCGTCGTCGTTCTGCTCCACGCCCTGGAAGAAGATGCCGGTGGAGAACTTGATGCCGCGCTTCTTGAAGGCGCGCTCGAAGTTCTTCACGATGGTGGTGTCCTCGTTGGGAACCAGGGAGGGCAGGCCTTCGACGATGGTGACGTCCACGCCGAACGACTTCCAGACCGAGGCGAATTCGACGCCGATGACGCCGCCGCCCAGGATGATGGCGCTCTTGGGGATGTAGTCCATGGTGAGGGCCTGGTCGGAGGTGATGACCTTGCCGCCGATTTCCAGGCCCGGAAGGGTGCGCGAGTAGGAGCCCGTGGCCAGGACGATGTTCTTGCCCTTGTAGGCGGTGCCGTTCACGACGACGGTGTCGGTGCCCTGGAGCTTGCCTTCACCTTCGATGACGGTGATGCCCTTGGACTTGATGAGGCCCTGCAGACCCTTGTACTTGCCGGCGATGATGCCGTCCTTGTACGCGTTGACAGCGTTGATGTCGATGCCGTCGAGGGTGACGTTCACGCCGTACTTGGCGGAGTCACGGGCGTGGTCGGCCAGCTCTGCTGAGTGCAGCAAAGCCTTGGTGGGGATGCAGCCGTTGTGGAGGCAGGTGCCGCCCAGCTTGCCCTTCTCCACGAGGCCGACGGTGAGGCCGAGCTGTACCGCACGCAGGGCTGCAGCGTATCCGCCGCTGCCGCCACCGAGTACCAGGATGTCGAATTCTTGCGCAGTTGCCTGATCGGCCACTAAAACGCTCCCTCGCGTGAACGATGACGCGGTCAGCGCGCATCATCTGGTCTTGGAACTTGCACTGCCGTGATTATGTCAGCAGGGCAACTCTCTTGCATTTGTGACTACCGTGGTTCACCTTAGCGAACCACCTATCCATGCTCCACCTTGGCGCTGCGTTTGTGGAGCGCTTGTGTCCAGTGTCACGCGGCTCTGTGGCACAGGGATCACCTGCGCCGCAGGGCCGCGTGGCACCGGGGCTGCGGCCGTTCTCAGGCGGCCGCGAGGATGTCTTCCACGTAGGCAACCAGGGTGCGGACCGTGCATCCGGTGCCCTGCTTGTGCGTGTAGCCGTAAGGGCTGCCGTTATTAAAGGACGGCCCTGCGATGTCGATGTGCGCCCAGGGGATCTGTTCGCCCGCCTTGTCCTTACCCACGAACTCGCGCAGGAACACAGCTGCGGTCATCATCCCGCCATGCCGTTCGCCGATGTTTGCAAGATCCGCCACCTGGGAGTCCAGGGTGGGGCGCAGTTCCTCGGGCAGGGGCATGGGCCAGACCAGTTCGCCGGCGCGGTCGGCAGCTGCCTTGAGCGCGCCCGTGACGCTGTCCGAGCCCATGACACCCGCGGTGCGGTTGCCGAGGGCAATCAGCTGCGCTCCGGTCAGGGTGGCGACGTCGATGATGGCGTCAGGGTATTCGCGGCTGGCGGCGACGATGCCGTCCGCCATGACCAGGCGGCCTTCGGCGTCGGTGTTGAGCACTTCCACTGTCTTGCCGCCGAACATGGTCAGGACGTCCGCGGGGCGTGAGGCGCCCCCGCCGGGCATGTTTTCGGCAATGCAGAGCCAGGCGGTGGCCTTTACCGGCAGGCCCAGCCCGGCGAGGGCCAGGACGGTGTTAAGAACGACGGCGGCACCGGCCATGTCGCTCTTCATGTCGCCCATGTTCAGGGCCGGCTTGAGCGAGATCCCGCCGGTGTCGAAAGTGATGCCCTTGCCGACGAGAGCGATTTTGGCGGTGGCTTTGGCGGGGGAGTACTCCACCTTGACCAGGCGGGGCTGGCGCGTGGAGCCCTTGCCCACGCCCATGATGCCGCCGAAACCTTCCTTTTCAAGGCGCTTCTCGTCCCAGACGGTCACCTTAACGGGCAGGCCCTTGGCCAGCTCCTTTGCAGCCTCCGCGAATGATTCCGGGTACAGGTGGCTCGGGGGTGTATTCACCAGGGAGCGGGTGTGGTTGACGGCCTTGGCCACCAGGCCGGCACGCTTGAGGGCCGCGTCCAGCTCCGCGCTGCCTGCAAGGTCGGTGAAGATCACGGCGTTGCGGACAGGGTCCTTCAGGCCTTCAGTGGACGAACGGAACTCGGTGAAGGCGTAGGCGCCCATCGCGGCACCCTCGGCAACGGCCGTGACGTCCTGGGTGGTGGCGGTGGGGAATGCGAGGGTGACCGTGGCCAGGCCTGCCAGCTGCCGGACTGCGGACCCGGCCGCCCGGCGGAGTGATTCCTCCGTGAGCGTTCCTTGCGCGGGAACTTTGCCCACGCCGGCGAGGACCAGGATGCCTGCACCCGTCTCGGGCAGCCCCGGCAGGCGGACCAGCTGGTCAGCCGCGCCGGTCACGCCGAGTGCCTTGAGCGAGTCTGCCAGTGCCTCCGCGGATTTCGCCGTCAGCGGGTTCTCCAGGAGGACCGGGCCATCGGTTCCCTGCCCCACCCCGATGACCACTGCGTCGCTGGGGCTCCTCTTCAGGTCCCGGGAGACGGTACTAAGGTTGACTTCAGTATTCTTGACCACAGGGATGAGTCCTCAATTCTCGAAATGTTCGGGCAGGGGTGCATGTTGGGCGCTCTGCCATGATGACCCCGGATAGGGCCGTTCCGGACGGTCCCGGGGTGGGTGCAAGCCCGCCTGGCAGGCCAGTTCCGATCGTAGCCCTTCCCTGGCGCCGCAGGAGAATTTCCTGAGATGTGCGCCACACCCGCCGTCGGAATGCCCGCTGCCCCTGCGGCGTTATGAATGATGTCCACCCGAACCCCTGAAAGGAACATGCCGTGCTTGAACGGATTTCCGGCTCCCTGCTGGACCCCGACGCGCTCTATGCCAGCAACATCGAGCTGTTCCACAGCCCCGAACTACAGGGACTGAACATGGTCATGGGTTTCACCGGGTTCGCCGACGCCGGCCACGTGGTGAAGCAGATCAACTCCGAGCTGCTGGACTCCCTTGACGCCCAGCCGGTTGCCGTCTTCGACGCCGACCAGCTGATCGACTACAGATCCCGGCGGCCGCACTTGAGTTTCGTCGAAGACCACATCCAGGACTACCAGGAGCCCCGCCTGGCGCTGTACCGGTTGGTGGACGGGCTGGGAAAGCCATTCCTCCTCCTGGCGGGCTTCGAACCGGACCTGCAATGGGAACGGTTCGCCCGCGCCGTGGTGAACATCGTGGAGAAGCTGGACGTCAACCTGGTCACCTGGATCCACTCCATCCCGATGCCGGTGCCGCACACCCGGCCCGTGGGTGTGACGGTGCACGGAAACCGGCCGGAGCTGATCGAAGGCATCTCGGTATGGAAGCCCACCGTTGAGGTTCCCGCCGCTGTGGGCCACATCCTGGAGCTGCGCCTCGTTGAGGCCGGACGCAACGTTGCCGGGTACGTCATCCACGTCCCGCACTATCTGGCCGAAGCAGAGTACCCAACAGCCGCCGTCGCCGGCCTGGAATACCTGGGCGCCGCCACCTCCCTGATGCTGCCCACTGACCGGCTCCGCGAATCCGGCCGCGAGGTCAGCCGGCAGATCGCCGAGCAGATCGAAGCCTCCGAGGAAGTCCAGCAGGTAGTGTCCCGGCTCGAAACCCGCTACGACGAGAAAGCGGACGGCATGGTGCGCCGGTCGCTGCTGGCCAACGAGAACGACGAACTTCCCGACGCCGACGATCTCGGCGCGGCGGTGGAGGCATACCTGGCCAGGGAGAACCCGGGACAGTAGCCCGGCGTCACAGCTTCCGGGGTGCGTGCGTACGCCGGGCATAATGAAGTAGTGACTGCACCCCGCGCCTGGCTTATCTGGACCATTGGAATTTTCGGGTACCTGGTGGCCGTGGCGCAGCGCACCTCCTTCGGCGTGGTGGGACTGGAAGCGACGGAGCGGTTCCACGCCAGCGCCTCCGCCATTTCCTTCTTCACTGTCCTGCAGCTGCTGGTCTACGCAGGACTGCAGATTCCCGTGGGCCTGCTGGTGGACAGATTCGGGTCGCGGGCCATGATCGCCGGCGGTGCGGTCCTCATGGGACTCGGGCAGCTGCAGCTTGCCTTTGCCGACAGTATTCCCGGGGGAGTACTGGGGCGGGTCCTGGTGGGCGCCGGCGACGCCATGACGTTCATCTCGGTCATCCGGCTGATCCCCCTCTGGTTCGCCCCCGCCCGCGTACCCCTGGTCACCCAGCTCACGGGAATGTCCGGGCAGCTGGGACAGCTCTTCAGTGTCCTGCCCTTTGCGCTGGTCCTGCACCTCGCGGGATGGACGCCCGCGTTCCTGATGCTTGCGGGGATGTCCGCGCTCGCCGTCGTGCTGGTCATCCTGCTGTTGCAGGACGCTCCGCCGGGAACGGAACGGCAGCACGCCCGGCAGGGGCTGAGGGCCACCGGAGCGTCGCTGTCGCGCGCCTGGCGCCAGCCCGGCACCCGCCTGGGCATGTGGAGCCACTTCACCATCCAGTTTTCCGGCACCGTGTTCGCCATGACCTGGGGCTACCCGTTCCTTATTTCCGGCCAGGGCCTGGACGCCGGCACCGTTGCCGCCCTGATGGCGCTTTACGTTGCCGCCGCGATGGCGGTAGGCCCCTTCATTGGGCGCTTCGTATCGCGGCACCCGTTGCGGCGTTCCACCATGGTGCTGCTGATCGCAGCCGGTACGGCCGCGGCCTGGGCTGCCGTGCTGCTTCTGCCCGGCCGTGCTCCGCTGTGGCTCCTGGCAGGCCTGGTGGTGGTGCTGGCGGTCGGCGGTCCCGGGTCGATGATTGGCTTTGACTTCGCCCGGACCTTCAACCCGGCACACGGGATTGGCACTGCCACCGGCATTGTCAACGTCGGCGGCTTCATCGCCGCACTGGTCTCCATATTCCTGATCGGACTGGTACTCGACGTCCTCTACGCTTCCGGGTTCTCCCAGGGGGTACTGTACGGGCTGGAGCCCTTCCGGCTGGCGCTGAGCGTCCAGTTCCTGCTCCTGGCCCTTGGCGCGGCCGCCATCGTGGCCTCGCGGCGGAAGGTGCGCCGGCAGATGGCCGACCAGGGAATCGTGGTGCCGCCGTTGCGCAGCGCCCTGGCCCGCCAGCGCCGGGAAAGCCTGGCGCGGCGCCGCCAGACCACGCCCACCGACGACTGACTCCTCCTGCACAGCCGCCGCCGCGGCGGTCCCGGCGCTCCGCCGGCGGACTTTTCCACTTACGCGGTGGCTCCCCTTCTGCACGGACGCTTCCGGACGAAAGCTGGAGCCATGACAGCTTCAGATCGATTGACAGTCCGCGGACCGGAAGACATTCTCGGCTTCATTCCACACTCGCTGGGGTACTGGCCCGCATCCAGCCTGGTGGCCATGACGCTGCACGGCACACGGCTTGGGGCTACGCTTCGGCTCGACCTGCCGGCACGGGACAGCACGGCCAACCCCCACGTGTTTGCCGGCATCGTCCGCCGCTACCTGGAGTCGGACGCCAACGCTGACGGCTCGCTCCTCGCGGTGTTCACCACCGATGCCGACCTGGCTCCGCCCTCTGCCTACGAGCATCTGGTCTCCGCGGTCTCATCAGCATTGGCCCAGGGCGGTATGCCCGTCCGCGACGCGTGGTTCGTGGGCGATGAATACTGGCGGGACGCAACGTGCGCCGATCCGGTGTGCTGCCCGCGTCCGGGCCGGCCCGTCCAGCAGATCAGGGACAGCATGCTCAGCACGGAGATGGTGTACCGGGGCAGCAGTGTTGGCCCGGCCCCCACGGCGGCATTCGGACCGGCGACGGCGGTCCCCGCCCTGCATCTTGCCGCCGTCCTTGACGCGCAGGCCGGCTGGGAGGAAGCGCTTGCCGGGCGCACCGGATGCAGGGCGCAGTTCAATGCCGTGCTGGACTTCTGGGAACATGTGCTGGCACGGCACGCTTCAGAACCCTGGGTCCCCGACGTGGACCGCGACGCCTTCCTCCGTGCCACGCTGCTTTGTCCCACCTGGCGCGACGCCCTGCTGGTCATGGCAGCCGCCGGCAGGAACGTTGCCGAGGCCGGAGCCGACCACTTCGGACTTCTCCGGGCCACGGGCGTGGGCGGCGGCGAAGCCCCGGTGGTGCCGCTGCAGCCTCCACCGCCGGCAAACCCGCCCGGCGGCCGGCGGCGAAGGCCCGGGATGCCGGTTGATCCGGAGGGGACGGCCGGGGAACGCCGGCGGCAGGTGCGCCTGGTGGCCGGAACCGGTGGCGCATCCGGAGCCCGGATTGCCGGCTACGGCGAGGTCCTGATGGGCGCAGCTCCCGAAGTTCCCGATTGGGAAGGCCTGGACGCGCTGGACCGGGTCCTGGGGCGACTCGCCGTGACCGGCGGCCGGGCGGCAGCTGCGGCGCTGACCCTTCAGGGTTGGGTGTCCTGGTGCCGCGGGCGCGGATCGTATGCGGCGGCCTATCTGGGCCGGGCCCTGGAACTCGAGCCTGGCTACCGGCTCGCCGAACTTCTGCTGGACCTCGTGGGTGCGGGAACGCTCTGCGGGTGGGCGGTGCGGAAGAACGCAGCCTGGCAAAAATTCCGGGCGGAAGGTTGCGGTGGGGAGGCCGGCGGGTAGGGCATCCTGTCCGTGGATGCAGGCGCGGGGGAGGCCGGGCGGGCACCCCCGGCTGTGGTGGGCCGTGCAGGGTCGGAGGAGCCCGGGAGCGGCGGGGGAGGCCGGATCCGGGCAAAACGTGAGACAATGGATGTCGAGACCCGGTTGGGTCCGTGTACCGAGTGCCTGTAAGCGTCCCCGCAAGGGAACATTGCAGCCGCCCCGGGAGTTGTCTTAAGTGACTCTGCCGGCCGTGGTGGCGCGTGGTTTTCATCACGGACTTGACAGGGTCATAGTGGTGTTGCCCGTATGGCGATTCCACAGACCACCGCTAGAAAGGTTTTCTGTGACCCCGTCTTCCACGAAGAAGGATTCCGCCGCCCAGGACGTCTTGTCCCCTGAGGAGGAGCAGGCTGCGACCAATGCCAAGCGGGCAGCTACGAGGGCTGCCAACAAGGCTTCGGCCGGCGAGGCTGCAGCGGACGGCAAGCGCGAGCCCAAGAAGCGTGGGCCCAAACCCGGTGCCAAGGCTGCAGCAGCGGCCGCTGGAAAGTCCGCCGGTGACGACCCGGACGAGGTCGAAGAGGTCGAGGAAGACCTTGACGACATCGTCCTCGAAGGTGCCGAAGCCGTTGAGGACGCTGACGCTGAACCCGTCAAGGGTGCTGCCGGCAGCGGCAAGGGCTTCGTCTACTCCGACGCAGACGACGATGACGCCCCTGTGCAGCAGGTCATGTCCGCAGGCGCCACGGCCGACCCCGTCAAGGATTACCTGAAGCAGATCGGCAAGGTGGCACTGCTCAACGCGGAGCAGGAAGTGGACCTTGCGCTGCGGATCGAAGCCGGGCTGTTTGCCGAGGAAAAGATCGCCGCCGACGACGGCTCCATGGACCCGAAGTACAAGCGGGAACTTGAGTTCATCATCCATGACGGCAAGCGCGCCAAGAACCACCTGCTGGAGGCCAACCTGCGCCTGGTGGTCTCGCTGGCCAAGCGCTACACCGGCCGCGGCATGCTCTTCCTGGACCTCATCCAGGAAGGCAACCTGGGCCTGATCCGCGCTGTGGAGAAGTTCGACTACACCAAGGGCTTCAAGTTCTCCACCTACGCCACCTGGTGGATCCGCCAGGCCATCACCCGCGCCATGGCCGACCAGGCCCGCACCATCCGTATCCCGGTACACATGGTGGAGGTCATCAACAAGCTGGCACGCGTCCAGCGCCAGATGCTGCAGGACCTGGGCCGCGAACCCACGCCCGAGGAATTGGCACTGGAGCTGGACATGACCCCTGAAAAGGTCGTCGAAGTCCAGAAGTACGGCCGCGAACCCATCTCGCTGCACACCCCCCTGGGCGAGGACGGCGATTCCGAGTTCGGCGACCTCATCGAGGACTCCGAGGCCGTGGTTCCGGCTGACGCCGTGAGCTTCACGCTCCTCCAGGAACAGCTGCACTCAGTCCTGGACACGCTCTCCGAGCGCGAAGCAGGCGTCGTCGCCATGCGGTTCGGCCTCACCGACGGCCAGCCGAAGACTTTAGACGAAATCGGAAAGGTCTACGGCGTGACCCGCGAGCGGATCCGCCAGATCGAATCGAAGACCATGTCCAAGCTCCGCCACCCCTCCAGGTCGCAGGTGCTGCGGGACTACCTCGACTAAACCGTCAGCAATGGCCAGGGGCCGTCACGGACCCACCGGAAGGTGGTCCGCGGCGGCCCCTTTCCATGTCTGGCCGCCGGCAGTCTTCCGGCAGCGGTTCCGGCTGCGGGCACTGCTGCCGGCCTGGGAGGCTCCGGACGTTGCAGTTACGCCAGATGCGTGGGCCTGGAGCATGCGCTTAAACGCCTGCGGGACCCTTCCGTGTGGAAGGGTCCCGCAGGGTTCGTTGTTACCGATGCCTCATCTAGTCGATCTCGACGGCAGCTTTCTCGTGAAGCTTTCCCGTCTCGTCGTGCCAGTCGGAGCTCAACGGCTTGAGCGTTGCCTCGACTGCACGGGCGTGGTGGCCGCAGAACAGCAGCTCACCGCCGGAGGACTCGAGTACAACCCGGACATATGCCTGAGCTCCGCAACGGTCGCACCGGTCAAGTGCATTAAGCGTGCGGTCTGCCACTGCTGTTGTCATATCGGCCTCCTTAGTAGATCAGTACATCTATATAACCAGCATTCGTATCCAAACCATCGCAAGGATGGGGCAAGTTCGCTGTGCGCGTATCCGCAAGGTTCGGTCAAGAACTGTCCAGTTCCGCCCGTCACCAGGGCCCGTGGCGTGCCGCACACCGGCCGGCGCGTGTGGCAGGCGGCTGTGGCCGCCGTCGCCGACTACTCTGGAAGATGCGGTCCCAGCGCCGCGTCCTCGTCCCTGAAGGAGTTCATCACCAGTGGCACCAAGCTCTGAGTACACCGCCCGCCACCTTTCCGTCCTGGAAGGCCTGGAAGCTGTCCGCAAACGCCCGGGCATGTACATCGGTTCAACCGACTCGCGCGGCCTCATGCATTGCCTCTGGGAAATCATCGACAACTCCGTGGACGAGGCCCTGGCCGGGTTCGGCCACGATATCCGCATCATCCTCCACGCAGACAACTCCGTGGAAATCCACGACGACGGCCGCGGTATCCCCATCGACAAGGAACCCAAGACCGGGCTTACCGGCGTCGAAGTGGTGTTCACCAAGCTCCACGCCGGCGGAAAGTTCGGCGGCGGCTCCTATACGGCGTCCGGCGGCCTGCACGGCGTGGGCGCCTCGGTGGTCAACGCACTGTCCTCGAGGCTGGACGTCGAGGTGGACCGGGGCGGCAAGACATACCGGATGTCCTTCCGTCGCGGTGAACCCGGACGCTTCAAGGACGCCGGTTCCCGCCAGGACCCGGCAGCGCCGTTCACGCCGTTCGTCAACGACTCCGTCCTGGACGTGGTGGGCAAGGCCAAGCGCGGTGTCACCGGCACCAGGATCCGCTACTGGGCTGACCGGCAGATCTTCACCCCCGATGCAAAGTTTTCCTATGACGAACTGGTTGCCCGTGCACGCCAGACCTCGTTCCTGGTCCCCGGCCTCAAGCTCACCGTGCGGGACGAACGCAGGGTTCCCGGAACCCCCGGCGAAGCAGGACCACACGAAGAGGTGTTCCACCACGATGGCGGCATTTCCGAGTTCGTTGAGTTCCTTGCTGCAGATCCGGCCGTAACCGACGTCTGGCGCCTGCACGGCGCCGGGAAATTCAAGGAGACCGTCCCGGTCATCGATGAACGGGGCCACAGCCAGCTGGCCGAGGTGGAACGCGACTGCGAAGTGGACGTGGCGCTCCGCTGGGGGATCGGCTACGACAGCGCGGTGCGCAGCTTCGTGAACATCATCGCCACCCCCAAGGGCGGTACCCACCAGTCGGGGTTCGAACAAGCCCTGATCAAGACTTTCCGCAAAGCCGTGGAGGCCAACGCCCGCAAGCTCAAGGCCGGCAACGACAAGATCGAAAAGGACGACATCTTTGCCGGCCTGACCGCCGTGCTGACCGTCCGGCTCGCCGAACCGCAGTTCGAGGGCCAGACCAAGGAAATCCTGGGTACCAGCGCCGTCCGGGCCATCGTCGCCAAGGTGGTGGAGCGCGAGATCTCCGCCAAGCTGTCCTCCAGCAACCGCAACGACAAGGCCCAGTCGGCCCTGTTGCTGGAAAAGATCGTCAACGAGATGAAGTCCCGCATCTCGGCCCGGGTCCACAAGGAAACCCAACGGCGCAAAAACGCCCTGGAAACGTCCTCGATGCCCACCAAGCTGGCCGACTGCCGGACGGACGACGTCGAACGTTCAGAGCTGTTCATCGTGGAAGGTGACTCCGCGCTGGGCACGGCCAAGCTGGCCCGCTCCTCGGACTTCCAGGCCCTGCTGCCCATCCGCGGCAAGATCCTCAACGTCCAGAAGGCCTCGGTGGGGGACATGCTGTCGAACGCCGAGTGTGCGGCCCTGATCCAGGTGGTGGGTGCAGGGTCCGGCCGCAGCTTCGACATCAATGCCGCCCGCTACGGCAAGGTGATCCTCATGACGGACGCCGACGTGGACGGCGCCCACATCAGGACGCTGCTGCTGACCCTGTTCTTCCGCTACATGCGGCCCATGATCGACGAGGGACGGGTCTTTGCCGCGGTTCCGCCGCTGCACCGGGTGGAGGTCATTAACGCCGGCCAAAAGGCCAACGAGATGATCTACACCTACTCCGAGGCCGAACTGCACGTGCTCCTGGCCCGGCTGGCCAAGGAGGGCAAGCGGTACAAGGAACCGATCCAGCGCTACAAGGGCCTGGGGGAGATGGACGCCGAGCAGCTGGCCGAGACCACCATGGATCCCCGGCACCGCACCCTCCGCAAGGTACGCATCGAAAACGCGCAGCAGGCAGAAGAGATCTTCGACCTCCTGATGGGCTCGGACGTTTCGCCCCGCAAGGACTTCATTATCGCCGGCGCGTCCAGCCTGGACCGGGAACGCATCGACGCCTGACAGGCCCGGACGTGCGGGACCGCCCGGGATTGACGTTCCGGCGGTCCAACAACGGACACAGGGCGCGACGGCGGCAGGTCAGCCGAGCAGGCCCGGAACCACCAGCAGAGCGGTGGGCAGTGCGAGCAGCAGGACGCTGCCGGCCATGACCGCGCTGCGGACGGCGGCCGGAAGCGGCGGCTGGGGCGTCAGGAGGCGGCTCACCCGGGAGGCTGCGGTACGGACGGCGTCCGATCCCGGCCCGCCCGATGCCGACTCGAGGCCGGACAGGGCCAGGGTGGGCGAGGACGGCCGCACGCCACCTGCCCCGGCGTCCGTCCCGGAACCGCTGGCCACGATGGCGATGGCTTTGATCAGTGTCGCTTTGCTCTCGGTCTGCAGGGCGACGTCGTCGGCCAGCATCTCGATCAGTGAATTCACCGACTCCTGGGCGAGCCGGGTGGTGGGAAGCCAGGGCAGGGCCTGCCGCCAGGCCGCGAAGGCCCAGAGCAGCAGGTGGTGGCGCTGGCTCAGGTGGGCGTTCTCATGGATCAGGACGGCACGCAGTTCGGCCGGTTCCAGGGCAGCCATCAGTCCGTCGGACAGGACGGTCACCGAGCGTGCGCCGCCGGGGAGGCAATACGCCACGGGCGAGTCGTGGCTGATGACGAGTGTTCCGGAGCCCTGGCCGGACGGCGAGGCCAGGAGGGCGAGCAGTTCGCGGTGCCGGTGCCGCTGCCGCTGGATCTTGTAGTACGTCAGCAGCAGCGTGAACACCAGGTGGGCCGTGAGCAGGGCGGCCGCGGACAGCGCGAAGATGTGCCAGAACCCCAGTGCTGTGGTGGGCGCGTTGAACAGTACCATGCCGGCCAGGGCCCGCAGCCCGGCAATGAGGTTGTCGCCAACGGGTTCCAGGCCGTAGACCAGCATGGCGCCGATCATGGAAAGTCCGCCTGCGAGCGCGATCGCCTGCCACAGCAGCATGGCCGTGAATGGCGACCTGGCCGGCCACTGCGCCCGCGACAGGAGGATCGGCACCGGCCAGGCCAACATTATTGCAAGGACCGCCAGCAGGTATGAGGCCCAGAACATGGTGGGCTAGAGGTGGCCCAGCAGTTTGCGCAGCGTCTCGGCTTCACCTTCGGAGACGGAACCGATGAAGCGGGCCAGGACGGCCTCGCGGTCCGGGGCGGACCCAAGGACCTCATGCATAAGTTCGGCGGTGTGGTCTGCGCGGCTGGACACAGCCTGGTACCGGTGCGGACGGGTTCCCCGTTCGCGCTCAACCAGGCCCTTCTTCTCCAGGCGGGAAAGTACGGTAAGTACCGTGGTGACGGCCAGTTCCTTGCCCTCGTGGCCTGTTCCGCCCTGCGCTGCCGACGTACGCGCCAGCTGGTCCCGCAGGGTATTGGCCGTAGCCGCTTCCTGGCCCGCCCAGAGCAGGTCCATCACTGCCCGTTCCAGTTCACCAAGACTAGCCATGTCACTTTTTCCTTTATTTCCCCGCACCGTGCGCTTCGAGTCGCCCGGTGACGCCACACGGTTGTTCAACTACACAACTAAATTTACCCCGAAACAGCAGATCCTTCTACATCGGGTAGAACATCTGGCGCGCCGCGGCCAGGTGGGCGATCCTAGGGGAGGGCGAATGGTTTTCGTCGTCCACCGACCATGTTCTACACTTTGTAGAAGTTACAGTTCTACGAAGCGTAGAAAACTGCATCGGCTAACAGTAGGGACTGCCATGGACGCCTTGGAAATCGCACGCTGGCAATTCGGCATCACCACGGTCTACCACTTCATGATGGTGCCGCTGACGATCGGCCTGGGCCTGGTGGTCGCCGTGATCCAGACGGCCTGGTACCGCACCGGCAAGCCCGAGTACCTGCGCATGACGAAGTTCTGGGGAAAACTCTTCCTGATCAACTTCATCATGGGCGTGGCCACCGGCATTGTGCAGGAGTTCCAGTTCGGCATGGCCTGGAGCGAGTACAGCCGGTTCGTCGGTGACGTCTTCGGCGCACCCCTGGCCCTGGAGGCCCTGCTCGCCTTCTTCGTCGAGTCCACCTTCCTTGGCCTGTGGATCTTTGGCTGGAAACAGCTCAAACCGGCCATCCACCTGGCCTGCCTGTGGGTTGCCGTCATTGGATCGGCGCTGTCCGCCTACTTCATCATCGTGGCCAACAGCTGGATGCAGCACCCGGTGGGCGTGGAGATGATCAACGGCCGGCCGGTCATGACCGACGCGTGGGCGGTCTTCACCAACAACACCGCGCTGGTGGCCGTCCCGCACACCCTGTTCGGCGCCCTGGCCGTGGCCGGCGGATTCCTGCTGGGCATCGCGTGGTACCACCTGTGGCGCCGGCGGCACGACGGCGTTGACGCCGTGGGTGCCGACGGCCGGGTGGTCCCCGGTGAAGACGCCCGCATCCCGGGACGTGACCGTACCGACTACAACGTATGGATCCGCTCGCTGCGCATCGGCGCCGTGGTGGCCATGATCTCCTTTGCCGGCACCGCCGTGACCGGCGACCTGCAGGGCAAGCTCATGTTCCAGCAGCAGCCCATGAAGATGGCTGCGGCGGAGGCCGCGTGCCACGACGGCACCGGCTTCTCGGTCCTCAGCGTGGGCAACGTGGGATCGAAGAACTGCGACGACGTGGTGGCAGTGATCGAAGTTCCCGGCATCCTCTCCTTCCTGGCCAAGGGCGATTTCACCACCGAGGTGAAGGGCGTCAACAGCCTGCTGCCCGAGTACAAGGAGAAGTACGGGACCACCCTGCCTGACAACCCGATCTACGGGGACCGTGCAGGCCAGGAAATCCAGTACGTCCCCGTCATGGAAGTCACCTACTGGGGCTTCCGGATGATGATCGGCTTTGGTGGCCTCGCCGCGCTGGCAGCACTGGTGGCACTCTGGATCACCCGCAAGGGGACGGTGCCGGAATCCCGGTGGCTGATGCGCCTGGCAGTGTTTGGCATCCTTGCACCCTTCGGCGCCAACGCCGCCGGCTGGATCTTCACCGAGATGGGCCGGCAGCCGTTCGTGGTGGCACCCAACCCGGATCCCAGCGGAATCGACCAGGTCTTCATGTTCACCGCAGCCGCCGTATCACCCGGTGTCTCCGCAGGGGAGCTGATCACTTCGCTGGTGGCCCTGACCGCCGTGTACGCCGTCCTGCTGGTGGTGGAAGTGAAGCTGCTGGTCAAGTACATCCGCGGCGGGGTGGTCTCAGCCATGCCGGAACTCGCCCATGCACCCGCGGACGAAAACGAAGATGAAACACCCCGCCCCGGCGGCGACGGAGGCACCAAGCCCGCCGACGACGTCCTGGCCTTCGCCTACTAGGCCGCACCGGCTCCAAAGACTGAGCAGAGGAAACACACAATGGAACTGCTTCCCACCATTTGGTTCATCGCCATCGCAGTGCTGTGGACCGGATACCTCTTCCTGGAGGGCTTTGACCTGGGCGTCGGCATGCTGATGAAGCTCTTCGCGCGCAACAACACTGAACGGCGCGTCCTGCTGAACACCATCGGACCCGTCTGGGACGGCAACGAGGTGTGGCTGCTGACCGCCGGCGGGGCCACCTTCGCCGCCTTCCCACTCTGGTACGCATCCCTGTTCTCCGCGCTCTACCTGCCGTTGCTGGTGGTCCTGCTGGCACTGATCTTCCGCGCCGTGGCCTTCGAGTACCGCGGGAAGGTGGACACCGACAGCTGGCGGAACCGGTGGGACTGGGCCATCGCACTGGGCTCCCTTTTCGCCGCCTTCGGCGTGGGAGCGGCGCTGGCCCTCACCACCACCGGGCTGCCGTTGAACGCCAACGGCGACCGTGAGGGCGGGCCCATGGCCTGGTTCAGCGGATACGCCCTCCTGGGCGGCGCGGCAGTCGTGGGGTTCTCGCTCCTGCACGCGCTGGCGTTCCTGGCCCTGAAGACCGACGGGGAGGTCCGGCACCGCGCACGCCAATGGTTCGTACGGCTCCTGCCGGCCCTGCTCCTGCCCATCGCGGCATGGGCCCTCGCCATCCAGTTCATGGACGGCAAGCCCTGGACCTGGGCCGCCGTCGTCCTGGCCGTTGGCGCCGCCATCACTGCATGGCTGCTGGCCCGCCGGGGTTCCGAAGGCAGGGCCTTCCTGGCACTGGGGGCTTTCCTGGTGCTGGGGACCGCCTCCATCTTCGGCGCCGTGTTCCCCGTGGTGCTGCCCTCCACCCTGGACAGCGCCTTTGACCTCACCATCTCCAACGCCTCCTCCTCCGACTACACCCTGGGACTGATGAGCATCGTGGCGGCCTTTGGGCTTCCCCTGGTCATCGCCTACCAGGCCTGGACGTACTGGGTCTTCCGCCGCCGCGTCAGCGCCGCGCACATCCCGGAAGCCCACAGCTTCCTCCCGGCCATCGCCGCCAAGGCCTTCACCACCAAGGGCTGACGTGCGGCCCACTTTCCCTACCGGTCCGGCAACCCGCTCCGCCCTATACTGGCTGGGACTGCTCGCCGCCCTCAAAGCGCTGTCCCTGCTCCTGATCGGCCAGGCGGTGGCCTCCGTCCTGGCCGGCCTCGTGGCCGGAAACCCGGCCTGGGGGAGCCAACTGACCGCCGGACTCGCCGGCGTCGTCCTCCGGTCCCTCACCGTGTGGGCGCAGGCCGTCGCAGCGCGCCGCGCGGCCCTGGGCGTTAAGGAAGAGCTGCGGGCTGAGCTGCTGGAACGTTCCCTGCGCACCGGAGTGCGCGGAACCGGCCCGGGCGACGGCGGCCTGGCGGTCCTTGCCACCCGCGGCCTGGACGCCCTGGACAGCTACTACACCCAGTTCCTTCCCGCACTGGTCAACTGCGCCGCCATCCCGCTGCTGCTGGGAGCCCGGATCCTCTTCGCGGATTGGGTCAGTGCGCTGGTCATCGTGCTGACAGTTCCGCTGATCCCGGTGTTCATGGTGCTGATCGGCCGCTACACCGAGGACAGCGTGCGGGAAGCCCAGGCCACCCTGTCGCGGCTGTCGGCCCACATGCTGGAACTTGCCAAGGGCCTGCCGGTCCTGGTGGGACTGGGACGTGCCAGCGACCAGCGGAACGCCCTCGAGGAGATCTCGGAGGAATACCGTTCACGCACCATGGGCACCCTGCGCACCGCCTTCCTCTCCGCACTGGCCCTGGAACTCATCGCCACCATCTCCGTGGCGGTGGTGGCCGTCTTCATCGGCGTCCGGTTGGTCCATGGGGGCATGCCGCTCGAAGCCGGCCTGCTGGCACTCCTCCTGGCCCCGGACTGCTACCTTCCGCTGCGGGAACTCGGCACCGCCCACCACGCCAGCGATGACGGCAGGGTGGCGCTCGCGGAAACCGCCGCCGTGACCGAAGCCCCCGAGGCAACGCCCCTGCCTGCCACCAAGGCCGGACGGCCCGGCGCACCGCTGACGGTCGACGGACTCACCGTGACCTACGCGGGCCGGTCCGGAACCGCCGTCGGGCCCCTCAGCTTCACCGCGCCGCAGGACAGGATCACCGCGCTGGACGGTCCCAGCGGCGCCGGTAAAAGCACCGTCCTGGGTGTCCTGGCCGGAATTATCGGCCACGGCGGGGCCACGACCATTGCCGGAGCCATCAGCGGCCTAGACCGGCGCGCGGTGGCCTGGGTGCCGCAGCACCCCGTCATGGTGGCCGGAACCGTCCTGGATGAGGTGCTGCTGTATCTCTCGCCGGACTCCGCCCACGGCCCGGACAGGTTTACGGCAGAGGACGCCGCGCGCCGCTGCCTGGAACGCGCCGGAGCCGGGCACCTGGCAGCAAAGCACCAGGCCGAGCTGAGCCCGGGGGAGCTGCGGCGCGTGGCCCTTGCCCGTGGCCTCGCCCGGATAGACGCCGGCGCAACCCTCCTGCTGCTCGATGAACCCACCGCCCACCTCGATGACGCGTCAGCAGCCGTGGTGGAGGACGCCATCCGCCGGCTCCGTGGCCAGGTCACCGTGATCCTGGTAGCCCACAACCAGCGCACCAGGGAGCTGGCGGACGTGCTGGTACCGGTGGCTCCGGAGGGCCGGACCACCGCTGCATCCCGGCAGGACAGCGCCGTTGCCGGGATCCTGCCGGCCCCGCTGCCCGCCGCATCCGGCGGGGAACCCGCCGCTGGGGACCCCTCCGCTGGGAAGCCCGCAGAGGACTCCGCTGCGGAGGGTCCGGCAGCAGTCGCCCCGGAACGGGCCACCCCCGGCGCTGTCCGCCTTCTGGCCGCTCTTCTGGCACCGGTGCGGGGCAGGTTCGCGGCCGCAGCCCTCGTGGGCACCCTGGCGGCCCTCTTCGCCGTCGCCCTGTCCGGCCTCTCCGGCTGGCTCATCATCCGCGCCAGTGAACAACCGCCCATCCTCTACCTCCTGACGGCCATCGTCGGCGTCCGGTTCTTCGGCATCGGACGGGCCGTGTTCCGCTACTGGGAGCGGCTGCTGCTGCACGATGCCGTGTTCGCCGCCCTCACCCGGCTCCGGGGGCGGCTCTGGGAGTCTTTGAGCCGCAGGGCTTTGTCGCTGCGGCGGCTCCTGCAGGGCGGCAACGTGCTGGGAACGGTGATTGACGACGTCGACACGGTCCGCGACCTGCTGCCGCGCGTGGTGCTGCCGCCCGTCACGGCGCTTGCCGTGTCCGTCCTGGCCGTGGCCGCCACCGGTGTCCTGGTGCCGGCCGCCCTTCCCGCCGTGGCGGGCGCATCCATTGCCGGCCTGCTGCTGGCACCCGCGGCCGCCCTGTGGGGCGACCGCAAATCAGCCGCTGCTGAACAGTCCCTGCGCTCCGGGGTCCTGCGCCGCGTGACCGCTGCCCTTGATGCCCGTGCCGAACTGCACGCAAACGGTGTGGCGCCGCGGGTGCTCGACGCCCTGCTGGCCGAGGACCGGGACGCCACGCGCGCTTCCCAGCGCTCCGCCTGGGCCGACGGGCTGGGGCACGCCGTTGCCACTGCAGCCTGCGGCACAGCCGCACTGGCAGCCGCATGGCTTGCCGGGCCAGCGGTGCTATCAGCCCAGGTGGCACCGGCGGCGGCGGCCGTCGTGGTCCTCCTGCTCCTTGCGCTGGTGGAACCCTACGCTGCGATGACGACGGCGGTGCGCCAGTATCCCGCGCTGCGTTCCGTCCTGCGCCGGGTGGGGGAGTCCGGCGCCCTGGACGGCGGCGAACCCCAGGCAGGGCTGGCATCAGTGTCCGCCAGGGCCGGGAACGCCCCCGGCGTCGAGCTGGTGGCGCTTGCCGCGGCATGGCCGGGCGGTTCTCCGGTCTTCTCCGGCCTGGATGCGGTGGCAGTTCCGGGGCGTTGGCTGGCGGTTACGGGTCCGTCCGGTTCCGGCAAATCCACGCTGCTCTCGGTGCTGCTGGGTTTCCTGCCCCCGTCAAACGGCCAGGCCCTGGTCACCGGCCGGGCGGCCTGGTGCCCCCAGGAAGCCCACCTGTTCGATTCGACCATCAGGGGAAACCTGCTGCTGGGGCGGCCGGCCGCGGAAGGCCTGCCAGTCGATGCGGACCGTGAGCTGGAGGCGGTCCTGGCCGCCGTCGGACTGTCCGCCCTGGTGGGACGGCTGCCGGCAGGCCTGGACACCCGCATTGGCCCCGGCGGTGCCTTCCTCAGCGGCGGCGAGCGCCAACGCCTGGCCGTGGCACGGACCCTGCTGACCGGGGCGGAAGTCATCCTGCTCGATGAGCCCACGGCCCACCTGGATGCAGAGTCGGCGGCCGCCATGCTCGCGGACCTGCGCGCTGGACTGCGGGACCGCACCGTGGTGCTGGTGACGCACAACCCGGCCGACATCCACGCCGGTGATGCCCGGCTGGAGCTTTCCGCACCCGCCAAATACCCGCAGGAAACCCTGGCCGTCCGTTAAGCCCCGCTTGCCCGCAACTTCCGTGTGCCGCACCCGGGGTAGCGGCCCTGTCGTCAGCCGTCGACGTCGTGCAGGTGATGGACCACGTCGTGCAAGAAATACTGGGCGAGCGTCAGGATGGTGAACTCGGAGCCGTTGCTGCGCACGCCCTTCCGTCCCCATTCCTCTTCGGGGACGGAAGCGAAGGACTCGGCGGCCTCGTGGCCTTCAGCCGCCAGCTCCGGACCCACCTCGGAAGGATCGGCGTTGGCGTAGTCCTTCTCGAGGGCCGTCTGGTCCTGGTTCCAGTCCGCGAAGCGGGCACCATCCTCGGCCAGCATCAGGTTCAGGCGCTGGTTGAACAGGGTGAAGACGTCCCGCACGTGGCACGCGTACTCCACAGCGGACCACGTCTGCCCGTCGGGACGCTCGGCCGCGTCCGGCCTGCGGAGCACGGCCAGCCACCGGGGAATCATGCTTTCAATGCTGCCGGGAAGCGTGGCAGGGGTGGCCGTCGCGGCATGGAAGTTGCATTCCGGGCAGGGCTGTGACAGGACCCAGGTCCAGTCCTTCTCATCAGGAACGATAGGCATGGGAGCAGTCTAAGCTCTGCGGGCCGAAAGACTCTGGGCCGCATGCAGCACCCCCGTTAACGTGGCCGCATGAGCCAGGAAGCGCACGCAGGCGGCGCTGAGAGCATGGTGCGGCTGGCCGGCCTGAGCAAGCGCTTTGGCCGGACCACGGCGCTCGACGACGTGAGCCTCACCATTGAACCGGGCGAGGTCTTCGGATACCTGGGCCCAAATGGGGCAGGCAAGACCACCACAATCCGGCTCCTTATGGGCATGCTGCGGCCCACGTCCGGCACGGCGTCCGTCCTGGGACTCGACACCTGGCGGCAATCCCGCGACGTCCACCGGCTGGTGGGCTACGTTCCCGGCGAGCCGGCGCTGTACGACCGCCTCACCGGCCACCAGCACGTGGCCTATTGTTCCCACCTGCGGCACCGGGACGACGGCCGGCGGGCGGCAGAGGTAGCGGACCGGCTGGAACTGGACCTGGGCCGGGCGGCCCGCACGCTGTCACGCGGGAACCGGCAAAAGCTCGCCGTGGTCCTGGCGGTCATGTCCCGCCCGCGGCTGCTGGTGCTGGACGAACCGACCAGCGGAATCGACCCCCTGGTCCAGCAGGTGTTCCACTCCATCCTGCGCGAACACACAACGGACGGCGGCTCCGCCCTGTTCTCGTCGCATGTCCTGGGCGAAGTGGAGCGCGTCGCGGACCGGATCGGTGTGGTCCGGGCCGGCAAGCTGGTGGCGGTGGAGCGGTTGCAGGACCTGGCCGCCCGCTCCCTGCACCGGGTTCGGGCCCACTTCGCGGAGGATGTATCCGCGGCGGAGTTCGCCGTCGTTCCCGGAGTGCGGGACGTACTGGTGGACGGCCGGATGTTGAGCTGCAACGCCCCGCAGTCGGCCCTGGACGCCCTGCTCAAACGGGTCAGCGCCCGGGAAGTGGAAGACTTCGAGTGCTCCGAGGCACCTCTGGAGGAGACGTTCCTGAGCTACTACGGAATGGGCAACACCGGCAATGCGGCGCGCCATCCCGCCGCGGCCGGAGCGGAGGCACGCCATGCTGGCTAGCGTCCTGCTGAAGACCCTCCGTGACCAGGCCCGGCAGCTCTTGGCATGGGCCCTCTCGCTGGTCCTGATCGTGGCGATGTACGCCGCCGTCTGGCCGTCGGTGCAGTCCCAGCCCTCCATCAGCGGCTTCATCGAGCAAATGCCGGAGGCGTTCCGTTCCCTGTTCGCCACTTCAAGTGCGGACATGTCCACTCCCACCGGCTACATCCAGGTGGAGCTGCTCTCCTTCATGGGGCCCATCGCCGTGCTGATCTACGCCGTCAGCGCCGGTGCGGGAGCCATCGGCGGTGAAGAGGACCGGCACACCATGGACCTGCTGCTCTCCAACCCCGTGGGCCGGGGCAGGGTAGTGGTGGACAAGTTCCTGGCCATGGTGGCGGGCACCTTCGTGCTGGCCGCGGTCATGGGCGTGTCCCTGGTGCTTGAAGGCAGCCTGGTGGACCTGGTTCTGCCAGCAGACATGGTGGCCGCGGCCATGCTCCACCTGGCACTCCTCGGAGTCGTTTTCGGCTCCCTGGCCCTGGCGCTGTCAGCCGGAACCGGACGGACCGGGATCAGCCGCGGCGTTCCTGCCGTGCTGGCGGTCCTGGCCTACATCGTCAACGCACTGGCACCCCTGGTTGAGGTCTTTGACCGGATCCAGAAGGTGTCGCCGTTCTTCCAGTACATCGCCCACGACCCCCTGCGGAACGGTACCGCCTGGGACAGTGTCCTGGTGTCCGCGGCCACCATCGCGGTGTTGGTGGCGCTCGCCGTGGCCGGGTTTCGCCGCCGGGACGTAGCCGGCTGAACCCGGCCACGTCCGCAAGCCTACTCCGCGGTTTCCCCGGCTGAGGGCCCGTCTGCGGGTGCTTCCGTCCACGCCATGGCCGGCCCCACCACGTCCACGGCCTGGGAGAGCGGGACACCCGATCCGTCCCGGCGGCCGTGCTCCTGCGGCAGTGACCGCGCCACTCCACCGGCCGACGAAGCCTTGGCTGGCCCATGGCCTGCCCATGCCAGCAACAGCATGTCTTCGCCCTTCAGGAACCGGTGCGACCGGACCCCGGTCGTGGCCCGGCCCTTGGCCGGATATTCGGAGAATGCGGTGACTTTGGCCGTGCCCGGGGCGGTGCCGGGAAGGGCGCCGTTGGTGCCGGCAATGGTGACCACGACGGCGGCGTCATCCCCGGGCTGGACAGCGCCGAAGAAGATCACCTGGTCGCCGGCTGCAAGTTTGATCCCGGCCATGCCGCCGGCAGTGCGCCCCTGGGGCCGGACCACGGCTGCCGGGAACTTCAGCAGCTGGGCTTCCCGCGTGAGGAACACCAGGTCGGCGTCATCGGCACCGGCTGGAGCGACTCCCACCACCACGTCCTTGTCCTTCAGGGTGATGACTTCCCAGTCTTCCCGGTTCAGCGGGTAGTCCGGCTGGACGCGCTTCACCACGCCCTGGGCCGTGCCGATGGCCAGGACTTCATCCAGCCGCACGAACGCCACCAGGGTTTCACCCTTGACCAGGGTGAGGAACTCCTTGGCCGGGACGCCGCCGGCCAGGTTGGGCAGGCCCGCCATGGGCGGCAGGACCGGCATGTCCATCACCTGAAGCCGGAGCATGCGGCCCTGCGAGGTGACGGCAGCGATTTCACCGCGGGCCGAGGTCTTGACCACAGAGGTGAACACGTCATGCCTGCTCCGGGGGCCCGCCTCGGCCAACGGTTCCTGGTTGCTGGTGCGGGCCACCTGACCGGAGGCGGTGAGGATGGCCCAGCAGGGATCGTCCGCGATCTCCAGGGACAGTGGAGCAGCCTTGCCCTTTTTGGCCCCGGCCAGCTCGGCAGCTGCGACCGTGGGGGACACGGCCTCGGACTCCAGGAGGACGGTCCGCCGCGGGGTGCCGTGTTCCTCGGCAATAGCGCCAAGTTCGTCGGAGACCACGGTGCGGAGCAGTTCCTCGGAGTCCAGGATGGCCTGAAGTTCGGCAATCTCGCGGCGGAGTTCGTCCTGCTCCTTTTCCAGCTCGATCCGGGAGTACTTGGTGAGCTGGCGCAGGCGCAGTTCCAGGATGTAGTTGGCCTGGACCTCGGTGAGGTCGTAGATGGACATCAGCCGCTCGCGGGCTGCCGCTGCCTCATCCGAGGACCGGATGATCTGGATGACCTCGTCGATGTCCACGATGGCGATGAGGAGGCCCTCCACCAGGTGCAGGCGGTCCTTCTTCTTGCCCAGGCGGAAGACCGTCCGGCGGCGGACCACGTTGATCCGGTGATTGACGTAGACGGACAGCAGGTCCACCAGGCCCAGCGTCTGCGGCTGGCCGTCCACCAGCGTGACGTTGTTGATGCCGAAGGAGTCCTCCATCGGCGTGTACCGGTAAAGCTGCTGCAGGACAGCATTCGGGTTGAAGCCGTTCTTTAGCTCGATAACCAGCCGCAGTCCGTGCTTGCGGTCCGTCAGGTCCACGATGTCGCTGATGCCGGTCAGCTTCTTGGCGTTGACGGCATCCTTGATCTTCTCGATCACTTTTTCCGGACCCACCATGTACGGCAGTTCGGTGACCACCAGGCCGGTACGGCGCGCGGAGAGCTGTTCAATTTCCACCTTGGCGCGGGTCTTGAACGATCCGCGGCCGGTGGCATACGCGTCGCGGATCCCGTCCAGGCCCACGATCCGGCCGCCGCTGGGCAGGTCCGGGCCCGGGACGAACCGCATCAGGTCATCCAGGCCGGCGTCAGGGTGGGCAATCAGGTGCCTGGCAGCTGAGATGACCTCCACCAGGTTGTGCGGGGCCATGTTGGTGGCCATGCCGACGGCGATGCCGGTGGCGCCGTTGACCAGCAGGTTGGGGAAGGCGGCGGGCAGGACATCCGGCTGGGTCAGCTGGTTGTCGTAGTTGGGGACGAAGTCCACCACGTCTTCGTCGAGGTGGTTGGTGAGCGTGAGGGCGGCCGCCGCGAGCCTGGCCTCGGTGTACCGCGGTGCCGCCGGGCCGTCGTCGAGCGAGCCGAAGTTCCCGTGCCCGTCAATGAGCGGCAGCCGCAGCGAGAAGTCCTGCGCCATGCGCACCATGGCGTCGTAGATGGCAGCATCGCCGTGCGGGTGCAGCTTGCCCATGACCTCGCCCACCACGCGGGCGCTCTTGACGTGGCCGCGGTCAGGGCGCAGGCCCATGTCGCTCATCATGTACAGGATGCGGCGCTGCACCGGCTTCAGCCCGTCACGCGCATCCGGCAGTGCCCGGGAGTAGATCACCGAGTACGCATACTCCAGGAAGGAGCCCTGCATTTCGGACGTCACGTCGATATCGACGATGTTTTCCGTGTAGCTGTCGTCCACGATGGGTTTTGAACTTTGCCGGCGGGCCATGGGGTTTGGTGAATCCTTCTGCGGTTACTGCGCAGCCTTGGGGTGTGCTGCGATAGTTTTTGGCTAGGCTAAGCCTATGGTGGATCAGCCCGGGGACGGCGAATATCCGGAATATTGGGAAGCCGATGTCGTCCTGCGGGACGGCGGGACAGCGCATCTGCGGCCCATCCACCCGTCGGACGCGGACGCCGTCCAGGCCTTCCATACCGGGCAGTCGCAGAATTCAATCTACATGCGCTTCTTCGCGTTCAAGGCGCGGCTGTCCGCCAAGGAGCTCAAGCGGTTCACCGAAGTGGACTACAAAGACCGGGTGGCGTTCGTCATCACCATCGGCGGCGAGATCATCGGCATCGGACGCTATGACCGGCTGACCGATCCCACGGAAGCCGAGGTCGCGTTCAACATCGCCGACGCCCACCAGGGGAGGGGCATCGGCTCCATCCTGCTGGAGCACCTTGCAGCCGCGGCGCACGAAAACGGGATCCGGAAGTTCACCGCCGAGGTCCTGCCGGAGAACCGCAAGATGCTGATGGTCTTCTCCGACGCCGGCTACGACGTCAAACGCCACTTCGACGACGGCGTCGTCAGCCTCGAGTTCAACGTGGACCCCACCGAAAAATCCCGCGCCGTGATGGAATCCCGCGAGCACCGTGCAGAGGCCAGGAGCGTCCGGGACCTGCTGGCGCCGTCGTCCGTTGCCGTGATCGGTGCCAGCCGCAAGTGGGGGACCGTGGGGTACCAGCTGCTGGAGCACATCATCGAGGGCGGTTTCCACGGCCCGGTGTACGCAATCAATCCCGAGGCGCTGGAACTGGCCGGCATGTTGTCCTACGGCAAGCTCTCCGAAGTTCCCCATCCCGTCCAGCTGGCCATCATCGCCGTGCCCTACGAGGAAGTCGCCGGCGTAGTGGAAGAGTGCGCGGTAGCGGGCGTCAAGGGCGTAGTGATCGCCTCCGCGGGCTTCGCGGACGACGGCGAACGCGGCCTGCTGCGGCAGCGCGCCCTGGTGCGCCAGGCCAGGGCCAACGGAATGCGGGTGATCGGGCCGGCGTCGCTGGGCATCGCCAACACCCACCCGGACGTGTCCCTGAACGCGTCCATGGCCCCCACCATGCCGTTGCGCGGCAGCCTCGGCCTGTTCAGCCAGTCGGCGGCCATCGGCGTCTCGCTCTACGCCGCTTCCAGCCGGCGCCGGCTGGGGCTCTCCAGCCTGCTCTCGGCCGGCAACCGGGCGGACGTTTCCGGCAACGACATGATGCAGTACTGGGAAGACGACTCCGACACCTCGGCAGTAGGCCTGTACCTCGAATCGATCGGCAACCCGCGCAAATTCTCCCGCATCGCCCGGCGCCTGGCACGCACCAAACCCGTGATCGTGGCCAAATCGGACACCATGGGACTCCGTTTGCCGCCGGGGCATGCCGTACGGACCACGCAGGCGCCGGCGGGCGCGCTGGATGCGATGCTGCGCCAGTCCGGCGTGATCCGGGTAGAGACCGTGGAACAACTGGTGGACGTGGCGACGGTGGTCTCCGGCCGGCCCCTTCCGGCCGGGCCCGACGTCGCCATCTTCAGCAACTCCCAGGCGCTGGGCAATGTGGTGGCGGACAGTGCCGCGGCGCATGGCCTGGGAGTGGCGCAGGTGGTGTCCGGCCTCGACCTTGATACCGGACAGTCGGTGGCCCTGCCTGCGCTGCGCAGGGCCCTCCTGGAGGCCTTGGCCTCAGACACCGTGCACGCCGCCGTGGCCGCCCTGCTGCCCGCCCGCGGCCTGACGGTCGACGCGGTGGCCCAGGTCCTGGCTGAATGCTCCGCAAGCGCAGGGAAACCGGTGGTGGCGGCGTTCACCGGAATCCTGGATCCCGCCATCACGGTGGAAGGACTGCTGGGAACAGGGGACTGCACCGTCCCCTGCTTCTCAAACCCCGGCGCTGCCGTGGCCGCGCTCGCCGCCGTGGTCCGGTACGCCGAATGGGCGGCCCGCGACCAGGGCCACTTCGTGGAGCCCGCCGGCTGCGATCCGCGCCAGGCGGCTACCGAAATTGATGAACTGCTGCGGGACGTCACGGGCGAGCAACTCAAGCAGCTGGACCCCGCGGCGACGGCGTCCCTGTTGGGCCACTACGGCATTTCCGTCCTGCCATCGGCACCGTTCACCACCCCCGACGAGGCCGTTGCGGCAGCAGATTCGCTGGGCTGGCCGGTAGTACTGAAGACCACCGAGCCGGCCCTCCGGCACCGCCTGGACCTGGGTGGCGTCCGGCTTGGCATCGAGGACGCCGAGTCGCTGCGCCTGAACGTGCTGCAAATGCGGCGTGCGCTCGCCGCCTACGGAGATCCGGCGCTCGAAGTCCAGGCCATGGCGCCGGTGGGACAAGCGTGCACCTTCCGCGCCATCGAGGACCCCTTGCTGGGTCCTGTCATCTCCTTTGGACTCGCCGGTGACGCCGTCAACCTCCTGGACGACTGGGCCCACCGCGTTCCACCGCTCTCCGCGGCGGACGTCCACGACTTCATCCGCGCGCCCAGGGCGTCCCGGAAGCTCTTCGGCTACCAGGGCCTTCCCGCTGTTGACGTGCAGGCCCTGGAGGACCTGGCCGGCCGTCTGGCCTGGATGAAGGACAACCATCCGGAGATCGCGCTGGTGGAATTCAACCCCGTCCTGTGCGGGCCGGCGGGGGCCACCATCCTTGCCGCCGACGTCCGGATCGGCAACGCTGCGCAGCGCACCGACAGCGCCCGCAGGGCCATGCTGGGCTGAGGCGGTTAGCAAGTGACCGGCCGATCTGTGAAAATGGGGGCATGAGCTTCCAGCCTCCCGCGTCGGCACCCGAAACGCCCGGAAACGAAAACCAGGCAATCCGCCAGCACAGCTCACACAACCACGGAGCGCAGGGCCAGAGCCTGGAGGACGCGCTGCAGAAGGCCGGCTTCTACCCGCGCCTGGTGTCTGATGTTGTCGATGACGCCTTGGATGGCCGGGACTGCGTAGCCCACCTGGTGCACCTGGAAACCCACTTTGACCGGGCGGAAGTCCGCCGCCACATCACGGTCCTGGTCCTCACCGCCGACATGCTGGTCATCACCCATGTGGATGACCAGCAGCTGGACGAGGCAGGGGAGCAGATCGTCGCCCAGATCTCCACCGAGTCCGTTCCCGTCGCCCAGATCCGGTCCGTGGTCCTGAGCTACATGTACGCGCAGCCGCAGAACTACAAGCCCTCGGATCCGGTCCGCGAACTGACGCTGTCCATCGCCTGGTCCGGCGGCCAGCGGCTGGACATGGGCCCGGCGAGCTGCGGTGATCCGCAGTGCGAAGCGGACCACGGCTACACCGGAACCATCGCCCAGGAGGACATCGTCCTGCGCATCAGCGCTGAGGCAGACGGGCTGCAGGCCGTCCAGGACGCCAAACTCTTCGCACGGGCCCTGCGTGCGGTCAACACCGGGTCCGCCGCCCCCGCATCGCACGCCCAGTCCATGGCGCCGCGGCCGCGTTCCGGGGTATTCGGCAACCGGCTCAGCCGCGGGCACCAGCAGCGCTGAGATGCCGGAAGACCGTCACCACGCCGTACCAGCCACCGGACGCACCCCCGACCTTCCGCCCGCTCCCGCCTACGGGCAGCGCTCCATCGCCGAAGTCCTGACCAGCGCAGCGGCCAGCCTTGGGATGGGGGAGTTCACCAACACCCTGGCACTTCCTGCCGCATCACGGGTTTGCGTTGTCCTCGCGGACGGACTGGGCCGGAACCTCCTCAAGCAGAAATCCGCCCATACGCCCTTCCTGCGCTCTGTGCTCCAGGCCGGCCAGGGTGACGTCCCGGTGTGGCTGGACTCCGCGTTCCCCTCCACGACCGCCGCGGCGCTGTCCAGCTTTGGCACCGGCCTTCCGGCCGGCCAGCACGGAATGGTGGGCTACGACGTCCTGGACCCGGACCAGGACAAGGTAGTCAACCTGCTGGGCAACTGGGACCCGGGCGTTGACCCGGCCGCCTGGCAGCCTTTCCCCACCGTTTTCGAGCGGATTGCGCATCACGTGGAGGTCACCACGGTCAGCCTGGCCCAGTTTGACGGATCTCCGATGACCCGGGCGGCGCTGCGGGGCGGAAAGTTCATCCCGGGGACCACCCCCCATGCCCGGACCGCCGCCGCTGCCGACGCCATGGCAGCGGCCGGCCCGTCCCTCATGTACTTCTACGTCAACGACCTGGACAAGGCCGGGCACCGCTACGGCTGCCGCTCCGAGCAGTGGGAACACCAGTTCGAAGAGCTCGACGCCACCGTCAAACGCCTCAACGCCACACTTCCTGCCGGCACCACCATCCTGCTCACGGCCGACCACGGCATGCTGGACGTAGACGAGCCGCGAAGGATCGACTTTTCCACCGACCCCGCCCTGGTGGACGGCGTCCGCCACACCGCAGGGGAACCACGGATGGTGCACCTGTACCTCGAGGAAGCGCACCTGTCCGACGGCGGCGCGGAGCGGCTGTTGGCCGCCTGGAAGGCGCGGTTCGGTGACCGGATCTGGGCCTTTACCCGCGGGGAAGCCGTTGCCGGGGGACTCTTCGGCGACGATGTCCGGCCTGCCGTTGAAGGCAGGATCGGTGACGTCATGATCGCGGCGCGGGACGCCGTCGCGCTTTACGACGGGCGGCGCATGCGTCCGACTGCCATGGAGGTGGTGGGCCAGCACGGCTCACTGACCAAGGCCGAGCGTGAAGTCCCGCTGCTCTGCTTCACGGCTGAAGGAAGGACGCGGCGGCGTGGCTGAACTCATCTTCTTCTCCGGCACCATGGACTGCGGAAAGTCCACCCTGGCCCTGCAGATGGACTACAACCACCGGGTCCGCGGCCGTGGCGGCGTCCGGTTCAGCAGGAACGACCGCGCCGGCGAGTCCCGGATCTCCAGCCGCCTTGGCCTCGAGACCGACGCGGTGGAGGTCCTGGACAGCACCGACTTCTGGGAGGAAGTCATGCTCCGACGCACCCAAGGCCGGCGGGTTGACTACCTGATCTGCGACGAAGCCCAGTTCTACACGCCCCAACAGGTGGAACAGCTGGCCAAAGTGGTGGATGAGATCGACGTCGACGTCTTCGCGTTCGGCATCACCGCTGATTTCCGCACCCGGCTGTTCCCCGGCTCCCAGCGCCTGATCGAACTCGCCGACCGGGTGCAGGTGCTCCAGGTGGAGGCGCTGTGCTGGTGCGGCCGCCGGGCCACGCACAATGCCAGGACGGTCGACGGCGTCATGGTCACTGAGGGCGCGCAGGTGGTGGTCGGTGACGTGGACATGGTGGTGGAAGCTGCCGTCCCGGAAGCCGGGCATATCCCCGTAGTGGGCTACGAGACACTCTGCCGCCGCCACTTCATGCGGCGCGTGACGGCGCACGGAGCGTCGTTGATGGCACAGCAGGACCAGTTGCTGCCGTTCGAGGTTGATGCCTGCCTCTGGCACGGCTCCGGCGGGCCCGGCGAGGGCCGGGGGACTGGCTCAAGGGGCTGACCCGCCCGCGCACGCACCGGCACTTCCATTCCGGGACGCAGAAGCGCTCCCCTTCGCCTCCACGGCGAAATGGCTTGACCCGCTTGATTGTCGTACCCCCTTGTCATGATGGGTTTATGGGAATGGCGGCGGTGGTGAAGGCGTTCGAAGGTGTTCGTGCTGCCCTTGCTGTGCTGGTTGCTGAGGTTGATGGTGCCGGGGTGGAG
>NZ_JABFMW010000032.1 GCF_013359725.1 Pseudarthrobacter sp. C4D7 | reverse complement strand
GGAATGTGTGGTTGGTGAACCAGAACATGCAGCTGGTCAACAACTGGGACGACGTTGTCCCGCCCAAGAACCAGTCCGACGACCAGGACCAGGAGTCGGCGGACAACAACACCATCAACGTGCTGCCGGACCGGACTAAACCCAACCGGCCACCGGAAACCAAGCCCGATGCCATCGGTGTCCGGCCGGGGCGGACCACCATCCTCAGCGTCCTGGACAACGACTCCGACCCCGACGGCGACGTCCTCACCGCAGCGGTGGGGGACGCCGGACCGAAATCGGGCACGCTGGAAAGCATCTACGGCGGCACTGCCTTCCAGGTCACCGTTCCCGCGGATGCCAAACCCGGTACGGAGACCTTCAACTACAGCGCCTCCGACGGCCGTGGCCTGTCCGCGACCGGACAGGTCACGTTGAGCGTGGTGGGGCCCGACGAAAACAAGCCGCCCAAGTTCAAGCGCGGCGAGGACACCACCATGCTGGTGGAACAGGGCAAGACGGTCAGCCAGAACATCCTCACCGACTGGATCGACCCTGACGGCGACGACCTGGTCCTGTTGGACGCCAAGGCCGACAACGACCAGGACCAGGTCAAGGTCCGGCGCGACGGCCTGCTCACCTTCCAGGACTCCGGCGCCACCGCCGGCAAGAAGAACGTCCAGGTCACCATCTGGGACGGCCGTGCCACCGTCACGGGCAAGGTGGTGGTCAACGTGCAGCCGCCCGGCGCCCTTGCACCTGTGGTCAACGCCGACCACGTCACCGCCGTGGTGGGCCAGGACCTGGTCATCTCGCCGCTGAAGAACGACGTCGACCCCAACGGCGGTGCCCTCCGCCTGGCCCAGGTGGAAGCCAACGGCCCGGCCGAACTGGGCCCCGTCACCGACGGCGGCACGTTCACGTTCCGCAGCACCACCCCCGGTCCGGTGTACCTGACCTACATTGCCAGCAACGGCCCGCAGAGCAGCCAGGGACTGATCCGCGTCGACGTTGAATCGGGGAACGACGGCGGCGATCCCGTCGCGGTGCACGACGTGGCCCTGATGCCGACCGGCGGGAGCGTCCTGCTGGACCCGCTGGCCAATGACTCCGACCCGTCCGGCGGTGTCCTGGTGCTGCAGTCCGTCAAACTCCCGGACAACGCGCCGGTGTCCGTCAGCGTGATCAACCACAGTGTCCTGCGGATTACCGACATCCTGGGAACCAAGGACCCCCTGCTGTTCGAATACACCATGTCCAATGGCAAGAAATCCGCCACGGGCAGTGTCTCCGTGGTTCCCGTCCCGGCCCCCGCCGTGCTGGAGGCCCCCCAGCCCAAGCCGGACGAGGTGAACGTCCGCGTCAACGATGTGGTCACCATCCCGGTCCTGGACAACGACACCCACCCCCAGGGCCAGGAACTGACCGTGGATCCCGTCCTGCCGCAGGCGGTTGATCCCGCCGACGGCAAGAGCTTCGTTTCCGAGAACACGCTCCGCTTCATCGCGGGAAGCCAGCCCAAGACCGTCCGCGCCATCTACAACGCCGTGGATCCGCAGGGCCAGAAGAGCGCGGCCGCCGTGACCATCCACATCCTTCCCCTCGAGGGCGCCGAGAACTCCCGGCCCCAGCCGCGGAACCTCACTGCCCGCGTGGTGGCGGCAGGGACGGTCCGGATCCCGGTTCCCCTGGACGGCATCGATCCCGACGGCGACTCGGTCCAGCTCACGGGCATCGACAGCAGCCCTGCCATGGGAACCGCCACGGTGGGAAGCAACTTCATCGACTTCACGGCCGCAGGCGACGGCTCCGGCACGGACACGTTCCGCTACAAGGTGGTTGACCGCCAGGGCGCCGTGAACACGGGCACCGTAACCGTCGGCATTGCCCCGCGCGCCGACATCAACCAAAAGCCCACGCCGGTGGACGACGAGGTCCGGGTCCGCCCGGGCCGCCAAATCGCCGTCGACGCCCTCGCCAACGACACCGATCCCGACGGCGACCGCATCCGGATCCTGACCGACGGCATCGAGGCGGACCCGGCACTGCAGGCCACCGTCAGCAAGAACAGCGGCCGCATCATCCTCCTGGCCCCCAACGAGGCCGGAACCGTCAACGTGCGCTACACCATCGCCGACGACCGGGATGCCACCGCCCAGGCCACCATCCGCCTGGTGGTTGACAACGAGGTGCCTCTGAAGGCGCCGATCGCCCGTGACGACAGGGTCACGTCCGCCCAGGCCATGGGCAAGACAGCTGTTGATGTTCCCGTCCTCAAGAACGACGAGGACCCGGACGGCGTTGGCGAGAACCTGAAGGTCAGCACGGACGCCGCCACGGCCCGCCCGGGCGGCAACGGCAACGTCCTGGTGGACCTCACCGAACAGCCGCAGCTCATCCCGTACACCGTGGAGGACGTGGACGGCCAGCAGTCCACCGCCATCATCTGGGTGCCCGGCCTTGGACAGCAGGTCCCCACCCTGGCCAAGGATGAGGTCATCGAAGTGGTGGCCGGACAGTCCGTCGACGTCGACCTCAAGGAATGGGTCAAGGTCCGCGAAGGACGCTCACCCCGGCTCACCCAGGCGGACCGGATCAAGCTCATCGGCGCCGACAACGGGAACCCCGTGATCGGCGAGGGCACCGGCCTGAAGTACGCGGCCAACGCGGACTACGTGGGCCCCGGCTCGTTGACGTTCGAGGTTACGGACGGGACCGGGCCGGACGATCCCGCGGGGCTCAAGTCCACCTTGAGCATCCGCACCAAGGTCCTGCCGGACCCGAACAAGAACAACCCGCCGGAACTGCTGGGCGCCAACGTGGACGTTCCCAAGGGTGATTCGGCCAGCACCGACCTTGGAAAGCTGACCTCCGATCCGGACCAGGACGACGTCGAAAAGATGAAGTACGCGGTGGTGGGCGACTCGCCGGGCGGCTTCAACGCCCGCGTCGAAGGCAGGACGCTGAAAGTTTCGGCGTCCGATTCGACGGCAACCGGAACCCGGGCCGCGGTCCAGGTCAAGGCCACGGATCCCCGCGGGCTCGAGGCCACCGCCACCTACCAGCTGGCAGTGACGGCCTCCAACCGGCCCAAGCCGGTGGCCAACGACGACGTCGAGGCCAATGCGGCCGCCGGCAAGCCGGTGACCATCAACGTGCTGGCCAACGACGCCAACCCGTTCCCCGAAACACCGCTGAAGATCATTGCCGCAAACACCGAAACGGGCAGCGGCAATGTGGGCGTCAACGGGGACTCGATCACCGTCACCCCCGCGCCCGGCTTCACCGGAACCATGGTGGTGGCCTACACGGTGGAGGACAAGACCGGGGATGCTTCCCGGCACGCCACTGCGCGCGTCAGGCTCACGGTCAAGGACGCCCCTGCGGCGCCCACTACGCCGCAGGCGCAGAGCGTGGGCGACCAGACAGCGCTGCTTACCTGGTCCGCACCGGCCGACCGGGGCTCGCCCATTACCAAGTACACGGTGTTCGGCGAGGGCGGATTCCAGCAGGAATGCCCGGCCAACACCTGCACCCTGACCGGGCTGACCAACAACACCACGTACCACTTCCAGGTCATTGCCACCAACGAGTTCGGCGACTCCGACCGGTCGCCGGCGTCCGCCGATGTCCGCCCGGACGTCAAGCCGGACACCCCGGTGGCGCCGTCGCTGAAGTTCGGCGACAAGCAGCTCACCGTCAACTGGACCGCACCGGCCAGCAAGGGTTCACCGGTGAAGTCCTACGACCTGGAAATCTCACCGGCACCGGCCGGCCAGAATGCCCAGATCCAGGGACTGACGGCGGTCAGCTACGTCTGGAAGGGCCTGCAGAACGGCGTCTCCTACAAGGTCCGGGTCCTGGCCCGGAACGACGCCAAGGACCCGTCGGAGTGGAGTCCGTACTCGGCTGCCGAAGTGCCGGCCGGGGTTCCCGCGACGCCGGCAGCCCCCAGTGTCTCGCAGGCAACACCCGTGGGTTCGCAGAGCCAGCTGCGGGTGGTCTGGACGGCGCCGAACAACAACGGTGACGCGGTGTCCGCCTACACCCTGACCACGCTTCGCGGTGGGGCTGCGATCGCCAGCCAGCAGGTGACGGGGACATCGCAGAACGTCACCGTGGACAACTCCGAAGCGAACTACACCTTCACCGTGTCCGCCACCAATAAGGCCGGGACCAGCGCCACCAGTGCACAGTCCGCGGCGATCCGGGCAGCAGGCAAGCCCGGCACCGTGAACGCCGGAACGGTCAAGGAGAACGGCACCAGCGGCCAGCTGGACGTGACGTTCACACCGTTGACGGATGCGCAGCGCAACGGGTCCACCGCGGCAGAAATTGCCTATTCCTACAACGCCGACGGCAAGACCGGGGCGATCAAAGCAGGGGGAGGGACCATCGGTGGCATGACCAACGGGCGGGACATCACGGTGACCATCATTGCCACGTCCACCAAGAACAACATGTCCGGGGACGCCAAGGCGATCGGCACCGGTAACCCGTATGGTCCTGCCAACGCCCCGAACGTGAACGGCACCACCTCGGCCAGGGGAGACGGCCAGGTGCACTGGACGTGGAACGATCCGGCAACGAACGGCAGGGCGCTCAGCTACTACGAAGTGAGCATGGACGGCGGCGGCTGGCAGAATGTTGGCAAGGCGAACAAGTTCGACGCCGGCGCCGGCGGCTGGAGCCAGAGCCATAAACTGCGGGTCCGTGCCTACACGGTTACCGCAGGCGCAGTTGGTGGTCCGGCCACGTCCACGTCCGGCCCGGACAAAGTTCCGCCGCCGCCCACGGAGTGGAACGTCACGGCAAGCCCAGTGCGAAGCTGCACGGAGCCGCGCAAGGGGACGGACAGCTACATTGCGGGCAACCCGTCGCAGTGCACCGGCGCCGGCAAGTGGCTTGATGCCGGTGCCCCGTCCACGGCGGACCGCTACCAGGTCTGGTACAAGACCTCGAACAACCCCAGCGGCATCTGGTACCACCTGAACTCGGGGATGGCCTCGGGCAACTGGCTCCGCTGCGATACGTCCAACGTGGGCTGCAACCCGCCGAACGGCATGCCGAACCGCTAGCAACCGCACCACTCCGCGCGGGTCCGGGCCTCCCGGGCCCGCACGGAATCCCGATCCATCAAAAGGAAGAATAACTTTCATGACCATGACCATGGAGCAGGCCGAATGGTTTGCCGGTACGTTCGAAAAGCTGGTTGCCAACGTGGGACAGGCGGTGCTGGGCAAGGAACACGTCATCCGGCTGACCTTCACCGCCATGCTGGCAGAAGGCCACGTCCTGTTTGAGGATGCCCCCGGCACGGGCAAGACCTCCCTGGCCCGAGCCCTCGCCGCCACCGTGCAGGGCTCCAACAACCGCATCCAGTTCACCCCTGACCTGCTGCCCTCCGACGTCACCGGTGTGACCATCTACGACCAGAAGACGCAGAAGTTCGAGTTCCACAAGGGCCCGATCTTCAACAACATCGTCCTGGCCGACGAAATCAACCGCGCCTCGCCGAAGACCCAGTCGGCGCTGCTGGAGGTCATGGAGGAATCCCGCGTGACCGTGGATGGCGTCACCTATTCCGCAGGCCGGCCCTTCATGGTGATGGCCACGCAGAACCCGATCGAGCAGGCCGGAACCTACCGCCTTCCCGAGGCGCAGCTGGACCGCTTCCTGATCAAGACCTCCATCGGCTACCCGGACCACGCGTCCACCGTCCGCCTGCTGGGCGGCAGCAACCTGAAGGACCGTTCCAAGGAACTGTCCGCCGTCATCACCACGCAGGCCGTGGCCGACATGGCGGACCTCGCCGCAACCGCCCACATCGACACCGCGGTCCTGGAGTACATTTCGCGCCTGTGCGAAGAGACCCGCAACGCCCCGGAAACACGGCTCGGCGTCTCTGTCCGCGGCGCCCTGGCCATGGTGCGGGCCGCCAAGGTCTGGGCCGCCTCGCAGGGCCGGAACTTCGTCCTGCCGGACGACATCAAGGAACTGGCCTCTGTGGTGTGGACCCACCGGTTCGTGATGGACCCCGAAGCGGAGTTCTCCGGTGCCACCGCTGAGGCTGTGCTGACCCGGATCCTGGCAGACGTCGCCGCTCCCCAGCAGCGCACCAACGCCTGATCCGCCCGGCTGCGGCCCGGCGCGGCAGCCAACACCACTTCATTCCAGCGCAACAACGAAGGCACATCCCTATGTCCGACGGCACGTCCAGCGGCACCCCGTTGACCCGGTTCGCGGAGCGGTTCCAGCAGCTCTTCCACCGGAACGGCCGCCCCACCCGGCTGCACCCCGCAGCGGTATGGTCCGAAGCAAGCAGCACCGCCCGCCAGGCCCTGACGCCCGGCTGGCGAACCGTCCGCGACACTTGGCTGAAGTATGCCTGGCCGGTACTTTCCGTGGTCAGCATCCTGGGCTGGTCCGTCCTGGCCGCTGCCATCCTGCTCTGGATCACGGGCCAGGCGTTTGGCTGGCAGGAAGCCACCGCAGCGTCCATCGCCGCCTTTGCCATGTTCGTGATCGCGGTGGCCTTCATCCTGGGCCGGTCCTCGTACGGGGTGGTCCTGGACCTGGCCCGCACGCGGGTGGCGGTGGGGGACAGCGCCGTCGGCAGCATTGCCGTCTCCAATACCTCCGCCCGTCCGCTCCTGCCGGCCTCGCTGGAACTGCCCGTGGGCAGCACCACCGCCGTCTTCCACCTGCCCCGGATGAAGCCCGGCCAAATCCATGAAGACCTGTTCACCATCCCCACGGCCCGGCGCGCCGTCATCGTGGTGGGACCCGTCCGCTCCGTGCGGGCAGACCCGCTGCACCTGCTGCGCCGCCAGGTCCTCTGGACCGAACCGGAGGACCTCTTCGTCCACCCGCGCACGGTGGCCCTCGCCGGCTCGGCCGCAGGTTTCATCCGTGACCTTGAAGGCATGCCCACCACGGACCTTTCCAGCGCCGACGTCTCCTTCCACGCGCTGCGGGATTACGTGCCGGGCGATGACCGCAGGCACATCCACTGGAAGACGACGGCGCGCACCAACAAGCTGATGGTGCGCCAGTTCGAGGAAACCCGCCGCGCCCACCTGGCCATTTCGCTGTCCATCAACACCGATGAATACGCCTCGGAAACCGAATTTGAAATGGCCATCTCCGTGGCGGCCTCGATTGGGCGGCAGGCCATCCGTGAACAGCGTGAACTCGACGTGCTGACCCAGAAGGGCCCGCTGCGGTGCGAAACCGGCCGCAACCTCCTTGATGACATGACCCGGATCGTGGGCACCCCGATGCGCCGCACCGCCGTCGACCTCGCCCGGACCCTTGCCGACACCGTCCCCAACGCCTCCGTGGTCTTCTTCGTGGTGGGCAGCAACGTGACCGCAACCCAGCTCCGCTCCGCAGCCGCCTCCGTGCCGCCCGGCGTGCGCAGCCTGGCCGTCAGGGTGGAAGCCGGCGCCGCGCCCACCCGGGCCAACATCGCAGACCTGACCGTCCTGACACTCGGCGACCTGGCCGACCTTGCCATCGTGCTGAGAAAGGCGGCCGCATGAGCACCGCACCGGGCCGTTCCCAACGAACACCGATTCCCCAGACCCGTACCCGCCGCAAGGCCGCCGGCCAGGAGTCGGCGTTCGCCGACGGCCAGCCGCTGTGGCACTTCCTGCTCGACGCCGGGGCCCTGGTGGTCCTCCTCGGCCTGGGGCTGCTTGGCTTCGGCCTGAGCTACGGCGGGGATCCCTACTACCTGCTGTCCGGTTTCGGCGGCATCATCCTGGGCTTGGCCATCGGCGCGGCGAATGCACACCTGCGCCTGGGCCTGCTGATCACCACCGCCCTGGCCCTTGCCGCCTACCTGGTCCTCGGTACCTGGCTGGCGGTGCCTGACGCCGCCGTCGCCGGCTTTGTGCCCACCCTGGATTCACTGCGGACGCTGCTCCTTGGCGTGGTCTTCGCCTGGAAGGACATGCTCACCGTGGGCGTGCCCGTGGGGACCGCCGGCGGGGTGCTGATCGTCCCCTTCCTCAGCTCACTGATCACCGGGCTCGTGGCCGCGCTGCTGACCTGGCGCACCAAGAGCCCCTACCTCCCGCTGCTGCCGGTGCTGGTCCTTTTCGTCACCGGCATCGCCTTCAGCACCAACGCGGCGTTCCTCACCCTTGAACGCGGCATCGGCCTGACCGTGCTGGGCATCGCCTGGGCAACGTTCCGCCGGGACGCCCTGCGGCGCAACAACAGCCGCCGGGTGTCCGTCAACAACCCGCAGTCGGACTCCAGCGCCACCCAGCGGGCCCGGATCCGCCGGCTGGGCATGGCGGCGGGTGTCATTGCCGTCAGCGTCGGCGTCACCGCTGTGGCAGCACCGCTGGTCAGCGCCGGCGAGGACCGGAAAGTCCTCCGGAACGTTGTAGTGCCGCCGTTCGATCCCAAAGACTACATCACCCCGCTGGCGAGCTTCCGGTCGTACGTGAAGGACCAGAAGGACGACACCCTGTTCGTGGTCAAGGGCCTTCCGCGGGACGGCAGGGTCCGGCTGGGCGCCCTGGATGCGTTCAACGGGACCAACTACAACATGGACCCCAACGGCTCCGGCAACTTCAGCAAGGTGGGCGATGCCAAATCCATCAACACCCTTGCCGACTCGTCCGGCGTAGTGCCCACCAACGACTACTCCATCAGCATCAACATCGAGGACTACCAGGGCTATTTTGTTCCCGGTGGCCGGAAGACCACTGGCATCAGCTTTGACCAGCCCGGCTCCGCCGCCGCATCGGGCCTATACTTCAACCCCGGCTCAGACACAGCGGTAACCACCAACGGGCTCTCCCGCGGCGACTCCTACAGCGTCCAGGTCTCCGACCCCGTCAAACTGGAGCATGGGCAGTTGACGCAGTACGACTTCGCCAAGGTTTCACTCCCGGACGCGTTGGAGGTCCCCCCGGTGGTGGGATCCCAGGCCAACGACCTCTCCGCCGATGCGCCCACCGCGATCGACCGGGTGCGCCAGATCGAAGCCCACTTCCAGAAAACCGGGGCGTTCAGCAACGGCCTGGTCAGTGAAGGCCAGCTGCCCAGTGTTTCCGGCCACGGCGCCGCCCGCATCCGCAGCCTGCTGACGGCCAAGCAGATGCTTGGCGACGATGAGCAGTACGCGGTGGCCATGTCCCTGATGCTCCGGCACCTGGGCATTCCCTCCCGCGTGGTGATGGGTTTCTACCCCGAGCCCACCAGCCCGGAGAACGGCGCCGGCGAGGTAAAGATCACCGGCAAGGACGTGCACGCCTGGGTTGAGGTGGCATTCGAACGGGTGGGCTGGGTCAGCTTCGATCCCACGCCGCCCAAGGACAACATCCCCATCCCGCCGGACCCCGAAAGCAAGTCCAAGCCCAAGCCGCAGGTGCTGCAGCCGCCGCCCCCGCCGCAGGAGCCTGCAGACCTGCCGCCGGATTCCTCGCCGGACGCACTGGACGCCGACCAGAAGAAGAACAACCCGTGGCTGTTCTGGGGCGCCCTCCTGGGCGCACTGGGCGTCGTGGCCATCCCGCTGGTGATCCTGGCGCTTCCGCTGTTGCTGATCGCCCTGTTGAAGACCCGACGCCGGAAGTCGCGTTTCCGCGACGGACACCCCGCCCAGCGCGTGGGCGGAGGCTGGAACGAGGTGGTGAGCCTCGCGACAGACCTGGGCGCCGCCGTCGACACCCGCTCGACACGGCGGGAGAGCGCTGCCGTGCTGGCCGAAGCGTTCCCGGCCGCCCAAGGAACCACCACCATGCTGGCCCGCCGGGCGGACGCCTCCATCTTCGGAGCGGGGGAGCCCACCGAGGAGGAAGTCCGCGAGTACTGGACCATCGTTGATGGGTCGCTCAAGGAGATGACCTCCGACATGGGCTTCTGGCGGCGGCAGCAGGCACGGTTCTCGCCGAGGTCGCTGCTGGCCGATGCCCGGACCGCAATGAACTCCGGCCGCGGCCTCCGGCTGCCCGGTGGCCGCATGGCGCTGCCGGCGGTAGGCGGGATCCTCGCCGCACGCCGTCGCCGTGGTGGCGGAGGCGCCGCTTCCGGGGACCACACGGGCACCCCCGACGCACCTGCTGCGCCCCGGCCGGAGACCCGGCCCCGGGATACGCCCGGGACGGACCGGCAGGAACCGGACCATCAAGGACCGGACCAGCAGTGACGCCCGACGCCGAACGCTGCCCGCGCTGCCACCAGCAGATCCGCACGGGGGCCACTTTTTGCCCTGCCTGTGGCGCGCCGCTGCCCAACCGGGCGGCGCGCCGCACCCGCACCTCCAGCCCGGGGGATGACCACGGCAGGAGTGGCCCGGGGGAGGCGCGTCCCGCGCACGCGCCCGGGATTCCCGGTACTATCCCGGTAGTAGAAAGGCCCCCGGCAGGTCAGCCGGCGGGCACCGAATTCACGGGCACCGCGCGCAGGAGTACCCTCCACGCGGGCACCGGGCCGGGTACGACCGGCGGTTCCACCACGGTGGAAACCGCTCCAGGGGGAGGAACGGGAATGGCAGTGAACCTTCAGCTTGTTCCGGCTGCGGCGGGCAAGCGGCTTGGCGCTGCCGTCATCGACTGGCTGCCGGGGGTGGCGGTGCTGGTGGTGACGTTCGCCATCGGATTTGCCGGGATCACCCGGACCAGGAACGGTGGCTTCATTGTGTACGACACCTCCTCCCTGGTGCTGTTCGGCGGGATCGGCCTCGGCCTGACCCTTGCCTACCTGTTCGTCGTCCTGAGCCTGGAGGCCCGCAGCGGCAAGACTCCCGGCAACCTGGCCATGGGCATCCGCAGCGCTGACCAGGACGGCTACGCCCCCGGCGCCGGAGCCGTCTTCCTGCGCGGCCTCATCACCGGAGCAGGCATCCTGCTGGCCCTGCTGGCGGCCGTCCTGGTGGTGATGTTCAAGTGGTTCGACGCCGCCCTGTTCATTCTTGGACCGCTCCTCTTGCTGGGTGCCATTTGGGCTGTGCTGGTGGTGGTTTCCAGCCGCTGGGACAAGGACGGCGGCCTGCGGGGCTGGAATGACACCGCCGCCAAGACCCTGGTGTTCGACGTCAAGGCAGGCCGGGACCCCATCACCACCGGCGGCATCCAGGGTCCCTACAGTTTCGCGCCCCTGGACCTCCCGCCCGTGCAGCAGGTGCTCTCACCGGTGGCGGGCGCCCGGGCGCCCGAGGCCCCGGCGCAGCCCACCCCCGTGCAGCCGACCCCGGTGCAGCAAACCCCGGTGCCCCAGGCCCCGCAGGCCCCGTCGTTTGCAGCCCCGGCGCCCCAGGCGAGTGCCGCCCAGGCCAACGCAGCGCACTCCAACGCAGCGCAGGCACCCGCACCCCAGGTTCCCGCACCCAACTTCTCCACACCGCAGGTGCCGGCCCCGTCGGCCACCATGCCGTCCCAGAGCATGCCTTACACCTCGCCGGCATCCTTCGCGCCCCCCGCAGCCGTTTCCCCGGGGGCCCCCGTGGGCCACCGGGTGCCTCCGCAGCACGTGGACGACGACGTCGAACGCACCCAGGTGCGCCCCGGCACCGGCGGACCTGCCCAGGTGGCCGTTCTCCGCATCCGGCTCGATGACGGCCGCGACTTCCAGCTGGACCGCAGCGTCCTGGTGGGCCGCAATCCCGTGGGCCAATCAGGCGAACAGCACGCCCAGCTCCTGGCCGTGGACGACCCCGGACGCTCCATCTCCAAAACGCACCTGCACCTGCTCACCGACGGCGCGGGCATCTGGGTGACGGACCGGCAGTCAACCAACGGAAGCGCCGTCACCACCCCGGACGGCCTGCGCACCCCCCTGGTGCCGGGCGTCCCCACGTTTGTTACCCCGGGCTCCAGCGTGCACTTTGGAGACCGTACCTTTTACCTAGGACAGGCATGAACCAGCACCCCGCCAGTGTTTCCCCCACCATCCAGCCGGGGCCGGGCCTCAGCCTCACCTGCGGCTATGGGACGGACCGGGGACTCCGCCGGGAGCTGAACGAGGATTCCTACATCGCCGCGGACCCCATCTTCGCCGTGGCTGACGGCATGGGCGGGCACGAGGCCGGCGAGATTGCCAGCGGCCTGTGCGTCCGTGCCCTGGCCGAAATGCCTCAGGTCACCACGGGGGAGCGGAACATCACGGCCTCCCTGCTCCAGCAGTACCTGGTCCGTGCCGACTCCTCCATCCGCGAAGCCACGAACGCCCGCGCAGGCACCACCCTTACCGGCGCCGTGGTGGTGGAACAGATGGGCGTGCCGTACTGGCTGGTCATGAACATCGGCGATTCCCGCACTTACCGGCTCAGCCAGGGACGGCTGGAGCGGATCAGCGTGGACCATTCCGAGGTCCAGGAGCTGGTGGACGCCGGCGAGATCACCGCCCAGGAAGCCACTGTCCACCCACGGCGGCACGTGGTGACCCGGGCCCTCGGCACCGGGGATGAGACGGAGGCGGACTTCTGGCTCCTCCCCGTGGAGGAAGGCGACCGGGTGCTGGTCTGCTCGGATGGGCTCACGGGCGAGTTGTCGGACGACGACATCCTCGCGATCCTCAGCACCGTGGCCGGGCCCCAGGACGCGGTGGACGCCCTGATCCAGGCAGCCCTGCGCAGCGGCGGACGGGACAACGTCACCGCCATCGTGGTGGACGCCAGGAACGTAGCGAACGACGACGGCGCCGGCACCACCGCGCCCCGCCACGTCCCGGCAGACGGGGACGAAGTGACGCTGCCGCGGCCGGCTGCCTCCGAGGCCGTCACGCAGCCTTTGCCGGCACCCGTCGAGGACGCGGCCAACCAGGACGGAGAGCCCGGACGATGACCGGTGCCAGCTACATTCCCGGTACCTGGCTGGGCATCGTCCGGTCCGGGACCGCGGTCCTTTTGGGCCCTGATGCGCCGGCCGGACTGGCAGGTGCCCTCTGGGAGCTCCTGGCTTCCCGGCCGGAGCCGCACGAGGTCCTGGCCGCCGTGACCAGCAGCTCCGGCGGGTCACTGACCCGGATCCCTTCCTTCGGCATCCTCGACTTCAACGGGTCTCTGCGGGTCTTCCTGCGCGGTGACCTTGACCTCAACGTGGAGCAGCCCGGCGGGCCCGTGGATATTGACGGCCGCGACGTCACCACCTGGAACGAGCGCAGGTTCATCGTGCCGGGCACGTGCAGGCTGGAAGTCTCCGGCGGTGCCGCAGGTGCACCGGCACAGGGTGCGGAAAGCCCCGGCCGGCCACTGGGTGAACCGGCGGCGCCCGGCCAGCCGGCGCCTGAACTTCCGCTCGGGGAAGGCGTGGTCCTGCTCCAGTCGCTGACCCTGTCAGCCCCGGCCGGTCCCGCCGCCGTCGAAGGTCCTGCCGCCAAGGATCTCGGGGAGGCCACCGGGACGGCAACCGGCGTTGACGGCCCGTTCACGGTCAGTGCGTCCGGCCAGGTTGACGGTCCCGCCGACATCGACCAGGCCCTTGCCTACGAGGAAGTGCCACCAGGTGCCGGTGAACCCGAGCCCGAACCCGCGCTCACGCCCGAACCAGCGCTTACACCCGAACCAGGGCCCGAGCCCGGACTCACCCTCGAATCCGACCCCGTGGCCACAGCCGGATCAGCCCCTGAAACGGCTCCCGCCGTGCACCACCTGGATCCGGAAGCCACCATAGCCCCGGGCGCCATCATTGACGCCGACGGAGAGCTTGTCCACCACACTGGCGCCGACGACCCGGATACCGATGACCCGAACGTGGAAGAGCCAGGCAGCGAAGACCCGGACACGGAAGACCCGGACAGCGCCGGAGACCCCAGAACGGAGCAGCCCGGTCCGGGGGCGGCCGGGATTGAACCAGCAGCTGGGCCATCCGCTTCCGCTGAAGACCCTGGCGAGGCGGCCCCTGCCGTAGAGATGACCACGTCCTACGACCACCTGTGGGACCGCACCGTGATGCGGAACATCGAAGACGCTGCCGTCAGGGAGGATCCCGACGCCGACTCCGGGCATGTGATGCCGCAGCAACAGCAGGCCCTGCCCGCTGCCGAACCGCTGCCTGCCCTCGGGACGGCAGACGACGTGGCACCGGAAAGCTCCTCCGCCGGAACCGGAGCAGCGGACGCCGAAGCATCCTTCTCCGGCCCCGCAGCTGCCGGCACAGACAACCCGGCGGGCCCCGGGGCAGGCCCGGATGACGCCGCTTCCGGCCCGGCCCGTCCTGCGTCTGCCGGAGTCCTCATCGACTCGGTACCCTGGCGCACCGGGGGCGCAGCAGCCGCTACGCCGGCGGCACCCGCCGGCGTCGACCGCCCCGCACCGGCCCAGCACGCTGCACCGGCACGGGAACCTGCCCCGTTCCAGATACCGGGGCCTGCCGGTAATCCGCCGCAGGGCCGGGAATCCGGGGACGGCTTCGATCCCGACCATGACGGCCAGACGGTGATGAAGAGCAGCCTCGCAGGAGCTGCCGGTCCGGAGGGAAGCGCACCTGCCACCCCGCAGGACGCCACCCCGCAGGACGCCGGCAGCGGCCCCCTGGTTCTGGCCCGCGTCTGCGCGCAGGGCCACGCCAACCCGCCAACCCGTGCCCAGTGCAGCGCCTGTGGAGCCGCACTCCTGCCGGACGCGGTGCAGGTGGCCCGGCCCCGGCTGGGGCGGATGCGGTTGTCCACCGGTGACCTGCTGGATCTCGACCAGTCCATGGTGATCGGCCGGCAGCCGTCCGTGTCCCGGGTCCAGGGCGGTGTGATGCCGCGGCTGGTGCAGGTGGCAAGCCCGGGCGGCGACATTTCCCGCTCCCACGTGGAGGTCCGGCTGGAGGGATGGCACGTGATGCTCTGCGACCTCAAAGCCACCAACGGCACGGTGCTGGTCCGTGAAGGCCAACCGCCGCGCCGCCTGGCCCAGAACGAGATGGCCATCCTGCTCGACGGCGACATCGCTGAACTGGGCGACAACATCTCACTGCGTTTTGAGGAGATTCCTTGAGTTCCAAACGGCCCGTTGCGCCGCCGCCCCGCATCCCGGGGTTCACCTACATCAGCCTGCTCGGCTCGGGCGGCTTCTCCGACGTCTACCTGTACGAACAGGACAGGCCGCGCCGGAAGGTCGCCGTCAAGGTGCTGCTCTCGGACCTGAAGACCGAGGGTGCCCGCCGGCGGTTCGAGTCCGAGGCCAACCTCATGGCCCAGCTGTCTTCGCACCCCTACATCGTCACCATTTTCGAAGCGGAAGTAACCGGCGACGGGCACTCCTACCTGGCCATGGAGTACTGCTCCCGGCCCAGCCTGGACGTGCGGTACCGGCGGCAGCGCTTCAGCGTGGACGAGGTCCTGGCCGTAGGCATCCAGGTGGCCTCCGCCGTCGAAACGGCACACCGCGCCGGCATCGCCCACCGCGACATCAAGCCAGCCAACATCCTGGTGACGGACTACAACCGTCCCGCGCTGACCGACTTCGGCATCTCCGGCACCCTCGCCGGGGACTCCGACGACGACTCCGGCATGTCCATTCCCTGGTCCCCGCCGGAGCAGTTCCGGGACGGCAGTGTTGACGGCGTCATGGTGGATGTGTGGGCCCTTGGTGCCACGCTGTACACCCTGCTGGCCGGCCGCTCGCCCTTCGTCCTGCCCGGGGCGGACAACTCGCAGCGCGAACTGATCAACCGGATCAGCAACACGCCGCTGCCGCGGCTGGGCCGCCCCGATGTGCCGGAGTCGCTGGAACTCGCCCTGAGCACCGCCATGGCCAAGTCGCCCCAGTCCCGGTATTCCTCCGCCCACGCCTTCGCCCTGGCCCTGCAGCGCATCCAGGCCGAACTCAACCTCTCCGTCACGCCGTTCGAGGTCCTGGAGGAACCCCAGCAGGAGGAGAACCACCCGGACGACGGCACCGAGGAAACCCGCGTCCGCAGCATTGCCGCCATCGATCCCGAACGCACCGGCAGCGCCCCCACCTTTCCGGCACGCACCCGCCCCAACGCACCCGGCGCCGGAACCGACGCCACGGCGCGCAGGGGTGGCGCCGCCCCGCCGTCGGCCTTCACTCCCGCCCCCTGGCGGGCCGCCCCGGCCGTGCCGTCCATCCCTGCCGGCCCCGCCGGCACAGGCACGCAGGAAGCAGACGCGGCCGACGCCGGCGGGCAGGGGGAGTGGGCCCAGTCCACCGTCCTGCGCGGCAGCCCCGGCCCGGCGAACTACGGTGCCCCGGTCACCGACGCCGGCCAGGACACTTACTCGGCCGATGCCACGGTCCAGCGGTCCGTCCGGACGGACGAACCGCAGCCGGCACCGGAAGCGGACCACGGCAAACGGAACCTGTGGCTGGCCATCTCCGGCGGCACCCTGCTGGCCCTGGCGGCCGTCGTCGGAATCGTGGTGGCCAACGCTTCGCCCGGTACCCCCAAGGTGGTGGAAACCCAGCAGGCCAGCAAGCCGCCCGCTGACGCACTGGATAACGGCACCGTGCCGGATGTGGAGGGCCTGGGCGGCTCCATCGACATCAACGGTGAGGCCTCGTTCCACTGGAACAATCCGGATCCCAAGCCGGGCGACACCTACAAATGGCGGGTCTATTCCATTGGGGGCGGGGGAGAGTACCAATCCATCCAGCAGGCGCCTGTCCGGCTGCGTCCCAACCCCACCGGCCAGACCTGCATCCAGGTGATGATCGTCCGCGCGGATGGCGCATTTTCGCCGCTGGGATCCGATTCCATCGCGTGCGCCGCCCAATAACCACGATGCCGGTCCAGCAAAGGCATCAGTTCAGCATCAGCACTCCGGTCACCGGAACAGTTCTGCCTTGAGGAGGCACAGATCATGGGGGATCTAGCTATAGATTTCTGTGGCGAATGGTACGAGCCATCGGATGAAGACATCTTCAACATCGGCCGCGAAGGCGACCTTGAAGTGGATGACAACCCGTACCTGCACCGGCAGTTTTTGCAGGTGGCCCGCTACGACGGCATCTGGTGGCTCAGCAACGTGGGCAGCATGCTCTCCGCCACCGTGGCTGACGCGTCCGGCGGCATGCAGGCCTGGCTGTCGCCCGGTGCCCGGATTCCGCTGGTGTTCAGCCATACCAACGTCATCTTCACGGCCGGGCCCACCACCTACGAGTTCGCCGTGCACCTGAAGACGCCGTCCTTCCGCCAGGAAGCCCGGGAGGACGCCAGCAGCGGCGACACCACCATCGGCCCCGTAGTCTTCACCGACGCGCAGAAAGCGCTGATCGTGGCGCTCGCCGAGCCGGTGCTCCGGCGCGAAGGCACCGGGTTCAGCACCATCCCGTCCTCGGCGGCCGCCGCCAAGACCCTGGGCTGGGCGCTGACCCGTTTCAACCGCAAACTGGACAACGTCTGCGACAAGCTGGACCGCGTTGGCGTGGTCGGACTGCGAGGGGGCGGCGGGAAACTCGCCACCAACCGCCGCGCGCGGCTGGTGGAACACGCCGTCACCACCCACCTGGTGACGTCCGAAGACCTGTACCTGCTCGAAAAGATGAGGGGCGTGGACGAAGGATGAGGATCCGGCTGACACTCCGCCGCGAACCGGCCGACGCCAAGGACCTGGCTGTCACGGTGGACGGCATGGCCACCGTGGCCGATATTGCCACCGTGCTCTGGGCGGCGGACCCCGAACGGAAGGGCACTCCGGCCCCGGACAACCTGTCGCTGCGCATCGACGAAGCGTTCGTGGGCGCCGGCATGACCGGCAACGTCCTGGCCCGTGAAGACAACCTCCTCGAATCGGGCCTGCGCCCGGGCTCCGTGGTGTCCCTGGCCCAGGTGAGCGGGCAGTTCCACGAACCCGGTGCCAGCCGCGGACCCGCAGCGGCCACATTGCGCGTGCTGTCCGGGCCCGACGTCGGACGCGAATTTTCGCTGCCCGTCGGCACCAGCTACATCGGCAGGGACCGGGACGTGGACATCCGCCTCACGGATCCGCTCACCTCCAAGCGGCACGCCCGGATCACGGTGGGCGACAGCATCGAGATCGTGGACACCAACTCCGCCAACGGCCTCCTCATGGACGGGCTGCCGGTCACCCGCGCCACCCTGAACTCCTCCGACACGGTGACCCTGGGGGACACCACCGTCACCGTGGTGCCGCTGGGGCACAACCACGCGGCAGCGCCTACGTCGCCCCTGGTGGACTTCAACCGCTCCCCCCGGGTGGTGCCCCGCTTCGACGTGCCCAAGCGCGTCCTGCCTGCCGGGCCCAAGCGGCCCGAGGAGCAGCCGTTCCCGTACATCATGCTGGTGGCACCCCTGATGATGGGCGCGGTCATCTTCGCGGTGACCCGGAACGCGCTCTCTATGGTGTTCATGCTGATGATGCCCCTGTTCATCGTGGGCCATTACGTGGACACCAGGATGCGGACCCGGAAGCAGCAGAAGGAGCAGCTCAAGCAGTTCCGTGCCTCCATGGCCGCCTTCCGGCAGGACCTCACCGAACTGCAGCAGGTGGAACGCGCCGTCCGGCTCCAGGAAGCGCCGTCCGTCAGCGACACCGTGGATGCCATCTACAAGCTGGGGCCGCTGCTGTGGACGCACCGCCCCGAGCACTCCTCCTTCCTGGGCCTGCGGTTCGGGCTGGGCACCTCGCCGTCCCGCATACCCCTGGAAGAGCCGTCCAACAACGACACCGAGGTCCAGTACGCCCGCGAGATCCAGGACTGCATTAAGCAGTTCAGCGAGATTGAAGGCGTCCCCGTGGTCTCCCAGCTGCGCACGTCCGGGGCGCTGGGCATTGCCGGCGCCCGCGGCCTGGTGGACGATGTTGCCCGCGCCATGGTGCTGCAGCTGGTGGGCCTGCACTCCCCGGCCGAGGTGGTCCTGACCGCCATCACGTCCGCCCAGTCCCGCGAACGGTGGAACTGGCTCCAGTGGCTGCCTCACGTGGGCTCCGGCCACAGCCCGCTGGGCGGTGACCACCTCGCCGCCGGTTCCGCGGGCGGTTCCTCCCTGCTGGCCCGGCTCGAGGACCTGGTGGATGCCCGGGAAGCAGCGGCCAAGCGGTCCGGCCCTGACCTGCGGCCCGGCATCGATCCGGTCAAGCACGAGCTGGAAGAGCCTGTCCTCCCATCCGTGCTGGTCATCGTGGAGGATGACGCTCCAGTGGACCGCGGCCGCCTCACCCGGCTGGCCGAACGCGGTCCCGACCTCGGTGTCCACGTCCTGTGGGTGGCCACCGACATCCAGGCCCTCCCGGCTGCCTGCCGCGACTTCATGGTGGTGGACGGGGACCACGGCACCACCACGGGCCAGGTGCGCCTGGGCCGCCACACCTACCCTGTCAGCTGCGAAAGCGTGGACGCCGAACTCGCGGCCCAGCTCGCCCGCATGCTGGCCCCCGTTGTCGATGTGGGCAAGCCCGTCAACGACGATTCCGACCTGCCCCGCGCGGTGTCCTATGCCACCCTGATCGGCAAGGACTTCCTGGACAACCCCCAGGCCGTGGCCGAGCGCTGGACGGAAAACAACTCCGTGCGCGCCACCGCGGTGGCCAACCGCAAGGACAACGGCACGCTCCGGGCGCTGGTGGGGTCCAAGGGCATTGAACCGCTGTACCTGGACCTCAAGAACGAGGGCCCGCACGCGCTGGTGGGCGGCACCACCGGCGCCGGCAAGTCCGAGTTCCTGCAGTCCTGGGTCATGGGCATGGCCGCCGCCTACAGCCCGGACCGGGTCAGCTTCCTGTTCGTGGACTACAAGGGCGGCGCCGCGTTCGCGGACTGCATTAACCTGCCGCACACCGTGGGCCTGGTAACGGACCTGTCCCCGCACCTGGTGCGCCGGGCCCTGACATCGCTGCGTGCGGAGCTGCATTACCGTGAGCAGCTGCTGAACCGGAAGAAGGCCAAGGACCTGCTGGCCCTGCAGCGCGAGGCAGACCCGGAAGCCCCGCCCTACCTGATCATCATCGTGGACGAGTTCGCCGCCCTGGCCAACGATGTTCCCGAGTTCGTGGACGGCGTGGTGGACGTGGCCGCCCGTGGCCGCTCCCTGGGCCTGCACCTCATTCTGGCCACCCAGCGGCCGGCCGGCGTCATCAAGGACAACCTCCGCGCCAACACCAACCTCCGGGTTGCGTTGCGCATGGCCGATGAGGACGACGCCACGGACATCCTGGGCGTCCCGGACGCCGCCTACTTCGATCCCGCCATTCCCGGCCGCGGCGCCGCCAAGACCGGACCCGGCCGCATCCAGGGGTTCCAGACCGGCTACGCCGGCGGCTGGACCACGGACAAGCCACAGCGGCCCCAGATCGACGTCGTGGAAATGGCGTTCGGCTCGGGTCCCAGCTGGGAAGCGCCCGCGCCTGACAAGCCTGTGGCCCAGGAACCGGCCGGACCCAACGACATCGCCCGGATGACCTCCACCATCGTGCACGCAGCGGACACCCTCGCCATTGCGCCCCCGCGCAAGCCGTGGCTGGACGAACTGGCCAAGACCTACGACTTCTCCAAGCTGCCCAACCCCCGCACCGACGAACAGCTCCTGCTGGGCGTCGCGGATGATCCCGTGCACCAGGACCAGCCCACCGTGTTCTACGAACCGGACCGGGACGGCAACATGGCCATCTACGGAACGGGCGGTTCCGGCAAGTCCGCGGCCCTGCGCGGCATCGCCATTGCCGCCGCAGTCACCCCGCGTGGTGGCCCGGTGCACGTGTACGGCATCGACTGCGGCTCCTCGGGGCTGCGGATGCTGGAGGAGCTTCCGCACGTGGGCGAGATCATCAACGGCGACGACGTCGAACGGGTGGGGCGGCTGCTGCGCCTCCTGCGGGACATCGCCGAGCTGCGGTCCGCGCAGTTCGCCGAAGTGCGCGCGTCCACCATCGTGGAGTACCGGAAGCTGGCCAACCGGCCCGACGAAAAACGGATCTTCGTGCTGGTGGATGGCATGTCCGCATTCCGGGAGGCCTACGAACACAGCAAGCTTTCCGGACTATGGGACATTTTCCTGCAGCTGGCCACCGACGGCCGGACCCTCGGCATCCACCTGGTGGTCACGGGGGACCGGCCCAACGCCGTCCCGGCGTCGCTGCTCGCCTCCATCCAGCGACGGCTGGTGCTGCGGCTCTCCAACGAGGACGACTACATCTCGATGGACGTGCCCCGGGATGTCCTCACCGCCAACTCACCTCCCGGCCGCGGGCTGCTGGATGGACTTGAGGTGCAGCTCGCCGTCCTGGGCGGAAACTCCAACCTGGCCCTGCAGGCCCGCGAAGTCCACAAACTCAGCGAGGCCATGCTGCGCCAGGGGCTGGACACCGCGCCGGGCATCGAACGCCTGCCGGAACAGGTGGACCTGGACGTCCTGCCCGCCGGCAGCCAGGACCTGCCGGTGATCGGCGTGGACGACGAGTCCCTGCAGCCCGCGGAAATCATGGCCCGCGGCCCGCTGCTTCTGGCCGGCCCTCCGGGTGCCGGACGCACTGTGGCACTGGTGACCCTGGCCTACGCACTGCGCCGGTCCAACCCGGCCACGGAGCTGGTCTACATTGGATCGCGCCGGTCCGCCGTCGCGTCCCTTCCGCTCTGGAACCGCTCGGTGGTGGGCCCTGACGACCTCGCCGAGATGGTGGAAGACCTGGTGGAGCATTCCACCGGCAACCCCGGAGCGGTGGCCTTCTTCATCGAGGGACTGACCGAATTCACCGATACCATCGCCGAATCCGGCATGGCCCAGCTGGTGACGGCGTCCCTGAAGGCGGACCAGTGGGTGGTGGGCGAGTCCGAGTCCTCCACCTGGTCCAGTGCTTGGCAGCTTGCCCAGCCCTTCAAATCAGGGCGCCGTGGCCTGCTGCTGAACCCCGGCGACATCGAAGGCGACAGCCTGCTCAACACCTCGCTGGGCCGGGTGAGCCCGGACTTCATCCCGGGCCGCGGTTACGTGGTGGGACGCGGCAAGGCACGGAAGATCCAGGTGGCGCTGCCGCCCGAAAACCGGGACTGAACAGGGAACATGATGGCGGGGCCGCTGCTGCGGCGGATTTGCGGCCCCGCCGGACGCTGTAGAAGACTACCCGGGACACCACAAAGCCGCGGTGGGGGGGCCTGCGCGCATCGAAAGGTAGCAATGACCCCCTCCACACCGGTCCGCCATGCTGTCCCGGCCACCGCTTCAGCCGCAGTCCTGGCTCTCGCTTTTGGCTTCCTCCCTACAGGCCCGGCACTGGCCGTGACCGCCGATCTCTCGCCCGCGCCGGCGTCGGACACCCAGGCCCCGGCAGACTGCGGACTGGTCTGCCTGCCCATCCTTGCCAGCAGCCCCGACGCCGGCCAGAACGGGCGGCCACGGAAATCCAGGGAACCCGCAGCTCCGCCCGCCCAGCCGGCGCCGCCTGCCGAACCACCAGCCCCCACTTCCCAGCCGGTGCAGCCCCCGCCGGCGCAGGCAGGCACCCAGCCACCCGTTCCGCCTGCCGTCCCCGTCACGGACGAGGCGCCCGCGGAGCCTGTTCCCGAAACTGCTTCCGCCGCCGCGGGATACCGCCCGCCCACCGGACCGTCCAGCGGCAAGGACTGGAACAGCCCCGTGACCCGCAGTCCGGCTCCCACCAGGGCGGCGGCCGTTCGGACGCACGGCGGCGACACGGGAGGACCGGCGGCCGGATCCTTAGCCCTCGGGACCTTGCTGGTGGGTGCCTCCGCCGGGGCCTTCGCCGTGTGGAACCGCAACCGGAACCGGCTCCGGTCCCACTGAGCCTGCGGCCTGCCGCGCCACCGTAGCCCGTCCCTGTCAGGGCTGTAAGGCAAGATAGGTCTGTGAGCACAGGACCAGGACCCGCAGAACAGACCGCCGCCCGGACCACGGCACCGCACGAGCCCGAAGCGATCCCCACCGAAGCCGTCCGCGAGGAATACGACAACCTCGCAGACCTGGTCCGGAAGTACCGGTTCGCGTACTACCAGGAAGACGCCCCACTGGTGACGGACGCAGAGTTTGATGCACTCTTCCGCCGCCTGGAGGAGATCGAGGCCCTGCACCCCGAACTGGTGGCCAACGACTCGCCAACCCAGGAAGTGGGCGGTGAGGTGTCCGCCGCGTTTGCTCCGGTGGAACACCTGCAGCGCATGTACAGCCTGGAGGACGTCTTCTCGCTGGAGGAGCTTGAGGCCTGGCTCAACCGGGCCGAAGCCAGCATCGAAAAAATCCGCGACGGCGGCGTGAAGGCCGCCTGGTTGACCGAACTGAAAATCGACGGCCTGGCAGTCAACCTCCTGTACCGCGACGGCAAGCTGGTGCGGGCAGCCACCCGCGGGGACGGTACCACCGGCGAGGACATCACCCATAACCTCCTCACCATCAAGGAAATCCCGCAGGAACTTCGCGGCACCGGTTTTCCGGCTGAGATGGAAGTCCGCGGCGAGGTCTTCATCCCGTCCAAGGCGTTCGCCGAATTCAATGAGGCCCTGATCGAAGCCGGAAAGGCGCCGCTGGCCAACCCCCGCAACGCCGCAGCAGGTTCGCTGCGGCAAAAGGATCCGGCGGAGACGGCCAAGCGGCCATTGAAGATGTTCGTCCACGGCATCGGTGCCCGTGAAGGGCTTGCCGCCGGCAGCCAGTCGGAAACCTACGGCCTGCTGAAGGAGTGGGGCCTTCCGGTGAGCCCGTACTTCGAGGTGCTGGCGGCCCGGGACGACGTCTTGGGATTCATCAAGCGGTACGGGGACCAGCGCCACAAGCTGCTTCACGAAATCGACGGCATCGTCATCAAGGTGGACGACTTCGCCACCCAGCGGGCCCTGGGGAACACCACCCGCGTGCCCCGGTGGGCCGTGGCGTACAAGTACCCGCCGGAGGAAGTCCACACCAAGCTGCTGGACATCCAGGTCAACGTGGGCCGGACGGGCCGCGTCACGCCCTACGGTGTCATGGAGCCGGTCAAGGTTGCAGGATCCACCGTTGAGATGGCCACGCTGCACAACCAGGACGTGGTCAAAGCCAAGGGCGTCAAGATTGGCGACATCGTCATCCTGCGCAAAGCCGGGGACGTCATACCCGAAATCGTGGGCCCGGTGCTGAACCTCCGGGACCAGCAGGATCCGCCGGTGCGCGACTTCGTCATGCCCACCGAATGCCCCTCCTGCGGAACGCCGCTGGCGCCTGCGAAGGAGGGGGATGTGGACGTCCGCTGCCCCAACGCCAGGTCCTGCCCGTCCCAGCTCCGGGAGCGGGTGTTCCACGTGGCCGGACGCGGTGCCTTCGATATCGAAGCACTGGGCTGGGAAGCGGCCATCGCACTGACCCAGCCCGCCGAACCGGAAACCCCGCCGCTGACCTCCGAAGCCCGCTTGTTCGACCTCACGCCCGAGGACCTGGCCGGTGTCCGGATCCAGCGCGAAAAGAAGAGCAAAGGCGTCCCCACCGGCGAATACGAGCTGGTGCCGTACTTCTTCAGCAAGGGCACGGCCAAGTCGCCGTCCAAGCCCACCGCCACCACCCAGAAACTGTTCAAGGAACTGGAAAAGGCCAAGGCCCAGCCCCTGTGGCGCGTCCTGGTGGCGCTGTCCATCCGCCACGTCGGTCCGCGTGCGTCACGTGCCCTGGCCCAGGCATTCGGCAGCATGGACCGTATCCGCGCCGCATCTGAGGAGGAGCTCGCGCATGTGGACGGCGTTGGCCCCACTATCGCCGCCGCGCTGAAGGAATGGTTTGCCGAGGACTGGCACGTGGAGATTATCGACCGTTGGGCCGCGGCGGGGGTCCGCATGGAGGACGAGCGCGACGAATCCATGCCCCGCACCCTGGAGGGGCTGACCGTGGTGGTCACGGGCTCGCTGCCCAACTTCAGCCGCGACGAGGCCAAGGAAGCCATCCTGCTCCGTGGCGGCAAGGCAGCCGGCTCCGTTTCCAAGAACACCAGTTACGTGGTGGCCGGCGAAAGCGCCGGCAGCAAGCTGGACAAGGCAGAGCAGCTGGGCATCCGCGTCCTGGACGAGGACGGGTTCCGGCAACTGCTCGACGGCGGCCCGGAAGCCGTGGGGGATACCGCAGCAGATGCCGTGGAACCCGGCGGGGATGACGGGGGCAACGAAGAAGCGGCCGTGCCTGCCCCGGCAGGGGAGAGCGCCGTACAGGACAACCCAGCGGGGGAGGGCGCGTGACGTCTGCAACAGAACTGCTGGAGGTGGCCAAGCAGGCCGCCGCGGCAGGTGCGAAAGTCTTGTCCGGCCGCGACGGCAGCGCCCTGGACATCAGCAACAAGGGGGCCGCGGGGGACTGGGTGACGGCCTTCGACCTGGCCGCGGAAAACGCCGTGCGCCGCGTTATCACCGCCGCCCGCCCGGGGGACAGCATCACCGGCGAGGAACAGGGAACCACCCGCCCCGCCAGTCCCACCGGTTACCGCTGGTCCATCGACCCCCTGGACGGCACCACCAACTTCATCCGCAACATCGTCTACTACGCCACCTCCGTGGCTGTCGCCGATGCCGACGGCGCCTGGCAGGCCGGCGTAGTCCACGCGCCTGCCTTGGGGCGCGTGTACTACGCTGCCCGCGGCCAGGGTGCGTGGCTGGAGGAACGCGGCACCCTCACCAGGCTGGAGGGGCCGGTCTCCGGCCGCACGGGGCAGATCCTGGCCACCGGGTTCAGCTACGAGCCCGCCATCCGAGCCCAGCAGGCGGCCGCTTTCGGCACGTTGATGGACGGCTTCGCGGACGTCCGCCGGCTTGGGTCCGCCGCCCTGGACCTGTGCATGGTGGCCGACGGAACCCACGATGCCTACGGTGAGCGGGGACTGAACGAACATGACTTTTCCGCCGGCGCCCTGATTGCGGAGGAGGCCGGCTGCTGGGTGCGCAGGCCGCGCCTGACCAGCCCGCTGGAGGGCGGCCCCACCGACGGTGAGCGCCTGGACGCCTGGACCTGTGCCGCCAGCCTGGAACTGTCCGGCAAGTTTCCGCTCTAGGGCTATCCGGGCAGGGGGGAAGGGAACAGCCGCCATCGCAGGGTCGGGGACGATCCGTTCTGATAGTTCTGTCACGGAAAGTGCCATCCTGACGTGCCGCGGCTGCACCCGCCACTACCATTGACGGGTGCAGCCGCAGATAACCATCCGTCCCGCCGTCGAGGCCGACTTCCCCGCCATTGCCCGGATCACCGGAGCTTCCTATCTTTCGGCAGGCTACTTTGACGACGCGGACCACCCGTACATGGTCAAAATCATGGACGTGGCAGAGCGCGCGGAGCAGGCCACCATTTGGGTGGCGGAGCGCGACGGCGTTGTGGTGGGTTCGGTCACCCTGGCACTGCCGGGGGAACCGTACGCGGACATCGCCCTGCAGGACGAGCTGGAATTCCGGATGCTGGTGGTGGACCCCGCCGTCCAGCGCAGCGGCGCCGGAAAGGCCATGGTGGAGGCCATCCTCAGCTACGCCACCACCCTCCCCGGCATCCGCGCAGTGGCCCTCACCACCGGCCAAACCTGGGAAAGCGCGCACGGGCTGTACCGCAATACCGGCTTCCAGCGGGTGCCCGAACGGGACTGGCTGGTCCCCGGAACCGACATAAAACTGCTGGTTTACCGGCGCGACCTGTAGCAGCCCTACAGTGGTGGCGACCCATTCCAGCTTTGAAAGGCCCACCCATGCGCAAAACCTTCGGCAGCGGATCCGTCTGGGAACAAACCCTCGGCTATTCCCGCGCCGTCCAGGTGGACAACACCCTCTACATCTCCGCCACCGCCGCCAGCGGTGAGGACGGAATCGTGGGGGACGACTTCTACACCCAGACCCAGTACATCCTGCAGAAACTTGGCTCGGTCCTGGCCGACGCCGGCTTCGGCTACGCGGACGTGGTGCAGTCCAAGCTGTACCTGACGGACATCAGCAAGTGGGAAGAAGCCGGCCGGGCCCACGGCGAAGTGTTCGGCGACATCCGGCCCACCCTCTCCCTGGTCCACGTGCTCCCGTTCCTGGACCCCAAGATGCTCGTCGAGATCGAACTGGTGGCGCAGAAGGGCGAGTAGTCTTCCGGCCTAACGCGCCGGCAGGCCGTAGCGGTGCTCCGGCCTGCCGGTGGTGCCGTAGCGGAGCTGGATGTCCACCGCGCCGTCGTCCGCCAGCGAAGACAGGTAGCGCTGCGCGGTGGCGCGGGAAACACCCACCCGGGAGGCCACTTCGGCGGCGGAGTATTGCTCGCCCGGGACCAGCGATTCCAGCACAGCCGCTTCCGTGGCCGAGCGGGGTTTCGACGACGGCGTGACATCTCCCGGAATCAGCGCACGTTTGGCGCGCTCCACGCCCTCCTGGTCCAGCGCCCCGGGCTGGCCCAGGAGGCGCCGGTACCTGGCGTAGGAGCGCAGCTGCTGCGACAGCGACTCCGCCGTGAAGGGTTTGAGCAGGTACCCCAGTGCGCCCCGGCGGAACGCCACCCGGATGGACGCGGCGTCGGAGGCGGCGCTGAGGATGATCGTGTCGACATCCAGCTGCTGCAGCAGGTCCAGCCCGGAGGCGTCCGGAAGGTACACGTCCAAAAGCACCAGGTCCGGCCGCAGGCTGTGGATGGCCTGCAGCGCCAGCGACGCCGTCCCAACAGGGGCCAAAGCCAGGAACCCGGCCACTGAGTCCACATAGGCGGCGTGCAGCTTGGCCACGTGGAAGTCGTCGTCCACGATCAGGACCCGAAAATCGTCAGCCATCCTTATCCTTTCCGGCTGCCCCCAAGGTCTTTGCGGCGGGGTTTCCCGCCGTCGTCTGCGGAAGGGTGGCCATGAACACGGCGCCCGGCCCACCCCTGGATCCGCCGTCCAGCACTTTCACATCGCCACCGCGCCGCCGCGCCAGCTGGCGGGCCAGCGCCAGCCCGAAGCCCTGGCCGCCGCCGGCGCGGACCGGCCCGGCGGCGGTGGTGAAACCTTCGGCAAACACCCCCTCCGGGTCCGTGCCCTCTGCCAGCCCGTCACCCGAGTCCGCCACCACCACATGGAGCGTGCCGCCGTCGTCGCCCGGTTCGTCCAGCACCTCCAGCTCAACCCAGCGGTCCGTCGAGGACCCGGCCACGGCGGCGTTGACGGCGTTGTCGATCAGGTTGCCCAGCACGGTGGTCACATCCTGGGCCTCTGTCACCTGCCCGCGGACCAGGGTCTCCGGCCCAATGCGGAGCGCAACCCCGCGTTCGTCCGCCTCCACACCCTTGGCGCCCACGAAGGCCTGCAGGTAGGGGTCCTGGAGCAGCTCGGCCTGGTCCACCGGGAACTTCAGCGGGCCGGTGGCCGCGAGCCCGGCGAGGTAGTTGCGCGCCTCCCGGTGCTGCCCGATGCCCAGGAAACCGGCGAGGGTGTGCAGCTGGTTGGCGAACTCGTGCCGCTGGGCGCGCAACGCGGTGGACATGGTCCCGACGGCGTCCAGCTGGCGGGTGAGCTCCTGCAGCTCCGTCCGGTCGCGCAGCATGACCACCCAGCCCAGGTCCTCCCGGCGGTGCAGGGCCTTGCGGGCATTTACCACCAGCACCCGGCCGCCCGCCACCAGCTCGAGGGCATCCTGGGCCGAACCGCCGCCACCCACAGCCGGGCCCGCAACCCCGGCGCCGGGGCGCGTCAGGGCTTTCAGCTGTTCCGGGACGGGAGCCTCTTCCCAGCGGGAGCCGGACAGGTCCGGCATACCCAGCAGCCGCTGCGCCGCGGCGTTGAAGACGCTGACCCGGCCGTCGGCACTGACGCCGATTACGCCGTCGTCCACGCCCTGCAGGACCGCCACCTGGTCGTGCACCAGCGTGCTGATCTCTTCCGGCTCCAGGCCCAAAGTGAGGCGCTGCAGGCGGCGGCGCAGCAGGAAGGAGCCCAGGACCCCGGCCAGCAACGCCCCCACGGCCGTCAATGCCACCGGCCCGATATCGCGAGCCACGCTCTGGGCCACGGTTTCCATGGAGTAGCCCACGCTGACCTCGCCCACCACGGTGGCGGTGCCGGGCGCATACACCGGCACCTTCGCGCCGGCCGACGGGCCAAGGGTTCCGGTGTTCCGGGTGGTGATCTCCTGCCCGGACAACGCCTCGGACGGATCGGTGCTCACCTTCTCACCGAGCCGCTGCGGATCGGGGTGGGCCAGCCGGATGCCCGTTTCGTCGGTGATGACCACGAACAGCGCCCCGGTCCGGGTCCGGGCTGCCTCAGCCGACGCCTGCAGCGGCCCGGCCAGGAGCTCGGCCGGAGGGGGAGTTCCGGGCTGGCCGCTGATGGCCAGCACATCGGCGCGGACCTCCGGATCGGACGCAACGGTCCGGGCCAGCGTCAGCGCCTGGTTCTCCGCGTCGCTGCCCACCCGGTCATACGTCAGCCACGCGTGCACAGTGGTGCTCAGCAGCACCACCAGCAGCACCACGGCCAGCTGGAGCAGCAGCGTCTGGGTGGAAAACCGCAGCGGCTGCCGGGGCGCGGAACGCTGCATTCATCCTCCTCGACGGGTGGCGGCGGGCCAGGGTTTCGGTGCCTCAGCACGTGAGCACAATGAGCAAAATGCACCCAATAAGCAGTATGCCAATCAATTGAGCCAAAGGCACTGCCGTGACGTCCGCCACCCTACAGTCTGTAGCACGCGTCACACCGCTGTGCCGCTGTTCACAAGAAGGAGCCGGCTGTGCTGGTAATACTTGGATTCGCCATGATCGCGGTATTCATGGTGCTGATCATGACGAAGAAGTTGACGCCAGTACTGGCGTTGATCATTGTCCCTACTGTTTTTGGCCTGTTCGCCGGCGCCGGCCTGGGCATCGGCGACATGGTGATGGACTCCATGAAGTCCATGACCTCCACCGCGGCCCTGCTGATGTTCGCCATCATCTACTTCGGCCTGATGATCGACGTCGGGCTGTTTGACCCGCTGGTGAAGTTCATCCTCCGCAAGCTGGGCAACGACCCCGCCAAGGTTGTGCTGGGCACCGCCATCCTGGCCGCCGCCGTATCCCTGGACGGCGACGGGTCCACCACCTTCATCCTCACCACCGCCGCGATGCTGCCGGTCTACCTGCGCCTGAAGATGAGCCCCGTGGTCCTCACCTGCGTGGCCGGCCTGGCCAACGGCACCATGAACATCCTCCCGTGGGGCGGCCCCACGGCCCGCGCCGCCACCGCACTGAAGATCGACGTCAACGACGTCTTCGTGCCCATGATCCCGTCCCTCGTGGCCGGCCTGGTGGTCGTCTTCGCCTTTGCCTGGCTGCTGGGCCTGCAGGAACGCAACCGCCTCCGCGCCACTGCCCCCGAAATCTGGGGCGTGCCGGACACGGCAGAAAAGTTCGACGGCGGCACCTCCGCAGGTGCCTCCGGAACCGGCGCGTCCGGCACCGGCCGCAGGGGCAACACCCCCGCTCCCTCCGGTGCAACGCCGGCCGGTGGCTCGGTGGCAGTGCTGGAACGCACCGAAACCCTGGTGGACGAGCACGACTCCGCCATGGCAGACACCGCGCTCGATCCCAACCGCAGCACCCTGCGGCCCAAGCTGTTCTGGTTCAACCTGGCCCTGACCGTCGCCGTCATGGTGGTGCTCGTCGCCAACGTCGTCCCGCTGCCGTTCGTCTTCATGGTGGGTGCCGCGATCGCCCTGCTGGTCAACTTCCCCAAGGTCAAGGACCAGGGCGCCCAGCTGATTGCGCACGCACCCTCCATCGTCGCCGTGGTCAGCATGGTCATGGCCGCCGCCGTCCTCACCGGCGTCCTCAAGGGCACCGGCATGGTGGAAGCCATGTCCGCGTGGCTGGTCCAGATCATCCCCACCTCCATGGGCCCGTTCATGGCCGTCATCACCGGGGTGCTCAGCATCCCCATGACGTTCTTCATGAGCAACGACGCGTTCTACTTCGGCGTCCTGCCGGTCCTCAGCGAAACCGCCGCCCACTACGGTGTCGGTGCCGCCGATATGGCCCGTGCCTCCATCACCGGCCAGCCCTTCCACCTGCAGAGCCCGCTGGTCCCGGCCATCCTGCTGCTGGTCTCGCTGGCCAAGGTGGACCTGGGCGACCACCACAAGAAGGTCCTGTGGCGTACGGCCGTCATCTCCCTGGTGATGCTCGGCGTCGGGATGCTGACTGGAGCCATTGGAATCGGTTAGTCTGTAGCTGCCCGTGCTCCTGTCCCCGAGGCAGGCCGGGTATCGAAGGTGCCCGTCTGACGCCCGCTGGGGGATGTCAGACGGGCATCTGCGTTTCCGCACTAGACTGGATCGGAAAACAATTCGAACTTTGCAGGGGAGATCCATGGCTGCGATCAACCGTGACGACGTCGCGCATCTTGCGCGGCTCGCTCACATCGAGATGAGTGCCGAAGAGCTGGACAGGATGGCCGGCGAGCTCGCCGTCATCGTGGATTCGGTCAAGTCCGTCAGCGAGGCAGCGGGGGACGACGTTCCGGCCACCTCGCACCCCATTCCGCTGACCAACGTGTTCCGCGACGACGTTGTGGGCCACACGTTCACCGCGGAACAGGCACTTTCCGGCGCCCCGGACTCCGACGAAAACCGTTTCAAGGTTCCGGCCATCCTGGATGAGGCATAGACATGACTGAAAAGAACACCAGCGCTGACACCCTGATCCGGCTCTCCGCCGCACAGCTTGCCGAGAAACTGCGCGCCGGCGACGTCACCGCCGTCGAAGCCACCCAGGCACACCTGGACCGCATTTCCGCCGTCGACGGGAAGGTTAACGCCTTCCTGCACGTCAACGCCGAAGAAGCGCTCGCTGTTGCCGCCGAGGTGGACGCCATCCGTGCCGCCGGCGGGGCGGAAGCCGAAGCCCTGCACTACCTGGCCGGCGTCCCCATCGCCGTCAAGGACCTGATCGTCACCATCGGCCAGCCCACCACGGCGGGCTCGAAGATCCTCGAAGGCTGGCACAGCCCGTACGACGCAACCGTCGTCGAGCGCCTGCGTGCGGCAAAGATGCCCATCCTGGGCAAGACCAACCTGGACGAGTTCGCCATGGGCTCCTCCACGGAGCACTCCGCCTACGGCCCCACCCGCAACCCCTGGGACCTGGACCGGATCCCCGGCGGCTCCGGCGGTGGCTCCGCTGCCGCCGTCGCCGCGTTCGAGGCGCCCCTGGCCCTGGGCACGGACACCGGCGGCTCCATCCGCCAGCCCGGTGCCGTCACCGGAACCGTAGGCGTCAAGCCCACGTACGGCAGCGTCTCCCGCTACGGCGCCATCGCCATGGCGTCCTCCCTGGACCAGATCGGCCCCGTCACCCGGACCGTCCTGGACTCCGCGCTCCTGCACCAGGTCATCGGCGGCCACGATCCCCGCGACTCCACCTCGCTGCCCGAGCCCCTGGCGGACCTCGTCGCCGCCGCGAAGACCGGCAACGTGGAGGGGCTGCGGATCGGCATCATCAAGGAACTGCACGGCGAGGGCTACCAGGCCGGCGTCGAAAACCGTTTCAACGATGCCCTGGAGCTGCTCAAGGAAGCCGGTGCGGAGATCGTCGAGGTCTCCTGCCCCAACTTCCAGTACGCCCTGGGCGCCTACTACCTGATCATGCCGTCCGAGGCCTCCTCCAACCTGGCCAAGTTCGACGGCGTCCGGTACGGCCTGCGCGTCCTCCCCGAAGAGGGCCCCATGACCATCGAACGCGTCATGGGCGCCACCCGCGCCGCCGGCTTCGGCGACGAAGTCAAGCGCCGCATCATCTTGGGCACCTACGCGCTGTCCGCCGGCTACTACGACGCCTACTACGGCTCCGCCCAGAAGGTCCGCACGCTGGTCCAGCGGGACTTCGAGGCCGCCTTCGCGCAGGCTGACGTCCTGATCTCGCCCACCGCCCCCACCACGGCGTTCCCGCTCGGGGAAAAACTGGACGACCCGCTGGCGATGTACCTCAACGACGTCGCCACCATCCCGGCCAACCTTGCCGGCGTCCCCGGCCTGTCGCTGCCCGGCGGCCTGGCTGACGAGGACGGCCTGCCCGTGGGCATCCAGCTGCTGGCCCCGGCCCGCGAGGATGCCCGCCTGTACCGGGTGGGTGCGGTCCTCGAATCGCTGCTCGAAGCGAAGTGGGGCGGCCCGCTGCTGGCCCAGGCACCCGACCTGGCCGACGCCGCAACCCTCGAAACCCAGGAGGCAAAATAATGAGCACTGATGATGTCCTGAGCTTCGAAGAGGCCATGGAGAAGTACGATCCCGTCCTGGGGTTCGAGGTCCACGTGGAGCTGAACACCAAGACCAAGATGTTCTCCTCCGCCCCGAACGTCTTCGGCGATGAGCCCAACACCAACGTCAACGAGGTGGACCTGGGCATGCCCGGCGTGCTGCCCGTCGTCAACAAAACGGCCATCGAGTCCTCCATCAAGATCGGCCTGGCGCTCAACTGCAAGATCGCCGAGTCCTGCCGCTTCGCCCGGAAGCAGTACTTCTACCCGGACACCCCCAAGAACTTCCAGACGTCCCAGTACGACGAACCCATCGCGTACGACGGCTACCTGGACGTTGAACTCGAGGACGGCACTGTATTCCGCGTGGAGATCGAGCGCGCGCACATGGAGGAGGACGCCGGGAAGCTGACCCACATGGGCGGCGCCACCGGCCGGATCCAGGGCGCCGACTTCTCGCTGGTGGACTACAACCGTGCCGGTGTTCCGCTGGTGGAAATCGTCACCAAGCCGATCGAAGGCGCAGGGTCCCGTGCACCGGAACTGGCCAAGGCCTACGTGGCGGCCGTCCGGGAGATCGTGAAGAACCTGGGCGTGTCCGACGCGAAGATGGAACGCGGCAACGTCCGCTGCGACGCGAACGTTTCGCTCCGCCCGCACGGCCGCGAACGGTTCGGCATCCGCTCGGAAACCAAGAACGTGAACTCGCTGCGCGCCGTGGAACACGCCGTCCGCTACGAGATCCAGCGCCACGCTGCCGTCCTGGACTCCGGCGAACCGGTGATCCAGGAAACCCGCCACTGGCACGAGGACACCCGGACCACCACCTCCGGCCGCGCCAAGTCCGACGCCGACGACTACCGCTACTTCCCGGAACCGGACCTGGTTCCCGTGGTGGCGTCCCGCGAATGGGTGGAGGAACTCCGCGCCACCCTCCCCGAGCCGCCGGCCGAGCGCCGCAAGCGCCTCAAGGCCGACTGGGGCTACTCCGACCTCGAATTCCGCGACGTCGTCAACGCCGGTGTCCTGGACGAGATCGAGGAAACCATCGCCGCCGGCGCCACCGCATCCGTGGCCCGCAAATGGTGGATGGGCGAAATCGTGGGCCGGGCCAAGGTCGCCGACGTGGATCCCGGCCAGCTGGGCGTCGACGCTGCCACCGTGGTGGAGCTGAGCCGCATGGTTGAAGCGGGCAAGATCAACAACAAGATGGCCTCCCAGGTCCTGGACGGCGTGCTCGCCGGGGAGGGCACTCCGGAGGAGATTGTGCAGAAGCGCGGCCTCGCCGTCGTCTCCGACGACGGACCTCTCCTGGAAGCCATCGACGCCGCACTGGCGGCCCAGCCCGACGTCGCGGACAAGATCCGCGGCGGCAAGGTGCAGGCCATCGGCGCGATTGTTGGCGGGGTCATGAAGGCCACCCGCGGACAGGCCGACGCCGGCCGCGTCCGCGAGCTGATCCTCGAGAAGCTGGGCGTCACCGCTTAGCACTTCCGCCCGGCCGGGCCGCAGTTGTTGCCGTTGTGAACCCTCATCACGGCAATAACTGCGGCCCGGTTGGCTTTAAGTACTCAGCCGGCGGTCAGCGAAACTACCCGTGGCCGCCCGTCCGTGGCGGACCTACACTGGACCCCACAGGGCGCAGATGCCCTGGCAAGCAGTTGCGGCGCAAGCCTGGGGAAGGAACAGCGATGATGGAATCCATGAGGATGCGCAGGGCAGTGCTTGCCGGTGCCGTTGCGGTGGCACTGACCGGGACGGGTGCCGCATTGGCATGGTCCGCCACCGGCGCGCCGGCACCCACGCCCTCACCCTCGTCACAATCCAGGCCTGGCAACCCAGGCGACGCCCCGGGGCCACATAAGCCCGGAAAGCCCCAGCGCGCACAGCCCCTGCACGGCGAGGGTGTGGTCAAGAATCCCGACGGTACGTTCCAGACCAAACTGGAACAACGGGGCACCGTTGAGTCCGTTAGCGACTCAGCCATCACCGTCAAGAGCGAGGACGGCTTCTCGCAGGCTTACGCCATCAACGGCGATACGAAGGTCACCAGGGTTCCGGCAGCGGCCACGAACGGCGCCACCCCAGGCCCCGACACCACCCCGGGTTCCATGCGCGACGACGGCAAGCGGCTCAAGCCCACGGACGGAACCATCGCGGACATCGCTGCCGGGGACACTGTGCGCATCGCCGGCGTCAAGGACGGGGACATCGCCACGGCCACGCGGATCGTGAAGGGCGCCGGCGACGGGCCCGGACTGGGGCTGGGGCGTGGATTGGGACGCGGGCCGGGCCATGTGCCGGGATACGGGCCAGGCCACAACCAGGGGCTCGGACACAAGATGGGGAACGGCAGCAGCCAGGATGAGCAGGACTCGTAGCTTCCGGTATGCCGGCCCTGCTCAGCCCTGTTTCACCAGCCCCGCCATGATGTCCTCCAGTGCCTCGCACACCATCACCACTGCCCGCCGCTTCAGGTTCTCCGGCCTGGCCAGCAGGTCGATCCTGCGGCGGGTGCTGATCCCTTCCAGCGGCCGCAGCACGATGTCCGGGTTCAGGACCGGTCCCGCCGTATACCGGGGCAGCAGCCCCACCACGCCGCCGGCCGCCACCAGGGCCGCCACCGTGGAGTAGTCGTTGATGCGGTGAATGATGTTCGGCTCCCGGCTGGAGACGGCTGCGACGGCGGACAGGACATCGGCGGGGGAGTAGCCGGGGTGGCTGGTCACCCAGGCCTCCGAGCCGACGTCGTCCGCCGTAACTGTCTCCTGCCGGGCCAACGGATGGCCAGCGGGCAGCGCCACGTCCAGGGGCTCATGCGCCAACGGGATCACGGCAACCCGTTCCGCCGGCCAGCGTGGACTGTGGTCCATACGGTGCGCCAGCACCAGGTCGTACCGGGCGGTGAGGGCCGGAAAGTCCTGCTGGGCAACGTCCTCGTCCGATAGTTCAATGCGCGGATGCTCCGGCCGGTCCAGCATCCGGGCCAGCGGCGCGAACAGGGCCTGCCCTGCGCTGTGGAATCCGCTGAGTGTCACCCTGCCTGCGGGGGAACCGTGGTAGGTGCCCAGTGCGCCGCGGGCCTCGGCCATGGCGCTGACCACGGCGGCACCTGCGTCCGCGAGCACCTGACCTGCCTCGGTCAGCACCAGGTTGCGGCCTTCCTTGCGCGTCAGCGGAACGTCCACGGTGCGCTGCAGGTGCGCCAGTTGCTGCGACACCGCGGACGGGGTGACCATGAGCGTATCGGCCACGGCCTTCACACTGCCCAGGGCGCCCAGTTCCCGCAGGATTTCAAGCTGATGAACCTCCATACGTCCACTCTAATCATTAGCAAGTGCTACATCGTCGATTGAGAAAATCCCTGTTGTGCTAAAGCGTTGGCAGGGCTTCAATGGGGACGTACCCCACAGATCCCACGCCAAGCAGTAAGGACGCCAATGAAGGCCCTGTACAAAGCCGGTCCCCACGCCGGTTTCGAGCTCGTCGAACGGCCCGAACCCGAAGCCGGCCCCGCTGACGTCAAGATCCGTGTCATGACCACCGGAATCTGCGGCACCGACCTGCACATCCAATCCTGGGATTCCTGGGCGCAGGGGATCATCGAAGCTCCCTTGATCGCCGGGCACGAGTTCTACGGCGAAGTGGTGGAAGTGGGCGAGGACGTCCGCGAGGTCAAGGTAGGGGACAGGGTCTCCGGCGAAGGCCACGTAGTGTGCGGCATCTGCCGGAACTGCCGGGCCGGACGCCGCCAAATGTGCATCCACACGGTCAGCGTGGGCGTCCAGCGTGACGGTGCCTTCGCCGAGTACGTCGTGATCCCCGAAACCAACGTCTGGGTCCACCACGATCCCTCCGTCACACCCGAACTCGGTGCCATCTTCGACCCCTTCGGAAACGCCGTCCACACGGCCCTCAGCTTCCCGCTGGTGGGCGAGGACGTGCTCATCACCGGCGCTGGCCCCATCGGACTCATGGCCATTGCCGTGGCCCGCCACGCCGGGGCACGCAAGATCGCCATCACCGACGTTTCCCGGCCGCGGCTTGACCTGGCGCGGCAGCTCGGCGCCGACCTTGCCATCGACGTCTCCACCACCCGGGTGCGTGATGCCCAGCGCGAGCTGGGCATGCGCGAGGGTTTCGACGTCGGAATGGAAATGTCAGGCCATCCCTCCGCCCTGCCTGAGATGATCGACAACATGAACCACGGCGGCCGGATCGCCATGCTGGGCCTGCCCAGCCAGGAGATCACCATCGACTGGGGCAAGGTGGTCACCCACATGCTCACGCTCAAGGGCATCTACGGCCGCGAAATGTACGAAACCTGGTACGCCATGAGCGCCATGCTCTCCTCCAACCCGGTCCTGCACGCGGGTATCTCCGCCGTGGTGACGGACACGCTGCCCGCCACGGACTGGGAAAAAGGCTTCAATATTGCCCGCAGCGGCGTGGGCGGCAAAGTAGTCCTCGACTGGACCCGACTGTAAGGAACCCCATGTTCACCTCCATCAAGGATCAGCTGCGCGAAGAGCTGGACGAGATCCGCACCGCCGGCCTGTACAAGACCGAGCGCAGCATCAGCTCACCGCAGTCCAGCCACATCACGGCCGGGCAGATCGGCGGTCCCGGCGCGGATGTGCTGAACTTCTGCGCCAACAACTACCTGGGCCTGGCCGACCACCAGGACATCATCAGCACCGCCAAGGCCGCCATGGACGAGCGTGGCTTTGGCATGGCCAGCGTCCGGTTCATCTGCGGCACCCAGGACCTGCACCTGGAACTGGAAGCCAAGGTCTCCGCGTTCCTGGGCACCGAGGACACCATCTTGTTCTCGAGCTGCTTCGATGCCAACGGCGGCGTGTTCGAGTCCCTGCTGGGACCGGACGACGCCGTGATCTCCGATGCGCTCAACCACGCCTCCATCATCGACGGGATCCGCCTCTGCAAGGCCCGCCGCTACCGCTACGCCAACCAGGACATGGCCGAACTCGAAGCCCGCCTGCAGGAAGCACAGGGCGCCCGCCGGACACTGATCGTCACCGACGGGGTCTTCTCCATGGATGGCTTCCTCGCCCCGCTTGAAGCCATCTGCGACCTCGCCGAACAGTACGGCGCCGTGGTCATGGTGGACGATTCCCACGCAGTGGGCTTCATGGGCGCCACTGGGGCCGGGACGCCCGAGCACGCCGGCGTCTCCGACCGGGTGGACATCTACACTGGCACCTTCGGCAAGGCCCTGGGCGGAGCATCCGGCGGCTACGTCTCCGGACGCAGCGAGATCGTGGCCATGCTGCGCCAGAAGGCCCGGCCCTACCTGTTCTCCAATTCCCTGGCTCCCGCCATCGTGGCCGCCACCCTCAAAGCGCTGGACCTGGTGCAGAACTCGGCCGACCTCCGCCGCCGCCTGTTCGAGAACGCCGAACTGTTCCGCCGCCGCATGACCGAGGAAGGCTTCGACCTGCTCCCCGGCGAGCACGCCATTGTCCCGGTCATGTTCGGCGACGCCGTCATGGCGGCCAAGGTGGCGGACCGGATGCTGCAGCACGGTGTCTTCGTGACCGCCTTCAGCTTCCCGGTGGTTCCGCGCGGTGCCGCCAGGATCCGGGTGCAGCTTTCAGCCGCACATTCAGCGGATGACGTCGAAGCATGCGTGCGTGCCTTCGTCGCCAGCCGTGCCGAGGCGGCAGCCTGACAGGGCTGCTCCTGAAGCGCTGTACCGCAGTAACGCTGGGCCTCAGCAAAACAGGGCCCCGGGACCGGCAATCTCTGTCAGGATGGACCAATGGCAGCACACTACGATGTCCTGATTGTGGGCGGCGGCATCGCCGGCCTGTCCCTTGCGTCTGAACTCTCCGGCCGCTGCAGCGTTGCACTGGTGGAGGCGGAGCAGGAGTTGGCGTACCACACGTCCTCCCGCTCCGCCCGCCAGCTGATTCCCAGCTACGGGCCTCCCGTGGTGCAGGAACTCACCGTCCGCACCCTGGAACTGCTGGCAGCCCGCGACGCGGAAGCGACGGAAGCGGTCCTCACGCCGCGCAGCTTCATGCTGGTGGGCTCTGCGGAGGACGTTGCCGCGGAGGCCAGCGGACACATGCAGCCCATCACGGTGGACCGGGCCCTGGAACTGTGTTCGGCCCTGAAGCCGGGAACCTTCGAGGCAGCCGGCCTGGACATCGGCTCCTTTGGCTGCAACGCACCCCTGTTGCTGGAGCGCCACCGCAAGCGGGCGCTCGCCGCCGGAGCCGACATCATCACCGGCGCCCGCGTCCATTCAGCACAGCGGGTGGGTTCCGGCTGGCAGGTGGGTGCCGGCGCCGAGGGCTTTGAAGCCGCGGTCGTGGTCAATGCGGCAGGTGCCTGGGCGGACGAGCTGGCGGTGCTCAGCGGCGTCGAGAAGCTGGGCCTCCAGCCGTACCGGCGCACTGCGGCGATTGCCGCCGTCGACCATTCCTTGCCGGCTGCCACCCCTATGGTGGCCGCGGCTGACAATACGTTCTATTTCCGTCCCGACGGCCAGGACGTGCTGATTTCCCCTTCGGAGACGGTGCCCAGCGGGCCCGAGGATGCCCGGCCGCATCCAGGTGATGTGGAGCGCCTGGTGGAGAAGCTCAATGCGTTCACCAGCCTGGGGATCACCGGGGTGCGCCGGGCCTGGACGGGCCTGCGCACCGAAGCCGCGGACGGCGTGCCGGTGGCCGGGTTTGACGCAGAAGCGGCCGGGTTCTACTGGCTCGCAGGCCAGGGCGGTTACGGATTCCAGACGTCGGCCGCCCTGGCGGAGTTCGCCGCCGGGCAGATCCTTGCCGGGCTGGGCGCATCCGGCGCCGCTGCACCGGCCCCAGCGGCCGTGGACGGTCCGGAATCCCGGACAGCGCAGGCCCTGGCGGCCACGCGCTGGTCCATCAGACGCTGAAGAATGAATCCATGAGCACCTTGATCACCAACATCGCCGAGCTGATGACGCAGGACCTGGAACACCGGGTTCTGAAGGACGCAGCGGTGGTCATCGACGGTGAACGGATCGCCTGGATCGGGGCGTCGGCCGACGCTCCGGCAGCGGATGACGCCGTCGACGCCGGCGGCCGGGCCATGTTGCCGGGATGGGTGGACTCCCACAGCCACCTGTTGTTCGCGGGCGACCGCACCGCCGAATTCGAAGCCCGGATGGCGGGGGAGGCGTACGCCGCCGGCGGCATCGCCGTCACTATGAACGCCACGCGCGCCACGTCAGACTTCGATCTCACCCGCCTGGCCATGGGGCGGGTGGCCGAGGCCGTCTCGCAGGGCACCACTTACCTGGAAACCAAGACCGGCTACGGCCTGGACGTAGAGCACGAGGCCAGGAGTGCGCGTATTGCCTCCACCATCGCGGACCAGGTGACCTATCTCGGCGCACACCTGGTTCCCGCCGGGCAGGACCCGGAGGAATATACCGACCTGGTCTGCGGACCGATGCTCGCCGCGGTCCGGCCCTACGTCCAGTGGGCAGATGTCTTCTGCGAAGAGGGCGCCTTCAACGCCGAACAATCCCGGCGCGTGCTGGTGGCCTGCCGCGAGGCCGGCCTGGGCCTGAGGGTGCACGGCAACCAGCTGGGCGAGGGCCCCGGCGTACATCTTGCAGTGGAGCTTGGCGCGGCCAGCGTGGACCACGTCAATTACCTTGCCGCGCAGGATGTGAAAGCGCTGGCTGCGTCCTGGTCGGGCTGGGACCCTGCCGAGGGGACGGGGGAGCGGGGCACTGTTGCCACCTGCCTTCCTGCCTGCGACCTATCCACCCGCCAGCCGTTGGCCCCCGCCCGCGAACTCCTCGACGCCGGTGTGCAGGTGGCCTTGGCATCCAACTGCAATCCGGGCACGTCCTACACCAGCTCCATGGCTTTCTGCGTGACGACGGCCGTGCTCCAGATGCGCCTCAGTGTGCACGAGGCTGTCCGTGCCGCCACCTACGGCGGCGCGATGGCGTTGCACCAGGAAGCCGGGCGGGATGCCGACGGCGAACGCGCCGTGGGGTCCATCGCCGTCGGGCACCGGGCCGACCTGCACTTACTGAACGCACCGTCCGCGACGCATCTTGCCTACCGGCCGGGGATGCCGCTGACGTACGCTGTCTGGCGGGCCGGAGAGCGGAAACGCTGACACAAGGCGTTCACTTTGATTGTTCCTGACTGTTTCCATATGGTTATTGTCAGGAAACGTCATCAGGAGAGATGGCTGATGTATCGAAAGGCACGCCATCATGACGCGCACCGACCGGCTGACGGCGATTCTTGACCTGCTGGCCAAGACGGGGCAGGTGGAAGTTGACGAGATCGTCAGCACGCTCAACGTTTCCCCGGCCACAGCCCGCCGCGACCTGGACAGCCTTGCCAAGCGCCGGCTGCTGACACGAACCCGCGGTGGCGCCACCACCGGTGCCCTCGCGTACGACCTGCCCGGACGCTACAACCGCGATGACCACGCCGAGGCCAAGGAACAGATCGCGCAGTGCGCGTCCGCCCTGATCCGCCCGGGCGCTGTCATCGGCCTCTGTGGGGGCACCACCAGCACCGCGCTGGCACAGATCCTGGCAACCCGGGAAGACCTGAACGCGCCCTCCAATCAGCCCACCCTCACCGTAGTGACGAATGCCATCAACATTGCCGGCCAACTGGCTGTCCGGCCCAACATCAAGGTGATGGTGACCGGGGGCATCCTGAACCCGCGGTCGTACGAGCTCGTGGGCCCTTACACGGACATCATCATGCAGAAGGTGGTGCTGGACATCGCCTTCATCGGTGTCAACGGCATCGACCCTGAGGTGGGGCCAACCAACACGGGGGAGGGCGAGGCCTCGGTCAATGCCCTGCTCGCTTCCAGGGCCAGGGTGTCTTATGTCCTGGCGGATTCATCCAAGGTCGGCGTGCGCGCCTTTGCCACGATGGACGGGTACCACTTCAACCGCTTGATCACCGACTCCGGAATCTCTGCGCGCGACAAGGCTGCCTTTGAAGCGAACGGTACGGAAGTGATTGTCGCTCCCGCCTGATTCTTTCCGGGGCCGGGCGGGGTTCCGTCAGGCAGGATCCAGAAACTGAAGGCAAGATGGGAACATGCTGGTTCCCTCCCGCCGTCGACTGCGGCTCGAAGTCTGGATCGTCCTTGGCCTGTCCCTGGGCCAGTCGGCTGTCTACTCCGTGGTGCAGCTGCTCGACAAGATGACCCGCGCGCCCCTGGCCGAGGGCACCTCCACCCTGAACCGGTCGCAGAGCACGCGGGAGTATTTCGACCTCACGTACCAGCTGCTGGACATCATCTTTGCGCTGGTTCCTGTTCTGCTGGTGCTCTACTTCCTCACGGACCAGCGGCAAGCTGCGCCGGGTGAAGGTAGTTTCGGTTCCGCATTCCGCAAGCTGGGGTTCGATTTCGCCCGCCCCGGAAAGGACCTCCTGCAGGGCCTGGGGCTTGCCGCGCTGATCGGTCTCCCTTCCCTCGGGCTCTACGCGGCGGGCAGGGCCCTCGGCATCACTACTGCCATCATTCCCAGTGCCCTGGACGCATACTGGTGGACCGTGCCCGTCCTCATTCTGTCGGCCATGCGTCACGCGGTGCTCGAGGAGGTCATTGTGGTGGGCTACCTCCTGGACCGCTTCGGCAAGTTCGGCTGGAGCATGCCGCTTGCCATCGGCGTCAGCTCGCTGCTGCGCGGCAGCTACCACCTTTACCAGGGCTTCGGCCCCTTTATTGGAAACGCCGTCATGGGGGTGGTCTTCGCCTGGCTCTACACCCGCACCAAGCGGGTCATGCCGCTGGTCATCGCCCATGCGCTGCTGGATATCGTGGCCTTCGTCGGCTTCAGCCTCTTCGGTAAGGCCGTGGGGCTGGGGTAGCTCCGCGGTGGAAGGTCGCTGAGCCAACGCTCCCGGACTTGCTGAACGATGGTCCAGGACGGACTGCCGGTCGAGCATGGATTTCTGTTGATTCCTCAAACGTGATCGTGGATTGTTGCAGCATGGACCTCGGTTTGCGGGCTGTATTGGCATCAGCGGGTGTAATCGTGGCGTTGGGCGGATCTTTCCTTGGCGGACGAGTGTGGAGCATTCATCAACAGACTTCCGACTGGGTCCTCTGGCCAAAAGAGGTTCCTTCCAAAGTCCAGTTCGCCGGGAGGGAGTACAACTGCGGTCCCCGCCCAGAGCCGGTGCGGACCGACTTTTCAAACCTGACAGCCCAAGGCACTACAGCAGGGGGAGCCGAAATCCTCGCATTGGCCTCCACGGATGAAGACCGCGTATTCATCGTCGTGAAGGCGGCTGATGGAAGCGTCGGCTGTGGCCTGATGGGCGGCCCCTAATTCCAGTTCTTCCTGGCCGTCGCCGACCTGAACGCCAGATCATGCCTTTTGGTTAAGTACGGACCTTGACGGGCCCAGGCTGGGGTGCCATAACCGGACCGGACCCTTACTGTTGGAGCGCTGCGCTCCTGCCGTCACATGCCCAGCAGCAGCTGCCAGTCCGCCTGTGGGTCAGCGGGCAGGCTGCACGACGCTGCGTAGAACCCATCCCACAGGGGATCAGCAGGACCAAGCTCGGCCGGATCCAGCATGTTGCTTCCTGGCGGTTCTTCGACAGGAGGATCAGGCCATGGCGGCATTGATGCGAGGAACTCCTGCCACATCGGATCTTCCGATAGGTGCAACCCTGGCCATGGTGGCGCCGAGACAGGCGGAGCAGTGTCGTTAAGTCGAGCAGTGTCATCAAGTCGAGCCCTGGATCCGGGCCGTGCTGCTGCTTCGACGGGCGTCACAGCAGCATCCATCGGCAGGATTCCCGGTGGCCAGTGGGTTGGTGTGGGGTCGGGGTGTTCGGGTTTGTAGTGGCGTCCTGTGGGTGAGGTCCAGCCGGGTGGTTCGTTGTGGGTGGCGGGGTCGGGTGTCCATCGGGTGTGGTGTTTGAGGCGGTGGTGTTTGGGGCAGAGCTGTGCGAGGTTACTGATTCCGGTGGTGCCGCCGTGGTTCCAGGCGGTGAGGTGGTCGGTGTCGTTGTCGGGGGTGTGGTTGGTGCAGCCGGGGAACGTGCATGTGGTGTCGCGCAGGCGGATCCAGCGTTTGATGGTTTCGGGGAGTCGGTAGTTTTTGCGGCCGATTTCCAGGGGCGCTCCGTCGCGGGGGTCGACGAGGACCCGGTAGAAGGAGTCGGCCCCGTCCGCGACGA
>NZ_JABFMW010000031.1 GCF_013359725.1 Pseudarthrobacter sp. C4D7 | reverse complement strand
AACCGGGGGCTCTGTTTCCCCCTTCGCGTTGTCGGCACCCGTGTGCTTGGGGGGCGCGCGGGTTTCCCGGGCGCGCCTCCACTGCAAATGAACAAGACAGCCTGCACGGGAGTTCCCGGGTGCCGGCGAGGAAGTTGGAACAATGAAGTTCGGCAAGCAGCCTGCCCCCGTCGCGGACATCAACGAGGACAACCTCGAAGTCCACAAACCCAAGACCGAGGCCGCCGGCGTCAAGGCCGTCATGGTTGCCCTGGAGCGCGCGGTGGCGCAGGCCGGCGTGTCCCGGACAGCACATTCCCTGCTCCGGCTGAACCAGCGCGGCGGGTTCGACTGCCCGGGCTGCGCGTGGCCGGAGTCGGATAAGAAGCGCAAGACTGCAGAGTTCTGCGAGAACGGTGCCAAGGCCGTGGCCGAGGAGAGCACCCTGCGGACCGTGGGTGCGGAGTTCTGGGCCAGGCACTCCATTGCCGAACTCTCGGGGAAGACTGAGTACTGGCTGGGCAACCAGGGCCGGCTCAGCGAACCGATGGTGATCCGGGAGGGTGATACCCACTATTCGCCGATTTCCTGGGCTGACGCCTTTGAGTTGATCGGGGAGCACCTCCGTGCGACCACGCCGGACCGCAGCGTCTTCTACACCTCCGGCCGGACCGCGAATGAGACCGCGTTCCTCTATCAGGTGTTCGCACGGTCGCTGGGCACCAACAACCTGCCGGACTGCTCCAACATGTGCCACGAGTCGTCCGGGTCCGCGTTGAACCCGACCATCGGCATTGGCAAGGGCACCGTGTCCCTCGATGACATCCACGACGCCGAACTGATCTTCGTGGTGGGCCAGAACCCCGGCACCAACCATCCGCGCATGCTCTCGGCGCTGAAGGAATGCAAGGACAAGGGTGGCAAGGTGGTGGCCGTGAACCCGCTGCCCGAGGCCGGCCTGTTCAACTTCAAAGACCCGCAGACCATCTCCGGCGTAGTGGGCGGCGGCACCCCGCTCGCCGACGAGTACCTGCAGATCAAGGTGGGCGGAGACCTGGCGCTGTTCCAGGCGCTGGGCCACCTGCTTCTGGTGGCCGAAGAACGAAACCCGGGAACCGTCGTCGACCATTCCTTCATTGCCGCGCAGACGGACGGGTTTGACGCCTACCTTGAGGCCCGGGCGCAGCTGGACTGGGACGAGACCGAGAAGGCCACCGGCCTGTCCCGGTCGCAGATCGAAAAGGTGGCCGGGATGCTGGTGGCGTCCAAGGCCTCCATCTTCTGCTGGGCGCTGGGCGTAACGCAGCAGCCGCACTCCGTGGACACCATCAAGGAGATGGTCAACGTCCTGCTGCTGCAGGGCAACTTTGGCAAGCCCGGTGCCGGTGCCTGCCCCGTCCGCGGGCACTCCAACGTCCAGGGCGACCGGACCATGGGCATCTGGGAGAAGCCGAAAGAGTGGCTCCTCGCGGCGTTGGATGCCGAATTCGGGTTTACCTCACCGCGGCACCACGGCTACGACGCTGTTGAGTCGATGGAGGCGTTCGAGCGCGACGAGGTGGACGTCTTCGTGTCCATGGGCGGCAACTTCTCGCTCGCCTGTTCCGACACCGAAGCCCTTGAAGCGGGAATGCAGCGGATCGGCCTGACAGTGCACATCAGCACCAAGCCCAACCGCTCGCATATCGTGCACGGCCGCACCTCGCTGATCCTGCCCACGCTGGGCCGCACGGACAAGGACGACAAGCATCCCAAGGGCGCGCAGTTCCTGTCGGTGGAGGATTCCATGTCCGTGGTCCACTCCACCCAGGGACGCCTCAGCCCCGTCTCCGAGCACCTGCTGGCCGAGCCAGTGATCGTGGCCCGGATGGCGGAGGCGACGTTCGGGCCGGACCACTCCGTGGATTGGCGCGGCATGGCCGAGGACTACGACGTGATCCGCGACCACATCGCCCGCGTCCTGCCGGGGTTCGAGGACTTCAACGCGCGGGTCCGCACAAAGAACGGGTTCGTGCTGCCCAACCCGCCGCGGGACACCCGGTCCTTCGCCACCGACATTGGCCGGGGCCGGTTCACGGTGAGCCCGCTGGAATACCTGACGCCCCCGCCGGGCCACCTGGTGCTGCAGACCATCCGCAGCCATGACCAGTACAACACCACCTTCTACGGTTTGGACGACCGCTACCGCGGCATCTCGGATGGCCGCCGCGTGATTCTGATCCACCCGGAGGACCTCGCCGAATCCGGCTTCCAGGACCGGGACCTGGTGGACGTGGTGAGCACGTTCCAGGGCGTGGACCGCAGGGCGGACAAGTTCCGCCTGGTGGCGTACCCCACCGCGAAGGGCTGCGCCGCCGCGTACTTCCCGGAGGCCAACGCCCTGGTCCACAAGGAGAACGTGGCCCGGGTGTCCAACACCCCCGGCTTCAAGGCAATGTTCGTCCGTTTCGAGCCGCACCAGGAGGACGTGGCGGCGGCCCAGGCCTCTGCCGGGGAACTGGCAGGTACCCACGCTTAGCCGGCGGTTGGACCCCTGCAACAGCCCCGCGACGGCGGCGCACCGGCAGCCCGGTGTGCCGCCGTTTTCATGCCGGCGGGCGGAGGTTGGCGTGGGGTGGATGGCCGCTCGCCCGGTGCTTTTTCGTCATATCTGAAATTCATTGACAGTGGCCGTGGCAGGAGTCACACTGTTGCATATGGTGATCGCTGTTGCGTTGGATGCTTCCAGTCTCCCTTTGGAGTCATCCCTCTGTTACTGATGGACCTCCCCCCGTTCACGAACAGAACGTCCCGGAAACTTTCCGGTGGCCCACCTGCTCCTTAATCACTTCATTTCGTTCAATATCCAGCCCGATCGGGAGGAAACCCATGACTACCTCAGTGAACGCGCCCCTCAGCGCCCGCGGAAAGCTCGCCGCAACAATGCCCGCCGAGCAGCTGGCTGAAATCACCGAACTGTTCGCCATGCGGCGCACGGGCTACTCCCTCGATGCCCCCTTCTACACCGACCCCACCATCTTCAAGCTCGACATGGAGGCCATCTTCGGCCAGCACTGGATCTTTGCCGGCAGCGTCGCCGAGCTTCCGGAGCCGGGCGACTACATCACGGTCGACTACGGCCCCTACTCCCTGATCGTGCTGCGCACGGACGAGGGCGGGGTCAACGTCCTCCACAACGTCTGCCGCCACCGCGGTGCACGCGTCCTCACTGAAGCCGCCGGTTCCACCGGAAACCTGGTCTGCGGCTACCACTCCTGGACCTATTCGCCCGAGGGCAACCTGATCCACGCCTCCGCCCCCGGCGAAGCCAAGTTCGACAAGAACTGCTTCGCCCTCAAGCGCGCCCACAGCCGCGAGGTTGCCGGACTTATCTTCGTCTGCATCGCAGACGTTCCGCCCGCCGACTTCGACGAGACCGCCAAGATCTTCGAGCCCTACCTCGCACCCCACGACCTCGCCAAGACGAAGATCGCCTACCAGCAGAACATCATTGAAGAGGGCAACTGGAAGCTCGTCATGGAGAACAACCGTGAGTGCTACCACTGCGACGGGCACCCGGAACTTGCCTGCTCGCTCTTCCCCACCTGGGGCCTGACTGAAGGACTGATCCCGACCCACCTCGAAGAGGTCTGGGACCGCAACAAGCAAGCCCAGGCCTCCCTCGAGGAGCGGTGCCGCCGCTACGGCCTGCCCTACGAGGTGGTTGAGGAACTCGATACCCGCATTGCCGGTATCCGCATATCCCGCGAATCCCTGGACGGCGAAGGCGAATCGTTCTCGGCCGACGGCCGCAGGCTCTCCAAGAAGCTGCTCGGCGACCTGCGTGACTTCCGCCTGGGCCGCTGCTCCATGCACCTGCAGCCCAACAGCTGGTTCCACTTCCTGGGCGACCACGTCATCACCTTCGGCGTCTTCCCCATCAACGAGCACCAGTCCCTGGTCCGCACCACCTGGCTGGTGGCCGACGACGCCGAGGAAGGCGTTGACTACGACCTCGACAAGCTCACCTACACCTGGAAGCAGACCAACATCCAGGACAAGGCGTTCGTGGAACTCTGCCAGCAGGGCGCTGCCAGCCCCGCCTACGAGCCCGGCCCGTACATGAAGAGCGAATACCAGGTGGAGGCTTTCATCAACTGGTACGTCCAGCGCGTGCAGGAGCACTTGGCATGATTGAGGTCCTCACCGACACGCCGGTCCAGCAACCACCACAGCGGATCCGCGGCCTCGAAATGCCGTGGAACCGGGTGATGGGCAGCATCGAAGGGCCGGCCAGCGCAGCCAAGGCCCTGGGCCCCTGGCATCCGCAGGAGTTCATGGCCGAATGCGTGGAGACCGTTCCCGAAGTGGGCGGCATGATGACGTTTGTGTTCCGCCGCTGCGACGGTGCCCCGCTGGCGTTCCGCCCGGGCCAGTACGTGAACATCGCCTTCCCCGTAAACGGCGGGGACCAGGACCCCGTGGACCGCAGTTACTCGCTGTCCAGTTCGCCCACCGAACCGTGGACCTTCAGCGTCACCGTCAAGCGCGACGCCGGCGGGCTGGTTTCCCCCTGGGTGCACCAGAACGTCCGGCCCGGCACCGTCCTGGACATGCTGGGACCCGTGGGGGCCTTCCACCTGCCCGATGCCGACAGGCGCGCCCGGTACCTTTTCCTGGCCGCCGGCGCCGGCATCACTCCCATCATGTCGATGGTGCGGACCATCCACTCCCTGCCCGGAACCGCCGACGTGGTGGTGCTCTATCACGGTGCGGAAGCCGGCGGTTTTGCCTTCCACCAAGAGCTGGCCTACATCGCTTCCGTGGACTCGCGGGTCAAGGTCTTCTATGCCCTGGGTGACCGTGGCAGGCCCGAAAACTGGGAGGGGTTCACCGGGCGGCTGACGGCGGCCATGATCGATGAGGTGGCGCCGGACGCCAACGGCCGCCAGGTATACGCGTGCGGACCCGAGGGGTACCTGAACACCGCCACCGAGCTGCTCAGGAACGTGGGCGTCGACGACACCTCCATCTATATGGAATTCTTCTCCGGCGACCGGCAGACCCTCCTTGAATACCAGGCCGAACTCGCCCTGGCCGCAGACATCGCCGAAGAGATCGCCGAGGAAATCGCCGAGTCCGCAGAGGACTACTTTGAAAGCCAGCCTGCGGCATTCGGGATGTACGAGCCCGGCTACGACCAGGATGGCACCCTGCAGGCAACGGGACTCGCGCTGGAAGCCGCCGGCCCGGAAGCCGCTGCCGCCTCCGGCGCGCCGGCCGAGGCGCCGGAGACGCAGTCCCCGGACGCCGCGAGCTTCGACACCGTGGGAACCGGCAGCCTCACCCTGTCCTTCATGCGCACCGGGATCAACGTACGGATCGACCCTGAGGAGCACATCCTGGAGGTCGCCCAGCGGGCCGGTGTTCGGATCGGCGCGAACTGCAAGGAAGGCATGTGCGGCTCCTGCAAGGTGGTCAAGCTGTCCGGAGAGGTCGACATGAACCACCAGGGCGGAATCCGCAAACGGGAAATCGACGCCGGCAAGTTCCTGCCCTGCTGCTCCACCGCGCGCACCGACATGGTGATCGACGCCTAGCCCCTGGAACGGCGCGAGCCGGCGCACCCCCAATGTTTTCACCGCAAGTGAAAAGCAAGACCACACGGAAGGCCTGAGGCACCAGCGTCAGGCCTTCCGTGGCAACCGAATGCCAACCATAGGAGCCAAGCCCATGTCAGGTAACAAAGCAGTTGCGTACAAGGAGCCCGGAGTCGTCGAGGTCATCGACACCCCATATCCGTCGTTTGAGCTGAAGGCCGGCCCCGGCGTCAATCCCGCCAACGTGGGCCGGAAGGTACCGCACGGGGTCATCCTGCGCACCGTGAGCACCAACATCTGCGGGTCCGACCAGCACATGGTCCGCGGCCGGACCACCGCCCCCGCCGGCCTGGTCCTGGGGCACGAGATCACCGGCGAAGTCATCGAAACCGGGCCCGACGTCGAGTTCATCAAGGTCGGGGACATCGTCTCGGTCCCCTTCAACATCTCCTGCGGGCGCTGCCGGAACTGCAAGGAACGCAAGACCGGAATCTGTCTCAACGTGAACCCGGACCGCCCCGGCAGCGCCTACGGCTACGTCGACATGGGCGGCTGGGTGGGCGGGCAGGCCGAGTACGTCCTGGTTCCCTACGCCGACTGGAACCTGCTGCGGTTCCCGGACCGGGACCAGGCCCTGGAGAAGATCATGGATCTGACCATGCTCTCCGACATCCTCCCCACCGGCTTCCACGGCGCTGTCACGGCAGGCGTCGGCGTCGGTTCCACCGTCTATGTAGCCGGTGCAGGCCCTGTGGGTCTTGCCGCAGCCGCCAGCGCCCAGCTCCTGGGAGCGGCCGTGGTGATCGTGGGCGACCTCAACGAAGACCGCCTGGCCCGGGCCCGGTCCTTCGGCTGTGAAACCGTCAATGTGGCCAACGGCGACCCCGCCGACCAGATCGAGCAGATCCTGGGCGTCCGGGAAGTTGACTCCGGCATCGACGCGGTCGGGTTCGAGGCCCGCGGGCACGGCCACGGTGCCCAGGAAGCGCCGGCCACAGTGCTTAACTCGCTCATGGACCTCACTACCGCAGGCGGCGCCGTGGGCATACCCGGCCTCTACGTCACGGGGGACCCGGGTGCTGCGGACGAGGCCGCCCGGAAGGGAAGCCTCTCCCTGTCACTGGGAACCGGTTGGGCCAAGTCCCTGTCCTTCACCACGGGCCAGTGCCCGGTGATGAAGTACAACCGTCAGCTGATGATGGCGATTCTGCACGACAGGATCCAGATCGCCAAGGCGGTCAACGCTACGGCCATTCCCCTCGACGACGCCCCGCGCGGGTACGCGGAGTTCGACGCCGGAGCGGCCACGAAGTATGTCCTGGACCCGAACGGCTACCTCCTCAACTGATATCCAGAGCCCGGTTGGAGACCGGTTTCTGAAGCGCATGGAACCAGTCCCAAGGATCAACCTTGGGACTGGTTCCTTTTTCGTTTCCGCAGTGCGCGCTCCGCTGTGCCCGCTCCGCTGTGCCCGCTCGGCACTGCCCGCTCAGTGGGCAACAAAAAGGTGGTTGGGCCTGCTGGTCTCAAGCAGGCCCAACCACCTGGCGTGGTGGGGGCAGGGTCAGCCGCGGAGGCGTTCCATGCCCGGGTCCACCAGCGGCTCGGCGGAGACGGTGGCGGCCACGCGGCGCCCAAAGTACTCGATCTCCACAGCGTCGCCGATCTCCACGGCGCAGGGCAGCCAGGCGTAGGCGATGGGCTTGCGGACGGTGTAGCCATAGGCCGCGCTGGTGACGTATCCAACGGCCTCGCCGGCCACGAACACCGGTTCCTTGCCCAGCACCACTGACGTGCCGTCGTCGACCGTCAGGCAGCGCAGCGTCTTGGCAGCCGGCTGTTCCTTGAGTCCTGCCAGTGCCTCTGCGCCGACGAATCCGGTCTTGTCCTTGGCCACGGAGAAGCCCAGGCCCGCCTGGTACGGGTGGTGCTCGGTGGTCATGTCCGTGCCCCACAGCCGGTAGCCCTTCTCCAGCCGCATGCTGTTGAAGGCGCCCCGTCCGGCAGCGATGATGCCGTGCTCGCGGCCGGCCTCGAACAGCAGGTCCCACAGCTTCAGCCCGTACTCGGCGGTGGTGTAGAGCTCCCAGCCGAGTTCGCCGACGTAGGAGAGCCGCATCGCCGTGACAGGGATGCCGCCCACCGAGATCTGCTTGGTCCGGAAGTACTTGAGGCCGTCGTTGGTCAGGTCGTCGTCGCTGACCTTGCCGATGACCTCGCGGGCCAGCGGGCCCCACAGGCCGATGCAGCAGGTGCTGCCGGTGATGTCGGTGACGTGCGCCCACTGGGAGGGATCGGCCGCCGACTGCCGGCGCGCCTCCACCCGGAGGTAGTCGAAGTCAACATTGCTGTTCACGCCCAGCTGGAACTCTTCCTCCGCGAGCCTGGCCACCGTCACGTCGCTGCGGATGCCGCCGTCGTCCGCCAGCAGCAGGCAGTACGTCACGGCACCGGGCTTCTTGGCGATGTTGCCCGTGCTGAGCCGGTGCAGCAGTGCCTGCGCGCCCGGGCCGGTGACGGAGAGCCGCTTCAGCGGCGTCATGTCGAAAAGTCCGACGGCGGTGCGCGTCTTCCACGCTTCGGCGGCGGAGATAGGGGAGTGGAACATGTTTGCCCACTCCTCGCGCTCCGGGGCGCGCCATTCTTCCGGCAGTTCGGCCAGGAGTCCCCGGTTGGCTTCGAACCAGTGCGGGCGCTCCCAGGCGGCGGACTCGAGGAAGAAGGCACCGAGTTCCTTCTGGCGCACGTTGAACGGGCTGACGCGCAGGTCCCGCGGCGATTCGCGTGGCTGCAGCGGGTGCAGAACATCGTAGATCTCCACGAAGTTCTGCTGTGAGGTCTCGCTGACGTAGGCGTCGGAGGTCTGCACCTTTTCGAAACGGGTCAGCTCGCAGCCGTGCAGGTCTGTCTGCGGTTGGCCGTCAATGATCAGCTCAGCCATGGCCTTGGCCACGCCTGCCGAGTGCGTGACCCAGACGGCCTCGGCCACGAAGAAGCCTTCGAGGTCCGGTGCCTCGCCCATGAGGGGGCCGCCGTCGGGGGTGAAGGAGAAGATGCCGTTGAAGCCGTCCTGGATCTCGGTGTTCCGCAGTGCCGGCAGCAGGTCCTGGCTGTCTTCCCAGGCGGGCACGAAGTCTTCGAGGGTGAAGTCCAGGCGCGAAGGCATCCGGTGGTCGGACATGTCCTCGGCAGCGACCTTCGGCAAAGCGGACATGTCCACGGGCATCGGGCGGTGGGCGTAGCTGCCGATGCCGATGCGGTCGCCCCACTCGCGGTAGTACAGGTCCTTGTCCTGGTAGCGCAGGATGGGCTTGCCGGCGCCGTTGGGGAGCTCGTTGACGTTCTCCAGTTCGGCAAGGGGCGTGGTGATGGCGTACTGGTGGGCCAGCGGCAGCAGGGGCACTTCCAGGCCCACCATCCGGCCGAGTTCACGGCCCCAGAACCCTGCGCAGGACACCACGATGTCGGCAGGGATCACGCCGGCGGAGGTTTCGACGCCGGTGACCTTGCCGCCGTCCCGGGCGATGCCGGTGACGGTGGTGGAACCGCGGTAGGTGACCCCGCGTTCGCGCGTGCGCTCGATCAGCAGCTGCACGGCCCGGGCCGCCAGCGCGAGTCCGTCCGTGGGGATGAGCAGGCCGCCCAGGACCTCGCGGCCGCCGGTGAGCTTGCCGGTGTTCAGCAGTGGGTAGATCTTTTCGCATTCGTCGGCGTCGACGATCCTGCTTTCGACACCCCAGGAGGTCATGACGCCCATCTTGCGCTTCAAATCGGCCAGGCGCCCGGGGGTGGTTGCCAGCTCCAGGCCGCCCACCTGGTTGAAGCAGGACTGGCCGTCCTTGCCCAGGGCGAGGAGCTTGTTCACGGTGTACGTGGCGAATTCCGTCATGGTCCTGGACGGGTTGTTTTGGAACACCAGGCCCGGTGCGTGCGACGTGGAGCCGCCGGCAAGCTCCAGCGGGCCCTGCTCGACGACGGTGATGTTGTTCCAGCCGCGGCTTGCCAGCTCGTCGGCGAGGTTGGTGCCGACGATGCCGGCTCCGATGATGACGACGCGGGGTGATGCGCTCATGATTTTGGTTCTCCTGGTTGGTGCTGGACTCCGCCTGACCGGGTGATGACATTGGCTTCGCTATGAGCAACACACATCACTATATGCAACAGAGTGTCCTAGCTCACAGGGGATGTCAAGGCTTTCCCGCTTTGTTGCGGAGGCCGGCGGCGCCGCGTCAAAAGGCGGCAAAGAGGCCCCCGCCGCTGGTGCGGCGAAGGCCTCTTTCGTAGTGGTTACGGTGACCGGCCGGCGGGTGGCCGGGCAGCTGCGAAGTCAGTGGGAAAAGTTTGCAGAGATCTCGGCGAGGGTGCGCCCCTTTGTCTCCGGCGCGAGCCATTGCGAGAGGATTGCGCCGAGTAATGCGACGGCGGCGGCCACCACCATGCTTGGGCCCATGCCGATGTTGCTGATGGCCCACGGCAGGGCGAAGGTGCCCAGTGCGGCTCCGATGCGGCTGAAGGCCGCGGCAAAGCCCATGCCGATGCCGCGCAGGTGGCCCGGGAAGACCTCGGCCGGATAGACCTGGGTCATTGTGGTGTAGCCGGCGTTGAAGAAGGAGAAGGCGAGGAACAGGGCGAGGATGAGGATCGCCGGCGCGTCCGCCCAGAGTCCGATGACCAGCAGGATGCCTGCACAGAGCCACTGCCCGGGCACGGTGAGGATCCGGCGGCCCAGCCTGTCAATCAGAAGCACGCTGGTGACAACGCCCGCGGCCGCAAGTGCGGACAGTCCCACCCCGCCGGCCCAGCCGCCGCCGAAGCCGAATTGGGTGAGGACGTCGTCGGCGAAGGTGGCGATCGCGAAGTACGGAGTGACCGCGCAGAACCAGAAGCCCGAGGTGAAGAGAGTGGCGCGCCAGTTCTCCTTCGAAAACAGCATGCCGAAGGAGGCGCCCTTGATTTTGGTCCTGTTCCGTGCCGCCTGGGCCTCCTGGATCATCCTCAGGTCGATCTCCTCGGTGATGCTGTCATGCATCTGTGGCGATTCGACGTACCGGCGTGCGATCGCGAGTGCTTCCTCATTTCGTCCCTTGGTGATGAGCCAGCTGGGGGATTCCGGCAGGCCCAGGCGGGCGATGAACAGGATGAAAGCCAGTATTGTGCTGGTGCCGATGACCAGGCGCCACGGGGTGCCGGCGTCGTGCAGGAGTGTGCCAATGATGAAAGCCATCATGAATCCGACGTACCAGGCGATCAGGGTCAGCCCGAGCAGCCGGCCGCGGAGCTTGGGCGGGGAGAACTCCGACAGCAGTGGCCCGCCGATGGAGTATTCGCCGCCGATCGCGACGCCCATGAGGAACCGGATGATGGCGAGCTGGATCACGGCTCCGTCTCCGGAGGTGACGAAGAACTGTGCGGCTGAGGCGGCCAGGAACAAACCCATGTCCACGAGGAACATGGGTTTGCGTCCGAACTTGTCAGTGGCCCAGCCGGCCAGCGGGGAGCCGACGAAAATGCCGGCCAGTGGGCCGGCGGCGATCATGCCCAGTGACAGTTCGTCGAGCTGGAGGTCTGACCGCATGGGGCCGGTGACGGGGCCGATGATTCCGAGGATGTAACCGTCGAGAAACATCCCGCCGATGAAGACAGCAACAAGCCGCACCATGAAGCGGCGTTTGAACGCGGAGCTGGTCTCTCTTGAGCTGGAGGTGCCGGCGGAGGCCCGCGTCCTGGTCGGATTGATCATTGAGATTCGTTCCCTTCTGGCTTCAGCGCTGACCGCTGACAGCGCCAAGGCGCCGATTGGTGGGCGCGCGGACAGCCGCAGCCATTGGCGGCCGGTGGGTGGGGCCGGCCGGCTTGATGCCGGCCGCTATGGCCCCGAAGGATGTTTTTGGCGTCCCAGGTTCCCGCGCACCGCGAATCTGGGCGAAGTTCGTTCCGTGATGATCAACAACGTTCGCTTTGTGCAACAAATCGTGCGCCAGCCCACATTCAATGTCAAGAGTATGACTCGTGGACGGCGGTCTGTGTAGGCGTTTCTGCGATAAGCCTTGGGCACGCCGGAAGCCCTTGGCCAGTTGTGGGGCCCCGTTTTTCGAAAACGGTGCTTCGATGAGGAATACCTCCCCAGGTCTTAGGCCCACCGAAGCACCTTTCACAAAAACGGGACACCCGTTGCCGGCACCGTCCCCCTTAGCCCGCGGCTTCCAGGACCTGGGCCCCGGCGGTTCCGGCCGCCAGCGGCAGGGACGGGAATTGCCGGCGTGCAGCCTCCACGGTGTGCAGGAGCAGCAGCGCGGTGGTCACGGAGCCGACGCCGCCGGGAACAGGGGTCAGCCCCGCTGCGGTCCCGGTGACGCTTGCTTGGTCCACATCACCCACCAGCGAACCGTCGGAAAGGACATTCGTGCCGACGTCGACCACCACCGTCCGGGAGGAGACCTGGCTGCCGGTCAACAGTCCGGCGCGGCCGGCGGCGACCACCACGACGTCGGCATCCTTGGTATGGCGCTCCAGCGGGCCCGACCTGGAATGGCAGACCGTCACGGTGGCATCGCGTGCCAGCAGGAGGAGGGACAGGGGCTTGCCGACGACGGCGGAGCGGCCCACCACCACCACGGCCTTGCCCGCAACGGGAATTTGGTAGTGGTCAAGGATGTCGACCACCGACCGGGCGGTGGCGGGAGCAAAGGCCGGCTGGCCGACGGCCAGGCGTCCCAGGCTCAACGGATTTGCGCCGTCAATGTCCTTTTCCGGGGCGATGAGGCCCACCAGGTTGTCCGTCCGGACCCCCGCCGGCAGCGGGGTTTGCAGGATGATGCCGTGGGCGGACGGTTCAGCGCTGACGTCCCGCAGGACGCCGGCCAGCTCGGTTTCCGTTGCATCATGGCCCAGGTCGATGATCCGGCAGCCGACTCCGGCACGCTCCGCTGCGCGCTCGATGGAACGGACGTACCAGCGCGTTGACTCATCGGCGGTGGCCATGACCACCGCCACGACCGGCCGGACGCCGTCCAGTTCAAGCGACCGGGCCTGCTCCTGGACCTCCCGGTGGATCAGGCCGGCCAAGGGCTTTCCGGAAAGTATTGCGGTGCTCAACCCAGGATCCTTTCCCGAACGCGGGCGGAGAGGCCATCTGCTGCCAGGACCACCTTCTCTTCGATGCTGTCCGTCTGTTGGGCAAGCAGCGCGCGTGCCTCCGGATCCTTGACCGCCACCACGTTGATGTCGATGTTGACGCGCGCCGTGGTGGCAGCTGCCCGCGCAGCGTCAGCAGCGGCGGCAACGTCGCTGATGACGTTGGCGTTGGCGACGTCGAACAGCTCGGTAGCGAGGTCCACGATCCGTCCGGACAGCTGAATGAGCCGGGCGGGCGTTTCTGCCGCCTGGATGAGGGCGGACTGGATCCCGGCTGCCCGGGCGGCCTTGAGGTCATCGGTGCCGGACGGGAGCTTGTATGAGTCGATGACTGCCTGGAAGGCTTGTTCATCCGCTTCAGCAAGGCGCAGTGCCTCGGCCACAAAGTCGTCGGCAGCCTGGGTGATGCGCTGCACCAGCGGTGCGTGCTGGTCGTATTTGGCGCCGGTGGTGTATCGAGCCACCATGGCCACCAGTGCCGCCGCCTGGGCCGCGTGCAGCGCCGCCGCGGCGCCGCCGCCCGGCGTCGGCTGCTTGGCGGCCAACCGGGCGAGGTAGCTGCTGACTGTCTCGGAACTGATCATGGCGCTAGCCGCGGAGCCGGGTCATGGTGGGGTCGTACAGCGGATCCTGGGTGACCGTGGCGACGATCCGGCGTCCGAAGTACTCGATTTCGACGGAGTCGCCGATGGAAACCTCGGCGGGAAGGTAGGAGTAGGCGATCGGCTTCCTGACCGTGTAACCGTAGGCGGCGCTGGTGACGTAACCCACCGCCTGGTCTTTGTAGAACACCGGTTCCTTGCCCAGCACCAGGCTGCGTCCGTCGTCGACCGTCAGGCAGCGCAGGCGGCGTCCGGAGTTTTCTTCGGTGCGTCCCTCCAGGGCCGCCTTCCCGACGAAGTTCTCCTTGGCCATCTTCACGGCGAAGCCCAGGCCGGCCTCGAAGGGGTCGTGCTCGGTGGTCATGTCCGTGCCCCAGGAGCGGTAGCCCTTTTCCAGGCGGAGCGAGCTGAAGGCGGCGCGGCCGGCGGCGATGATGCCGGACGGCTGGCCGGCCTTCCACAGCGCGTCCCAGAGGCGCTGGCCGTTGTCGGCGCTGGTGTACAGCTCCCAGCCGAGTTCGCCCACGTAGGACAGGCGCATGGCGGTGACCGGGACGCCGCCGATGACCACCTGCTTGGACCGGAAGTACTTCAGGCCGTCGTTGGAGAAGTCGTCGCTGCTGACCGCACCGACCACCTCCCGGGCCAGCGGGCCCCAGAGGCCGATGCAGCAGGTGCCGCCGGTGGTGTCGCGGACCTGGACCCAGTCTTCGGCGCTGCCGCTCGCTGTCTGGTGCCGGGCTGCCCGGTCGAAGTAGGCGGTGTCGATGTTGCCGTTGGCGCCAAGCTGGAAGGTCTGCTCGTCCAGGCGGGCCACGGTGATGTCGCTTCGGACCCCGCCCTGCCCGTCCAGCAGCAGAGTGTAGGTGACGGCTCCGGGCTTCTTGTCCATTTCCGCGGTGGTCAGTTCCTGCAGCAGCTTCAAGGCGCCGGGCCCGGAAATTTCGAGGCGCTTCAGCGGGGTCATGTCGTACATGGCGACGGCGGTGCGCGTCTTCCAGGCCTCAGCCGCGGCAATGGGCGAGCTGAACATGCCGGACCATGAGTCGCGGGCCGGCGGCTGCCAGTCAGCGGGCATTTCCTTGAGGAGTTCGGCGTTGGCCTCGAACCAGTAGGGCCGCTCCCAGCCGGCACCTTCCAGGAAGAAGCCGCCCAGCTGCTTGTGCCGGGCGTGGAAGGGGCTGACGCGCAGATTCCGCGGCGAAAGCTTGGGCTGCAGCGGGTGCAGGACGTCGTAGATCTCCACGAAGTTCTGCTGCGAGGTTTCGCTGACGTATTCCGGGGTCAGCTGGACGTCCTCGAAGCGGTGGATGTCGCAGTCGCCCAGGTCGATGGAAGACTTGCCGTCCACCAGGAGCTCGGCCACGGCGCGGGCAATGCCCGCCGAGTGGGTGACCCACACGGCTTCGGCCACGAAGAAGCCGTCCAGTTCCTTGGACTCACCCACCAGCGAGCCGCCGTCCGGGGTGAAGGAGAAGATGCCGTTGAAGCCGTCCTCGATCTCGCTTTCGCGCAGGGCAGGCAGAATCTGCTTGGTGGCCTCCCACGCCGGGAGGAAGTCTTCCACGGTGAAGTCCAGTCGGGAGGGCATGTGGTGTTCGCTGATCTCGTCCGGCGTGAAGCTGCCGAGTTCATCCAGGTCCACGGGCATGGGCTTGTGGGCGTAGGAGCCAATGCCGTACCGGTCGCCGTGTTCGCGGTAGTAGAGGTCCTGGTCCTGGTGGCGGAGGATGGGGAGCTGTGCACCGTTGGGCAGCTCGTTCTTCCCCTTCAGGGCCGGCACCGGCGTGGTCTTGACGTACTGGTGTGCCAGCGGCAGCAGCGGCACGGACATGCCGATCAGCTCTCCCACCTTTGCGCCCCAGAACCCGGCGCAGGAGACCACGATGTCTGCCGGGATCACGCCGTCGGGCGTCTGGACTCCGGTGACGCGGCGGCCGGACTGTTCGAGGCCGGTGACTTCGGTGTTTCCGATGTATTTAACGCCGGCTGCCTCGGTGCGCTTGATCAGCAGCTGGACCGCGCGGGCGGCGCTGGCCAGGCCGTCGCTGGGAACGTGGAGGCCGCCCAGGATGTCCTCGTCGTTGATGAGCGGGTAGAGCGCCTTGCATTCTGCCGGGGAGAGAATGGAGCCCTCGATGCCCCAAGCCTGCGCGTAGCCGAGCTTGCGCTTCAGGTCCGCGAGCCGGGTTTCGGTGGTGGCGACTTCCAGGCCACCCACCTGGTTGAAGCAGCTGACACCGTCTTCGGTGAGGGACAGCAGTTTCTCCACGGTGTACTTGGCGAACAGGGCCATGGACTTGGAGGGGTTTGTCTGGAAGACCAGTCCCGGGGCGTGCGAGGTGGAGCCGCCGGGCATGGTGAGGGGTCCCTGGTCCAGGACCGTGATGTTGTTCCAGCCGCGCGTGACGAGTTCATCCGCGAGGATGGTGCCGACGATGCCGGCTCCGATAATGACAATGCGTGGTGACGATACCAAGGGAGTCTCTCCTGCTGCTCTACGGGTTATGTCTGCGGACGGGGGCTGCTTACCGGAACACCACGGTGCTGGTCTGGTCCAGCAGCACGCGGTGCTGGCAGTGCCAGCGAACGGCCCGGGAGAGGGCCAGTGCCTCGGCGTCCTGGCCCACGGTGGACAGCTGCGCCGGGCCGTAGGTGTGGTCCACCCGGATGACTTCCTGCTCGATGATCGGCCCCTCATCCAGGTCGGCGGTGACGTAGTGGGCGGTGGCGCCCACCAGCTTGACGCCGCGGTCGTAGGCCTGGTGGTAAGGACGGGCGCCCTTGAAGCCGGGGAGGAAGGAGTGGTGGATGTTGATGGCCCGGCCCTCGAGTGCGCGGCAGAGGTCATCGGAGAGCACCTGCATGTATCGGGCCAGGACCACGAGGTCTGCCTCGTACTCATCCACGAGTTCCAGCAGCCGGCGCTCTGCGTCGGCCTTGGTGTCCGGAGTGACGGGGACGTAGATGAAAGGGAGCTCTGCGGCTTCCGCCATTGCCCGGTGGGTCTCGTGGTTGGACACGACTGCCACCAGTTCACCGCCGAGGCTGCCGCCGCGCCAGCGGAAGATGAGGTCGTTAAGGCAGTGGCCGAACTTGGACACCATGACCAGGACGCGCTTGGGGGTCTGGTCATGGAAGCTGAACTTCATGTCGAACCGGCCGGCGATGCCCGCGAACTCTTCCTCGAGCATGGCGGGCGTGTAGCTGGGGGAGCCGGAAAACGCCGTGCGCAGGTGGAGCGTCTCGCGCAGGCTGTCGTCGAACTGCTGGTGCTCGTCGATGTTGAAGCCACGCTCGAACAGGAACGTGGTCACGGCCTGCACAATTCCGGCCTGCTCCTTGCAGGACAGGGTCAGTACCAGCTTCTGCGCCTTCTCTTCCTTGAGCGCCGGCAGGGTGATGGTTGCTGAGGCTGCTTCGATGAGGGTCATAGCCGCTCCTCCTTCTAGATATATTCAAAAGCTGCGGACTGATATATTAGATTGAGTGTCAGCGTATACTGGTCCAAAGGTGAGGTCAATAGTTTTTTTCAGTTGCTAAGAAGGGGCTCGGCATGGCATTCGAAGCTTTGGCGGTGGCGGACGACGCGGCGCGGAAGTCCTTGGCCGACGTCGCCTACGAGAGTATCCGTGACTGGCTGCTGACCCTGGAAATCAAGCCCGGCGAACTGCTCAACGATGAGCTCCTGGCCAAAAACCTTGGTGTTGGGCGGACTCCGGTGCGCGAAGCCCTGAAGCGGCTGGAGCTGGACCGGCTGGTGAAGACCTATCCGCGAAGGGGAACGTTCGCCACCCGGGTGGACGTCACCGATCTTTCCTTCATCTCGGAGATCCGCGCCCAGCTTGAGCCGCTCGCGGCAGCCCGTGCCGCACGGGTGGCGTCCCCTGCGGTCCGGGACGGGCTGCGTGCCACCCTGGGCAAGGTGGAAGCTTTCGATGCGTCCTCGGCAACCGTGACGGAGACGCTGCAGCTCGACGCCCAGGTGCATCAGGGGATCTACGCCGCCGCTGCCAACCCGCACCTGGAGGATATCCTGATCCGCTACGACAACCTGGCGACGCGCATTTGGTGCATGGTGATCGACCGGCTGCCGGACCTGTCCCACCATGTCCGTGAACACCTCGACCTGCTCCGTGCCGTCATTGACGGGGATGAGGAGCGGGCCGCGGAGCTTGCCCGAGTGCACGTCAGCGGCTTTGAAAATGCGGTCCGGGAGGCGCTTTTCAAGGCCTAGCTGCCCCCAGGCATTGCACCGGGCGCCTCCAGGGCCACATGCTGCACGTTGACACCCGGTGTGACCTGGGACATACTCTGAGTCCAGATTGATATATCAAACAAATATCAGTGATGGATGTGAGCGGCGACGACGCCGGCGATCGGAGTGACCAGTGAATTCCCAGGCAACCCATGAAGCGCCCCGTGGCGCCGTCGCCCTCGACGCTGGGCAGGAGGCGCCGGACGCCGACGTCTCGAAACAGCTTCCCGGCCTTCGGGCCGACTGGGCGCGCCTGGCGGGCCGCCGAGTGGAAGTGTGGCTGCAGGACGAGTGCGTGGCCAGCGGGGTGGTGGACCAGGCAGCTGAGGACGGCTCGGTGCTCTGGATAGCTGCCCAGGGCATCAGCACCCGGCGCATCTTCGACAAGTCGTCGGGCTACCAGATACGGGTGTAGTCCCTCCGTAGGGGGAGCCGCGGCTCCCCCTACGGACAGCAAAGATTGGAGCCCCGGCGCTGCAGGCGCCGGGGCTCCGTCCGTTCCGGATGTCCTACCGCAGGGCGGCCCTTTCCGGCTCCGGCTCTTCCGCGTCCGGACCCGTGCCGGCGCAGTTGGCGCCTTGGGCACATCCTTCGGCGCATTCATGCTTCGTCACAAGTTCAAACTGGACACCCCGGTGCTGCTCGACGCCGGTCCGGATGGCCCGCTCCACCACGGAGTCCGCCAGCCTGCGGCGAAGGGACAAGGGGTCCCTTCGCAGGTCCTTGGTGAGGGCGAAACAGAGCAGCAGCATGACGATGACAAAGGGCAGGGCAGCGACGATGGTGATCCGCTGCAGGCCCGACAACGCTTCGGATGGCTGGTCGCCGCCGGCGAGAAGCATGACGGCGGCCACGGCGCCGGTGAGGGCGCCCCAGAAAATGACCAACGCACGCTTGGGCTCGGAACTGCCATTGGAGCTCAGCGACGCCATGATCAGGGAGGCGGAGTCGGCGCCGGTGATGAAGAAGATTGCCACCAGGACCATGGCCAGAACGATCACTGCCGCAATGGTCCAGTCCGGCAGGGGGAGGTTCTTCACCAGGTTGAACAGGGCGCCGTCAAAATCGATGGTCGCCTTGCCGTCGGTGACGGTCATCAGGCCGGGCGTGCCGGCTTTGTCTGCCTCCTGCTGGATGTGGAACGCGGTACCGCCGAAGATGCCGAACCAAATGACACTGACAACGCTGGGGACCAGCAGGACGCCGGTGACGAACTGCCGGATGGTCCGGCCCCGGCTGATCCGGGCGATGAACATGCCCACGAAGGGCGTCCAGGAGATCCACCAGGCCCAGTAGAAGATGGTCCAGCCGGACATCCAGGTCCGGAGCGCCTCGTCGCCGACGGCCTCCGTGCGGGACGACATTTCTGCCAGGTCGCGCACGTAGTCGCCCACGGCCGAGGGAATGAGGTTGAGGATGAACAGGGTGGGGCCTGCGACGAACACGATGACTGCAAGGACCACCGCGAGCACCATGTTGACGTTGGACAGCCACTGTATGCCGCGGCTGATGCCGGACACTGCGGACGCAATGAAACACGCGGTCAGGATCGCCACGATGCCCACGAGCACGGGGGTACCGATCTCGCCGGTCCAGCCGTTGGAGGTGAAGCCGCTGCCAATCTGCAGGGCGCCAAGGCCCAGTGACGCGGCGGTGCCGAAGAGGGTGGCGAAGATGGCCAGGATGTTGATGACCTTGCCCACCGGCCCCTCCACGGTCCTGATGCCGAACAGGGAAGTGAAGGCGGCGGAGATCAGCTGCCTGCGTCCCAGCCGGTAGGTGCCATAGGCCATGGCGATGCCCACCACCGCGTACATGGCCCAGGGGTGCAGGGTCCAGTGGAAGATCGAGGTGGCCATGGCCGTCTGGATGGCTGCGGGGGTGCGTCCGTCAACCGTTCCGGGCGGGGGAGAGACGAAGTGGTACAGCGGCTCGGCCACGCCGTAGAACATCAGGCCGATGCCCATTCCGGCGGCGAACATCATGGCGATCCATGACACCGTGCGGAATTCGGGCTTCTCCCCGTCCTTGCCGAGCGGAATGTTGCCGAATTTGCCCAGGGCCAACCACAGGACGAAGACGACGAACAAGGACGCGAGGACCATGAAGAGCCACCCTGTGTACTCCATGACCCAGTCCAGGGCGTCCTTGGACGTGGTGGCCAGGCTGTCCTTGTCGAGGAATCCGCACGCCACGAAGGCCAGTGCGATGGCACCTGTTATGCCGAACGTCGCCTTGTCCATGGTCAGTTTCCGGTTGCGGCGCTGGGAGACGGCCTGCTCCCGGTTGCTCTGCCGCAGTTCCTCCAGGATTTGCTCGTGCTCGTTGACGGTGGGAAGGGCCGCCGTCGCTTCCCCTTGATCGGTGTCCGACGGCTCACGGGGAACGTCCCCTGATGGCGGAACTTTTGGCTTGATGGAACTCAGATCACTGTTAATGGCCATGAAAGCGGGTCCTTTGGCTAGTCCATGGGCTTGCGTTTGGTGCCGGCTGCGGGCGGCGCAATCCGCCGAGGGATTGCCGCCTGGCCGTTGGCCGGCAGGTGTCAGGGCCTCAAGCCCTGTGGGGGAGGTGTTCCGCAAAGATCAACAAGGTTCGCGCTAAGCAACAAGAGTGCGGTACGTCACTTTCAAAGTCAAGGTGCACTTGACCGTGGGACCTTGTGAGGGGCAATGTGTCGCCGGGCGAACTGCGGCGGGGCAGTTAACAAGGCAATGACCCCGGGTTCATGGAACCCGGGGTCATTGCCTTGAGGACTAAACGCTTTTCAGTGGTGGGTGTAACCCATGTTGGTGCTGACTTTGAGCCCGGCATCCTTGAGGGCTTCCAGCAGGCCCGGGATCTTTTCCGGGTCGAAGCGGAAGGCCGGCCCGGAGATACTGAGGGCCCCGATCACGACGCCCTGGTGGTTGTAGACGGGCACGGCAGCGGCATTCAGGCCGATCTCGAACTCCTCCCGCACCACCGCATACCCTTTGGCCGCCACCTCGAGCAGTTGGGCATCCAGTTCCTTGCGGGAGGTTATGGTCCGGGAAGTGCGGGCCGTCAGGCCTGTCTCCTTCAGGATCCGGTCCCGGTCATCCGCCGCCAGTGCCGCCAGCAGGACTTTGCCGCTGGAGGTGGCGTGCAGCGGCGTCAGGCTTCCCACCCAGTCGTAGGTGGCCAGGGTTGAAGGGCCCATGGCCTGGTCCACGTTGACAGCGTAGTTGGAGCGCAGGACCGCGAGGTTGACGGTCTCCTTGAACTCCTCGGCCAGGCTTTCCACCACCGGCCGCGCCTCATGGACCAGGCTCAGCCTGCCTGGAATGGAGCTGGCCAGGCGCAGGATGCCGAACCCCAGCTGGTACTTCCCGCGCTCGCTGTTCTGATGGACCATTTCCCGGCTGACCAGGGACCCCATCAACCGGGAGACTGTGGATTTGTGGATGCCCATCTCCTCGGCGATCTCGCTGACACCGGCATTGCCTTCCCTGGCCAGGATCTCCAGGACGGTCAGCGCGCGCTCCACGGACTGGACTCCGCCTGACTGGCCGCCTTCGGCATCGGTATCGGTTTCCGGTTCATTTTTGGGAGCCATACTTCCTGATCCTATGCCGGTTAGTGTGATGGCCGTGACATTGGGGCAGGTCAGGGGAGCACTGCGGGCCCGCGATGACTCGCTAGCTGCCGCGGTAGGTGGAGTAGGCGAACGGGCTCAGGAGCAGCGGTACGTGGTAGTGCTCGGGCCCGGTGACTTCGAAGACCAGGTCCACTTCCGGGAAGAACGTCTGCGTCTGCAGGCCCGCGTAATACCCGCCCGTGGCGAAGTTCAGTTTGTACTGCCCGGGTTCCAGCTGTTCCGGCCCCAGGTCCTTGGCCCGGCCGTCAGCATCAGTGCTGGAGGTTGCCAGCTCGCGCCAGGAGCCGGCCTCCTTTTGGGAAAGGACGACGGCGACCCCCGCCGCCGGGCGCCCGGCGCCGGTATCGAGGATGTGGGTGGTCACGTGGGAGACGCTCATTCGCTGATCAGTCCTTCGAGCCGGAGTACGGCGATTTCGCGCAGCTGCTGGGCCACGATCCGGTCTTCTTCTTCGGGGGAGTTGGTGAGCCGCTGGTTCAATGCGGCCAGGATGTCCTGCGCGCTGCGTCCGGCAGCGCGGATTAGGAAGACCCGGCCGAACTTCTCCTCGTACTCCCGGTTCCCGCGTGCCAGGGCCTCGGCGACGGCGGTGTCGGCCGGATCCACCCCGGCCTGTTCGGAACGGGACATGGACGCCTCGGTGCTGGCCGCCGTCGGGCGTTCCCCGATCCTGGGGTGGTGGGCCATGGCGGCCTCAACCTCGGCGGAGGTAAAGGGGTTGGCGGCCCGGGCGGCGAAGTCCAGGAGTTCGTTGCGGCCGGTGAAGGGCCGGGCTCCGGCCACCGCCTCCACCCAGCGGCTGACGTCGATGCAGGGGCGGAGTGTGGCCTGGGCGGAGGACGGATCCGCGCTGTTGAATTCGGCAAGCTTCATGCTGGCAATAATCCTTGAGGTCATGCTGGCATCCATGGCGACGGCTATGCGGATGCCGGACGGCCCGGCGCCTGCACGCAGCAAGGCTTCCGCATCATGGAACTGTTATTTCAGCATACGTAATATTCAAGAGCAGCCGCGCCCCACTGTCAAGCGTCCCGGGCGATCACGCGTCCTGTGACGACGTCCGGGACAGGACCCACGTGTTCGTGCCGTCCTGGCGTTCGAACGTCACCGTGGTCACCAACGCCTCGATCAATGCCAGCCCGCGCCCGGACTCAGCCTCCTCACCAGGAGTGGCCGGCTCCATGGGGCCGAACGGCGGCTTCGCGTGGTACGCGCTGACCCGTGCCTGCAGCATGGCCTGCTGCACGGTGGTTTCCACGCCCAGCTCCACGCCCCGGTCACCGGCCGGCTGCGCGTGCTGGACGATGTTGGACGCGGATTCGATGACGGCGGTGGTAAATGTCATCTTGTCCATGTCGCTGACGAAGGGGACGTCCAGCCACAGGCTGTCCAGGTCGTTGTGGACCGCCTCGATGGCGTCCCCGGCAGCCGGCCCCCGGAAGCTTCGCGACGCCAGGACATCAGTCATTGCTGAACGCCTCCTCGGCCGTGGTGTAGGCGGTGAGGACCTTGTCCATGCTGGTCAGTTTCAGAACCATGTTCACCTGCGGCTGGACGGCGGCGATCCGCAGGTCCCCGCCGGCCTGGCGTGCGGCCTTCAGGCAGCCAATCAGCGCACCGAGGCCCGAGGAGTCCATGAATGCGGTGTTTTCCAGGTTGACCACGATCCGGTTGGATCCACCGGCGATCACATCGGTGACAAACTCGCGCAGCTTGGGCGCGGAGACCATGTTGAGCCGCCCGTCCGCCTTGACCTCCGCGTACGAGTCTTTGACCTCATAACTGAACTCCATCAGGATTCCTCTCTGTTTGCAGGTTCTGCGGCCGGCTCGTACCCCTTGTAGAGGACGGCGCGGACCAAAATGCTCATGACCACCAGGTCAAAGACCACCCAGACAACATTGACCAGGGTGCCCAGCGGTTCGGCGAGCCCGGTGGCCAGGCGGACGATGCCGACGACGGCGGCCAGGGCGAGCAGGATGGACACCACGATCTGGGGCCGGATGAGGCTCCAGCTGGGTCCGCCGCTTTGGCGCGCCTTGGGGGTGACGGCAAACCCGAGGGGACGGCCGAACCAGACGTTGCGGGCAGCCGTCGTGCACGCCTTGATCCAGGTGGGGAACAGCGCCAGGCTGTACTGCTGGCCACGCCAGGTGGGGATGCCGCGGCCGGCCACGGCGAACAGCAGCTGGTTGACCACCATGAACGGAATGAACCGGATGAAGAAGTCCCAGCTGAGGCTGCTCACGGGCAGGATGCCCAGCAGCAGGTAGATGATGGGGGCCGCAAAGTAGATGACTGCCGCAAAGCCGCTGAGGTACGTCCACATGGTGGCGAAGTACATCAGGCGCTGGCCGATCTTGAGGCCCTTCTGCACCAGGGGGTTCTCCCGCAGCAGCACCTGGATGGTGCCCTGGGCCCAGCGGAGGCGCTGGGTGAGCATGGTGGCGATGTCCTCCGGTGCCAGGCCGTACGCCAGGATCTCGTGGTGGTAGACGCTCTCCCAGCCCATGGCGTGCATGCGCATGGCGGTGGCCATGTCCTCGGTCACCGAGATGGTGGCCAGCGGCATCACCGGCTGCGCCTCGTTGCTGCGTTCCACGGTCAGCGCATCCAGGACCGCCTGGACGGATTCCAAGGCACCCAGCGGAGACCAGTCGCGGGCGGACATGCGCTGGACGGCATCGTCCGCCACCACCGGGACACCGGACTCGCCCACGTGGGCCAGCTCCATAGCGGCGATTTCCTCCAGGTCGGCCTGCAGGGCTGCGACGTCAGCCTGGACCAGGGTCTGCACGGCGGCGTCCACGCGGCGGCGCACCCGGTAGGTGACCTCGCCCAGCGGCTGCCCCGCGTCGACTTCCTGCTGGGCTTCGCGGGTGGCGGCCTCCACCTCATCCAGGACCCCGGCCACCAGGGGCGATTCCACGTCCGCGGATTTCCGGGCCTGCCTGATGGCTGCCCGGGATGCGGCCAGCGCGCGGCGGATGCTCTTTTCGGTTTCCTTGACGTACCCCACCAGGCCCAGCTGCATGAGGGCCTCGCGGCGGAGGATGGCGTTGGAGCCGCAGAAGAAGGCGGCGTTCCAGCCGTCCTTGCCCTGCTGGATGGGCCCGTAGAAGAGGGGCGCCTGGCTGCCCAGGGGGTCGCTGGCGGGGACGTTGCTGAAGTACTGGGGCGTCTGGACCAGGGCAACCCGGCGGTTGTTGAAATAGCCCAGCGTCTTTTCCAGGATGTCCGGCTCCGGGATCTGGTCCGCGTCCAGGATCAGCAGGAATTCACCGTGGGTGACCATGAGGGCGTTGTTGAGGTTGCCGGCCTTGGCGTGGCGGGGAAGGTCCTTGGTCCATTCCCCGCTGCGGGTGACGTAGCCCAGGCCGTGCTGTTCACACAAGGCCTTCAGTTCCGGCCGCGCGCCGTCGTCCAGGATCCAGGTGCTGTGCGGGTGCCGGATCCTCTGCGCCGCCAGCGCCGTGGTGAGGACCATGTCCAGGTCTTCGTTGTAGGTGGTGATGAATACGTCCACGGTGGCGTCATGCGGGGGCTGCGGCGCACCTTTGCGGATCTTCAGGTTCCACACGGTCATGCCGAAGAGCATGACGTCGATGAGGCTGTAGGTTTCGGCCGCCACGAGGGGGAGGGCAATCCACCATGCGTCCCAGTTGAGCGAGGACATCCAGCGCCAGGCGATGTAGTTCAGGCCGGTCAGGACGGTCAGCACCACCACCAGGCGGGTCCAGAACCGGGTCACGCGGCAACCGTCCGGGGCAGGCGGCGGACCACGACCACGGTGACGTCGTCCTCGGCGGCTTCCGCGGGTGCCAGGGCCAGGATGGAGTTGGTGGCTTCCTGGGCCGAACCTGCCCCCTGCGTGGCCCGCTGCACGGCGTCGGTGAAGTCCTCCACCGACTCGAAGACGTCCAGCACACCGTCGCTGACCACCACCAGGGAGTCGCCGGGCGCCAGGTCCATCCCGGCCTGCGGCCACTGCGTCCCCGGCCACGCCCCCACCGGGGGGCCGCCGGTGGGGAGGCGGTGCGCCGGCCCCTCGGGCTCGACGTGCAGCGCAAGCCCATGCCCGGCGTCCACATAGCTGACCCGTCCGGACGCCGCATCCAGCCGGGCGTGGAACAGTGTGACGAAGGAGTTCGATGAATCCAGGTCCGCGGCAATCGCCTTGCTTGCCGCGGCGAATCCGGCGTCCAGGTCCTGGCGCAGGCCGGTGGAGCGCATCACGGCGCGGACCGTCGCGGCGATCAGCGCTGCGCCCATGCCCTTGCCCATGGCGTCGGCGAAGGTCAGGTGGAGCCCGTCCGGGGTCTGGTACCAGTCGTAGAAGTCCCCGCCTACGTTGCGGGAGGGCCGGAAGAGGCCTGCTACGTCGTAGCCGTCAACCCGGATGTCTTCCTTGGGCAGGAGGCTCTGCTGTACCTCGGTGGCGCGTTCCAGTTCGCCCCGGGCGGCGGATTCGGCCGCGGCTGAGGGCCGGCGTCGGAACAGCGCATTGATCCGCGACTGCAGTTCCCTGGGGCTGAAGGGCTTGCTGATGTATTCGTCGGCGCCGTTGTCCAGCCCGGTCAGCTTGTCGAGCTCGTCGGCACGGGCGGTGAGCATCACGATGAAAGCGTCGGAGAATTCGCGCAGGAGCTTGCAGACTTCCAGCCCGTCGAGGTCCGGCAGATTCAGGTCCAGGGTGACCAGGTCAGGTTTGCGGCGGCGGACTTCTTCCACTCCCGGCAGCCCCGCTCCCGCGTGGGTGACATCGAAGCCCTGCTTCACCAGGACGCGGACCAGCAGCCCGCGGATGTCCGGGTCATCTTCGATGACTACCGCACGGCGGGATTCGGAGGGAGAGACCATAGCTCTACTTCTACAGTATTAAGGCGCACAGGGCATGTCTTATGGTTCACAGTTCCCGTGAGTTCGCTGACATGGCCATGTCAGGCACCTGCATCCAGCGGATCTTGCGGAAATCTTGGCACCTGCTTGCCGGGACGTTGAGGATTGCCGATCACACTCGGATTACGGCAGCAGCTGTCCGGGCATGGGGTTCGACGACGATCCGCACGGTGGCTGGAAGGCTTGCGGAAGGCGGGGAAGCCGATGGAACACGTCACAAAGGGCGGGATGGACAAAGCCAGGGCGCTCCTGCGCGTCCTCTTCCACTCCCGAAAGGTGCGGGCCGCTGCAAGGGAACTTGAGCGGGCGCTGGCCGAGTCGCGCGAAGTATCGAGCTGGCCGGGGGACAGGCTCCAAGTGGGGGAGGACATGTCCCGCCAGGTGGAGCGGCTCACCCACAGGCTCAAACTTGAGACCGAGGCGCACCGAAGGCTTGAAGCCCTGGTGAAGACTGCGGGTGGAGGCTTCAAGACTGCGGGCCGGGGGCATTCCGTAGCGGCCCTGTAGGTGCCACACTTAGCAGCAATCGATTGGCTGGGGGATAGTCAGGAGATTGTTGTGAGTTTGTTGCTGGGCTGGTCGTACCTGATGGCAGGACTCATGACCATGGACGCGTTGCTGCTTGCGTTGTGGGCCATGGAAATCGACTGGGGCAAATACTGGCGCCGGAAATAGACCGCCCACCCCACCGGACCGGACTGCCGCCCGGTCCTGCTTCCACCCTGTTGGCGCCTGCTGCCCCTCACTACACTGGGACGCATGACCCAGCAGGAACCGGGCAGCGCTGCCGTGGATCCGGATACCGTGGCAGCCCCCTTGCGGACGCCGGCTGAACGGTCCAGGACCTTTGCCGGAATCCTGGTCAATACCGCGCTGGCGAACATCACCACCAGCTACCTGTGGTTCGCCTTGACGTTCTGGCTGTACCTGGAGACGCGCAACGTTATTGCCACAGGGGTGGTGGGCGGTGCCTACATGCTGCTGATTGCCTTGTCCAGCGTCAGCTTCGGCACATTTGTGGACCGCTACCGGAAGCTTGCCGTGATGCGGTTCGCGGCAGCCTTCACCCTGGTGATGTTCGTGCTGTCCGGGGTGATGTTCCTGCTGACCCCTGCCTCCGCCCTGCTGGACCTGGGGCGGCCGTGGTTCTGGATCTTCACGGTGATCATCCTGGCCGGTGCAGTGGTGGAAAACATGCGGAACATCGCCCTGTCCACCACGGTGACCATCCTCATCGAGCCGGAGCGGCGGGCAAATGCCAACGGATTGGTGGGGATGGTGCAGGGCCTGATGTTCATCGTCACCTCCCTGCTGTCCGGCCTGTCCATCGGATTGCTCGGCATGGGCTGGACCATCGCCGTCGCACTGGTGCTCACGGCCGTGGCCTTCGCGCACCTGCTGGCCCTCCGAATGCCGGAGGAACTGCAGGTGGCGGCAACCGATGCCCACGGCAAGTTCGACCTGCGGGGATCCTTCACTGCCGTGCTGGCCATCCCGGGGCTGTTCGCGCTGATCCTGTTTTCCACCTTCAACAACTTCATCGGCGGCGTCTACATGGCGCTCATGGATCCGTACGGGCTGGAGATGTTTTCGGTGGAGATGTGGGGCGCCGTCTTTGCGCTGGGTTCCACCGGGTTCATCCTCGGCGGCGCCCTGATCGGGAAGTTCGGGCTCGGTGCCAACCCGCTGCGCACCCTGCTGCTCGCGGTGGCAGCCATGGGCGTGCTGGGGGCGGTCTTCACCCTGCGGGAGTGGGCGTGGCTCTACATCCTGGGAATCTGGCTGTACCTGGTGCTGGTGCCCTTCGTGGAGGCGGCAGAACAGACCGTCATCCAGCGGGTGGTTCCCCTGGAACGGCAGGGACGCGTGTTTGGCTTCGCCATGGCCTTCGAGTCCGCAGCGGCACCGGTCACGGCGTTCATGGTGGCACCCATTGCCCAATTCTGGATCATCCCGTTCGCACGGTCGGCGGACGGCGCCGCCCTCCTGGCACCCCTGCTGGGGGAGGGCACGTCGCGAGGCATCGCCCTGGTGTTCCTGGTGGCCGGGATCATCATGGTCGCGGCGGCCCTGCTGGCCTTCCTGGCCCCTGTCTACCGCCGGGTGTCGGCATCGTATGCGCAGGTGGCCGGGGGTTGAACACCGGACGCCCCGGCACAGTAAGTGCCGGGGCGTCCGGGGAAATGCTGCAGGAAGTGGTGGCGGGTTCTAGAGACCCAGGGCTTCCTTGAGGCGGGAGACGTGGCCGTCCGCCTGCACCTGGTACTGGGCCAGGGTGACGTTTCCTTCGGGGTCCACCACAACCGTGGAGCGGACGATGCCCTCGTGGATTTCACCGTGGACCAGCTTTTCGCCCCAGGCGCCGTAGGCCAGGGCAACTGCGTGGTCGGGGTCGGAGAGCAGGGGGAAGGTGAGGGAGAAATCGCCGCTGAAGCCGGCCAGGGCTTCCTGGGCATCGGGGGAGATACCCACTACCTCGTAGCCCTTGCCCTGCAGGGAAGCCAGGCTGTCGCGGAAATCGCAGGCCTCGGTGGTGCAGCCGGGGGTTGCCGCCTTCGGGTAGAAGTAGACAATGACGTTCTTGCCACGGTAATCAGCCAGAGAGGTCTCGCGGCCCTGGGCGTCCCGAAGGGTGAACTCAGGAGCCGGCGTGCCGGGCTGAAGCTTGGTGGTCAGGGTGGGGCTCATGGCGTTCCTTTGTAAGACTCGGTCAGTGATGGCCAAACATCAAGTGAAGCGGGTTGCCGCTTAGTGATACAAACCATCGCGTCATATGCAGTATTCCGCCGGACCCCGAACGGCCGCGTGCGGGCCCGCTATGAACTGGTATCCGCCGCCGCGCACGGTGGCCACAGCGTGGCGGGCGTTGCCCAGTTTTTTGCGGATCCGTCCCACGTAGACGTCGATGGAGCGGGCGGTGGCGCCGGGGAAATCCAGGGCCTCCAGGAATTCCTGCAGTTCCTCGCGGCCCACTGTGCGGGACAGATGGGTCACCAGGTAGCGCAGCACTTTGTATTCGACGCCGGTCAGCGCCACCGGCCTGCCGTCCAGCAGGACGGAGTCGGCGGCGAGGTCCACGGCGACCCTGCTGACGGGGCCGGCCGACGGCGGCAGGCGGGTGCCGCCGTCGGTTCCGGTTGCGCCGGGGTCCTCCGCCGTGGAAGGGGCGCGAGAGGAGTCGGCTGCGGCTCCTTCCACGCTGGCGGAGACCCCGGACGTGGGGGCTCCGGCGGCAGGCCAATGGACTTCCGCCTCCGGAGCAGTTTCGAGGGCCCTGGCGAGGACCATTTGCGCGGCGTGGCGCAGGACTTCCGGGCTGGTCCCTTCGGCCGGCACCACCCACAGGGCCAGCCCGTGCGCGGTGGCACGCCGTACGGGGGCCCGGTGGGGGAGCGGGTGCGGACCCGCCGTCCTTGGATGATGGGCTTCCACTGCCATGGCGCGTCCTTATACGCCGCCGCGGCGGATCAGCTTGCCCGTGGGGGTCTGGCCGTCCACTACGGTGCCGCGGAGGAAGGTTTTGCGCACAACACCGGACAGGGCCTTGCCGTCGTAAGGGGTGATGGGGTTCTTGTGCTTCAGCTTTGACACGTCCACCACGAAGGCCTCGTCCGGGGCGAAGACGGCGAAGTCGGCGTCGTAGCCCAGTGCCAGCTGGCCCTTGGTGGTGAGCCGGGCCAGGTTGGCGGGCTTCTCCGCCATCCAGGACACCACTTGTTCCAGCGGGATGCCACGGTGCCCAGCCTCGCTCCAGATCAGGGAGAGACCCAGCTGCAGGGACGAAACGCCGCCCCAGGCCACGGCGAAGTCGCCGTTCTCCAGGTCCTTGAGGTCCAGCGTGGACGGGGAGTGGTCCGAGACGATGCAGTCGATGGTGCCGTCCTGCAGGCCCTGCCACAGCAGCTCCCGGTTGGACGCTTCCCGGATGGGCGGGCAGCACTTGTACGCGGTGGCGCCGTCCGGAATTTCCTCCGCCATGAGCGTCAGGTAGTGCGGGCACGTCTCCACGGTGAGCTTGACGCCGTCGCGCTTGGCGCTGGCGATCATGGGCAGCGCATCCGACGACGACAGGTGCAGGATGTGCGCACGCGCACCGGTCCAGCGGGCCCGTTCGATGACCTCGGCGATGGCCTTGTTCTCGGCACCGCGGGGGCGGGAAGCGAGGAAGGTTTCGTAGTGGTCGCCCCCGGGATGGGGTGCCCGGTCAATGGCGTGTGAGTCCTCGGCATGGACGATCATGAGCGAGTCGAAGGACTTCAGCTCAGCCATGTCCTCTTCCATCTCGTCCGCGTCCAGGTGCGGAAACTCGTCCACGCCGGAGTGCAGGAGGAAGCACTTGAAGCCGAAAACGCCTTCGTCGTGCAGTGGGCGGAGGTCCGCCTTGTTGCCCGGGATGGCGCCGCCCCAGAACCCGACATCGATGAAGGCCTGGTCCTCGGCCACCTCGCGCTTGAGCTTGAGGTTATCCACGGTGGTGGTGGGCGGAACGGAGTTCAGCGGCATGTCGATGATGGTGGTCACGCCGCCGGCCGCGGCGGCACGGGTGGCGGAGGCGAAGCCCTCCCACTCGGTGCGGCCGGGCTCGTTGACGTGGACGTGGGTGTCCACCAGGCCGGGCAGCAGGGTTTCGTCGTCGGCCAGCTCGATGATTTCCGTGCCGGCCAGGCCGTTGCCGAGGGGCTCGATGGCCACGATCTTGCCGCCGCGGACACCAACCTCACGGGGTGCGATGCCGGCGGTGGTCAGGATGCGCCGGCCCCGGATGACGAGGTCAAAACGTTCTTCAGACACGGAGGTCCTCCTTGGTACTTGCGGCGGCAGGCCTGTTGGCCGCCAATCCCGCGCTGATGTGGGTGCCCAGCTGCTCCAGCAGCGGCCCTGCCTCTGCTATGCACCTGTTTACATCGGTTTCGAGCGACGTCAAAGCATGGACATCCTCGAATCCTGCAGCCGCCGCCTGGCCCGGCTCCAGGGTGGACCGGCCGCACACGGCGATGACCGGCACACCCTGGGCTGCCGCGGCGCGGGCAACACCCATCGGGGTCTTGCCCAGGAGGCTCTGTTCGTCCAGGCTGCCTTCGCCGGTGATCACCAGGTCGGCGCCGGCCAGGCGCTCCGCCAGCCCCGTGAATTCCAGGACGACGTCGATGCCTGGCCGGCGGGTTGCGGCCAGTACTGCGATGGCGGCGTAGCCCACGCCGCCGGCTGCCCCGGCTCCGGGAGCCTCGGCGGCCTTGACGGCGCGGAATCCGATTTCCCTGGCCAGGACTTCGACAAACCTGGCCAGGGCGGCGTCGAGCATGCCGACGTCTTGTGGTGCGGCGCCCTTTTGCGGACCGAACACCGCCGCGGCGCCCTGGGCGCCGAGCAGCGGGTTGTCGACATCGGATGCCAGCACGAAGCGGGTGTCCACCAAACGGGGTTCGAACTCGGTGAAGTCGATGCTGTGCAGGTTGGCCAGCGCAGCCCCGCCGGCGGGAAGTTCGTTGTTCCTGCTGTCCAAGAACCTGGCGCCCAGGCCCTGCAGGAGCCCGGCGCCGCCGTCGGTATTGGCGCTGCCGCCCACGCCGAGGATGATGCGCCGGCAGCCCGCATCCAGCGCAGCCCGGATGAGCTGGCCCGTACCCAGGCTGCTGGCGGTGGCGGCGTCCGACGGGTCCGGCCGGCCGGACTTGCGGACGTTTGGCACCAGGGCCAGGCCGGATGCGGTCGCCATTTCAATGACGGCCTCGTGCCCGCGGACTGCGAAGTCCGCCTGCACCGGCTGCCCGGTTGGCCCGGTAACCGTTGCCGTGCGGCGGGTGAAACCGGAGCCGACGGCGGCGTCGAGGGTGCCCTCGCCGCCGTCGGCCACCGGAATCCGGACCACGTCAAGGTTGCCGCCGGCCCCGCGCTGCAGGCCCTTTTCCAGATGGCTGCACACCTCCGGAGCCGACAGCGATCCCTTGAACTTGTCCGGGGCGATCACGATGCGCATGGTTAGGCCTGCAGTGCCAGGATGGCGGTGGGGGCGTCGGCGGCGGATTCTGCCAGTTCCTCGAACTCGTTCACGGCATTGATTTCCACGCCCATGGAGATGTTGGTGACCTTTTCCAGGATCACTTCCACCACCACGGGAACCTGGAACTCGCCCATGAGCGCCTTGGCCTTGTCGAACGCAGCAGCGAGGTCGTTGGGGTCCTCCACGCGGACGGCCTTGCAGCCCAGGCCTTCGGCCACCTTGAGGTGGTCCACGCCGTAGCCGCGGGTGTCCTCGGACAGGTGCGAGCTGTTGATGTTCTCGAACGCCAGGGACACGTTCTGTTCCATCTTGAAGCCGCGCTGGGACTGGCGGATCAGGCCCAGGTAGGAGTTGTTCACCACCACGTGGATGTACGGCAGGTTGAACTGCGCGCCCACGGCCAGTTCCTCAATCATGAACTGGAAATCGTAGTCGCCGGAGAGCGCCACCACGGTCTGGTCCGGGTTGGAGCGGGCGACGCCGAGGGCTGCCGGGGCGGTCCAGCCCAGCGGGCCTGCCTGGCCGGCGTTGATCCATTTGCGCGGTCCGAACACGTGCAGCATCTGGGCGCCGGCGATCTGCGACAGGCCGATGGTGGACACGTAGGTGGTGTCGCGGCCGAAGGACTTGTTCATCTCCTCGTACACGCGCTGCGGCTTGATGGGGATGTTCTCGAAGTGGGTTTTGCGGTGCAGGGAGGCCTTGCGGTCCTGGCATTCGGCCACCCAGGCGCTGTAGTCCGGCAGGGACCCGGCCGCAGCCCGCTCCTTGGCGAGCTCAACCAGCCCTGCCAGCGCCGCGCCGGCATCGGACGCGATGCCCAGGTCCGGCGAGAACACGCGGCCGATCTGCGTGGGCTCGATGTCGATGTGCACGAACTTCCGGCCCGCCGTGTAGGTCTCCAGGCCGCCGGTGTGGCGGTTGGCCCAGCGGTTGCCGATGCCGATCACGAAATCGCTGCGCAGGTAGTTCTCGTTGCCGTAGCGGTGGCTGGTCTGCAGGCCCACCATGCCGGCCATGAGCTGGTGGTCGTCCGGGATGGTGCCCCAGCCCATCAGGGTGGGGATGACCGGAACGTTGAGGGTTTCGGCCAGCTCCACCAGCTGCGCGGAGGCGCCGGCGTTGATGATGCCGCCGCCGGCCACGATCAGCGGGTGCTTGGCGGCCAGGAGCATGTCCAGGGCCTTTTCCAGCTGCTTGCGGGAGGCCTTGGGCTTCTCGACGGGGAGTGGCTCGTAGGTGTCGATGTCGAATTCGATCTCGGCCATCTGCACGTCGATGGGCAGGTCCAGCAGCACCGGGCCCGGGCGGCCGGACCGCATCAGCTGGAAGGCCTTCTGGAAGGCGCCGGGAACCTGGCCGGGCTCCAGGATGGTCATGGCCATCTTGGTGACGGGCTTGGCGATGGACTCGATGTCCACGGCCTGGAAGTCTTCCTTGTGCAGCTTGGCCACCGGGGCCTGGCCGGTGATGCAGAGCATGGGGATGGAATCTGCCCAGGCGGCGTACAGGCCGGTGATCATGTCGGTGCCGGCAGGGCCGGAGGTGCCAATGCAGATGCCGATGTTGCCGTCCTTGGCGCGGCTGAAGCCGTCGGCCATGTGGCTGGCGCCCTCAACGTGGCGGGCCAGCGTGTGGCGGATGCCGCCGTGGGCGCGCATTGCGGAATAGAAGGGGTTGATGGCAGCGCCTGGCAGGCCGAACGCCTCGATGGCGCCTTCCTTTTCCAGGATGGCCACCGCTGCATCAACGGTACGCATCTTGCTCATGGGGTGCTCCTTGAAAGCTTGGAAAGTCTGTTTTTGGGTGTGCTGGAGGGACCGCCGTCGTTGTGGTGCACGACGGCGGGGCCTCGCCGGTGTTGTTCGGGCGCCTGAGCGCCGGGCCTGGTTGTGCGGCCTGTCCTATTTCCTGCCGCTGAGCTGCAGGACCTGCTTGAAGAGTCCGGAGTGGTCCAGTGCGCCGTCGCCCTGGTTGACGGTGGCGGCGACGAGCTGGGCGGCGACGGCGCCAAGGGGGATGGCGACGTTGGCTTCGCGGGCTGCTGCGGTGACGATGCCCAGGTCCTTGTGGTGCAGGGCCAGGCGGAAGCCGGGGTCGAAGTTGCGGTCCAGCATCTTCTGGCCCTTCTGTTCCAGGACCTTGGAGCCGGCCAGGCCGCCGCCGAGGACCTTGAGGGCAGCGTCGGTGTCCACGCCGTAGGCCTCCAGGAAGGCGACGGCTTCGCCGAGGACCTCGATGTTGACGGCGACGATCAGCTGGTTGGCAGCCTTGACCGTCTGGCCGGAGCCGGAGGGGCCCACGTGGACGATGGTCTTGCCCACCGCGTTCAGGACGTCCTGGGCGTCGTCGAAGTCTGCCTTATCGCCGCCGACCATGATGGACAGGACGGCGTCGATGGCGCCCTGTTCGCCGCCGGAGACCGGGGCGTCGAGGGGACGGATGCCGGCTTCGCGGGCTTCTTCAGAGAGGCGGACCGCGACGTCGGGGCGGATGCTGGATGCATCGATCCACAGGGTTCCCTGCTTGGCGTTGGCGAAAACGCCGTCCTTGCCGCTGACAACGCCCTCAACGTCGGGGGAGTCCGGCACCATGGTGATGACGACGTCGGCCTCTTTGACAGCGTCAGCGATGCTGGAGGCGCCCTGGCCGCCTTCGGAGACCAGTTTGTCGATCTTGTCCTGGCTGCGGTTGAAGCCGGTGACGGTGTGGCCGGCCTTGACCAGGTTGATGGCCATGGGCAGGCCCATGATTCCGAGTCCGATGACTGCAACGTTGCTCATGATGGTTCTCTTTCCTGAAGTCTTGGTGGTGGTGCCTGTGCGCGGCGGTGGTCAGCGTGCGGCGTGTTCGCGGATGGCCCAGCTGAAGGCCGTTTCCTGCGGTTCCTTGTATTCGAGGCCGATGTAGCCCTCGTAGCCGAGTTCGCGGCTGCGGGCGATCCACTCGCCGAGCGGAAGGGTGCCGGTGCCGGGGGCGCCGCGGCCCGGGTTGTCAGCGATCTGGATGTGGCCGAAGTCCTTGGCATGGTTTTCGATGACGCTCTGGACGTCGTCGCCGTTGACCGCAAGGTGGTAGAAGTCGGCGAGGAGCTTGATGTTTCCGGCGCCGGTTTCCTCCTTGACGCGGGCGATGACCTTGAGTGCGTCATCAGCGGTGAGGAGCGGGTACTTCGGTGCGCCGCTGACGGGTTCGAGGAGGACGGTACCGCCAATGCGGGCAACGCCTTCGGCTGCGGCCGCGAGGTTCTTGACGGCCAGCTCATCCTGCTCTTCCGGGGTGAAGTCGTCCTGCCGGTTGCCGTAGAGGGCGTTGAAGGCCTTGCAGCCGAGACGCTCGCCGATGCCGGCCACGACGTCGATGTTGTCCTTGAATTCCGAGCAGCGTCCCTTCCAGGAAACCAGGCCGCGGTCGCCGCCGGGCATGTTGCCGGCATTGAAGTTCAGGCCGGTGAGCTGGACGCCTGCATCCGTGATGGCGTTCTCGAACTTGGTGATTTCGCTGTCCGCCGGGACGGAGGTTTCGAAAGGCCACCAGAACTCAACGGCGTCGAAGCCGGCTGCCTTTGCGGCGGCGGGGCGTTCGAGCAGGGGAAGCTCCGTGAGGAGGATGGAGCAGTTCACTGTGTACGTCATCGTAGGTCCTTCCGAGGAGGGGCTTGGATCTATCTTCCTTCGCTTCCCGGCACCCTCGCCGTTTCCGCTTTGTGGAATTTAGATTCTGCTTTATGAAAAGTGTAGGGAAGGTGGGGTGGGGTAGTCAAGGGGAGGCGCGGGCGGGAGACTGGTAGCAGGCACGCCCGCGCCGCGGGACCGGACAGGGAGGGATCATGACTGGCACCTGCCTTCGGATTGTGGCCTGGCTCCTTGCCCTGGCCGGAGCGCTGGCGGGATGCACGCCCGGGGTGGCCGGGGGCCCGGCGTCGCCCGTTGCCGCAGCCGCTCCGCCTGCGGCAACCGCGGCCGCGTCAGCCACCACCGCTGCGGGCGCGGCAGGCTCCCCCGTTGCGGGCGCGGCAGGCTCCCCTGGGGGCGCGGCCGATGCCGTCGCTGCAGCCGATGCCGCTCCTGCCCCCGTCCCGACCGCTGCGCCGGCGCCGGCTCCTGCCGCTGCGCCCGCGCCGGTACCCCAACCGTTCGCCCTCAACCTGTTCCGGGAAGGCGACTTCGTTCCGCAGTACACCTTCGACTGGTGCGTGGCCGCAAGTATCCAGATGGCTCACAACCTGATCGATGACACCGGGGGCGGCACCTGGGCTGACCGCGCGCAGCAGAACGAACTGTGGGAGATGGCGAGGGCGCGGTCATCCGACTCGTTCAACGGTGCCAATCCGTTTGGCTGGGCGCAGGTGCTGACGGAAGCGGGCATGGGGCCGTACGCCGTCGTGAGCGTCCCGGGCTATGAAGAAGCGGTGCGGACGGCGGCACGTGCCATTACCGAGACCGGCAGGCCAGTGGGGCTGGTCATGTGGAGTGGCCGGCATGCCTGGGTGATGAGCGGTTTTGAGTCGCTGGGTGATCCCCGGCAGTTCGCCGACTTCTCCGTGACCGGCATCCATGTCCTGGATCCGCTCTATCCGTACGGCAGCGGGCAGTGGGGGCCGTCCCCTGCGCCGAACGCACTGCTGACCCCGGAACAGCTGGCCACGCAGTTCGTGGTCCGCGAACCGCGGCGCTGGAGCAGCGGGCTTCCGGCCGGGTACCTCCTGGTGCTGCCCACCGCCGCGTAGCAGGTCTGGTATCCGGCCGGCCGAGATCCGGCTTGGCCGCCGCGAACCCCTGGAACACCAAACATCCCCGGCGCGACAACGGCGCCGGGGATGTTTGTGCGGAGGCCGCGGGCTAGTGCGTCAAGTCCTTGCCCTTGGTCTCAGGGATGGTGAACACGAACGCTGCGCTGACCACCAGGAGCAGCACTGCGTAGATGTTGAACACCTGCGGTGCCCCGAGCGAGGTGCCCAGCCACTGCTGCAGGTACGGGGCGGTGCCGCCGAACAGGGCAACGCAGATGGAGTAGGGGACGCCAACGCCCACGGTGCGGATGGACGTGGGGAACAGCTCGGCGTACACGGCGGGGACGATCGCGGCGCTCGCGGCAATGAACACGAGCATCACGGACATGCTCACGGCCAGCTGCCACGCGGAGTCCTTCAGCAGCCAGGTCATTGGGAAGTGGAACACTGCGGAGCCGATCGCGCCCGCCCAGAGCACCTTCTTGCGGCCGATCCGGTCCGAAAGCTTTCCCCATACCGGCAGTGCTGCGATGAAGACGATGTTGGCGATCACGCCTGCCCACAATGCCTCGCCGCGGTCAATCTTGAGGGCCGTGGTGGCGTAGCTTGGCGCCACGACGCCCCAGATGTAGTAGATCACCGTCAGGCCCACGGTTAGGCCGATGACCTGCAGGGCCTGCTTGCGGTAGCGGACAATCTGCGGCCAGATGGGGGCGCGCTTTGTGGTGACGGCCTCGCCCTGGAATGCCTCGGTCTCGTGCAGGCGCGACCGCATGATCAGTGCGTACAGGCCCAGGGCCGCGCCGATCAGGAACGGAATCCGCCAGCCCCAGGCGTTCATCGCCTCGGTGCTCAGTGCCATGTTCAGGATGGCGCCCAGCAGCGTGCCGAAAAGGATGCCCAGTGTGCCGGACGTGTAGATGAGGGTGGCCCAGAAGCCGCGGTGCTCCTTGGGTGCCATCTCGGAGAGGTAGGTCTGCGACGACGGCAGCTCGCCGCCGTGCGCCAGGCCCTGCACCAGCCGAGCCACCAGCAGCATCAGCGAGGCGAACGCGCCGACGCTGGCGAACGTGGGGGCGACGCCGATCATCAGGCTGCCGAGGGAAGCGAGGCCGACGGCGAAGGTCATCGAGGTCTTACGGCCCACGCGGTCGCCGATCCAGCCGAAGAGGAAGCCGCCGAAGGGCCGGGCCACGAAGCCGACCGCGAAGATCGCCAGGGTGGACAGCACCGCCGACGCCGGGTCCGCCTTGCTGAACAGCTGGCTGGCGATGAAGGGCGTGAACGTGGCGTAGATGGCCCAGTCGTACCATTCGACGGCGTTGCCGATGCCGGTGCCGATGACGGTCCTGGTGGTGGACATGCGTCCAGTCTGGGGCTTGCTTACTGCAACTGACATGGTTTTCTTCCTGGTCGGTTGGTTTGTTGGGGGCGGCAGCAGCAATGCTGCCGGTGACGGGAGGGAAGCTCAGGCCGTCCGGGACAGGGCGGCGAGCCGCGAGATGGCGAGTTCGGCGTAAAGTGCGGCCCCGTCTGCCAGGACGGCGTCGTCGAACGTGGCATACGGGGAGTGGTTGAAGGGTGAGGCGTGCGGGTCGCCGCCCGGGGCAACTGCGCTGAGTCCCACGAAGGTGCCCGGCACCTCGGCGAGTACGCGGGAGAAGTCCTCGGAGCCGCTCAAGGGGGTGGCCCAGCGCGAGAGGCGGCGCTCGCCGAAAAGTCCGGTGATCACCTTTTCGGCGGTGTGCGTTTCGTCTTCATTGGTGATGGTGAGCGGGTATTCCTGCAGGTAGTCGACGGCGACCTCTACCCCGTGTGCGGCGGCGATCCCCTTGAGCAGGCGGGGCACGGCGTCCATCATCTTCAGGCGGGATGCTTCCGAGAAGGTCCGGATGGTTGCTTCGATGCGGGCGGACTCCGGAATGATGTTCCGTTTGGTCCCGGCGTGCAGCACTCCCACGGACAGGACCACGGGATCGAACATGTTGAATTGCCGGGTGACCATGACCTGAAGGGCCGTCACCATCTCGGCAGCCACTGTGACCGGATCCTTGGCGGAATGCGGGGCCGAACCATGGCCGCCGGCGCCGAGCACCGTGACTTCCAGGCCGTCCGACGCGCTGAGCATGACGCCGGGCTTGGTGCAGAAGGTCCCGTGCGGCTCCAGCGAAGAAAACACGTGCATGCCGTACGCTGCCTGGACGCGTGGACCGGCGGCGTCCAGGACGCCCTCCCGGATCATGTAGCTGGCCCCGTCGCAGCCTTCCTCGCCCGGCTGGAACATGAGTACCACGTCGCCCTGGAGTTGGTGGCTCTTCTCCGCCAGGAGCGTCGCGGCTCCGGCGAGCATGGAGGTGTGGAGGTCGTGGCCGCAGGCATGCATGGCGCCGTCCGCCTGGGAGGTGAAGTCGATGCCGGTCTTTTCCTGGACGGGCAGCCCGTCCATGTCGGCGCGGAGCAGCACAGCCGGACGCTGGACGCCGGGACTTGGATTACCGCCCCGCAAAACCGCGGTGACCGACGTCGTTTCCTTGCCCAGGGTGATTTCAAAGGGGAGTCCATCGAGTGCTTCAAGGACCCGCTCCTGGGTCCGCGGAAGATCGAGGCCGATCTCCGGCTGTCGGTGAAGGTCGTGGCGCAGGCGGACCAGGTCATCCTGCAGGGCTCTTGCGTCGTCGGTTATGGACACGTGCTGCTCCTTGAGTGCTCGGCGTGTGGGCTCGGGGACTATTCTGAAGTGGCGTGGTTCACATTTGCGGAAAGCGCTGGAATTATTCTTTGGATGCCCTCTATGGGCACGATTCGTGCACGCAAAGGAGGGGCGGCTATGGAGTTGACCGAGGATGATCTTGCCCTGATCCAGGTGCTTCAGGCCTCGCCGAGGCTTGGCTGGGCCGACGCGGCAAAGGTTTTGGACGTGCATGCAACCACCCTTGCTGCCCGTTGGGACCGGCTGGCATCGCAGGGTGCGGCGTGGGTGACGGCGCACCTGGCGGGTGATCCCAAGCAGATGCTCCTGGCGTACGTGGCTGTTGACTGCGAAATGAACCGGCGGGACAGCGTGACGGCGCACCTGGCCGCTGTTCCCGAGATCGTCACCGTGGAGGAGGCCGCCAGCAACCGGGACCTGATGCTGACTGTCATCACCCGCTCCCTGGAGGAATTCAGCGAGCGGGTGGTCTCACGGCTGAAAACCATCGAGGGGCTGACCAAGTACCAGGTGGCCCTGTGTACCCGGCTGCACAGCAGCGGCGATGACTGGCGGCTGAATGTCCTGAGCCGTGCCCAGTTGGCCACGCTGCGGACGCTGGTGCCGGTGGCCGGCGCAGACGCGGCGCAGGTGGCCGGGCAGCTTCCGCAAAGCCACCTTGACCTGCTGCCGTTCCTGGCCCGGGACGGCCGCGCCACGGCTGCCCAGATTGCGCGCGCCCTTGGCCGCCATCCCGCCACTGTGCAGCGTCAATTGAACCGGGTGCTCGCCAGCGGCGTCCTGTCGTTCCGCTGCGAGATTGCCCAGCGGTATTCGTCGTTCCCGGTGACCTGCCAATGGTTCGTCAATGTCCCGGCCGGCCAGCACGAGCTTGCTGCGGCGGAGATCCGCACCATCAGCAACGTGCGCCTGAGCGCTTCCACTACCGGCCCCACCAACTTCGTGATCATCATGTGGCTGCACACGCTGGCAGACGTCATGTCCGCTGAGTTGGCGCTGCAGCAGAAGGTGCCCGGCATTGAGATCGTCGAGAGCGCCGTGATGCTGAGGACGGTCAAGCGGGTGGGCTGGATGCTGAAGGAAGATACGACGGCGAGCGGTGCCGTCGTCCATGCCGGAAGCCTCGGCGCGGCGGAGTGAGCGGTGCCCGCCTAAAGCCGTCCGCCGGCATCGAGCGGCGCTGTTCGGCGTCCCTGTCCCTTCCGGCTTAGGAGAGCCAGGATAAGCGCTCCGACCAGTCCGATGCCCAGGGCCAGCAGCACGATAGGCCCCGCTCCGCCCGCAGGACCCAGGGTGGCGGCCAGGATATCGCGCGACAGCATGGCCATCTCGGAGAAGTTGCCGAGGTATGCGCGGGTGCCCAGAACGTAATTGACGCTGGTGAACAGGGCGGGAACCAGCCACAGCAGCGCGAGGTCTGCCGCCCACACCCACAGGCGGGCGGGAGGTTTGAAGCCGCACCAGGCCAACGCCAGGCCCACTAAAACGGCGGGAAGCCAGTGCCACACGATTGTCAGGAAAATCGGCACCCCGCCCGGGCCGCCCAGGAACGCGGCGGCGGCAGCTGCCAGCCATGAAGAGAACGGCACCGCCATCAGGCCAACGCCCAGGGTCACGACGGGACGGGATAGCGAGGCGAACAACACGAGGGCCATCACTCCGGCTGCTATCGCAGCGATGGTCCCGCCGAGCAGGCCGGCGACGTAGATGGAAGACCTAGGCTCCGGGTCCAGGCCGCTGCTGAGCGCTGCGAACGACTGGACGGCGGCCCCTCCGTGGACCAGGAGAAGGCCGGCTGCTGCGCATGCCAAGGCAGGGCCGCGGCGGGCCGGCCCTAATGCGCGCAGGGCGAACCCGGTGGCGGAAGCGCCCACTGTCAGCAGCGCAACGATGGTGGTGGCGTGATACTGGCTGAGGGGCAGGAGGGCAAAAGGCATATCGCGAGGCTGTGTTTCCTCTCCCCAGAGGTTCTGCACAGGAAGTTGGGCCCCTGTGATCAGCCAGGGTGCCAGCCCCAGGAGTCCTCCCAGGATTCCCAGGAGTGCAGCAATGGCCGCCTCTGCAGCGGGTGGCCGGGCTGCGGTCCGGCCACCGTTAGTGCCGGCCGAGTGTGGCTTGCTGTTTTCCACGGGGAGTCCCTCTGGTTGCAGGTGGGCCGCCACCGGATCGATAACAGGCCGCAGCAATAATACAGCGTTTGGATTAAATAAGGCGACGCTGCATGCTGAAGGAAAACCTACGACGGCGAGTGGCGTCGTCGTCCGTGCCTGAACCCTGGCCGCCGTCCGCCGCAGGCTGCAGACTGTCCCTATGACCTTTGCGAATGTGGGAATGCTCGGAACCAAGCCCGGCCAGCGCGACGCCCTGGTGGCTATCCTGCTCCGGCCGAAGCCGGAGATGAAGGAGGCCGGGTGCCTGCTGTATGAGGTGGGAATCAACGCTGATATGCCGGATACCGTGTTCGTCTCGGAACTCTGGGAATCCGCCGAGGCGCACCAGGCATCGCTGCAACTGGACAGCACCCGGGCCGCGATCGCTGAGGCGATGCCCCTCCTGTCCGGCGAAATGGGAGGCCACCGGTTCACGGTGCTGGGGTCGCCGCTCCGGTGAGTGGATTGCGACAAACGGGGTAAGGGAGGACACATGAAACCGTTGCCCGCACTTGAGCTTGTGACCCGCCTCGAGGATGCTGACTGGCTCGATCCAGTGGCCAAGAGCGTTCGGAAAGCCGTCCTGAAGGTGGTCAAACCGCGGTGGGTCCGCGATGTCCTCCACGGCGTCCCCATCGGCCATCCGGTCCATCCCCTTGCCGTCCAGATACCCATTGGTGCATGGCTCTCGGCAGGTGTGCTCGACGCGGTTTCGGGTGGTGAAAAAGCTGCCCGGCTGCTCATCGGCGTGGGCACGGCCAGTGTGATTCCGTCTGCCCTGGCAGGGTTCACCGACTGGTCCCAGCTGCACCCGCAGCAGCAGCGGGTAGGCCTGGTGCACGCCGCGGCCAACGTCACTGCCACAGGCCTTTACGTTGCATCCCTGGTGCTGCGGGCGACGGGGAGCCAGGGCGGCGGCAAGGTGCTGGCGTATCTGGGGCTTGCCACCGTCAGCGCCGGCGGGTTCCTGGGCGGCCACTTGTCGTACCGCCAGGCCGCGGGCGTGAACCACAGCGAGGAGATTCCGCACCGGTTCCCGTCCGGCTGGCATGCGCTTGCACCCCTGGCCGAACTGCCGGAGGGCGGGTTGCACAAGCATGAAGTGGCCGGCATCCCGCTGCTGGTGCACCGGGACGGCAAGGACGTCAACGTGCTGTCCAACGTTTGCAGCCACCTTTCCGGACCGCTCCACGAAGGCAGGATCAAGGATGACGACGGCGACCCGTGCGTCGTCTGCCCGTGGCACCGCAGCATGTTCTCCCTTCGCACCGGTGAAGTGAAGGCTGGCCCGGCCACTTCACGGCAGCCGCTCTTTGAAACGCGTGTCACCGGTGGACTCGTGGAGGTCCGTCTGCCGGGTGCTGATGGCTAGAAAGGCCGTTCGGCCCTGTTGGGCACGGCAGGGCGGCGAAAAACTGGGTGCATGGCGAGGTCCAGGGGAGTAAAACGGTCCGGCCGACGCCGGCTGCAACGAACCGACGCAACTGTGCTGGTTGATTTCGGCCGTGCCTGCCTTTTGCCAGCTCTGTTCCCGGCGGAGTGACGCCACGGTGATGCGAGTGTCGGAACCGCGGGAGGTCGCGTCCGGTGTGTTCCTTATGACCACCGGCGCCGGCCCGATGGCATCAAATATCTACGTGGTCCGGTCAGGTGCGGCATGGGCGCTGGTTGACTGCGGGTGGGCGGGCAGTGCGGAGCCGGTGCGCCGGGCCGTGGAGAATCTCCTCGGACCGGGGGTTGTACCGAGGGCCATTTTCCTGACTCATATCCATCCGGACCACTCCGGGGCTGCCGGCGCACTTGCCCGCTTCTGGGAGGTCCCGGTGTACGTGGGCCAGTCCGAGCTCCCCCTGGCTGCCGGGCGCTACATCCCTGAACTCTCCATGCCGTTGGACCGGTGGCTGGTGGCACCGTTCCTGTGGTCCCTGCCGGCCCGGGCCCGGCGTCGGATTGAGTCCGCAGGGGACATTACCGACGTCGTCCAGGGACTTCCGCAGGGTGGTGAAGTGCCGGGTATGCCCGGTTGGGCCGCCGTTCCCACCCCTGGGCATACCCCCGGGCACGTCGCCTATTGGCGCGCGCAAGACGGCATCCTGATCACCGGGGATGCCGTGACCACGGTGAATCTGAACTCAATGCGCGGTGTCCTCCTGGGAGCCCCCGATCTATGTGGACCGCCCTGGTACACCACCTGGAACCGGAAGACGTCCATGGATTCGATCAGCCGCCTGGCGGACCTGGGTCCCCGGGTGATTGCACCAGGCCATGGGCAGCCCCTTGCCATGGGGGTTGTTCCCCGTCTCCGTGCCGTCGCAGAGGGGGAAAAGGCGCACCGGCTGGCCCTTCGACGCCGCATCGCCGGGGCGCCCGAAGCTGCCTGACCAGGGCCTGGCGTTCGCGCCTGCGGCACTGCCGGTCACCGGGAGGGCCGTCATTCTGACAGGGCGAATGGTTCCGCGAGGAGCTCGTCCCAGAGTGGGTCGTCCGGTGAGAGGTCATCGGGGTCGATGAGTGAGTCGTCGTCGGGTTCCCAAGGTGGGAGGTCTTCCGGGCCGGCGTCTGTGAACCTGGCATCTGCACACCTGGCATCGATGACTTGGCCTGCGGCGGGCATAAGCCATTGCGGCCAGTGGGTTGGTGTGGGGTCGGGGTGTTCTGGGGTGTAGTGCCTGCCTGTGGGTGAGGTCCAGCCTGGT
>NZ_JABFMW010000030.1 GCF_013359725.1 Pseudarthrobacter sp. C4D7 | reverse complement strand
AACTGCCGGACCGGGTAGTCTGCCGGGATGGACTCCTGGCACACTAACCGCCTCAGCGCCCAGCAGGCCAAGCTCGTGGAAACATGGCTCCCGGGGGTCCAGTTGGTGAGTGATCTTTCCTGGGACCTCTCCGATACGGCGGTTCTGGAAGTGGAGAGCGGGCAGCGCAGGCACATCGTCAAGGCCGGCGGTCCCGCGAATCACCACATTGGGCGGGAGATGAGGGCCCACCAATCCTGGGTCCATGTCCTGTCCCTCCAGAACCGCGCACCACGGCTTGTCCACGCGGACGGCCCTGCGAACGTCCTGGTGTCGGAGTATCTGGAAGGCTGCGTGGTAGAAGGCATGGACGCCGAATATGCTGCGGAGACCTACGTTCAAGCCGGAGCCCTCCTGCGCGCTTTTCATGACCAGGACGTGCGCCGTGACGCGGACTATGAGGCAGCGGCCACCGCCAAGGCCCTCGCGTGGCTTGAAGAACCCCACCGCATCAAGGAGTCTGCCGCAGACGGGGCACGGGCCATCCTCAGCGCTTGCTAGCCGGAGCCGGTCGATGTCGTCCCGACCCACGGCGACTGGCAGCCCCGCAACTGGCTGGTCGACGGGAATGAGGTAAGGGTCATCGACTTTGGCAGGTTTGACTTCAGGCCGGCTGCCAGCGATTTCTGTCGTCTTGCCGTACAGCAATGGCGTACGGATCCGCAGCTGGAGACGGCTTTCTTCTCGGGCTACGGCCCAGATCCCCGGGGTAGCCGGCTGTGGAAGGTGATGCAGCTGCGTGAGGCCGTTGCCACGGCTGCCTGGGCATACAAGGTTGGCGATATCGAATTTGAAAGCCAAGGCCACCGGATGCTTCACGACGCCTTACAGGGATTCTGAAGCAATCACCTCTCTCAGATTGTTGAACAATCCGTCTTTTTAGGGCATTCTTGAAGGACACCAATCCGAGACGGAGATCACAATGCCCAGCATCGACCTGAACAGCGACGTCGGCGAGTCCTTTGGGAACTGGTCCTTCGGCGATGACGCCGCCATTTTCGAAAGTGTATCCAGCGCCAACGTCGCCTGCGGCTTCCACGCCGGGGATCCCGTAGGCATTATGGCTACCTGCCAGGCCGCTGTGAAGGCCGGCGTCACCGTTGGCGCCCACCCCGGCTACCGTGACCTGGCCGGCTTCGGCCGCCGCTTCGTGGATATGACGCCGGATGAGCTGACCGCTGACGTGGTCTACCAGATCGGCGCTGTCCAGGCAGTGGCCCTCGCAGCCGGAACGGCCGTCCGCTACGTCAAGCCCCACGGTGCCCTCTACAACACCATCGTGGACCATCCCAAGCAGGCCGGCGCCGTGGTGGCCGCGATCCTGGCCGTGGACCCCACGCTTCCCCTGATGGTGCTCCCCAACTCCGAGATCCAGCGCCAGGCCGAAGCTGCCGGACTCCGCACGGTGGCCGAAGCCTTCGCCGACCGGGCCTACAACCCCGACGGCACCTTGGTCTCCCGGCGCGAACCCGGCGCAGTGCTGCACGAGGTGGGCGACGTCGTCGACCATGTCCTGCGCCTGGCCACCGACGGCGTGGTCCGTGCCATCGACGGATCGCTTGTCCCGGTCAAGGCGGAAAGCATCTGCCTGCACGGTGACACCCCCGGGTCCGTGGCGATGGCCGCTGCCGTCCGCGCCGCACTGGTGGACGCCGGCATCCAGATCCAGAGCTTCGCCTAGCCATGACCACGCAGCAGCACGAGACTCAAGCAGCTCCTGTCCAGCTGACCGGGATCCGACCTGCCGGAGACAGGGCGATCCTGGTTGAACTGCCCACCCTGCATGCCGTCCTCAGCCTCCATGCCCAGCTCATGGCCCATCCGCGCCCGGGCCAGGTGGACGTCATTGCCGCCGCCCGGACAGTCCTCATCACCGCTGATTCGCCGCAAGCGGCGCAGGCCCTCGCAGCGCACGTGCGCACCCTGGACCTCGAGGCCCCCGCGGAGGCCGAGAGCGCACTGGTCACCATTGACGTGGTGTACGACGGCGAGGACCTCGACGAGGTAGCCGCGCTCACCGGACTGGACCGTGCGGGTGTGGTGGCAGCCCACACGGGGCAGCTGTGGACCGCGGCCTTCGCCGGCTTCGCTCCCGGCTTCGCCTACCTCACCGGCGAGAACCACAGCCTGGAGGTTCCCCGCCGACGCTCGCCACGTACCGCCGTCCCCGCCGGCGCCGTTGCCCTGGGTGGAGCTTATTCGGCCGTCTATCCCCGCCAGTCACCGGGCGGCTGGCAACTGATCGGCCGGACTGCTGCAGCCATGTGGGACCTGGGCCGGGAACGTCCCGCCCTGGTCCGGCCCGGGGACACTGTCCGGTTCAAGGCCATCCGTGCCCAGGCGACCCTGACCCACCACCACCAAACCAGTACCGGCGCGGCATTAACCGAAGAACAGGCCACCGAAGGCCTCGCCGTCCGCAAGCCCGGCCTCCAGTCCACTATCCAGGACCTCGGCCGCCCCGGCTACGCGTCCCTTGGTGTCAGCAGCGCCGGCGCCATGGACCGCGGAGCACTACGCCGCGCCAACCGCCTGGTGGGCAACGGCGAAGGCGACGCCGGCATCGAACTCCTCTTCGGCGGACTGGAACTCGTGGCCCTCAGCGACCAGGTCCTTGCCGTCACCGGCGCAGCCGTTCCGCTGGAGATCACGCCACCGGAAGAGCCACGGGATGGCGAAGAACAGCGGACGACGGCGGTACGCCACCCCGCGTGCGACGCCCCGTTCGCCCTCCTGGCAGGGGAGCAACTGACTGTTGGCACTCCCACGGCAGGCCTGCGCTCCTACGTAGGTGTCCGTGGCGGTCTGGGCGGCCCTGTTGCCCTGGGCAGCCGTTCCACGGACACTATGTCCGGCATCGGCCCCGAACCGCTCCAGGCCGGCACCGTCCTGCCCGTCCGGACTCCGGGACGCGGGAGCATCGTGGGCCACCCAGAGATTTCGCCCCTGCCGGACCAGGAAAAAGCCACCGTACTGCGCGTGGTCCCCGGACCCCGGCGGGACTGGTTCAGCGACGAGACTTTGGAAGCGTTCCTTCAGCAGGAGTGGACCGTCACGCCCCAGTCCAACCGGATCGGCCTCAGGCTGAACGGCCAGGCACTTGCCCGCAGCCGGGACGGCGAACTTGCCAGCGAAGGAACCGTCCGCGGTGCCGTGCAGGTACCCCCGGAAGGCCAGCCCGTGCTGTTTCTCTCTGACCACCCGGTGACCGGCGGGTATCCGGTGATTGCCGTCGTCGTCCACGCAGACCTGGACAAAGCCGCCCAACTTCCCCCCGGCACCACCGTGCGGTTCGCCGCCGCCACGGTCCCGGCAGCACAGCCCGAAACACCGAAGGAAAGCCCCCATGCGTAAAGTCCTCATTGCCAACCGTGGCGAGATTGCCGTCCGGATCGCCCGCGCCTGCGACGATGCAGGCCTGGAGAGCGTGGCCGTCTACGCCGATCCCGATGCCGACGCGCTGCACGTCTCCGCCGCCACCGAGGCGTACGCGCTGCCCGGATCCCGACCCCAGGACACCTACCTGGACATCGAAAAGATCCTCGCCATCGCGGTGAAAAGCGGAGCCGATGCCGTCCACCCCGGCTACGGCTTCCTGTCCGAGAACGCAGGCTTCGCCCAGGCGGTCCTCGACGCCGGCCTGACCTGGATTGGCCCGTCCCCGGAGACCATCCGGCTCCTGGGCGACAAAGTCAGCGCCCGCGAGGTGGCCGTGCGCGCCGGCGCCCCGCTGGCCCCGGGCAGCGACGGCCCGGTGGCCAGCGCAGCCGAGGTCCGCGCGTTCGCCGAGCAGGTGGGCCTCCCGGTGGCCATCAAGGCTGCCTTTGGCGGCGGCGGCCGCGGCCTGAAGGTGGTCCGGAACCAGGCCGACATCGAGGAGAGCTTCGACTCTGCCGTCCGCGAATCCCTGGCCGCCTTCGGCCGCAGCGAGTGCTACGTGGAGAAGTTCCTGGACCGGCCCCGCCACGTGGAAGCCCAGGTCATCGCCGACACGCACGGCAACGTGGTGGTGGTGGGTACCCGTGACTGCTCGCTGCAGCGCCGCCACCAGAAACTCGTGGAGGAGGCCCCGGCGCCCTTCCTCACCCCCGACCAGCGGGCGGCCATCCACGCCTCGGCCAAGGCCATCTGCCGCGAGGCCGGCTACGTGGGTGCCGGCACGGTGGAGTACCTGCTGGACGGCAGCGGCTTCCTGAGCTTCCTGGAGGTGAACACCCGCCTGCAGGTGGAGCACCCCATCACCGAGGAGACCTCGGGCGTGGACCTGGTGGCCGCCCAGCTGGCGATCGCCGCGGGGGAGGAGCTGCCCATCCTGACGGATCCGGAGCCGCGCGGCCACGCGTTCGAGTTCCGGATCAACGCCGAGGATCCGGGCCGCGGCTTCCTGCCGTCCCCGGGTGCCGTCACCGAATTCGACGTGCCCACCGGGCCTGGTATTCGCGTGGACACCGGTGTCCGCGCGGGGTCCGTGGTGCCGGGCCAGTACGATTCCCTGCTCGCCAAACTGGTGGTGACCGGCGCGGACCGGCAGCAGGCACTGCGCCGTGCCCGCCGTGCCCTGCGCGAGTTCCGCATCGGTGGCCTGGCCACCGTGCTGCCGTTCCACCGGGCCGTGGTGGACGCACCGGACTTCACCCGCGCCGACGGACTGGACATCTACACCACCTGGATCGAGAGCGAATTCGCCACGGCCCTGGAAGCGGATCCGGCCTTCAGCCCCGCAGCCCCGGAGGAGCCCCGCCGGACCATCGGCATTGAGGTGGACGGCAAGCGGATGGAACTCGGGCTGCCCAAGACGCTGCTGGATTCACTGCTCGACGGCGGCGGCCGGCGGGGTGCGGACGCCCCGAAGCATCAGGCCGAGGAAGAGGCGGAGCAGAACGACGGCGACCTGCTGGCCACCATGGCCGGCACCGTGGTGAAGTGGCTGGCGGAGCCGGGCGCTTCGGTGGAAGAAGGGGAGACGGTCCTGGTGCTCGAAGCCATGAAGATGGAGACCGCCGTCGCCGCCCACCGCACCGGCACGCTGGGGGAGCAGTTCGCGGCGGCGGGGGACGCCGTCGCCCCCGGACAGGTGCTTACCAGCATCGGGTGACACGGACGCCGCCACTGGCCCGGGCCGATATCGTGGTCCCATGACGTTTGACGAGGTGCTGGCCGATCTCCAGGCCCAGGCCAGGACCACAAAGCACGCCGAAACGGGCCTCTGGGTGGCCGCCCAGCTGCGCAGCCGCATCGAAGCCGGCAAGCTGAAGCCCGGCTCCAAGCTCGCGGAGGAAGCCCTCCGCGAGGCCCTGGGCGTCTCCCGCAACACCCTGCGGGAGGCGTTCACCGCGCTCCACGCCGAGCACATCGTCACCCGCATCCCCAACCGCGGCGTGTTCGTCGCCCACCCCACGGCTGATGACATCCGCGAGATCTACCGCGTCCGCCGCTTCCTGGAACCCGCTGCCGTGCTGTGGGCCGGAGAGGCCCCGCTGGAGCCGCTGGAAGCCATCGTCAAAGCTGCCAGGGCCGCCGCCACGGCAGGGGACATTTCCGGCATGGCCGGCGCCAACCAGGACTTCCACCGCGCCCTGGTGAACCGTGCAGGCAGCGAGCGGCTCAACAGCCTCATGGACCAGGTCCTGGCCGAGATGCGCCTGGTGTTCCACTCGATGGCAGCCAACCCCGCGTTCCACCAGCCGTATGTGGAGGACAACGCCAGGATCGTGGAGCTCATGGACGCCGGGGACCGGGCCGCGGCAGCGGACTTCCTCTCCGCCTACCTGGGCCGCGCCGAGGCGCAGCTGCTGGCCGCCGTCGAACGCTGACCGCCGCCCTTCCCGAAAAGGGGTTGCAGGATTGTTGAACAAAACGGTATGCTGTGGATCACACCGTTGTTCTGCAGCCCACTACATCCTGCAGTTCTGACGTACCCGGGGCTCCCGCCCCCCGGCGCCGCCCAACCACATCACACGGGGCACGGACGCGCCGGCCCCCACTTTCGCAGACCCGTCACGGGTCCCCTGGGAAGGGATAATCATGCTTGTACTCATCGGGGTGCTGCTGGTGATCGTTGGCTTCGCCATCCGCCTGAACCCCCTGATTGTCGTCACCGTCGCCGGCATCGTCACCGCACTGCTGGGCGGGATGAACCCCGCCCAGATCCTCGATTCGTTCGGCACCGGCTTCGCCAGCAGCCGCTCGGTCACCATCTTCGTGGCGGTGCTTCCGGTGGTGGGCATCATTGAGTTCTTCGGGCTGCAGGAGCAGGCCAAGACGCTCATTGGCCGGCTCGCCAAGCTGACCGCCGGGCGCGTCCTGATCGGGTACCTGGCCGTCCGCCAGATCACCGCTGCGGTGGGCCTGACCAGCATCGGCGGCCATGCCCAGACCGTCCGCCCGCTGGTGTTCCCAATGGCGGAGGGAGCAGCGCTGCGCCGCTACGGCCACGTGCCGGAAAAGATCAGCGAGAAGATCAAGGGCCACGCCGCCGGCGCCGACAACGTTGGTGTGTTCTTCGGCGAGGACGTGTTCGTGGCGGTCGGCTCCATCCTGCTGATCACCACGTTCGTGGACACCACCTACCACCTGCACCTGGAACCGCTCCAGCTGGCGCTCTGGGCCATCCCCACCGCCATCGCCGCCTTCCTCATCCACGGCTTCAGGCTGCTGCGCCTGGACAAGCAGCTGGACAAGGAATACCGCGAGTTTGAGCTCACCGCCCAGAAGGAAACCGCAGGAGAAGCCAAATGATTAGCGTTGAAGCCGTTTACTGGCTGGTCGGCCTTCTGTTCGTCGCGTGGGCGTCGCTGATTGCCGCCGATACCAACCACCCCCGCCGCTGGGGCAGCTCGGCGTTCTGGGGCCTGCTGGGCCTGTGCTTCTTCTACAGCACCTGGGTCCAGGCCGGAACCGCACCCGCCTGGATCCTGGGCGTCGCCGTCTTGGTCCTGGTGGTACTGGCATCCACCGGCCTGCTGGGCCACGGCAAGCACCGCACCTCCACCGGGCCCGAGCGCGAGGCCTACGCCAAACGCTTCGGCAACAAGCTCTTTATCCCCGCCCTGACGCTTCCCTTGGTCACCGTGATCCTGGTGCTGGCAGCTCCTGTGTTGGTGATCGGCGGCACCCCGCTGCTGGACCCCAAGAACACCACACTGGTGGCCCTGGCCATCGGCGCCGTGGCCGCCGTCGTCGTCGCCCTCCTGATCCTCAAGCCCAAGAACCCGGCCACACCCATTTTCGAAAGCCGCCGCATCCTCGAATCCATCGGCTGGGCCGCGCTGCTGCCGCAGATGCTCACCACGCTGGGCATCCTCTTCACCAAGGCCGGCGTGGGAACCGCCGTGGGCACCCTGGCCTCCGGGCTGCTGCCCAAGGGCTCGCTGATCGCAGGCGTGCTGGTCTACTGCATCGGCATGTTCCTCTTCACCGTGCTCATGGGCAACGGCTTCGCCGCCTTCCCCATCATGACCGCCGCCATCGGCTGGCCCGTGCTGGTGCAGACCTTCCACGGCGACCCCGCCATCATCTTCGCGATCGGCATGCTCGCCGGATTCTGCGGCACCCTCTGCACGCCCATGGCAGCCAACTTCAACCTGGTGCCGTCCGCGCTGCTGGAGATGAAGAACAAGTACGGCGTCATCACGGCGCAGGTAGGCACGGCCATCCCGCTGCTGGCTGTGAACATCGCGCTGATGTACTTCCTGGCCTTCCACTAGCACTGACTCTCTGACCCGGCTTCAAAGGAGCATGATGGACAACGATCTTCGCCTACAGGCGGCCCCGGACTACGCCGCCGTGGTGCTGGGCAACCTCGCCGAGCCCTACCCGCACTCGGCCCACCACACCCAGGCGTCCGCCGACGACCGGCCCACTCCCGAGCAGGTCCATCCCGCGTTCTACACCTCCTTCGACTGGCACTCCTGCGTGCACATGCACTGGCTGGGGGCCAGCCTGCTGGGCGGCACTCCCGGGTCACCTCTTGGCGGGGCTGCTCGTGAGGGAGCGTCCGACGGCGCCGCGGCGGCCTGGGTGGACAGCTCCACGGAGGCGTCGCTCCGGGCAGCGCTGGGCTCCAACCTGACGCAGGCCAAGCTGGCGGTGGAACGGGACTACCTGGTGGCCAACCCGTCCTGGGAGCGTCCCTACGGGTGGGCCTGGCTGATGCGGTTGGCCGCGACATGCTCCGCCTCCTCCGACCCGCGGCTGTGCGGATGGGGCGCGGCGCTGGAGCCGCTGGTGGATGCGGTGGCGGAGCTCAGCGTGGCGTGGATGGCCAAGGCCCAATACCCGGTCCGGCACGGGCTGCACACCAACGCCGCGTTCGGTGTCGGCTACATGCTGGATGCCTTCCGGTCGCTGGGCCGGGCTGATGCTGCCGCGGCGTGCGAGGAAGCGGCCCGCACCTGGTTCGGGAACGACCGTGGCTGGCCGGGCGACTGGGAGCTCAGCGGCCAGGACTTCCTCTCCGCCGGGCTGAGCGAGGCGGACCTGATGCGCCGTGTCCTGTCCGCCGACGAGTTCTCCGCCTGGTTCGCGGCGTTCCTCCCAGGCCTCTCCGCTGAGTCGCGGATCCTGCAGCCTGTCAGCGTCACGGACGAGACCGACGGCTACCTGGTGCACCTCCACGGGCTCAACCTGACCCGCGCCGGGCAGGTGGCCCGGATCATCGCCACGCTCCGGGAATCCTCCACGTCCGGGGCGTGCGCCTCGGCAGCTGTGCTCAACGAGGCCCTGGACCCGCTGTTGAAGGCCGGCCTCCGCGGAATGGAGAGCGGCGACTTCATGTCCACGCACTGGCTGGCCAGCTTCGCCTGGGATGCGCTGGGCTCCGTGGCGGCGCTGGACTGACCATCCAGCAGGTGACGGGATGAACCAGTCACACTCGGTGTGAAGGGACGCGGCGGTGCCCATATGGGCGCCGCCGCGTTAGTCTTTTCCCACCACGCCCAGTGCGTGACCTGGGAGCAGCGGGCAGGGTCGTAATGAGCTGACCGTCCGCCCGCGAGCCCAGAGGAATTCCATGCGCCAGCACGCCAGCACCTGCACGCCAGACCCTGCAACGGCAGGGCAAACCGCCCTCAAGCCCAGGAGGAAGCGGACCAGGCATCCCCGGATCGCCGTGGGGGACAGGGTCCACTTCGCCGAGGGAACCGTCTCCGGCACCGGGGTGGTGGATGCCGTGACCTCCGACTACTCCGTTATCTGGGTATGGACGGACGAAGGCCAGGGCCGGCGGATGTTCCTGCAGGGGTACGGAAGCATCGTCACCGCAGTGGAAGCCTAATTCAGCTGTTCGGAGCGCGCGGCGCGCCGCGCGTCCGCTTGGAGGATGCCGTCCCGGACCCCCGCGCGGATCACGCCGTACAGGATGTAGAAGAAGACGGCTCCCACGAGGACAAACAGGACCAGCCCGGTAAGGTCACCCATCAGTGCGCTCCTCCTCCGGCCAGTACGGCTGAACGGACGCCGCCGCCTGACGCAAGGCCCCGCCGTCGAGCATCAAGGACGTTTCCGCCAGGCCGAAGTCGGTCCATTGGGCTACCATCCGGAGATCCCCGGCAGGCGGCAGCGGCCACAGCCAGAGGGTGCCGCTGCCGGAGAACTCCGCATCGCCCCCGCCGCCACCGCCGCCGTTCAGGGCGAGGACCGGAGGCTCCGGGTTGGTGCCCGGTTCCATCAGCCCGGAGGGAATTTGGCTGCCGGTGCTCGCTTTTGAACCGTCAGGGAATTCGACGCCGAACATCAGCCCGGTCTGCCGTTCGCTGCGCCCCCGAAAGCCCCTGCCGGGCTGGAAGAACAGCGGCTGCAAATCGTCCCAGTCCCTATCGGATTGATCGGTCCGGCGGAAGAGCCAGGACAGACTGAACAGGCACCCGGTAGAGAAGACTTCGGCGCCTTTGACCGCCACCACCATTCCCGGTGTCCGGCTCACGAACCTGCCCAGATGGACAACGGCAGGCAGTTCGTAGGCGGGTGCAGCCACCCACGGCGGCGGGACGTACCTCGTGGTCCGCGGCCGGGGCGGCAGGGGAGGGACGGGAAAGTCCTGGAAGAAGGTCATGATGGTCCTTGGGTCCGCTGGCGGCGACCGACCAGCGGAACAAGCGGCTGCGCCGTCCTGGATCCCCCAATCCGTCCTTGCCCGGCCAGTCTAGCGGGGTTGCGTCAGGGCCGGGTGGCCTCCTCGAGGATTTCCAGCAGGTGGCGGTAGGAGTGGCCGGTCGCCTTGGACATCCCCAGCTCGCAGGTGCGGTTGGTGGAGGCATAGGCATCGAACTCCCGCTCGTTGATCTCGCCGGCCTGCCGGTTGGTGGCGGAGTCGGTGAGTTCAGGGTGGAGCAGGCCCCGGTCGCCGGCGAACGCGCAGCACCCCCAGTTGAGCGGCACGAACACGTCATCCGTGACGGCCCCGGCGATGTCGAGCAGCGCGGGGTTGGTTCCCAGCTGGGTGGATGAGCACGTGGGGTGCAGGGCCATGGAACCCAGGGGAGCGGTCACCGTGAGCTGGCCCAGGACGTGCTGGTGGACGAACTCCACCGAGTCAACGAAGCGCAGTCCGGCATACCGTTCCCCGTCCGCGCCGGCAAGACGCTTCATGGTCTCCAGGCCTTCCGTGCAGGAAGCGGCATCGCACACCACGGGCAGCCTGCCGCGGCCGCTGGCCTCGTACAGCTGGTCCAGGACCTTCGCGGTCATGGCGTCGTAGCCCTGGGAGAAGCCCTTGGATTTCCACGGGGTGCCGCAGCACAGGCTCTCGATGCCTTCGGGGACGGTTATGCCCACTCCGGCACGTTCGCAGAGGTCCAGGAATGCCTGGGCCGAGCCCTTTCCCTTGCCTTCCGGGCCCTCCGCGGGGCCGAACATGGTGCCGATGCAGGCCGGGAAGAACACCGCCACGCTGCCTGGGTCCCGGCGTTCCCGGCGCCTGGAACCGCCGCCTGGCAGCACGTCGGCGTAGGCGGGCACCGCCTCCGGTCCCAGCAGCGCACGGCCGACGGCGGTGGCGGCCTTTGGCAGCGGCGCCGGCATGGCCTTGGCTACAGTTAGGGCCAGGCCGCCGCCGGCGGTCACGGCGCCCCAGTTTTCGGCGGCCTTGTTCCAGCCTGCCGCGGCGACGGTGTTGGCATTTTCCTTGCGCAGCCGCCGGACCAGGTCCCCGGTGTTGATCAGCACCGGGCAGGCGGTGACGCACATGCCGTCCGCAGCGCAGGTCTGCACGCCGTCGTAGTCATAGTCCTTGCGCAGTCTGGCGGCGAGGGCGTGGTCGCCGCGTTGCTCAGCGGCAGCAATGTCGCGCCGAAGCACGATGCGTTGACGCGGAGTAAGCGTGATGTCCTTGCTGGGGCACACCGGTTCGCAGTACCCGCACTCGACGCACCGGTCCACTTCCTCCTCGACGGTGGGAGCCACCTTGAGGTTTTCGATGTAGGAGAGGGGTTCGTCGGCGAGCAGCACGCCCGGGTTCAGGAGGTTGGCCGGGTCGATCAGCCGCTTGATTTCCTGCATAACCCCATAGAGCTCGTCGCCGTACTGGCGGCGGACGAAAGGCGCCATGATCCGGCCCGTCCCATGCTCGGCCTTGAGTGAACCGCCCGCGCCGAGGACCAGGTCCACCATCTCGTCGGTGAAGGCCTGGTAGCGCAGCAGTTGGTCCGGATCGTCGAAGCGCTCGTTGAGCATGAAGTGGACGTTTCCGTCTTTGGCGTGCCCGAAGATCACCGATTCCTTGTAATGGTGCTCGTGGAAGAGCCGTGTCAGTTCGCCGCAGGTGCCGGCAAGGGCGGGAACCGGGACAACGATGTCCTCCAGCAGTGCGTTGGTTCCGGAGGGGCGGGCGCCTGCCACGGCCGTGTACAGGCCCTTGCGGACGTGCCACAGGGCAGCCCGGTCTTTCGGGTCCGAGGTCAGCGCGAAGGGTGTTGCAAGGTCCAGCGAGTCGAACAGCTGCTGCGAGCCTGCCCGCTTGCCGGACAGTTCGGCGGCGTCCGAGCCCTGGTGTTCCACCAGCAGCGCGGCGTGTCCTTGGACCGGCAGGGTACGGATCGCGGCGGGGGCGTCGGCGGCGGCCTGGGCCACCTTCAACGCTGCCGCGTCCATGAGTTCGATGGTGGCAAGGCCGGTGGACACCAGGTCCGGCAGGGCTCCCATTGCCACGTCGAGGGTGTTGAAGACCAGCAGCCCGGTGGCGGCGGCGGGTTTGACCTCGACGGTCCGGAAGACAGCCTCCGCGACGAAGCCCAGGGTTCCCTCGCTGCCGATCATCAGGTGCATCAGGATGTCCACGGGGCGTTCGTAATCCAGGAAGGAGTTCACGCCGTAGCCCATGGTGTTCTTCATCGAGAACAGTGAACGGATGATGCGGACGGACTGGTCGTTTCCCACCACCCGCCGGCGCAGCTTCAGGAGCCCCTCGTGGAGTTCCGGTTCCAGCTCGCGCAGCCGCCGGTCGGCGTCCGCATCAGCGGTGTCGATGACCGTGCCCGAGGGCAGCACCAGCACCATTGATTCCAGCGTCCGGTAGGTGTTGAGCTCAGTGCCGCACGCCATTCCTGAGGAGTTGTTGGCGATGACACCGCCCACGGTGCAGGCGATTTCGCTGGCGGGATCCGGGCCGAGCTTGCGTCCAAAGGGGGCAAGCCTGGCGTTGACGCTGCGCACCGTGGCGCCGGGCTGGACACGGACCCGGGCGCCGCCGTCGAGCACCTCAACACCGCGGAAATGCTGGCGGGTGTTGATCAGCAGGCTGTCACTCAGGGCCTGACCGGACAGGCTCGTGCCACCGGAACGAAAGGTGGCGGGAAGCCCAAGCTCCCGGCTGCGCCGGAGCAGGGCGCCAACGTCGGCGGCATTGCGTGGGGTGGCCACCCCTTGCGGGACCAGGAGGTAGTGCGAGGCGTCATGTGCCATGGCATGGCGGTCCAGGTCCCGCGTGCTGACGGTATCCGGATCCAGCAGGTGGACGGGGGATTCGGCTCCTGCGGCTGTGGTTCTCATGCGTGGCTCCAAGAAATCAGGTAATGGGGTGGGGCGGGGTGGCGTCCCCGGCGCGCTGGTAGAACCATTCGATGTGTTCGCGCAGCAGGCGTGCGGCGAGTTCGCCGTCACGGGACTGGACGGCATCAAAGATTCCGTGGTGTTGGGTGCGCAGGGCTGCCAGGACCGCCGGCCAGTCCTCCATCGCGTCCATGGCTCCCTTGACGTAGCCCACGATCGAGCCGCTGAGGGACTCCATGATGGTGGCCATGACTTCGTTGCCTGCAAGCGAACTCAGCGCCACATGGAACCTGGCGTCCAGCTCGTGGAAGGTTGCCCGGTCCAGCTCGGGCTGGTCCATAGCCTCCAGCAGTTGGGCCGCCTGTTTCCGCTCCGCGTCGCCACCTTCGCGCGCGGCACCGGCCCGGGCAGTCCACGTCTCCAGGAGGATACGGGTTTGGACGATGTCCTGGACCGGCAGCCGGTTGCTGGCAACATGCAGCCGGAGGGCGGAGGAGAGTCCGGCGGACGGATCGGAGACCACAATGGCACCGGAGGTGGGACCGGAGCCTACCGAGCTGCGGACCACGCCCATGGCGTCGAGGATACGGATGGCCTCGCGTACGGACGCCCTGGATATTCCATAGTTTTCCGACAGGGTCCGTTCGCCCGGGAGCCGGTCTCCGACCTTGATTGTGCCGGCCCGCAGGTCCGCTTCAATGTCTTTCAGGAGCGCATCGTGGGTTCGACGTCGGGGGGCTGCTCCGGCTGCGGCGGGTGTCACGGGCGATCCTCTGGAGTGGGGGAGTGCGGGCCGGGAGGGCCCGCACCCCGGTTGTGCGCGGGTGGAGGGCTACGGGAGCATCCAGCCCAGGACTGGGGTGGATTGCAGGTAGACGATGGTGCACAGCACCAGAAGCAACCCCACGCTCCATCCGACTACCTTACGCAGAAGGACCGACTCCTGGCCGTCAAGGTTCACGGCAGTGGCGGCAATGGCGAGGTTCTGCGGGCTGATGAGCTTGCCCACCACACCGCCCGCCGTATTGCCGGCCACGAGCAGGTTCGGGTCGATGCCTGCATTCAGGCCGGCGGTCTGCTGCAGCTTGGCAAACAGTGCGTTCGCGGAGGTGTCCGAACCTGTCACGGCCGTGCCCAACCAGCCGAGCACCGGGGAGAGGAACGCGAAGAAGCTTCCGGTGCCGGCCAGCCAGACGCCGATCGAGACCGTCTGGCCCGAGTTGTTCATGACGTAGGCGAGGGCGAGCACCGTGATGATGGTCAGGCCGGCCCAGCGCATCTTGAAGATGGTCCGTCCGATTTCGGCCACGGCGTTGCCTACTGTCATGTGGAAGCGGCCGCCGTCATCGAAGCGGGCGTAGACGGCCGCGACGATCAACCCCGTGATCAGCAGGAGCGTGCCCGGGCTGGACAGCCACTGGAAGACGTAGACGGTGGAGGACAGCGGCTTGCCGTCGGCGCCCACCAGGGCGTCGTGCAGGACAGGCCATGGAACCTTGACATCGGTGGCGGCGAGGGCGGCCGGAAGGTCGACGCCGAGCTTCCACAGTTTGGCGATGCCGAACACCACAATGACCAGGAAGTAGGGAAACAGTGCCAGCCACGTGCGTGCCGGGGTGAGGCTTTCGCCGTCGGCCGCCTCTACGGTGGCGACACTGCCGGACCGGGCGCTTCGCGGACCCTGGCCTGCCGGTGTGGTGCCGGCCGCAGCGGCCTCCGCGGCGACGCCCAGCCGGTCACGCGCTGCTGTGGTGCCCCGGGGCTTCCAGAAGCGGAAGAACAGCACAGCAGCGCCCAGGCCCACCAGCGAAGCCATGATGTCGGTGAGTTCGTAGGAGAAGAAGTTCGAGCAGAGGAACTGCGCTGCGGCGAAGGAGAATCCGATGACCAGCGCGGCCGGCCAGCAGTCCTTCAAACCCTTGCGTCCGTCCAGGATGAAGAGCAGGATCAGCGGAACGAAGGTTGCCAGCAACGGCGCCTGGCGGCCCACCATGGCACCAATGTCCGTGGCGTGCAGGCCGGTGAGTCCGGCAGCAGTGGTGATCGGGATGGCCATGGCACCAAAGGCGACCGGGGCGGTGTTTGCCACCAGCACGGCAGCAGCGGCCCGGAGCGGGGGCAGTCCCAGGGCAAGCAGCATGGTGGCGGTGATGGCCACGGGCGCACCAAAGCCGGCAAGGGCCTCGAGCAGGCCGCCGAAGCAGAACGCGATCAGGACGCCCTGCAGCCGGACGTCGCCGCCGCCAATGACATCGAACACCCGCCGGAGGTCTTCAAATCGGCCGCTAAGTACCGTGACCTGGTAGAGCCAGACGGCCATGACCACGATCCACAGCACAGGGAAGGCGCCGAAGACTCCGCCCTGGGTGGCGGACAGAAGCGCCAGTCCGGCGGGCATCTTGAAAGCCAGGATGCCTACCGCCAGGGCCACCAGCAGGGCGAAGGCCCCGGCCACGTGGGCTTTGGTCCTGACGACGGCGAGAAGGACAAAGAAGGTCAGCAGCGGCAGCAGGCCGACGATGGCCGACCAGGCAACGCTGTTCAGCACCGGGTCTGTGCTGGGGGTGAAGTGGTCCACGAAGTTCCTCCACGATGAGGGCGATGGGGATGGCTTTGGTCAGACCACAATGGTCCGACCACAGAAGTGTAGCCCACTTTCGGCCAAGATGTGAGCCGGTTCACCCTCCGCCGGCGGGGTTGTCAGTGGCCGCCATCACGTGGTCTACTGTGGTCAGACCATACCCTCACCCTTCCGGAAGGCCGTCATGAGAATTGCCTTGTTCGCCACCTGCATCGTGGACGCGATGTACCCGGCCACGGCGAAGGCCACAGTCAGGATCCTGGAGCGGCTGGGACACGAAGTGGTGTTCCCCTCCGGCCAGGCCTGCTGCGGCCAGATGCACGTCAACAGCGGCTACCTCAAAGAAGCTGTCCCGGTGGTCGCCAACCACGTGGCCGCATTCGATACCTCGGATTACGACGTCGCCGTCGCCCCGTCCGGGTCCTGCGTGGCCTCGGTCAAGCACCAGCACCCCATGGTGGCGCGCGCCTGCGGCGACGCTGCCCTGGAAGCCCGGGCCACCGCCGTCGGCACCAAAACCTACGAGCTGTCCGAACTCCTGGTGGACGTGCTGGGCGTGACCGACGCCGGGGCGCAGCTGGGTTCCTACTTCCCGCACCGGGTGACCTACCATCCCAGCTGCCACGGGATGCGGCTGCTGCGGCTCGGGGACAGGCAGTCCCGCCTGCTGCGGACCGTGCAGGGAATCGACCTTGCCGAGCTGCCCGAACAGGACCAGTGCTGCGGCTTCGGCGGCACGTTTTCCGTGAAGAACGCCGATGTTTCGTCGGCCATGCTCCAGGACAAGGCGGCCAACATCGAGTCCACCGGGGCCGAGCTCTGCACCGGCGGGGACGCCTCCTGCCTGATGCACATCGGCGGCGGACTGTCCCGCCAGGGCAGCTCCACCACCACCCTCCACCTGGCTGAAATCCTCGCCAGCACCTTGGAAGAACCGGCGTCCGTCACCGGCGAAGTCCGCGTCTCCACCGGAAAGGCCCTGCGATGACCACCTTCCTGGGAATGCCCTCCCTGCCGGCCTTCGGCTCGGGCAACCTGTTCGCCGGGGAGTCCTTCCCCACGGCGGCGCACCGTGAACTGGGCAACGCGCAGTTGCGCGCCAACCTTGGCCATGCCACCCACACCATCCGCGACAAGCGCCAGGCGGTGGTCTCCGAACTGCCTGACTGGGAACAGCTGCGTGATGCGGGGTCCGCCATCAAGCAGGCGGTGATGTCCAGGCTGCCCGAGCTCCTGGAGGAGTTTGAAACGAACTTCACCGCACGCGGCGGCGTGATCCACTGGGCACGCGACGCCGGGGAAGCCAACGAAATCGTGGCCGGACTGGTCCGGGACACCGGCGAAACCGAAGTGGTCAAGATCAAGTCCATGGCCACCCAGGAAATCGGTCTTAACGAGTACCTCGAGGAGCAGGGCATCGGGGCCTTCGAAACCGATCTCGCCGAGCTCATCGTGCAGCTGGACCACGACAAGCCCAGCCACATCCTGGTTCCCGCCATCCACAAGAACCGCACCGAAATCCGGGACATCTTCCTCCGTGAAATGCCCGGTGCCGATCCTGCGCTGACCGACGATCCCTCCGTCCTGGCCATGGCTGCCCGCGAGCACCTGCGCCGGAAGTTCCTCACGGCGAAGGTAGCCGTGTCCGGGGCCAACTTTGCCCTTGCCGATTCGGGCACCCTGGCGGTCGTGGAATCCGAAGGCAACGGCCGCATGTGCCTCACGCTTCCGGAAACGCTGATCACGGTGATGGGCATCGAGAAGCTGCTGCCCACCTGGCAGGACCTGGAAGTGTTCATGCAGCTGCTCCCGCGTTCTTCCACCGGGGAACGGATGAACCCGTACACCTCCCTGTGGACCGGAGTGACGGAGGGCGACGGGCCGCAGAACGTGCACCTGGTGCTCCTGGACAACGGCCGCAGCGCCGCGCTCGCCGATGAAATGGGCCGCTCCGCCCTGCACTGCATCCGCTGCAGCGCCTGCATGAACGTCTGCCCGGTGTACGAGCGCACGGGCGGCCACGCCTACGGCTCCACCTACCCGGGTCCCATCGGCGCGATTCTTTCCCCGCTGCTCACCGGCATCCAGGCGGAAGAAAACAACTCCCTGCCGTACGCCTCCTCCCTGTGCGGTGCCTGCTACGACGCCTGCCCCGTCAAGATCAACATCCCGGACATCCTGGTGCACCTGCGCAGCGTGGATGTGGACAGCAAACGCGGCAAGAAGAAGGTCCCCAGCCAGATGGACGTGGGCATGAAAGCCGCATCCTGGGCTTTGTCCTCGGGCAAACGGCTGGGCCTGGTGGAGAAGGGGCTGCCGCTGGGCCGCCTGGCTGCGGGGCCGGACAGGAAGATCACCAAGCTGCCCGGCATCGCCGCCGGCTGGACCCAAAGCCGCGACATCCCGGCGCCGCCGGCACAGTCATTCCGGGACTGGTGGGCCAAGGAACACCGGAACGCCGGCGACGCTCCCGGCACACCGGAAGCCGGTCCGTCCCGCACGCCGTCCCCAGACACAAAGGAAACCCCGCAATGACCGCACGCGAAGACATCCTCTCCCGGATCAGGGCCGCATTGCAGGACAGCCCGCAGGCGCCGCAGATTCCGCGGGACTACCGGGCAGCATCCGAACTCGACACGGACGCACTCATCGAGCTCCTGGTGGACCGGCTGGTGGACTACAAGGCGCAGGTGGCGGTGGTTCCGGAAACGGAGGTGCCCGCACGGATTGCCTCGCTCCTTGACGGGGCGAACAGCTTCGTCGTGCCCGAAGGGTTCGACGCCGGGTGGCTGGCAGGGACCGATGAAGGCGGCGGCGGCGGGTCCCGCCGCCGCGTCGACTCTCCGGCGGCACCGCTCAGCGTCGCCGAGCTCGATGGCATCGATGCCGTGGTCACCGGCAGCGCCGTGGCCGTCGCGGAGACGGGAACCATCATCCTGGACGGCCGCGCCAACCAGGGCCGCCGCGCCATCAGCCTGGTCCCGGACCACCATATCTGCGTGGTGAAGGCCGCCGATATTACCGGGATCCTGCCCGAGGCGCTGGGCCGGATCGACGGGACCCGGCCCATCACGATGATCAGCGGGCCGAGTGCCACAAGCGACATCGAGCTTGAACGCGTGGAAGGCGTCCATGGCCCGCGCAGGCTGGACGTCATCATTGCCCGCTAGAGTCATCCCATGACCACTGCTGCTCTACGGCCTGTCTACTTCCTGTCGGACAGCACCGGCATCACCGCGGAAACCCTGGGGAATACGCTGCTGACGCAGTTCCCCGTGGACAACTTCGACCGCGTCACCATCCCCTTCATCACCACGGCTGAACAGGCCCGCTCCGTAGTGCGGACCATTGACGGCCTGGCTGCCACAGGGCCGCAGCCGCTGGTCTTTTCCACCGCCGTCAGCAGCGAGATACGGCAGATCCTGGCCGGCTGCAAGGGTGTCATCGTGGACCTGATCGGTACGCACGTGGGGGTCCTGGAACAGGCGCTGGGGGCACCGGCCAGCGGCGAACCGGGCCGGGCGCACGGGCTGGGGAACGCCGCGCGCTACCAGTCCCGGATGGCGGCGGTGGAGTACGCGATGGAGCACGACGACGGGCAGAGCCTGCGTGCGCTGGAGAAGGCCCAGGTGATCCTGGTGGCCCCGTCCCGGTGCGGCAAGACGCCCACCACCATGTACCTGGCGCTGCAGCACGGGATCTTCGCCGCAAACTTTCCACTGGTGGATGAAGACTTCCAGCACGACGGGCTGCCCAAGCCGCTGCGGCCTTTCGTGTCGAAGTGTTTCGGCCTGTCCTCCAACCCGCTGCGCCTCAGCCAGATCCGGACCGAACGGCGGCCCAGCTCCCCGTATGCGTCCCTGCGGCAGTGCGGTTTTGAGCTGCGCAGCGCCGAGCAGCTGTACGTCTCGCACCGCATTCCGTACCTGAATTCGGCCACCGTCTCCGTGGAGGAGATGGCGGCCACCATCCTGCAGCGGATGAACCTCAAGCACTAGCCCGGAATTTCACAAACGTGGCGTAGCGCACATCATGTGGAAAGTCCGCTGCAGACCTGAAACTGTTAGCTGGATCTTTCTTCCGGCCGGCACTACCGTGCGCGGCCGGCGATGCCTACGCCACCCTCTGCAAAGGAGCAGTAAATATGACGACTGACGTTCTGTGGTTCTCTGAACTCGGACTCAAGGACCTGGACAAGGTGGGCGGCAAGAACGCCTCCCTGGGCGAGATGGTGCAGAACCTGACCTCTGCCGGCGTCCAGGTTCCGGACGGGTTCGCCACCACGGCCGACGCGTACCGCAGGTTCCTGTCCGATTCCGGCCTGGACCAGAAGATTGCCGACCGGCTGGTGGGTCTGGACACCGATGACGTGACGGCCCTGGCCGCCGCCGGCCAGGAAATCCGCTCCCTGGTCCGCGATACCCCCTTCCTGCCGGACTTCGAGGCGCAGGTCCGCGAGGCGTACCAGCAGCTGGTGGACAAGCACGCCGGCTCCGCCGACCTGTCCTGGGCTGTCCGGTCCAGCGCCACCGCGGAGGACCTCCCCGACGCCTCCTTCGCCGGGCAGCAGGAAACCTTCCTGAACGTCCGCGGGATCGGGAACATCCTGCAGGCCATCAAGGACGTCTTCGCCTCGCTCTACAACGACCGTGCCATCGCCTACCGCGTGCACCACAAGTTCGAACACGCCGAGGTGGCACTCTCGGCCGGCATCCAGCGCATGGTGCGCTCCGACGTCGGCGCGTCCGGCGTCATGTTCACCATGGACACCGAGTCAGGCTTCCAGGACGCCGTGTTCGTCACCTCCTCCTACGGGTTGGGCGAGGCCGTAGTGCAGGGCGCCGTGAACCCTGACGAGTTCTACGTGTACAAGCCCGCCCTGGAGGCCGGCCGCCCGGCGATCCTCAAGCGCGGCCTGGGCGAGAAGGCCCTTCAGATGACCTACACCAACAGCAGCGAGATCGGCCGCACCATCGATTTCGTGCCGGTGGAGGACTCCCTGCGCGCGCGCTTCAGCCTGACGGACGACGACGTGGAGCAGCTTGCGCGGCATGCCGTCGCCATCGAGAAGCACTACGGCCGTCCCATGGACATTGAGTGGGGCAAGGACGGGACCGACGGCGGCCTCTACATCCTGCAGGCACGCCCGGAAACCGTGCAGTCACGCCGCGCCCCGGGCAGCATGAGCCGGTTCCGCCTGAACGGGACCGGTCCGGTGCTCGTGGAAGGCCGCGCCATTGGCCAGCGGATCGGCGCCGGCAAGGTCCGGATCCTCACCTCCATCGACCAGATGGCCTCCTTCCAGACCGGCGACGTCCTGGTGGCGGACATGACCGATCCCGACTGGGAACCCATCATGAAGCGCGCCTCCGCGATCGTCACCAACCGCGGCGGACGTACCTGCCACGCCGCCATCATCGCCCGCGAACTGGGGATCCCCGCCGTCGTGGGCACCGGAAACGCCACGGACTTCCTCACTGACGGCCAGGAGGTCACCGTCTCCTGCGCCGACGGCGAGACCGGCACCATCTACGAAGGACTGCTGGACTTCAGCGTTGAGGAAACCGGCGTCACCCAGCTGCCCGAGGCGCCGGTAAAGGTCATGATGAACGTGGGCACGCCGGAGCAGGCGTTCACGTTCGCCCAGCTCCCCAATCACGGGGTGGGCCTGGCCCGGCTGGAGTTCATCATCAACCGGCAGATCGGCATCCACCCCAAGGCGCTGCTGAACCTGGACAGCCAGCCGGAGGACGTGGCCGCCGAAATCCGTGGCCGGATCGCCGCCTACAACAGCCCCCGCGAGTACTACATCAAGCGCCTGGCTGAGGGCGTGGCCACCATCGCGGCCGCCTTCGCCCCGGAGCCGGTGATCGTGCGCATGTCCGACTTCAAGTCCAACGAGTACGCCAACCTGATCGGCGGCCCGGCGTACGAGCCGCACGAGGAAAACCCGATGATCGGCTTCCGCGGTGCGTCCCGGTACCTGGAACCGTCCTTCCGCGACTGCTTCGACCTCGAGTGCGAGGCCCTGTCTTTCGTCCGCAACGAGATGGGCCTGACCAACGTCAAGCTGATGATCCCGTTCGTGCGGACCCTGGATGAGGCGCGCGGCGTCATCGATCTCCTGGCCGAGAACGGCCTGCGCCGCGGTGAAAACGGCCTCGAAGTGATCATGATGTGCGAGCTGCCCTCCAACGCGCTGCTGGCGGACGAGTTCCTGGAATACTTCGACGGCTTCTCCATCGGCTCCAACGACATGACGCAGCTGACCCTGGGTCTGGACCGGGACTCGGCCATCGTAGCCAACAGCTTCGATGAACGGGACGCCGCCGTGAAGAAGCTGCTCAGTATGGCCATCAAGGCCTGCCGCGCCCGCGGAAAGTACGTGGGCATCTGCGGCCAGGGCCCCAGCGACCATGCAGACTTCGCCGAGTGGCTGGTGAGGGAGGGCGTCAACTCCGTTTCGCTGAACCCGGACACCGTGGTGGACACCTGGATCCGGCTCGCCGGGGCGCAGGAAGAGACGCCGAACGTTGCCGCGGCGGCCGGTGTCTAGCACGTAGCCACCTACCCCTGGGCCGGTTCGGGCAGCAGCCCGAACCGGCCCAGGTGCCCGGCTTCATACAGGGAACGTACGACGCCGGAACGCACCGTTGCGCCCCCTCGCCGGGGTCCCGGGCACACCGGAAACCCCCACATCAGGGGATTGCCGCGCCGGCCGCCGGGACGATACTGGAAGTATGTGGGAGGAGCGCGCGGAGCGTGCCCGGCGGGAGATCGCGGCCATGGCCGCCGCCGGGATGGACCTGGCCGACCTCTACGCGTCGGCGCTCGCCGTCGTGCAGCGCGAGGTGCCGTTCGAGCAGGGCTGCTGGGCCGGCGTCGACCCCGATTCGATGGCGATGACCTCCATTTCCAACTGGCAGCGGTGGCCGGTGCCCAGCCTTCAGTTCGAGGAGTACTTCCTGCGGTTTGCCCAGTCGGAGTACATGGGACGGGAGCCGAACACCTTCGTGGAGCTGCTGCGGCGGCCCCGGCCCGTAGCCAGGATTTCGGACGCGCCGCACCGGGAGGTGGCCGGCAGCGTCCGGATCAACGACCTGCTCAGGCCGCTGGGCCTGGAACACGAGCTCCGCGCAGCATTTCGGGTGGATGAGGCGTGCTGGGGAGTGGGCAGCATCTTCCGGGAGGCGGGCCGGGATTTCTCCGACCGGGAGGTGGAGTTCCTCTCCGCCATCTCCGCCACCCTGGCTGCGGCCACCCGCGCCGTGGTCCGCGTGGCCCGCACGGCCGGACCGGCCGCCGTCGGGCCCGTCATTGTCCTGGCCGGCCTGCGCGGTGACCTGCGTGCCGCTACTCCCGCGGCCGCTGCCTGGCTCGCGGCCGTGGAGGACGCGGCGCCGGGCCGGTTCAGCCAGACGCTCTATGCGGTGGTGGCACAGGCGCACGCGGCAGTGTCCGGGACCGCCCGGGCAAGGATGCGGGACGCGGCGAACAACTGGGTGGTGCTGCAGGCCAGCAGGCTGATCACCGGCGATGACCCGGAGCAGATGGTGGTCACTGTGGAACCGGCCACCACCCATGAACTCGCCGGCCTGCTGCTGATGGCGTATGGCGTCACGGCCCGGGAACGCGACGTATGCCTTGAGGTGCTGACGGGAAACTCGACGGCGGAGATCGCCCGGCACCTCTTCATTTCCCCGCACACGGTCCACGACCACCTGAAATCGGTCTTCGGGAAGGTGGGGGTCGGCAGTCGGGGCGAGCTGGTGGCCCGGCTGGTGGCGTGACGGGGAACCCGGGGGAGTCTCTCGGCGTCAGTTGGCGCGCTCCTCCGCCAGGATCTGTTCGCGCAGGATGTCTGCGTGGCCGCAGTGCTGCGCCAGTTCGCGCAGCATGTGCAGGTACAGCCAGCGCAGCGGGACGGGGCCGCGCCGGTTCCCGGTCACCACGTCATCCAGGCCCAGGGAAGCTGCCGCGGCACGGGAAGCGGCGCAGGCTTCCCGGTGGGCGTTCCGGACGGAGTTCACCGTGTCGCCGTCGTCAAGGATGAATGACTCGTCCGGCGTGGCGGGGATCCCGATGTCGCTGCGCGGGCGGCCGGTGAAAGCCTCATCGAACCACACCTTCTCCACAAAGGTGGCGTGCTTGACCAGGCCCAGCAGCGTCGTCCGGGAAGGGACGAGCCTGCGCCTGGCCTGCTCCCCGGTCAGCCCGTCCAGGCAGTCGTTGATCGCAGCCCGGTGCTCGTCCAGGAAGAACTCGAACTGGGTCCGCTCAGGCTGGTTGATGACGTCGTCCATGGAGTGGAAGTGGGGTGCCATACGCAGACCCTAGCAAGGACGGCACCGGACGGACGTCGTGTGTTTGCGCTACTTCATGGCGCCTGTGAGCATGCCTCCCACGTAGTACTTCTGCAGCAGGACGTAAATGCCGATGCAGGGGACGATCGTCACGGCGACGCCGGCCTGCAGCGCTCCCCAGTCCAGCGTCCCGAAGGTTCCGCTGGAGAGTACGTTCAAGGCCACGGGCAGGGTGTATTTGGACTGGTCCGTCATCAGGATCAGCGCTGCAAAGAACTCGTTCCATGAGGCGAAGAAGGTGAACAGAGCAGTGCTGATGACCCCCGGAATTGCTACCGGAAGCAGCACCCGGACCATGGCGCGCAGTACCCCGCATCCGTCCACCAGTGCCGCTTCCTCAATGCTTGACGGAAGCGCGGCAAAAGAATTCCGCATCAGGAAGATGCCAAAAGGCAGGTTGAAGGTGGTGTAGACGAGCATCAGGCCCAGGAGGTTGTTGGTTAGGCCGATCTGGTGCAGCACCAGGTACAGCGGAGTGATGACCGCCTGGAACGGAATCATGAACGTTGCCAGCGTTGCGAAGAACAGCAGGTTGCTGCCCCGGAACCGGAGCCTGGCGAAACCGTAGCAGGCGAGCGTGCTCAACACGATGGTCAGGAGGGTGGCGCCAACGGAGACCAGGACGCTGTTGCCCAGTTGCTGGATGAAGCCCGCGCCGCCGTTCTCGTTGGTGAAGAGCTTGGCGAAGTTCCCCCATGAAAATGAACCGGGAAACAGTGTCGGCGGCGCGGCCGCGGCCTCGGCGGGGGACTTGATGGACTGGGAGAGCACCACCCAGAACGGATAGAGGACCAGTGCCGCGAGGCTGGTATTGATGATCCACCAGGCTGCACGGGGCACCGGGCGGAGACTGGACTGCAGTGAAGTCATGGAAAATGTCCGTTTCCGAAGTGGTGGACTAGTTGTGGTCCGAATTGCGGAGGATGAGCATCTGGACAGCGCTGACAATGGCCAGCACGATCATCAGCAGGGCCGAAAGTGCGGCGCCGTACCCGAGCTGGAAACCCTGGAAGGAAACCCGGTAGATGTGGTAAACGGCGGTGATGGTCTGGTTTGCCGGGCCGCCACTGGTCATGATGTAGAACTGGTCGAACGCCAGCAGGGAGCCCGCCACCGAGAACACGAGCAGCAGGGCCAGGGTGGGCCGCAGCAGCGGCAGGATGATGTAGCGGAACACCTGCGTCCGGGTGGCGCCGTCGATCCTGGCCGCCTCTTCGAGCTCGACGGGAATGGACTGCAGCCCCGAGTTCAGCAGCAGCATCTGCATCCCCGCGACCTTCCACACCACCATCGCGCACACGATGCCCAGTGCGGTGGCGAATGTTCCAAACCAGTTGTCTGAATGGGAGGCCAGCCCTGCCCGGGTGAGCAGGTCCAGCATGGGCCCGATATTGGGCTGGGCCATGAACAGCCACAGGTACCCGGCGGCGGCAAAGCCGACCACGACCGGCAGGAAGTAGATGGACTGGAACACCCTGGACGCTTTCCCGGGGCGACGGATGAGGAGTGCCAGGGCTACGCCGATCACCAGCAGCATCGGCGTCATGATCAGCGTGTAGAGCAGGGTGAATCCGGCCGCCCGCAGGAAGTCCTGGTCCTGGAATGCCGCCGAGTAGTTTCCCAGGCCGATGAAGCTGATTTTTCCCAGCAGCGGCCAGCGGTTCAGGGACATCCACAGCATCAGGACTACGGGCAGGAAGAAGAAGACGGTGAGAAGGATCAGTGCGGGGCTGACCACCATGGCGCCGAGCCTGCTGCGCGAGGTGGAGAGGGTCCGCCGCCGCTTCAGGGGACGCATGGGCACCGACGGGCGTCCGGACTTGCCGGGCCGCGCCGTCACGATGGTGTTGTGTGCCAAGGTAGTTCTCCTTTGGGACAAGACAGGTGCTGCCGCGGCATGCGGCAGCACCTGTGGAATGTCAGGGTCCGGTCTGGATGATCTGCTGGGCAGACTGCTGTGCCTTCTGCTGCGCTGCCTGGACGTCGCCGCCAAAAACGGCCTCGTTGATCATGGTGGCCCATGGCCCGTTGTTGTCGTTGAACAGCTTGTTTTCCACCACGCTGTACGGCGTCTTGCCGGTCTCCAACGCCTTGCTGAAGATCTCATTGCGCGGATCGGCTGAGGCGTAGACGCTCTTCACGAGGTCAGTCCTGACCGGAACGATGGAGTTCTTGGCCAGCAAGGTCTGTGCCTCGTCCCCGGTGGCCCATTTGACAAAGTCCCAGGCCGCCGGCTTGTTCTTCGAACCCGTGGTGACCGCGATGTTGTCGCCGCCGGCGAAGGAGGCCGAGCCGCCGGTCTCGCCCGGGATGGGAGCGATACCGTAATCGATCTTCTTGTCCGTGTTCAGCGTCTGCGTGAAGAAGGCTCCCAGCACCACCATGCCCACCTTTCCGGCTTGGACCAGCGCGGGCTGGGCCGTGCCGGAATCGGTCTTTGCCGCCTCAGGCATCACGCCGGCGTCGTGCATCTGCTTGTAGAACGTCAACGCCTTGGTGACCTCGGGGGAGTCCAGCTTGGCGGTTTTGCCGTCGGCGGAGAGCACGTCCCCGCCGCTGGCCCAGACGCTGGGGGTGAACTCGAAAATGTTGCAGCCACCGCACTGCCCGGCCATGGTGAAGCCGTAGGTGTCCGGCCCCAGAGCCCGGATCTTCTTGGCCGCGTTGAGGATTTCCTCGAAGCTGGCCGGCGGCTTGGCAGGATCCAGCCCTGCCTTTTGGAACAGTTCCTTGTTGTAGAACAGCACGGACGCTTCCGCCGTGAACGGAAGGGCGTAGGTCTTGTCCTCCCAGGTGGAGAGCCGGGCGTGGGACGGACTGAGCTTGTCCTTGTACGGCAGCTTCGCGGCCTCATCCGTGATGTCCTGCAGGACGCCGGTGGAAGCAAAATAGGGCAGGTAGACCAGGTCGATCGAGGCCACGTCCGGTCCGGACCCGCCGGCGCTGGCGGTGCCGAACTTCTGGACGAAGTTTCCGCTGGGCACGATGGTGACCTGGACCTGGGCCTTGTGCGACTTGTTGTACGCGTCCGCAAGGATGTCCATGAATCCTTTCTGCGAATCGCGTGCCCAGAGGGTGATGGTGCCGCTGGGTTCCCCGCCGGAGGAGGCCTGCAGCGAGTCAGAGCCGGAAGGTGCGCCGCAGCCGGTGGCTGTGAGGGCGAGAGATGCCGCCAGCGCCAATGCTGCGGCGAGTTTTGTGCGTTTCATGTGCCGATCCTCTTCATAGTGATGGGGTTGAGGTGCAACTAGGCGACGGGGATCCAGACCCGCATGGCGGCCGGCCCGCGGTTTGCCCAGCGGAAATACGGAATGGCAGTCAGCGGGACGGGCCGCTCCTCCGCCGCAGCAGCGCCGTGGGTGCCATAGAGCTGCTGCCCGGCCGGGGGCCGGACCACGCCGGCGGCCCGGAGTGCCGTGCGGACTCCCGGGATGCCCGCCGCCGGGATGATGTCCACCGGAGCCGACGCGTCGATGGCGAGGTCTTCCAGGACCACACCGTCGGCCTGGTCATGCTGCTCCAGGCAATAGACCACCGGCCCGCGCACCAACGCCACCGTCCCACGCACGGCATCCACCTTGGGGTGAGCGCTAACAACGCGGACCGGCATGGGGAGTGTGAGCTGGACTGTGGTGCTTCCTTCCCAGTCGCGGCGCAGCCGCAGGTAGCCTGCCGCGTCCGACTGCGCCTCCACAGGCTGGCCGTCGATGGCCACCCGCGGATCCCCGCACCAGGAGGGGACGCGCACGGAAAGGGTCCATTCGCCGGCGGGGGCGGTCACCACGATGCTGGCTTCTTCGTCCCACGGGTATTCAGTGGTGGTGGCAACGGTGACCTCTCCGCCGAAGGGCGCCCCCGATGCCCGCACCTCGCCGTCGTGCAGCAGCTGAAGCTGCAGCCCGGACCCATCCTGCGTGGCCACATAGTGGTGCAGGGATGCCACCAGCCGGGCCAGGTTGGGCGGGCAGCAGGCGCATGCGTACCAGGAAAGGCGTTCCGACGGCGCGTCCTCGGTGGATCCGTCATGGCCGGTACGCAGTTGCAGGGGATTGGAGTAGAAGAAGCTGTCGCCCTCAATGGAGGTGGATGCCGCGATGCCGTTGTAGAGGGCACGTTCCATCTCGTCGGCATATTTGCCGTCGCCGGTGGCCAGCAGGAGCCGCCAGCTGAAGTGCAGGCTGGCGATCGAGGCGCATGTTTCGGCGTAGGCGCGGTCCGGCGGCAGCTCGAACGCGTCGCCGAATGCCTCGTCCCGGTGGCGGGATCCCAGTGCCCCGGTCAGGTAGGCCTTCTGCGAAAAGATGTTGTCCCACAGCGATTCGGCGGCCTCCAGCAGGGTGGGGTCACCGTTTTCAAGGTAGGCATCGGCCACTCCGGTGGAGAGGTAGACCTGCCGCACGGCGTGCCCGGTGGCCTCGTGGGCGGCCTTGCGGATGGGGAGGTGGTCCTGGAAGTACTGGCGTCCGAACCTGTCGTCGGGCAGGATGCCGTGGCCGCGCAGGTCCAGCTGCCGGACGGCGGTGTCGAGGTAACGCTTGTCCCCGGTCAGGCGGTAGAGCTCCACCAGGGCTGTCTCCACCTCGGGGTGTCCATCGATCTTTTCGATGCCGCCCGGGCCGAAGGCTTCCACGATGCAGTCAGCTACCCGGCGGGCAACATCCACCACCGTGGCGCTTCCGGTGGTGCGGGCCACGGCCACGGCGGCCTGGAGCAGGTGGCCGGCGGTGTACAGTTCGTGGCTCCACTGCAGCTTGTCCCAGCGCTGGCCGGGCTCCACCCCCTGGACCCAGGTATTCAGGTAGCCGTCAGGTTCCTGGACCTTGGCGAGCAGGTCACCCATGGACTGCAGGTACTCTTCCCAGCACGGGTCCGCCTGGCGGCCGGCTTCCCAGCCCACCGCTTCCAGCGTCTTGTAAAGGTCGGTGTCCTGGAACCAGAAGCCGCGGAAGGCCGCATCGCTTTCGCCGGCCAGCCGCCGGAAATTGTCCAGCGCGCCGCTGGACTCCACATTGGCAATGCAGTGCGGGATGGTGGCGGTGCGGTTCAGCTCCTGCCAGCTTCCCAGGTGCCCCTCCGGGTGCAGCCGCGCGGCGTCGAAGGCCAGCGGGCGGAGCGCATAGTGTCCTGACGCCGTCGCCCCGACGGGCCCCGCTGTGGAACCGTGGCCGGCGCCCTCGCCTGCCGCCGGTGCGTGGATATCGTGAACAGATGTCATCAATGATCTCTTCCGTAGTCTGAATCGAAGGGTGATGCGGCGGAATCCGGAAAGGCCGGAAACGGAAAATCAGGAAATCGTCTTCCGAAGCCCGACTCTAAGTGACCTGCGTCTCACGTGTCAACGGTTTCTGATAGGCTGAACAAGGATTACGAGCGAAATTTGCCGCCGGGGCAGTTGGAATGCCCGCGCCAAGAGGGGAAAGCATGTCGGAAAATAGTTTCCGTAATTCCGGCATAGCGGCAGTTGCCGCTCTCGCCGGGGTATCGACTGGAACAGTGTCGAAGGCCTTGAACGGTACAGGCCAGCTGCGGGAGTCCACCCGGCTGCGTGTCCGCGCGGCGGCGGAAGAGGTTGGCTGGTTGCCCAATGGCGCAGCGCGAAGCATCCGCAGCGGCAGGACCTACACCGTCGGGGTCATCACCACCGACAGCTACGGCCGTTTCAGCATCCCCATACTGCGCGGGGTGGAGGACGCCCTGGGCCTGGGCGAAATGCTCTGCTTCCTTTGCGACAGCCGGGACGATCCCATCCGTGAACAGCACTACCTCCGCACGCTCCTGGCGCGGCAGGTGGACGGGATCATTGCTGTCGGGCGCAAAGTGGACCCGCGGACACCGCTCGGGGAAAACCTGCCCGTTCCGGTCATCTACGCCTTCGCGCCCTCCACCGATCCGCAGGACTGCTCCGTCACCGCCGACGAACGCGGCGGCGCGCGCCGCGCCGTGGACCATTTGGTGAAGACCGGCAGGCGACGGATCGCGCACATCACGGGCCTGGAGAACCATGCGTCCGCTGCCCTGCGCGCGGAAGGCTTCCTGGCCGCCATGGCTGACCAGGGGCTGGAGCCCGTGGGGGATGTCTGGTACGGAAGCTGGAGTGAGGAATGGGGCCACAACGGGGTGCGTGCGCTGCTCGCCAACCACCCGGACGTGGATGCCATTTTCTGCGGCAGCGACCAGATTGCCCGGGGCGCCGCCTACGAGCTGGAGCGGCACGGCCGGTCGATCCCTGACGACGTGGCGCTGATCGGGGTGGACAACTGGTCCCCGTTCACTGACGGGTACCGGCCGCATCTTTCCAGCGTGGACCTGAACCTTTCCGCCATTGGCCGGCGCGCCGGTGAGGCCCTGCTGGCGGCCCTGGACGGGCAGCCCCGGCCGGGTACCCGCATCGTTGACTGCGACCTCATCGTGCGGGAGTCATCCGGTCCGCGGAGGTGACCTGCCGGGCCGCCTCAAGGATTACGTTCGCGGGCCCGGGACTTGCGGTGCCGGTGATGGAGTTCGTAGTGGTCGAAGACATCGGACGAGGTGTCGCCCTCATGGCCGAATTTTCCGCGCAGCACTTCCGCCAGGTCATCCAGGGCCGCGCTGAGCATCCGGCCGGCAAACTGCAGTTCCGCGTTGCTGCCGGCCTGGGCGTCGGAGGCCAGCCGGTGGGCGTACGCAAGGGTGGCCGGCAGCGACCCACGCTGCTCGGCCTCGTGGAAGTAGTAGGTCTCGTTGAAGGACAGGAGATCGATGCTCACCGCTGCCACGTTCTCCGCCATCGATTCCAGCAATCCCGCGGCGTGGCCCGCCTCCAGCGAGGCGATGCCGGCGGGCCCCGCTGCTTCCCGGAACAGGTTCAGCTGGTGGGCCAGCGCCCGGCGCCGGCTGAGTGCCGGGTACGTCTGCAGGATCCAGGACACGGTGGCGGTGAGCAGGCCAAAACCGGCCACCGCCTGGAACGCCATGACCAGCCTGAGGAGCGGATGGACGGCCACGATTTCGCCGAACCCTGCGGTGGAGAGGGCCACCAGCGAGACGTAGAGGGCCTCGGCAAAATCGGCCTGGCGGGGGATGCCGTTCGAATAGGAAAAGCCGTCCGGCAGGTGGGGGAGGTACAGCAGCGCCCAGCCCACGGCGGCAAGGCCGGCCCAGGCGGCAATGACGGCCGCCATGGCCAATGGCGCCGCGGCGGACGAAGCCCCGCCCCTGACTTTCTTCGACCCCAGCCAGAACACGCGCATTATGGTGCGGCCCACCGGCCCCGAACCGTGCGGGTACAGCAGCGTCAGGAAGACGTCGGCGATCATCAGCAGGATCAGCGCCGCGCCAACCGCCGTCAACAGCACGCCCTCGAAGTTCATGCCTCATCTTAGGTGCCGCAGGATCGAGTGCCGGGGAGTGTGCGGGCCGCTCGCTAGGCTGGCGCCATGGACTTTCACCTTCGCCAGGCCAATCCGGAGGATGCCGAAACCGTGGTGCTCATGCAGACGCAGGCGCACGAGGAGTGCTACCCCCACCTGCTGTCGCCGGAGTTCTTCCGCCGGCGCAGGGCGGCCATCCCGGAACGTGTGGAACGGCGTCGGGCTTTCCTGGACTCCGACGAGCCGCGCATCCTTGCGTTCGACGCCGCCAACCAGCTGGTGGGCTACGCAGACGCCGGTCCCGGACGCGAGGATGATGCCCCTGAAGCGCTGGAACTGTACTCGATCTACACCCTCCGACGGACCTATGGGACTGGCCTGGGGGCAGCGCTGGTGAGCGCCGCCGTCGGCCCCGCTCCCACATACCTGTGGGTGCTGGAAGGCAATCCCCGCGCCTTGGCTTTCTATCTGAAGCAGGGGTTCCGGCCGGACGGGAAGCGCAACACCCTCCCGCCCGAGTGGGAGGCGCTGCCTGAATTCCGGCTGGTGCGGGGGCGGCTTACAGCACCTGCGCCAGGGACCGTCCCACGGTCAGGCCGGTGAAGATGCAGCCACCCAGAAAGGTGCCCTCGAGCGCGTTGTACCCGTGGGCGCCCCCGCCGCCGAAGCCCGCAGCCTCCCCGGCGGCGTAGAGCCCGGGAACGGCAGCGCCGTTTTCCCCCAGGGCCTGGCCGGACAGGTTTGTCTGGATCCCGCCCAGGCTTTTCCGCGTCACCACGTGCAGCCGGACGGCGATCAGCGGGCCGGCGGCCGGGTCCAGGATCCGGTGCGGCTTCACGGTCCGGAAAAGCCGGTCTCCCAAAAAGCGGCGGCTGTTCCGGATGCCCGTCACCTGGGCATCCTTGGAATAAGGGTTCCGTATTTCGGCGTCCCGCTCCTCGATCTGCCGCCGGAGGTGCCCAGGGTCCAGCAGCGGCTCCTCTGTCAGCCCGTTCATCCCTCGAACCAGGTCCGCCAGGTTGTCGGCCACCACAAAGTCGGCGCCGTGCTCCTTGAACGCCTCGATGGGACCGGATGCGCCGCGGCCCAGCCTGGTGCGCAGCAGCAGTTTGAGGTCCCGGTTGGTGATGTCCGGATTCTGTTCGGAGCCGGAGAGGGCAAATTCCTTTTCGATCATCCGCTGGTTGAGGATGAACCACGAATGGCTGTACTGCTGGATGTCAGGGGTGGTCCGCAGGAGGCGCAGAGTGCCCAGGGTGTCGTATCCGGGAAGCGCGGGGGAGGGGAGCCGGCGGCCCAGGGCATCGAACCACAGCGACGACGGTCCCGGCAGGATCCGGATGGCGTGGCCCGGCCAGATGGGGGCCCAGTTTTGGATTCCCTCGGTGTAGTGCCACATGCGGTCCCGGTTCACCAGCCGCACTCCCGACCCGTCCGCGATGTCCAGCATCCTGCCGTCCACGTGCTGCGGCACGCCGGTGACCATTTTCGCCGGCGGCGTCCCCAGCCGCTCCGGCCACCAGCGGCGCACCTGCTCGTGGTTCCCGCCGATCCCGCCGGACGCCACCACCACCGCCTGGGCGTGCAGCTCGAATTCCTCAACAACGTCCCGGCTGGAGGACACCCCGCGCGGGGAGTCATCCGGTGCCAGCACCGAGCCCCGCACCCCGGTGACCGTGCCGCCGTCGTACGTTAAGCCGTCCACCCGGTGCCGGAAGAAAAACCTGATGCTGCCCGCCGCAGCTGCTGCGCGGGCCTTGTCCGCGAAGGGTTCGGAAACCCCGGTGCCCGTGCCCCACGGGACGTGGAAGCGGGGGACCGAGTTGCCGTGGCCGCCGGCCCGGCCGTCGCCGCGCTCCGCCCACCCCACCAGCGGGGTGAACCGGACGCCCTGCTCCTGCAGCCACGCCCGCTTCTCACCGGCGGCAAACTCCACGTAGGCACGGCCCCACTGCTGCGCCCACTCATCCTCCGGGTGCGGGCCGGCGAACCGGTCCCACTGCGCCGATCCCTGCCAGTCCTGCCACGCAAGCTCAACAGAGTCTTTGACGCCCAGCCGGCGCTGCATAGGGGTGTCCACCAGGAAGAGCCCGCCGAGTGACCAGAACGCCTGGCCGCCCAGGTTGGCGGCGTTCTCCTGGTCCACGATGGCCACGCGCTTGCCGGCGCGCACCAGCTCGGTGCCTGCTACAAGCCCGGCCAGCCCGCCGCCGATGATGATGACGTCCGCGTCCATCCAATACCTGCCCCGGTTGAGGTAACTGAGAGTCCCGTACAACCTACAACGGCGCGCCCGCCGGGCGGTTGTGGGCACGCTGGAGCCGGGCGCACAATGGCTCTCACCTGACCGGCTGGCATTCTGGTCTCCGCGTCGCGGTCACCCACCCGGTCCCGGCAGAAATGAGGTGGATGATGGCTGGCGGAGCAGATGAATCCGGTGACGACATGGTGGTGGGCCGGACCAACGAGAGCGAGGAACGGACCTTGCTTGTCGCCACCAACGGCGACAACGCGCCGGGAGGGTACGCCGAGGACTTCGTGCTCAACGTCTCCACCAAGGGAGACAAAGTCCTGGTCTCCACGCCCCACGGTGTGGACGGGATCCATGCCAAGGGCACGGTGGCGTTCCCCACCGGCGGTGCGATCGGAACCATCCCCGCCGGAAATGGCCTGGTGGCGCAGGGACGCAACGGCGCCGTGGGCTATGTGCACGAGGCCGCCCGGGACAAACCGCTGGAAGCTTCCGTGGGCGCCGGGCTGCTGGGCGTCGGCGGCACCACCAACGCCGGGGTGTTCGGGTCAGGCCAGAACGGCGTGGTGGGCTACGAACAGGCAACTGCCCGCGACACCGCCTTCGAGGCGTCGCAAAAGGCCGGCGTGCTGGGCCGCGGTGAAACGGGCGTCAGTGGCGACGGCGCGAACGGGCCCGGCGTTTTTGGCAGGGGAGTGCCGGGGGTGCACGGCATCTCCGGGACCGGACCCGGGCTCCTTGGCGACGGCCAGACCGGCGTGGTGGCCACAGGGCAGGATGGGCCCGGCGTGATCGCGTCCTCGCCCAGGGAGCAGGGCGCCGTGCTGGAATCGCGGCAGATGGCCCAGCTCCTGCTGGTTCCGCTCCGCATGGAAAACCCCTTGGCGCTGCCGCGGTCAACGGCAGGGGAGCTGCTGGCCACCGTGTGGCCGGACCGGGAACAGCGCGGTGTCGAGATCACCAGCCTGTGGTTCTGCACCGTGGGCGGCACCCCCGCGCAGGCGAACTGGGTGAAGCTGGCGTAGGGTCGCGCCGTTCGCCGTAAATCCGGTACCGCTCGGCGCGCCAATAGTTCGTTTGCTGATGAATTGCATGATGATTGCCCAAGGCAAGGGCCCGGCACACCAGGCCTTTCGCCTCTGGATCGATCAGACATCGACGTCATCGACAAGCAAAGGGAATCAACCATGGGCTTCCTGGACCGTGACCACTCCATTGCCCCGCCGGGCTTCAACCGCTGGCTGGTCCCGCCGGCGGCGCTCGCCGTCCATCTGTGCATTGGCCAGGCGTACGCCACCAGCGTGTACAAGACGGCGCTGGTCAAGCACTTCGGTGCCAGCCTCACCGAGGTGGGCGTGATCTTCTCCATCGCCATCGTCATGCTGGGACTTTCCGCCGCGGTGATGGGCACCTGGGTGGACACCAACGGCCCACGCAAGGCCATGTTCACGTCCGCGATGTTCTGGGTGGGCGGCTTCCTCATCGGCTCGGTGGGCATCTTCACCCGGCAGCTGTGGCTGGTGTACCTGGGCTACGGCGTAGTGGGCGGCATCGGGCTGGGCATCGGCTACATCTCGCCGGTGTCCACGCTGATCAAGTGGTTCCCGGACCGGCCGGGCCTGGCCACCGGCATGGCGATCATGGGCTTCGGCGGCGGGGCGTTGATCGCCAGTCCGGTCTCGCAGGCCCTGCTCAAGGCGTACGATCCCAACTCCGGCGCCCAGGGCTGGGTTGCCAGCGGTGATGCCGTGGGCAAGCTCTTCCTGACCCTCGCCGTCGTCTATCTCGTCTACATGCTGTTCGGTGCGTTCACGGTCCGGGTGCCGGCCGACGGGTGGCGGCCCGCCGGATTCGACCCCTCCAAGGTCAAGGCGGCCAAGCTGGTGACCACCGAGAACGTCTCGGCGAAGAACGCCATCAAGACCCGTCAGTTCTGGCTGGTGTGGGTGGCCCTGTTCTGCAACGTCACGGCAGGCATCGGCATCCTGGAGCAGGCGGCGCCCATGATCCAGGACTTCTTCCGGCAGTCCGACGGCAAGTCCCTGGTGAGCGCCGGCGTGGCCGCGGGCTTCGTGGGGCTGCTGTCCATCGGCAACATGTCCGGCCGGTTCGCTTGGTCCGCCACGTCCGACATCACGGGCCGCAAGCGGATCTACATGGTGTACCTGGGCGTGGGCGCCGTGCTCTACACGGTGCTGGCGCTCGCCGGGTCCAGCGCCACTGCCCTGTACGTGGCGCTCGCCTTCGTCATCATTTCCTTCTACGGGGGCGGCTTCGCCACGGTCCCGGCCTACCTGCGGGACCTGTTCGGAACGTTCCAGGTGGGCGCCATCCACGGCCGGCTGTTGACTGCCTGGTCCGCCGCGGGCGTGGCCGGGCCACTGATCGTCAACAGCATCCTGGATGCGCAGGGCAAGCCCGGGCAGCTCAACGCGGCGTCCTACCAGCCGGCGCTGCTGACCATGGTGGCGCTGCTGGTGGTCGGCTTTGTGGCCAACCTGCTGGTCAAGCCCGTCGATGCCCGTTTCCATGAATCCCGCCCCGAGCGGCACAAATCCACCTTGGAGGCCTGACATGAGCAGCACCGCACCCACCCACGGCGCCCACCAGCCGGTCAACAAGTCCACCGGAAGGCTGGTCGTGGCCTGGATCCTGGTGGGGATCCCGCTGGCTTACGGCGTCTTCCAGACCCTGACCCAGGTGGCGGCGCTGTTCGGCTGAGCCGCCTGCACGGTTCCGCGCCGCGTCCGGCGTCACGCAGAGCAGGCTTTTGCAGGAGCGGACGACGGCGGGGCCCGGGTTTCCGGGGTCATGCCGCCGTTCGCTGGCCTAAAGCGTGCCGTCCGCGACGCCGCGGCCCCGCTGAGTCAGGCTGCTGCGGGCTTTGCGAGCCGTCGGCGCAGGATGGTTGCCGTCACCCAGGTCACCAGGCTGCAGGCCGCGGCTCCCCAAAGGATGTCCGTGACCGCCACCAGCGCGGTGAAGTCCTTCAGGACCGCGAACCCGGTCAGGGCCCAGGTTGCGTAGGTGAAGAAGCCGAACAGGGCGGCGCCGGTGACGCGCTGCCGCAGCGTCGCTTCGGGGTGGTTCGGCCGGACGCCGTAGTGCACCATGCCGGCCACGAAGATGACATAGAACAGCACCGCGCCCGGCAGGTTGGCCTTGGGCGCCAGGATGTCGCCGATCTGGCTCTGGTACAGCGGATTGGCCACCAGCAGGATCCACGCCACGTCCAGCACGGCGAAGATCAGGGCGCTGACGACGTAGGCGGTCAGCCAGTTCTTGGTGCGGGGGCTCATGCTTGGCTCCTTGCGTCGGTGTACAGGTGTTCCACGAAGTGGCGGGCGCGTTCGGTGAAGACGGTTCGTTTGAGCTTCATGGTGGGGGTCACCATGCCCTGGGATTCGTTGAGGTCGGCCAGCAGCAGGACGAACTTACGCACCTGTTCGGACCGGGCCAGCCTGGCGTTCGCGGCGCTGACCGCCTTGCCCACCACGCTCAGCAGCCGGGCGTCCTCAACCTGCACCGCTCCGCCGTCCGCCGGAATCCGGAGCCCGGCGAGGTCCGCGATGCCTTCGCGCCCTGCCCACGCCGCCACGGACTCCGGGTCCAGGAGCACCAGTCCGCCCAGGTACGGCTTGCCTTCGCCGACCATGACGGCGTGGGCCACCAAGGGATCGCCCTCCACGTACCCCTCCCAGATAGCGGGGGTGACAGTCTTGCCGCCGGCGGTGACAATCACGTCCTTGATCCGGCCCTGGAGCGTCAGCCGGCCGTCCGCATCCAGGGAGCCGAGGTCGCCGGTGCGGAAAAATCCGTCCACGAACGCCCCGTCGTTGTCCGCCTCGCTGCGGTACCCGGCGAAAACACCGACGCCCCGCGCCAGCACTTCACCGTCGCCGGAGATGCGCAGCGTGGTCCCGGGCATCGGTACGCCCACGGATCCGGAGCGGATGGCCCCGGGGAGGTTGCCGGTCAGCGGGGCTGTGGTCTCGGTCAGGCCGTAACCTTCGATCACGGGCAGGCCCAGGCCGCGGAAGAACAGGGACAGCTCGGCATCCAGTGCGCCGGCGCCGGAAAGCAGGCAGTCCAGCCTGCCACCCACCAGCGCCCGGAGCCGGGCGTAGAAGAGCCGGTCGAACGCAGCCCGCCGCGCCCGCAGGCCCAGCGGGGCACTGACGGAGGCATCGGCGTCGTGCGCTTCCGCAAACCTGCCCCACTCCACGGCGGTCCGCTGGGCAACAGCCCACACCCTGCCGAGGTGCTTCTGGGCAGCGGCAGCCGCGGCAGATGCCTGGATCTTCTGCAGTACCCGGGGGACCACCACCAGGAAAGTGGGCCGGAGTGCGCCGAGGGCAGGCACCACGTCGCGGGGGTCGGCCAGGTGCGCGATGCGCATGCCGCTGGCCAGGCAGATCAGCTGCAGACCGCGGGCCAGGACGTGCGCCATGGGCAGGAAGATGATGGTGTTGCCGCCCTCGCGGACCACGCTGGTGTAGGCGGCGCCCACGTTGAGGATCTGGCCCACGAAGTTGCCGTGGGTGATCAGGGCGCCCTTGGGGGCTGCGGTGGTGCCGGAGGTGTAGACGATGGTGGCCACCGAGTCCAGGTCCGGCAGCAGGCGGCGCTGTTCCACGTCGCTGTCCGGGATATGGGTACCGAGCCGGACCAGGGCGGCCAGGTCGGTGTCCGGGCGGGCATCCATGGTCCACACGCCCAGGTGCGCCCTGCCCGTGGCGGCAAAACCCTGCTCCAGCAGTGACGCGTGCGCGGCGGTGCCGGCGATGGCCAGGCGGATGCCGGCGTCGTCCAGGATGGCCGTCACCTGGGGCTGGGCGGAGGTTTCGTAGATGGGAACCACGACGGCGGCGGCGAACCAGGCTGCCATGTCCGCCACGGCCCATTCGTACCGGGTGGGGGACATGATGGCCATGGAGTCGCCGGGCTGCAGCCCGGCGGCGATCAGGCCCTTGGCCAGCTCGCGGACCTCGTCCACGAACTGCCGGGTGGTCACCTGCCGCCACGGATCGGTGATGGCGGAGCCGCTGCCCCGCACCTCGAAGGCAATGTGGTCCGGGGAGGTGCGGACGCGGTGCATCAGCAGGTCGGTGGCGTTCCGGTGGCCGGACAGGTCCGCCAGCGGCGGGGAGGTGAACTCTCTCACGGGGCGTCTTTCTTGGAAAGGGAGTGCAGGTGGTCCTGCATGAGGGTCAGTGCAACGTTGAGGAAATCCACCACGGCGTCCTGCCGGGCGGAGGGCAGCGCCTCGATGTGCCGGTTGGTGGCGTCCATGAGGGGGCGCATCAAATCCACAATGCCTGCGGCGGCTGCCGGTGTGGCGCTGACGTGAACGTGCCGCCGGTCCTCCCCGGAGCGGAGCCGTTCGGCATAGCCCTTGGTTTCCAGCCGGCTCACGATCGCGGTGGTGGTGGCCGCGGTGGCGCCCAGGGTTTCGGCCAGCGTGCCCACCGTGACCGGCCCGGACTGGGCCAGCGCGGAAAGGGCGCGGTAGTCGGTGAGGTTCAGGTCCAGGCTCCGGGCCACTTCCCGTTCGGTTTCGTTGGCGAGGTTGAACAGGGCCTGCAGCGCAATGGCGGCCGGGTGATGGCTGGACACTGGCCCTCCTTCGCTCGTTGGCTTATATAGTAGTTATTGTTCTCTAGTCATCAAAAGTATTTGAATACAAGGAAGACTAGCAGGAGACAAGGACCTGCCGTGCAGCAGCGCACGGCTGGCCAGGGGAAAGGAATCTATCCGTGAACGAAAAGAGCCGCAAGGCCCTCATCAGCACCATCATTGCCGTGGTGGTGGCCGTGCTCATCGCCCTCGCCGGATGCCAGGGCGGATCGAGGATCGGCGGGTTCCCCGTCTTCGCGCTGGGGGTTGCCATCGCCTTCGTGATCCAGTGGCTGGTGTTCATCCCGTCCTACAAGGCGCAGACGGAGAAGTTCTACGACCTCACCGGCGCCCTGACCTACATCTCCATCACCGTGTTCCTGGTGCTGGCGTCCCCGGGCGTGGACGCCCGCGGCATGCTGCTCGCGGCCATGGTGGTCCTGTGGGCCGCACGGCTGGGCAGTTTCCTGTTCCTGCGGATCAGCAAGCACGGCAAGGATGACCGCTTCGACGAGCTCAAGCCGGACTTCTTCCGCTTCCTGAACACCTGGACCATCCAGGGCCTTTGGGTGGTCCTCACCGCTGCCCTTGCATGGGTTGCCATCACGTCGGACAAGAAGGTGGGGCTGGACTGGTTCTTCTGGGTGGGCCTGCTGGTGTGGCTGGTGGGCATCAGCATCGAGACGGCAGCGGACGTGCAGAAGAACCGGTTCAAGAATGACCCGGCCAACAAGGGCCGCTTCATCAGCACCGGCCTGTGGTCCAAGTCCCGCCACCCCAACTACTTCGGCGAAATCACGCTGTGGGTGGGCGTTGCCATCATTGCCCTGCCCGTCCTGCAGGGCTGGCAGTGGGCGGCCCTGGTGTCCCCGGTGTTCGTGACCCTTCTGCTGACCAAGGGCAGCGGTGTGCCGCCCCTGGAAAAGAAGGCGGACAAAAAGTGGGGCGGCCAGGCCGACTACGAGGAATACAAGAAGAACACGCCCGTGCTGGTGCCCAAGCTGAAGTAGGGAAAGCACGACGACGGCACCCGGCCGGGGTGCGGACCCGTGGAAGAAGCGGCATGGGGGAGGTCTCCCCATGCCGCTTCCGCGTATGCGGCGGGGCGCGTTGCCTAAGCCGTGGACATGGAGATAACACCCGCGGGTTCCGCCCAACCAATGAAATCCCTGCTCTATTGGCGCAAGAGCATGATCAACGGCGCCAAGACAGTTCCGGTCATCCTGGCCATGGACGCGGCAGCAACGCTGGGCATGTATGACGCCGCCGGGGTGCCGGTGTTTTCCCTGCCCGCGTCCCAGGCATCGGTCCGTTTCACGTCCATGGGGACCATGGTGGTGACCGCGCACGGGCGGCAGTACGACGTCGTGGGCGTGGGCGCGTCCCTGTCGCCGAGCCCCTCGCCCTGGCAGGTGGCGGAAATGACCGCTGATGCCGGTGGCCGCATGGACCCCACCGCGATCGGCCGCGCCGGTTCGGCCGGAGCTGCCATGAGCGGGGCCGGCGGCCTGGGTGCGGTGGCGGGCGTGGCCGGCGGCGCCGCAATGATGTTCGCCTATTACCAGGGCCTGGACGCCATCAAAGCCTGGCAGGCGGCGCTCCCCGGCGCCGGCGCCACCGTCCGGACGAGTTCCATGAAGGCCGGGCTCTATGTCTCCCTGGGTGTCGTAGCCGCCGTCGTCATCGGCCTCGTGGTGGCGCTGAGCCTCAAATAGCCGCGCCCCGCCCCTCGCGCGTGGCAGGACCGACGGCGGCATCCGGAACCAGGTGCCGTCGTCGTCCGTTCATCAGTTACGATTTAACCCATCAAGGGGAGTACTCCCGTCTGTGAGTGGCCCGTCAATACGGATGCAGCGACGCATCCCGGGCCACCGGCTCCGGTTTCCACCGGGCGGAGGAGACCTTGGCGTACATGACAGCGCCTACCCTTTGGAGTACCCGCCATGCAGGTAACACCCCTCGTCTGGATCATCACCATTGCCGTGACCATCCTGTTCTTCGTTTACGAATTCTTCGCCCACGTCCGCAAACCGCACGAGCCGTCAATCGGCGAATCGGCGCGCTGGTCGGCGTTCTACATTGGACTTGCGCTCGTGTTCGGCGTCGGGATCGGAGCCGTTTCGGGCTGGACCTACGGCGGCGAATACTTCGCGGGCTACCTCACCGAAAAAGCCCTGTCCGTGGACAATCTGTTCGTCTTCCTCATCGTGATGACCGGGTTCGCCGTGCCCAAGAAGTACCAGCAGAAGGTGCTGATGGTGGGCATCATCATCGCCCTCATTCTGCGCGGCGGGTTCATCGCCATCGGTGCCGCGCTGATCGAAAACTTCTCCTGGGTGTTCTACATCTTCGGCGCCCTGCTGCTGGTCCTCGCGTACCGGCAGGCGTTCGGGAGCCATGACGCCAACCCGGCTGACGGCAAATTCATGCAACTTGTGCGCCGCGTCCTGCCGGTCACCCCGGACTACCACCGGGACCGGCTCACCGTGAAGCAGGACGGGAAGCGCTTTGTGACCCCCATGCTGCTGACCATCATCGCCATTGGCTTCGTGGACTTGATCTTCGCCGTCGATTCGATCCCCGCGATCTACGGCCTGACCAGCGAGGCCTACATCGTCTTCACCGCCAACGCCTTCGCCCTGATGGGCCTGCGGCAGCTGTTCTTCCTCATCGGCGGGCTGCTGGAACGCCTGGTCTACCTGGCGCAGGGGCTCGCCGTCATCCTCGCGTTCATTGGCGTCAAACTGGTCTTCCACGCCCTGCACGTCAACGAACTGCCCTTCATCAACGGCGGCCAGCCGCTCCTGTGGGTGCCGGAGATCCCCATCTGGCTCTCGCTGCTCTTCATCGCCGCCACCATCCTGGTGGCCACGGTGGCCAGCCTGGTCAAGACCCGCGGCGGGTCCGGCGACGGCGGACATGCGGTCCACGCTGGGGCCGGTGCCGCCGAAGGCGAGGACGAGGATTTCACCGCGCGCATCCCGCGGTAAACGGCCCCTACCTGGGGTTGTGCAGCGGAATGGATTCCATGTGCTCGGGAACGCGGACCCTCCAGCCGAGCTGGCGTTTGATCCGGGTCCGGAGGGCATCGGAGGCATCCGGCTCGCCGTGGGTCACGTAGGTCATGGCCGGTGCCTGGGGTGCGGCCTTCATCCAGTCGATCAGTTCGTCGGCGTCGGCGTGCGCGGACAGTCCTTCCATCTGGATGACTTCCGCTTCGACCGCTACGTCCTGGCGATAGACCCTGACGTGTTGTGCGCCGGCGGCAAGGGAAGCGCCCCTGGTGCCCCCGGCCTGGTATCCGCTGAGGATGATGGCGTTTCGCCGGTCAGGCCCGTATGCCGCAAGGTGGTGCAGGATCCTGCCGCCGGTGAGCATGCCGCTGGCGGAGATGATGATCATGGGGCCGCCGCGGAGGTTGAGCAGTTTCGATTCGTCAGGGCTCCGGACGGGCGTCGCCACCTTGTACATGGCCTCGAACTCGTTGGGCTTGAGCCGGTGCTCTTCCCGGTGCCGCTGGTACATGTCGGACGCGTCGATGGCCATGGGGCTGTTGAGGTAGACCGGGATGGAGGGGATGGCGTGCTTGGCCAGCAGACGCGCGATGTGCAGCAAGACTGTTTCGGCCCTGCCCACTGCGAACGCTGCGATGAGGATGACGCCTTGCCGTTTGGCCACCCTGGTGATGATCTCGCCGAGCTCAGCTTCAGGGTCGCCGGCCGGGTGCGCACGGTTCCCGTAGGTGGACTCCGTGACCAGGACGTCCACCGGCTCAAGGCCGCGCGGCGGGTACATCAGGGGGTCGTGGGCGCGGCCCAGGTCTCCCGTGAAGTGGACGGTGCGCCCGGCCATTTTGAGCCGGACCTGGGCGGCGCCGAGGATATGGCCGGCGGGAAGGAACGTCGCTTCAATGCCTCCGGGGAGGGGGACCAGGGTGTCGAAGTCCCGCGCTTTGAAGTTGTTCAGTGACCGGACGGCGTCCTTGGCAGTGTAAAGCGGCCTGGGGGGATGATGGATGGAGGACGCCCTGTGGGCTGCATAGCGGGCTTCCTCTTCCTGGAGGTAGCCGCTGTCCGGAAGCAGCAGCGTGCAAAGCTCCGAGGTTCCAGGTGTCGCATAGACCGGGCCGTGGAACCCGTCCCGTACCAGGGCAGGGATGTATCCGCTGTGGTCCAGGTGGGCGTGGGTGAGGACGACGGCGTCGATGGTGGCTGGCGTGGCGTGGAACGGTATGCGGTTACGGTCGCGGAGGAGCTTATAGCCCTGGAAGAGCCCACAGTCCACCAGGATTTGGTGGCCCTGGGAGCGGATGAGGTACCGGGAGCCCGTCACCGTGTCCGTCGCGCCGAGAAACTGCAGCACCGGGGGATGCCTTTCGCCCATACCTGCTCCTGTCCATAGCGCCGCGGCGCAGGAGGTCACGGCATCGGCCGCGGGTGGTAGGACGCTTCGTCGGTTCCGTGGCAGGGGCTTCGCCGGGTGCGGCGCGGACTTCCAGGCCCGCCTTCAGTTAATACCTGCGGGCGGCGGCCTGATAGGGACAAAAGGCCCGGCTGCGGCACCGCCGCTCCGGGTGACAGGGACGGCAGCAATACTGAAAATCCGCCGGGTGAAATGGTCCCGACCCCTTTTTATCGGACAGGACCGGACGTAGAATTGAGGCGCCTGCAGGTAACCATCAGATGACGCCGGGTTGTTCAGGACATGCGAATGTCCGAGCCTTCTCTTAGCGAGATCGCGAAGGTACCTGCAGGTTTTGCGTGCCTGGTGCAGAGGCGGGGACGACGGCGGCAGCCGCGCCGGGTGCCGCGGGCCCGGCGTCGTGGGGCAGACTTGGGGGTGCTCCCCAACGAAAGCAGGATCCCGTGATTACCCTCCAGCAGGACGCCGACGGCTTCATCCGGATGAACCGGCACTACCCGGCCAGCGTCCGGATCCGGATCGCCTTCAACGACGGCAGCACCGGCGAGTTCTCCGGCAAGACACTCAACGACGCTTACGACACCGCGCTCGCGGAGTTCCGCGCCTCGAACGGACTCGACGCCAAAGGATTCAGCCGTGCCCCGGCAGGGCGCACCAACGCAGGCAACAAGCTGGACTTTGTTCCTGTCCATCCGGGCATGGGGGACTAGGGTGTGTCTCCTAAAGCTGTGAGCCAGATGCTGATTGCTCGGAGGACTGCT
>NZ_JABFMW010000002.1 GCF_013359725.1 Pseudarthrobacter sp. C4D7 | reverse complement strand
ACACCCGCGCAGCAGCACGCCGCTACTTCAAGAACGACACCCACTCCATCGTGGTCCGTGCCCTTGAGATGCTGGCGCGCCGCGGCGAGGTGGATGTTGACGCCCCGGTCAAGGCAATCGAGAAGTACAAGCTGCTCAACGTCAACGCCGGCACCACCGGCAATGCCGGAGGCGAAGCCTAGCCTTCCGGCTGGACAGCAACCAGCAGCGCTATACGACGGCGGCCCTCACCCCACAAGGTGAGGGCCGCCGTCGTTCTGTCCGGGATGATCCCGCCGGCGGAGGGCCAACGCTGTGACGCAGCGCAAGGCGGGTTGTAGCCTTCGCACAAATGGAGCTTGCCCGGCGGTGGCCGTATGCTCAAAGAATGCCAGCATCAGCCAGCCGGTCCCCCAAGCGGAAACCGTCCCCGCCGAAGGTGACGCCGGAGAAGTCCGAAACCCTCAAGCAACTCCGCGCCAGCGTCGGCCAGCTCTCAACGACCACCATGCGCAAGCTTGAGCAGTCACTGCCGTGGTACAGCCGGCTCAGCGCTGATGAGCGTTCCGCCCTTGGCATGGTGGCGCAAAACGGTATTGCGGCATTTGTCAACTGGTACGAGCGGCCAAGCTCTCCCTCCTGGATCCTCACCGACGTGTTTGGGACTGCCCCCACGGAGCTCACCCGTTCCATCAGCCTGCAGAAGGCGTTGCAGCTGATCAGGATCGTGGTGGAAGTGGTGGAGGACCAGGTTCCTGTCATCGCCCCCGAGGCCGACCAGCCATCCCTGCGGGAGGCTGTGTTGCGGTATTCCCGGGAAGTGGCGTTCGCCGCTGCTGATGTCTATGCCCGCGCCGCAGAGTCCCGCGGTTCGTGGGACACGCGGCTGGAAGCACTGATTGTGGATGCCATCCTGCGCGGCGAAAACACCGATGCCCTGCGTTCCCGCATTGCGGCGTTGGGCTGGAAGGCCCAGGAGCGCTTCACGGTCATGGTGGGCAACTCCCCGTCTGAGCCCAGCGCCAGCTACGTCAGTGAACTGCGGCGGATGGCCGGCCGTTACGCCGAAGATGCGCTGGTGGGCATCCAGGGTGACCGGCTGATCCTGATCCTTGGCGGGGTTCAGGACCGCGAAACGGCCTACGTGAAGCTGAGCGACATGTTCGCTCCCGGGCCTGTTGTCTACGGGCCCGAGGCCAGTTCGCTGCTGGAGGCAAGCAGCTCCGCCCAATCCGCGTTCGCCGGATTGACGGCTGCCCGTGCCTGGCCGTCCGCCCCGCGTCCCGTGGCCGCGGACGACCTTCTGCCGGAGCGGGTGATTTCCGGCGATGACGCGGCCCGGCGGTCGCTGGTGAAGAACATCTACCGGCCGCTCCTGGCTGCCTCCAATGGCCTGGTGGAAACCCTGGGAACCTACCTCGAACTGGGCCACTCCCTGGAAGCCACGGCCCGGGAACTCTTCGTCCATGCCAACACGGTGCGGTACCGGCTCAAGCGCGTCTGCGACGTCACGGGCTGGGATCCACTCCTGCCGCGGGAGGCATTCGTGCTGCAGGCCGCCTTGGTGGTAGGCCGGCTTTCGGCCCCGCCGAAGGCCGCCACGGAGCGCCTGGCATCCCGGAACCAGGCGTGAGGCATTGTAGACTTCCTACAACCTGACCCCGTGAGCTTGGTGCGGAGAAACACCGCTGGATCACACAGTAATTTGGAAAGCTGGTTACGTGCTTGCAATAGTCTGCCCTGGACAGGGCTCACAGACCCCGGGTTTTCTCGCCCCCTGGCTGGAACTTCCTTCGGTGGCAGGCCAGCTGGCCTCCCTAAGTGATATCGCAGGCATCGACCTGATAGCCCACGGAACCACCTCCGATGAGGAAACCATCAAGGACACTGCCGTGGCGCAGCCCCTGATTGTTGCCGCCGGGCTTGTCACCGCGGCGTCCCTCTTCGACGTGGAACTCAACTCCCTTCCAGTGATCCTTGCCGGGCATTCGGTAGGCGAGATCACTGCAGCCGCCCTCGCCGGGGTGCTGACCGAGCAGGAAGCCATGACGTTCGTCCGTGAACGGGCCAACAGCATGGCGGCCGCGGCAGCCGTGACCCCCACCGGCATGAGCGCCGTCGTCGGCGGTGATCCGGCCGAGGTGCTGGCCGCAATTGAGGCGTCCGGTGCTTCGCCGGCCAACGTCAACGGTGCCGGCCAGACGGTGGCAGCAGGAACCTTCGAGCAGTTGAAGGCTCTTGCCGACAACCCGCCGGCCAAGGCCCGCGTCATTCCGCTCAAGGTGGCCGGCGCCTTCCACACCAGCCACATGTCGCCCGCCGTCGATGCGCTTAAGGCGCTGGAACCCACCCTGAACCCGGTTGCCCCCAAGGTGCCCCTCCTGTCGAATTACGACGGCGGCGAGGTCACCGACGGTGGGGCCGCCGTTGCAAGCCTGATTGCCCAGGTGTCGCGCCCGGTCCGCTGGGACCTGTGCATGGAAACCATGGTGAAGCGGGGTGTTACCGGCGTCATCGAACTGGCCCCGGCCGGCACCCTGGCCGGCTTAGCCAAGCGCGGCATGCCCGGCGTCAAGACTGTCGCTGTCAAAACTCCCGATGACCTGTCCGCCGCCTTGGCGCTCTTCGCAGAACTGGAGGGCAACGCATGAGCGTTCCCACGCTGAAACAGGCTCCCATCCAGGAGCACACCCGCATTCTCGGCCTCGGCTCCTACCGGCCGGACGTCATCGTCACCAACGAAGACGTCTGCCAGTGGATCGACTCCTCCGACGAGTGGATCCGCCAGCGCACCGGCATTGTGACCCGCCACCGCGCGTCCGCCGACGTCAGCGTGATCGACATGGCAGAGGGCGCTGCCCGGGAAGCCATGGCGAAGGCCGGCATTGAGGCCTCGGAACTCGGCGCGGTCATTGTCTCCACGGTGACCCACCCCTACGCCACGCCGTCCGCCGCGGCCAGCCTGGCAGACCGCATTGGCGCAACTCCGGCGCCCGCCTTCGACATTTCGGCTGCCTGCGCCGGGTACTGCTACGGCATTGCCCAGGGCGACGCGCTGGTCCGTTCCGGCGCCGCCAAGTACGTCCTCGTGGTCGGTGCGGAGAAACTCTCCGACGTCATCGACAACCGGGAACGCACCATCTCCTTCCTCCTCGGGGACGGCGCGGGCGCCGTCGTCATCGGGCCCTCCGACACGCCGGGCATCGCCCCGTCCGTATGGGGCTCGGACGGCAGCAGGTGGGACGCCATCGGCATGACACGCTCCCTGCTTGACGTCCGCGACCTCGGCCTGGCTGCCCGCCAGTCGGATTCCACGGGCGACCTCGCCCTGCTGGAAGAGGCCCAGGAGCTGTATCCAACCCTCCGCCAGGACGGCCAGACCGTGTTCCGCTGGGCCGTGTGGGAGATGGCCAAGGTTGCCCAGCAGGCACTCGACACCGCCGGCATCCAGGCCGAGGACCTGGTGGCCTTCATCCCCCACCAGGCCAACATGCGCATCATCGACGAGATGGTGAAGAAGCTGAAGCTGCCCGAGACGGTTACAGTGGCACGGGACATTGCCGATGCCGGCAACACGTCCGCTGCCTCCATCCCGCTGGCAACCCACCGGCTCCTGCAGGAGAATCCCGGACTGAGCGGCGGGCTTGCCCTGCAGATCGGTTTCGGTGCCGGACTGGTCTTCGGCGCACAGGTAGTTGTCCTTCCCTAGATACGCCCAAGGGTCGCAACCGCGGCCCGGACCGTTTCCGGCAGCCCCTGCCGGCAATACAAGAAAAGGAGCCATCAATGGCTAGCAACGAAGAGATCCTGGCCGGCTTGGCTGAAATCGTCAACGAAGAAACCGGCCTGGCGCCGGAGGCAGTTGAGCTGGACAAGTCCTTCACCGAGGACCTGGACATCGACTCCATCTCCATGATGACCATCGTGGTCAACGCTGAAGAGAAGTTCGGCGTGCGCATCCCCGACGAAGAGGTCAAGAACCTCAAGACCGTTGGCGACGCTGTCAGCTTCATCGCCGGAGCACAGGCCTAACACCAGGCTTTTCGCCGTCTCACGGCTTGGCAGGGCTGCCGGTCCGGGTTGACCGGACCGGCAGCCCGCCGCATTTATCCGGCGCAGGACCCCCGACCGGGACTTGGCCGATCATCAACTTGTGCGGGACCCTGCGACAGGCGCAGACGGACTCCCCACCGACGAAAGAGTGATCCCATGACACGCAAAGTAGTCATTACCGGTCTGGGTGCCACCACGCCCATCGGCGGCGATGTACCCACGATGTGGAACAACGCCCTCAAAGGGGTCTCCGGTGCCCGCACCCTGGAAGACGACTGGGTAGCCAAGTACGAGCTCCCCGTCCACTTCGCTGCCCGGTGCAGCACCCCGGCCCTTGATGTGCTCAGCCGTGTTGAAGCAAAGCGCATGGACCCCTCCACCCAGTTCGGCGTGATCGCCGCCCGGGAGGCCTGGGCTGACTCCGGCATCACGGAGATCGACCAGGACCGTCTCGCAGTCGCTTTCGCCACCGGCATTGGTGGTGTCTGGACTCTCCTGGACGCCTGGGACACCCTGAAGGAAAAGGGCCCCCGCCGCGTCCTGCCCATGACTGTCCCCATGCTGATGCCCAACGGTGTTGCCGCAGCCGTCAGCCTGGACCTCGGCGCCCGCGCCGGCGCCCACACCCCCGTCTCCGCCTGCGCCTCCGGCACGGAAGCAATGCACCTGGGCCTGGAACTCATCCGCTCGGGCAAGGCAGACGTGGTGATGTGCGGCGGAGCTGAAGCCGCCATCCACCCCATGCCGCTGGCAGCCTTCGCCTCCATGCAGGCATTGTCCCGCCGGAATGATGATCCGCAGCGCGCCTCCCGCCCCTACGACACCGCACGTGATGGCTTCGTCATGGGCGAAGGCGCCGGCGCCCTGGTCCTCGAGGCCGAAGAGCATGCACTGGCCCGTGGCGCCCGCATCTACGCCGAGCTGGCAGGCACGTCCGTCACAGCTGACGCTTACCACATCACTGCGCCGGACCCCGAGGGCCTGGGCGCCACCCGTGCACTCAAGGCTGCCATGTTCGACGGCCGTATCCAGGCCGAAGACGTGGTGCACGTCAATGCGCACGCGACGTCCACGCCGGTTGGCGACAAGCCGGAGTACACGGCCCTGCGCGCGGCTCTGGGCACCCACGTGGACAACGTGGCTGTCTCGGCCACCAAGTCGCAGATGGGCCACCTCCTGGGCGCGTCCGGCGCGGTGGAGGCTGTCCTCACCGTCCTGGCCGTCCATGAGCGGAAGGCGCCGGTCACCATCAACCTGGAGAACCAGGACCCGGAGATCCCTCTGGACGTGGTCACCTCCGCCCGCGACCTGCCCGCCGGCAGCATCGTGGCGCTGAGCAACTCGTTTGGCTTCGGCGGCCACAACGCCGTGGTGGCTATCCGCAGCGTCTAGCCGTTGCTGGGCACTCGCCCCGGAAACAAAAAGGGAGGCCCCGCCATCAGGCGGGGCCTCCCTTTTGTTGCTATGGAAGTGTTGCGGCGGCCAGGACCACCGGAGTGAAGAACGACGGCGGTCAGCCCACCTGGTGCAGCCAGCGCACCGGTGCGCCTTCGGCAGCGTGGCGGAACGGTTCAAGTTCCTCGTCCCAGGCTTCGCCCAGGGCAAGGGAAAGTTCGTGGTAGACAGCGGCGGGGTCGCCGGCGCCGGACTCGTAGGCGTACCGGATCCGGTCTTCGGAGACCATGATGTTGCCGTGGACGTCCGTCACGGCGTGGAAAATTCCCAGCTCGGGGGTGTGCGACCAGCGTCCGCCGTCCACACCGTGGCTGGGTTCCTCCGTCACCTCATAGCGAAGGTGCGCCCAGCCACGTAGGCAGGACGCCAGCTTTGCGCCCGTGCCGGGGCTACCGGTCCAGGACAACTCGGCCCGGAACATCCCGGGCGCGGCAGGCTGCGGGGTCCACTCAAGATCCGTCCGCTTGTCCACCACGGCGCCTACCGCCCACTCAACGTGAGGGCACAGCGCCGTAGGGGCCGAGTGAACGAACAGCACACCGCGGGTCATTGCATCAGACATTCCATCCTCCATAGCTCTAGGTACGTCTTCCCCAACGACCTCTGCCTGGATGGAACTGCCGAGCCCTGCTCTGCGGCGGTAGTTTCCCTGCGTGTGTATTCAGATTTGTATCACATAAAGCTGTGTCCGGACTCGCCGCGCCGCACAAAGCTCCTAGAGCTTAAAGCGACACTTGAAAGTTGCCGGACGTGACTCTTATTGTGCCGCACCCCGCAGGATTACGCCAGTGCGATAGACCACACCGGTCAGGCCCTGGGATGCGCCTGTTGATAGCTCTTCCGAAGCCGGTCAACCGAGACGTGCGTGTAGATCTGGGTGGTGGCCAGGCTGCTGTGGCCCAGCAGTTCCTGGACTGCGCGCAGGTCCGCGCCTCCGTCCAGCAAATGCGTAGCGGCCGAGTGCCGCAGCGCGTGCGGCCCGGACGCGGAGGTGTCGCCCAGCGCTTCGAACAGCGTGTTGACCAAAGCCCGTACCTGGCGCTGGTCGACGCGCTTACCGCGGGCCCCCAGGAAAAGGGCAGGCCCGCTGCCGTCCTTCACCAGTGCGGGGCGACCCCGCCGGAGCCAGTCGTCGAGGGCCATGGCGGCGGGGACCCCGAAGGGGACCGTGCGTTCCTTGTTGCCCTTGCCGATCACCCGCAGCGTTCGGCGGTCCGGGTCAAGGTCGTCAACATCGAGTCCGGCGAGTTCACCCACCCGGATACCGGTGGCGTAGAGGAGTTCCACGATGGCGCGGTTCCGGACGGCAAGGGGCTCGCCATCCGTTGCAGAGGCCTCAAGTCCCTCCAGGATGCGGGTGAGCTGGGAGGCCTGGAGCACGCCTGGCAGAGACCCCTCACGTTTGGGTGCTTTCAGGCGAAGGGCTGGATCGACGTCGATGATTTCTTCCCGCAGTGCCCAGGCCGTGAAGACCCGCGCCGTAGCTGACCGCCGCGCCAGGGTTGCCCTGGACGCGCCAGCTGAGCTTTGGCCTCCGAGCCACCGGCGGAAGGTGCCCAGTTCAAGGTCCTTCAGTCCTGTCACGCCTTCGGATGCCGCATGGGCCAGGAGGCTGTGCACGTCCCCCAGGTACGCACGCCTGGTGTGCTCCGACGCTGCACGCTCCCCCAACAGATAGCCGGCGAATGCGTCCAGTGCCTTACCAAGCGATGCGGGCAGTTCGTCATGTTCCACTCCTCTACTGTCCCAGTTGCGCGGCGCCTACGGTGCGCTGACACGGTTACGCTTTGCCACGTTTCCAGCCTCCGCGCTCCGACATGGCCAGCCCCAGCAGCCCCAGCCGGCCAAGCCCTGCCCGGACCGACTCCTGGCCCAGCCCGGCCACGGCGGAGAGCTTTTCCACGGAGGTGGTGGAGCGCAGCGGCAGGGCATCGAGGAGGATGAGGTCCTCCAGGGTCAGCCCGTCCTGGACGGCTGCTTCCACAGTGCGTTGCGCGGGAAGCGCCGTTCCGCTGGGCGAGGCAAGTTCGGCCACTTCCGCCGCATCGGTAACGCAGACCGCTCCTCCGTCCCGCAGCAGGCGGTGGCACCCGGCGGAGTTGGCGCTGTGCACAGATCCGGGAACTGCGCCGACGCCCCGACCCAAAGTTTCAGCGTGGTGGGCCGTATTGAGTGCTCCTGAACGCCAGCGGGCCTCCACCACCACGGTTACCGAGGAGAGGGCGGCAATGAGCCGGTTCCGCTGCAGGAAGCGGTAGCGGGTGGGGGCCGAACCCGGCGGCACCTCAGCGAGGACAGCGCCCTGGTTGGCGACGGCCCGCAGCAGGTCTTCGTTTCCTGACGGATAGAACCTGTCCACTCCCCCGGCCATGACGGCGATGGTGGGAACAGCCGAGGACCCGCCGGCAAGGGCAGCCCGGTGCGCATGGGCGTCAATCCCGTACGCTCCGCCCGAAACCACGGTGAATCCACGTTGGGCCAACGAGTAGGCGAGGTCTCCCGTGACTGCGGCGCCGTAGCCGGTGCTGTCGCGGGACCCCACCAGGGCGATGGCTTTTTCCGCCCCGGGCAGTGGCTGTTGCTGCCCCCGCCACCAAAGGCAAAGAGGTTCCTGGATTCCCAGGTCCGCAAGCTGGACCGGCCAGAAGTCATCGCCGGGGATGATGAGGCGGCCTCCCAGCCTGGCCATGGTGGCCAGGTCGCGTTCGGGGGCAAGGTCAGGAAGCCGGGGCTGCCAGCGCTTCAAGGCGGCAGCCAGTCCGGCCCAGCTGCCACCAGACCCGCTGTCCGCCAGCAATGCGGTGATCTCCCGTTCCAGGTCCGGTCCGGCCGCCACCTGGGCGGTAGCGATGCGGAGGGCATCCGTCGCCCCCGCAATGCGGACCAAGGCCAGGCCTGCCGCGTCCTGTGGTTCCATCAGCCGTGAAAGGGCAGCCCGGGCCAGCCGTTCCGGGTCAACGCCCGGAGTCTTCTGTACGGCCTGTTGCATGTCCACGCGCTGGTCCTTTGGTTGATTGCGTTGCTGGAGGTTTGTCATGCTGCGGCCGCCGCAGCCTGCCGCAGGCCCAGTGCCTGCCCGATGTCGTTGGTGTCCGGGGTGTCCCGGCGTCCCAGGTCTGCCAGGGTCCAGGCCAGCCGGAGGACGCGGTCGTACCCGCGGGCAGTGAGGACGCCGCGCTCCAGGGATTGGTCCAGGATCCGGGTTGCTGCCGGCGCGAGCCGCAAATCGCCGCGCAGGATGCGCCCCGGCACCTGTGCGTTGGTCTCCAGGCCAAAGCACCGCAGTCGCTCCGCCTGCCGCGCACGGGCGTCACGCACCCGGTGGGCCACGGATGCCGTGTCCTCCTCGTCCCCTGCCTGGCCAAAGTCCGCGAGCGAAACCCGCTCCACCTGCAGCTGGATATCCACCCGGTCCAGCAGGGGCCCTGACATCCGGGCAAGGTATCGGCGGCGCATCACGGGCGTGCAGGTGCAGTCCAGTCCCTTGCCCGAGGCTTTGCCGCAGGGGCAGGGGTTGGCTGCCAACACCAGCTGGAACCGGGCCGGATAGGCTGCAGTCCCGGCAGAGCGGTGGATCACCAGCTCACCGCTTTCCAGCGGCTGCCGCAACGCGTCCAGGACGCGCCGTTCGTATTCGGGCGCCTCATCGAGGAAGAGCACGCCCCGGTGCGCCCGGGATGCCGCGCCCGGCCTGGGCAGGCCCGACCCGCCGCCGATGATGGCGGCAGCGGTGGCGGAGTGGTGCGGGTTCTCGAACGGTGGCCGGCGCAGGAGCTGCACCGTGGAGGACGGGAGCCCGCACAGGGAATGGATGGCGGTGACCTCCATGGACTCATGGTCGCCAAGGTCGGGCAAGAGGCCTGGCAGCCGTTCGGCCAGCATCGTCTTTCCGGCGCCCGGCGGTCCGGTGAGCAACAGGTGGTGCGCACCCGCTGCCGCCACTTCCAGTGCCCGCCGGGCCTCTCCTTGGCCGGAGACATCCGCCATGTCCGGGCACGGTCCGGGAAGGGCTGGTCCGTCACCGGCGTCATCCGCGTCGTCCGGTTCGAAGTCCAGCGCGAGTTCCTGCGGATCGGCCCCGAAGTCGAGGGCGAGTCGGGCAAGCGTGCGGTACCCGTGCACTGTGGCGCCCGGGACAAGGGACGCCTCCGCCAGATTGGCTTGGGCAACCACCACCTCCGGGAAACCGGCCTGTACCGCGGCCATGACCGCAGGGAGGATGCCCCGCACGGGCCGGAGTCGGCCATCAAGCCCCAACTCCGCGATAAAGACCGTGCGCCCGGTGGGTTTAATGTCGTTTGCCGCCCGGAGCACTGCCATGGTGACGGCGAGGTCAAAGCCTGATCCGCGCTTGGGCAGCGAGGCCGGAATGAGGTTGGCAGTGATCTTCCGGCGGCTGAGCGGGATTCCCGAGTTTTTTGCGGCGGAGCGGATCCGCTCCTTGGCCTCGTTCAGGGAGGCATCCGGCAATCCCAGGATGACGAAGGCCGGCAACGTTTGGCCGATGTCCGCCTCGACTTCCACCATGTAACCGTTCAGCCCCACGAGAGCCACTGAATAGGTCCGGCCCAATGCCATCACCCCACCCCCTTGAGGTGCTCCACCACGGGTTCCCCGCCGCCGTCGTCCACGACGGCTACAACGTCCACGCGCCGCAGCGGCATCCGCAGTTCACGGTCGCGGCACCACGCTGCGCCCAGCCGGTGCAGCCGCGCCAGCTTTTCCGGGCCCACCGCCTCGAACGGGTGGCCGTAGTCCAGGGTTCGGCGCGTTTTGACTTCGGCAATGACCAGCGCATCACCGTCCAGGGCAACGATGTCGATCTCGCCCTCGGGGCACCGCCAGTTCCGCTCCACCACCAGCATGCCAAGCGCTTCCAGGTAGCCCACGGCGAGGTCCTCGCCGCGCCGGCCCAACAGGTCTTTGGATTTCATGTCCACCTCCACAACCAGCCTGGCGGCAGCTGCGTGCGGAAAACAGAAAGCCCCTGTCCTATGTGGACAGGGGCCGGTGTGGAGGGAAAGTCGAAAATCCCGGGCGCTTAGTTCCCCAGGTCCACGTCCTTGGGCAACGCCAGCTCCTCATTGCGCGGCAGCTCCTCGACGTTGACGTCCTTGAACGTCAGCACCCGGACGCTCTTCACGAACCGGGCCGAACGGTAGACGTCCCACACCCACGCGTCCTGGAGGGTCAGGTCAAAGTAGACCTCGCCGTCGGCGCTGCGGGCCTGCAGGTCCACATGGTTCGCCAGATAGAAGCGCCGCTCGGTCTCGACAACATAGCTGAACAGGCCGACGACGTCGCGGTACTCACGGTAGAGCTGAAGCTCCATGTCGGTTTCGTAGTTCTCAAGATCCTCAGCACTCATGCTTCCATCTTGCACCATGTCCGGCGCGGCTGGCGCCGTTCGGCAGGCGTCAGTCGTCGCTGGGCCCCTCCAGGCCGGGGACTCCCGCGTCCTGCAGTTCCCCGCCGAGAAGCCGCCAGCTGACCCGGTGGTACGGCGTGGGTCCCGCTGCGCGAAGCACGTTCCGGTGGGCCGCGGTGGCGTACCCCTTGTTGACGTCCCAGCCGTAATCCGGGAATTCGGTATGAAGGTCACGCATCATCCGGTCCCGCTCCACCTTGGCGATGACGCTTGCGGCGGCCACGCTGAGGCACTGCATGTCGGCCTTGACCTTGGTGTGGACCGGGGCTTCGCACACGGTTTCCAGCACGGGCTGGTCAAACAGCGAGAGTTGCTCCGCCGGGGACAGCCAGTTGTGGCTTCCATCCAGCAGGACAGCTTCCGGGACAATCCCCGAGCCCAGGATGCTGCTCCACGCGCGGTTGCCGGCCAGCCGCAGGGCGGCGATGATGCCGAGCGAATCGATCTCGCCGGCGGAGGCGTGCCCCACCGCGGAGGCGACGCTCCAGCGGCGCACCAGCGGATCCAGCCGCTCCCGCTCGGCCGGACTCAAGAGCTTGCTGTCGCGCACACCGGCGAGCGGTTTTTGGCGTTCCAGGTCCACGACGGCGATCCCCACGCTCACCGGTCCGGCAAGGGCGCCGCGGCCGACTTCGTCAACGCCGGCGAGTAACTGGATTCCCTGGGCCTTGAAGGTCCGCTCGTGCCGCAGCGTTGGCGCCTTCGTTCCTCCGGCCGCAGGCTTGCGGGCCGGACGCGCTGAGCTGGCTGGGGAGGCCTGTACTGCGGACGACATGGTCAGCGGGCCGCCGGGACGTTCTTGAAGACGTCCGGGTAGTTGTCGAGGGTCTTGATCCTGTTCAGCGGCCAGGCGATGATGGCGGCTTTTCCTTCGAGGTCCTTGAGGTCGACGAATCCGCCGTCGGTTTCCATGTGCGCGCGGGAGTCCGCCGAGTGGTTCCGGTTATCACCCATCACCCACACCTTGCCCTCCGGTACGGTGACGTCAAAGTTTCGGACCTGCGGGACTTCGGCGGGGTTGATGTAGGCCTCGTCAACGGCGGTTCCGTTGATGGTCAGTTTACCTCCGGCGTCGCAGCAGACCACGTGGTCCCCGGGCAGTCCGATGACGCGTTTGACCAGGTGCTGCTCGGAATTGTCGGGCAGGAGGCCGACGAAGGTGAGGCCGTCCTGGACCCAGGTGAACGGGCCCTGCACCTTGGCCGGGGCCGGTCCCAGCCAGCCCTTGGTGTCGCGGAAGACCACAACGTCTCCCCGGCTGAGGGCGAAGGGTTCCGGGACCAGGAGGTTGACGAAGATCCGGTCATCAACGTCCAGGGTGTTCACCATGGATTCGGACGGAATGAAGAAGGCCCGGAACAGGAACGTCTTGATGAGGAAGGACAGCACCACCGCGATGACCACCACGGTGGCAATTTCCTTCAGCCATCCCAGCAGGGGGTTGCCCGCGGCTTTGGACGCCTGCCGGTTCCGCTTCTGGGCGGGTGCCGGTTGTGCCGCGTCTTCGCCGGGAGCGGCGGAAGCTGGAACGTCCGGTATCTCTGAAGCACCGTCGTGGCGGGGTTCAGGTTTCCGCGCGTGGTTCTCGGGCATTTACCGTCCGTTCTGTGTTGTCGGCCCCGGTACGGGCGGCCGTGCTACTGGGGCAAATCTATCAAGCGGCCAGAGGATCTGGACCGGCCTGCCGATTACCCGGTCCATCGGGACGAGCCCGCCGCCGGGCGCGCCGAGCAGGCTGCGTGAATCGGCGGAAACCGACCTGTGGTCCCCCATCAGCCACAGCCTGCCCTCGGGAACCACGGTGCTGAATTTTTGCGTGCTGGGCGCGTCGCCGGGGAAGATGTACGGCTCCTCCAGCGCTGTGCCGTTGACAGTGACTTTTCCGCCGGCATCGCAGCAGACGACGGTGTCGCCAGGCAGGCCGATTGCCCGTTTGACATAGGTTGTGTCGCTGCCGGCCAGCCCCACCCACTGCATCGCAGAAGCTGCTGCGTCCAGCAGCGGGCCCTTGCCGCTGTTCAGGGGCGCGAAGCTGCCGCGCCCGTCAAAGACCACCACGTCCCCACGCCGGATAGGCTCGGCCTGGAAGTCGGTGCGCGAAACCAGGATCCTGTCCCCGCCTTCCAGGAGCGGCTCCATGGATTCGGAGGGTATGAAGTAGACATCAAGCCACAGGGACCTGACCAGCCCGCTGATGGCAACGGCAAGGAGCAGGGCCAGAAAAACAAAACGCCAGCCCATTTTGCGGGGCTGGCGTTTTGTCTGGTGCATGGTCCGTATCCTGGCGCTGGTGCATTGCTCCGGCGCTTGCCGGCTACGGCCGCGCTCCAGCCTGACGGTAAATCCGGAACGGACTTACTTGGCGGAGCTGAAGTCGCGCTTTTCCTTGATCTTGGCGGCCTTGCCGCGCAGTGCACGCATGTAGTACAGCTTGGCACGGCGGACGTCACCCTTGGTGACAACCTCGATCTTTTCGATGATCGGGGAGTGCACCGGGAAGGTGCGCTCCACGCCAACACCGAAGGAAACCTTGCGGACGGTGAAGGTTTCGCGCACGCCATCGCCCTGGCGGCCCAGGACGAAGCCCTGGAAGACCTGGACACGGGTGTTCTTGCCTTCGATGATGTTCACGTGCACCTTGAGGGTGTCACCCGCGCGGAAGGCGGGAACATCGTTGCGCAGCGAGGCTGCATCGACGGAGTCGAGAATATGCATGATTGCACTCCTGGTGAACGCCACAGGTCATTCACTTTGGGTCACGGCAGGCAAGTCCGGCTGCTGGAGTGCAGGCCGGGGTCTCACCGCCGAAGTAAAGTCTCCGGCCGCTTCAAGGATTGATGGGGCCGGTTGCCCAGCTGTTGGCCGCGCTACCCCCTGTGGCAGGTGCGGACCCAGCAGACACAAGGGTTAATTTTGCCACAGCGGCTGTGTTACGCCAATTCGCCGGCGCTAATCCTGTTGTTCGCCTGCCGTGCCGGGGCGGCGGGCAAGCGTGCCGTTCACGACGTCGTAGCCCAGGTTGTGCAGCTCTGTGCGGTCTGCACGCGGAAGTTTGCCGGCGTCGAACCCTTCCAGGAGGTCCGGACGGCGCTGCGCGGTCCGGCGGTACTGTTCATGGCGGCGCCACTGCGCGATTTTGCCGTGGTTGCCGCTGAGGAGCACCGGGGGCACCTCCCGGTCCCGCCAGACGGAGGGCTTGGTGTAGACCGGATACTCCAGCAGCCCATCGGAATGGGATTCCTCCACCAGTGATTCGGGGTTGCCCACCACGCCGGGCAGCAGGCGGCCGATGGCCTCCACCATGGCCAGGACCGCCACTTCCCCGCCATTGAGGACGTAGTCACCCAGGCTGACGGGCCGGACGGTGAAGTGCTCCTGAGCCCACTCAATGACCCGCTCATCGATGCCCTCGTACCGCCCGCACGCAAATGCGAGGTGCTGTTCCTCGGCCAGTTCGTAGGCAAGGGCCTGGGTGAACCGTTCGCCTGCCGGCGAGGGGACAATCAGTACGGGCCTGCGGTCCGGGTCCGGGCGGCCGTCGGCCACCGCCGAAAGGGCCTGCGCCCAGGGCTCGGGTTTCATGACCATGCCGGCGCCACCGCCGTAAGGGGTGTCGTCAACGGAACGGTGCTTGTCGGTGGTGAAGCTGCGCAGGTCGTGGACGTGCAGGTCCAGGATGCCGTCCTGGCGGGCCTTGCCGATCAGCGAGAGTTCAAGCGGGGCAAGGTATTCGGGGAAGATGCTGACGACGTCGATCCGCATCTAGTCGCTGCCTTCGGCTTCCGGTGCAGCGGCGTCGTCCGCGTTGACAGCGAAGAGACCGTCCGGCGGGGTGAGGAGAATGAAGCCGTCCTCGATGTTCACCTCGGGAACGATCTGCTCCACGAACGGGATCAGGATCTCGTCGCCGGCCGGGGTGGTGACCACCAGCAGGTCCTGGACGGGCATGGTGTTCAGCGCTGACACCTTGCCCACCACCTGGGACCCGACGCGGGCTTCAAGGCCGACCAACTCGTGTTCATACCAGCCCTCGTCGTCGTCCTCGTCCAGCTCTTCGGTCTCGATGAAGAGCTTGGCTCCGCGGAGGGTCTCGGCCTGGTTCCGGTCCGCTATCTCCTCAAAACCGAGCAGCAGGATGTCCTTGTTCCAGCGGGCACTGCTGACGGTCAGGGGACCTGACGCCGCAGGCTCAACCACGAACTCGGTTCCGGGGACAAACCTGTCCTCCGGGGCGTCGGTCAACACCTGGACGGTGACTTCCCCACGAATGCCGTGCGGCTTGCCAATCCGTGCCACCTGAAGCTGCATCTGTTCCTCTGTTCCGGGTTGGGGTGTTTCAACTGAAAGCACCCTGCTGTGAAAGAACTCCGGCCCCTCCACCTGATGGTGGAGGGGCCGGAGCGAAAACTGGTGTTGCCGAGCGCTCAGCGGCGGCGGTCGGTGTCGACGACGTCGACCCTTACCGGTTCGCCGCCGGCCAGTGCAGCTACCACGGTGCGCAGTGCGCGTGCCGTGCGGCCCTGGCGGCCGATCACCCGTCCGAGGTCGTCCTGGTGAACACGCACCTCGAGGGTGTCCCCGCGGCGGTTGCTCTTCGAACTGACCTTGACGTCGTCCGGGGAATCAACGATTCCGCGGACCAGGTGCTCCAGCGCTTCTGCCAGCAAGTTACTCAGCCTCGGTGGTCTCAGCTTCGGCGTCGGCCGGAGCCTCGGCAGCGTCAGACTTGGAAGCCTTCTTGGTGATGGCTTCCGGGATGATGACCGAGCCCTTCTCCGGGGCAACGAAAGCTTCCTTCGCGACCTTGGTCTTGAGGGTGCCTTCCTGGCCCGGCAGGCCCTTGAACTTCTGCCAGTCACCGGTGATCTTCAGGATGGCGGCAACCTGCTCGGACGGCTGGGCGCCGACGGAGAGCCAGTACTGTGCACGCTCGGAGTTGACCTCGATGAACGAGGGCTCTTCGGTGGGGTGGTACTTGCCGATTTCCTCGATGGCGCGGCCGTCACGCTTGGTGCGTGAGTCCGCGACGACGATGCGGTAGTACGGGGCGCGCATCTTGCCGAAGCGCTTAAGGCGAATCTTTACGGCCACTTTTGTGGTCACTCCTGTTTCAGAAAAGGGGTGAACCCGGCTTTCTGCACCCGTGGGGCGGGCCATACTTGCGGGCTCAAAGGACAGGATCCGGACGCGGAGAGAGGGGCCACGCAGATCGAGTACCTGTTTATTGTGCCAGATGAGCGCACTTATTTCGACTTGGCGGCACCCTGCGTGGCGCCGCGCACGGCCGGAAGGCTGCCGGTTGCCCGCATGGAGGAGCCTTGCGGGCCCGGAGGGTCAAGCGGACCAGACGTACAGCCCCGTCCGCTCCGACTCGTTGAGTCCGGCCGCAAGCTCTGCAAGCTGCTGCACGTAGGTCCGCGCCTGGGCGGCACCAAACGGCATGTCTTCCTGGGCGGCCCATTGTTCGGCTACGTCATCAAGGACGTTGCCGTCACCTTCGGTTTCGTAGGTAAGCAGGTCGGCCAGGGCGCGGACCATGGCCGGCGGCACGGCCAGGAGGGAGTCGCTGGCGACGTCCACCATGGTCAATTCGTAGTCCGCTCCCCCGGCATGGACGGCGATCCCGGCGAGATCGCCGAGCTGCTCCACCTCAAAGTCGCTGATGCCCTGGATCCGCACGGACTGGCCGGCCGCCGCGCCGTCCGCAGAGCCGCGTCCTGCATCAAGGTTGCCGGCGCGCTTCAGCGCGGCCTCATGGGTGGCGACAAAGATTTCGGTGAAGCCCATGGCTGGTGCCCTTCTTCCGTTGGCGGAGCGCGCCGGGCGCTGCCTGCCGCCCGGCCGTACGGAATCAGCCTAGTAGTTGCGGGCCGGCGGGCGCACACCCGCCGGCGTCCCCGCCGTGGCGGACGCTGCGGCATCAATCAGCGGACGGCGACGCGGATCCGGTTGCGCCAGGGATCTTCGAACCGAAGTTCCGCGCCCGTGTGGTGGGCCGGCACCCCGGCAACCTTGAGTCGGTCAGTCAAGGCGCCGACGTCGTCCCCTGACGGAACCTCGATCAGTACCTCACCCAGCCCAAGGGTGTCCTTGCGCGGCCCTGCGCCGCGACTGTTCCAAACATTCATGGCCATGTGGTGGTGGTAGCGGCCTGCGGAGACGAAGAGCGCCTGCCCGTGCCAGCCCGCGGTCTTTTCGAACCCGAGGGTTCCCACGTAGAAGTCGCGGGCGGTCTGCACGTCGCCCACCTGGAGGTGGACGTGGCCCACGCCGGCCGCCGTCTGCCGCTGGCCTTCCAGGGACTCCTCAGTGAGGTACTGCTCAAGGTAGCGCTGCGGCGGCAGGGCCAGGCTGTCCATGACCACATCGCTTCCATTCCAGGACCAGTTGCTGCGCGGGCGGTCCCAGTAAAGTTCGATGCCGTTGCCTTCGGGGTCGGTGAAGTAGAAGGCCTCGCTGACCAGGTGGTCGGCGCTGCCGGTGAAGGCGCGTGGCTCGTACTGGGCGGCGGTGGCGACGGTGGCGGCGAGGGAGGCCTGGTCCTCGAACAGCAGCGCGGTGTGGAACAGCCCCGCCTCTCCCCTGCCGGGAAGGTGCAGTCCGGGAGCCGGCGCGAGATGGACCAACGGCCTGCCCAGCCGGCCGAGGTAGAGCCCGCCGTCCTGCTCAGCCACCACCTCAAGGCCCAGCGCACGCTGGTAGTAGTCAGTCATGACCTTCATGTCGCCCACCTTGAGCATCACGGTGCCCATGGCGAGGTCGGCAGGAAGAAGATCCTGGCTGCTGGCTGATGCGGTCATTGAAGGCTCCTAGCATTGGCGGCCGTCCCATTGGCGGCCTGTCACATATTAAAATTACTTGAAGCTTCAATTTATTCCAAGTCCCGGGCGCTGGATTCAGCGAATGATCCGCCCGCCCAGCACCACGTGCTCCAGGGCCGTAATGGTGTCCGGTACTGCCCGCGGATCCTCCTTGCAGATGACGACGTCGGCGCGGGCCCCCTCATCCAGCCCTTCCGCTCCCAGCCACGAACGTGCTGCCCAGCAGGCGGCGTCCAATGCAGCCTCCATGGGCAGGCCGGCGCCGTGCAGGGCGAGGATTTCGTCCGTGATCCTGCCGTGCCGGATCACGCTGCCGGCATCGGTTCCGGCGAAGATGCGCACGCCGGCGGCATAGGCTTCCGCCACCCGCTCCAGCCTGCGTTCCCAGAGGGCGCGCATATGGGCGGCATAGCGCGGGAACTTGGGCTCCGCCTGGGCGGCAATGTCGGGGAAGGTGGCGATGTTGATGAGCGTGGGCACGATCGGCACGCCCTGCTCCACGAACCGGGGCACGTGCCGGGGCAGGAGCCCGGTGGCGTGCTCGACGCAGTCAATGCCCGCGTCCAGCACCTGGTCCAGGGTGTCTTCGGCGAAGCAGTGTGCCGTCACCCGGGCGCCTTCGTCGTGCGCCGCCCGGACGGCATCGCGTACGACGGCGGCAGGGAACGACGGTGCCAGGTCGCCGGCGCTGCGGTCAATCCAGTCCCCCACGAGCTTGACCCAGCCGTCGCCGTCGCGCGCCTGCCTGCGGACGGCCGCCACCAGGCCCTCCGGCTCCACTTCCTCGGCGAAGCTGCGCAGGTAGCGGCGCGTCCGCGCAATATGTCGACCGGCCCGGATCAAGACGGGGAAGTCCCTGCCACCCTGCATCCAGCGGGTATCTGCCGGCGAGCCCGCGTCCCGGACCAGGAGGGTTCCGGCATTGAGGTCCGCCTGCGCCTGTTCCCTGGCGTCCGCGGGCTCCACCGGGCCCAGGCCGATATGGCAGTGGGCGTCAACGAAGCCCGGCATGACCCAGCCGTCCAGCATCAGGTCCGGAGCAGCCGCGGGCCTGCTGAAGGTGAGCCTGCCGTCCACGGACCAGAGCCCCTGCCGCACCTTGCCAGGTGCGGTGAGGACGGGCCCGCGGAAGTGGATGATGTCTGCCATAGGGTTCCTTTCGATGCCCGGTCAGGCTAGCACCGCCAATGTGACAAGGCCCCTCCAGGGGCCTGTGGTAGCTTCGTTCCTGACCACACGGGTGCCCTTGCAGGGGCTGAGATCGGGCTGACGCAGCCTGCGACCGTTGAACCTGTCCGGGTAATGCCGGCGAAGGAAGTGAGTATTCCCTTGAGTACGCAAAACACCCAGTTGAACCCTGCCCTCCTGCCGTCCGCCGGGGAGCCAAGCGGCACGTTGGTGCCGCCGGTGACCCAGTCTCTGACGTCGCATTCCCTCGCCTACCTTGCGGACGAGGCGGCCGGGATCCGTGTGCCCGTGACCGAAATCGCCCTGGATCCGTCCCCCAGCGGGGAGGTGAACCCACCGTTCCGGACCTACCGGACCGCCGGCCCCGGCAGCGACCCCGTCCGTGGCCTGGATCCTTTCCGATCAGGCTGGATCGCGGCCAGGGCGGACACCGAAGCGTACGGCGGCCGCGAACGCAACCTGCTCGACGACGGACGCTCGGCGGTGCGCCGCGGCGCTGCCTCCGCGGAGTGGAAAGGAGCGCAGCCGGTGCCCCGCCGCGCCGTCGACGGCCGGACAGTGACACAGATGCACTACGCCCGGCAGGGCATCATCACGCAGGAAATGCGGTTCGTGGCGCTGCGCGAAAACTGCGATGTGGAACTGGTGCGCAGCGAAGTGGCAGCCGGCCGCGCCATCATTCCCAACAACATCAACCATCCCGAATCCGAGCCAATGATCATCGGCAAGGCCTTCCTGGTGAAGATCAACGCAAACATCGGCAACTCCGCCGTCACCAGCTCCATCGCGGAGGAAGTGGACAAGCTGCAGTGGGCCACCCAGTGGGGCGCCGACACCGTCATGGACCTCTCCACCGGAGACGACATCCACACCACCCGGGAGTGGATCATCCGCAACTCCCCCGTCCCGATTGGAACCGTGCCGATCTACCAGGCACTGGAAAAGGTCAACGGCGAAGCCAACGCGCTCACCTGGGAGATCTTCCGGGACACCGTGATCGAACAGTGCGAACAGGGCGTGGACTACATGACCATCCATGCGGGCGTGCTGCTGCGGTATGTGCCGCTCACCGCCAACCGCGTCACCGGCATCGTCTCCCGCGGCGGCTCCATCATGGCCGGCTGGTGCCTGGCCCACCACCAGGAGAACTTCCTATACACGCACTTCGACGAGCTGTGTGAAATCTTCGCCAAATACGACGTCGCCTTTTCCCTGGGTGACGGCCTCCGCCCCGGTTCCACGGCGGACGCCAATGACGCCGCCCAGTTCGCCGAGCTGGACACCCTTGCCGAGCTGACGCAGCGGGCCTGGGAGTACGACGTCCAGGTAATGGTGGAAGGGCCTGGCCACGTTCCCTTCCACCTGGTCCGCGAGAACGTGGAACGGCAGCAGGAGCTGTGCAAGGGTGCGCCCTTCTATACCCTGGGGCCCCTGGTGACGGACATCGCCCCCGGCTACGACCACATCACCTCGGCCATTGGCGCCACCGAAATCGCGCGGTACGGCACGGCCATGCTCTGCTACGTCACGCCCAAGGAACACCTGGGCCTGCCCAATAAGGACGACGTGAAAACCGGTGTGATCACCTACAAGATCGCAGCGCACGCCGCAGACCTGGCCAAGGGCCACCCCGGAGCGCATGAGCGCGATGATGCGTTGTCCAAGGCACGGTTCGAGTTCCGCTGGCGCGACCAGTTCGCGTTGTCATTGGATCCAGTGACCGCGGAGGCCTTCCACGACGAGACGCTCCCCGCAGAACCGGCCAAGACGGCACACTTCTGCTCCATGTGCGGCCCGAAGTTCTGCTCGATGCGGATCAGCCAGGACATCCGGGACGAGTACGGGTCGGCAGACTCGCAGGCGGCCCTTGCGGATATGGCTTCCGGCATGCGGGCGAAGAGCCAGGAGTTCCTGGCCAAGGGCGGCAAGGTGTACCTGCCTGAGCCGAAAGTTGCTGCCGGCGGCTAGGACGCCCGGGCCGGCTGGCTCCGGCTGACCCCGCTGATGAACTGGCGGATGGCCTGGTCCCCGTCCAGGGAGTCCTGGGGCCGGTGCCCTCCCGCGGCAACGCGGTGCAGGGCACCGGTCTCCCGGAGGTACCCCGCTATCTCCTCGTAGAGCGGCTCCCACCCGCCTGTGAGCACCAGGGTGGGGACCCCCGGAACGATGTGCAGGGGAGCTTCCCAGGACGGTGCCTGGAGGCGCAGCCTGCGGGCCGACCGCTTCTCCTCGGCCGTGGCCGGCTGCTGGAGGTCCGTGGCGAAGGCCCGGCGGACGAATTCGCGCTGGAAGTCTTCGTCGCTGAGCTGATGCCGGACGTCGAAAAGGGGCTGCATCAGGCTGATATGCGCCGCCGTGGCCAGCAACTCAGCGGTGAGGGAAAGGCAGGCCGGCTCCACCAGGGTCAGCGAGAAGACCAGGTCCGGCCGCTCCACGGCGGCCATCATCGCGGCGATGGCGCCCTGGGCGTGTGCCACAACGTGCCCTCCGGTGGCACCGCGGCCATCATCGGCCAGGGAGCGCAGAATGATGGCGGTGTCTTCCGCAAAGGATGACTCCTGCGCCTCTGCGCTGGCATCGTAGCCGTGCCGCCGCAGGAACAGTGCGTCATAGGCCAGCGCCATACCGTGCTGGCGGGGCCACGCGGCGGCACCGAAAGTTCCGGCGCCGTGCACGAACGCTACCCTCTGCTTGAACATGTCCCAACCCTATTCCACGGTGCCTGCATCCCAACGAACGAGCGCCAGGTGTCGGCTTGGGCAATCAAGTCGGACACCTGGCGCTGGTTGCGGGCGGGATGGCGCTACTTGCCCAGGAACTTATCGAAGCCCTTGGGAAGGTTCAGCGAGGACGGGTCGAAGTCGCCGCCCTGCTGGCCGAAAGCAGAACCGGTGGGCAGGGCCTTCGCGGCGTTGGCCCGGCGGGCTTCCGCCTCCTTGCGTTCCTGCGCAGCCTTGGCCGGGTTTCCCGACTTCGGCTTCTTCTTGGGTGCGTTCTTCGCGTTCTTCCGCGCACCGCCGCCGGCTCCGGGAAGCCCCGGCATCCCGGGCATTCCCGGCATGCCGCCCTGCGCCATTTTCTTCATCATCTTCTGGGCCTGGGCGAAGCGCTCCAGCAGGCCGTTGACCTCGGACACGTGCACACCTGAACCACGGGCAATACGGGCCCTGCGCGAGCCGTTGATGATCTTCGGTGCCAGCCGCTCGTGGGGGGTCATGGACCGGACGATCGCCTCGACGCGGTCAATCTCCCGCTCGTCGAACTGCTCCAGCTGCTGCCTGATGTTCTGCGCGCCCGGCATCATCATGAGCATCTTCTTCATGGAGCCCATATTGCGGATCTGCTGCATCTGGGCCAGGAAGTCCTCGAGGGTGAAATCTTCCTGGTCGGCGAACTTCTTCGCCATCCGGGCAGCTTCATCCTTGTCCCAGGCCTTCTCTGCCTGTTCGATGAGCGTGAGGATGTCGCCCATGTCCAGGATGCGCGAGGCCATCCGGTCCGGGTGGAAGAGTTCGAAGTCGTCCAGGCCCTCGCCGGTGGAAGCGAACATCACCGGTTTGCCGGTGACCGACGCAACGGACAGCGCGGCACCACCGCGGGCGTCGCCGTCGAGCTTGGAGAGCACGATGCCCGTGAAGTTCACGCCTTCGTCGAAGGCAAGGGCCGTGTTCACGGCGTCCTGGCCGATCATGGAGTCGATCACGAACAGGACTTCGTTCGGGACGATGGCCCGGCGGATCTGGCGGGCCTGTTCCATCATGTCCGCGTCCACGCCCAGGCGGCCGGCGGTGTCGACGATTACCACATCATGCAGCTTCTGGCGCGCTTCCTCCACACCGGCGCGGGCCACGGCCACCGGGTCACCGGCGGGTTGGTCCAGCTCAGTGGAAGTGGCTCCCGGGTGCGGTGCGAAGACCGGGACGTTGGCGCGCTGGCCCACTACCTGAAGCTGGGTGACGGCGTTGGGACGCTGCAGGTCGCACGCCACCAGCATGGGGCTGTGGCCCTGGGCCTTGAGCCACTTGGACAATTTGCCGGCGAGGGTGGTCTTGCCCGCACCCTGGAGGCCGGCCAGCATGATCACGGTGGGGCCGTTCTTGGCCAGCCGGATCCGCCGCGTTTCGCCGCCGAGGATCTCAACAAGTTCCTCATTGACGATCTTGACGATCTGCTGGCTGGGGTTCAGCGCAGCTGAAACCTCGGCACCCAGCGCGCGTTCGCGGACGCGGCCGGTGAATTCGCGCACCACCGGAACGGCGACGTCGGCGTCCAAAAGGGCACGGCGGATCTCGCGGACGGTGGCATCGACATCGGCCTCAGTCAGGCGGCCCTTGCCGCGGAGATTCTTGAAGGTTGCTGTCAACCGGTCAGAGAGTGAATTGAACACGCGCCGTGAACTTCTTTCAGGAGATGATCGGGACTCGACTACTTAGGGTATCAAGTCGGGCCCGGTAGGTGGCATGCTGGCAAAATGACGAGCCAAACAACTGTCAAGACCCTGCTCATCCTCGGCGCCTCGGGCGACCTGACCGGCCGGCTTCTCCTGCCGGGCCTTGCCCGCCTTGTGGCCGCAGGCCGGGCGGAGGGACTCAGCCTGGTGGGCGCGGGTTCTGATCCATGGACGCCGGAGCAGTGGCGGGAGCGGGTGCATTCCTCTTTCGCCGCTGCAGCAGGTGCAGCAGGTGATGCGGGGAAGGACGCCCTGGAGTCCATGGAGAAGGAGACCGCTTACCATCAGGTGGATGTCACGGAGAAGGGAGCGCTTGCTTCGCTGCTGGGCGGGCTGCAGGGGCCGGTTGCAGTCTACTTCGCCCTTCCGCCCCGGATCAGCCAGCTGGCCTGCGAGACGCTCCAGCCCCAGGAGGTTCCCGAGGGCACCCGGCTGGTCATGGAGAAGCCGTTCGGTTCCAGCGAGGAGTCCGCCCGCTCGCTGAACCGGACGCTGGGCCGCCTGGTCCCGGAGGACCATATCCACCGGGTGGACCATTTCCTGGGCAAGGCCACGGTCCTGAACATCCTGGGCCTGCGGTTCGCCAACAACTTCCTGGAGCCCGTGTGGAACCGGCAGCACGTGGAAAAGGTGGAAATCTTCTTCGACGAGGACCTGGCGCTGGAGGGCCGTGCCCGCTACTACGACGGTGCCGGCGCCCTCCGGGACATGATCCAAAGCCACCTCCTGCAGGTCATGGCCATCATGGCGATCGAGCCGCCGGCCACCATCGGCGAACGCGACCTGCGCGATGCGGTCTCCGCCGTGCTCCGCGCCAGCAGTGTCAAGGATCCGGTCACCGACTCGCGGAGGGCCCGCTACACGGCGGGATCGGTGGCAGGCAAGCAGGTGCCCGACTACGCCAAAGAAGACGGTGTGGACGCCGCCCGGGGCACGGAAACCCTCGCCGAGATCAAGGTGGACATTGACAACTGGCGCTGGCGGGGCGTCCCCTTCATCCTGCGTTCAGGCAAGGCATTGGGCGACAAGCGCAAGGAAGCTGTGGTTACCTTCCTCCCGGTGCCCCACCTTCCCCAGGGTTTCACCGGGGTGGACTCCCCCAACCAGCTGCGGATCGGCTTCGGCCCGGACACGCTGGAATTCGACGTGGACGTCAACGGTCCCGGGAACATCTTCAGCCTGGGCAGGGTCACCCTGGAGGCCGAACTGAGCGCCTCAGACCTCCTGCCGTACGGTGAAGTGCTGGAAGGAGTCCTGAACGGTGACCCGCTGCTGTCCGTCCGGAGCGATACTGCCGAGGACTGCTGGCGGATTGTCGAGCCCGTGCTCAAGGCCTGGGGACAGGGCAAGGTCCCGCTGGAGGAGTACGACGCCGGGTCGGCCGGCCCCGCGTCCTGGCCCACCAACCGCCACAAGGACTGAGCCCCAACGACAGACAGGACGGGCGGGAACCTTTCGGTTCCCGCCCGTCCTGCATCAGTGTCCGGTTGTCCCCGCAGGAACCGCTGTTGCTGCCTTAGATGGCGGCCACTCCGCGTTCGCCGGTCCGGACCCGCACTGCTTCATGGACGTCCATGGTCCAGACCTTGCCGTCGCCCGCCCGGCCGGTATTGGAACTGGCAATGATCACGTCCAGGATGTCGTCGGCCTGCTCGTCCGTGGCCAGGACTTCCACCCGGATCTTGGGCAGGAGGTCCACGTTGTACTCCGCGCCGCGGTAGACCTCCGTGTAGCCCCGTTGCCGGCCGTAGCCGCTGGCCGCGCTGACGGTCAGGCCCTGGACACCGTAGGCTTCCAGCCCTTCCCTGATGGCTTCGAGCTTTTCCGGCCTGACGATTGCAGTGATCAGTCTCATGCCCCCACGCTTTCCTTACCTGTTGCCGGCTGTGCCTGTTGTGCACCGGATGATGCCTGGACCGTTTCGCCGTGGCCCTTGCCGGTGATCATGTCGTGCAGCGGCTGGAAGCTGCCACCGTGGCCACTGAGGCCGAACTCGTAGGCAGTCTCGGCGTGCAGGCTGAGGTCCACACCCACCGTTTCCTGTTCCTGCGAGACGCGGAAGCCCATGGTCTTGTGGATGGCCAGCGCAATGATGGCCGTCAGGACTGCCGAGTAGGCGATGGCGATGCCGGCTGCAGCGAGCTGTGCCCAGAGCTGGGTGAGGCCGCCACCGTAGAAGAGGCCGCCGCCAACACCGTCGGTGGGCAGTGCGATGAAGCCCAGCGCCACGGTGCCGATGATGCCGGAGACAAGGTGCACGCCGACGACGTCCAGGGAGTCGTCAAAGCCCCAGCGGAACTTCAGGCCAACGGCGAGGGCTGAGGCGACGCCGGCCACGACGCCCAGGCCAAGGGCACCCACCGGGCTGACGTTGGCACAGGCGGGGGTGATGGCGACGAGGCCGGCCACGACGCCGGATGCGGCACCCAGGGAGGTGGGGTGGCCGTCGCGGATGCGTTCGGTGACGAGCCAGCCGAGCATGGCTGCTGCCGGGGCAGCGAGGGTGTTGACCCAGATGAGGCCGCCCTGTTCGGCGGTGGTTGCTGCGCCGCCGTTGAAGCCGAACCAGCCGAACCACAGGATGGCTGCACCGAGCATGACGAACGGGATGTTGTGCGGGCGGTGGTTGGGGTCCTTGCCGAAGCCCTTCCGGTTGCCGATGATCAGGACCAGGATCAGCGCCGCAACACCTGCGTTGATGTGGACCACGGTGCCGCCGGCGAAGTCGATGGCCGGCCCCAGGGCCTTGCCGATTGCCCCTTCGGGGCCGAAGAGACCGCCGCCCCACACCATGTAGGCCAGCGGGCAGTACACCAGCGTGACCCAAACGGGAACGAAGACGGACCACGCGCCGAACTTGGCGCGGTCGGCGATGGCGCCGCTGATCAGTGCCACGGTGATGATGGCGAAGGTGGCCGCGTAGCCCACCTTGATCAGGCCGTCAGGGGTGTTGATGCCCTCGAGGCCGAATGTGGCGAACGGGTTGCCCACAATTTCCATGAACCCTTCCCCGGAGCTCATGGAAGCGCCCCACAGCACCCAGACAACGCCCACCATGCCGATGGAGATGAAGCTCATCATCATCATGTTCAGGGCTGCCTTGGCGCGGGTCATGCCGCCGTAGAAAAATGCCAGACCGGGTGTCATGAACAGCACCAGGGCTGCCGCTACCATGACCCAAACGTGACCTGCGGTAAGTTCCATGGTGCACGTCCTCTCTCATCGAATCTTGCGGAGTACTCCGCCTGCCAACGCCTTTTGCGTCCTGTAAAGAGTCTGTGGGCGGCGTGTTTCGCCCGCGGAGGATTTAGATTGCCAGCCTGTTACAACAACCTCTAGGAAGTAAATGGTGCATATCCGCCTTGTTACGGTTATGTTTCCGCACCCGCGCAGCCACCCGGCTCCCTTTCCAGCAAGGACACCTGCACCATGACGGCTCCACCCCGCGCAAGCGGCGCCACTTCGAGGTTTTTGGCGCGGCTAAGGCCGCAGCGGAAAAAGCTCCCCCGTGACATCAAGGTGATGCTGGCCGCGGCGTTCCTCATCGCGCTTGGCTTCGGGCTTGTTGCGCCGGTATTGCCGCAGTTCGCCACAACGTTTGGGGTGGGAAACACCGAGGCTGCGGTCATTGTGGCCATCTTCGCCTTCATGCGGCTGGCATTCGCCCCGGCCGGGGGCGCCCTGATCGGCAAGCGCGGCGAACGTCCCATCTACGTCGCCGGGCTGCTGATCGTGGCACTGTCCACGGCGGCATGCGCCTTTGCGCAGGACTACTGGCAGCTGTTGCTGTTCCGCGGGCTGGGCGGGGCCGGGTCGGTGATGTTCACGGTGGCATCCATGGCCCTGGTGGTCCGGCTGGCGCCGCCCCAGAGCAGGGGCAGGGTGTCGGGGGCCTACGCGTCGGCGTTCCTCATTGGAAACGTCTGCGGCCCGATTGTGGGCGGGCTGCTGGCGGGACTGGGCCTGCGGGTCCCCTTCCTCGCCTACGCCGCGGCACTGCTGGTGGCTGCGTTCGTGGTCCAGACCCAGCTGAGCCACCAGCGGCGGGGAGGAGCCGAGGCACGGGACCGCGCCCCGGACATGCGCTTTGGCGACGCGTTGGCCGCGGGAACCTACCGCTCCGCCCTGATCTCCAGCTTTGCCAACGGGTGGGCCACCTTTGGCGTCCGGATGGCAACGGTGCCGCTGTTCGCGGCGGCGGCCTTCGGAGCGGGACCGCAGGCGGCGGGCCTTGCACTGGCGGTTTTCGCCGCCGGAAACGCCGCGGCACTGACTTTTTCGGGACGGTTGGCGGACTCGGTGGGTCGCAAACCCATGATGTTGTCCGGTCTGGTGGTGGCCGCGCTCTCCACGGCGGCCATCGGCGTCACAGCGAACCTCCCCTGGTTCCTTGCAGCGTCGACGCTCGCCGGGGTCGGGTCAGGCCTTTTCGGTCCTGCCCAGCAGGCCGCCGTGGCTGACGTCATCGGCAACGGTCGGTCAGGCGGCAAGGTGCTGGCTGTGTACCAGATGATGTCCGACGTCGGGGCGATCGTTGGCCCGCTCGTGGCGGGGATGCTGGCGGATGGGCTGGGATTCGGCTGGGCCTTTGGCGTGACGGGTGCAGCGATGCTCCTTGCGGCTGCCGGCTGGCTGCCCACCCGCGAAACGCTCCGCACCCCAGCCAACTAGGCTGCGGCGCGGAGCGCCCCGGCACGTCCGGGCGCCCGCGTGCGCCGAAAGGCGTCAGTTCAGCAGGGCGTCAACAAATCCTTCGGTATCAAAGGGGGCGAGGTCGTCCGCACCTTCGCCCAGCCCGATGAGCTTGACGGGAACACCCAGGGTTTTCTGGATGGCGACGACGATGCCGCCCTTAGCGGTTCCGTCCAGCTTGGTCAGCACGATGCCGGTGATGTTGACCACCTCAGAGAAGACCCGGGCCTGGTTCAGGCCGTTCTGTCCGGTGGTGGCATCGAGCACCAGGAGGACCTCATCCACCTCGGCCAGCTTTTCCACGACGCGCTTGACCTTGCCCAGTTCGTCCATCAGGCCCACTTTGTTCTGGAGACGCCCGGCGGTGTCGATCATGACCACATCGACTTCCTGCTCGATCCCGGCCTTGACTGCCTCGTAGGCAACCGAGGCGGGATCGGCGCCGTCGATGTCGGACTTTACGGTGGGAACGCCTACGCGCTGGCCCCAGGTGGCCAACTGCTCGGCGGCAGCGGCGCGGAAGGTGTCTGCGGCGCCCAACAGGACATCCTTGTCCTCGGCAACCAGCACGCGGGCCAGCTTGCCCACGGTGGTGGTCTTCCCCACGCCGTTGACGCCCACCACCATCATCACGGCGGGCTTGTCGGCATGCCGCTGGACGTTGAGGCTGCGGTCCATGGTGGGGTCCACCAGCTTGATGAGTTCTTCCCGGAGCATGGTCTTGACGTGTTCCGGAGTGCGGGTGCCCAGGACCTTGACGCGCTCCCGGAGGGCGTCAACCAGCTGCATGGTGGGTTCGGTTCCCAGGTCCGCGAGCAGGAGGGTTTCCTCTACTTCATCCCAGACGCTTTCGTCGATCCGGTCGCTGGACAGCAGCGCCAGCAGGCCCTTGCCCATGACGTTGTTGGAGCGGGCCAGGCGCTCCCGCAGGCGGGCCAGGCGGCCGGCGACGGGCAGCGGGGTTTCGACGCGAATGGTTTCCAGCCCGGCCGCATTGTCCGGAACGGTGGTGGTGTCCAGCTCCTCGAGGTCCGCGCCCTCCGGCGCCTTGCCCTCAATGGTCCCTTCGCGGTCCGCTACCGCAGTGCCTCCACCGGGGCGGATTTCGGGGTCGTTGGCATCCCTGGTACCGGGGTAGCGGGTGACGTTCCGCCGGGTCTTGAGCAGGACCGGGATCAGGCCGCCGATGACCACCAGCGCAACAAGAATGGACAGGACAATGGGAAGGATGTCATTCACTCCCCTAGCTTCTCACAAACGCCTTGCCCGGTTCCGGCGCCCTTCACGGGCCTGACCTGCCGCTATACCTCAGCCCCGAGCCGCTGGCTGATGACGGTGGAAACGCCGTCGCCCCTCATGGTGACCCCGTACAGGGCGTCGGCCACTTCCATGGTCCGCTTCTGGTGCGTGATGACGATGAGCTGGCTGGATTCCCGGAGTTCCTCAAAGATGGTGATGAGCCGCCCAAGGTTGGTGTCATCCAGTGCCGCCTCCACCTCGTCCATGACGTAGAACGGCGAGGGCCGGGCCTTGAAGATGGCCACCAGCAGCGCCACTGCGGTCAGCGAGCGTTCGCCGCCGGAGAGCAGGGACAACCGCTTGATCTTCTTGCCCGCGGGACGTGCCTCCACCTCGATGCCGGTGGTGAGCATGTCCGCGGGGTCGGTCAGGACCAGGCGGCCCTCGCCGCCGGGAAAGAGACGCTCGAAAACGCGGACGAACTGGGCCTGGGTGTCCTGGAAGGCTTCGGCAAAGACGCGCTGGACCCTGTCATCCACCTCCTTGATGATGTCCAGCAGATCACGGCGGCTGGCCTTCAAATCCTCAAGCTGGGTGCTGAGGAACTGGTGCCGCTCCTCAAGAGCCGCGAATTCCTCCAGCGCCAGGGGGTTAACCTTGCCCAGGCTGGCCAGGTCCCGCTCCGCCTTCCGCAGCCGTTTCTCCTGCTCCTGCCGGACGTAGGGCTTGCCGTCCCTGATTTCCTCCCCGTCCGCATCGACCGGGGCGCGGAGGGCAGCCCACTTGTCTCCTGATTCCTCCGCCGGAACAGGCACCGGGACGTGCGGCCCGAATTCGTTGACCAGCGCTTCAGGGGTGATGCCGAGTTCGTCCACGGAGCGGCTTTCCACCGCCTCGATCCGGGCGAGCTGCTGGGCCCGGGCGAGTTCGTCCCGGTGGACGGAGTCGGTGAGTTGGGCCAGTTCCCGGGCCAGGGCATCATTGGCTTCCCGGATATCCCGGAGCCCCCGGTCACGCTGCTCGCGGTTTTCCTCGGCGAGGTCACGCTCGTGCCGGGCAAGGTCCACCGACACGTCCACATAGGCAAGGGCCTGCTCGACTCCCGCGGACACGGCCGCCGCGCGCCGGGCCTGGATGCGCCGGCGCCGGGCGCGCTCCGCCGCTTCCTCGCGGGCGCGGCGTTCGGTGGCGGCGGCGCGCTCCAGGGACGCCACCCGGTTGCCGGTAGCCACCAACTGTTCTTCGGCGCTGCGCAGGGACAGGCGCGCTTCCACCTCGGCCGCGCGGGCGGCGGAGGCGGCACCGGCCAGGGCGTCGCGCTGCGCCGGCGAAGGCTCTTCCTCCATGGGGGCCTCCTGAGCCGCCGCCAACCGGGCAGCGACGGCCGCGAGCGCTTCTTCCTCGGCCGCGACGTTGCCTTCGGCCCTGGCCAGCGAGGCGGCCAGCCGCTCGCTCTCCCCCACGGCGCTGCGCAGGACTGAATTCAGGTGGCCCAGCCGCTCAGCCACGGCGGCGAGACGGGCGTCGGAGTCGTGCAGCTTGTCCAGGGCAGCGTCCGCTTCCTCCTGCGCCCCCTTCCGCCGGGCCTCGGCGGCGGCCAGGGCGAACCTGTTCCGTTCAAGGTCCGCGGTGACCGCCGACAGTCCGCGGCCGGCGTCGTCCACTGCCGCCTGGACCTCCAGGAGGGACGGCGCCTTGGCAGAGCCGCCCGTGGCGGAGACGGCGGTGAAGACGTCCCCATCCCGGGTGACGGCAGTCAGCGAGGGAACCGAAGCAACCAGGGCGGTCGCGGCCTCGATGCCGGTGACGACGGCGGTCCGGGACAGCAGGTGCCGGACCAGGGCAACGTGCTCCGCAGGCCCGTCCACGAGGTCAGCCGCCCACTGCGCCCCGTCCGGAAGCGGCTCGTGTGCTTCGTTGTCGGCCTGCAGGGCGTGGGCCGAGGCGAGGAGCAAGGACGCCCGCCCGGCGTCGTCCTCCTTGAGGCGTTCCAGCACGGCGGCTGCCGCGTCCCGGTCCCGGACGAGCACGGCCTCGGACGCCTCACCGAGGGCAGCGGCAACAGCCGGCTCGAAGCCCGGCTGGACGGTGATCCCGGCAGCAAGGCTCTCCAGCACGCCGGGGATCCCGGATTCGAGCACGTGCCTGGCGCCGTCCTTGCGGTCAAGGCCAAGCTTCAGCGCATCCAGGCGCGCCGCCAGCGCATCCCGCTTGCGGACCCCTTCGTTGACGGCCGCTTTGAGGTCCGCGATTTCTCCAAGGACCGCGTCCAGGGCGTCGCTGGCTGCCTCATAGTCAGCGTCCAGTGATTCCTCACCTTCCTCCACGCCGGCCACCTGGTTTTCCAGGGCCGTGAACTCAGCCTGGGCGCGGGCACGGCGTTCGGTTCCAGCGGCAAGCGATTCGCGCAGCCGTCCCAGCTCCGCCTGGGCAGACTCCACCCGGGACCTTGCCGCGGCAACCTGCCCGGCCAGGCGCGCAAGGCCTTCCCGACGGTCGGCGGCGGCACGGAGCTGCGCGGTAAGCCGCTGGTCTTCTGCCTGCGCAGCCCGTTCGGCGTCTGTCTTTGCTGCGCTGGCGGCATCCAGCGCGGCGCGCCTGGCCTGGATGTCCTGTTCGAGTTCAGCCAGCTCCTGCCGCACCCTGGCTGCCTGGCGCTCCAGTTGTTCGGGGTCCCGCCCGGAAGCCGGCGCGGTGTCCTCCGAGCCCAGCAGGCGGCTCCGTTCCGTGGCAAGGGAACCGAGGGACCTCAGCCGCTCACGTGCCGTGGACAGCCGGTACCAGGTATCCCGCGCGGCATTGAGCCGCGGAGTGGCCTCGGCGGCACGCTGCTCCAGGGTTGCCTGCTGCCGCCGCCCGGCCTCAAGTTCCTGTTCGACGGCGGTCCGGCGCGCCTTAAGCGCGGCTTCGTCCGCCACATCCTGTTCGAGGGCCTGCTGCAGCTGGACGAGGTCGTCGGCGAGCAGGCGCGCGCGGGCGTCCCGGACGTCGAACTGGACGCGCTGGGCGCGGCGGGCCACCTCAGCCTGCTTCCCCAAGGGGGTGAGCTGCCGCCGGATCTCGCCGGTGAGATCGGTGAGCCGCTGCAGGTTGGCCTGCATGGCCTCGAGTTTCCGGACCGTCCGTTCCTTGCGCCGCCGGTGCTTGAGGATCCCCGCCGCCTCCTCGATGAAGCCGCGGCGGTCCTCGGGCGTGGCGTGCAGGACGCGGTCCAGCTGGCCCTGGCCCACGATGACGTGCATTTCCCGGCCCAGCCCGGAATCGGAGAGCAGTTCCTGGATGTCCAGCAGGCGGCAGCCGGCACCGTTGATGGCATATTCGGATCCGCCCGTCCGGAACAGCGTCCGCGAGATCGTCACTTCGCTGTATTCGATGGGGAGTGCGCCGTCGGTGTTGTCGATGGTCAGCGACACATGGGCGCGGCCCAGCGGAGGACGCCCCGACGTCCCGGCAAAAATGACATCCTCCATTTTGCCGCCGCGCAGCGTCTTGGCGCCCTGTTCGCCCATGACCCATGCCAGTGCATCCACCACGTTGGACTTCCCGGATCCATTGGGACCAACGACGGCGGTGACGCCGGGTTCGAAGTCGAAGGTGGTCGCAGAGGCAAAGGACTTGAACCCCCGGACGGTGAGGCTTTTGAGGTGCAAGGCTTTTCTGGTCTCCTGGAGCGGGTAGGGCATTTTGCTGGAACCGGCTCACTACAATCTACTGCGCGGGACCGACATTTCCCGGCAGCAGCACCCGGACACCGGCGCGGGCGGGACGGGTGGATATGCATGTTCCGGCCCGGCAAAGGCATAGTTAAGCTCTTGAGCCTGCGCAGAAGTGGGTACAGTCACCGCAGGACTGCGGGACGAAAATGAAGAGGGGCTTGAATTGGCAGGTAATGCAACCTTCCGCCACAGCAACACCGCGCTGCTCTCGGTGAGCAGCGTCGAGGCTCCCAGGATTGTGAGCTCCACGGACTTTGACCACCGGCTGGCATCAACCCTGCAGCGCCTCAAATTTCCGCCGCGACTGCTGGAGCGTGTGGCGGGAATCACCCACCGCCGCTGGTGGGCCCCCGGCACGTCGTTCGACGATGCCGCGGTGGAAGCCGGCGCCAAGGCCCTCGCTGAAGCCGGCATCGAAGCGTCCGATGTCGGACTGCTGATCAACACCTCGGTGACCCGGCGCAACCTTGAGCCCTCCGTGGCGGTGAAGATCCACCACAGCCTCAGCCTGCCGTCGTCGGCCATGAACTTCGACCTCGCCAACGCCTGCCTGGGCTTCGTGAACGCCCTCACCCTGGCAGCCAACATGATCGACTCCGGCCAGATAAAGTACGCCGTCATTGTCAACGGCGAGGATGCCCAGCTGACCCAGGAGGCCACCCTGGCACGGCTGCAGCGGCCCGAGACAACGCGCGAGGACTTCAACCGGGAGTTCGCCACGCTGACCTTGGGATCCGGGGCCGCCGCCGCCGTCCTGGGGCCCGCCGACGAGCACCCGGGCGCACACCGGGTGGTGGGCGGCGTGATGCGCGCCGGCACCGAGCACCACGAGCTGTGCGTGGGCGGCATTGACGGCATGACCACTGACACAAAAGGTCTGCTCGACGGCGGCCTCCGGCTCGTCGTCGACGCATGGCATGAAGCCCAACCCGAATGGGACTGGGCCGCGATGGACCGCTACGTCACCCACCAGGTCAGCAACGCCTATACCCAGGCCATCATCGATGCGATCGACCTGGACCCGGACAAGGTGCCCATCACGTTCCCGCACTGGGGCAACGTGGGACCGGCGTCGCTTCCCATGACGCTCGCCGCCGAGGCGCAGTCGCTGGGAAGCGGCGACAGGGTCCTGTGCATGGGCGTCGGTTCCGGCTTGAACACCGCAATGCTGGAAATCGTTTGGTGATCGTCGACTGGCCGGGCGTCAACGCCGAGTGGTCGCGCGAAATCGATGTGCCTTCCACCTCAGGCGTTGACGCACCCGGCACGGTGCGCCGCTGGCACCTGCTGGACAACGGGGAAGAACTGGCCCGCCGCGGCCTGGTTCCACGGGGGACCCTGCTGTGCGTGCACGGCAACCCCACATGGTCCTACCTGTGGCGCAGCCTGCTGGCCGCGGGATCGGATCCCGCCCATCCGTGGCGGGTGGTGGCCGTGGACCAGCTGGACATGGGGTTCTCCGAGCGCACCGGGAGCTTCCGCCGCCTGGCGGACAGGATCAATGATCTCGGCGATCTGATTGACGCGCTGGACCTGGCGGGTCCGGTGGTGTCCGTGGGCCACGACTGGGGCGGGGTGGTCAGCCTGGGCTGGGCGCTGGCCCACCGTGACCGGCTCGCCGGCGTCGTCCTAACCAACACCGCGGTCCACCAGCCGGCAGGCTCCAGCATCCCTGCGGCACTGCGCCTGGCACTGCATCCGGCCGTGCACCGGTGGGGAACCACCACCACCGGCACCTTCCTGCGGGTGACGCACTCCCTGGCACACCCTGCGCTGCCCGCCGATATCCGGAACGCTTATATGGCTCCATACCGCGGAGCGTCCCGGCGTGCCGGGGTCGGAAATTTCGTAGCCGACATTCCCGTGGACGCATCCCATCCCAGCTTCGCCGCGCTCACCGGTGTAGCGGAAGGCCTGCGCAGCCTTGAGGTACCTGCCCTGATGCTGTGGGGCCCGCGGGATCCGATCTTCTCCGACCGCTACCTCAAGGACCTCCTCACCCGGCTTCCGCACGCCGACGTCCACCGTTACGAGGGCGCCGGACACCTGGTGGCCGAGGACCGGGACATCGCCACCCCCGTCTTCGACTGGCTGGCCACCAACGTCACACGGGCCGGGGACAGCGCTGTTGCCAAGAGCTCTCCGGCCGCCGGTGACGGCTTCACACCGCTGTGGGCGCGCCTCACGGAGCTGGCCGCCGGACCGGACGCCGGCGGGCGCGCCGTCGTGGAAATGGCACCGGACGGCACGGTGGCCCGTTCCCTCACCTGGCAGCAGCTGGAAGAGAGCGTTAACCGCCTTGCTGCCGGACTCCGGAAGACCGGGGTAGGAACGGGCAGCCGCGTGAGCCTGATGGTTCCACCCGGCGTGGACCTGACCGTTGCCCTGTATGCCTGCCTTCGGCTGGGAGCTGTGGTGGTCGTGGCCGACGCCGGCCTGGGCACCCAAGGCCTTAGCAGGGCGGTCAAGGGAGCCACACCCGATGTCCTGATCGGAATTGACAAGGCCCTGGCCGCCGCCCGGGCCCTGGGCTGGGCCGCCAGGCGCATCAGCGTGCGCGACCTCCCGGCCGGGCAACGCCGGCTCCTCGGGGTGGAGACCTCGCTCGCCGCCCTGGCCAGGACAGGCGCAGGGAACGCCGGCGCGGCTCCTTCCTTCACCCCGGCCGCCGGCTCCCCCGCCGCAGTACTTTTCACGTCCGGCTCCACCGGGCCAGCCAAGGGCGTGCAGTACACCCACGGGCAGCTTGCCGCCATGCGGGACACCGTGGCCGGAACTTTCGGCATCAAGCCCGGCGACAGGCTGGTGGCCGGTTTCGCACCGTTCGCACTGCTGGGACCAGCTCTGGGTGCCGTGTCCGTCACACCGGCCATGGATGTCACCGCGCCCCGCACCCTGACCGCGCACGCCCTCGCTGCCGCGGCCGCGGCCATCGACGCCACGGTGGTCTTCGCCTCCCCGGCCGCCCTGCGCAATGTCGTTGCCTCCCAGGCAGGCCTCACCCCGGAGGGCGCGGCCGCGCTCAAGCGGGTCGACCTGCTGCTCTCCGCCGGCGCTCCCGTTCCCGAACCGCTCCTTGACGAGGTGCAGCGCCTGCTGCCCGCCGCCTCGCTGCATACCCCCTATGGCATGACCGAGGCCTTGCCTGTCACCGACATCAGCCTGGAACAGATCAAGGCCGCCGCTGCCGATGCCGGCTCCGGAACAGTACCGGGGGCCGGCAACGGCGTCTGCGTAGGCCGCCCGGTCCACGGCGCCCGCATCGCCGTCATTCCGTTGGCGGCGGACGGTACCGCCCCCGGAACGGAGCCCGTCACCGATGCGGGAGTTACCGGCGAAATCCTGGTCAGCGCGCCGCACGTCAAGGACGGGTACGACAGGCTTTGGCTTACGGACCAGGCCAGCGCAGGACCGGCCGGCTGGCACCGTACCGGCGATGTGGGCCATTTCGACGCCGAGGGCCGCCTGTGGGTGGAGGGGCGGCTGGCGCACATCATCACGGCGCCCGGCGCGGTGGTCACTCCGGTGGGAGCCGAACGGGCCATCGAAACCCTGGACTCCGTCAGCATGGCAGCCATCGTCGGCGTGGGGCCGGCCGGCACCCAGGCCATCGCCGCCGTCGTCGAAACCCTTCCGCCGGTCCGCAAGGCAGGCCCGGCGAGCCCCGGACTCGCAGGAAAGGTGCGGCAGGCCGCACTGGCGGCTGGGGTGTCCGTGTCTGCGGTCCTGGTTGTCCCTGCCCAACCCACCGATATCCGCCACAACGCAAAGATCGACAGGTCCCGGTTGTCCCGCTGGGCATCGTCCGTCCTGGCCGGCGGACGTCCGGGGAAGCCATGAAAGTCCTGGTTACCGGCGCGAGCGGCCTGCTGGGGCGTGAGGTGGCAGGCCTGCTGGTACGCAGAGGCCACGAGGTCAGCACGTTCCAGCGGCGTCCGTCCGGGGTCGACGGCGCGGCGGACCGGTGCGGTTCGCTCACCGATGATGCCGCGGTGGCCGCCGCGGTCCAGGGCGCGGAAGCCATCATCCACCTTGCCGCCAAAGTGTCCTTCACCGGCAGTGCCGGGGAGTTCGAGGCCATAAATGTGCAGGGCACCCGCCGGCTGATCCTCGCAGCCCGCGAAGCAGGTGTCCGGGACCTGGTCTTTGTGTCCTCGCCCTCGGTGGCCAATTCGGGTGCCGCCATTGCAGGCCTTGGAGCGGAGCCGGCCGATCCGGAGCGCGCCCACGGCGACTACGCCCGCACCAAGGCCCAGGCCGAACTGCAGGCACTTGCCGCGGACGGCCCGGACTTCCGCGGGGCAGCAGTGCGGCCCCACGTGGTGTGGGGGCCCGGTGACACCCAACTGGTGGAGCGGGTGCTGGCACGGGCGGCACGGAACCGGCTGCCGCTGCTGGACGCCGGCGCCGCGCTCATCGACACCACCTATGTGGACAACGCTGCGGCCGGGATTGTGGCTGCGCTGGACCGGATGGGTTTCATCCACGGCCGGGCTTTGGTTGTCACCAACGGTGAACCGCGGCCGGTGGGCGAACTGATCGCCGGCATCTGCGCCGCGGGCGGCGTGCCCGCGCCGTCGTGGTCCGTGCCTGGAACCCTGGCCCGGGCCGCGGGAATGGTGGTGGAAAAGGCCTGGCCCAGGCTCGGCCAGCAGGACGAACCGCCCATGACCCGGTTCCTCGCCGAGCAGCTGTCCACCGCCCACTGGTTCGACCAGCGGGAAACGCAACGCCTCCTGGACTGGACTCCCGCCGTCTCGATCGATGAAGGCCTTGAACGGCTGGCGGAATACTACGGTCGGGGAACAGTGCGGGCCGTTTCCGGGCGCTGAAGCGCCAGGAAGTCCGCTCCGGTTGTACCGGCCACCACCATGCGCATGCGGCATGTCCCGGCCGATCATGCCAGGTCAGCGCCCTGTGGATTCCCACACACCTGCCCGAAATGGTTTCCGTTTCCCGTTGCCGCGTCCCGTCCGCCCCTAGACTCACGCATACAAGGCTGCCTGCCCGGTGGCGTTGGTGGTCCCAAAGGTCTCCGTACCGGTTCCGCCAATGCCTGACCATCCCGGGGCGACAGCCCCGATGATGAGCTCCTGACGCTGGGACAACTGAATATCTTGGTTTGGCCGCCCCGGGGGTGCGGCTTCCGGCAAGGACGCCATGTCCCGCCGGTACCTACGCTTCAATCCAGGAGTTCACAATGCCCGCATCGAAGGTGCACTATCGGCCGGTCCTGCAAAGGTCTGCTGCCACGCTGGTACTCGCTCTTCTTACAGCGTTGCTTCCCGCATTTGTGCCCCTTGGCGTCCTCCAGGCAGCCAATGCCGCGGACCCCTGCGCGCCGCTGCTCAACCCCATCGCCTGTGAGAATTCCAGGCCCGGCAGCCCGGCCTCAGAGTGGGACGTTGACGGCGCAGGGGATGGAACCCTGCAGGGCTTTTCGACGGACATCAGCGTGAACGCGGGCCAGCCGCTGCAGTTCAAAATTGATACCACCGCCAGCAACTACACCATCGCGGTCTACCGCACCGGGTGGTACCAGGGTCTCGGCGCCAGGAAAGTCGCGGACGTGGTCCCCTCGGCATTCCGGCAGGCCCAGCCCCAGTGCACCTCGGATGTGGCCACCGGACTGTACGACTGCGGCACCTGGGCAGTCTCCGCCACTTGGCAGGTACCGTCAACAGCCGTCTCCGGCGTCTACATCGCCGTCCTCAACCGTGCGGACACCGGAGGGCGCAGCCACATCACGTTCATCGTCCGCAACGACAGCAGCCGATCCCCTGTGGTTTTCCAGACCTCCGACCCGACCTGGCAGGCGTACAACACCTACGGTGGTTCCGACTTCTACGAAGGCGGGGCCAACGGGCGGGCGTACAAGATCAGCTACAACCGGCCCGTAAACACCCGCAGCGGACCGGACGGGCGCGACTTCTACTTCAGTAATGAGTACCCGCTGGTGCGGTTCCTGGAAAAGAATGGCTACGACGTCTCCTACATCAGCGGGGTGGACACGGACCGCAGCGGCCCACTGCTGCTCAACCACAAAGTCTTTCTCTCCGTAGGCCATGACGAGTATTGGTCCGGCGCCCAGCGCGCCAATGTGGAGGCCGCCCGGGATGCCGGCGTCAATCTGCAGTTCCTCTCCGGCAATGAGGCCTACTGGCGTACGCGGTACGAACCGTCGAACGCGGACGGGGCCGCGTACCGCACCCTGGTTTCCTATAAGGAAACGTGGTCGAACGCCAAAATCGATCCGAGCACGGAATGGACCGGTACGTGGCGCGATCCACGCTATGCCGCTCCCGCCAACGGTGCAGGGCGGCCGGAAAACGGCCTCACCGGCACGATGTACATGTCCAACTTCACCGACCTGCCGGTCACCGTGAGTGCAGCGGAGGGAAAGTCCCGGCTCTGGCGCAACACGTCCCTTGCTTCGCTCCCGGCAGGAGGTTCCGCCCAGCTTGCGCCCCACACTGTGGGCTACGAATCGAATGAGGATGTGGACAACGGCTTCAGGCCGGCGGGGCTGGTCCGGCTTTCCACAACGACCGGAAGCGTGGACCAGTACCTGCAGGACTTCGGGAACACGGTGAAGCCCGGCACCACCACGCACAGCGTCACGTTATACAAGGCGGCCAGCGGGGCCCTGGTGTTCTCTGCCGGCAGCGTGCAGTGGACCTGGGGGCTGGACCAGCAGCACGACGGCCCCGGCGCCGTACCGGACTCCCGGATGCAGCAGGCACAGGTCAATCTCCTGGCGGATATGGGAGCCCAGCCCGCCTCCCTTGACGCATCATTGACGACGGCGAGCGCCAGCACTGATACGGCAGGACCGGTCGTCTCCATTACCGCCCCGGCGGACGGAACCACCATCGCACACGGATCCTCCGTGACGGTGTCAGGAACCGCCACCGATTCCGGCGGCATTGTGGCCGGCGTCGAAGTATCCACGGACGGCGGCAAGACCTGGCGTCCGGCCCAGGGAAAGCAGAACTGGACGTACACCTACATCCAAAAGGGCCTGTCCACCGCGGGAATCCGGGTCCGCGCCATCGACGACAGCGCGAACGCCGGTGCCGCCGCCAGCATCACCATCCCGTTGAGCGGACCGTACACCGTCTTTGGCCAGCAGGTCCCCACGGTGGAGGACGGCCAGGACGGCGGAGCCTACGAACTCGGCATGAAGTTCACCCCCGCCACTGACGGGTTCATCACCGGGGTGCGCTTCTACAAGAGCACGTCCAACACCGGAAGCCACGTGGGGTCGCTGTGGAGTGCCGATGGCCAACGGCTCGCGAGCGCTGCGTTCGCGTCCGAGACCGCATCGGGCTGGCAGAAGGTCCTCTTCACCCAGCCGGTGGCCGTCACGGCGGGGACGACGTACACCGTCTCCTACACGGACCCGAAAGGACACTACGCGGTCAAGGACTACCAGTGGGCGTACTTCGGCTTCAGCGATCCGCCCATGACGGTCGCAGGAGGATTCGGCAGCCCGGCAGCAGGCGTCTACGGCAGCCCTGACACCTTCCCATCCGCCACCTACGGCAACGGAAATTACTTCGTGGACGCCGTCTTCGACACCACGGACAACACCCCCCTGACCGCTTCGGGCCAATGGCCGCTGCCGGGATCCTCAAGCGTCCCCCAGTCAACCACCGTGGGTGCGGTATTCTCCAAGCCCGTGACGGCCTCCAGCGTGCAGCTCACCCTCACAGCCGCGAACGGGACCCAGGCAGCAGGCTCAACGGTGTACGACTCCGTAACCCGCAAGGCAACCTTCACGCCGTCGGCTCCCTTGGCGCTGGCGACGACGTACACCGCCGTCCTCTCGGCAACGGCTTCCACCGGCGGGGCGCTGACGGCCGGAGGAACGTGGTCGTTCACGACAGTCGTCTCTCCACCGGCCCCCGGCACCTGCCCCTGCAGTTTCTACGACGACTCGGTCCAGCCAGGTCTTCCGGAAGTCAAGGACGGCACCCCGCTGACCCTGGGAGTGCGTTTCTCAAGCACTGCCGAAGGCACGGTGACCGGCGTGCGGTTCTACAAGTCGGGCGGCAACTCCGGAACCCATACCGGAACCCTGTTCTCGGCGTCGGGCAGCACCCTCGCGACAGTGACCTTCGCCAATGAATCCACGTCCGGATGGCAGACCGCCTACTTCAACCAGCCTGTGCCCATGACCGCGAACACCGAGTACGTCATGGCGTACAAGAGCACCACCGGCACGTATTCGGCCACGGTCAATGGGTTCGGGTCCGGGCTGTCGTCGGGCAACCTCAGGGCCGTGTCCGATGCCGGGGCCTACTCGTACTCCAGTGACTTCCCGGGCAACCGGTCGACGACGAGTTACCTGGTGGACGTCGTGGTCCAGTACGCTGATCCACCGTTCACCGCCACCGGCCAGACACCGCTGCCCGGTTCGACAAGTGTTCCCCTGGACACCATGGTCTCGGCGGCGTTCTCCAAGCCGGCCTCCGCCTCGACGGTCACACTGGTCCTCACCGGGCCGGATGGTGCACCAGTACCGGGGGCCACGGTTTTCAACTCCACGGCCGGGAAAGTGACGTTCACACCATCCGCTCCCCTGAACCCGTCCTCAACCTACACAGCAACCGTCACTGCCACGTCCAGCACAGGACAGCAGCTCAGCGCCGGAGGCAGCTGGACCTTCACCACGGTCCCGCCGCCCCGGGTTGAGGGCACATGCCCCTGCACGCTGTACCAGGACACGGTGACGCCTACCGTCCTTGAGGTCAAAGACGGCGTACCGCTGACACTGGGAGTGCGGTTTGCCAGTTCAAGCGCCGGCAGCATCACCGGTGTCCGCTTCTACAAAGCCGCGGGAAACACCGGAACCCATACCGGGGCACTGTTCACTGCAGCGGGGCAGCAGCTGGCGGGCGTCACGTTCTCCGGTGAATCCACCGCCGGGTGGCAGACCGCAACCTTCAGCCAGCCCGTTGCCATAGCCGCCGACACTGAATACATAGCCGCCTACAAGTCCCCCACCGGCACCTACTCCTACACCCAGGGCGGATTCTCCACCGGCTTCACCAGCGGCCCGCTGCGCACCACGCAGGGCTCGGGCGGATACTCGTACAGCGCTGACTTCCCGGGGAACTCATCCAGTAACAGCTACCTGGTGGACGTGGTGTTCACCGGCACGGCGCCTCCACCAGCACCAACACCGCTGACGGTGAGCTCGTTCGCGCCCGCCGCGAACGCCACAGGGGTGGCAGTGGACACCAAGCCCTCGCTGACGTTGTCAGCGGCAGTGCAGCCGGGCTCGGCTTTGGCGCTCTCCGCCGGCGGAACCAGCATCGCGGGCAGTTCTGCATTGTCCGCGGACGGACGGACCATCACGTTCAGCCCGGCGCAGCTTCTTCCGGCGGGAACTGCCATCGCGGCGAGCGCCAACAATGTGGTGTCCACGGACGGTGCCGTCCTCCCACCAACCTCCTGGCAGTTCACCACCGCGAAAGCGCCTCCACCCAGCCAGACACTCTTTTCCAGCCTGGTGCCCAAGGTGGCGACGTCGACGGAAACGCGGGCCATCGATCTGGGTACTGCGTTCCGCACAACTGCCCCCGGGGTGGTGACTGCCCTGCGCTTCTACAAGGGGCCAAACAACAAGGGCGTCCACACGGGTGCCCTGTGGGATCCGGCCGGCGTCAAAGTGGCAGGCGTAACTTTCACCAACGAAACAGCCAGCGGATGGCAGACAGCCGTCCTTTCAACGCCCGTCAGGCTCACAGTGGGATCAACGTACGTGGTGTCCTACAACGCTCCGGCGGGCAAGTACTCGTACACCAGCAACTTCTTCACAAAGGACTGGACCAGTGGGGTGCTGGTTGCCCCGGCCGCCAAGAACGGCCTGTTCAGGTATGGGACGGGAACGGCTGTGCCGAACAGGACATCGGCCGCCACGAATTACTTTGTCGACGTTGTCTTCGCACCCGATCCCGCCTGAAGTCCCTCCGGGGATCAGCGGATCACCGAGGGCGACCAGGCATGTTCGATGAACACGGCCGGGGTGGACCCGGGAGCGACGGCGATCTGCCAGATGTCGCTGTCCCCCGGCTCCCCGGGCCGCGGAAGTCCATAGAGCAGGGTGTTGTTATCGAGCCACTCCACCTGGTCGTCGACGCTTGCTGCTTCCTGGAGGACAGTCTCGCCGCCATCGGCCAGATCCAGGACGGCAATATTCCAATGGGGATCGAGAGGTCCGGCGGCATTTTTCTTGTAGGCCAGGCGCGAACCGTCGGGGGAAAGGGACGGGCACTCTGCCCCGTCATACACGGCCGTCAGGGTGCGGCCCGACACGCTGCCCTTGACCAGCCAGATGCGGCCACTGGATGCCGCCGTGGCATAGAAGGCATCCGCCTGGCCAGGGACGAATGTCACCCCCCAGATGTTGCGGTCCTCGGCCGTGATCCGTTCGCCGTTTACCAACAGGACGAACCCCTCCAGGCTCCCCAATTCGCCGCCGTCCTTGACGGACGTGATGGTGGTTTCGGTGGAAAACCCTGCACCGGCGTAGGAATGGCCGGTGACGAAAACTGTGGTGGCGACGGCGGTTCCGGTGTTGTCCATCCTGGCGCGGCTGGGAATTCCGCGCAGCGGCCACTTGGCCTGTTGCTGCCAGGTGCGGTCATACACCGACGCTTCAAAGCGTGTCACCACGCCCCGCTGGGTCCGCAGGCAGATCACTGAGGTCCGGGAGCCGTAGGTCCGGTCGCAGTCCACGCCGCTGACCGAACGGGCGCCACTGGGGTCGGAGAGGGAAACCGTGGCGGCTTGGCCGTAGGCCTGGCCTGAAGCAGTATTCCGGAAGAGCACGAATGGTTCTGCCGGCAGGGACGGGCCTCCCGGGGCGAGGGTGGCTTCGGAGGCTGCCGCACGGTCGTCCTGAAAACGCTGGACGGCCTGGACGGCGAAGATTCCGGCACCCGCGAGGGCAATGGCCGCAACAAGCAGCAGTATGGCCCACCGGCCTTTGTTGCCGGTGGGCCTGGCACGAAGGGTCATGCATGCACCCTAGCTGTTTTTGGGACCGCGAAGGAGCAATGGCGAACCCAGCACTGCCAGGGCCAGCAGGCCTCCGACCAGGACAAGCGCAGTGGTGGGACCCACCGCGAACCACAGGACGCCGAACCCGGCCGAGGCAGCCATCCGGCTCACTGCCACCACCGTCTGGGCTGCGCTGATGCCCGTAGCCAGATGTTCGGGAGTAACCAGTTGGCTGGCCAGTGCGGTCAGGACCCCGTCAGTCGAAGCATAGAAGATACCGAGGAGGACCAGGCACCCCGCGACGGCGCATGCACCGGTGAACGGAAGGGACGCCAGCAAGTAACACCCCACAAGGGCCAGGTGGCCGCCGATGAACACTTTCGTCCTTCCCCATCGGTCAGCAAGCCGCCCCAGCGGGATGGCCAGTAACAGGAAGACGGCATTTGTTCCCACATAAAGCATGGGGAACCACTGCAGTTCAAGTGAATTGCGGTTCTGGAGGGCCAGGTAGATGAATCCATCACCGACCGTGAGCAGGCCAAGCACTCCCGCCGTGAGCAAAAGGCGGCCGAGTGCGCTGTGGTGCAGCCTGGCCCAACGGATACCGGGTGCAGGCTTCACCTTCCTGTCTTCGGCGACGGGCTGCTTCCTTACTGCCCGCTGGTCTGGAACGAACAGCGCCAGGGCCGCCACCCCAATCACGGCAAAAGCCAGGGAGACAACAAAGACGGTGGAATACCCGGAAGGTATCAACAGGAGGATGGCGGACGCCAGCAGGGGACCGAGGGCGGCGCCGATAGTGTCGAGCATCCGGTGGACCCCAAAATGCCGTGCCAGGTGTTCGGGCTGGGCGTTGACGGTGATCAGGGCGTCCCGTGGGGCTGTCCGGATCCCCTTGCCGATCCTGTCAGCTGCCATGGTGCCGGTGAGGGCCCAGAATCCGCCGGCAAAAAGCAGCGCCAGCCTTGCAGTGGCGGACAGGCCGTAGCCGGCCAGGGCAACCTGTTTGGGCCGGCCCGCGCGGTCCGAAAGCCAGCCGGCTGCCATCCGCACCAAGGATCCCGCCCCCTGGTTGATACCGTCCAGGACGCCGAAGGCGATCACCGAAAGGCCGAGGTATCCCGTGAGGTACAGGGGAAGTACGGCGGCCACGGACTCCGAGGAAACGTCGGTGAACAGGCTTACGATTCCCAACCACACGATGGTGGGGGCCAGCCGGAAGGGAACAGAAGTGCGCGCCAGCGCTGTGCCGCCTTGGCCGCCATTGCGGTCCGAGACGGAAATATACATTCCTACTTGCCCGGGCCGGTGTGGAACCTGCCGAGCAGGCTGAAGCGGGTGGCGCCGGTTCCTGTCACTGCGGCGGAAACACTGATCTGGTCTTTGCCCCGGACCAGGACGATGCTCTGGCCGGTGGGTGCAACGTCGCTCCGGAATCCCACCTTGAGCAGGCTCTGCTGGAAGTGGGCCAGGGCCTGCTCCGGAGTCAACGGCGTAATGCCCTCAGCTGTGAACTCCATGGCCCCCTCCCCCGGACTCACGGCGGTGAAAACCGGGACGGTCTTGTCCGGGAAGGACACAATAGTGGAGGGGAACCCACGGACCACCGAATTCCTCGCCGAGGCCGCCGCCGGGAGTGCTCCCCGGATCAGCGGAGCCGGAGCAGCGGGGAGCGGCAGGGCACGCGGCGGTGCCTGGACCGGAGGAAGGACTTCCGGTGGCCGCGGCCCACGGTCCGAACCGGGTTGCGCAGGCAGGGACGCCTGGGGCCGGGCGGGTGCGGCAAGGGCGGCGAACTGCGTGGATGCAGGCATGGCCACCGAGGCGTTCACAGGCTCGGCCACAGCCTGGTTCAGCAGCAGGGCGACGCCGGCCAGCGCGACGGCGGCACTTGCCCCCGTCATGCACAACCGTTTCAGAACCGTCATGAGGGCCACCTTGTGCTGGTCAATTGAACCACGGGCTTCATAAACCCAGTGTTCCAGCGGATTCCACATTCAGGAACCGCAGAATCCGCAGATTCAGGACGACTCAGCAGGTGCCTGGCTACCAGCGGCCGTTACGGGGCCGTGGCTGGCAGACCGGGCACGTGTGTGAGGACCGGTTCATGAACTGGTCGCGGCGGATCACGGCGTGGATGCCTGCCTCGGCGCAGCGCCTGCACGGCTCGCCCTGGCGGCCGTAGGCGTTGAGGGACCGGTCGAAGTACCCTGAGGCGCCGTTGACGTTGACGTACAGAGAGTCAAAGCTCGTTCCCCCTGCTGCCAGGGCATCAAGCATCACCTCGCGGGCGCTGTCCAGGACGCGCTGGGCCTCGCCCCTGCGGAGGGTGTCTGTTGCCCGGGCGAAATGCAGGCGGGCACGCCAGAGTGCTTCGTCGGCGTAGATGTTGCCGATGCCCGACACCAGCCCCTGGTCCAGGAGCGCCCTCTTCAGTCCGGTCCTTCTCTTGCGCAGGCGCTGGTAGAAGAGGTCGAAGGAAAACGAGGGGTCAAGGGGATCACGGGCAATATGGGCTGCTTCAGCAGCGATCAGCGGCAGGGGGGATTCGGCAAGGCCACCGGGGCCGCCGTCGTCCGTGGGTACCAGCGCCGTGACGAACAGGCCGCCGAAAATCCGCTGGTCCACGAACCGCAGCTGGTCCGGCATGCCCGGGCGCGGGCTGAGGCGCAAGCGGACCTTGAGGTGCTTTTCGTCAGGGACGCCGGAATCCTGCATGAGCAGCTGACCGCTCATGCCAAGGTGGGCCATGAGTGCCACGTCCGGGACCGGACCACCTTGCTGGTTGTCCGGCCTCGGTGCGTTGTCCGTCAGCGGCATCCAGAGGAATTTGCCGCGGCGCACCACGTCGGACACGGTGGCGCCTTCGAGGTTTCCGATGAAATCCGCCGTGCCGAGGGCGTGGCGGCGGATGGAGCGGGGATCCAGGACGTCAACGGTGGTGATGGTCCTGCCGCGGACCCAATTGACCAGGCCGCGGCGCACCACTTCGACCTCGGGCAGTTCAGGCACGGGACACTACTTGGCGGTGACGGAGTCCGTGGCGGCAGCGGCGGCGTTCCGGGACTCCGCCTGGGAAAGCACGCGCCAGGCGTCCGCAGCAGCTTCCTGCTCCGCTTCCTTCTTGGAGTGTCCGGAGCCCTTGCCGTAAGCCGTTCCGCCGATATTCAGGACCGCGGTGAACGTACGGGCGTGGTCCGGCCCGGAGCCGTCCACTGCGTAGTGGATAGTGCCCAGCTGCCGGCTGGCCGCCAGTTCCTGGATGCTGGTCTTCCAGTCGGTGCCGGCACCCAGGACGGCGGCGTCCTTCAGCATCGGTCCGATGAGCCGCATGACCAGCTGGCGCGCGGTCTCAATGTCGTTGGAGACATAGGTTGCCCCGATCAGGGCCTCCATGGTGTCAGCGAGGATGGACGCTTTGTTTTTACCGTGGGTGAGCTTTTCGCCCTGGCCCAGGTAGATGAACTCGCCAATGCCCAGGCTGCGTCCAATGCCGGCCAGGGCCCGGGTGCTGACGACGGCGGACCGGCGCTTGGCGAGTTCGCCTTCGGGCAGGTCCGGGTTGTCCCGGAAAAGGGCATCGGTAACGGAGAATCCCAGGATGGAGTCGCCCAGGAACTCGAGCCGCTCATTGGTGGGAATGCCACCGTTCTCGTAGGCGTACGAACGGTGGGTAAGCGCAAGACGAAGCGTCCCGGCGTCAATAGTGACACCGAGACGCTTCAGAAGCTCTTCAGTTGAAGACATCATTCAGCCTGCGGGGCCGATTAGACGTCAGCGACCTTGCGGCCCTTGTACTCAAGGAACAGCGCGGTGCCAGCAGAGTCGGTAACGACCTTTGCCTGGTGCGGCAGGCTGTAGGTGACCTGGCCGTTCTCAACGGTCTTCACCAGGTGGGGGGCGGTCGCCTTCCACTGCGAGCGGCGGGCGCGGGTATTCGAGCGAGACATTTTCCGCTTGGGAACAGCCACGGCTAACTCATTTCTCTCTAGACAAACACGTACAAATCAATTTTGCCGGTCAGGCTTAGCCATATCAGCTAGGGCAGCCCAGCGAGGATCCAGGACCTCGTGGTGGTGCCCCGGCTCGTCTTCCAGGCGAGCTCCGCATTCGGAGCAAAGGCCCTGGCAGTCTTCCCGGCACACCGGCTGGAACGGCAGATTGGTGACAACCGCGTCCCGCAACACCGGTTCAAGATCGATTACATCGTGCTCGACTCGACGTTGCTCTTCATCTTCTTCTCCGTCCGAGAACTGAGTGCCCTCGTAGAAGAAAAGTTCTTGCACATTGACCTCGAGGTCATACGCAAGGGGATCCAGGCATCGGCCGCACTCGCCGGTTACTTCGGCGATAACGGTACCTGATACCAGAATTCCTTCGTGTACGGCCTCAAGCCTCAGGTCCAGCTCGACATCCGAGCCTTCCTGAACACCAATGAGCGCCACACCAAGATCACCCGGTGCGGGTACATGTTCCGTCAGTGTCCGCATGCTTCCCGGGCTGCGCCCGAGGTCCTTGACGTCGAACGCCAGGGGCGAACCAGCATCTCTGTTAATGAGAACTCCTGTTGAACATATGACCGACGTACCATCCTAGCCTGAAGAGCCATGCTGACTCAAACCGGCAACGGGCAGCGCCGAAGTACCCATCCAGCCTACCGCCTTGGCAGCTGATCCGGCGAAGGCTCGCCGGTGACCATGCGCCGGTGCACCGACCGGGGCACATAGTCCGAGACGCGGCCGCCCAGTGCCGCAACCTCCTTGATCAGGGTGGAGGACAGATGGACGTAGCTGGCTTCGGCCGGGAGGAAGACCGTCTCCACCCCACTAAGCTGGCGGTTCATGGTGGCCATGGGGAGTTCGTAGTCAAAGTCCGACGACGACCGGAGCCCTTTGACGATGGCGGACACGCCCCGCTGGCGGCAGTACTCCGCCAGGAGACCCTCACCCACGGGTTCCACCACGATGCCCTTGAGCGAGGCCAGCGTTTCGCGGGCCATCTCCAGCCGCTCCTCCAGGCTGAACATGTACTTCTTCGCATAGTTGGTGGAGATGGCCACGATGACTTCGTCGAAAAGACCGGCAGCCCGGGCAATAACCTCGAGATGGCCGTTGTGGATGGGGTCGAAGGATCCGGGGCACACAGCGCGTCTCATGCTCCGAACCTACCCCATGGAAAGGCCGGGATACCATGACTGGATGCATCCAGCACGGGAACTTTCCACGCCCATGCCACCTGCTCCCTGGCAGCGCACCGCGCTGGGAGCGAACCTCCTGGCACCGGACGGCCGCCTGGGCGTCACCATCTTCGAGGAGATGACCACGCTGGCCGTCCAGACGGGCGCCATCAACCTGGGACAAGGCTTCCCCGATGAGGATGGGCCGGCCGAAATCCGCGACGCCGCGCGGGCGGCCATCGCTGCCGGTGCCAACCAGTACGCACCGGGCAAGGGCATCCCGGAGCTGCGCGAGGCAGTGGCTGCGCACCAGGAACGGTTTTACGGGCTGGCGCGGGATCCGGCGACGGAAGTCATCATCACCACGGGGGCAACCGAAGCGATCGCCGCCGCCCTGCTGGCTTTCGTTGGACCTGGCGACGAGGTCCTCACGTTCGAACCGTTCTACGACTCCTACGGTGCGGTGATCGGGCTTTCCGGCGCCACCCACACCACGGTTCCCCTGCTGGCCCCGGACTTCATGCCGGACCTGGCCGCGCTGGAGGCGGCCTTCAGCCAGCGGACCCGGGTGGTGCTGCTGAACAATCCCCACAATCCCACGGGCGCGGTTTTCGCGCCCGCAGTGCTGCAGCGTGTGGTGGACCTCGCGGTCAAGCACGGCAGCATCATCATTACCGACGAGGTCTATGAGCACCTGACCTTCGGTGTGGCCCATACTCCCGTGGCCACCCTTCCGGGCGCCGCGGACCGGACCATCACCATTTCCTCAGCGGGCAAAACGTTTTCCCTCACCGGCTGGAAGGTCGGCTGGCTCAGCGGGCCCGCGGAACTGGTCGCCGCGGTCCGCACCGTAAAGCAGTTCCTCACCTACAGCTCGGGTACTCCGTTCCAGGCGGCGATCGCCACCGGACTGGCACTGCCTGATGCCTTCTACACCGGCGTCGCGTCCGCACTGGAGCGGAAACGGGACATCCTCAGTGCAGGGCTCCGGGCCGCCGGCTTTGACGTCTTCACGCCGCGGGGAACCTATTTCGTCAATGTCGACACCGCTCCGTTGGGTGTCACCGATGCCGTGGACCTTGCCCGCCGGCTGCCGTCACTCGTGGGAGTGGCGGCGATCCCCGTCCCTGTTTTCTGCCACCCCGAAGGCGCGGAACGGACCCGAAGCCTGCTCAGGTTCGCCTTCTGCAAGAAGACGGAGGTCCTTGAGGAGGCCGCCGATCGGCTGGCGACCCTGGGCGGCAGGCTGTGATGGCCGGCGGCGGCAGCACTTCCGCGAGCCGGTTCCTGCGGACCACGGGCCAGCATGCCACGATCGAGCCGGACGCATTCACTGCCGGCGGATACGTGCTCAGCATCGGCGGAGCCGAACAGTCACACGTCAACGTTGACCGGCCGGAGGAGATTTTTTACGAGTACCTCCGCAGGATCGGACACCTTGTGGATCTTGCCGCCCCGTCCGGGGAACCGATCAAGGCGCTGCACCTGGGAGCAGGAGCATTGACGCTGGCCAGGTACATCCAGGCCACCCGCCCCGGCTCGGTCCAATCCGCGGTGGAGCTGGAACGCGAACTGCTGGATTTCGTGCTGCGGCACCTTCCCATGCCCGACGGAACAAACCTGACTACTGTCATTGGCGACGCCCGTGAAGCCCTCGGTGCACTTGACCCCGGCCTCACGTTCGACGTCATAATCCTGGACATCTTCTCCGGGCCGGAGGCGCCGGCCCATATTGCCACCGGCGGATTCTACCGTGAAGCCGGCGAGCGCCTGGGGCCGGAGGGGATCCTGATCGTCAACGTGGGCGACGAGCCGGCGCTCACCCTCGTCAGGAGCCAGGTGGCGGCGATGCGCGGGGCGATGGCCGGGGTGGGCGCAGTCGCAGAAGCCGGCATGTTTGACGGCAGGTACCCGGGCAACATCATCCTGGCGGGCACCCGGGGGCCCTGGCCGGAATCCTGGACAGCTGAGCTGACGGCGCGGGGCCCCCACCCCGCAAGGGTCCTGGCCGGGGTGGACCTGGACCCCTACTCGGACTAAGCCTCCGCGGAAGGTTCGCCGGCGCCGAGGGGTCCGGGCCCGGTGTCCTCGGCCAGGTCCCCAGGGGCAATGGCATCCGGCACGAAGGGTTCGGCGAACCACAACCGGGTTTCGCCGTACTTTTTTTCGGCGAATTTCGTCATTCCGCCAGGCCATCCGGGCTCCGGGGACCGGGAAGAACGTTCCACCACCACAACGGCTCCCGGCGCCAGATGTGCGGACAGTTTCTCCAGCACTGCTGACAATCCGGCTTCCTCCAGCGGGTACGGCGGATCGAGGAAGACCAGGTCCCAGGCGGCGTTGACGCCGGCGCGGTCCAGGAACGGCTCCACCCTGGAGCGGTGGACGGTTACGGCCTTGCGGCCCAGCACGCCGTTGATGAGGTCGGCGTTTCGCTGGCACACACCGCTGGCCTTGGCGTCGCACTCGACAAGGTCCACAGCCAGGGCGCCCCTGCTGCCGCTCTCCACGCCCAGGGCACCTGACCCGGCATAGAGGTCCAGCACCCGGGCGCCGTTGAGAACGTCAAAGGCGTCGAGACGGGAGAACAGCGCTTCCTTGACCCGGTCCGTGGTGGGCCTCGTCAAGGACCCCGGGACAGCGGCAAGGGGTGTGCCGCCGGCGGCCCCGGAAATAATCCGCGTCATGCCGGCCACCGCAGCGGGGCTGCGCCTTCGTTGCTATCCGCGTTCAAGGAACGCCTCCTTCTCGGGGTTGAGGTATTGCTCGATTGCATCGGCGAGTTCGCGGTGGCCGGCCAGCAGGGGGTCGCCGCCAACAATGGCCTGGGCGTCGTCCCGGGCCCGGGCAATGATGTCTTCGTGTTCCAGGACCCGCAGGAGTTTCAGGGTGGACCGTCCCCCGGACTGGGAAGCACCAAGGATATCGCCCTCGCGCCGCAGCTTGAGGTCTTCCTGCGACAGGAGGAAACCGTCCGTGGTTGCCGCGACGGCCTCCAGCCGGCGCCGGCTGGGGTGGCCGGGTTCAAGGGCGGTGACCAGCAGGCAGGTCCCGGGCAGGCCGCCGCGGCCCACGCGGCCGCGGAGCTGGTGCAGTTGGGAGATCCCGAACCTGTCGGCGTCGAGGATGACCATTAGGGTGGCGTTGTGCACGTCCACGCCCACCTCGATCACGGTGGTGGACACCAGCAGCTTGATGCGGTTGGCGGTGAACCCGGCCATGGTGCCGGTTTTCAGCTCGGGGTCCTGGCGCCCGTGGAGGGGCGCCAGCGGAACCCCCGCCAGGGCAGGCTCACCCAACAGGTGGTCCACGACGCCGGTGACCGACGCGAGTTCCCGGCCCTCTTCCGACTCCACCCCCGGTGGTGCGTCCTCCCCCGGACTGAAGTCGCCGTCGTCGTCCGTTCGGATCTTGGGACAGACCACGTACACCTGGTGGCCGGCGTCGATTTCCTCCCTGGCCCGCGCCCAGATCCGCCCCGCCCAGCCGGGATTCTCGGCAAGGCCCACCAAGTGGGTGGTGATGGGCGCCCGGCCCTTGGGCAATTCATCCAGGGTGGAGGTTTCAAGGTCGCCGAACACGGTCATGGCCACGGTGCGCGGAATAGGCGTTGCGGTCATGACCAGCAGGTGCGGCGGCTTCCGGGCCTTGCCCCGCAGGGCGTCACGCTGTTCCACGCCGAAGCGGTGCTGCTCATCCACCACGATCAGGCCCAGGTCATAAAAAGAGACGTTGTCGCTGAGCAGCGCGTGGGTGCCGATAACGATCCCGGCGGACCCGGAGGCGGCGTCCAGCATGGCCTGCTTCCGTGCCGCCGTGGGCATGGACCCGGTCAACAGCGTGACCTGGACCGACGCCCCTTCGCTCGCGGCCAGGCCGCCCAGGAGTCCATCGCTGGAGAGCGGACCCAGGGTGCGGCGGATGGAGTCGTAGTGCTGGGCGGCGAGCACCTCGGTGGGGGCCAGGAGCGCGGCCTGCCCGCCGGCGTCCACCACTTGGAGCATGGCCCGCAGCGCCACGACCGTCTTTCCGGAGCCCACTTCGCCCTGGAGCAGCCGGTTCATGGGGGTGTCCTGTGCCAGTTCAGCGGCGAGCGTGGTGCCGACGGCGGCCTGGCCCGCCGTAAGCGTGAAGGGCAGGTTTTGGTCGAAGGCGGCCAGGATCCCCCCGCTGACGGGGCGGCGGGCGGTGGCTTCCTCGGCGGCGAGCTGGGCACGGCGCCGGGCGAGAGCCGACTGCAGCACCAATGCCTCCTGGTAGCGGAACCGGTCCTGGGCGCGCTTCCAGTCGGCAGCGGTTTCCGGCACGTGGATGAGGCGGTAGGCGTCCGCCACGGGCAGGAAGTCCTGCCTGGCCGCAACGGCCGCAGGAACCGGGTCCGGCATGGAGCCAAGATCCAAGGTCTCCAGCAGCGTGGCGATCACCTTCTGGATTTTCCAGCTGGGAAGCTTGGCCGTGGCCGGATAGACCGGGATGGGCATGGCGGCGAGTTTTCCAGGGTCTTTTCCGGAGTCGCTGAACGGATCTTCATCGAGGAGCTGGAAGTCCGGGTTGGTGAGGCCAAGCTTCCCCTTGAAACTGGTGACCCGGCCGGAGAAAAGGGCGCGGCGCCCCTGGAGGAGTTCGCTTTTCGCCTTGAACCCGTTGAAGAAGCTGATCTTGAGCGTGCCGGGGACCTTACCGGTGAAATCCCGGCCGCCCACCAGCCGAAGCCCCTGTTGCCCGTCGTCGTCGGAAACGATGACGTCCGTGATGGTGCCGCGCCGCGCCTGCATGTGCCGGGTGCTGCTGGAGAGCACCCGCGCAATCAGGGTGACGTCCTCGTCCAGCGGAAGCTCGGTGATGGGCGTCAGTTCACCGCGGCTCATGTAGCGGCGCGGAAAGTAGTTGAGGAGGCCTTCCACGGTGGTGATGCCGAGGTGTTTCTCAATGACCGCCGCCGAACGCTTACCGATCCGCCGTTCGAGGGGCAGCTGCAGTTCAGCGTTCATGCCCGCCGGTGTTCACCGCATCCGCACCAGGATCCCGCGGGAGCGCCAGCTCGCTGATGCTGAGCTGGGACGGTTCGCCCAGTGACCGGATGATGGACTCAGCCGGCGCGGCGTCCGGGACGTGGACGTGCACCCGCCACCGGTAATTGCCTTCGGCGTCCGGCCCGTTGCCCACCTGGCTCATGATCACGGACTCGCCTATCTCGTCCAGCCGCTGCCGCAGGGTGGCGGCGTTCAGGGGCGAGAGGTTGATGGTGCACATGACTTCCACGCCGTCGTCGTCAGGCATGGCTGCGTGGATATGCGGATCGGAAACGTCGTAGCCGTGCAGCCCGTCCAGGAGCTCGCCCTGCAGTTCCTCCCCCATGACGGCGGAGCGGAGGCAGTCCAGGATCAGCAGCATTCCCACGCCCCCTGCATCCACTACATGGGCGGACTGGAGTGCATCGAGCTGCTCTTCGGTGTGGACCACGGCAACCAGCGCGCCCTCCACTGCCGCGTCCAGCGCAAGGCCAAGGGCGTGGTTGCTGTCATCGCCGTCATGGCCGGCGTCGACTGCCGCAGCCGCACGGGCCGCCGCCTCCATGACGGAGAGCATGGTTCCCGGAACGGGATCGCTCAGGGCAGACCAGGCGCGGATCTGCGCACGGTTGAGGGCTGCCGAGAGGAGGGTGGACGTCAGGCGGGTATGACCGGCCAGCGGCTCCGCCGCGGCACACAGGAAGACCGCGAACAGGGTGCCGGAATTTCCCCGGGCCTCTTCCATGGCCGCCTGCCCGGCCCTGGAAAGGACTTCGCCGACGTCCACCGGGGCCGGCTGGTCCGCTTCCAGGACCAGTGAGCGGGCCGCAGCGCGGACCGTGAGGTAGAGGTTGGTGCCCGTATCGCCGTCGGCGACTGGGAAGATATTGATGGCGTTGAGCCGGTCGCTGTGGTTTCCCAGGGCAGTTTCAGCCTTGCCCAGCCACCTCTTCATCGCCAGCGCGTTGGCGGCAACCTTAGTGTGCAAAGTGATCCCATCCCCCGGTGTCCGCGGCCCGGCCAGCTATCAGGACACCCGGGCCTTCGTCGGTGCCGAGTGCATGTATCGAGCCTATCGCAGTGAATCCGGGTGGCAGCTGAACACCGGCCGGGAATGTGGCCAGCAGCCCGTGGTCCTCCCCGCCGCCCAGCACCCACGCAGCGGCGTCGGACCCCAGCCGTGCCGCGGCGGGGGACAGCACATCCGCGAACCGGCGAAGGTGCGCGGGGTCGAGCGCCACTGCGGCGTGGCTGGCTGCGGCGAGCCGCCCGCCGTCCCGCAGGAGTCCATCCGATATGTCCAGCATTGCCGTGGCGCCCGCTGCCCGGGCTGCCGGGCCGGCGTCCAACGGCGGCCGGGGACGGCACTGCAGGTCGACGAAGGCGCGCTCTGCCGGGCTAAGGGTCTCCAGGGGAATGTTCGATTCGAGCAGGGCGAGACCCGCTGCCGCATGGCCAACGGTGCCGGCCAGCGCGAGGATGTCCCCTGGCCGGGCGCCGGACCGGAGGACGGCTCCACCGCCATCGAGGGACCCCAGGACGGTCGCGGTCACGGAAATTTCCCGTCCCCGGCCAAGGTCGCCGCCGGCCACGGAGCACTGGTACGCGCCGAGCCCGGTGATGCCGGCAGTCAGGCCGTCCGCCAGGTCCTCCACCCAGCTGACCGGCGTATCAACGGGAAGGGTCAGGCTGACAACCATGGAGGTGGCGTGGGCACCCATGGCATTGATGTCGCTGAGGTTCTGCGCCGCAGCCTTCCAGCCGACGTCGAAGCCGGTAGTGCGGTAGCCGTTGGGCCACAGGAGCCGGAAGTCCTGGTCCTGGACCTGGGTGTCGATGCTGATGACGGTCTTGCCGTCCGGGGCCGCGATGATCGCGGCGTCGTCCCCGGGGCCCAGCAGTGTGCTTGACGTGTGGCCAGCGTCCAGGTGGAGGCGCGGAAAGATCCGGGCCAGCAGGTCGGCTTCGGAAAGGCCGGCCACGGTGGGCTGGCGGTCAACGCGGTTACGGAGGTCTTCAGGCACGCCACTACGCTACCGCGCCCGGCCGACATTGTGTCCGGACCGGGACAGCCGCGGCGATAGGGTGGAATCATGCACCATCCCCAGCTGCCCCTGTCCGCCCGCGCCGCAAGGATTGCATCGGTTGGGGCAATTGCCGCCCTGTCACTGGCTGCCTGCTCCCCCGCCGTGGATGTCACGGCAGCCAAGGATGCTGCCAACCCGGCGTGCGCGCCGATGATGGTGGCACTGCCGGACGCAATCGGCGATTCACGGCTGCGCAAGACCAACAGCCAGGGCACGGCGGCCTGGGGCGACCCCTCCCTGGTGATTCTCCGATGCGGGGTCAACGTTCCCGGGCCGACGACGGACCGCTGCGTGACCGTGAACGGCGTCGACTGGGTGATTAAGGAAGGCGACCCGGTGTGGACGCTGACCACCTACGGCAGGGAACCCGCCACGGAGATCCTGATGGACCCGGACAAGGTCAGCTCCGCGACAGTGCTGGCGGACCTGGCAGCAGCGGCGGGCAAGGTCCCGTCGTCGCGGAGCTGCGTGGGCCAGGAGGAGCTGCAGAACCTTCCCGGCAGCAAGTAGGCTGCCCGGGCGGGCCGCCCGGGCAGCCGGGTACTAGCGCAGGCCGGTTTTGCGGTTGAGTGCCAGGTAGATCAGTTCGTCGATCAGATCGGCGTAATCCATGCCCGTGGCTGCCCACATCTGCGGATACATGCTTTTGGGCGTGAACCCGGGCATCGTATTGATCTCATTGATGATCAGTTCCCCGCCCGGCGTGTAGAAGAAGTCCACGCGGCTGAGCCCCTCCGCGCCCACGGCGTCAAAGGCTGCGGCGGCCAGCTCGCGGACCCGGGCGATGTCTTCTGCGGGCATGTCTGCGGGGCAGCTCAGGGCCGCAGCGTCATCCTCCACGTACTTGGCGTTGAAGTCGTAGAACTCGTGGGCACCGCCCGCTACGGAGATTTCGCCGGGCATCGATGTCCTGGGCGCGTCCGTGTCCCGGCCTTCCAGGACCGCACACTCGATTTCGCGTCCCACAATGCCGGCTTCGATCACAAGTTTGAGGTCATGGCGGCGGGCTTCCTCGATGGCGGCATCCAGCCCGTCGAGGGAGTCGACCTTCGAGATGCCCATGGAGGACCCCGCCCGGGCAGGCTTGACGAAGACCGGGAATCCCAGGCGGTCCACCTGCTTCCGCACAGCTTCGGGGTCCTTGCGCCACTGCCTGTCGGTCACCACCACGTAGGGGCCTACCTGCAGGCCGGCAGCCTCGAAAACCACCTTCATGTAGTGCTTGTCCATCCCGACAGCCGATGCCAGGACCCCGGCGCCCACGTAGCGAGTGTCCGACAACTCCAGCAGGCCCTGGATGGTGCCGTCCTCACCGAACGGGCCGTGCAGCAGCGGGAAGACCACGTCAACGGCACCCAGTTCCTGCGGAACCTGGTTGGGAGATGCCACGATCAGCTGGTGTTCGCCGCCGATCTCGGCCAGCGTAACGGTTTCCGGCGACGGCTCCACTTCAGGGAGCGACGAGGCGGCGAGGGACCACTGGGTTGTTTCGGCGGGCGCAAGCACCCACTGGCCGGTCTTGGCGATCCCGATGGGAATGACGTCGTACTTGTCCTTGTTGATGGCACCCAGCACGCCTGCCGCGGTCACGCAGCTCACGGCATGTTCGCTGGAACGGCCGCCGAAAAGGACGGCCACGCGCGGCTTCCTGTCGGCGGCTGCGTGTCCCGTGGTGGGGTTGTCTTGGGGCATGGTCAGTAATCGCCTTCAGGTTTCAATTCCCGGGACAGCAGAACCGGCCCCAGTTGGTCAACGGACAGCTTGCCTGCCAGCACCGCCACGACGGCGGCAGTGATGGGCATTTCGACGCCGAGCTTGCCGGCAAGTTCATGGACGGCCTGGCCGGACTTGATGCCCTCGGCAGTCTGGGTCATTTTCCGGCCCACCTCTTCAAGTGTCAGGCCCTCGCCCAGCAGCCGGCCGGCAGTATGGTTCCGGGACAGCGCGGACGAGCAGGTTGCCACGAGGTCGCCAAGCCCTGCGAGCCCGGCCATGGTTTTGGCTTCACCGCCCAGCGCAAGGGCCAGGCGGGATGTTTCGGCAAGCCCCCGGGTGATGACCGAGGCCTTGGTGTTGTCCCCCATCTGCTTGCCTTCGCAAATGCCCACGGCCAGCGCGATCACGTTCTTGACGATGCCGCCGATTTCGACGCCGACGACGTCCGCCGTGGTGTACGGGCGGAAGTAGGGGGCGGTGCAGCTCCTGGCAAGCCAACCCGCCGTCGCCGAATCCGTGCACGCCACCACGGAGGCCGTGGGTTCCCCGCGGGCGATTTCCATGGCGAGGTTGGGGCCGGAGACGACGGCGATGCGTTCCTGCGGCAGGTCCAGCTCCTGGCTGATGACCTCGCTCATGCGGGCGTCCGTTCCGAGCTCCAGGCCTTTCATGAGGGAGACGACGACGGCCCCGGGGGCGATCATGTCCTTCCACTCACGCAGCTGCGGGCGCAGTGATTGCGCCGGAACGGCCAGTACCACGAGCTCGGCGTCCGCAAGCACCCCGCGGACGTCCGTTGAGGCCGTGATGCTCTCCGGCAGGACGATGTCCTTGAGGTAGTCGCTGTTGCGGTGGCTGGTGTTGATTTCCTCCACCACTTCGGCGCGGCGGCCCCACAGCCTGATGGTGCGCGGCGTCCCGGTGGCGATGGCAGCATCGGCCAGGATCTTCGCGAACGTTGTTCCCCATGACCCTGCACCGAGGACGGCCACGGTGTGGGCCGCTCCCGGCTTTCTGTCAGCGGTCACTGGGCGTCCGTTCCGGTCCCGGGCTGCTGGCCGCGTTCGACGAACCGTCCATGCTTGGCCTGCTGCTGCTTGGCCGGATCCCAGCGCTCCGCGGGAGGCTGCTCACCGCGCAGACCCGCCAGGAGCCCGGTGATGGAGTCCATGATCAGCTCGGTGGCCTCGGCAAGGGTGGCTTTATCCAGAGGACGGCCCGCGAAGGCGCTGAGGTCCACGGGATCGCCGACGACCACGCGGGAGCGCTTCCGCGGGAACAGGTGGAACCGCTTGCCGTACCGGGGAAAGACCTCGTGCGCCCCCCAGTGCGCGATCGGGACGACCGGGATGCCGCCCTCGAGTGCCAGCCGGGCTGCGCCGGTGTGACCCTTCATCGGCCACAGGCCGGGGTCACGGGTCAGCGTGCCCTCCGGGTAGATGATGATGGCGCCACCCTCGGCCACGATCTCCTGGGCCACCTGCAACGACCGGTTGGCTCCCGCCGTCGACCGCTCCACCGGTACCTGCTTGGTGGCGCGCAGGAGCGGGCCGAGGCCGGGCACCTTGAACAACCCCGCCTTGGCCAGGAAGTGCGGGGCACGCTTCTGGTTGTAAAGCATGTGCCCCACCACCAGGGGGTCGATTTCGGTGCAGTGGTTGGGCGCGGCAATGAAACCGCCCGCGGGAAGCTTCTCCGTGCCCTCCCACGATTTGGACATCATGAGGTTCATCAGCGGCCGGACGATGCCGGCGATGAACACGAACGTGGCCCTGCTCTTGGCAGATTCCTTCACTGGTCCGCTCTACTTCGTGCTGGTGATGTCGAAATCGGCGCCAAGGCCGGCGAGCTTCTCGGTAAAACGCTCGTAGCCGCGGTTGATGATGTCGATGCCCGTGACGCGCGACGTTCCCGTGGCGGCCAGGGCGGCAATCAGGTGGCTGAAGCCGCCGCGGAGGTCCGGTACATCGATGTCGGTGCCCTTGAGCTGGGTGGGGCCGGAGATCACTGCGGAATGCAGGAAGTTGCGCTGGCCGAACCGGCACGGGACGCTGCCCAGGCATTCGCGGTGCACCTGGATGCTGGCGCCCATGCGGATGAGCGCGTCCGTGAAACCGAAGCGGTTCTCGTACACGGTCTCGTGGACGATCGAGACGCCCTCCGCCTGGGTGAGCGCCACGACCAGCGGCTGCTGCCAGTCGGTCATGAAGCCGGGGTGGACGTCCGTTTCCAGGACCAGCGGGGTCAGCTTTCCGCCCTTGTGGTAGAAGCGGATGCCGTCCTCGCCGATGTCCATTCCGCCGCCGACCTTGCGGTAGGTGTTCAGGAAGGTCATCATGTCGCGCTGGGAGGCGCCCTCGACGAAGATGTCGCCGCGCGTGACCAGCGCCGCGGACGCCCAGGACGCCGACTCGTTGCGGTCGGACAGGGCGCGGTGGTTGTACCCGCCGAGGTCGCGGACACCCTCGATGCGGATGGTGCGGTCCGTCTGGACGCTGATGATGGCGCCCATCTTCTGCAGCACCGCGATGAGGTCGATGATTTCCGGTTCGGTGGCGGCACCGGAGAGTTCGGTGATGCCTTCCGCGCGGGTGGCGCTCAGCAGGACCTGCTCCGTGGCCCCGACGGACGGATACGGCAGCGAGATCTTGGCGCCGTGCAGGCCCTTCGGGGCCGAAATGTGGATGCCGCCGGGGCGTTTCTCCACGACGGCACCGAACTGGCGCAGGACGTCCAGGTGGTAGTCGATGGGCCGGTCACCGATCTTGCAGCCGCCCAGGTCGGGGATGAACGCTTCGCCGATCGCGTGGATCAACGGTCCGCACAGCAGGATGGGAATGCGGGAGTCGCCGGCGTGGGCATCAATCGCGGTGCTGGGCGCGGTCTTGGCAGCCTTGGGGTCCAGGGTCAGGTCGCCGTTGACGGGATCCTTCTCCACGGTCACGCCGTGCAGCTGGAGCAGGGAGGTAACCACCTCCACGTCCTTGATCTCCGGCACGTTCCGCAACACCGAGGGTTCGTTGCCCAGCAACGCCGCCACCATTGCCTTGGGGACAAGGTTCTTTGCCCCACGGACGCTGACGCGGCCTGTAAGCGGGACACCGCCGCGGATTGTCAGAACACTACTCATATACCGGTTTCCTCACGATCACTAGCCCCCAAAACCTTGCAAAGGCTCCAACCAAGCATAGGAGGTCGCGTTACCGAACCGAAATAAGGGGGCACCGGCGGCGGGGCGTGGCGGACCTGCCGCGCCCCGCCGGGATGCAGGCAGGGTGCCTAGGAAACCTTGGCCGGCAGGGTCTTGGGCTTGAAGGACGGGCGGGTGGCCTCGTAGGCCGTGATGTCGGCCTCGTGCTGGAGGGTCAGCCCGATGTCATCCAGGCCTTCCAGGAGCCGCCAGCGGGTGTAGTCGTCAATCTCGAAGGGCGCCACGATGTTGCCGCACACCACGGTCTTGGACTCCAGGTCCACCGTGACCTCGGTCCCGGGGGCGTTCTCGAGTTCCTTCCAGATGAGCTCAATGTCGTCCTGGGCCACCTGCGCGGCCAGCAGCCCCTGCTTGCCCGAGTTGCCGCGGAAGATGTCGGCGAAGCGGGATGACAGCACGGCCTTGAAGCCGTAGTCCTTTAACGCCCAGACGGCATGTTCGCGGGAGGAACCGGTACCGAAGTCCGGTCCGGCCACCAGGACGGAGCCGGCGCTGTAGGGCTCCTGGTTCAGGATGAAGGAGGAGTCCTTCCGCCATGCCGAAAACAGGGCGTCCTCGAAACCGGTGCGGGTGATCCGCTTGAGGTACACCGCGGGGATGATCTGGTCGGTGTCAACGTTGCTCTGGCGCAGCGGGACGCCAATGCCGGTGTGCTTGGTGAACTTTTCCATGGTGTTGTCCTAGGCTGCGTCGATGCGGATGGCTGCGGGTTCGGGCGCCGGTTCAAGGTCCGAGGGCGAGCTGAGGGTGCCGCGCACGGCGGTGGCTGCGGCCACGACCGGCGAGACCAGGTGCGTGCGGCCGCCCTTGCCCTGGCGCCCCTCAAAGTTGCGGTTGGACGTTGAGGCGCAGCGCTCCCCCACCTCCAGTTGGTCCGGGTTCATGCCCAGGCACATGGAACATCCGGCGAAGCGCCATTCGGCACCGAAGTCCTTGAAGACCTTGTCCAGGCCTTCCGCCTCGGCTTCGAGCCGGACGCGCGCGGACCCGGGAACCACCAGCATCCGCACGTTGGGATCCTTGGTGCGGCCGCGGATGATGTCCGCGGCGGCCCGGAGGTCTTCCATCCGGGAGTTGGTGCAGGAGCCCAGGAAGACGGTGTCCACCCGGATATCCTTCATCGGTGTGCCAGCTTCCAGGCCCATGTACTGCAGGGCGCGTTCCGCGGCGGCCTTGGCGTTTTCGTCGCCGAAGTCCCCGGGCGAGGGAACCGCCTGGGACAGGGACACGCCCTGCCCGGGGTTGGTGCCCCAGGTGACGAACGGCTCCAGGGTATCTGCGTCCAGGTCCACCTCGACGTCGAAGACGGCGTCATCATCGGTCCGCAGTGTGTTCCAGTACTCGACGGCGGCGTCCCACTCCGCGCCCTCCGGCGCGTGCGGGCGGCCCAGCATGTAGTCGTAGGTGGTCTGGTCCGGGGCCACCATGCCCGCCCGGGCGCCTGCCTCGATGGACATGTTGCAGATGGTCATCCGCGCTTCCATGGACAGGGCCCGGATGGCCGAACCCCGGTACTCGAGCACGTAGCCCTGGCCGCCGCCGGTGCCGATCTTGGCAATGACGGCGAGGATAATGTCCTTGGCGCTGACGCCGGGGCGCAGCGTGCCCTCCACATTGACGGCCATGGTCTTGAATGGCTTCAGTGACAGGGTCTGGGTGGCCATGACGTGCTCCACCTCGGAGGTGCCGATGCCCATGGCCATGGCACCGAAGGCACCGTGGGTTGACGTGTGCGAATCACCGCAGACAATGGTCATGCCGGGCTGCGTGAGGCCCAACTGCGGACCCACAACGTGGACAATGCCCTGTTCTGCATCACCCAGGCTGTGCAGCCGGACGCCGAACTCGGCGCAGTTGTTGCGCAGGGTCTGGATCTGGGTGCGGCTGGTGAGGTCGGCGATGGGCTTGTCGATGTCCAGCGTAGGGGTGTTGTGGTCCTCGGTGGCGATGGTCAGGTCCGGCCGGCGCAGCTTGCGGCCGGCCAGCCGCAGGCCCTCGAAAGCCTGCGGGGACGTCACTTCGTGGACCAGGTGGAGGTCGATGAACAGGAGGTCGGGCTGGGCGCTGGCACCATCGCCGTCACCTTTGCGCACCACGTGTGCGTCCCAGACCTTCTCGGCCAATGTCTTTCCCATGGCCCTCTCCCTTCACTGCTGTTTGGCTGAATAGTCCAACTGAATCAGGAGGGCTCTGCGCGGCGCCACCCGAAAGATTTGCATCTCAGATAATGAGACGGCAATATCATTACATGGACAATTCTAGTGGAGTCGGTGTCATTGATAAAGCGGCCCAGGTTCTTGATGCCTTAGAGGCAGGGCCCACCACCCTGGCACAGCTCGTGGCCGCCACAGGCCTGGCCCGGCCCACCGTCCACCGCCTCGCTTTGGCGCTGGTGCACCACCGGCTGGTCAGCCGCGACATCCAGGGCCGGTTCGTGCTCGGCAGCAGGCTGGTTGAGCTCGCCTCTGCAGCCGGCGAGGACCGCCTGATCGCTTCCGCCGGCCCCGTCCTCATGCAGCTGCGGGACGCCACCGGCGAAAGCGCCCAGATCTTCCGCCGCCAGGGCGACTGGCGCGTCTGCGTCGCCTCGGCCGAGCGGCCCATCGGCCTGCGCGACACCATCCCGGTGGGCACCCAGTTGTCCATGAAGGCAGGGTCGGCAGCCCAGGTGCTGCTGGCCTGGGAGGACCACGACCGGCTCCTGGAGGGCCTGCAGTCGGCCCGCTTCACTCCCACGGTCCTGGCAGGGGTACGACGCCGGGGCTGGGGACAGAGTCTTGGCGAACGCGAGCCGGGAGTCGCCTCCGTCTCGGCACCGGTGCGGGGCCCCTCCGGCAGGGTGATTGCCGCCGTCTCCATTTCCGGCCCCATAGAGCGTCTGACCCGGCAGCCGGGACGCCTCCACGCGGAAGTGGTCTGCAATGCCGGACGCATCCTGACCGAGGCGCTGCGGAAGAACAACGACTAAGCCCTTCCGGCTACCGGCCACCTACGCGGCTAGGCTGTGGCGATGAGCAGCTACGCAGTGTTCCTCCGCGGCATCAACGTGGGCGGCATCAACATCAAAATGGCGGACCTCAGGGACGCACTGAAGGACTGCGGTTTCCAGGATGCAAAGACGCTCCTGGCGAGCGGCAACGTGGTGCTCTCCAGCAGCCTGGATGCCGCAGCCGTGAAACAGGAGTGCGAGACATGCCTCCGTGCAGCCTTCGGCTACGAGGCCTGGGTTGTGGTGCTGGACGCCGCACGGGTAGGCAGCCTGGTGGAATCCTGCCCCTACCCTGAAGACGACAAGTCAACGCACACCTACATCACCCTGTCCTCCGACCCGGCCGTCCTCGACGAACTGGAGGCGGCCGGCTCAGGGCTGGAAGGCCATGACCAGCAGCGGCTGGCCCCGGAGGCTCTTGCGTGGCTGGCATCCGTGGGTGGAACCCTGGACAGCCCCTTCAGCAAAATCAGCTCCAGGACAAAGTTCAAGGCCGCAACCACCACCCGTAACCTGCGTACCCTGGTCAAGGTCCGCGACGCCGCCCAGGCCCTCGACGCGGGCTAGCTAACAGTCCCTAGTCCTGCCGGGCTTTCTTCAGGGCCTTGGTAAAGGCCGCCAGCCTGCCAATCTCCGTCTCCACGGGCTCCACCACCAGCTCCTGCGCCGTGCCTGCAACGGCACTGTTGAGCCGGCGTCGTGCCCTGGCAGACCTGGCCCGGGCGGCTCCGGCCGCAATGATCCGCCCTGTGACGGCCAGGAAAAGTCCCAGCACCACGCCGAGGGCGATCATCAGGGTGGGCGCCGGCCATCCCTCCACACGCGGGACCTCCGGCACCGGCAGCTGAAGGTAGCCGAGCCCGGCCAGGACGCCCAGCCAGCCCAGTCCGCCCAGGGCCGTCAGCAGCGCCAGCCACTGCACCACGTTGAACGCGCCCCACCACCACGCCACGCGGTTGGCACCCAGGTCGGTGCCGGCGATGGCCTGGTCCAGCGCATCGGGCAGGCGTTCCCGGGCGGCCCTTGCAGCCGCCCGGATCGCTGCCCGCCACGGGCCGGGTGCGCCGGCGCTGGCCGAGTCCGCAAAGTCCCTGACAGCCGCGTCGGTCCGCGCCCGCTCCGGGGCGCCGGCCGGCGGCAGCGATGTCCGGTTCAGTCCGGCCGGGGCGCTGCTGCGCAGGTTGAGCCGCCGCAGCGGGTCAACCCGGAACCGCGAGAGCCAGCGGATTACCGGCCAGCCGGTGCGGCGCACGGACTCCAGGCGGTACGACTGTCCCACCGCGCGCACCACCGCAGGGACATTGGCCGCGATAGCCAGTTCATTGGCAAGCCGGGCCCTGTCGGCAGAGCGGATCCCTGCAGCGTCACCGTCACCGGAGGCACTCCGCAGGTCCTCCGCGGCCTTGGAAATATCTGCCTCCAAGCGCCGGGACTGGGCCTGCCGCTGGACTGCCACCTTGCGGATCGCTGCGCGCACCTCGTGGATGCCTGCCCCGGTCAGGGCGGATGCGGGAAGCACCCGGACCTGTCCCAGCCCTTCGCCGGCAAGGATCGCGTGCAGCGAATCGAGCACCGGCTGGACATCGTGGCCGGGCAGCCGGTCCACCTGGTTGAGGACCACAAGCGTGACGGCCCCATGGGAGGCCAGTGGGGCAAGGAACCCGTGGTGGACGGCCGCGTCGGCGTACTTCTGCGGATCGAGCACCCACACCAGGACATCCACCATGCCCACCATGCGCTGCACGATCTCCCGGTTGGCGGCGCGGGTGGAGTCGAAGTCCGGAAGGTCCAGCAGGATCAGTCCGGTCCCTTCGTCCGCGAAGCCCTCTACCGGCGCCGCCTGGTGCCGGTGCCCCACCTCCAGCCAGTCAAGGAGCGCTTCGCTGCCCGCCGCTCCCCAGACCCCCGCCAACGGTTCGGAGGTGGTGGGACGGCGGGCAGCCGCCGTCGCAATTTCCGCCCCGCTGACGGCGTTGAAGAGGGACGACTTGCCGCTTCCCGTTGCCCCGAAGAAGCCCACCACGGTGTGGTCGCCGGACAGGGACCGGCGCGAACTTGCCCGTTCCAGGACATCGAACGCTTCCTGCAGCGCCTGGTCCGGGAGCACCCCCTCCCCCAGTTCGCGTGCGTCCTGGAGGGCCTGGAGCCGGGCATCCAGCCGCGAGGACTGGCGGGCCGCGCCGTGCCGGCTCATGCGCGCTCCGCCAGACGGGCCAGTGCGCCGGCCTGTGCGGACAGAGTCTCCGCCAGGGCGGGGTTGTCCGCCGGCAGGCGCCGCAGGAACCGCTGTTGTTCATCCAGCAGCAGCTGGTGGCAGCGCGCTGCCAGGTCCTCGCGAGCCTTGTCCGCCATCCGGCGCACGGCGTCCTCGCCGAAGACGGCCTCCAGCAGGCGCTGGCCCACGACGGCGGTGCCGCCGGCCACGCCGACCTCCAGCCCCGTGAGCCCTGCCGTCATCGAGAACACCACGATCATCAGCGCGGCACCGAGGCCGTTAATGCCGAACGACAGCCAGCGCGCCTGGGTGCGCTTACCCTGCCCTTCCGTGCGGATCAGCTCCATCAGCGCTTCCTGCCAGGCCCTGATCTCCGCAGCCGCCCGGTCCGCGAAGGCCGGATCCGTGCCGGCGAGGTCATCCGGGCCCAGTAACTGACGGCCTGCCGGGTCCGAGCGCCACCTTTGGTCGGTATCCTCGGCGGCGTTGGCTGCCTCGTCCAGGATGACGGCCTGCAGGCCGGTTTCGATGGCTGCCTCAACCCGGACTGCGGGCGCCGGTTCACCACGGAAGAACGCTCCCAAGCGGTCTCTGAAGCGGCCAACATTCTGCTCGAGGGCACGGAAGAACTCGCCTGTGCCCACAAAGTCCTGCCAGCGCGCCAGCACCTCGCCCCGCAGGAGGGCTCCGTCGCGGGTGGCGTCCAGGATCCGGGCGGCCGCATCCCCATATGCCGCCACGGCGTCGGCTTCGAGCCGGGCAGCTGCCTGTTCCTGTTCCCGGACGGATCCGGCGAGGCCGGCGATCCGCTGGGCCAGCGCCCGGACGGTGCCGTTCAGCGTGCGCCGGGCCACGTCGGTCCGCCCCGAGGCATCGTTCGCCAGCGACGCCAACCACTCCCGCAGCTCCTCCACGGCCCCGGCGGGCAGCATCCCGCGCGGATCCAGGACAGTTTCGGCGATGATGAACAGGCGGCTGCCGGCAAGGCCTTCGCGGTCCAGCAGGCCCCGGAGGTCCTGGCTCACTTCCTCTTCTGCTCCTTGCGGCACCCGGTCCAGCACCACGACCACCGTGATGTCCCGGGACGCGGCGTCGAGGAGGAGCTTCCAGGGGACCGCATCGGCGTACCGGTTTGCCGTAGTGACGAACACCCACAGGTCGGCGGCCGCCAGCAGCTGTCCGGCGAGCAGGCGGTTCTGGTCGGAGATCGAGTCGACGTCGGGCGCGTCGAGGAGTGCGATGCCGGCAGGTACTGCTGCATCAGCCAGCAGGACCAGGGAGTCGGAAGGCCCGGACTTCTCGGCCGCGTGGCCGCCGGGCGCCGGGTGGGCTGCCAGCGTGCCCCTGATACGGGTCAGCCCCGGCAGGGCTCGCTGGCCTTCGAACCAGGCGGCTTCGGCGGGATTGTGCAGCAGGATGGGCTGGCGGGTGGTGGGACGGATGGCGCCGGCGCGCGTGACCGGATGCCCCACGAGTCCGTTGACCAGCGTGGATTTGCCCGCGCCCGTGGAACCGCCGACCACGGCGAGGAGCGGAGCGTCCAGGCTGCGGTAGCGCGGAAGGATGTAGTCATCCAGCTGGGCCTTCGCGGCGGCGGCATCGCGGCGTGCCTGCTCGGCGCCCGGCAGTGCCAGTGGCAGGGTGACCCCGTCCAGTCCGCTGCGGATCTCCTCAAGGAGTGCCACCGCCGCCAAGGAGTTCGGTGGCTGGGCGTGAGGGACGTGCTCGTTGCGGGAGGTCACAGGAACATCATGCCAGTTGAGCAGACGCGGGAACCGGGCCCGGCGCGCCGCATCCGGCCGCGGTCCCAAACGGGCCATGGCCGGGGAAACAGAAATGGCCCCGGGCAGTTGCCCGGGACCATTTATATTGGTGACCCCAGCGGGATTCGAACCCGCGTTACCGCCGTGAGAGGGCAGCGTACTAGGCCGCTATACGATGGGGCCATGTACTTCCGGCAGCGTCTCCGCTGCTCAAGCTCAGTGAGTATTTCACACACTTTGCCTTGATTTCAAATCGGCGAACCGGCTTGAAACACACTGTTTTGCTGCTGAAACAAGCAATCAAACCAGAGCTGGGATACCAGGACTCGAACCTAGAATGACGGTACCAGAAACCGTAGTGTTGCCAATTACACCATATCCCAATGGCACTTTCGGGCCGGTTTTCAGGGGATTTTCCCTGCTCCGTGCGCCTCAGCACGAGAAATTACTTTACCCGAGACTTTCCGCTCGCACAAATCGAGCGCCAAGCGGGCGGCCGGCCACCCTGTGGACCGTTGCCGCAAAACCCTTGCCCGCTCTCCAACCATGTGGTTACTCTCGAGTAAGTTACTCATCGGTAACACTCTCCCCTCCCCCTGCTGGGGGTCACCCACGAGGAAAACGGGAACGCCTTACCAGCCACGGTTTTCGCCCCCGGGCAGCGTCGTCCGGCGGAAAAGTTAGGAAGTGTCAGCGTTGACCACCCGCACAGCAACCATTGCCGCAGCAAAGCACAGACCCCGCTCCCAGTCCATGGCGATCATTGCCCTGTCCGTTCTGCTCGCCCTGTTCCTTGCGTTCTACACCTACCTCACCGGCCAGATCTCCAGCGGATCCGCCCAGCTCATGAACGGAGCCCAACAGGCTGCGGCAGGGGCGTCACAGCTCAAGGACGGCAGTGGGAAGCTGGCGGCCGGGGCGGGCGCAGCCAACCTGGGCGCGGCGCAGGTCAAAGACGGCTCAGCCAAGATCAGGACCGGAAGCATCGAGCTGGATAAAGGAGCTGCTGCCCTGCAGGCGGGCGCCGGGAAGATCTTTTCCGGAGTCCGTGACCAGTTGGCACCGGGAGTGGACAAGCTGCACGCCGGCACCACGAAGCTGCAGAACGACGTGGTGAACAAGCTCGTCCCGGGCGTCTACCAGGTGGATGACGGCGCCCGGAAGCTCCAGGCCGGCGCCGTGGCGCTGTCAGCGGCATTGACGCCCACGGCCGCAGGAAACGCACCGGACAACCTTGCCGACGGCGCGGGTCAGCTTCAGTCAGGCACTGCCCGGCTTGCCGTGGGCGCCGTGCAGCTCGATGCCGGCGCCACCAGCTTGAGCGCGGGGACTGCGGCACTGAAGAACGGAACGGCCACGTTGAAGGGCTACCCGGGCACGGGCAACGATCCAGCCCAGGGCGACGGCCTCGCCGCGCTCAGCCAGGGCCTGGACCAGCTGGAAGCGGCCGCGAACGGCCCCCAGGGCCTGGTTCCCCTGGCTGTGATCAAGGACCAGATCGCGAAGCTGGCCGACGGCGGCCGCCGTGCCTACGCGGGAGCGGGCCAGCTGGATGCGGGGGCAGCAAAGCTTAACGACGGCGCCGGGCAGCTTAAGGCCGGAACCGGCAGCCTCGCCGCCGGAGCGGGACAGCTGGACGACGGCGCGGGGCGGTTGAAAGCGGGCTTCGCCACTCTGGCCGAAAAGCTCAATGCAACGGACCCGCAGAACCCCGGCGTGGTGCTGGGAACGTCCATGCTGGCAGAGGGCACGGCAAAGATCCGGAAAGGAATGGACGGGGTACCCGGCAACCCGGACAGCCCCGGCCTGATTTACGCCGCCAACAGCCTGCAGGACGGGACCACCAAACTCAGTGCAGGGATCACTGGTGACGGGGACCCGGCCAACCCGGGCCTGCTGGCCGGAACCGAGGCGCTCTCGGACGGCACCGTTGCGCTGAGCCGCGGCACAGGGCAGCTGCAGACGGGATCAGCCCAGCTCGCTGTCGGAACCGGGCAGCTGGCTGACGGCAACGGCAAGCTGGATGACGGCTCGGGGAAACTCGCCGACGGTGCAGGCAAGCTGGCCGACGGTAATGCGAGGATTGCGGCCGGCACGCAGGAACTGCACGCCAAAGTGGCGGCTGTGTCGCCGTCGTCATGGCTGGACAACCCCGTGGTTGCGCTGTTGCTGATGGCAGTGCTGGTCTCTGCCGCTGCGGGGGCGTACCTGGTGCTGCGCCGGCGTTCCAGCCGGCTGGATACAGCCGGCTGACGCCCAAAGTGCTTTCATCGACGCAGCGGCCGCGGTTCCGGCTGGAAAGGCGCGGCCGCTGCGTGCGGATGCTTAGCCGAGGAGCTGCTCCAGGGACGAAACCATTCCGCCGCCGAACTCCTCCACGACCTCGCCCGCCCGGTTGAGCCATACGCCCACCAGGCCGGCCGCCGTCGCCCCTTCAGCGTCCAGCAGGCGGTTGTCGCCCACATACAGTGTCTCCGCAACGGGCGTGCCAAGGAGCCTGACGCCTTCAAGGTAGATGGCCGGATGGGGTTTGGCGACGCCCATCGTATCGGTGCCTACCAGGTGGGTAATCCGCTCCAGTCCGGCACCGTCCAGCTTGGCCCGCTGGTAATCGTGGACGTTGTTGCTCACCGCACCGTAAGGGATGCCTGCACGGTCCAGGAGGTCCAGCAGGGGTTGGACGTCGGGAAACGGCCTGACGTACGCGGGTTGCTTCTCCACATAGGCACTGAGCCAGCGGTGGGACTCCTCGCCGTCTGCCAGTTCAACGCCGAAGTGTCCCAGTGCCGCCCTGCCCCGCAGCAGGCGCTGTTCGTTGAACGTCAGCTCTCCGGCAAGGTAGCGGTCGTAGTAATGCGTGGTTTCGTGCGTGAAGATGCGTCCGAACCGCTCCCACCCGGCCTGGTCCAGGCCGGGCAGGAGGTGTTCGCTGACCTCGCGCAGGGCGGTGGTCATCGAATATTCGAGGTCCACCAACGTGTCGTCGATGTCGAACAGGACGCCGCGGACGGCCCCGAAGGGTGTCTCCAACGTAGCGGCGGCAGCCCGGCTGGGGGCGGTCATCAGCCGCGGAAGGCGTGGAGCCGGCGCAGCGCGGACTCCTTGCCGAGGATGACCATGGACTCGAACAACGGCGGCGAGACCCGGCGGCCGGAAATGGCCGTGCGGACCGGGCCGAATGCCAGGCGGGGCTTGATGCCAAGGTCCTCCACCAGTGCCTGCTTGAGGGCAGCCTGGATGTTCTCCGCTGTCCACTCCTCCACCGGTTCCAGGGCGGCGATGGCAGCGTCAAGCACCTCGGCAAGGTTTGCCGGCAGGCCCTTGCGGGCGTCATCGGCAACGTCCACGGCGTCGTCGGCCTTGAAGAAGAAAGCCAGCATCTCGGGCGCTTCGCCCAGCAGCGTGATGCGCTCCTGCACCAGGGGGGCTGCCTCGGTGAGGATCTCCTCCTCGCGGTCTGTCAGGATCTCCCCCACCAGGCCCGCCTCGCGCAGGTAGTGCGCAACGCGGTCCCGGAAGACCTTGGGTTCAAGCATCCGGACATGGGTGCCGTTGATGGCCTCGGCCTTCTTCAGGTCGAAGCGGGCGGGGTTGCCCAGGACGTCGTGGATGTCGAAGTGCTCCACGAGCTGCTCCACCGTGAAGATGTCTTCATCCGCGCTCAGCGACCAGCCCAGCAGGGACAGGTAGTTCAGCAGGCCTTCCGGAATGAAGCCCCGCTCCCGGTGCAGGAACAGGCTGGACTCGGGATCACGCTTGGAGAGCTTCTTGTTGCCCTGGCCCATGACGTAGGGCAGGTGGCCGAATTCCGGCATGTACTCGGCTACGCCGATGGCATGCAGGGCCCGGTAAAGCGCCACCTGGCGGGGCGTTGAGCTCAGCAGGTCTTCACCGCGGAGCACATGCGTAATGCCCATCAGGGCGTCATCCACGGGGTTTACCAGGGTGTAGAGCGGTGCACCGTTGGCCCGCACCACGGCGAAGTCGGGGACGGACCCTGCCTTGAAGGTGATGTCGCCCCGGACCAGGTCGGTGAACGTGATGTCCTCGTCCGGCATGCGCAGGCGCAGGACAGCCTGCCGGCCCTCCGCCCGGTACTGGGCCTGCTGCTCATCGGTCAGGTGGCGGTCAAAGCCGTCGTAGCCAAGCTTCGGGTCCCGGCCGGCGGCGCGGTGGCGGGCCTCGATCTCTTCCGGGGTGGAGAAGGACTCATAGATGAATCCGCCCTCGTGCAGCCGCTTGATGACATCCTGGTAGATGTCGCCGCGCTGTGACTGCCGGTACGGCTCGTGGGGGCCGCCCACTTCCACGCCCTCGTCCCAGTCGATGCCCAGCCACTTCAGTGCGTCGAGCAGCTGGTGGTAGCTTTCCTCGCTGTCGCGCGCCGCGTCCGTGTCCTCGATCCGGAAGACCAGCGTGCCCTTGGTGTGGCGCGCGTAGGCCCAGTTGAACAGGGCTGTCCGGATCAGTCCCACGTGCGGGGTGCCCGTGGGCGAGGGGCAGAAACGGACCCGTACGGGCGTGTCGGCGGTGACGGGGGGAATGGCGGCGGCAGGTGACGAAGAAGCGATACTCATAGTGGCTTCAACTTTACCCGCCCGGCCGGGTGCGGCTTCCCGCCCGGAGTGACGGCCTTAGCGGCGGACGATCGGGTTGGAGAGCCGGCCGATGCCCTCGATCTCCACCTCGAAGCGGTCGCCCTCCTTGACCAGGCCCACGCCGGCCGGCGTGCCGGTCATGATGACGTCGCCGGGCAGGAGGGTGAAGGCCTGCGACACGACGGACACCAGTTCGCGCACGCCGCGGATCATCTGGCTGGTGCTGCCGTCCTGGCGCACCTCGCCGTTGAGCCGCCCCTGGATCTGCAGGTCCTCCGTGTCCAGGTCGGTTTCGATCCAGGGCCCCAGCGGGGCGGAGGTGTCGAATCCCTTGGCGCGGGTCCACTGCAGGTCGGTCTTCTGGACGTCGCGGGCCGTGAGGTCGTTGCCGCAGGTGTATCCGAAGATGACATCGTCCACGCGGTCTTCGGGCACGTCCTTGCAGATGCGGCCAATGACCACGCAGAGTTCGGCCTCGAAGGAGACCTCTTCGGAGAAGTCCGGCAGCACCACGGGGTCGTTGGGGCCCACCACGGCCGTGTTGGGCTTCAGGAACAGCAGCGGCTGGGCGGGCACCTCGTTGCCGAGTTCACGGGCGTGCTCCACGAAGTTCCGGCCCACGCCGATCACCTTGCTGCGCGGGATGATGGGCGCCAGCAGCCGGACGTCCTCCAGCTTGTGGCGCACAGACGTGCGCTCCACGCCGTTGAAGAATGGGTCGCCGTGGATGACAGTGATTTCCTCACTGCCGGGGGCACCTTCCACAACGCCGTACTGGGGATCGGAATCGACGACAAACCTGGCAATACGCATGGCTCCTACCCTACCGTCCCGGCGGCACTGCCCGCCCTTCACCGCCGCCGCGCAGGTACGTAAGCTGCGCCGCCACGGACAGTTCGGCAGCGCGCCGGACGGAAGGCCCGACGCCGGCATAGACCGCATCCGCCACCTCACCCACAGTGGCGTCCCGGCCCAGCCGGTCCAGGGCGGTGCGGATCTGACCCAGCCGTTCCTCCCGGTGCGAACGGTAGCCGCGGGCCGCAGATTCCAGGGATGCCAGCACCGGGCCGTGCGCCGGGAGGACCCATGCAGGGCCCAGGGCCTCCAGCAGGTCAAGGGACGCCAGGTAATCCCCCAGCGTGCCGTCCGGAAAGTCCAATACCGTGGTTCCCCGGCCCAGGATAGTGTCCCCCGTCAGTACCGCCCCGTCCGGTCCATCCGCGGGGAGATGGAAGCAGGCCGAGTCGGAGGTGTGGCCCGGCGTGGCCAGCACTGCGATCTCCAGGCCCGCCGCGTGGATGACTTCCCCGTGGACCAGGACTTCTCCCCCGCCGTGGCAGTGGGCGAAGTCCACGGCGCGCACCGGTGCGCCCGTGAGCTGGTGCAGGCGCGCGGACCCGGCGGTATGGTCGGCGTGGCGGTGGGTCACCAGGATCAGGTCCACAGGGCCAACGCCGGCCAGGGCGGCCAGATGCGTCTCGTCCTGGGGACCAGGATCCACCACTACCACGGCGGACTGCCCCGGCCCGCGCAGGACATACGAATTGGTGCCGTCCAGGCTCATCGGGCCGGGATTGGGGGCAAGGATGAACTGCGTCAGCATGCTGCTGCGCTGCAGGACCGGGCCGGAGTTGAAAGTCACACCTCCATCCTTGCATCCACCGGCGGCCATTCCCCGGGGACCACCCATCCGCGGCGGCGGAATAGAACGGCACGGGCCACAGGTTGCCACCAGTGACAGCACCACGATCTTCAGCAGGAAGCCGGACACCACCCATGAGCACAGCATCACTCGCAGACCTTCTCGCCCAGGCGGACGCCGACGGCCACGACCATTCGGCCACCGAAAAGGCGACGGGACTGCTGCACATCCACAATCACGCCACCGGCAGCATCATCTGGTTCCCCACCTGGAAGAAGTTCCGCGAAACCCAGGACTGGACCGACGCCGTCAGCAACATCGGCGCGGACCTGGCCGGTGCCTCCGCTCCCGCGGACCAGGCCGGTGCGGCACTGCTCGCGGCGGACCTTGAAAGACTCCTTGAAGAGGCCTCCAGGTCCAGCGATGCGACAGTGTTCGTCCAGGAGAACCTGACCCGCCACCTGACGCGGGCATGGGCCGTTGGCGACGCCGTGGCCAAGGCCAACGGGAAGGAACCGTTCACCGGCGGCAGCACACCGTCCGTGTACGCCGGCTACCCCTACGACGTCTACGCCCAGGACGGCGGCGTCTTTGCCACCACGCTCTGGAATGACATCATCGATGCCCGCCGGAACCGGGCCCTCGCCGAAGAAGCGGCCCGCAAGGCACTCAAGCCGGTCTCGCGCAAGGCCATGAAGAACGCTGCCCGCAAGGCAGCGCGGCGCTGACCACCGCCGTCGGCCGCAACGCAGAACGGCGCCTGCCGGACCAAAGTCCGGCAGGCGCCGTCGTGCTTAGCGAAGGTGCCGCGCTACGCCAGACGGGTCAGCCAGCCGTGCGTGTCCGGCTCGGCACCGGTCTGGATGCCCAGGAGCTTCCCGCGGATGGCCATGGTGACTTCGCCGGCCTTGGCATCCTCGGACCCGATGAACTCGGTGGCGTCCTTCAGGACCCCGATGGGGGTGATCACGGCGGCCGTGCCGCAGGCGAAGACCTCCGCGATGTCGCCGGAGGCCACGCCGTCCCGCCACTCGTCCAGGGTGATCTTCCGCTCGGAAACCTCGCGGCCCATGTCCTTGGCCACCTGGATCACTGACATCCGGGTGACGCCTTCCAGGATGGTGCCGGTGAGGGCGGGGGTGGCCAGCGAGCCGTCCTTCATGACGAAGAACACATTCATGCCGCCCAGCTCTTCCACGGCATTGTCATTGGCCTGGTCCAGGAACAGCACCTGCTTGCAGCCGTTGGCCTCTGCCTCCTGCTGGGCGATGAGCGAGGCTGCGTAGTTGCCGCCGCATTTGGCATCGCCGGTGCCGCCGCGGCCTGCACGGGCATACTGGCGCGAGATCCAGATGGACACGGGCTTGAGCTCGCCGCCGAAGTAGTTCCCCGCCGGTGAGGCGATCACCCGGAAGGACACTTCACGGGCAGCCCGGACACCCAGGAAGGCCTCGGTGGCGATCATGAAGGGCCGCAGGTACAGGGCTTCACCGTCGCCGGCGGGGACCCACTCCTTATCCACGGCCACGAGCTCACGGATGGCGCCAAGGAAGTATTCGGCAGGCAGTTCAGGCAGGGCAAGCCGGCGGGCGGACTTGTTCAGGCGGGCCGCGTTGGCCTCGGGACGGAAGGTCCACACGGAGCCGTCGGCGTGCCGGTAGGCCTTGAGCCCTTCGAAGATTTCCTGGCCGTAGTGGAAGACGGCAGCGGACGGATCGAGCACGATCGGACCGTACGGTTCGATCCGGGCGTCGTGCCAGCCGCCGTTGCCGTCCGCGTCCACGCTGTAGTCGACGATGGCGGTGTGGTCGGTGAAGTAGTTGCCGAATCCCGGGTTGGCCAGGATGGCTGCACGCTCCTCGGCAGACTTCGGGTTCTCCGAGGGCTGCCGGGTGAATTCGACGCCATGGGCGGTCTGAGTCATGGTTCCTCCACGATCGGCCGCCCGGGGTTCAGCGCTGAACGGGAAGGCGGCATTTGGTGATTCGAATAAAGCTTACGCCCGATGCCGGCGGCCCCGGCGCGGGCTACAGGCCGGCGGCGATGGCGTCGCCCACGGCGCTGGTGCTGCGTGCGGTGCCGTCGCGCTTCTCGACGTCGGCAACGACGGCCGCTTCAATCCTGCGGGCAGCGTCGGCGTAGCCCAGGTGGTCCAGCAGGAGCGCTGCGGAGAGGATGGCCGCGGTGGGGTCCGCTTTGCCTTGGCCGGCAATGTCCGGCGCGGATCCGTGGACAGGTTCGAACATGGACGGCGCGGTGCGGTCCATGTTGATGTTGCCGGAGGCAGCCAGTCCGATCCCGCCGGTGATGGCTGCTGCAAGGTCAGTGAGGATGTCGCCGAACAGGTTGTCCGTGACGATCACATCGAAGCGGGACGGGTCCGTCACCATGAAGATGGTCGCCGCGTCCACGTGCAGGTAGTCGTGCGTGACCTCGGGGAATTCGGGGGCCACAGCTTCGACGGTGCGCTTCCACAGGTGCCCTGCGAAGACCAGCACATTGTGCTTGTGGACCAAGGTCAGGTGCTTGCGTTCCCGCAGGCTGGCGCGGCGGAACGCGTCACGGACCACGCGCTCCACGCCGTGGGCGGTGTTCAGGGAAACTTCGGTGGCTACCTCGTGCGGGGTTCCGGCCCGCAGCGTGCCGCCGTTGCCCACGTACGGGCCCTCGGTGCCTTCGCGGACCACGATGAAGTCGATGGTGCCGGGATTGGCCAGGGGGCTGCCGACGGTGCCGTAGAGCCGTGAGGGCCGCAGGTTGACGTAGTGGTCAAGGCTGAAGCGCAGCTTGAGCAGCAGTTCGCGCTCGATGATACCGGACGGGATGCGGGTATCACCGGGGGCGGCACCCACGGCGCCGAACAGGATGGCGTCACGCGTCTTCAGGTCTGCCAGGACCTCGTCCGGCAGGGTCTCGCCCGTAGCGAGCCAGTGCGCGGCACCGAGTTCGTAGTGCGTCGGCTTGAGCTCCACGCCCTCCGCCGCCACAGCCTTCTCCAGGACTTTGAGGGCCTCGGCGATGACCTCGGGGCCGATGCCGTCGCCGGGAATAACTGCAAGATCGATGGTGGATGCGCTCATGTCCTCAGGTTAGCCAAGTCATCCATATGCTGGGCAAACCATCTCAAATTTTGGACACATGAGCGCATCCGGCGTCGTCAGGACTCAGGCTTCGGCGGGTTCCTCGAACTTGGGGAACACCGGGGTGGGAGCGGGCAGTGCGGTGCCGGGCACGATCGGTGTGGCGATCGCCGTGAACTGCCTGCTCTCCCCCTCAGCCTGGCCCAGCGCGTCCAGCAGTTTGGCCGTGGCGTCCGGCATCACCGGCTGCGCCAGGATGGCCACAATCCGCAGCACTTCCAGCGTCACGTACAGCACGGTGTTCATGCGTTCGACGTCGGTCTTCCGCAGGACCCAGGGCGCCTGGTCGGCGAAGTAGGCGTTGGTGTGGTGCAGCACGCTCCAGATGGCCTCCAGGGCGCGGCTGAACTCCTGCTTGTCGAAGGCGGCGCGTGCGGCGTCCAGGAGTCCCTTGGCCTGGGCGAGGATGGCGTCGTCCTCTGCCGTGAAGGCTCCAGGCGACGGTACGGCGGCACCGCAGTTCTTGGCCACCATGGACAGGGAGCGCTGGGCCAGGTTGCCGAAGTTGTTCGCCAGGTCCGCGTTCATCCGCCCCACGATGGCCTCGTGGTTGTAGCTGCCGTCCGCACCGAAGGGAACTTCACGCAGGAAGAAGAACCGCACCTGGTCCAGGCCGTAGCGGGCCACGAAGTCCGCCGGTGCCACCACGTTGCCCAGGGACTTGGACATCTTGACCCCGTTGTTGTGCAGGAAGCCGTGGATCATGACGCGCTTGGGCAGTTCCAGCCCGGCGCTCATCAGGAAGGCGGGCCAGTAGATGGCGTGGAACCGGGAGATGTCCTTGCCGATGATGTGGACATCGGCGGGCCAGAATTTCCGGAACTTCTCCGAGTTCTCGTCCGGGTACCCCACGCCGGTCAGGTAGTTGGTCAGCGCGTCCACCCAGACATACATGACGTGCTTGTCGTTGCCCGGGACGGGGACGCCCCAGTCGAAGGTGGTCCGGCTGATGGACAGGTCCTCCAGGCCACGCTTGACGAAGCTGATGACCTCGTTGAAACGGTACTGGGGTGCGCCGAACTCCGGGCGGGATTCGTAGAGTGCCAGCAGCTTGTCCTGGTAGGCGGAGAGCCGGAAGAAGTAGCTCTCCTCCGCCGTCCACGTGACCTCGGTGTCCGTCTCTTTCGAGCAGCGCACGCCGTCGTCCTTCACCACCGTCTCGTCCTCGGCGTAGAAGGCCTCGTCCCGGACGGAGTACCAGCCCTCGTACTTGTCGAGGTAGATGTCGCCGTTGGCTTCCATCTTCTTCCAGATGGCCTGCGAGGCGGCGTAGTGGTCGGCATCCGTGGTGCGGATGAACCGGTCGTAGCTGATCCCCAGTGCTGCGTGGGCGGCCTGGTAGACCTCGGCGTTCCGGTCCACGAGCTCCTTGGGCGTGATGCCTTCCTTCTCCGCGGTCTGGGCGATCTTCATGCCGTGCTCGTCGGTTCCGGTCAGGAACATCACGTCGTAGCCGTCCAGCCGCTTGAAACGCGCCATGGCGTCCGTGGCGATGTACTCGTAGGCATGCCCGATGTGCGGCACGCCGTTGGGGTAGGTGATGGCCGTGGTGATGTAGAACGGCGTTTTTTCTGGAGCAGTCACGGTCTGGCGTTTACCTTCGGTGCGGGGTGGGCGGACTAGATCAGTTCTGTCAGGGTATCGCTCAGGCGGACCAGTTCGTGGTCGTGCGAGGCAACCAGGACGGCGATGCCGTCGGAGGTGGTGTCCTTCAGGATGCTGATAATGCGGTTTGCGGAGGCCCGGTCCAGGGAGGCAGTGGGCTCATCCACCACCAGGACCCTGGTGCCGAGGATCAGTGCGCGGGCGATGGCCACGCGCTGGCGTTCACCGCCGGAGAGCTGGGCGGGGCGGTGCCGCATGCGGCGGCCCAGGCCCACCAGGTCCAGCAGGTCCTTGGCCATGTCGCGCCGCTGCTCCACTTCGCCGTCGGGGACGGCGGGCAGGAGGACGTTTTCGAGGGCGCTCATGCCGTCGATCAGGGCACCGCCCTGGTCGACGTAGCCGATCAGCGCACGACGGCGGTCGGCGATTTCGTCGTCGCCCATGCTTTCCAGCGAATCACCTTCCCAGAACACCCGGCCCGACGTCGGCAGGGTCAGGCCCGCGCCGACGGTCAGGATGCTGGTCTTGCCCGAACCGCTTCGGCCGGCCACGCAGTGCATCTCCCCGGCGTGCAGGGTCAGGTCGAAACCTTCCACCACGCTCACGGCCTCGGAGCCGCCCTTTCCGCCGCCGTAGCGGATGGTGATGTCGCGCATTTCCAGCGGGGTGGCGTGGTCAGCCGACTTGACGATGGTGTTGGCCCGGGTCTGCAGCGGTACCTCGTTGGAGCCGCTCCGGCGGCTGCGCTGGACGTTCGTCGGGTTTGTCATTGGACCACTTTCGTTGCAATCGGTATCCAGCAAATTACAGCCACGAGCCCGGCCACGGCAGCCCACATGGCTGCATAGGGGGCCAGCAGCAGGCCGATGCCCAAGGCGCCCAGCACGCCGAGGGGCAGGGCCACGGTTCCCACCAGTGCATTTTCGAACAAACGGACCTGCCGGAGCATGTCCGGGTTCCAGCCCATGGCCTGGAGGATGCCAAGGTACTGCCGCTTGGCGTTGAGCTCGAACCGTCCCGTCACCAGGGTCAGCACCAGCCCCACCGCTACGCCGGCAATCGCCAGCAGGATGCTGGGCAGCGTCACGCTCGCCGCGGCCAGGCCGCTCAGGGCGCTTGCGCCGGCAGCGCGCGGAATGTCGATCAGCAAGGCGATCAGCCCGCCCACGGCGGCACCGAAGACGCCGACGGCGACGGCCAGCGACAAGGTGTTGAACTTGTTGGTGCTCAGCTGCCGGTTGGCGAAGGTCAGCGGCGAATCGACCGGGATCAGGCGTTCGTCGTGCTGCGGCTCCTGGTCAATGACGTCGCGGTGCCGCAGCTGCCGGGCGGCGAACAGTGCCGCCCCGCAGTAGAGCACCAGGACGGCGGCGCACACCAGGGCTGTGGCGAGGCTCCAGCTCAGCAGGCTGAGCACGATGCCTGCGGCGGCCAGCAATACGGCTCCGACGCCGAATTCCTCCAGGACCCAGCTGCGGATCCGCCCCTGGGTCCAGCCCATGGCCCGCAGGGTTCCTGCCTCGCTCCGGCGTTTGCGGATGTAGCTCACGGTCGACGCACCCGTCAGGAGGGCTGCCCCGCACAGCGTCAGGAAAAGCAGGGTGATGTTGGTGCCGGAAAGCGCTCCGGCCACGGCCTCGGCGGCGTTCTGCCGGACCCACGACTGCTGGACGGTGCCCAGCGCCGATTCCTTGCCTGCCCCGTCCTTGGAGTAGCCCGGCACAAAAATGCTGGTGTCCTCGCGGGCCGAACCGGCAACCACGGTGGCGTCCAGGCCCATGTCCCGGATCTCGGCGGCCAGCTTCTCCACCTCCGGCTGGGCGTCCTTCCAGCTGCCCGGGGCCTTGGCGCGGACGCGGACGGCGTCGATGACTGAGGCGTTCTGTTTGTAGCCGCGTGCGGCAGCAAGGCCGTAGTAGTCCGTGATGGCACCGGCCGATTGGCTGGCCAGTCCGCTTGCGCTGAGCGACGGCTTCAGTTCCGCGGCGGGAACATCCTTGCCTGACGCGTCCTTGGTCAGGGTGAACGGCGTGGGGTCGTAGCCGCCCAGCGGGAGCTTGTTGATATCGCCCGAGGCTGCCTCGACGGCGGCCGGATCAAACGTTCCGTAGACCATGGGCAGCGGCGTGGCGGCCTGCTGCTGGCCGGTGGGCAGGTTGTCCCGGTAGGACCGCTCGTCCACGGGGTCGCGCTGGGTCTGGTCAACGGGTGCGCCGTTGGCGGCCTTGTCCGGGAGACGGTTGACGGTGACCCACTCACCGGGCACGGCGGTCTTGTCCACGGCGCCGTTGGAGGCGGTGTCTGCGTCGGTGTACTTGGGGGCGCCGGCAAAATTGGTGCTCCACTTGGCGGGCGTGTACAGGCCGGGGTTGAAGTTTCCATTGCTGCCCAGCAGGGATGAGTGGTCCGTGGAACCGGGCCAGGACAGAACAAAGGGGTCCTTGGAAACAAACGGCAGGTAATCCTTGCCCAGGGACTTCGAAACGGTACCGACGTCCTTGACCACCTTGCCGGCGTCGTCAATTTCCTCGATCTTGACGTTGTACTTGAGGTCCAGCGAGGTGCCGGAGCGGACGATCAGCGGCACTGCCTGCGAGCCGCTGGTCAGGTCTCCGGTGCGCTTGGCCTGCTGGTACTGGGTCATCAGGGGGGCCCAGTACTTGAGCTTGACCCCCAGGAAGTCCGGGCCTTCCTTCAGCTGGTCCATGCTGATGCCCTTGGTGAAGAGCCCCTCCAGGTAGCGGCCCACGGCCCCGGCGTCACGTGCGTCAGCCGGCGGCGCCTTCTCCAGCGGGGCCAGGAAGTCACCGGCCGGACCGAGCAGTGCACGCTCGGCGGACGGGTCCACGGCCACCACGGATTCAGTGACCTCAGGGGCGAGCGGCAGCGCCACGGAGAGGTTGAACAGGTTGTGCTCGGAACCGCCCGCGGGGGCGGGAAACTTGATGCCGGTCTCCCCTGCGGCCGGAGCGATGCGGATGCTGCTGCCGCCCTGCGCCTTCTCCTCCACGAGGCGGGCCTTGCCCAGGGTTCCCTCGGCCGTGGTCTTGAAGAGCGTCTGCTCGGAGTGCCCGTCGGAGCTGACGGCGCTGGCCGTCAGGCGGTACTTTTTGGCAGCGTCGGTCAGGACGGATTCGGCTGCGGGCCACTTGTCCGGGGCGGTGGCGCCGGCCGCCTGGTCCGCCGTGGCGGTGCCGGCCAGCCCGGCGTTGTAGCCGAGGTAGTCCATGGCATCCAGCCGCGGGGTTTCCAGGTTCTGGGTAACGCGCGAGACCAGGCTGATGGGGGCGGCCACGGAGGTGCCGGAGAGGTTCCTGATGGAGTCCAGCTGGTCGAAGCCAATGCCGCCCGCCCCGTTGGCGATTTCGGGCTGCAGGAGGGCGCCGGAGGGCGCCTTGGCCTGGACCAGGATGTCGTAGAGCCCCCTCGAGTTTTCATCAACCGTCCGGTTGAGGGCAGCCTGCGACTGGCTTTGGACGAGGACCGACAAGCACATGGCTGCGATTAAGATGGCCGCGGTCAACAGCAGCACCCTGCTTCTGATGAACCTCTGGACGGCGTTCATGGAACTCCCTGAGACCTGGATTGCGTGCGCGCACTTCCGTCCCCCTGGCAGACATGGGCAATGACGGACGGATGTGCAAAAGGAATTGGCCGGTCTGCCGGCTGCGGCCCTGAAACAGGACCCAGCCATTGTAAGCAGACCGGCCAATCATACGTGGCTCCGCCCGGGCGTACCCCGCGGAGAAGCGGCTACCGGCGTTTCGGCCGGTGTGTCGCGTTAGTCCTCCAGGTCCACTTCCCGGACCATTTCCGCGCCGATGCCGGCCTTGATGGCGTCCAGCACCTGCTGGGGGACGGAGCTGTCGATGGTCAGCAGGGCCAGGACCTTGCCGCCCTCGTCCGAGCGGGCCACCTGCATGCCCGCGATGTTGATGTTGTTCATGCCCAAAATGTGGCCGATGGTTCCGATGACGCCGGGGCGGTCGGTGTAGGCAACCACCACCAGGTGTTCGCTGATGGGGATTTCGACCTCGAAGCCGTTGATGCCCACGAGCTTTTCGATCTGCTTGGGGCCGGTCAGGGTGCCGGCCACGGAGATCTGGCTGCCGTCGCTGAGCGCGCCGCGGAGGGTCAGGACGTTGCGGTACGACTCGGTCTCCGGGGTGGTGATGAGGCGGACGTTGATGCCGCGCTGCTCGGCGATGACGGGGGCGTTGACGTAGGAGACCTGTTCGGTCACAACGTCGGCGAAGATGCCCTTCAGCGCAGCGAGTTCCAGCACCTTGACGTCCAGCGAGGAGATTTCCCCTGCGACTTCGACGTCGAACTGGGTCAGCGAGGCATGGGTCAACGCCGTGAAGATACGGCCCAGCTTCTCGATCAGCGGGATGCCGGGGCGGACGTCGGGGGCGATGACGCCGCCGGCGACGTTGACGGCGTCCGGGACCAGCTCGCCGGCGAGGGCCAGACGCACTGACTTGGCAACGGATACGCCGGCCTTCTCCTGGGCTTCGTCCGTGGAGGCGCCCAGGTGGGGGGTGACCACCACGTTGTCGAGCTTGAAGAACGGCAGGTCGGTGCTGGGTTCCTTGACGAAGACGTCCACGCCGGCGCCGGCAATCTGGCCGTCCTGCAGGGCGGTGAAGAGCGCTTCCTCGTCGACCAGGCCACCGCGGGCCACGTTGACCACGTAGGCCGTGGACTTCATCTTCCTGAACGCGTCCGCACCGAGCATGCCCACCGTCTCCGGAGTCTTGGGCATGTGGATGGTGATGAAATCGGACTGGGCCAGGAGCTCGTCAAGGGTGACCAGCTGGACACCGAGCTGCGCGGCACGGGCGGACGTGATGTAGGGGTCGTAGGCCAGGATCTTGGTGTCGAAGCCCTTGAGCCGTGCTGCCACCAGGGCGCCGATGCGGCCCAGGCCGATGATGCCGATCTTCTTTTCGAAGAGCTCGATGCCGGTGTACTTGGAGCGCTTCCATTCGCCGTCCTTGAGGGCGGCGCTTGCCTGCGGGATGTGGCGGGCCAGGCTGAGGATGTGGCCCACGGTGAGTTCCGCGGCGGAGACGATGTTGGACGTGGGAGCGTTGACCACCATCACGCCGGCCTGGGTGGCGGCCTTGATGTCCACGTTGTCCAGGCCCACGCCGGCACGGGCGATGACCTTCAGGTTCTTGGCCGCGGCAATGGCTTCAGCATCCACCTGGGTGGCGGAGCGGACCAGGATGGCGTCAACGTCACTGATCGCCGAGAGCAGCTGGGAACGGTCGGCGCCGTCGGTCTGTCGGATTTCAAAGTCCGGGCCAAGGGCCTCGACGGTGGCGGGGGAAAGTTCTTCGGCGAGCAGTACTACGGGTTTTGACACGGCTGATCCTCTGCGTTGCAGTCCTGGGGATGGAAACAAGTCTAGGCCGACGGAAAGGCCGGGCTCACATTGTTAAGTGTGAACCCGGCCTCACCATTGGGGTCTATGCGGTTGGGCTGGCAGCCTTAGCGGGCTGCAGAGCCTTCCACGTAGTCCACGTCCTGCTGCTGCCAGGAGAACAGGGAGCGCAGCTCGCGGCCAACAGCCTCGATGGGGTGCTGCTCGGCCTTGGCGCGCAGCTCCTTGAACTCAACGCCGCCGTTGTCCTGGTCCTCGATGAAGCGCTTGGCAAACGCGCCGGACTGGATGTCGGCCAGGACGGCCTTCATGTTTTCCTTCACCTCGGGGGTGATGACGCGCGGGCCGGAGACGTAGTCGCCGTACTCTGCAGTATCGGAGACGCTCCAGCGCTGCTTGGCGATGCCGCCCTCCCACATGAGGTCCACGATGAGCTTGAGCTCGTGCAGCACCTCGAAGTAGGCGATCTGCGGCTGGTAGCCGGCCTCGGTCAGGGTTTCGAAGCCGTACTGGACCAGCTGGGAAACGCCGCCGCAAAGCACTGCCTGCTCGCCGAACAGGTCGGTTTCGGTTTCTTCGGTGAAGGTGGTCTTGATGACGCCGGCGCGGGTGCCGCCGATGGCCTTGGCGTAGGACTTGGCCAGCTCCCAGGCGTTGCCCGATGCGTCCTGCTCGACGGCGATGATGTCCGGGATGCCGCGGCCGGCCTCGAACTCGCGGCGCACGGTGTGGCCCGGAGCCTTCGGGGCAACCAGGATGACGTCGACGCCTTCCGGTGCCTTGATGTAGCCGAAACGGATGTTGAAGCCGTGGGCGAAGGCCAGGGCCTTGCCGGCGGTCAGCTTGTCCTTGATGGAATCGTTGTAGATGGCGCGTTGGTGCTGGTCCGGCGCGAGGATCATGATGACGTCGGCCCATTCGGCGGCGTCGGCAACATTCTTGACCGTGAAGCCGGCGTCCTCGGCCTTGGCGGTGGACTTGGAGCCGTCCTTCAGTGCGATAACGACCTCGACGCCGGAATCGCGCAGGTTGAGCGCGTGGGCGTGGCCCTGGGAGCCGTAGCCAACAATGGCCACCTTGCGGCCCTGGATGATCGAGAGATCGGCGTCGTCGTCGTAGAACATTTCAGTCACTTGCGTAACTCCTCTTGAGTGGTTGTAGATAGTGGTCTTGCGGTGCTGCGGTCACGGGCGCATGGTCCCGCCTGGGCGCAATGCCTAGGCGGAGCGGAGCGCCCGGTCACTCATGGAGCGGGATCCCCGTCCAACGGCCAGGGTGCCGGACTGCACAATTTCGCGGATGCCGAAGGGCTCCAGCACTGAAAGCAGGGCTGTGAGCTTTTCCGGGTGGCCGGTGGCTTCAATGACGACGGAGTCGGTGGACACGTCGACCACTGAGGCGCGGAACAGGTCTGCGGCTTGGGTTACCTGCAGGCGTGTTGCGGCATCCGCACGTACCTTGACCAGGATGTGGTCGCGCTGTACGGAAGATTCGGGGGTGAGCTCAACGATCTTGATGACGTTCACCAGCTTGTTGAGCTGCTTGGTGACCTGTTCGATGAGGTCGCCGTCGGCGTCGACCACCACGGTCATGCGGGACACGCCCGGCACTTCGGTGGGGCCAACGGCCAGGGAGTTGATGTTGAAGGCGCGGCGGGCGAAGAGGCTGGCCACGCGGGTCAGGACGCCGGGCTTGTCCTCAACCAGGACGGAAAGTGTATGGCGGCTCATGCTCAGTCTTCCTCTTCCCATTCCGGGGTCATGTTGCGGGCAACCTGAATCTGGTCGTTGCTCACGCCGGCGGGCACCATCGGCCACACCATGGAGTTGGGGCTCACCACGAAGTCGATCACCACGGGGCGGTCGTTGATTTCGAGGGCCTTCTGGATGGTGGCATCAATGTCCTCTTCGCGTTCGCAGCGGAAGGACGCGCAGCCGTAGGCCTCCCCCAGCTTGACGAAGTCCGGGATGCGGACGGTGTCATGGCCGGTATTGAGGTCGGTGTTGGAGTAGCGGCCCTCGTAGAAGAGGGTCTGCCACTGCCGCACCATGCCCAGGGAGGAGTTGTTGATGACAGCTACCTTGATGGGGATGTTGTTGATGGCGCAGGTGGCCAGTTCCTGGTTGGTCATCTGGAAGCAACCGTCGCCGTCGATGGCCCAGACCACGCGGTCCGGGTTGCCCACCTTTGCACCCATGGCTGCCGGAACGGCGTAGCCCATGGTGCCGGCGCCGCCGGAGTTCAGCCAGGCATGCGGGCGCTCGTACTTGATGAACTGGGCGGCCCACATCTGGTGCTGGCCCACCCCTGCAACGTATACGCCGTCAGGTCCGGTCAGCTCGCCAATCCGCTTAATGACCCGCTGCGGGGCGATCAGGCCGTCGTCCGGTTCGGTCCAGCCCAGCGGGTAGGTCTCCTTCAGGTTGTTCAGGAAGGCCCACCAGGTGGTGAGGTCCGGGGTTCCGGAAGCATCGAACTGGCTGCGCACAGCCTCGGTCAGTTCCGGGATGATTTCCTTGACGGACCCAACGATGGGCACATCGGCGGTGCGGTTCTTGGAAATCTCCGCAGGATCGATATCGGCGTGGATGACCTTGGCGTTGGGCGCGAAGGTCTTCAGCACGCCGGTGACGCGGTCATCGAAGCGGGCACCGAGAGTGATCAGCAGGTCGGACTGCTGCAGGGCCGTGACGGCCGAGACGGTGCCGTGCATGCCCGGCATGCCCACGTGCTGGGGGTGCGAGTCGGGGAACGCGCCCTTGGCCATCAGGGTGGTCACCACAGGGGCGCCGGTGGCTTCGGCGAGGGCAAGCAGCTCGGCCGAGGCGTGCGCCTTGACCACTCCGCCGCCCACGTACAGGACGGGCTTGGTGGAGGCGGCAATGAGCTTGGCCGCTTCGCGCACCTGCTTGTTGTGGCCACGGGTGACCGGCCGGTAGCCCGGCAGGTCGATCTTCGGCGGCCAGGAGAAGGTCATCTGACCCACCTGGGCATCCTTGGCGACGTCCACCAGCACGGGGCCGGGACGTCCGGTGGAGGCCAGGTGGAAGGCCTCTGCCATGACATGCGGGATGTCGTTGGGGTCGGTCACCAGGAAGGAGTGCTTGGTGATGGGCATGGTGATGCCCACGATGTCGGCTTCCTGGAACGCGTCGGTGCCGATCACGCCACTGGAGACCTGGCCGGTAATGGCCACCAGCGGCACGGAGTCCATGTGGGCATCCATGATGGCGGTGACGAGGTTAGTGGCTCCGGGACCCGAGGTGGCGATGCAGACGCCCACCCGCCCGGTGACCATGGCGTAGCCTTGCGCGGCGTGGCCGGCTCCCTGTTCGTGACGGACCAGCACGTGGTTCATGGTGGAGGCCATCAGGGGGTCGTAGGTGGGCAGGATCGCGCCACCAGGCAAACCGAAAATGTCGTCGACGCCGAGTTCTTCGAGCGAGCGGACGATTGCTTGCGAGCCGGTCATCACCGTCGGGGGTACGACGTTGTTCGGCCCAAGGACAGGAGAGACGGCAGCAAGGTCAGCGACGACGGCGGCGTGGTCAGCCGTCCGGTCGGCGCGTTCCGGGGCCTTGGGGGCTCCAGCGGACTTGGTGGCCATCAGCGAGGGGCTGATGGGCGATCCTTTGCTCATCGGACTCTTCCTTGTGGATCTTCTGGTTCTGGAATTGATGTGGAACGGTGGGAAATAAAAAAACCCCTCGGCCTGGCGGCTTGGTGAGGGGTTTGCGCGTGACGGCTCGTTACCAGGGCTAAGGTGCCACGCGCTTGGTAAGGACGACGACGACGGTGCCGGCGGTAACGAAAGTCATGCGTTCAGTTTTCCCTCTTGGCAAGATAGGTGTCAACGAGCAACAACCCTATCTCACCATGTGGACTTTAATGTCCACCCTTTGATCCTACCCCGGCGGATGCGGCGGCCGCGCCGCATCCGCCGGGAAGGGATCACACGCCCGTGTAGGCGCCTTGGCTGGCGCTGTGGACCAGCTTGGCGTACTTGGCGAGCACGCCCTTGGTGTACCGGGCAGGCAGCGGCTCCCACCCCACCTTGCGTGCTTCCAACTCGGCGTCGTCCACCAGCAGGTCGAAGGAGCGTGCGGCGATGTCCACCCGGATCCTGTCCCCGTCCTGCACGAAGGCGATGGGGCCGCCGTCGACCGCTTCCGGTGCCACGTGGCCGATGCACAGGCCGGTGGTGCCGCCGGAGAAGCGGCCGTCGGTCAGGAGCAGGACGTCCTTGCCGAGTCCCGCCCCTTTGATGGCGCCGGTGATGGCGAGCATTTCGCGCATGCCGGGCCCGCCCTTGGGACCTTCGTAGCGGATGACGACGACGTCGCCGGCCTTGATGCCGCCGTTGTCGAGAGCATCAAGGGCACCCTGCTCCCGTTCGAAGACGCGGGCGGTGCCCTCGAAGACGTCGGCGTCGAAGCCGGCGCTCTTAACGACGGCGCCTTCCGGGGCCATGGAGCCGTGGAGGATGGTGATGCCGCCGGTCTTGTGGATCGGGTTGTCCAGGGCGCGCAGGATCTTGCCGTCGACGTCCGGCGGGTTGATGGCCTCAAGGTTCTCCGCCACGGTCCTGCCCGTGACCGTGAGGCAGTCGCCGTGCAGCAGGCCTGCGTCGAGCAGCGCCTTCATGATGACCGGCACGCCGCCGATCCGGTCGACGTCGGTCATGACGTAGCGGCCGAAGGGCTTCAGGTCGCCCAGGTGCGGGATCTTGTCGCCGATGCGGTTGAAGTCGTCCAGGGTCAGCTCCACCTCTGCCTCGCGGGCGATGGCGAGCAGGTGCAGGACCGCGTTGGTGGAGCCGCCGAAGGCCATGGTGACGGCGATGGCGTTCTCGAAAGCCTTCCTGGTCATGATGTCGCGGGCGGTGATGCCGAGACGAAGCAGGTTCACCACGGCCTCGCCGGACTTGCGGGCAAAATCATCACGACGGCGGTCTGCCGAGGGCGGCGCGGCGGAGCCGGGGAGGGACATGCCGAGGGCCTCGCCGATGCAGGCCATGGTGTTGGCGGTGTACATGCCGCCGCAGGCACCCTCGCCCGGGCAGATGGCTTTTTCGATGCGGGTCAGGTCCTCCATGCTCATCTTGCCGGCGGCGCAGGCGCCCACGGCCTCGAAGGCGTCGATCAGGGTGACTTCCTTTTCGGAGCCGTCCTCGAGCTTGACCCAGCCGGGCATGATCGAGCCGGCATAGAGGAAGACGCTGGCCAGGTCCAGGCGGGCCGCCGCCATCAGCATGCCGGGGAGGGACTTGTCGCAGCCGGCCAGCAGGACGGAGCCGTCGATCCGCTCGGCCTGCATGACGGTTTCCACGGAGTCGGCGATGACTTCGCGTGAGACCAGGGAGAAGTGCATGCCCTCGTGGCCCATGGAGATCCCGTCGGACACGGAGATGGTGCCGAACTGCATAGGGAACCCGCCGCCGGCGTGCACGCCTTCCTTGGCGCCCTGGGCGAGCCGGTTCAGGGAAAGGTTGCAGGGAGTGATTTCGTTCCAGGAACTCGCGACGCCGATCTGCGGCTTGGCGAAGTCGTCGTCACCCATGCCGACCGCCCGGAACATCCCGCGCGCGGGCGCGGCATGGATTCCGTCGGTGACGACGCGGCTGCGCGGTTTGATGTCCGGTTTGCCGCCGGCTGTCCTTTGGTCGTCAGTCATAGGGGAAAGTCTAGGGCGCGATCGTGCCCGGAACGACTGCCGGCCGGGGATTTACAGAAAAGGGCGAACCGGGGGTCACACGGTGGGCGGAGAACCGGGATAGTGGGACGCCGCTGCCCGCGGCCCCGGCGGCCCATCCCCCACCGCCGCTTGCAGCGGCCCCGCCTCCCCGCTCCTCCGCCTGATGTCTGGACACTGGTAGTGACCCCACGTAGCGTCGGGGACAGGACAACTACCCCTACAGAAGGGCCTGCCATGGACATTATTTTCTGGGTCATACCCATCGCCGTCATCGCCGCCGTCGTGTGGTGGCTGGTCAACCGCAACAAGTCCGGCCGTTCGGCCGGTGGAGCGTCGGCCGCCGCAGCTCCCGAGCGGCCCCGTGCCGATGGCGCCCTCGAAGGGGGCAGCGCCGCAGCATCTGCCGCGGCTGCCGGCACCACGGGCATCCCCACAGCGGCCGGATTCGGAAAGCCGGCAGAGCCGGCGGCCCCTGCCACCGCGGAGGAACCTGCCGACTCCGCAGCGGATTCCGTCCCCGCCGCACCGGCGTCCACTCCCCCGGCCGCCGAAACGCCCACTGAAGTCCCCACTGAGGCGACAGGCGGGGCAGAACACCGCGCGTCCGGCCCGGGAGTGGACGGCGGCGCGCCTGCCCACCACGACGAATACACGGCCGCCCATGCCCCCACGCTTCCCGGGGCGGAAACGGCGGCAGTGGAGAGCCTGGACGACGCCGGAACACCGCCTGGCGCCACGGCATCCCGTCCGGCGCCCCAGCACCGTGCGGAGTCCACCGGCGCAGCCACGGATCACGGACAGGCGTCAACGGCGTCCGCCGGCCGGCCGATGGACGTGGGAACCGCCGAGACACTGGAACGCACCCAGTCCTCGGGGCTGGTGGAGAATGCCGCGGACCACCACCAGCCCTCCGGGCAGGAACAGGACGGCGCGGAAGCGCCAGTGCAGTCCTTTGCGCCCGTCCAGGGCACACCTGCCGCCGAGCCTGCCGGACACCTGGCAGCCCAGGAGCCATACGGCGCAGGCTCCGCAGCAGCCGCAGCCGACGGCAGTGGGCCGGCGGACTACACCGTCAAGGGCGATGCCGGTGCCATGGTCTATTACGAAGAAGGACATCCTGAGTATGAGCAGACGCGGGCGGAAGTCTGGTTTGAATCTGCCGCGCATGCGGAAGCCGCCGGCTTCCGCGCTCCACGGCGCAAACGGCTCTAGCCGGGGGAAGGCCCGCCGCATTGCGGCGGGCCTTCCTTTCTTCGCCCTGGCCCTGGTGCTGGCAGCGTGCACGGGCACGCCAGGGCAGCCCGCACCAGGCACAAGCCATGCCGGTGCCGCCACGTCGCCTGGAGCCGGCGTCGCGACGTCCACCCCGGCCGCGCCCACCCCGGCCGCGCAGGAGCGGCTGGAGCTGCAACTGGACACTCCGTGGGCAGCGGTGTTCCTCCCGGACGGCACGGCAATCATTTCCGAACGTGGCACGGCGCTGCTGAAGGCTGCAAGGGATGGCAAGGCCTCCACCGTCGGGAAAGTGCCTGGCGTGGCACCCGCCGGGGAGGGAGGCCTGCTGGGGTTGGCGCTTTCGCCGCATTTTGACGCTGACCGCACGCTCTTTGCGTACGCCACCACGCGGGAGGACAACCGCGTGCTCAAGATGACCCTCGAAAGGGACGCCGGGGGCTCACTGCAATTGGGCCGGCCCGATGCAGTTTTCACGGGGATACCCAAAGCCGGCACCCACAACGGCGGCAGGATCCGGTTTGGCCCGGACGGCTACCTCTATGTGGGCACGGGCGACGCCCAGCGCCGCGAGCAACCCCAGGACCCTGCGGCCCTTGGTGGAAAGATCCTTCGACTCAGCGCCGACGGCAGCCCCGCGCCGGGCAACCCGTTCGGGAACGCGGTGTACAGCCTGGGCCACCGGAACGTCCAAGGCCTCGCCTGGGATGGGTCCGGCAGGCTCTGGGCCAGCGAGTTCGGACCCGACGTGGATGATGAGCTGAACCTGATCCTGCCCGGCGGCAACTACGGCTGGCCCGAAGTGACGGGGGCGCCCCACCGCGAGGGCTTCCAGGACGCGAAGGTGGTCTGGCCCTCAACGCGCGAGTCCTCCCCCAGCGGGCTCGAAATCATGGACGGCACGGCCTACCTCGGCGCACTCCGCGGTGAAAGGTTGTGGACCGTGCCGCTGCGGGGAACAGAACCGGGCCAACCTGTGTCCTACTTCACAGGGGAGTTCGGCCGGATCCGCGACGTCATCTGGGCCCCCAACGGAGCTTTATGGCTGCTGACCAACGGCAAAAACCCTGATTTTGCGCAGGTTTTGCGGCTGTCACCCTGATCCGGACGCCCACCGGCGGCCCGATTTCACTTGCACCAAAAGTTCGTGTAGAGTTTCATGTCGTTGCGGAGATCAACGGGAAAGAAAAAGCCCGGGGATGAAAGCAAAGAAGATGCACCTCTAGCTCAATTGGCAGAGCAATTGACTCTTAATCAATGGGTTCCGGGTTCAAGTCCCGGGGGGTGCACCACTGGGAAAACAGCCTCCGGCTTGTGGAAACACAAGCCGGGGGCTGTTTTGTTTTACGCCCACTTCATCGATTGCTCCGTACCTGCCGTTTTCAGGGCCCAAAAGGACAACTACGGAGCAATCGATGGTCGCGGCGGCGCGCGCGGTCACAAAAAAGCGCGGCCCCGGTTCGTCCGAACCGGGGCCGCGCCTTCCTTACGCTGCTGTCAGCGCCAATTCCTACTTGGCCACGTTATCCATCAGGGCGCCGGCATTGCTGGGGGTAGTGGAGAACTGGCTGGCCAGTTCCCGGACCACGGCTTTGAGTTCCTGGCGGAGCAGTTCAGGATCGATGGATGCCGAAGCCAGGACCGACCGCTCCATCTCAACGGCCTGGGCCACAGCCTCCTTGCCCTGCTCCGTCAAGGACACCACGTGGCTCCTGCGGTCCGACGTGCTGCGCACCCGGGCAATGTGTCCGTGGGCCTCGAGGCGGCTCAGGGTCTTACCCATGGTCTGGGCCTGCACGCGGACGTACTGGGCAAGCTGCGCCTGGGTCATGGGTCCTTGTGCATCCAGGACCTCAATGGCGATAACACCGGCATGGGTGAGGCCGATGGCGCCAAGTTTTTCGTTCCAGGAGTGCTCAACGAGTCGCGCAGCAGTGGACAGAAGGCGCCCTGTGGGCCAGTGATCCATATCAGGCATAGCAGCCAGTATAGCCAAATGCCGATTAGCACTCGTTCCCCCTGCTTACTAGGCTGTTGTGTCCCGCCCGCAACAAGGAGAAAAACAATGGCTGAAAGACTCGTTACCGGCGACAAGGCACCGGCTTTCACCCTTCAGGATTCCACCGGCAAGGACGTCAGCCTGGCGGCACGGCCCGGCCGCTCCACCATCGTGTACTTCTACCCGGCAGCCTCCACTCCGGGCTGCACCAAGGAAGCCTGCGACTTCCGGGACAGCCTCGCTTCCCTTCAGGGTGCCGGCTACGACGTCCTGGGAATATCCCCCGACCCCGTCGAGAAATTGGCAAAGTTCGCGGACAAGGAGTCGTTGACCTTCCCGCTGCTCTCGGACGCGGACCACGCCGTGGCTGAGGCCTACGGTGCCTGGGGCGAAAAGAAGAATTACGGCAAGGCGTACGAGGGCCTGATCCGTTCCACCATTGTGGTGGACCCGGAAGGCCGCGTGGCCCTGGCGCAGTACAACGTCCGGGCCACCGGCCACGTGGCCAAACTGCGCCGGGACCTCAACCTGGACGACTGACCCGGCACGCGCCGCTGGCACCGCTACAATGGTCACTGGCGTCCGCCGTCGGACATTTATCGTCGCGGCAGGACGCCAAGCGCGAGTGGTGAAATTGGCAGACACGCAGGATTTAGGTTCCTGTGCCTTCGGGCGTGGGGGTTCAAGTCCCCCCTTGCGCACACTGAATCCCCCGGCCCCGACCGGGGGATTCCTGCGTTAAGCGCAGGGTCTCCGGCCACCTTTTTCTGCCCCGATTAGAAAAATTCCAAAGATCCACCCATCCACCGCAGCCCACCCGGCGAATAGCCATTGAGACACCAGCCAAGGGCAGGTGCCCACCCCAAAGGCAGGCTGCACGTCATGGCAACACCATCCGTGGCGGCAGGAAAACGATCCAAGGAGAAACCAAATGCAGACCAAGAAGCGCACCACTCTCACCGTCGCCGGCGTTGCAGCGGCCGCTCTGCTCGGCCTCACGGCATGTGGCGGTTCCGGCACCACCTCCGGGTCGTCGGCGTCGTCCGAACCGATGGCATCCGCTCCCAGCTCCAGCATGGCGTCCCCCTCGAGCTCCGCCATGGCCTCCCCCTCGGCCGGAACCATGGATCCGGCTGCCAACCTGGTAGGCCCGGGCTGCGCCGCTTACGCCCAGCAGGTTCCCACCGGTGCAGGCTCGGTTGAGGGCATGGCCCTTGACCCGGTAGCAGTCGCTGCCTCCAACAACCCGATCCTGACCACTCTCACTGCCGCTGTTTCCGGCAAGCTGAACCCCAAGGTTGACCTGGTTGACACCCTCAACGGCGGCGAGTTCACGGTCTTCGCTCCGGTGGACGACGCCTTCAAGAAGATCGACCCCGCCACCATCGAAACGCTGAAGACCGACGACGCGCTGCTGAGCAAGATCCTCACCTACCACGTAGTGCCCGGCCAGATCACCCCCGACAAGATCGCCGGCACGCACGCAACCGTCCAGGGCGGCTCCGTCACCGTGACCGGCAGCGGAGACAACCTGAAGGTTGACGACGCCAACGTGATCTGCGGCGGCGTCAAGACCAAGAACGCAACGGTGTACCTGATCGACTCCGTGCTGATGCCCAAGTAACCACCCCCGCTCTACCCCAACCCCAGGGCCGGGTCCGCCAGTACGACGGTGGACCCGGCCCTGGCGCGTCAGGGGCCGCCTGGGACCGCCCGCAAGCGCCGTCCTTTAGACTGGGTCCCGGCCCGCAAGCGGCGGTGCCGGCAGCATCCAGAGGTGATTATTAGGTGCCCAGCAGTACATCGCGGCGGACGGTCATCAAGGCCGGTGCCGTCCTCATGGCGCTGGGCGTGACGTCGTGCACCGGCATGCCGTCCCCCTCCCCTACGTCCGGGCCGCCGGGTTCCACCACGGCAGAACCCTCAGCGACCTTTAATTTTGGCACCGCGGCGCAGCCCCTGGGGTTGGACCCGGCGCTCTCCAACGACGTGGAATCCCAGCGGATCACCCGCCAGATCCTGGAGGGCCTGGTGGGCGTGGACCAGACCACGGGCAAACCAACCCCGCTGCTGGCAACGGAATGGAACGAAACCAATGAGGGCCGGACCTACACCTTCAAGCTGCGCACCGGCGTCATCTTCCAGGACGGCACCCCGTTTAATGCCGACGCTGTTTGCGCCAACTTCAACCGTTGGTTCGCTTTCCCCGCAGAACTGCGCAGGCAGGCGCCGGGAAGCTCCTTCAAGGGCGTATTCAAGGCACACTCCGATGAGCCCGGACTGTCGATTTTCAAGAGCTGCACGGCAGTGGCGGCGGATACGGTACAGATCGACCTCACCCAGCGCTTCACCGCGTTCCTCCAGGCGCTGACGCTTCCCGCCTTCGCCATCGCATCCCCCGCAGCCCTGGCCTCCGGCAAGGCAGACGTCCTGGACCAGAACCGGGGCGGCCAGGCGATGTCCGCCTTCGCCACGAACCCCGTGGGCACCGGCCCCTTCGCCTTGGCCGCCTGGGGTACCGACACGGTAACCCTCGCCACCAACAAGACCTACTGGGGAGACCGCGGCCAGATCGCCACCATCAATTTCCTGGCGTACAACCACCCCCAGAGCCGGCTCCAGGCCCTGCTGGACGGCACCATCGACGGCTACGACGCCGTCACCGTGGGGAACTTCGACCAGCTGGTCAAGCGCGGCAAGCAGATCGTGCAGCGCGACCCGTTCTCCGTGATGTATGTGGGCATGAACCAGGACATCCCGATACTCCAGAACCAGAAGATCCGGCAGGCGGTGGAGCTCGCGATCGACAAGGAAACGTTGATCCGGAAGTTCTTCATCGACAACACCGCAAAGGCCACCCAGTTTGTCCCGCCCAAAATCAGCGGCTTCAACAACGACGCGCCGGAACTCGGCCACGACCCCGCCAAAGCCAAGGACTACCTGAAGGAGGGCGGCTACGCGGGCGAAGAGCTGAAGTTCTACTACCCCCTCAATGTCACCCGGCCTTACCTGCCCACCCCCGAAAAGGTCTACGCCGAGCTCAGCCGGCAACTCACCGCCGTCGGATTCAACATCCGGCCCGTCCCCATCGACTGGTCGGACGGCTACCTGCAGAAGGTCCAGTCCGCCGGCGACCATGCGCTCCACATCCTCGGCTGGAACGGCTCCTACTCTGACGCCGACAATTTCGTGGGCCCCCTTTTCGGGGAAAAGAACGGCGAATTCGGCTACCAGGATCCCCAGGTGTTTTCGAAGATCAGCCGCGCGCGGGGGCTCCCGGACGGGAAGGAGCGGGATGAGCTTTATCACACCATCAACACCCAGATCGCCGCGACGGTCCCCGCGGTTCCCATCGCCTTCCCCATCTCCGCTCTTGCCCTGTCGGACCGCGTGCTCAGCTACCCGGCATCACCGGTCTTAAATGAAGTTTTCACGAAGGTCCAGCTAAAGCCTTGACGGCCCCGGCCAATTTCAGTATGCGGGCTGCGCGGGGATATTCTGTGACAGCCAGAGCCGCTGCAATCGGAGACTGATCGTGACCTTCATTTCCAAGACCCCACACGCCGACGTTGTCCTGATAGGCGGCGGCATCATGAGCGCCACGCTGGGGGCATTCCTCAAGCAGCTGGAGCCGGACTGGACCATCTCCCTGTTCGAACGGCTGGACCAGCCGGGGCTCGAAAGCTCGGATCCCTGGAACAACGCCGGGACCGGCCACGCCGCCCTCTGCGAACTGAACTACTCCCCCGCAGCCAAGGACGGCTCCGTCAGCCCCAACAAGGCACTGCTGATCAACGAACAGTTCCAGCTGTCCCGCCAGTTCTGGTCCCACCTGGTGGACAACAACCTCATCGGCTCCCCCAAGGGCTTCATCAACACCGTCCCGCACATGAGCTTCGTGATCGGCGAGGATCACGCACGGTTCCTGAAGACCCGGTATGAGGCATTGAAGCCGCACACCCTGTTCCGCAGCATGGAGTACTCCGAAGACCACGCCCAGATCGCCAAGTGGGCTCCGCTGATCGTCAAGGGCCGCGACCCCCAGCAGCGCATTGCCGCCACGCGCGCCGCCGAGGGCACCGACGTCGACTTCGGCGCCTTGACCCGCGAGCTGACCTCCTACCTGGGGAACAACGGCGTCGAGATCAACTACGGCCATGACGTCACCGGGATCTCCCGCGCCTCCGACGGCGGCTGGGACCTGACGCTGAAGCACCCGCGGTCGGGGGAACACGGCAAGATCCACGCCAAGTTCGTCTTCGTCGGTGCCGGCGGCGGTGCCCTGCACCTGCTCCAGGCCTCCGGCATCCCGGAAAGCAAGGGCTACGGCGGATTCCCGGTTTCCGGCCAGTTCTTCCGCTGCACGGACGAAACCATCGCCGCCCAGCACAGCGCCAAGGTTTACGGCCAGGCCTCCGTGGGCGCCCCGCCGATGTCCGTTCCGCACCTGGACACCCGCTACGTCAACGGCAAGCGCTCCCTGCTGTTCGGCCCGTACGCCGGGTTCTCCACCAACTTCCTGAAGAACGGCTCCTACCTGGACCTGCCGCTGTCCATCCGCCCGTCCAACATCATCCCGATGCTGGCCGTTGCCAAGGACAACATGGACCTCACCGCCTACCTGGTCAAGGAAGTCGTGAAGAAGCACGACCAGAAGGTTGAGGCGCTGCAGGAGTACTACCCGGAGGCAAAGGGCGGTGACTGGGAACTCATCACCGCCGGCCAGCGTGTACAGATCATCAAGAAAGACCCGCAAAAGGGCGGCATCCTCCAGTTCGGCACTGAAGTGATCGCCGGCCGTGACGGCTCCATCGGCGCGCTCCTGGGCGCTTCGCCTGGGGCATCGACCGCTGTCCCCATCATGATCGAGCTGCTGCAGAAGACGTTCCCCAAGAACTTCAAGGGCTGGCAGTCCAAGCTCAAGGACATGATGCCCGGCTACGGGGTGAAGCTGGATGAGAATCCTGACCTCGCCGCGGAACTGGAACGGGCAACGGCCGCGTCCCTCCAGCTGGAGACTGTTTCCGCCAGCCACTGACCCTGCGGGGCCAGCGGCTGGCACCCCCAGGGCTTGTACCAGTCACTTAGACCCCCAGGAGACCACCCATGTTCCGGTTGGCGTACCTTTCCCTGGCGAACCGGGCCCTGATCGCGCTGATCACCGTCTTCGCCTCCGTTTTCGGCGTCATCACCATGACATCGCTGAAACAGGAGCTCATCCCTTCCATTGAGTTCCCGCAGATCACGGTGCTCACCGCCATGCCTGGAGCCTCTCCGGACGTGGTGGACAAGCAGGTCAGCGGACCCCTGGAAAAGGCGCTGAACGGCGTGGAGGGGCTGGAATCCACCTCCTCCACGTCCCGGACGGGCGTCTCGCAGATCACCATGGTGTTCACGTACGGGTCCAACCTGGACCGGGCCCGGAACCAGATCGACCGTGCCATCTCCAACGCCAAGCGGACTCTGCCCAGCGACGTCCAGCCTCAGGCCATCGCCGGCAGCATCAGCGACTTTCCCATTGTTTTCCTCGCTGTTTCCTCGGACAAGCCACTCAGCGACCTGAACGCTGACCTGCAGCGCCTGAGCGTCCCCCGGCTGCAGAAGATCGACGGCGTCCGCAGCGCCGACGTCACCGGCGGCGCCAGCCAGCACATTGAGGTCCTCCCCCGCACCGACGCCCTGGCCGCGGCCGGGGTGGGCGTGACCGCCATCCGCGACGCCCTGTCCAACAACGGTGCCCTGGTCCCGGCAGGAACCCTTGAAGACCAGGGCAGGACCCTCTCGCTGCAGATCGGCAGCCCGGTCGATTCCCTCGACGCCATCAAGGCCCTCCCGCTGTCCGGCGCCAAGGACGCGGCCACCATCGGTTCCGTGGCCGACGTTTCCCTCAAGGACGACGAACGCACCTCCATCACCCGCACCAATGGCGCCGAGACGCTTGCCGTCTCCGTCACCAAGAAGCCCGAGGGTGACACGGTGGCCATCTCCCACGCCGTGCGGGATTCGCTTAATGACCTCGAGGCCGAGCTGGGCTCCAACGCCAAATTCACCCCGGTCTTCGACCAGGCGCCATTTATCGAAAAGTCCATCAAGGACCTCACCACGGAAGGCCTCCTGGGCCTGGGCTTTGCTGTGGCCGTCATCCTGCTTTTCCTCATGTCCGCGCGGTCCACGCTGGTCACGGCCGTCTCCATTCCGCTGTCCCTGCTGATTACCTTCATCGGCCTGTCAGCCACCGGCTACTCGCTGAACATCCTGACGCTGGGCGCCCTGACCATCGCGATCGGGCGCGTGGTGGACGACTCGATCGTGGTCATCGAAAACATCAAGCGGCACCTCAGCTACGGGGAGGAAAAGTCGACGGCGATCCTCACCGCCATCAAGGAGGTGGCAGGAGCCATCACCGCCTCCACCCTGACTACGGTGGCGGTGTTCCTGCCCATCGCATTTGTCGGCGACCTGGCCGGTGAACTGTTCCGGCCGTTCGCCCTGACCGTCACCATGGCCCTGCTGGCATCGCTGCTGGTCTCCCTGACCATCGTTCCGGTGCTTGCCTACTGGTTCCTGAAGAACCCCAAGGGCGGTCCCGCCACCGCGGCCGCAGGCTCCCCCGAGGCCCGGCGCATTGCAGATGAGGCAAAGGCACGGGCCCACGACGCCGAGCAGCGCAGCCGCCTGCAGCGCGGCTACCTCCCCATCCTCCGGTCCACGCAAAAGCACCCCGTGATTACCCTGGTGGCGGCCGTCCTGGTACTCGGTGCCACGGCAGCCATGACGCCGCTGCTCGCCACGAACCTGCTGGGAAATTCCGGGCAGAACAGCCTGACCGTGCGCCAGGTCCTGCCGGCGGGGACCAGCCTGGCCGACACCAGTGCCGCCGCCATCCGCCTGGAAGGTGTCCTCCGGGGCATCGACGGCATCAAGGACGTCCAGGTGACGTCCGGCAATGCCCAGGCCGGTTTTGCCGCCCTCACCTCCACCGGTTCCTCGAACTCAACGTTCACCGTGGTCACCGACGAAAAGGCCGACCAGGAACAGCTCCAGGACACCGTGCGTTCGGAGCTGGCCAAGGTGCCCGATTCCGGAAAGATCTCCGTCGGCACGCAGCAGGGCGGCTTCGGCACCTCGTCCACCGTTGACATCACGCTGAAGGCCGCCAGCAGCGCCGACCTGCAGTCCGCCAGCGACACCATGGTGGCTGCCATGACCGGCGTGCCAGGCACCAGCGAAGTCGCCAGCAACCTCGCAGCCAGCAACCCCGTAGTCCAGGTCAAGGTGGACCGGGCCAAAGCGACGGCCGCCGGCCTGAACGAAGGCCAGGTGGCCGGCGTCCTGGCCGCCACCATCAGCCCCATCCCGGCCGGCACGGTGCGGATCGACACCAATGACTTCCCCGTCCGGATCGGCCAGGGCACAAAGTTCACCAGTATCGATGCAGTCAGGAACATCCCGCTCCCGGCCGGCGGCCGGCCGGTGACGCTGGGAAGCATCGCCTCCGTGGAACAGGTGGACGTCCCCGTCTCCATCACCTCAAGCAACGGTGAGCGCACCGCCAAGGTGTCCATCACGCCGTCGGGCTCCAACCTGGGTGCCGTGAACACCGAAGTCCAAAAGCGCCTGGCGGATGTCCAGCTGCCCCCGGGGGTCACCGCCACCATCGGCGGCGCCACCACCCAGCAGGCAGAGTCGTTCCGGCAGCTGGGCCTGGCCCTCCTGGCCGCCATCGCCATTGTGTACGTGATCATGGTGGCCACCTTCAAATCCCTTATCCAGCCGCTGATCCTGCTGGTCTCCGTGCCATTTGCAGCCACCGGCGCGGTGGCCCTGCTGCTGCTCACGGGGGTACCGCTGGGACTGCCGTCGCTGATCGGCATGTTGATGCTCGTGGGAATCGTGGTCACGAATGCCATCGTGCTGATCGACCTGATCAACCAGTACCGGCAGCCGCGCGACGGCCGGCCCGGCATGAATGTGGCGGACGCCATCACCAACGGCGCCAGGCAGCGGCTCCGGCCCATCCTCATGACGGCCCTGGCCACGGTCTTCGCCCTCACGCCCATGGCCCTGGGCCTCACGGGCGGCGGCGGCTTCATCTCCCAGCCGCTGGCAGTGGTGGTGATTGGCGGCCTGGTGTCCTCCACGGCGCTGACCCTGGTCCTGGTTCCGGTGCTCTACCGGCTGGTGGAAGGCCGGCGCGAAAAGAAGGCGCTCCTGCGGGACCTCCAGGCCCGTCCGCAGGCCGGCCCGGGATCTGACATCGACGCCGAGTTCAGGGACTGGACCACAGGCCAGGTCCCCAAGGTCAGCGGCCGCCGCGCAGCCCCCGGCGGCGCAGAGTAGGCAGGGATGTGGATTGGCGATGCCCGTACCGGAAACCGGTGCGGGCATCGCTGCGTTCCGCCCATCCCCGCCGTGGCAGGGGAATAAACCCTGCGGCATGGCGTTACAAAGGGCAATAGATGCAAATGCATCTACATTGGTCTAGACTGGACCCAAGCCCGGAAAGTCCAGGAACGGAAAGGCACACGTCATGCAGATCGGTGTATTCAGCGTCAGCGACATCACCACGGACCCCACCACAGGCCGCACCCCCACCGAACACGAGCGCATCAAGGCCTCGGTGGCCATCGCCAAAAAGGTCGAGGAAATCGGCATGGATGTCTACGCCATCGGCGAGCACCACAACCGGCCCTTCTTCTCTTCCTCCCCCACCACCACCCTGGCCTACATCGCGGCCCAGACCGAACGCATCATCCTGTCCACGGCCACCACGCTGATCACCACCAATGACCCGGTGAAGATCGCAGAGGACTTCGCCATGCTCCAGCACCTGGCCGACGGCCGCGTGGACCTGGTCCTGGGCCGCGGCAACACCGCTCCGGTGTACCCGTGGTTCGGCAAGAACATCCAGGACGGCGTGGAACTGGCCATCGAGAACTACAGCCTCCTGCGCAAGCTCTGGGACGAGGACACGGTGAACTGGTCCGGCAAGTTCCGCACCCCGCTGCAGAACTTCACCTCCACCCCCCGCCCGCTCGACGGCGTGGCTCCCTTCGTGTGGCACGGCTCCATCCGCACGCCGCAGATCGCCGAGGTTGCCGCCTACTTCGGCGACGGCTTCTTCGCCAACAACATCTTCTGGCCCAAGGAGCACTACCAGCAGCTGATCGGCCTCTACCGGGAGCGGTACGAGCACTACGGCCACGGCAAGGCGGACCAGGCGATCGTGGGACTCGGCGGCCAGTTCTTCATGCGGAAGAACTCCCAGGATGCCGTGAAGGAATTCCGTCCCTACTTTGACAACGCACCGGTCTACGGACACGGGCCGTCCCTGGAGGACTTCACCTCCCAGACCCCGCTGACCGTGGGCAGCCCGCAGGAAGTCATCGAAAAGACCCTGACCTTCCGCGAGTACTTCGGCGACTACCAGCGGCAGCTGTTCCTGATCGACCACGCGGGGCTGCCGCTGAAGACCGTCCTGGAGCAGCTGGACCTGTTCGGCGAGGAGGTGCTGCCGGTCCTGCGCAAGGAGTATGCAGCCCTCAAGCCCGCGCATGTTCCGGAACCGCCCACGCACGCAGGCCGCGTGGCCGCCCTGCTCGCGTCGCAGGATGCCGGCAACGCCACCCCGGTGGCGTAATGGCAACGGGAGGATTGGAGTCTCCGGTACGGCTGGCGGCGGAAGCCTGGGAGTCCTTGTTCCGCGCACAGGTTGCGGTCATGCGGAAGCTGCAGTCCGGACCCGCCTTCCGGAAACTTGCGGTGAACGAGTACGACGTCCTGTTCACGCTCTCGCGCTGCCCGTCGGGCTGGCTGCGGCTCAATGAGCTCAACGACAACGTGCTGTTGAGCCAGTCCAGCCTCAGCCGGCTGGTGGAGCGGCTGGAAAAGCGGGGCCTCGTGGCCCGCATGCCGGCACCGGAGGACGGGCGCGGCGTGCTGCTTCAGCTGACGGACGAGGGCCGTGAACTGCAGAAGGAGATCGGCCGCGAGCACGTCCGTGACATCTCGGCCCTGGTGGGCCCGGCGCTCACCGCAGCCGAGCAGAAGGAGCTCATGAGGCTCACCGACAAGCTGCGGAATTCGCTGGGGAAGCGCTAGCCCAGCTGCACCAGCGAAGTGGCATCCTCGGCCGGCAGGTCCCCGTTGACCACGGCGGTGACGCGCAGCTGGTTCAGCACCAGGCTGCCGCCCACCGTCGAAAGAAAGGCCGTGTCCGACGAGTCGCGGCCGGCGGTAATGCGCAGCATCGACTCCCGCGGGGCAAGCCCCGTGGGGTCGATGACATGCCAGGCGCCCTCCACATAGGCCTCCGCCACGGCGTGGAAATCCATGGGATTCAGGCCGGGGGCGTAGACGGCCGCGAGGCGGGCGGGGATGTCCTTGGAGCGCAGCAGGGCGATGGCGAGGTGGGCGAAGTCCCGGCATACTCCCCGCCTGCTCAGGAGCGTCTCCACGGCGCCATCCGTGCCTCGGGATGAGCCGCTGATATACCGCAGTTCACCGTTCACCCACTCGCGGACCGCGCGCACCAGGTCCGCCCCGTGGACGCCGCCAAATTCCGCGTAGGCCGTCGGGAGCAGCCGGTCCGACTCGGCATAGCGGCTGGGACGTACGTAGCGGATCCGGTCCGCCAGGTCCGCCTCCTCGGGCACGGCGCGGCCGGCAACAGTGGCCGAATATTCCACCGCGACGTCGGCGGGTTCGGCGAACTCCATGTAGTGGAACCTGCCGCCGTGGTGGTCTGAAATCTCCGTGAGCGGAACCTCCGCTCCCCCGGCCGTCACGGACAGGGATTCCGCAAAGGATGAGTAGCCGCTGTTCCTGGCCACGGCGATGGCCATGGCCACCTTGGTGTTGGCGATGGTCCTGAAGGCCAGGCGTGCGGACACAGAGCGTTCCATGAATCTCCGGGGGTGTTGGGGGTGGAAGGCAGGTCGGGCGCCCCGTCACCTGGTGGGCTGCGGGAGGCGGGACTAGTTTTTGACCTTCAGCGACATTAGCATCCGTTGCACGTTGGCGAAGTCCGGGCTCCCGTTGACGTATTGGGCCGCCTGGTCCAGTGTGTCGAACGCCTTTGCCGGGGCCACCTTCTCATCGGGCGCGAAGGCCTTGAGGACCACAACATCCCCGAATGAAAAGTCCCCCTTCCCGGCCGGGCCACGCACCACGTTGCGCAGCCCGCACGCCGTCCCGTCGGTTCCACCCACCAGATTGGTGATGCCGTAGGACCCAAAGAAGCGGTACCCCTGAATCACCCGGTACACCATGCGGGGCGGGATGGTTCCCTCCCCGCCGTCCGCGGCGAGGTCGAAGGGCACGCTGCTGAGCACTGTGTAGGGGCGGCCGGCACTGCCCGGGCAGTCGGCGGACGACGGCGGCAGTCCCGTCCGGAGCGCAGCCATGAACGTTCCGTCGGGCTTCTTCACCTCAACCTTCAGTCCGCCCGGCAGGACACCTTCCTCCGGCGCCACTGACTGCGCGATCCAGTCCGCCGGTAACTCGAAGCTGACGGTCTTCGCCGGATCGGTGTAGGTCTTCCACGACGTTGCGGTGGGCACCGCCTGGAACTCGCCGGAGGCCGCTGCCGTCGGTGGAGCCGGTGCTGCTGCGCTCCCACCCGGTGAAGCCGTTCCGGAGGACGGCGCAGCCGGGGAATCCGGTTGTGCTGTCCATCCGGGGCCCTCCGGCTGGGGTCCGGAGCAGGCGGCCAGCAGCACCGCAGCAGTTGCGAGGGAAATGCCGGAAAGAACAGCCTTCACGGGCGCGCCTGTCATGAGGCCCAGCCTAACGGGCCCCATCCCCCCGCTGGCGCCTGCCACCGCAGTGTTTCCTGCCTCCCGGACACCCGCACCAGGACCCCGCCCGGCCGGCCTGCCAACCGCCCGCCGGCTGCGGCACCTGCCCGGCGTGTCGCCGTCGGACGTTGACCACCCCTGCCTGGGACTAGGCTGGAGGCTATGTCGGAAGAGCAGCACGGCGCAGCCGAAGAGAACCCCGCGGACATTTCCGCCCTGGACATTGCCGACTGGCGCCTCCGGACCTTTGCGCTCTACGACAACGTCCGGCGGATCTCCGCCGACAGCCCGTCCGAGGCGCACTCGTACTGGCGCCACCAGCGGGACCTGATGTTCGCTACGCATCCGGCGTCCGCGCTGACGGCGGCGGGCAAAGCGCGTTTTTCCGGCCTGAGGACCGCCGACTACGATCCCATCTACCGTTTCCACGTCCCGCTCACCAAGGAGGGCGCCGGCCGGGAGATGAGCGTGGACACGGGAACCGACGGCGTGGTCAACTTTGTCCGGCTGGGCACTTTCGATCTTCCCGAGATGGGCCAGCTGGGAGTGTGGAAAATCCACGGATACGGCGGCGGCATCTTTGTTCCGTTCCGGGACGCCACGGCCGGCCAGCCCGGCGGAAGCTACGGGGCTGGCCGCTACCTGCTGGACACCATCAAAGGCGCGTTCCACGGCGTCAACGGTTCGGGACCCGGCGCCACCTTCGTCCTGGACTTCAACTTCGCCTACAACCCCTCGTGCGCCTACAACGAGGCATGGGCCTGCCCGCTGCCCGGGCCGTCGAACCGGCTGGCCGTGGAAATTCCCGTGGGTGAACTGTACTGATGCCGGCCGTCCCCGGTAACGCCGCGTGAGGGAAGGTCTGTCCGCACCCGCACCCGCACCCGCTCCCACGGAAACCGATACCCGGCGCTTTCCTGCCACCAGGCGCCACCGCGGTGTCCTGCGGTTTCCGGTCATCCGGCAGCTGCTGCGGTTCTCCGGCGTGGGAATCATCTGCACCGCGGCGTCCCTGGGCCTTTACGCCCTGCTGCGCCCGTGGCTTGGCGCCCAGCTGGCCAACGCCGTGGCGCTGGTCCTCACGTCATTGCTGAACACGGCCCTGAACCGGCGGCTGACGTTCAAGATCGCCGGTCAGCAGCGCCGCACCCGCGACCACCTCAACGGCCTGGTGGTGATCGCCGTAGCGTTGGTGATCACCGGCAGCAGCCTGGGCGTGCTGCACTGGTTCAACCCGGACGCCACCGTGGGGGACGAACTGGTGGCCACCACGCTCTCCGGCTTCCTGGCCACCGCGGTGCGCTTCAGCATGCTGCGGCACTGGATCTTCCGGCGGGCCCGCCACCGCTAGGCCCCGGGGACCTGGCCGTCCGGGAAGAACGGCTACCGGCCCTGGCCCGCGCCCAGGTTCCTCACAACGGCGACGGCCTCCAGGACGGCAGCTGCGGCGGCGTCGAGGTCTTCCTGCGTCACCGAGGCATCGAAGCTGAACCGGACCGCCGTCTGTGCCACCCCGGCCGGAAAACCCATCGCCGTCAGGACGGGCGAGGGTGCGTCCGAGCCGGCAGCGCACGCCGACCCGCTGGAGCAGACCACGCCGCGCCGTTCCAGTTCCAGGAGCACCGACTCGCCGCTGGTGCCGGGAAAGCAGAAGGAAGCCACCGATGGCAGCCGTTCCGACGGATGGCCGGTAAGGATGGCATCCGGAACGCCTGACACGACAGCGGCGATGAACCGGTCACGCAGCCTGGCAACCGTCGCCTGCTCCCCTGCCTGGCGGTCCCGGGCAAGCGTGAGGGCCGTGGCCAGCCCCACCGCGCCGGCAACATTCTCCGTCCCGGACCGGCGGCCCCGCTCCTGGCCGCCGCCATGGAGGACCGGCTCCAGCCGCATCCGGCTGCGGACAAACAACAGGCCGCAGCCTTTGGGTGCCCCCAGCTTGTGCCCCGAGATGCTCATCGCATCCACACCCAGCGCGCGGGTGTCCAGCGGCAGCCAGCCGGCCGCCTGGACGGCGTCGGTGTGGAACGGGATGCCCTGGGCCCGGGCCAGTTCCGCCAGGGCTGCGATGGGCTGCACAGTGCCCACCTCGTTGTTGGCGTACATGATGCTCACCAGGGCCGTTTCCGGCCGCAACGCGGCGGCAAGCGCTTGGGGCGTGACGCGGCCGGTTGCGTCCACCGGGACCACGTCGACGGCGAAGCCGTGGAAGCGCTCCAGGTACCGGGCGGATTCCTCCACGGCGGGATGTTCGACGGCGCTGATCACCAGCCGGTCCAGCAGCGGGTTGGCCGCCTGCCGGGCCAGGGCAATGCCCTTGACCGCCAGGTTGTCCGCCTCGGTACCTCCCGCAGTGAACACCACCTCGCCCTGCCGGCAGCCAAGGACGCCAGCCACCGCCCGCCGCGCGTCCGCGAGTCCCGCGGCCGCCGCTTCACCGAGGCTGTGGTGGCTGGAAGGGTTTCCGAAACCGCCGGTGAGGTAGGGCCACATGGCGTCCAGTACTTCACGGCGGACCGGGGTGGTGGCGGCTGCGTCCAGGAAGATCACGGCAGCCTCACCCGGCGGCCAGTTCGACGTCGAGGCCCAGGTCCAGTGCTGCCACGGTGTGGGTGAGTGCGCCAATGGAGATGACGTCCACGCCGGTGGCCGCAATGGCTGCCACCGTGCCGGTGTTGACGTTTCCACTGGCTTCCACCCGGGCCCGCCCTGCCACAAGGTCAACCCCGGCCCTGAGCTCGTCGATGCTGAAGTTGTCCAGCATGATGGTGTCCACTCCGGCGGCCAGCACGGGTTCGATCTGGTCCATGCGGTCCACCTCGACTTCGAAGTGCGTGGTGTGGCCCAGTTGTGCCTTGGCGGCCAGGAGGAGCGCGGTGAGTTTCGCCGGGTCCCCGCCGGTCATCACGGCGAGGTGGTTGTCCTTGGCCAGCACGGCGTCCGAAAGGCTGTACCGGTGGTTTGCACCGCCGCCGCAGCGGACCGCGAACCGTTCCAGGATGCGCAGCCCTGGGGTGGTCTTGCGCGTATCGGTGATGCGGGCCCGGGTGCCCTCAGCGAGCCGCACGAATTCGGCGGTCTTCGTGGCGATGGCGGACATCCGCTGGACCAGGTTGAGTGCCACGCGCTCTGCCAGCAGCACCGAGCGGGCACTGCCGGTGACCCGCGCAAGGTGCGTTCCGGCGTGGAAGGGTTCACCGTCCGCCACCAGCAGCTCCACCTGCGTGGCGGGGTCCACCAGCTCCATGGCGTCCCGGAACACGGTGATGCCGCTGAGGACCCCCGGAACGCGGGCGTTAAGGACGGCCGTGGCCCGGGCGCCGGCGGGGATGAGCAGCTGCGAGGTGATGTCGCCGGAGGGTGCGTCCTCGGCGAAGGCCCGCTCCAGGATGTCCCTGACGGGGGCCGGCGGAAGGGTCAGGTCCAGCGGTAAGCGCCGGGACACGGCCTGGTCGATCACGGCGGGTTCAGTCATGGAGCAGGCTCGCTTTCGGGCGGAGGGAAGACAGGTTGGCAGTTTCAGCGGGTTCATCGCTGCGGTAATGCGCCCCCAGCGATTCACCGCGTTTCAGGGCGGCGCCGACCAAGAGCTGCGCGGCCAGCAGGAGGTTGCGGTCCTCGCAGGCACCAGGGTCAGCAGCGCCGGCCAGGTCAGGACGGACGACGCCGGCCCAGTGGTCAAGCGTGCGGCGGGCCTCGGCCAGCAATTCCCCGGACCGCAGCACCCCGGCATGCGACGTCATAAGGCGGCGCAGAGCCTCCCGGGAAAACGGCTCACCGGCCCCTTCTCCCCCACCGGAGCTGGACGGCCCGCTCCCTGCCAGCACCCCTGAGCGATCCGCCGCGCCTTCTAAAGCAGCAGGGACGGTAACGTGCGCACTCGCGTTTCGCGGCAGGGGCGCGGAAGCGTGCGGCAGTTCCGGAGGTCCCGAAAGCGCCGTTGTCGCGTGAGCGTCCGCATCGGCCGCCGAGCTTGCGAGGCGTTCGCCGGTGCGAGGCGCGAGCGCAGGCGCCGAGGGACCTGCGGAGCTGCCCGCCAGAAAGTCTTCAACAGCGCGGCGGCCGAAAACGAGTCCCTCGAGGAGGGAGTTGCTGGCCAGCCGGTTTGCCCCTTGGACGCCTGTGCACGCAACCTCCCCGGCGGCATAGAGGCCGGGAAGGGTAGTGCGGGCGGAAAGGTCCGTGCGTACCCCGCCCATCCAGTAGTGCGCGGCTGGGGCGACCGGGACCAGCTCGCGCGTCCAGTCGATGCCGGCGTCGAGGGTTTTACGGGTGAGGGTGGGGAACCTCCGTTGGAGGAAGCCCTCGCCCCGCACCTGCTCGATGCCCCGGGCGTCGAGGTAGACATGCCCGTTGGGATCACCCAGCTTGGCCAAGTGGAGGGCAATACTCCGGGAGACGACGTCGCGGGGTGCCAGTTCGGCGTCCGGGTGGTAGGCCTGCATGAAGCGGCGGCCGCCCGAGTCCAGCAGGATGGCCCCCTCGCCGCGGACGGCTTCGGAGATCAGCAGTGGCCCGTCCAGCCGGGCCGGATGGGCTGTGGCGGAGCTGACCAGGCAGGTGGGGTGGAACTGGAAGAACTCAAGGTCTGCCACTGCCGCTCCGGCGCGGACGGCGAGCGCCAGTCCGTCGGCGGTGGCTACCGCGGGGTTGGTGGTTTGGGCGTACAGCTGTCCTGCTCCCCCGGTGGCGAGCAGGACGGCATCCGCGTCCAGGACCGAGAGCACGCCGTCCTGGAGATACTCGACTCCTGCCACCTGCCCGTCCCTCGTCACCAGGGCGGTGGCCTGGGCGTGCGCGCGGATGGTGAGCTTTCCGTCCTCCTTCCGGGACAGGACGGCCTGGATCAGTGCGCCGGCGACGCGGGCACCCGTGGCGTCCCCTCCCGCATGCAGGATCCGCGGGGCACTGTGGGCTGCTTCGAGCCCAAGGGCCGGGCCGTCGTCGTGCGTTGCCTTGCGCACTCCTGCGCCGGCGTGGCCCGCGTCGAAGGCGACACCGTATCGCTGCAGGGCGGCAATGTCCTGCCGCGCCTGCGTGCACATCAGCCGGACTGCTGCCTCGTTGCAGTGCCCGGCGCCGGCGCGGAGCGTGTCAGCGATGTGCGCGGCGACGGTGTCTCCGGGCGATGGCTCGGCGAGGACGGCGGAGATGCCGCCCTGGGCGTACCAGGTGTTGCTCTGGTCCAGCGTGCCCTTGGTCAGCAGCACCACGTCAGCGCCGGCGTCGGCGGCGAGCAGAGCCGCGTAGAGGCCCGCGATGCCACTTCCGACGACGGCCAGCCTGCGCGTCATCACGGCCTCGCGGCGAGCATGCGCTCAAGCGCCGTCCTGGCGTTGGCCTGCACGTCCTGGTCCACGGTGATGCGGTTGACCACGCGGCCGGCCACCAGTTCCTCCAACACCCAGGCGAGGTACCCGGGATGGATCCGGTACATGGTGGAGCAGGGGCAGATCACCGGGTCCAGGCAGAAGATGGTGTGCTGCGGATACTCGGCGGCAAGCCGGTTGACCATGTTGATTTCCGTGCCGATGGCGAACGTGGTGGGCCCGGTGGCGGCGGCGATGGCCTTCTTAATGAAGTCCGTGGAGCCGGCGGAATCCGCGGCGTCCACCACTTCCATGGGGCATTCGGGGTGCACGATGACCTGCACGCCGGGGAAGTCCGCCCGGGCCTTTTCAATCTGGGCGACGCTGAAGCGCTTGTGGACCGAGCAGAACCCGTGCCAGAGGATAACGCGGGAATCCAGGAGCGCCTGTTCGTCATTGCCCCCTAGGTCCATGCGCGGGTTCCACATGGGCATCTTCTCCAGGGGCACGCCCAGTGCCTTCGCCGTGTTGCGGCCCAGGTGCTGGTCGGGGAAGAACAGGACCCGCTGGCCCCGCTGGAACGCCCACTCCAGGACTGTCTTGGCGTTCGAGGACGTGCAGACAATGCCGCCGTGCTCGCCGCAAAAAGCTTTCAGGGCTGCGGAGGAGTTCATGTAGGTGACGGGGATGACCGGGACCCGGCCTTCGGCGTCGGGCTCGGTGCCGAAGATCTCTGCGAGCTGTTCCCAGCATTCCTCCACGGAGTCCGCATCTGCCATGTCGGCCATGGAGCATCCTGCCGCGAGGTTGGGCAGGATGACGGCCTGCTCTGCGGTGGAGAGGATGTCAGCGGTTTCGGCCATGAAGTGGACGCCGCAGAAAATGATGGCTTCCGCGTCCGGCCTGGTAAGCGCGGCGTTGGCGAGCTGGAAGGAGTCCCCCACGAAGTCGGCGTACTGGATCACCTCGTCGCGCTGGTAGAAGTGTCCCAGGATGACGGCCCGCTCACCCAGGATGTCTTTGGCGGCCTTGATCCGTTCGCCGAGTTCGGCGTCGCTGGCCCGCTTGTATTCCTCGGGCAGCTGGCCCTGGCGGGGAGTGGTGGCAGGGGCCGGGTCCGCACTGGAGGCACCCGGGCCGTAGGCGGGAACGCCGGCGAGTGCCTCTGCCAGGTCGTAGTCCCACGGGCCCCTGGCCAGTGCCGGGCTGCAGGTGCTGCCTGTGGCGGCGCCTTTCTCGGCCTGTTCGCGCGTGATCAGCTGGATTGCCGTATTGACGCTGCTCATGGTGTGCTCCTGTTGTCTGGGTCAAGGCCGGGCCGGCCGGTGTAGCGGTAGAGGCGTGGCGGGCGGTGCTTGCCGCCCTGGAGGTATTCCCCGGTTTCTTCGATTTCCGGGGTCGATTTGAGCTGCCGGCGGAAGTTGGCCGGGTCCAGTTGCCGGTCCAGGACGGCTTCGTAGACCTCGCGGACCTGGGCCAGCGTGAAGTACTCGCCCAGCAGGTGGTAGGCCACCGAGCCATAGGCCAGCTTGTTCCGAAGGCGGCCCAGGGCGTAGTCCACGATGGCGTTGTGGTCGAAGGCAAGGTGGCCCAAACGGTCCGCCCGGAACCACCTCACGTTCTCTGATTCGTCGGCGAGCGCAGCTTCCGTGGGCTGGACCAGCGCCCAGTAGACGATGGACACCACCCGCTGGGTGGGCGAGCGGTGCAGGCCGCCGAAGGCATACAGCTGTTCCAGGTACCGGGGCGCCAGGCCCGTGGTCTCCTGCAGGTTGCGGGCCGCGGCGCTTTGGAGTGACTCGTCGTGGCTGAGGGGTCCGCCCGGGAGGGCCCACAGCCCCTTGAAGGGCTCCCGGATGCGGCGGACCAGGGGAAGCCACAACGTGGGCCGGCCAGAGGACTCGCTGGGCCGCAGGGCGAAGATCACCGTGGAGATGGCCAGCGACGGCGGCGCGGCCTGGCGCTCGGAAACGTTCGCCGAACTGTAGTACACCCGCTTCACCGCCTTCCGTCTCCGTCGACCACCCTGTGGGCGCCATCTTTAGTTATGGTCATCTTGACCAAAACTAATTCTACGGCCGCGCCCGCCCGAAATGGAAATATTTCTGCCGCTTCCGCCTGGTACCTCAGGCGGCGTGCCACGAAGCCGTTTCGCCGGCGTTCCGCGCCTGGCGTTCCTGGCGGCGTTTCCGGGCACGTTCCGGAGGCGGTAAATTCAAAAGGTCCCACAAGGACCCCGGACCCCCAGCGGCCCGCCCACCCACCAGCCCCAGAAGGTGCATTGCCTCCATGACGACGAAGTCTGGCCGGACCACGTCCGCCGCCATCCCCACGAACGCCACAGCCGGCCACACCATGAAGCCGCGCCAGCTCACCATGATGGGGCTGGGCAGTGCCATCGGCGCGGGGCTGTTCCTGGGGTCCGGCGCGGGCGTCCAGGCAGCTGGACCTGCGGTGCTGGTCTCCTACCTCGTGGCCGGAACCCTGATCATCCTGGTCATGTGGGCCCTGGGCGAGATGGCCGCAGCCAACCCCACCAGCGGCGCCTTTTCCGTATACGCGGAGCGGGCGCTGGGCCGGACAGCGGGAGCCACCATCGGATGGCTGTGGTGGCTGCAGCTGGTGGTGGTGATCGCCGCCGAGGCCCTGGGCGCCGCCGGGCTCCTGTTCTCCGTCTGGCCGGTCGTCCCCGTCTGGGCACTGGCATTGCTGTTCATGGTGGTCTTCACCGGCATCAACCTTGCCGGTGTCCGGAACTTCGGGGAGTTTGAGTTCTGGTTCGCCATCCTCAAGGTGGCCGTCATCGTCCTGTTCCTGGCCGTCGGCGCCGCCCTGCTCCTGGGCCTGCTGCCCGGCGTCGAATCCCCCGGCGCGTCAAACCTCACGGGAAACTTTGCCCCACAGGGGCTGGGCGGTGTTGCCGCGGCCCTGTTCGTGGTGATCTTCGCTTTCGGCGGGACCGAAATCGTCTCCGTGGCCGCAGCCGAGACCGAGGATCCCGAGCGCAGCGTCGGCAAGGCCATCCGCACCGTGGTGTGGCGCATCCTGGTGTTTTACATCGGCTCCGTGTTCGTCATTGCCGCGGTCCTGCCCGCCACGTCCAAAAGCCTCGCATCGCCCTTTGCCGGCGTGCTGGATGCTGCCAGGATCCCCGGCGCCTCGACCGCCATCACCCTCGTGGCCGTCGTCGCGCTCCTCTCGGCACTGAACGCGAACCTCTACGGCGCGTCCCGCATGGCCTATTCACTCTCCCAGCGCGGCGAGGCACCCCGGGTCCTCACGCGCCTCAACAAGGCCGGCGTGCCCCTGCTGGCAGTGGCGGTATCCGTGGCCTTTGGCTTCATCGCCACCGTCCTGGAGCTGCTGTTCCCCGAAAGGATCCTCCCGGCACTCTTCCAGCTGGTGGGATCCACGTGTCTGGTGGTGTGGGGCAGCGCATTGGTCTCGCAGCTGATCCTGCGCCGGCGGGCAGACCGGGACGGCTCACCCCTGCCCCTGCGGATGAAAGGATTCCCTGGACTCACCATCCTGGGCCTGGTCCTGCTGGGCCTCATCTTCGCTGTCGGCTTCAGCGCAGAAAGCAGCCGCGTCCAGCTCTTCAGCACCTTCGCCCTGATCGCCGGCATTGCGCTGGCGTGCGCCGCCGCGGCCCGCCTGGCCGGCCGTAACCGGTTGGCCAACAGGTAAAGTGGCGGGTACCTTTCAAAGGAAGACGCACCGACGCGCCGGGCCCGCCCAGGCGCCGTACCTGATTGGGGAATTGACACCATGAGCGGCAGGCACACCGGACAGCAGCAGGGGCACACCGTCGAAGGGACCGACCCGCAGCTGTACGTGGCGGTCCACGAGCCCGCCAGCGACGCGGGCCTCCGGCCAGTCCTCCTGCTGCACGGCTTTTCGTCCTCCTCCAAGCTCAACTGGGAGGACACCGGCTGGGTGTCGGCACTGCTTGAGGCGGGCCGCCGGATCATCACCGTTGACCTTCCGGGCCACGGCCGCAGCGGCGCGCCGGAGGACCGCGATTCCTACTCCCCCAGCAAGATCAGGGCAGATCTGCTCCAGGCGGCGTTCGACGCCGGAGCCCGCCCCCTGCACGACGGGGACCCTGCCAGCGGGCTGGACGTTGTGGGCTATTCCCTGGGCTCCCGCCTGGCGTGGGAGTTCGCCGCAACGCAGCCCGAGCTGGTGCACCGGCTGGTGCTCGGCGGACCCAACGATTCGGACCCGCTGGCCGAGTTCGATCTTCGGGCCGCCCAGGACTACCTGGCGGACGGCACGCCGATCAAGGACGAATCCACCGCCCTGCTGCTCAAGATGGCCCTGCTCCTGCCGAGCAACAACATCTTCGCGCTGTTGTCCCTGGTGGAGGCCATCAAGGCAGAACCGTACGACCCCGCCGAAGCGGTACCCCACGTTCCCATGCTGCTGGTGGTTGGCGATAAGGACGAACGGGCCCACACCCTGCCCAGGCTCGCCGAACTTGCCCGCAGTGCCGGATCCATGGCCGAGCAACTGGTCCTGCCGGGCCGGAACCACACCAACGCCATCACCAGCAGGGCCTTCAAGCAGGCCGCCATCTCGTTCCTGGCCGTTTAGGCTGTCCGGACCCTGCGGACAGTTGGCCCCGGGTCAGTAGTCAACTCCCGGGTCAGGCCTTCCCTCCATGTGAAAACACGCGGAGGAGGACAGCACATAAAGTGAGTTCCGCTGCGGGTTGTACTCGATTGAATGCCGGTACCCGTCCCCGCTGACGACGACCAGTTCGGGGATTCCATTGATGCCCGTCCCGGACTGGACCGTCCAACCAGGCTTCGCGGACCACTCGGCTTCGATCTGCGGCAGCAGGGACGGGGCGTCGGCATCCGGCGTAAGGACCACCTCCATCGTTCCCGGCCAGTAGTAGCCGCCGTTTCCGCATTCAAACAACGCACGGGACTTTTCGGTCCGCGTCCACGTGGTCACTTCGTCCGGCCGCACCACTGCCTTCAGCTCGTCCTGCTGGCTGAGAAGGGACTGTTTCGCGTTGGCAAGATCCAGGCCCGCGGCCGGGGAGTCCATGGCGGGCGAACATGCCGCCAGTGCCGCCAGAAGGCTGGCCGCAACCAGGGGCGCCACGCTGCGGGCGAGGGTGGCGGGCATGATGGTCGATGCACGCCACCCACGGGATGAACGGCGTCCACGCCAAATTTTTGAACCGCTGGCTTCTCCCGCCACCTTGCCCCCACATGTTTGATCCTGCCCCACGGTTGGCACGCAGCTATCGGCCCCCGGGCCAACGCTACCGGGAGCCGGTCAATCCCGGCGATGGGCAGAACAGCCCCGCACGCAGCAGCAGCCCGGACCTAGCGGTCCGGGCTGCTGGTGGTGCGGTTCCGCGACGGGTGGAGGCCGCGGTGGGGCGGGTGGGACCCGCCGTCCGGCTTCCCTGACCTTAGTGGGGCCAGGGTGCCGGTGGGATCAGTGGTGGCTGCTGACGCCGAGCGGGCGGCCTTTGGTCTCCTTGGCCAGGACCACGCCCACAGCCGAGATCACGCAGAGGATCATGATGTAGATGCCGATCGACCCAGTCCATTTGGTGGACTGCAGCAGCGCCTCAGCGATGGTGGCTGCAAAAGCGCCGCCGAGAATGGCCCCGAAGGCGTACCCGATGGAGATGCCGGAGTACCTGACGTGTGCCGGGAACATTTCGGCGTACATGGCGGACATCGGTCCGTAGGACAGGCCCAGGCCGATCGTCAGGACAAACAGGGCAACGCCGTACAGCATGATGTTCTTGGTGTCGATCAGGGCAAACATGGGGATCATCCACGCAAAGACAATGGCGTAGCCGATCAGGAAGGTCTTGACGCGGCCAATACGGTCGGACAGCCATCCGCCCACAAGGGTGAAGATCAGCCAGCCGAACGAGGCCAGGGTGGTGGCCAGGAGGATCTGCGGGGTGGGCATCTTCAGGGTCTTGGTGGCGTAGGAGATGAAGAACGCGATCAGCAGGTAGCCGGCCGCGTTGTTGCCGATGAAGATCAGGGTGGAGTACAGGACGGGCAGTTTGTGGTTCCGGACCAGCTCACCCAGGGGAGCCTTGCTTTCCTTCTTCCGGAGTGCCATTTCCTGGAAGACCGGGCTTTCGGCGACGGCGCGGCGGATGAGGTAGCCCACAACGATCAGGACGATGGACAGCAGGAACGGCACCCGCCAGCCCCAGGCTGCGAAATCTTCCTTTGACATGCTGGTGTTGAGGAAGAACAGCAGTCCGGTGGCCAGGATCATGCCCACGGGCACGCCGATCTGGGGGTAGGCGCCGAAGAGGCCGCGCCGGTTGACGGGCGCATGTTCGACGGCCATGAGGGCAGCGCCGCCCCACTCGCCGCCGGCTGAGAAGCCCTGGATGACACGCAGCAGGATCAGCAGCACGGGGGCCCAGGCGCCGATCTGCGCGTACGTGGGCAGCATGCCGATGAGTGCCGTGGCTGCGCCCATCATCACCAGGGTGAAGACCAGCATGGCCTTCCGTCCCAGGCGGTCGCCCAGGTGCCCGGCGATCACTGCGCCGAGGGGGCGGAAAAGGAAGCTGATGCCAATGAGTGCGAAGGAGAGGATCTGCGCCAGTCCCGGGTTGGACTCGTTCAGCGGTGCCAGGAACAGCGGTGACAGCAGCGTTGCGGTCAGCTGGGCAAAGATGAAGAAGTCGTACCACTCGATGGTGGTGCCTACGAGGGTTCCGGCGAGGACCTTGCGTTCCTCATGCCGGCTGCTGGGACCGGTGATGGTATCCACCTTGGAAGGTGTGGTCATTGAAACTCCATTGTTTATAGGACAGCAGCGCCGCCCGTACGCCTTCTGAATTACCGACAGAACGGTCAGTTAGTTAGTAGGGTACTACGGAAAGTGTGATGCGGAACACTGGGTGGTCGAAATTTGCGACGAACGGCAGCGTCTCAACAAGTTCTATATTTGAACGTCGCGTTCGTATAGAGGACACTACCGCCAGCCGGGCGTGCGGACAAGAGTCACGGATTTGCGGGTCCGCCAACTTAGGATGGACTCCATGACTCCTCCAGCAGCCGCAGCCGGAACGGGGGCCGCGCCGCAGGCTTCCCCATCCCAGACCCTCTCGCGTGGGATTCGTGCCCTCGAAATACTGGCAGCCGCGCCTGGACCCCTGACCATCGCGGAACTGGCTGATGCCATGGCGGTTCACCGTTCGGTGGCCTACCGGATCCTGCGCACACTCGAAGACCATTCGCTCCTGGTCCGTGACGACGCCGGCAGGGTCCAGCCAGGTCCCGGCCTCGCGGTGCTGGCACGCGGTGTGTCGCGCAGCCTGCAGAGCGCGGCCCTCCCGGAGCTCACCCAACTGGCCAATTCGCTGGACATGACGGCGTTCGTGGCGGTGTGGGACCACCACGACTGCATCACGCTCGTCACCGTCGAGCCGAGGCATTCCGGCGCAACCGTCGCCCAGCACCCCGGCACACGCCACCCCATCAACGCCGGCGCACCCGGGATTGCCATCCAGTCCGCCCTCTCGGAGGAAGAGTGGGACAAGCTGGCAACCGGGGTGTCCTACCGTCCGGAGGCCGCGGAGGCACGGCGGAGGGGCTACTCCGCCAGCCACGACGAGGTGATCGCCGGGGTCTCCTCACTGGCAGCACCCGTCCGGGTACCCGGCGGGCGTCCGGCCGCTTTGGCAGTCGTCTACATCCGTTCCGCCCACGATCCGGACGCTGTGGGCGCCGCCATCGCGGAGAGTGCCGCGAGGATCGAGCGCCAGCTGGCGTAGCATCGCCTCCGGTCAGGCGGCCAACTTCCCGCCGAGACCAAGCGCGGGTTCCAGGTCAAGCCCTGCGGCGGAGTACGACGGTGGCTCCGGCGCCGAGCAGCGCCAGCGCCCCCGCTGCGCAAACGGGAACAAGAAACGCAGCCGCAGCCCCGTTGAACTGGGCCAGTTGTCCACCCAGGGAGGAACCGACGGCGGTGCCGGCAACGATGCCGCTGGCCAGCGCGGTCATCACGGTGCCGAGCCTTCCGGCGGGGGCCACTTTCCCGCCCACGGCGAAGACAGTCACCATCACAGGTCCCACCGGGAGCCCCAGGACAAGGAGGACCACTGCCATCATGGCCAGCGATGAGGGCAGCAGGAGCAGGACCGCAAGGCCGGACATCAGCACGGCGCAGGACACCCAGCGCAGCGCAAGGCCGGCATGGCGCGGCCAGTAGGCCACTGAAAGAGCGGCGCCGGCGGAACTGAGCCCCATGACCGCATAGAGCAGGCCCGCGATTTCCGGGCCGGCAAGCCCGGCAGAGAAGGCGCTCAGCGCAGCCTGGGTGGAACCGAAGAACGTGCCCATGCAGGCCATGGCAAGAACGGGCAGGGCTACCGCCCACGGCAGCTTGGCGCCATGGCGTGCACCGTTGCGCTTCTCTTTTGGCGTGCGCCGGGTGGCCGGAACCGCCAGGTGGGTGGGGTGGACGGCGAAGGCAGGCACCAGCGTGATGGTCATGGCGGCTGCCAGCACCAGCGGAAGCCATGGTGCCACGAGGCTGGCCAGGATCCCGACCAGGGCCGGTCCAAGGACAAAGGTCACTTCGTCCGCAGTGCTTTCGTAGGACAGCGCCGTGTCCAGGTCACGGCCAGTCCCGTCGGCCGGTGCCGCCGGTCCCCCGGAGCCGGCCGTCAGTGCCATCCAGCGGACCCGGGCCAGGGGCCCCACCTGCGGACAGGTGGCACCCGCTGCAAAGGCAGCAGCAAAGACCGCGAAAGGAAAACCGGCTGACGCTGCCGGAGCGTTGGCGGCAAGGACGAGGGCCAGCACGGCCACGGTGTTGAGCACGGCCGCCAGCAGCAGGAGCGGGCGCTGTCCCCTCCTGTCTGCAAGGGACCCCAGGACGGGTGCCCCCAGCGCGGAGCCGATGCCCACTGCGCCGGCTGCCGTGCCGCCGGTGGCAAAGGAGCCGCTGGCAGAGGTGATGAGGGTGAGGGTGCCCATGGCCAGCATGGCCAGAGGGAGCCGCGCAAAAAGGCCCAAGGGTATGAACCCCTTCCCTGCCAGCTGGGGTAGGCGCGAAAAGCGCCCCCGCGCTTCCCGCTGGTCGGCGGGACCGGGGTGTTCACCGACTGCTACCGCGTGGTCAGGTGTGGTGCCGGTGTGGGAGGGGCTGGTTGGAGGTGTCACTTCGGGGCTCGCTCAGTACGCGCGCATCGTCCCTCCTCCCGATGCGCCCAACCCGGTAACGTGATCAAGTATATCGGCCGGGGTCAGCGTGCGGCGTCCAGGCTTTCAGAGATCTGCAGCGTGGAGCCGTTCCGGCTCTTGACCACCTGCAGCTGGGTGCTGATCCGTTGTTTCATTTCCGCAACGTGACTGACCAGGCCCACCACCCTTCCGCCGTCCCGGAGTCCTTCGAGGGCATCCATGACCTGCTCCAGGGATTGGTCGTCCAGGCTGCCAAAACCCTCGTCGACAAACAGGGTTTCGATTTCCACTCCCCCGGATTCCTGCTGCACCACGTCGGCAAGTCCCAGCGCCAGCGAGAGCGAAGCCATGAAGGACTCACCGCCCGACAACGTGGACGTGTCACGCCGGAAACCTGTCCACTGGTCCACCACTTCCAGGCCGAGTCCCGACTTTGCGCCGCGGGCCGCCTTCGCATCGGTGTGCTGGAGCAGGTAGCGGCCGTCGCTCATGGCCACCAGGCGTTCAGAAGCCGCGAGGGCCACCTGTTCAAGCCGGGCGGCCAGGACGTAGCTGGTCAGGCTCATCCGGTAGGTGTTTTCGCCGCGGCCGGCTGCGGCGTCAGCCAGTCCGGCAAGCATCTGCGCCCGCTCCGCCGGCTCGCGGGAGGAGCGGACCAGCGCCTCGTACTCGGCCGCGAGGGATTTCAACGAGGCAAGGCAGCGCGCTGCCAGGCCGGCGGCCAGGTCGGCTTCACGTGCCCCGTTCCGCGCGGCCGCAGCCTCCAACTGCAGGGATGCCAGCCGTTCCCCGTCTGCCAGAAAGCCGCCGGCCGCCTCGTCAAGCGCACGCACGATGTCTTCTGACTCGAACAGCCCGGCAACGCGGGAGGCCTCATCCTGGGCAGCACGCATGGCGGCTTCAAGGGCGGAAAGTTCCGGCGCACCGAGGAGTTGGCTGCGGACCTCGTCCGCGCTGGAAAAGCCGGCGTCCGGAAGGGCCCGTTCCAGGTGCTCCTGCGCTTCGGCCGCCTGCAGCCGGGCACTGTCAAGGCGTGCCTGCGCTTCGACGGCCTTGTCCAGGACGGCCACGGCGTCCTCGAGTGCCCGCAGCCGGCGGTCAAGGCTGGGGTGTCCGCCCCGCAGGCCGGCCAGCGCAGCGTCCAGCGACCCGATCTGTTCGGCCAGGTCAGCGAGGGAAGTTTCGGTTTGGGACACCTCCGCCTCAGTTTCAGCCAGCATGGCCCGGGACTGGGTAAGGCCTGCGTCCAGGGCGTCCAGCCGCTGCTGCCTCTGCTGCAGTTCCTCCGCTGCCTGTTCAGCGTCCTCTGCCGCGGCGAGGGCGTCAACCGCTCCGGAGCGGGCCTCCTCCACCGGGGTGGTCCCGCCCTGGCCTGCGAGGACGGCCACCGCCTGCTCTGCCTCAGCGAGGTCGGCGGCAACCACTGCGTGGGCTGCCTCGGCGGCCTCGTACTCCTGGTGGGCCTGATCCTCTTCCTGGGCCAGGGCAGGGCCCCCGGTGCCCGCATCTGCGGGGCCGGGATGGTGTCCGCTTCCGCACACCGGGCACGGTTCTCCGGGGACCAGTCCAGCGGCCAGTTCCGATGCCGCGTTGGCCAGCCGTTCCTCCCGCAGGTCCAGCCATCGGCGCTTCGTCTCAAGGAGGTTCTCCCGTGAGTCCTCGTGACGGCCCTTGACCCGGCTCCTGCGTTCGAGGGCAGTTGCATACCGCCGGACAACGTCAAGCAGCTCTGCGGCGGCCGCAGCCTCCTTGCGCCGCAGTGCGGCTTCCACGGAACGGGCCCCCAGCTGCTCCATGCCGTCGGCCAGCACTTCACGTTCAGCGGTTAAACCTGCAGTGCGCCGCCCCAGCGAGTCCGCGGCGAGCTGGAGCTCACCAAACCTGCCGGCCAGGCCGCGGTGCCGCTCGCGCAGCGTCTGCAGCCTCTCCTCGTCAGGCAGCCGGGCCTCGACGACGGCCCGCAGCGAGCGCAGGCGGCCGAGTTCCTCCGGAGCCCCCGGCACGGTCCCCCAGGCGTTCTCCGCGGTCCGGGAGGTGGCGCCCGCGGCTTGTTTTTCGTCCACGCCAAGCTGTGCCAGTTCGCCGCCATCCCCCGCGGCGAGGCGCAGCAGCGTGGTTGCTGATTCGGCCGCGGCCTGGGCGCCACTGACTTTGGCGGCCGCAGCGTCGAGAGCCTGCAACTGGCCTTGGAGGACCTCCGCCTGCCGGTGCCGGGCGAGCCGGGAAGCTGTCTCCTCCTGCCGTCCGGCCCCGGCCTTAACAGCCTGTTGCCGCACCAGGGCAGCGTCGAGTTTCCGGTGCCGTTCATGGCGGGCAGCCTCCTGCTCAGCTTCCTCGCGGCGGGCCTGGTTGACGGCCTCGGCGGCGGCGGACTGTTCCGTGAGGTCCGCCAGGCGCACGGCAGCAGCCGCCTGCAGCCACTCGAGGCGGCGGGGGATGTCCTCCACTGGCGGCGCCTCCTCCTCCGGAAGCTGAAGCGGGGCGGCCTCGGTCTCCGCGCGGGAGGCAAGGATGCCAAGCTGCCCGGACAGCACGGCCACGTCCTCCCGTGCGGCGGCGGCCTGCCGGGAAAGTTCCTGTTCCAGCGCCTCAAACCTTTGGGTGCCAAAGAGCTTCTGCAGCAGGTCCAGCCGGTCGGCAGCCTTGGAGCGAAGGAACGCAGCAAAGTCACCCTGCGGCAGCATCACCACCCGGGTGAACTGTTCCCGGTCCATGCCCAGCAGGGACATGATCTCCGCGCCCGCTTCATCATTGCGGGCGGACTTCTCCACCCAGGCCCCGCCAACCCGTTCGCGGAGCAGCGTCTTGGCCTGCTGGAGCGTGAAGCCGTTTTTCCCACGGGCGCTGGGCTTTTCCCACGCCGGTGAGCGGGTCACTTCGAAGCGGCGCCCCTGGGCGGAAAATTCGCAGGTGACGGCGGGTTCCTTCCCGGGTTCCGCATGGTCGCTGCGCAGCCTCTTGCCATCCTGCCGCGCTCCGGGCACGGAGCCGTAAAGGGCAAAGCAGATGGCGTCCAGCACGCTCGTCTTGCCCGCGCCGGTGGGCCCGTTGAGCAGGAACAGGCCGTGCGCGCTGAGACGGTCAAAATCGATGTCCTCGGTTCCGGCGAATGGCCCGAACGCGGAGATGCGAAGGTGGTGGATCCTCACCGCGACACCTCCAGGAGCCTGACGTTTTCCAGGGCGGCTGCGAGCGCTGCCCTTTCCGCCGGGTCGGCACTCCTTCCCCGCACGTGGTCCAGGAACCCACAGCAGACGGCGAGGTCATCCGGCGCACCTGCGAGCCTGCTGCTGTAGCTGGCTTCGGTGGCGGCGGCGGCACCCTGCGGATCAAAGGCGAGGACCAGGGTGTCAGGGAAACGGGCGCGCAGCCGCTCCATGGCGCGGGAGGGACGCTGCGGGTCCGTCAAGGTGATTTGGCAGTAGGCCGTTTCCGCCCAGGCATGGTCCGGGTCCGCCAGCAGGTCCTCCAGCGGGCCGCGGAGGACGGCCAGCGGGAGTGGTGCCTCCCAGACGACCTCAGCCACCGATTCCACGCCCTCCGGACCGACATCCACCAGCCAGGCGCCTTTCCGGTGTGCGGCCTCCGAAAACGAGTACGCCAGCGGCGAGCCGGAATACCGCACTGATTCGGACAGCTTCTGCCTGCCATGCAGGTGCCCCAGCGCGGTGTAGCTGAATCCGTCGAAGAGATCCAGCGGGACGGCTCCCACGCCGCCGATGCTGAGGTCCCGCTCGCTGTCGGACGTGATGCCGCCGCTGGCGAAAGTATGCGCCAGCACCACGGAGTGGACGGTGGTTGAAGCGCAGCGCCGGGCGAGGTCCTCCCGGATCAGCGCGGTTGCCGCGCGGGTGACCTCGAAATGGCTTGCCGTTTCCACCCCCAGCTGGTCGGCAACCATCCGGGGCTCGAGCCACGGGATGCCATAGAGCGCCAGGGTGGCCTCCTTGCCGGCAGCATCCGTTCCCAGCGGCAGCAGCAGTGGCTGGTCTAGGTCCTCCACCCTGGTGCGCAGGTGCAATCCCCCGCGTTCCAGGAGCCGGGACGCGAACCCCAGCCGGATGGCGGAGTCGTGGTTGCCGCTGGTGAGGACCACCTGTGCGCCGGCAGCCGTGAGCCGGACCAGGGCGTCGTCAAGAAGGTGGACCACGTCCACGCCCGGAAGCGCGCGGTCGTAGACGTCACCGGCAATCAGGACAACGTCCACGCTGTCCCGTTTGACCGCCGCCACCAACTGGTCAACGAAGGCACGCTGGGCGTCCAGCATTCCAACGCCGTGGAAGGAACGGCCCAGGTGCCAGTCCGAGGTGTGAAGTAACCGCATATTCCTACGCTATCGGCAGCCACTGACAGTGCGGAAAACCGCCGCGGCAAACGGCGTTCAGGATCGTTTGCCGTCAAAAAACTCCTGCGCCTCGCTCACGCCGCGTGAGTCTTCCGGGCGGGCAACGGGACCAGGCGCAGGCTGGTCCACGGCACCGGCGTCGTCGCCGCCGTCGGCCGTATCGCCGGTGTCGGCAGAGGCGCCGGCGTCATCCGCCGTGGCCGCAGCGGGCGCCGGGGACCCGGTCACCGCTCCGATCCGGAACACCAGTCCAGCGATGGCGGCTCCTGCCAGCGGCGCCACCAGGAAGACCCAGAGCTGCTCCACTGCCCATCCGGAGCTGAAAACGGCGGAAGCGACGGCGCGGGCGGGGTTGAACGGCAGGTTTCCCACCGACTGGCCCAGCTGCAGCAGGGCGGCGAAGGACAGGCCGACGGCGATGGGCGCCACCGTGCGGCTGCCGTTTTCACGCCCGGCGGCTCCCAGGAAGACGGCCACGATGATGGCTGCGCCCAGGAATTCCAGGAGGACTGCGGCCGCGAGGGGGGCTTGGATGATGGAATGCTCACCAAATCCGGCAGCCACCGTGTCGAACGCGGTACGGCTGTCCGGAATGCTGGGCAGGGTGCGCAGGATCCCGAACAGCGCCAGGGCGCCCACCAGCGCCCCGACGACCTGGGCGGCGGCATATGCGGCCGCCGCCCCGGCCCGGATCCGTCCGGCCAGGAGGTGCCCCAGGGTGATGGCCGGGTTGAAGTGGCCGCCGGAAATATGGCTGAAGGCGAGCATGGCCGCCGTGATGGCCAGGCCGGCAGCCAGGGCGGCGGGCACGGGGCTGGACTGCGGAATGCTGAACAGTGGCACGCCCAGGCCTGCCACCGCCAGGAAAAGGCTGCCGAAGGCCTCGGCCACCAGGCGGGGCAGCAGGCCGGTACGGGCGGCAGCGGTGCCGCCTGGCTGCAGTGCGTCGCGGGCTGGGACAGGGGTGCTCATGGTGGGACCTTTTCTTGTGGGGTATGACGTCCGGCTGCTGCCTGGCCCGGGCCCTGAGGCCCTCCGGCTGTGCCGTCGCTGCCGGCGCGGGTGGCTCCGGGCAACCCGAGCAGTATGCCAGCCCTGGCTGTGGATTCGCTGGACGCCGGTTGAAAGGCCGCCGGCTGGAAGGGCCGCCGGATTCGGCGCGGGGCGTCGGCCGCTGACGGTAAATTTAGTCCATGAGCTTTGACCCTGCCTCCGCGCCCACCCTCACGTCCCGCATCCATGGATCCCTGCTGGGCGGGGCACTGGGGGACGCCCTGGGGTATTCGGTGGCTTCCGATTCCGCCGCAGAGATCAGGGGGCGGTTTGGGGCGCGGGGCCTGGCAGGGTTCGAGGACCTGCAGGGCCCATGCAAATTTTCCGACGACACCCAGCTCACCCTGTACACGGTTGATGGGCTGGTGGAGGCGCTGGAATGGGCCAACTCGGGTGTAGGGGCGGACGTGAATGCCTGCCTGTGGCTGGCCTACCTCCGCTGGCTTGCCACCCAGGGCGAGGATGCCGGGCCGTCCGCACCGGCACCCCAGCCGCGGTGGATCGACGGCAACGAGGTGCTCCGGCAACGCAGGCACCCCGATAACGACTGTATTGCCGGACTGGCCACCGGTGAGATGGGAACCTCAATGCGGCCGGTCAACGCCGGGGCCAGGGGTGCGGGCACCGTCATGCGTTCGGCGCCATTCGGTTTGGTGCCGCACATCACGCCAGACGCCGTCTACAAGTTGAGTGCCGACGCCGCCGCCCTGACCCATGGCCACCCTGCGGCACGGCAGAGTGCGGGCATCTTCAGCCTCCTCATCCACCGGCTGGTGTCCGGAGAGTCGCTGATGGATGCGGCCGCCGGGGTGGCAGCGCACGCCGCCTCCCTCCCGGAGGTGGCACCGGAGCTTCCCGAACGGCTGGCAGCCGCCCTCCGGCTCGCGGACAAAGCGGTGGCCGGCCCTGATGAACTGCACCACGCGCTGGGCCAAGGCCGGACGGCGGAGGAGGCGCTCGCCGTCGCGCTTTATGCCGTCCTTGCCACCGCACCGGCGGAGGGGGCGGACATGGACCCCGCCAGGCATTTCCGGGAGGCTTTGGCGGTGGCCGTGAACCAGGGTGGCGCCAGCGATACAGCGGGCTCGCTGGCAGGAAATATCCTGGGTGCCTTCTACGGTGAGGACTGCCTTCCTTCCCAGTGGCTCGCGGCCCTGGAAGCGCCGGACGTCATCCGGGGCATGGCCGGGCAGTTGGTGAAGGTTACGACCGGCGAAGGCTGATGTTGTTGCAGGCCTCGCAGACGTCCTCCGGAATGATCCCGCGCCGCTGCAGGAACCCGAAGATGGTGCAGCCCAGGCAGAATCCTGCAAACGCCTCCAGGGACGCCGCAATGACCAGGACGCCAAGCAGCGTCCAGGCTGCGGGTGCCGCACCGGCGGCAAGCAGCAGCAGGGCCGCCGTGGAGACGGCCGCGCCGATGCCCTGGGCGAAACGCTTGGGCGGCCCGGGGACCAGCTTCGCCTTTCCCAGCCGGGGCGTGATGACTTTCACCGACAGCAGGGCCAGCGGCGAGATGCGCGGGCCGAAGAGCAGCCGCAGCCAGAATCCCACGGCGATGGCCGCCAGCCCCCAGCCGGAATTCGTCACGGCAGTGACGACGGCGAGCAGCACCACCAGCGCTGCCGTGGTGCGGGCGGCGTACTCGTTGACGGGGTTGGGGAATTCGAACAGGGAGGCCATCCCGCAAGGGTAGGAGCCGGCCGCCGGAGCGGCCAAGCTTTATTGCGCTGCATGACTGCCGCGCACCTGCCGCCTGGTAGATCAGGCGCTGGCGGCACGTACCCGGGCGTCCACCCAGGCTCCCCCGGCGGCCGCAGGTCCTACCGGGGCCACGGACCCGCCGCCCACCATCTGGAGGAACTCCCCCTCGGACAGCACTTCAATGGCCTGCCCCCGCTCGTGGAGCTCCAGGACCCGGCGGGCTTTGCCGGTCAGCCTGCCGGAGCGGAGATCCGAGGCGACGAACCCGTCCCCCACTACCAGGACGGTGGTCCGTCCGGTGACCCGGCTCTCGGTCCTCGCCCCGAACTGGGCCGAGCGCTGCTTGGCTTCGGGACGGTTGATGGTGAGCTGCCCGGTGAACACCACGGTCTGGGCATACAGCGGGTGTCCGGGCTCGGCATCCGGGTTGGGCTCCGGGTTTGCCCCTTCCTCGGGCCAGCCGGACTGGAACCTGCTGACCAGGGCAGCCCCGTTGCCGGAAGCCGCGGCCATGGCGGTGAGGCTGGGCTTTGAAAGGTCCCCGGTGGCGGGATCGAAGGCGTGCTGCCGGGGCATCTCCAGCCCCAGGGACAGGTACAGTTCGGCGATGCTGTTGGCGCCGTTGCGCGCAGCAATATCGATGAGGATGCCGGCGCAGGCCCGCGCATCCTCCGTGGCGTCGTGGTGGTTGACCAGCGGCACGCCCGCTTCCTCGGCGGCGAACGGGAGCGAGTTGGACACCAGCGAGTAGCAGCGCCGTGACAGCATGACGGTGCAGACGTAGTCGTAGGCCGGGCCCGGCAGACCCGAGACCTCCAGCGCAGAGCGGATGACGCCGAGGTCGAACGATGCATTGTGGGCGGCCAGCACGTCGTCGCCGATGAAGGCGCCGATTTCGGCGAACAGCTCGCCGAACCGGGGCAGCCCGGCCACATCGGCGGCAGTGATGCCGTGGATCCTGACATTGTGGTGGTCGAAGGAGTCATAGCCCGGCGGCGGACGCATCAGCCAGGAGGCCTCTGCGACGATCCTTCCGCCCCTTACCTTCACCAGCCCCACGGAGCACGGGGAGCCCCGGAAGCCGTTGGCCGTTTCGAAGTCGATCGCCGTAAAGTCCAAACCCACGGCCCCTACCTTACCGCCGCGAAGCAGTTGCCCGGGGAAGCACAGGCCCGTCAAGTAACCTTGAAGGGTGAACTTTCCTGTGATGAATGACCTCGCTGTGTCCATGCTGGGCGGTGCGGGACCGGTCCAGCCGAAAATGGCGTCCTTCCTGCCCGATTGGCTGAACCCCCAGGTCTTCCTGGCCGACCCCGCGCTCGCCCCCTGGGTGGTCCTGCTGGTGTGCGGCATCGTCTTCGCCGAAACCGGCCTCCTGGTGGGGTTCTTCCTGCCGGGCGACTCCATGCTGTTCACCGCCGGCCTGCTGGTGGCCACGGACACCATCAAGTTCAATATCTGGCTGCTGGCCCTGCTGATCGTCGTCTCGGCCATCATCGGCAACCAGACCGGCTACCTCATCGGGTCCAAGGCCGGCCCGGCCATTTTCAACAAGCCAAACTCGCGGCTCTTCAAGCGGGAAAACGTCGAAAATGCCCACGCATTCTTTGAAAAGCACGGTGGCAAGGCCCTCATCCTGGCCCGTTTCGTTCCGATCATCCGGACCTTCGTACCCGTGATCGTGGGTGTGGCGCAGATGAGCCGCAGGAAGTTCTTCATCTTCAACGTCATCGGCGCGGTCCTGTGGGGCGGCGGCGTAACGCTGCTCGGCTACCTGCTGGGCGACAAGGTGCCGTGGGTCCGCGACAACCTGGACATCATCTTCATCGCCATCGTGCTCGTGTCGGTGATCCCCATCGGCATCGAACTCCTGCGCGGCCTCTCCGCCCGTCGCCAGGCGGAAGCCTACGGAACCGACGCCGTTGATGAGTTCATCGAAGAGCACGGACCGGAAGAGGAGCAGAAGACTCCCCGCAATATCCACGGTGGCCGGCCCGAGTAGCAGCCGCCCGGAATCGACAAAGGTGCGCACCCCGCGGGGTGCGCACCTTTTGTGTTCCTGCCGTCGTGCCGGTCAGCCCTGGGCTGACGCGTCGAGTGCCGCCACGATGGAGGGCAGCAGGGCCCGGAAGGCTTTGCCCCGGTGGCTGATGGCGTTCTTCTCTTCGGCCGACAGTTCGGCGCAGCTGCGGTCTTCGCCTGACGGCTGAAGGACGGGGTCGTAGCCGAATCCACCGGCGCCCCGGGGTTCACGGAGCAGCACGCCCTCCAGTTGCCCGTACTCCACCACCTCGCGCCCGGGTCCCCCGGCATCGGAGGGCATGGCCAGGGCCGCGGCGCACACAAACGCGGCGCCACGGTGTTCGTCGGGAACATCCGAGAGCTGGTTCAGGAGGAGCTCCAGGTTGGCGGCATCGTCTCCGTGCCGTCCCGCCCAGCGGGCGGAGAAAATCCCCGGGGCCCCGCCCATCACGTCCACGGCCAGCCCGGAGTCGTCGGCAATGGCCACCAGGCCGGTGGCGCCCGCTACGGCGCGGGCCTTCAGCAGCGAGTTCTCGGCGAACGTCACGCCGGTCTCGACGACGTCCGGCGCACCCGCCGCAGCGGCGTCCACCACCTGGGTGTCGACGTCGAGCCCCGGGACCTGTCCGCGCAGCAGTTCACGGAGTTCGCGAAGTTTGCCTTTGTTGTGCGTGGCCAGGACCAGGCGTGGAGCACCGCTCACAGGGCGTCCGCAAGGGTTTCGCGCTGGATGGCGGCCAGCTGTCCGGTGCCCAGCAGGGCGAGGTCCAGGAGCTGGTTGAGCTCGTCCCGGTCGAACGGGGCACCCTCGGCGGTCCCCTGCACCTCAACGAACTTGCCGGAGCCGGTGACCACCACGTTCATGTCGGTTTCGGCCCGGACGTCCTCCACGTACGGCAGGTCAAGCATGGGCACGCCGTCGATGATGCCCACGGACACGGCGGCGATGGTGTCGATCAGCGGCTGGGCATTTTTGGCGATGAGCTTGGTGTCGCGGGCGAACCGGATGGCGTCGGCAAGCGCTACGTAGGCGCCGGTGATGGCGGCGGTCCTGGTGCCGCCGTCAGCCTGGAGGACGTCACAGTCCAGCACGATCGTGTTCTCGCCCAGGGCTTTGGTGTCAATGATGGAGCGCAGTGACCGTCCGATCAGGCGCGAAATCTCGTGCGTGCGGCCGCCGATCTTGCCCTTGACGGATTCGCGGTCAGAGCGCGTGTTGGTGGCGCGGGGCAGCATGGCGTACTCGGCCGTGACCCAGCCGCGGCCTTCGCCCTTAAGCCAGCGCGGAACACCGGCAGTCAGCGACGCCGTGCACAGCACCCTGGTGTTGCCGAACTCGATCAGCGCCGATCCCTCAGCCTGGTTGGACCATCCGCGGGTAATGCTGATGGGCCGGAGCTGGTCGGGGGCACGGCCGTCGGCGCGCACGATGGGTCCTGCAGTTGCTTCAGATGTCATGCCTTTAGCTTATCGAGTGCACTATCGGGTGCCAGTTCAGCAACCGGGCACCCGCTTCCAGGCGCCGCTAGATGGTGTAGTGCACGCCCGCCACGGCAACCGCGACGTCGCCGGCAAACACCGGGCGCGCCTCGGCCATGACGGTGGTCTGGGACGTCCACACCGGGATGTGGGTCAGCAGGAGCCGCCGTGCGCCGGCCGCCGCAGCGGCCTCACCGGCGCGCTTGCCGGTCAGGTGCACATCGTTGATGCCGTCGTCGCGGCCCTCTTCGAAGGCTGCCTCGCACAGGAAGAGGTCGGCGTCCTTGGCCGCCTCCTCGAGGCCGACGCAGGAGTCCGTGTCCCCCGAATACGTCAGGACCCGGGACACCGGCACGCCGTCCTTGCCGGGCTCCACTACTTCCACGCGGAGGGCGTAGGCCTCTTCGATGGGGTGGTTCACCGCGAAGGGGGTGATGGTGAACGGGCCTACGGTGACGGGCTGGCGTTCCGTCCAGTTGGTGAAGTCGAATTCCTCGTGCATGCCGGGGTCCATGGGCAGGCCATAGGCGGTGGCCATCCGGTCCGCCGTCGCGGCGGGACCCCACACGGGGATCCGCCCGCGGCCCCAGCCCCCGGGCTTCCAGCGGATGGCGACATGCAGCCCGCACAGGTCCATGCAGTGGTCCGGGTGCAGGTGGGTGAGGAAGATCGCGTCGATGTCCTCCAGGTCGGTGTAGCGCTGGATGGCACCGAGGGCTCCACTGCCGAGGTCCATTACCACCTTCCAGGTCCGCTCGCCGTCGGTGGCGGTCAGGAGGTAGCACGACGCCGGTGAGCCGGGTCCGGGGAACGAGCCCGTGCATCCGACGATGGTCAGCTTCACAGGCCGGCCCCTCCGCCGCGGCGTACTCCGGCCAACCCGTTGCCCACGAAGTTGGAGATCCTGGGGCGGTTGCGCGCGCTTTGCGCGGCGGCAATCATTTCGGGGGTGATCCGGGCAAGGCTTCCGGTGGGGTACTGCGCGGCTACGTGGTCCACGTGCCGGACGGAGAGCACCTCGGGGCCCAGGAACCGGCGGGCGAGCGCCTCAAACTGCGCGGCATCGCCGGTGGCCACGAAATGGTGTTCCGGCGGGGCCTCGGAGGTGCGCTGCAGGTTGTGGGTGGCCAGGGCGCGGTACACGTCCTTGGCGGTTTCCTCCGCACTGGAGACCAAAGTGACGTCGGCGCCCATGACGTAGGAGATGACGCCCGTCAGCAGCGGGTAGTGGGTGCAGCCCAGCACCACGGTATCCACGCCGGCCGCCTGCAGCGGCGCCAGGTATTCCTCGGCGACGGCGAGCAGGGCGGGGCCGGTGGTGATGCCGGCCTCCACGTAGCTGACGAACTCCGGGCACGCCACCGACGTGATGTCCAGGTCGGGCGCGGCGGCGAAGGTGTCCTCGTAGGCGCGGGATCCCACGGTGGCGGACGTGCCGATCACGCCCACCTTCCCACTGCGGGTGGCTGCGACGGCGCGCCGGACGGCAGGCTGAATGACCTCGATGACGGGGATGCCGTACTTGGCGGTGTAGCGTTCGCGGGCGTCCCGGAGGACAGCGGCCGACGCCGAGTTGCAGGCGATGGTGAGCAGCTTGACGCCGGAGTCCACCAGTTCGTCCATGACACCCAGTGCGTTGGCCCGCACTTCGGCGATGGGGAGCGGTCCGTAGGGTCCGTGGGCGGTATCCCCCACATACAGGATCGACTCGTTGGGGAGCTGGTCGATGATGGAGCGGGCAACGGTGAGTCCGCCCACGCCGGAGTCGAAGACGCCAATGGGACGGGCTTCCGGGGCAGTGGCCGGAAGGTCGCCGTGGCCGGGGGCGGGCTGCGTTTCCGCCGGTGGTTCCATGCTCGGGGCTGTTGTCATGATTATTCGAGGATAGGGGGTCCCGGAAGCGTCAGCCATCATCTTGTGTCCGGCACCTCATGTCTGCTGTGTCACAGCGGACGGCCTCCCCCGGGCCGCCGGAGCTCACCGCCGGGTTTCCATGGACTGCAGCATGGCCTGGACCAGCGACTCCTGGAGCCAGGTGGTGAAGTTGTACACCAGCGCCAGGTAGCTCTCCACATCCTCCGCCTGGGACCAGTCCTGCATGCGGTGGACGTGCTCTGCGTCTGCCTCGTCCCGGATGTCCAGCCGCTCCGCCAGGACCAGCCGCACGTCGTTCAACGCCATGGACCAGTGCCGCGCCCCGTCGGGGGTGAGCACAACTTCGTCCTTGTCCAGGTCCAGGGCGGCCGCGCGGAGGGCACCAATCTTGGTTTCCCGCAGTGAACGCTCGGTGAGCTGGCGGAACTCCAGGGATGCGGCGCCGTCGTCCTTCACCACGTTGGGCAGCAGCCGCTTGACGGCACGGTCCGTGGGCTCAGCCACGTCCATGTCCAGGCCGATCAGTGCCGCGAGCGGGTCCTGCCCCGTGCGGTCCTCTGGCTGGAGCATGGAGATGACGTCGGCGATCAGGCTGCGGAGCAGGTCCCGCTCAGCGGGTTCCAGGTAGCCCGTGATGCCCTTGAGTCCGTATTTGAATGCCTTAGCCACGTTTCCCCTTACCCTGGCCCGGACCGCCGGACCTGCCTGCGCTGCCGCCGGGGCCGCCGCTGGCCTTTTCCACCGTGGCCCACAGGCCAAACCCGTGCATGGCCACAGCGTGGCGCTCCACCTGTTCCTTGCTGCCGGAGGCAACGATGGAACGGCCCTTCTTGTGGACCTCCATCATGAGCTTGTTGGCTTTGCTTTCCGCGTAGCCGAAGTAGCTCTGGAAAACGTAGCTGACGTAGCTCATCAGATTGACGGGATCGTTCCAGATCACCAGGTTCCAGGGGATGTCCGGGGCGGTCAGGGAGTCGGTGGACTCTGCAGTGCCGGTCCGGATGCCCTCCTGTGTATCAGGGCCGGGCGCAACGCTTATGGTCATCTGTCCATTCTATGTGGCTGGCCAGTAGAGTGATTTTCGTGAGCACCTCAGCCGGCTGGGACCATCCCCGCACGTCCTTTTATACCGACCACTACGAGCTGACCATGCTGCAGGCCTCCCTCCATTCCGGGGCGGCCCACCGCAGGTCCGTTTTTGAGGCGTTTGCGCGGCGCCTGCCGGACGGGCGGCGCTACGGAATTGTGGCCGGCACCGGGCGCCTCCTGGAGGGCATCGCAAACTTCCGTTTCAGCGAGGCTGAACTGGATTTCCTGGAACGCACCAACGTGGTCAACCGGGAAACCCTGGAATACCTGGCCACCTACAAGTTCTCCGGCGACATCTGGGGCTACGCCGAGGGGGACGCGTATTTCCCCAACTCCCCCATCCTGGTGGTGGAGGCCTCGTTCGCCGAAGCCTGCATGCTGGAGACCTACCTGCTGTCCGTCCTCAACCATGACACCGCCATCGCCTCTGCCGCGTCCCGGATGGTCACCGCGGCGGGCGGCCGCCCCTGCATTGAAATGGGTTCCCGGCGCACCCACGAGGAAGCGGCCACCGCATCCGCACGCGCTGCGATCATTGCCGGCTTTGACAGTACGTCCAACCTTGAAGCCGGCATCCGCTACGGCGTGAAGACCGTGGGCACTGCAGCCCACTCGTTTACGCTCCTGCATGACACTGAACGGGAAGCCTTCCAGGCGCAGATTGACTCGCTGGGCGAGGGCACGTCCCTCCTGGTGGACACCTACGACGTCGAGAAGGCAGTCCGCACGGCCGTTGAGCTGGCCGGGCCGGGGCTGGGCGGAGTCCGGCTGGACTCGGGCGACCTGGTGGCCCAGGCCCAATGGGTGCGGCGGCTCCTGGACGACCTCGGAAACGAGCACACCAAGATCGTGGTCACCTCGGACCTTGACGAATACGCCATCGCGGCCCTGCAGTCGGCTCCCGTGGACTCCTACGGGGTGGGAACGTCGCTGGTGACCGGCTCCGGCGCCCCGACGGCGAGCATGGTCTACAAGCTGGTCAGCCGCGCGGACGACGACGGCAACTTCGTCTCCGTTGCCAAGGCGGCCAAGAACAAGGCAAGCGTGGGCGGACGCAAGTACGCACTGCGGAAGCTGGACGAACGCGGGACCGCCACCGCGGAAGTGGTGGGGGTGGGCCACCGGCCCGAAGACGACGGCAACGACCGCCCGCTGCTGCAGCAGTTCATGAAGAACGGCGAACTGCTGCCGGGCTGGACCGGCCACGAAGGCGTTGTGCGTGCACGGCAGCGCCACGCCGATTCCATGGCTGAACTTCCGCCGGTGGTCAACCGCCTGCAGCGCGGCGAGGCCGCAATCCCCACCATCTACGAGGAGCACTGATGTCCCGCGCTTTGATCATCGTGGACGTCCAGAACGATTTCTGCGAGGGCGGCTCGCTCGCTGTCGCGGGCGGTGCCGCCGTTGCCGGCGCCATCAGCGAATACCTGGATGCCCACCACACCGAATTCGACCATGTGGTGGCCACCCAGGACTGGCACATCGATCCCGGCAGCCACTTTTCCGAGGCGCCCGATTACAAAGACAGCTGGCCCCGGCACTGCGTGGCAGGCACCCGTGGAGCCGATCTCCACCCGGACCTGGATACGGAATACATCGACGCGTACTTCCGGAAAGGCCAGTTCGCGGCCGCCTACTCGGGTTTTGAGGGACTGCTGGCCCCTGAGGACGCCGTCCCCACCGGCGAACGCCAGCCAGGCGCCCTGCCCGGCGGCCAGGCGGACCTGGAAAGCGACGAGGATGCCATCGGCCTCGATGACTGGTTGCAGAGCCACGACGTGGAGGACGTGGTGGTGGTGGGCATTGCCACCGACTACTGCGTCAAGGCCACCGCGCTCGACGCCGTCCAGGCCGGCTACGGCGTGACCGTGGTGCGGCGGCTGACCGCCGGCATCGCCGAGGACCTGGAAGACGCCGTAGCCGAAATGGAACTTGGCGGGGCAGAGATCGCCTAAAGGCTACTTACGGCCCACGAACCAGTCCTGGAGCTTGCGCAGCCGGGACTTCAGCTGCTCCTCGTTTGCCTGTGCCACCGGCGGCCCGCCGCAGACGGTGCGCAGCTTGGTGTGCACCACTCCGTGCGGGGTTCCGGTCCGGGCCGACCAGGCCGCCACGTTCTTGGCCAGCTCGTTGCGGAGGTCCATCAGCATCCGGTGGTCCGGTACTGCGGGTATTACGGTTTCCGCTGCTGCCGGTCCCTTCCGGTTCTTCCGGTTCAGCTGCTCATGCTGGCGCTGGCGCAGCAGCGTTCCCACCTGCTCTGCGTCCAGCAGCCCGGGGATCCCCAGGAAGTCCATCTCGTCGTCGGACCCGACTTCACCGCCGGTGCCGAACTCGCCGCCGTCGAACAGTACCCGGTCAAAGGACGCCTGGGAGTCCAGTGCCTCGAACTTCCCCTTGGTCAGGCTGTCCGAGGCCTTGTCCTCGCGGTTGGCCTCCGCCATCAGCGAGTCTTCCGGGTTGAAGAGGCCGTCGGCGTCTTCCTTTTCGGGACGGTCCAGTGCGTGGTCCCGCTCCATCTCCATGGAGTTGGCCAGCGCCATCAGCTGCGGCACGGACGGCAGGAAGACTGAAGCCGTTTCGCCCCTCTTGCGGGCACGCACAAAGCGGCCCACGGCCTGGGCAAAGAACAGCGGCGTGGAGGTGGACGTGGCATACACGCCCACGGACAGCCGGGGCACGTCGACTCCTTCGGACACCATGCGCACTGCCACCATCCAGCGCTTGTCGCCGGCGGCGAATTCCTCAATCTTGCTGGAGGCCTTGGCGTCGTCGGACAGGATGACCGTGGGCGACTCCCCGGTAATCCGCTTTAACTGGCCCGCGTAGGCGCGGGCGTCCTCGTGGTCCGTGGCGATGACCAGGCCGCCGGCGTCCGGCACGGTGCGCCGGACTTCGCTGAGCCGCCTGTCGGCACCGGCCAGCACAGCGGGGATCCACTCGCCCGCCGGGTTCAAGGCGGTCCGCCATGCGTGGCTGGTGATGTCCTTGGTCACGGCGGCCTCCCCAAGGGAGGCAGCCATCTCCTCGCCGGCGCTGGTGCGCCAGCGCATTTGGCCGGAGTACGCCATGAACATCACAGGCCGGACCACATGGTCACGGAGGGCGTTGCCGTAGCCATAGGTGTAGTCGGCCTTGGACCGCCGGATGCCGTCACGGTCTTCGGCGTACTCCACGAACGGGATGGGCGAGGTGTCCGAGCGGAACGGCGTACCGGTCAGGGACAACCGGCGCACCGCGGGATCGAATGCCTCGCGCAGGCCGTCGCCCCAGGAGAGTGCCTCGCCGCCGTGGTGGATCTCGTCAAGGATCACCAGGGTGCGGGCGGCCTCTGTCTTGGCACGGTGCAGCAGGGGTTTGCTGGCCACCTGCGCGTACGTGACGGCCACGCCGATGAACCCCCGGCCGTGCTGTCCGTCGGAGTTCTTGAAGTTGGGGTCGATGGCAATGCCCACCTTGGCGGCGGCATCCGCCCACTGGCGCTTGAGGTGGTCCGTGGGCGCCACGATCGTCACGCGGTTCACCGCGCCGGAATCGATCAGCGTGGACGCGATACGCAGCGCGAACGTGGTTTTACCTGCACCCGGGGTTGCCACGGCGAGGAAGTCGCGCGGGCTGTTCTTCAGGTAGAGGTCAAGGGCTTCCTGCTGCCAGGCACGGAGTTTCGGGGCGGTTCCCCAGGCTGCACGTTCCGGGTAGGCCGGAGGCAGGGTGGGACCGCCAAAAAGCGTCTCCGTCACTACTTGTTGTTGCCCGAGTCTCCCGGACCCTTCCCGCCGTCATTGCCCGGCCGGAGGCCCTCATAGACGTCCTTGCACTCGGGGCAGACCGGGAATTTCTGCGGGTCCCGGCCCGGCGTCCAGACCTTGCCGCACAGGGCGATGACTGGTTCCCCGGTCAGGGCGGACTCCATGATCTTTTCCTTGCGCACGTAGTGGGCAAAGCGCTCCCGGTCCCCTGGTTCCACTTCCTGGCGCAGTTCCTCGCGCTCAATGGTGGCCGTGGACGTTCCTGCCCCGGAAAGCTCGCGCATCGGGTCGTTTTCGAGAGGGTCCGTCATGTCAGTCATGGCATCCATCTTAGCCTTTCCGGCGGCCGGGCGTTCGACGGCGGCACGCCCGCGCCGGGGTCCGGAACCGGCCGCCGTCGCATTTTTTTGCTCCCTGCCGGGGTTCCCGCGGGCCGTGTTACAGCCCCTGCCAGGCAGGCTTGTTGTCATACGTATGGCGGTAGAAATCGGCGAGTTTCAGGGCCGAAGCGGCTGCTTCGTCCAGCAGGATGGTGGCGTGCGGGTGGAATTGAAGGATCGATGCGGGACAGACGGCGGCCACCGGCCCCTCGATGAAATCGCTGACGGCCTGGGCCTTTTGCGCGCCCGTGGCGAGGAGGATCACGTGGCGCGCCGCCATGATGGTTCCCAGCCCCTGGGTGAGGACGTGGTGCGGCACCTCGGCGAGGCTGCCGAAAAACCGGGCATTGTCCCGGCGTGTCTGCTCAATGAGGCTTTTGATCCTGGTCCGGGACGTGAAAGAGGATCCTGGTTCGTTGAAGCCGATATGCCCGTCGGTGCCGACGCCCAGCAGCTGCAGGTCAATCCCTCCGGCTGCCGCGATGGCCTCTTCGTAAGCTGCGCAGGCGGCAGGGATGTCGGCGGCGGATCCGTCGGGCCCGTGGACGTTCCCCGGGGCGATGTTCACGCGGCTGGTGAATTCCCGGCGGACCACCTCCCGGTAGGACTCGGGGTGGCCGGCCGGCAGGCCAACATATTCATCGAGCGCGAAGGCCGAGGCCCGGCTGAAGTCCAGGCCCCGTTCATGGCGGGCGGCGAGCTCATCGTAGACCGGCAGCGGCGAGGAGCCCGTGGCGAGGCCAAGCACCGCGTCCGGCTTGCGGCGGAGCAAATGTTCGATGGCGTCTGCCGCAAGCTTTCCAGCCTGCCTGCCGCCGAGGATCACAACTTCCATGGTCTTCCTTTCCTGGAACTGTCAGCGGTTGACGGTGACCTGCGCGAGGAGTTCCGGCCCGCGGGAATCCAGCCACTTCCCGCCCAGCCGGACGCCGGCGGCGAAAAGTGCCAGGCCCAGGATGATCCCCACGGCGAGGCTCAGCCACCCGAACAGGATGTTGCCGGTAACGGCCTGGGTGACCAGCAGCGCGGCCTCGGGCAGGACCAGGGCCATCAGGACCAGCATCCCCACGAACTGCACGGCCAACGTCTGGCCGACGTTGCCGGGAGGCTTCTTGAACGGGCTGTCCCCGGGCAACGGTACGGTGACGGTGTACCGGGCCGATACCACCGAGGACAGGCCCAGGCCCGTGAAAAGAATCCCCAGGCTGAGCCCCAGCTGGCCGGGCAGCCCTGTCCAGCTGCCGGTGAACACCGCATACCCCACGGAGAACACCAGCACCACGGGCAGGGCGAAGGTCAGGCAGGCCAGTGCACGGCCCAGCCGGTCTGCCACTCCGCGGACGCCGGTGGCCACGTGCAGTGCAAAAGCGGTGTTGTCATAGGAGACGTCGGCAGAGATGGACCAGGCCAGGATGAAGGCGGTCACCGGGGCGAGGAAAACCAGGCTGCCGTAGCTGCCGGTCTGCGCCCCTTGGAAACCAAGCACCACCGGAAGCAGCGGGACCACCACCAGCGAGGCGGAATAGCGCGGGTCTCGGAGCCAGTACGTCAGCGACCGTGCCATGACGGCACCGGCGGGGCTTGCCGGCAGCAGGCCAAACAGTCCCAGCCGGCCGCCCCTGCGCTTCCCGGTGCCGGCGTAGGCCGGGGTGACGAGTGCCCGTTCCAGCAGCAGCTTCCAGCACCAGGCCAGCGCTGCGATGACGGCCACGGACAGCAGCAGCTTCACGGCGGCCTGGCCAGGCCTGCCGGACGCGACGTCGCCGCCAAGTGACCAGGGGGCGCCCAGGGGCGTCCACGACAGGGTGTGGGCGAACTCCGGCAGGAAACCCGTGGAGGCGGAGATGCCGCGGCCCACCCCCGCCACGATGGGGCCAAGAAGGACCAGCGGCACCATGAAGGCAATGGCGCTGATGTCCTTGAAGCGGCGGGATGCGGCCAGGCCCGCCGTGGCGGTGGTAACCACCTTGGCCAGGACGATGCAGGTCATGACGCCCAGGCACGCTCCGGCCAGGGCTGCGAGCGCTGGGAATACGCCCCTGGACCACGTGGCTACCGTGGACAGTGCCACCAGCGCGGTGGCCAGCCCGGGAATGCCGATCAGGCCGCCCAGGGCGAGGCCGGCGAGCAGTTGCTTCATGGGAACCGCGAAAGTGGTGAAGCGGGCCGGATCGAGGGTCATGTCCGTGGCCGACGCCACGACGGGAACAACGCCCCACCCCAGGACTGCGGCGGAGCCCCCCAGAACCACAGCCGTGTGGGCGGTCTCCAACCCGGCCTTGCGCAGCAGGACCAGGGCGATGACAAGGGTTGCCACCACGCCCAGCGCATAGAGCCCGGCGATGGCCATGCCCACCAGCTGCCACGGGCTGCGGCGCAGTCCATTGCGGAGCAGCGTGAGCTTGAGCCTTAGAAGGTGCGCAACCATTCCAGGCCTTCCGTGTGGCTGTGCCCGCCGACGAGCTGGACAAACCGGTCCTCAAGGGAGAGGCCGGCGCGTACCTCATCGACGGTCCCTGCCGCCAGCAGCCGTCCCTTGGCCACCACCGCAACGTGGTCGCACATCCGCTGCACCAGGTCCATCACGTGGCTGGAGACGATCACTGTTCCGCCCGAGTCCACGTACCGGTCCAGGATGGAGCGGATGTTTGAGGCTGATACTGGGTCCACGGCCTCGAACGGCTCGTCCAGCACCAGGAGCCGGGGGGCATGGATCAGGGCGGAGGCCAGGGCAATCTTCTTGGTCATGCCAGCCGAGTAGTCCACCACCAGGGTTCCTGCATCCTGGGCCAGGTCCATGGCGGCCAACAGCTCCCCTACCCTTGCAGCCACCACGGCTTTGTCCATGCCGCGCAACAGTCCGGCATAGGTAATCAGCTGCTCTCCCGTGAGCCGGTCGAACAACCGGACGCCGTCGGGCAGGATTCCCATGAGCCGCTTGGCTTCCAGGGGTTGCTGCCAAACATCCACGCCGTGCACCACGGCGGTGCCGAAGTCCGGCCGCAGGAGGCCGGTGGCCATGGACAGGGTGGTGGTCTTACCGGCACCGTTGGGGCCCACGATGCCGAAGAACGAACCCGCCGGGACTTCCAGGCTGATACCGTCCACGGCGATCTTGCCACCGAAGCGTTTGGCCAGCCCGCGGATGGACAGGGCAGCCACGGTGCCGGGACTGGATGCCTGGTCAGGGATGGGAGCACTCATGGTGCCAGCCTAGTTGGATTGTCCGGGGGCCGGTGCTCCGGGGTGCGAAACTAGCCTCATGGACATTGCGCTGGGCCTGCTGGTAATCGTTGCGGTAGTGTGCGCCGGCAGCGCGGTGGGGAGGAAGCTCAACCTTCCGGTTCCCCTCCTGCTGGTCCTGGCGGGCGTGGCAGGGTCCTTCCTGCCGTTCTTCCCCCCGGTGGAGCTGAACCCCGAGCTGGTCCTCATTGGCCTGCTTCCCCCGCTGCTCTATGCAGCCGCGTTCCGCACGTCGCTGTTCGACTTCACGTCGAACCGCCGCTCCATTGGGCTGCTCTCGGTGGGTTACGTCATTTTCGGCACCCTGGGCGTGGGTGTGGTGGTCTGGTGGCTCTTTCCGGAAATTCCCCTGGCCGCCGCCATCGCCCTGGGGGCGGTCGTGGCTCCTCCGGACGCCGTCGCGGCCACGGCGATCGCGCGAAAGGTGGGCATGCCCCGCAGGATCGTCAACATCCTCGAAGGTGAGTCCCTAGTCAACGACGCCACCGCGCTGGTATGCCTCCGCGCGGCTGTGGCTGCGATCGCCGGTTCGGTGTCGGCGCTGGATGTGGCAGGCGGTTTTGTGGTGGCGGCCGGCGGCGGACTGGTGGTGGGCCTCGCCGCCGCCTACGTGCTCACCGAAATCCGCAAGAGGGTCAGCAACGTGGCCATCAACACCTCAACTTCGCTGATGGCCCCGTTCGTTGCCTTCCTCCCGGCGGAGGCCATCCACGCTTCGGGCGTCCTCGCCGTCGTCGTCACCGGCCTGGTGATGGGCACCAAGGCGCCGTCCATGCCCAACGGCGCGGCGCGGCAAAGCGCCCGCAGCAACTGGGACACCGTGCAGTTCCTGCTGGAGAACGCCGTGTTCCTGCTGATCGGGCTGCAGGTCCGGACCATCATCGACAGCGTCCAGGATGATTCGCTCGGGGCAGGCCGGGTATGGCTGGGTTGCGCCGTGATCCTGCTGGCCGTGCTGGTGCTCCGCCCGATCTGGGTTTTCCCCGCCACCTACCTCCCCCGCCTGATCCCATCGGTGCAGCGGAAGGATCCCGCGCCGCCGTGGCAGTTCCCCGCTATCGTGTCCTGGGCGGGCATGCGCGGCGTGGTCACCCTGGCCGCCGTCCTGACCCTTCCCGACGACCTGGAGCACCGCAACGTCCTGGTCCTGGCCGCCATGGTGGTGGTGGGCGGCACGCTGGTGCTGCAGGGCTTTACGCTGCCGGTCCTGGTCCGGACGCTTGGCCTGCCGGGACCGGACCGGCGCGAGGACGCGCTGAACCAGGCATCCTTGATGCAGCTGGCCACCACGGCGGGCATGGAGCGGCTGGAGGAGCTCCGCCGCGACAGTGATCCGCCCGAAGTCATGGACATGCTCCGGCGGCGGACCCAGGAGCGGGGACTGGCAGCCTGGGAGCGGTTGGGCAGGCCCGCGGCCGAGTCGGCCACCCCCAGCCAGCGGTACGCCCAACTGCGGATGGCCATGCTGGAGGCTGAGCGCGGGAAGGTCCTGGAGCTCAGGCGCGGCGGGGACTTTGCCCACGAGGTCCTCAGTGAAGTCCTGGAACGGCTGGACGTGGAGGAATCCATGCTGGATGCCTCTTTCAACGAACTCGGTTCCGCCGATGCGGCCGGCGGCGGAGAGGGGCTCTCCCAGCCCGGCGGCGCCTGCGACCACCTGACGTCCGCCATGCCGTCACCGGTTCCCGAGGACCCAACCTGTGCAGGCTGCGAACGGGAAGGCACCGCTCCGGTGCACCTGCGGATGTGCCTGGCGTGCGGACACGTTGGCTGCTGCGACTCTTCGGCCGGGCGGCACGCCAGCCGCCACTTCAAGGAAACAGGCCACCCCGTCATGCGCAGCATCGAACCCGGCGAGGAATGGCGCTGGTGCTACGTGGACGACCTGCTGGGCTGACAGCCGGCCGTCACGGAGCCTTGCGGATCCGGATGGGCCCCTTCGCCGTGGCAGGGTCGACGACGGACCCGCCCTGGGTGATGTGGACCTGGCCGGCGTCAACCAGGCGCCGCGCCGCTTCCCGGGCCGGTTCCATGAGGTCGCGCCAGTCGTCGCCGCCTACTGCCCTCGCGGCGTCGGACGGGCAGATGGTGGAGGTCGCCGCCCGGGCTGCCAGCAGTTCCAGGATCTTCGCTTCCAGCTCCCGGCCAACCGGGGTGGGCGGGACTGTCCCGTCAGGGCGTGTCATGCCGTGCCACCGCGTCCACGGGTGCGGCTCAGAACGTGCGCCGCGGGATGGCCCGCTCGTATTGGGGCGGCCACGCCAATTCGTGGCCCAGCTCAAACGCCGCCCTGAGCCACCAGTGGGGATCGCGCAGCGCAGCCCGGGCAATGAAGACGCCGTCGGCCTGGCCGGTGGCAATGGCGTGTTCCGCCTGGCCCGGCGTGGTCACCAGGCCCACCGTGCCGGTAGGCGTTCCGGTCTCCGCACGGATCGCGGCAGAGAATCCGGTCTGGTACCCCAGGCCCGGCTTGATCTGCTGATGGGCCACCGCCCCGCCGCTGGAGACATCCACCAGGTCCACACCCTGGGCGGCCGCCTGGCCGGCCAGCCGGACCGATGCTGCCTGGTCCACTCCACCGGGTGCCCAGTCAGTGGCCGAAATCCGAAGCAACAGGGGCATCGAGTCAGGAATCACGGCGCGGACCGCATCAACCACGGCCAGCATGAGCCGGTTGCGCCCGGCTTCGTCCCCGCCCCACTCGTCCTCACGCTGGTTGATCAGCGGGCTCTGGAACTGGTGCAGGAGGTAGCCGTGCGCCCCGTGGATCTCCATGGTGTCGAAACCGGCGGCCACCGCACGTTCGGCGGCAGCGGCGAAATCGGCGATGACGCCGTGGATCTGTTCCACGGACATGGCTGCGGGAGCTGCGTAGCCTTCGAAGGCAGAGGCGGACGGACCTACGGTGTCCCATCCGCCGTCGGAAGCGGGCACGCTGCCCTGCTTGCCGGAGAACGGCCAGTAGGTGGACGCTTTCCGGCCGGCGTGCGCCAGTTGGACGCCGATTTTGGTGTCGGCCGCGCCGTTACGGTGGACGAAGGAGATGATCCGCTGCCAGGCCGCCGCCTGCTCGTCGTTGTACAGGCCGGCATCGCGGGGGCTGATCCGGCCCTCGGCGTTTACCGCGGCGGCTTCCGTGAGGATCATTGCGGCGCCGCCCACGGCGAACCCGCCCAGGTGCACCAGGTGCCAGTCGGTCGGGACACCCGGGGCGTCGTCGGGGTCGCAGCTGTACTGGCACATGGGCGAAACCCAGCCCCGGTGCTGCAGCTCCATGGACCGGAGCGCCAAAGGCTGGAACAGGGCCGGCACTAGAACAGCACCCGGGCCAACGCCTGCCGCGCCTTGGCGACGCGGTCGTCCCCGGAGCCCACCACCTCGAACAGCTCCAGCAACCGCACGCGCGCGGTTTCACGCTCGGGGCCGAAGTTCCTGCCGATGAAGGCCACCAGCCGGTTCAGCGCGTCCTCGACGTGGCCGCCGGCAACATCCAGGTCTGCCACCCCCAGCTGGGCGTCAAGGTTGTCCGGTTCCGTTGCCGCCAAGGAGCGCAGCGCTTCACTGTCCGGGGCCGACAGGGACTGCATCCTGTCCATCAGCTCCACCTGGGCCAGCCCGGCCTTGGCTTCATGGTCCGACGGCATTTCCCTGAGCGCCTGGCGGTAGGCCTCGGCGGCGGCGGCATAGTTGCCGGCTTCGATCGCGTCGTAGGCCGCCTGGTGCAGCGGCGGCAGCGGTGCGGGCTCCGGTTCACCGGCACCTCCGGCGTCGAGGCTTCCGGTAACACCGTTGGCGGCGGCCACCTTGAGGAGTTCGTCAAAGAGGCTGCGCACCTGCGGCTCCTCCGCCGAGCCCTGGAAAAGCGGGACCGGCTGACCCTTCAGGACCGCAACGGCAGTGGGAACGGCCTGCACCTGGAATGCCTGCGCAAGCTGGGGGAAGGCTTCGATATCGGCGGCGCCGAGGACCAGCCGGCCGCCGTAGGCGGCAACAACGCGGTCCAGCGTCTCCACCATCCTGGCGGACTCCGGCGAGTAGGAGGCCCACAGGGCAAACACCACCGGGACCTTGGCCGAAAGTTCCACCAGCTGCTGGAAGTTTGCTTCGGTGACCTCGACCTTGAGCTCAGGTCCGCCGGCATCCGGCTGTCCTGCCTGCGCCGCACCTGCGGGCGGTCCCGCGGGAGGTGTGCCTGACGGCGCAGCACCGGCCGGAGCAGCAGGGCGTTTCAGGGCGGAAAGGTCGACGGCGCCACGCAGGTTAATCGGGTTGGCAGCGGCAGGAGGGACTGGGCGGGAAGCTGGCGAACTCATGTTTCCCACTCTAGCCACTCCGGCCGCTGCCGGTGGTAATACGGTCGGGCGCTACTTGAAGCTGGCGCCAACCAGGCCGCGGGTGGCGGCAACGAGCTTCATCGGGTCAGTGGAGCCGGCCGGCGGAACGTAGACGGCCATCGACTCGGCGAAGTTCAGCACCATGCCCGTGGTGGTTTCCTTGCCACCGGCCAGTGCCGCGGCATCGTCACCGATGGTCAGCTTGTCGCCGGCGGCCTTGGGGGTGCCTTCGAAGCCGAAGTTGATGCGGCCCAGGACCAGGGCGCCGCCGTCCGAGGTCCGGAACACCACGGTGCTGTCCGGAACCACCTTGTGGGTGAAGGCGAAGTTGCCGTTCTCGCCGGCCTTGACCACCTCGGCCTGGTAGGACAGGGTGTCGGCGATGTACGGCGAGGAGTCGCCCTCCACGAGCTTGTCCTTGAACGGTGAGTCCGCAGTGGTGAGCCTGTCGGCGAGGCCGGCCATGGCTTCCTCGCCGCTGTAGAGCAGTCCGGACTTGTCCGCTGCGGCCAGGGTTTCGGTTCCCCCGCGGCTGATGCTGGGGAACGTGGTGCCGGGCTGCAGTGGCGTGGTTTCCATGAGCTTGTAGTTCTCGCGGGGCGACTGCTGGACCAACGTGAGGATCTGCGGCACAACGTTGCCCTCGCCCTGGGTGACGGCCAGGACCGACCGCGGCCAGTTACGGTCGGTGGTGACCACCGTGGTCAGCAGCTTCGTGGAACGGACCGGCATGCGGGGCTCGTAGGAACCCACCTGTGAGCGGATCTTGTAGTTTTGGGTGCGGATTTCCAGCTCCGGACCGGCAACGCGGTCTGCCAGCTTGGCTGCGTCCTTGGCGGCATCCCCCGCATCGGTGGCGCTGGAGACCTGCTCCAGGATCCGCCGGAACTGTGCGTCCAGCAGGACCGGCAGTCCGGCGGATTCCTTGGCCGGCGCCGACGCGCTGCCGGACGGCTGGGGGCTGGGACTGGCCGCCTGGGCGGCGGTGCCGGACCCGGCCAGGACAGCGGCAACCACACCGGCAGCCACCATGGTGGCCCGGTTGGCGGATGAGGACGACGACGGGCCCTGGTCGTGCGCATTGGCGTCACTGCCGCCGCGGGCGGCACCGTCGGCGTCCCCGCCTTCACCGTTCTTCCGGCGGGCGGACAGCAGCGCCAGGACGATTCCACCCACGATCAGGAGGCTGCCCAGGACCATCAGCGGGACGGCCCAGGGGGTGGAGGTGTCGTTCGGGAAGGTCATGGACACGGTGGCCGGTGCCGGCTTGGTGCCGTCCGAGGCGAGCAGGAGGGTCCACTCCCCGTCAGCGGGCGGCGTCCAGGTGTAATCGAGTTCACCGCTGGCGTTCTCGTTGGTGACCCAGAGGTCGGATCCGGCCGGGTTCGGGGCGGTGCCCTCGCCGTCGGCGTGCTCAACAGAGAGCGACTTCTCGTCCTCGGAAACCCCCGTGATGGTGTTGTGGGCTGTCTTGCCCACCCAGGCGTCGACGTCGTCCGGCCGGCCGGAAGCCAGCATGAAGTTGCCGTCGCCCTGGACGTTGATCTTGACCGTGCCGCCGTGCAGCGTGCGCAGCTTCTGGTCAATGACGGTCAGCGGGGCCGCGGCAGCATCCGCCGGCACGGACGCGGTAAACGTCTCCGAAGGAGCCCAGATGGTTCTCTGGCCGATACCGGCCAAAAGTGTCAGGAGGCCGAGCAGCACAAGTGCGGCTGCAGTCTTTAAACGCAAGGGAAACACCTATCATCAGCGGGGGTTTACCTTCAATAGTAACCTTTTTGTTACCACGGGTACCCTTTTGGCCGTTCCGGCCAAGGCTCACCAGGGAGTCAGGTGGCGGCTCCGGCGGGTGGTGACAAGCCTGCTGATAGTGTTTGCGATGATCATCACACAGGCCCGCGCAGGCGGTGCCACGCACGGAACAGGCCCCCGAATCCATTGACTGACAAGACGGACCCGCCCTCGGCTGCAGCCGGAAATCCAGGGGATCCCAGGGGTCCCGTCCCTGCCACCGTGCCGCCGCTGGGCATGGCGGCACGCCGCGGGGGTTCAGCCGCCGCAGCACTGGGCCATGTGGTCCGCCGGCTCCGCCAGCCATTGCCCGGGGCGCAGCCCAGGCTTCGGTTCGAAATGCCGCCGGAATACACCGGCCAGGTTCCCGACGCAGACCGCGGCGACGACGAGGAGCCGCAGTTCGGCCACCCCGGACCACGCATGTCCCCCCAGCACCCCTTGTACATGGGATTCATGGGCACCGTGGGCGTGGGACTGGCGCTCCTGGTCTACTGGATCGGTTCCCACACCACCCAGCTGCTGCTGTGGATCGTGGCGGCGTTGTTTATCGCCCTGGGCCTGGAACCGGTGGTGGGCTGGCTTGAAAACCGGAAGATCCCCCGGCCCGTGGGCATCCTGGTCTCCGTGGCCGTGCTCATGGGTGCGGTGGTCGGGTTCTTCGCCACCCTCATCCCCACCATCGTTGAACAGGTCTCCGAGATCGTGCGCCAGGCGCCGGACTGGGTGCGGAACTTCATGGATTCGGATTTCTTCCGCAGCCTCGATGACCAGTTCGGCGTTCGCGACCGGATCACCGAGGAACTGAACAAGTTCGTCAACGACCCCGCCGCCATGGGCGGCATTTTCGGCGGCGTGGTTGGTTTCGGGTCCACCGTGGCCAACAGTCTTTTCGGCGCCCTGATCGTCCTGGTACTAAGCCTGTACTTCCTGGCTGCGCTGCCGGCCATGAAGAAGTGGGGCTACCGGCTGGCTCCCCGCTCCCGGCGGAAGCGCGTTGCCGCGCTCTCGGAGGAGATCACCCGGTCGGTGGGAAACTACGTGATCGGCCAGGCGTGCGTCGCCCTGCTCAATGCCACCTTCGCCTTCGTGGTGATGTCCATCGTGGGCATACCGTTTGCCCTGCTCCTGGCGTTCGTGGTGGTCCTGCTCGCCTTCATCCCGCTGGTGGGCGGGATGATCGCAGGCATTGTGGTGACGCTCGTGTCGCTCACCGAGGGCTGGCAGGTGGCGGCCGTGTACGCCATCTGCTACTTCGCGTACCTGCAGTTCGAGGCGTACTTCATCTCACCGCGCATCATGCAGAAGGCCGTTGCAGTGCCGGGCGCCGTGGCGGTGATTTCCGTCATCGCCGGCGGCAGCCTGCTGGGTGTCCTGGGCGCCCTGATCGCCATCCCCACTGCCGCAGCCGTGCTGCTGCTGGTCCGCGAGATCTATATCGTCCGGCAGGACCAGCACTAGGCCTTGCCTCAGGCGCCGGCGGTAGCCGCTGGACCATCCCACTCCTGTGGCAGTTCCGCACGGGCGGGATCGGGACTGACGCGGGACGCAATGTCGTTCAGGACCCGCGCGGCATACTTCTCCCCCACCCACAGGTGCTTGGCGCCGGCCACGCCCACCACATGGGCCTGCGGCACCAGGCTGAAGCGTTCCGCGGCCTCGGCCGGCTGCAGGAAATCGTCATGCTCGGGCACCAGGACGGTGAGTGGCTTGCCGGATTCCGCCCACAGCTGCAGGTGCTTGTCCGTGGCCCGGTGCAGCGGAGGCGAGAGCAGCACCGCCCCCTCGATCTGCCCGGCCACAGGCTCCACGGCGCCGTACATCAGGGCCAGCTCGGTCCCGAAGGACCAGCCCACCAGCCAGCGGTTGGGCAGGTTGCGTTCCACGGCGAAGCGGACCGCAGCCTCCACGTCGTAGCGCTCGCCCACCCCTTCCTCGAAGGCGCCGCTGCTGGTGCCGCGCGGCGAGGCGGTGCCCCTGGTGTTGAAGCGCAGCACGGCGATGCCCGCCAGCGCCGGCAGCCGGTAGGAGGCTTTCCGGTAGACGTGGGAATCCATGAAGCCACCGTGCGTGGGCAGCGGGTGGAGCGTGATCAGCGTGGCCCGGACGGGACCCGATTCCGGCATTGCCAGCTCCCCCACCAGGGTGTGGCCGTCCTCGGTCTGCAGCTCGATGTTCTCGCGCCGGGCAGGCAGGACGGTGGAGGCCCGGATGGGAGCGGGGCCTCGGGTGGGGCTGAATTCGTACGACGCCGGATCAAAAGTCATGCCTGCCAGCTTAGCCACAGCGCGGGACTCGTGCCCGCGCGGGTCAGCGGTACCGGTAGCTGCGCGTCATCCAGCAGTTGGTGTGCCAGTGGCGGCGTTCTGCCAGGCCGGCGGCCGCCCCGAAAAGGTGGTCGTCCTTCCATACCACCAGGTGCGCAACGCCGGGCAGGACAGCCGTGGAGCATTCGGGGCAGATGTAGGTTTTCTCGGCATTCTTCGCGGTCATGGTGCGGACCATCCACTCGCCGTCGGGGGCGCTTTCCCGGCGGGCGATGCCTGCGCGTGCCCGTTCGAGGTCCAGCTCCGGAACATCCGCATTCCCCTTCCGCCCTGCACCGCGGCCGGAAACGGGGCCCTTGCCGGACGCGGGACGGCGGGGACGGTTGGAACGCGGCATGTATCCATTCTGCCCCAGCGGATCCACCGCCCCGCGCCGCGCCACAGGTGCCCTGCCGTCCCGCCCGGCCGTCCGCCGTCGGGCACGCCCTGCCTGCCCACGCGATAGTCTGTACGGCGTGCGACTCGTCATAGCCCATTGCTCCGTTGATTACGTTGGCCGGCTCAAGGCCCATCTCCCCCTCGCCACCCGGCTCCTGCTGGTGAAGGCGGACGGCTCCGTGCTGGTGCATTCCGACGGCGGTTCCTACAAGCCGCTGAACTGGATGAGCCCGCCGGCAACCCTGCGGGTTTCGTCCCCGGACGATGTGGACCTTGAACTGGGCGTGGTGGAGCAGTGGACAGTGCAGTCAGCCAAGACCGACGACCGGCTCATCATCAACATCCACGAAAAGGTCAGCGAGTCATCCCACGACCTCGGCGTCGACCCCGGGCTGATCAAGGACGGCGTGGAGGCGGACCTCCAGCGGTTGCTGGCCGACCAGATTGAAACCCTGGGCCAGGGCTACTCCCTGATCCGGCGCGAGTACTTCACCGCGATCGGCCCCGTTGACATCCTTGCCCGGGACGCGGACGGCGCCACCGTGGCCATCGAACTCAAGCGCCGCGGGGACATCGACGGCGTGGAGCAGCTCACCAGGTACCTGGAGCTGCTTAACCGCGACCCCCTGCTGGCACCGGTCCGCGGGATCTTCGCGGCCCAGCAGATCAAGCCGCAGGCCAGGGTGCTGGCCAATGACCGCGGCATCGACTGCGTCACCCTCGACTATGACGCAATGCGCGGAGTCGATGACAGTGAATCCAGGCTCTTCTAGGATTTCTTCTGTTGCTTTGGGCACCTAATTTCCTGGCTTTCCGGTCCGCTTTCGTTGTCACCTGTTTTTTACCTAAATTTTCTCTTTTTTGCCGTTTGGCCCGTTGACCTGCGGGAACGGGCATGAAATTCTTATCTCAGTCTTTGTGTAGGTGTTTTTCATGCTCGCAAGACATGTTGCGAGCGCGAAGCTCCTGCAGCGCCGGACCTTTTCCAGGCAAGGCAATCCAGGATTCTTCTCGCGGAGTGACCAAGGGCGGCACGAGGTGTGCCGGTCTTAAAAAGTTCCACAATGAGGAGAAATAAATGGCACAGGGAACCGTCAAGTGGTTTAACGCTGAAAAGGGCTTCGGCTTTATCACCCCGGACGACTCCGATGGCGATGTCTTCGTCCACTACTCCGAGATCCAGACCGGTGGATTCAAGACGCTCGACGAGAACCAGCGCGTTCAGTTCGAAATCGGCCAGGGCGCCAAGGGCCCCCAGGCCACCGGCGTAACGCTGGTCTAATAACCGCCCGGCCGCTGACGGTGGCTGAAGGTTAAACAAATGATCCCCGGCAGTTGCCGGGGATCATTTGTTTAAGTAAACCTGCGCATCCCACACGCGACTTTGCCATTGCCTGCCGGCGGCCGGTTCAGGTCACCAGCTTGCGCACCAGCCGGGCGCCCTGTGCCAGGGACAGTCCCGGAAGGTAGGCGCGGGTCAGCGCCCTGCCGATCGCCGGCAGCTGCAGGGGGTCCTGGTAGTACAGGTACAGTGCCCGGTACTCGGGCTTGAACCGCGATTTGAAGGCGGCCAGCGAGCGGAAGCCGTAAACGGGCTCCAGTGCGTGGCCCACCAGGTCAAGGATCCGCACCAGGTTCTGAGCGCCCTCATCGGTGGCTGCCGCGTCCTGGTCGCTGACCGTTTCCGTCCCCTCACCGCCGGCAACGGTCTCTCTTTGACCGTCGCCTTGCCCGGCCTGGCCCTCCGGACGGCTTGCCAGCGGCGAACCGGAGAGGGAAATCATGTCCACGGAATCACGCAGTTCAAGGACCGCGGAGGCGATCAGGAATTCCATCACGCCCGGGAAGCCTTCGCTGCCCCGCCGCATGACGTCCAGCGTCCGGCTGACCAGCCGCCCGCCGTCGTATACCGGAAGCCAACTGGTCACGCCGTGGACCGCGCCGTTGCCGTCCACGGCCAGGCAGCAAAGGACTTCCTCGTCGTCGAGTTCATCCACTCCCCCCAGCGTGAAGCCCATCTCGGGAACGGATTTACCGGCGGCCCATTCTTCGGACACCTCGTTCAACCGTGAGCGGAGGGCCGCCGGCAGCGAATGGTAGGAACCCCAGACTGCGTGGACCCCCAACTTGGTGGCACGGTTCAGCGCCGTCCTGACGTTTTGCCATTCCTTTCCCTTGAATTCAAGCTCGTTGAGCGCCAGCCGGGTTTCCTGGGCCACGGCTACCCGGGAGAAGCCGCGTTCGCGAAGTGCCGGCCACAGGGAATCGTCGCACGAATACAGCGCGGGGATCAGCGCCTGGCTGCGGCAATAGTCCAGGAAGCCTTCCGTCACGCGCTGCTCGGCGCTGCGCTCACCAAAGGCGCCGCCCAGGGTCAGGGCCACCGTCCCGTGCTGCTGGAAGGCCATTGCACCGGCACCGTCCGGACTGAACCAGTAGGTGTTGGGCTCCCACAGCGCCATCCAGGACAGCGGTCCCCCGCCCTGGTGGAGCAGCTGCCGGGCACGGTCGCGGTCCTGCCGGCCGAAATTCAGGCCGTGGTGGCGCCCCACCAGCACCCACCACACAGCCACCAGGGCCACCAGCCAGAAGACCGGGCCTGAGTAGGCGAACAGCAGTGCTTCCGCGCTGTCCCGCTCCGGAAAGACCCGGCGGAAATGCTGCGGTATGGGTACCGGAACGTACTGCCGCGCCAGTTCAGCGAAAAGACCCAGCAGGCCGCCGTCGCGGGCCAGCCCGCCGGACCAGAACCAGGCAACCGTGTAGGAGCCGGCCAGGACAAGCCATGTCCCGCAGACCACGGCCCCGAGGGTCCGCCGGGCACCCGGGCGGGTCTGCACGCGGAACTGCCGGCGGTTCAGCCACAGCACCACGGCCAGGAGGAGCGGCACAACCACGAGGGGAAGCACGTGGGCGAAGGCCGAGGACAGCGGCGTTGCGTGTGCGCCCTGGAGGCGCGAAGGAACCAGGGCAAAGAGGGCAAGGTAGACAGCTGCCAGGGCTGTGACGGCCAGCTGGATCGCCAACGCTATGTTCAGCGCCAGGCGGCGGCCCCGGCGCATGCCGTCGGCGCAGATCAGCAGCAGGATGACGGGGACCACCGCCAGGGCCAGGCCGAACGGACCGGCGAACCCTGCCCGTCCCGTCTCCAGGCAGGATGCGTCCACGGTGGCGCCGCAGTTGAAGACCAGCTCGCTGAGTGTGGGCATGGGGCTCAGCACCACGTCCCGAAGGAGCGCCAAAGGACCGGTGGGGGCCCTCGTGATTCCCGTCAGGATGGGTCCCACGGCGAACACGGCGACAGTAAGGGCCAGGAGGTTCCTGGTCTCCCTGCCGGTGGAGCGGTGGCGGTGGAGCCGTCCCTGGTCACCCTGGATCCACCAGCCCGCCAGAAGGCCCAGGAGGGCACCGATGAGGCCGATGACCGTTTCGGCGTGGCCCACATACAGGACCAGCAGGATGGAGATGGACAGCACGGCCGTACGGAGCCGGCGCTGCCACAGCAGCGTGATCCTGGCGCTGGCGGCAAGGCCGGCCGTCAGCAGCGGCGCGTAGGGGCCGATCAGGTTGTCATGGACCATCCGGTCCAGCCAGCCGTCCCCGATGTAGCCCGCCAGCTGGGTCACCAGCAGGAACACCGTGACGGCGGCGAACTGGCCGCCAAAAAACAGTCCCGCTGCGGCGCGGCGGCCAAGCTTGCGTTCCGCGAGGCCGAGCAGCAGGACCATCATCAGCGATGCGGTGAGGTACGCCAGCGGGTTTGTGGCGAAGAAGAGGCTGGTGAACAGGGACCACCAGTGCCCGTCGCGCAGGCCCGGTCCGCTGACGGATGCAAGTCCCAGGAGCTTTTCCGGCGGTCCGTCCAGGAAGCTTCCGGTCAGGGCTGCGGCAGCGAGGAAGGCAATGACCACGGCCAGGGTGAAGGGCATCGCTTTCAGCGCTGCCAGCGCCTGCCCCAGGGCAGGGCGGCCGACGGCGGCCCACATCAGGGCGACGGTACGGTCAGGTTTCCTGGTGATCACCACTGCAGTCCCCACTGGGTGCCAAGGAACTGCAGGGCATCGGCAATGCGCTTGGACGAGGTGTCCCAGGAATGCCCGGTGTGCTCCACTTCGTACGCCCGGACGGTGAAGCCTGCACCCTCCGCCGCAGCGGCCAGCGTGCGGAGGTTCCCCACGAACTCAGGATCGTTCTGGCCTGCAGTAAGGTACATGCCGCTGGAGTCGAACCGTTGGTGCTTCATGATCTCCAGTGGGGTCTGTCTGGTGAATTCTTCGGGGTTTCCGGGGAAGGCCGCGTCTATGGTCTTCTGCCGCTCCTTGGCAATGGCGGGCTCGGCTTCGCTGGAAAAGGCCAGCACATCTGCGTAGATGTCCGGATGTCGGGTTCCCATCTGCACCGCGCAAGTGCCACCGAAGGAGAAACCGCCCACAGCCCAGTGTCTGTGGTTGGTATCCACCGCCAGTGTGGAACTGATCCAGCGGGGTACGTCCTGCGACAGGTAGGTGTCTGCCTTGGCAATGCGGCTGTCCATGCACATGGTGTTCGCCGACTGCGATCCGTTCGGATCCGGGATGACCACTACGGGGGCCACTCCCCCGTGCGCGGCAGCGAAGGAGTCCATATGGCCGCGGATCGCTCCGCCCGTCAGCCAGTCCGCGGGACCACCCGGCTGTCCAGCCACCAGGACCAGGACCGGCAATGCGGGCCGGTTGGCGGCGAAGTAAGCCGGGGGAAGATAGATGAAGGCTTCCCGCGTGTTCATGCCGGACGCTGTTCCCGGGATGGGAGACCGCCGCAGTTCACCCCCGGCAGGAAGCCCGCCCTGAGGCGTCCATCCCTGCAGCGGTACGCCGTCGGGTTCGCCCGGGTGGCGCATCACGTCCTGGCCGAGGGCGGGGATGCGGGCCAGGGCAGTTCCCAAGAGGTCGCTCACCGTCCTGTTCAGGCCAAAGTAGGCGTTGATCTGGATTGCGGACAGCAGGACCACCAGCACGGCGGCGAGGACACCGCTGCTGCGCCCGCCCCAGCCTGTCCGGGGAAAACGGAGTGCGCCCAGGATGATCGCCGCGACTCCGGGCACCAGCCACAGCAGCACTGGGTCCGGAAGATCCTCCGGAAAGACTGTGAAAACGTTGATGAGGGCCCAGTGGACCGTGGCCACCAGGGCGGACGCGGCTGCGGCTGCCAGAATGATGCGCAGGCCCCAGGCCCTCGCCCGGTGCGCTGGTGTCAGGGAAGCGCGCCAGGGCGGCACCAGGAGGTAGGCAGCGCCGCCAACTCCCAGCACCAGGACCGTTCCGTACAGCGGACCGTCCGTGAGCCGGATGTCTGAAAACCAGTCCACGTTGGCTAGCGCCAGGTCCCCACGCCGATGACCGGACCAGCTTCGAGCCAGGATGAGAGACCCGTGTAGGCATCGAATTTCATGGCTAAGTGCAGGTCCTGGCCCTCATACCTGAGTTCGACGATGACGACGTCCGGCTGGACCTTCACGGCTTCGGCTTCCGTGGGTTTCCTGCGGCCCAGCAGCTCCAGTGAGCTGCGTTTGAAGGTGTATTTGGGACGGACGCTCAGGGAGATGAGCCTGAACCATTCAAGGTCGTTGTCCTGATAACGACAAACCCCCATCTGCCAGCTGTTTCCAGCTACGCAAATGGAGGCGTCCACCGTGCCGAGGGCACGCCGCAGGTTGAAGCGGCGCACCCCCGAAAGGCACAGTGCAATAATCAGCAATCCGAAGGCGATTGCCAGTGCGATGAACGAAATACCCGGTGCGTCCATCAAGGTCGTGCTAGCGGATCCCAGCGGTAGCCGAGCCGCCCAGCTGGGCGTTGTCAGCAACGATCACCACGCGGTTGTTGTCGACGGAGAAGAATCCACCGTCCACGTCCACCGCAATGCGATCACCGGACACCGGCTGGATTGCCAGTTCACCCTCGGCCAGGATCGCCAGCAGGGGCGAGTGGCCGGGCAGGATTCCGATTTCACCATCGCTGGTGCGGGCCTTGACCATCTTGGCCGCTCCGGACCACACAAAGTGGTCCGCTGCGACAATCTCAACCTCAAGCTCAGCCATATTACTTGGTCTGTTCCTGGATCTTGGCCCACTGGCGCTCAACGTCATCGAGGCCGCCGACGTTGAAGAACGCCTGCTCGGCGATGTGGTCGAGCTCGCCGTCGCAGATGGCCGAGAAGCCTTCAACAGTGTCCTTGATGGAAACCGTGGAGCCTTCCACGCCGGTGAACTGCTTGGCGGTGTAGGTGTTCTGCGACAGGAACTGCTGGATGCGGCGTGCACGGGACACGACGATCTTGTCTTCCTCGGAGAGTTCATCGACACCAAGGATGGCGATGATGTCCTGGAGTTCCTTGTTCTTCTGCAGGATCTGCTTCACACGGACGGCCGTGTTGTAGTGGTCCTTGCCGATGTACTGGGGATCCAGGATGCGCGAGGTGGACGTCAGCGGGTCAACGGCCGGGTACAGACCACGGGAGGCGATTTCACGGGAAAGTTCCGTGGTCGCGTCGAGGTGTGCGAAGGTCGTGGCTGGAGCCGGGTCGGTGTAGTCATCTGCGGGAACGTAGATGGCCTGCATCGAGGTGATGGAGTGGCCCTTGGTGGAGGTAATGCGCTCCTGCAGGAGGCCCATTTCGTCAGCCAGGTTGGGCTGGTAGCCCACGGCGGACGGCATGCGGCCCAGCAGGGTGGAAACCTCGGAACCTGCCTGGGTGAACCGGAAGATGTTGTCGATGAAGAGCAGCACGTCCTGGTTCTGGACATCGCGGAAGTATTCCGCCATGGTCAGGGCGGACAGTGCCACGCGCAGGCGCGTTCCCGGCGGCTCGTCCATCTGGCCGAATACAAGGGCGGTGTCCTTGAGGACTCCTGCCTCTTCCATTTCAACCCAGAGGTCGTTGCCCTCACGGGTACGCTCGCCAACACCGGCGAACACGGAAGTACCACCGAAGTTGCGGGCAACACGGGTGATCATTTCCTGGATCAGAACGGTCTTGCCCACGCCGGCGCCGCCGAACAGGCCGATCTTTCCACCCTTGATGTACGGGGTGAGAAGGTCGATGACCTTGATGCCGGTTTCCAGCATCTCGGTGGAGCCTTCGAGCGAAGCGAAGCTGGGAGCCTTGCGGTGGATGGGCCAGCGTTCGCTGACTTCCAGTTCCGACTCTGCAACGTCCAGGGGCTGGCCCAGCACGTTGAAGATGTGGCCCTTGACGCCGTCGCCCACGGGAACGGAGATCGGGGCACCGGTATCGACGACGCCGGTGCCGCGGACCAGGCCGTCAGTTGCCTGCAGCGAGATGGCGCGGATGAGGTTGTCGCCGAGGTGCAGCGCAACTTCGAAGGTGATGGTCTTGGTCTCACCGTTGAGAGTGATCTCGGTGGTGAGGGCGTTATAGATCGACGGGATTGCGTCAGCCGGGAATTCGACGTCGACAACCGGGCCGATTACGCGCGCAATACGGCCGGTTGCACCGGACGTTGCGGCTACGTGTTCGGTAGCAGTGGCAGTCATCTCTCTCACTTCATTCAGTAGATGGCATGGGGTTAAGTCTATCTGTGGTGGTGCTGGTTCCGCGGAACCGAGGGGCGGCAGGCTACGACGCTAGGGCGTCGGCACCTGCCACAATCTCGGAGAGCTCCTGCGTGATTTCGGCCTGGCGGGCCGTGTTGCGCAGACGCGTGTACTTCTTGATCAGGTCCGTTGCGTTGTCGCCTGCGGACTTCATCGCCCGCTGGCGGGCCGCAAGCTCGGAAGCTGCCGCCTGCAGCATGGCTGCGAAAATCCGCGATTCGATGTAGCGCGGCAGCAGGGCGTCAAGGACACGCTCCGTTTCCGGCTCGAACTCATACAGCGGCAGGAGCTCTGATTCGGAAGCAGCCTGTTCTTCCACTACTTCCAGCGGGAGCAGGCGGATGACCGTCGGCTCCTGGGTAACCATGGACTTGAAGCGGGTGTAGACAACGTGGATTTCGTCCACGCCGCCCTCTTCGAAGTCAGTGGCGAAATCTGCCAGCAGCGCTTCGCCGATTTCACGGGCGGTGCCGAACTCTGGAGCGTCGGTTCCTCCGGTCCAGACCCGCGTGTACTCGCGGTTCCGGAATTCGAAGTACGCCTGGGCCTTGCGGCCCACGAGGTAGGTCTTGACTTCCTTGCCTTCGTCGTGGAGCAGCTCGAAGAGACCTTCCGCCTGCTTGAGCACGCTCGCCGAGTAGGATCCTGCCAGGCCACGGTCCGAGGTGATTACCAGGACGGCGGCACGGCGGATCTGCTCCGGCTCAGTGGTCAGCGGGTGGTCGATTTCGCTTTGGCTGGCGACAGCAGAAACAGCGCGCGTGATCGCGTTCGCGTAAGGCAGTGAAGCTGCTACGCGCGCACGGGCCTTCCCGATGCGCGAGGTAGCGATCAGTTCCATCGCCTTGAAGATCTTGCGCATCGACGTGGTCGAGCTGATCTTCTGGCGGTAGACCCGGATCTGGGCTCCCATACTTATCCTTTCCTAACATTCCGTCGCTGGGTGTGCCGGACCCTGGGGCCCGGCACACCCGGCGATGCGGAACTAGCGCTTCTGCTTGACGATCTTTTCCTGGTCGACTTCGCCCTCGGAGATAGCGTCATGCTCCTCGTGGCCGGCGCCTACCAGGTGGTTGTCACCTTCGCCGAAGAAGCCCTTCTTGAAGTCCACAATCGAGGACTTCAGAGCGGCAACGGTGTCATCGTCCAGAACGTTGGTCTGGGCCAGCGTGGTCAGGATCGAGGACTTGTGGCGCAGGTGCTCCAGGAACTCGGCCTCAAAGCGGCTGATGTCCTCGACGGGAACGTCATCCAGGTAGCCGTTGGTGCCGGCCCAGATGGACACAACCTGGTCCTCCACCGGGAACGGCGAGTACTGGCCCTGCTTGAGCAGTTCCATCAGGCGTGCACCACGGGTCAGCTGCTGGCGGGACGCGGCGTCCAGGTCGGATGCGAACATCGCGAATGCCTGCATGTCGCGGTACTGGGCGAGGTCCAGCTTCAAGGTACCGGAGACCTTCTTCATGGACTTCACCTGGGCGGCACCGCCAACGCGGGACACCGAGACACCCACGTCAACAGCGGGACGCTGGTTGGCGTTGAAGAGGTCCGACTGCAGGAAGATCTGGCCGTCGGTGATGGAGATGACGTTGGTCGGGATGTAGGCGGACACGTCATTCGCCTTGGTCTCGATCAGCGGCAGGCCCGTCATGGAGCCGGCGCCGAGCTCGTCGGAGAGCTTTGCACAACGCTCCAGCAGGCGGGAGTGCAGGTAGAACACGTCGCCCGGGTAGGCTTCGCGTCCCGGCGGGCGGCGGAGGAGCAGCGACACGGCGCGGTATGCCTCGGCCTGCTTGGACAGGTCATCAAACACGATCAGGACGTGCTTGCCGCCGTACATCCAGTGCTGGCCAATGGCCGAGCCCGCGTACGGTGCCAGGTACTTGAAGCCTGCGGGGTCGGACGCGGGAGAGGCCACAATGGTGGTGTACTCAAGCGCGCCGTTGTCCTCGAGGGTCTGGCGGATGGCGGCAATGGTGGACGCCTTCTGGCCGATGGCGACGTAGATGCAGCGGACCTGCTTGGTGACATCGCCCGAAGCCCAGTTGGCCTTCTGGTTGATGATGGTGTCGATCGCGATGGCGGACTTGCCGGTCTGGCGGTCGCCGATGATCAGCTGGCGCTGGCCGCGGCCGATCGGGATCATCGCGTCGATGGCCTTCAGGCCGGTCTGCATCGGTTCGTGGACCGACTTGCGCTGGGTCACGCCGGGCGCCTGGAGTTCCAGGGCACGGGTGGTTTCAGCCTTGATCTCGCCAAGGTCGTCCATGGGCTGGCCCAGGGGGTCAACCACGCGGCCGAGGAAGGCGTCGCCAACCGGAACGGACAAAACCTGCCCGGTGCGGTGTACTTCCTGGCCTTCCTCGATGCCCTGGAAGTCGCCGAGGATAATGACACCGATCTCGCGGACGTCAAGGTTCTGGGCCAGGCCCAGCGTGCCGTCTTCGAAGCGAAGAAGCTCGTTCGCCATGACCGAGGGAAGGCCCTCAACACGGGCGATGCCGTCACCTGCGGTCGTTACACGGCCAACCTCTACGCGCTCTGCGTTTCCGGGTTCGTAGGACGCCGCGAACTCGTTCAACGCATTACGGACGTCGTCGGCGTTGATGGTCAATTCGGCCATCTGCAGTCCCTGCTCTCCTGTTTGTGATCACCGCAAACGGTGACCGGGTTTTCTATCAGTTTGGTTGTGCTTGTCCGGCTAGCCGGCCAGCTGGCGTTGCAGTTCGCCCAGCCGGGAGAGTACCGAAGCGTCAAGCACTTCGTCACCCACCTGGACGCGGATTCCGCCAATAAGCGAGGGGTCAACGTTGATGTTGACCTTGAGTTCCCGCCCGTACAGCGCGTTCAGGCCCGCCTGGAGGCGTGCCAGCTGCGTCTGCGACAAGGGCCGGGTTACGCTGACCGTTGCAATCCAGCGCTGCTGCCGCTTGGCCGCCAGTTCGGCGAACCGTTCCACAAGCCGGGTGGGCTTGATCCCGCGTGGTTCGCTGACAGCCTGCGTAATGAGGACTTTGGCTTCCTCGCTGACGCCGGGTACCAGCTTCTCGGCAAGGCCAGCCTTAGCTGCACCCGATGCCTGCGGTTCGGACAGAGCACGTTGTACCTCGTGGTTGGAGGCAACAGCCTGGTTGAAGGAAAACAGATCGTTTTCCAGCTCTTCCAGGCCAGTGATTCCGGAGGCAGAAACGGCCGACTTGTTTTCAGCAACGGAAATGACCACCGTTGCGGCAAGAGTCTCGAGTGCATCGCCGATGTCACGTGCCGATGCCCAGCGTGAGCTGGCCAGTCCGGCCGCAATCTCAGCAGCATCAGCGGAGACTTTTCCGCCAACCAGCTGCCGCACCAGCGCCGACTTTTCGTCACCGCTGCGCGAGGGGTCAGTCAGGGCACGGCGCAAGCCAGCCGAGCTGTCCACCATTCCCAGAATTCCGAAGAGTTCCTTTGCCAGCTGCAGCGACGCCGTAGGAAGTTTCGCTTCCAAACCGGCAAGGGCTGTTGCCAGCGATTCGCTCGATACGCCTGCCATTACTTAGCTGCACCTGCGTTCTGGGACTCCAGATCTGCCAGGAAACGGTCCACTACCCGTGCTGCGCGTGCGTCGTCGTCGAGGGACTCGCCCACGATGCGGCCGGCAAGGGTGGTGGCCAGGGTGCCTACCTCAGAGCGCAGGGACACAACGGCCGCCTGGCGCTCGGATTCGATCTGTGCGTGGGCCTGTGCGGTGATGCGGGCAGACTCTGCTGCCGCCTTCTCCTTGAGATCCGCGAGGATCTGGGCACCTTCGGCGCGGGCTTCCTCACGGATGCGGTTGGCTTCGGTGCGGGCGTCGGTCAGCTGCTGCTTGTACTCTTCGAGTGCAGCAGACGCCTCAGCCTGGGCCTTTTCAGCCTTGGCGATACCGCCTTCGATGGCCTCGGCACGCTCTGCAAAGGTCTTCTCGAACATCGGGACAACAAACTTGACCACGATGAAGAAGAGGATGGCAAAGCCCACGAAGACAACCAGCATTTCCCAGCCATTGGGAACAAGGGGGTTGACGTCGCCTTCAGCGGCGGCTGAGATGATCAGCTGATGCATATTTCACCCGTCCTTATCTACTCGGTTCTGAATGTTCGCTGAGTTCTGAAGGGTTTACTTGAGAACGAAAGCGAAGACCAGGCCCAGGATGGCGAGTGCTTCGGTCAGGGCCAGGCCGAGGAATGCGATCGGCTGCAGGACGCGCTGGGCTTCCGGCTGGCGTGCAACGCCGTTGATGTAGGCAGCGAACACGAGACCCACACCGATACCACCGCCGATAGCCGAGAGGCCATAGCCGATGAGGTTGAGGGAGCCGTTGATGGAGCCTTCCATTTTTTTTCCTTTCAAGATGCCACTTGTGTGGCAGGTTGTTTGGGTTGCTTCATCCCCGCTAGGGGAAGACTGTGGTGTGCCGCCGGTGCGTGTTGCCCCGGCTGGCGTGCCTAGTGGCTGTCGGCGTGCAGTGCGCCTTCGATGTAGATCGCGGTCAGCAGCGTAAAGACGTAGGCCTGCAGGACCATGATCAGGGCTTCAAGCATGTACATGGCGATGGCACCGGCGAGAACCAGGATCGAGGTTCCCTTCAGCAGCACGTTCTCCTGCATGATGAGGTACTCGATGCCGGAACCGGCGATCATCACGATCAGGTGGCCGGCGAGCATGGTCGCGAACAGACGGAGGCTGTGCGTGACGGGCCGGACAACGAAGTTGGAGATGATTTCGATCGGGATGACGATCGGCAGGATGTACCACGGCACGCCCGAGGGGACCGTTGCAAGCTTGAAGTAGCGCAGGCCGTTCTTCTTGACGCCGATGGCGATCCAGGTGACGTACACCAGGCCGGCCAGCACATACGCTCCACCCACGTGCGAGAACGTGGGGAGCTGGAACACCGGGATGGCGCCGTAGATGTTGTTGACCAGGATGAAGAAGAACAGGCTGAACAGCAGGGGGACGTACTTAATGAAGTCCCTGCCGCCGATGATGTCCTTGGCAATACCGTTGCGGACGAAGCCGTAAGCGGCTTCGCCGGCGAACTGGAGCTTGCCGGGTACCAGCTGCTGCTTGCGTGCGGCGAGCACGAAGAAGACGGCGATAAAGACGACAGAGAGGAGGACCAGCAGCATCTGCTTGGAGAATCCTTCTGCGGCACCCCACGGCAGGATTGCCGGCAAATGCATTTCGTTAATACCAGGAGGAGTGAACTCTCCTGAATCTTGGGCCGGGAGCGCAAGCGCGATCAACGCGTTTCCTCTCTGCAGTGTCCATCATTGGGCGTTGGGCGGGGTCCGGCAGCGTGACAGCCTGCTGTTCCCCCTGTGAAATTATTTGGCACTATCTTTTCCGTCCTGGGACGGTGCGCTGGGAGCATGGCGCCCATCAGCAATTTTTCGGGAACTGGTGAGGCCGTGCATGTGGGAAAGGTAGAAACCTCCGACGGCTCCAAGCAGAGCGCCTGCGAGCACAATCCAGCGCGTTCCCCACAGATAATCCAGTCCCCACCCTATCAAACTCCAGACGATGATTCCGCCAATGATGTAGCTGAATACAGCCATTCCAGCGTTGTAGCCCCCATCGGTGGACACGTCGGCAGCACCCTGCGTGGAGTCGGTTGATCCGCGTTTGCCATGTGCGGCGCCTGCGGCTTTTTTCCGATCACGCATTGGATGCTCCCTTGTCTTCTGGATCGTTGTAGATCTGGAGGCGCGCCCTGCTGAAGCCATGGATCTCTGCGGCCTGCCACAGGACCACCGCCACGATGGCGCCGATGATGAACCAGCGGCCGTGGAGCCATTCAGGAGCACCGATGACGAACAGGACAACGGCGAAGCCAACCACTTTGATGAAGTAGGTGGCGACGAACATTCCGATTGCACCCGATGGGTTGCTTCGTCCCACGAAGTGGCCCACCAGCAGGCTGATGCTGAAGAACAGCATCACCAGCAGGCCGCCCAGGACGCTGGAGACCGCCCCGGTGGCCCCGTTGAGGACAGCGGCCGGGATTGCGCACAGCACAAGTCCGGCAACTGCAGCAACAGAGCTGCGCTTGAGCAGGTTCAGCCAGAGCGAACGGGTGGGACCAGACGTACCAACGGGTCCATTGCCGGAGGCAGGTCCGGACTCGGCGTTGGAGGTCATGAGATCCCAATCGTCGTCACCACATGACGGATCGCCAGGAGGCAGGGGGTGGAGTGGCAGCTTGGGCTGCCCCTAAATTCTACATGAGATAGAAATAATTCCGAACAGCTGTTACGCCGCGGTTTCCCCGTTGCCGCGGGACAGGTACGGCCACGCTGTCACGAGCCCCATGACCAACGTGGCAAAGATGTCCACGGCGAGGACGATGTGCCAGGGGAAGACAGCGAACGCCAGGCCACCGAAGGACAGGACGGCGGTCCAGAGGTACATCAGGATGACCGCAGTGCGGTGCGAGTAGCCGATGTCCAGCAGTTTGTGGTGCAGGTGTCCGCGGTCCGCGGACCAGGGAGACCGTCCACGGGCAGTCCGCCGCACGACCGCGAGTCCAAGGTCCAGCAGCGGAAGGAAGAGCACAGCGAAGGGAAGGAGGATGGGGATGATGGTGGAGATGCCGTTGGCACGGTCATAGAGGCCCGACGTGATTTGCCCTGTGGACACGATGCCCGCCGAGGCCATGAGGAGTCCGATCAGCATGGCGCCGGAGTCGCCCATGAAGATCTTCGACGGGAAAAAGTTGTGCGGCAGGAAGCCGAGGCAGCCACCCACCAGCACGGCGGTAATGAGGGTTGCCAGGTCTGAGTAGTCCAGGAGTACCGCATTCCGGTGCACCCAGTACGCGGTGAAGAAGAATGCCGTGCCGCCGATGATGGCCACACCTGCGGCGAGCCCGTCCAGTCCGTCGATGAAGTTGAAGGCGTTCATGGTGGTGACGATCAGCCCGGCCGTCAGCACGATCCGGAGCGTTCCATCCTCGAGGTAGATGGGCTCGGGAATCCAGGGGACGATGGTCATCTGGACCCCCCAGGTGGCCACCGTCAACGCGGCGACGCTCTGCCCGATCAGCTTTACCCACCAGCGGATGTCCAGGAGATCGTCCGCGACGCCCACCAGGACGATCACGGCAGCCCCGGCCAATACGCCCCAGGGTGAGAAGTTGTTACGGTAAATGTCCTTGACGAAGAAGGACTGGCTGGCCACGACCAGCGCCACCATGACCCCCAGGAAGATCGCCACCCCGCCGAGCCTGGACACCGGCGTGGAATGCATGTCGCGGCTGCGGATGGGCAGGTGCAGTTCCAGCCGGTGGCCAACGACACGGGCGCCCCAGGTCGCTGCGTAGGAGACGATGGCGGCGGTCAGCCCCATGAGCAGGTACATGATCATGGGACGGCAACCGCAACTGGAGTCAAGATGGAGGTGCCGGCGCCGTTCGGCTGCAGTGGCAGGCGGTTCCGGGTGTATGGGCTCACGGGCCGGGAATCTGTTCTTCGATAAATGAAACTTCTCCGTCGCCGAGCGCGGCAGGCAGTGCGCACAGACGTGCACGCAGCGCCTTACAGGGCTGTATTACAGTGGACTCTAGTCAAAGATACTAGTGCCACAGGCACCATGGCTCCGCGCCACACGGGCGCATGACCGGCGGGGAACTCCCTGGCAGCCATGCTGAAAGGACCCCCATGACCCCCCGCATTGCGGTTGCCGCCGTGACGTTTGACCGGCCCAAGGAACTCTCCGTCCTGCTGGATTCCATCAACGCCCAGAGCCGGCAGGTGGACACGATTTGCCTGGTGGACAGCGGTACCGTCCCGGCTGCGGAGGTAGCGGCGGCGCACCCCAACGTGGACTATGTCCGCTCCGAGGCGAACCTCGGCGGTGCCGGCGGTTTTGCACTCGCCGCGCTCAAGGCAGTGGCCAGCGGTGCCCGCTGGATCTGGTTGATGGACGACGACGCCGAACCGGCCGACCCGGAGTGCCTCGCCACGCTGCTTCGTGAGGCTGAGGCACGGGACCTGGAGGCGGTGGTCCCCCTGGTCACGGCGCCCGGCCATCCCGACCGGCTGTCCTTTTTCTTCCGCCTTGACGGCAAGGTCACGCACGACCGGGCCGAGGTTGAGAAGCTCGGGTTCCTGGCGAACGATGGCCATTTTTTCAACGGTGCGCTGATCCGCTCTGATGTGTTCTTCAAGGTGGGCCTGCCGGACATGCGCCTGTTCATCCGCGGCGACGAGGTTGATTTCACCATCCGGCTGCGCAAGGCCGGAATCCGGTTCGGGACGGTGACCACTACCGCCATCACGCACCCGCACGCCTTCAGTGAAACGCAGCATGTCTACGGCGCACGCTGGCACGTGATCGTGCCGGACTCCGCTTTCAAGCGCTACTACTATTACCGGAACCGCGGCTACCTCATCCGCCGCTATGTCCGGGTGCGTTCATTGGTGGCGGACGTCGGCGGCTACGCGGGCTACTTCCTGCAGCGCCGCGATCTTCCAGGGTTCCTGGGGTGGGCGCGTTCGTTCAGCCTCGGACTACGGGGCAAGGGCTTCGCCCCGCTGGAAGACCAGAAGTTCTAGGCGGGAGCCTGCGCTGCGCCGGGCACGCCGCGGACCTGTCCAGCCCGGCTACTTGCCGGGCCGGGTCCTGCCGAGTTTCCGGCCGGCCAGGAGCCACAGCAGGACCCACGGCTCCCCCAGCACGCGGTAGGCCACGCGGCGGGGGTGCAGGAGCAGGCGCCAGGCCCATTCCAGGCCCATCCTTCCCAGCCACCGCGGGGCAAGCTTCTGGACGCCCGCCAACTGTTCGATGGCGCCGCCCACGGCGCAGTACACGGCAGGGGGCATCCCGGCCAGCCGCCGCTGCAGCACTTCCTCCTGGAGCGGCATGCCCAGCCCGAACAGCACCAGCTGCGGCTGCTCACGGTGAAGCCAGGCAACGGCGTCCTCTTCCAGTGCAGGACCCCATCCTTCGCCGGGAAAGCCTGACACGCGGGCGCCCGGAACGATCTGCTGCAGCCTGCTGACTGCCCCCGCGTTCGCCTCCGCACCGGCCCCGATCACGGCAATCCGTTCCAGGCCGTGCACCTGGTGCAGCGCCGGCAGCCAGTCAGTTGACCCCAGCCGGTAATCCATGACGGGGCCTTCGGCTTTGCCGGTCCTCCCCCACAGCCACAGTACGGGTGCGCCGTCGAGCAGCACGATGTCGCTGTTGTCGTAGAGGCTACGGAAGCCGTCGTCGGACAGGGTAAGCGTGACGCTGTGCAGGTTATGGCCCAGGACGGTGTGGGTGCCGCCCTCCGCGATGAACCTGGTGAGTTCCGCGACCAGTTCCTGGACCCGCAGCGGAGTGGCGTGAACGCCCAGGACAGGAATCTGCTGGCGCTCCAGTGTCATCAAGGCTGCTGGTTCCCCGCCGGGCCCGCGTCCGGCTGGCCGGCATCGTCCGTGCCCGTGCCGGCCTGCACCGCGTCAGCCGGTCCAGCATTGGTTGCTTCGGTGCCTTCCGGCTCAGTGCTGGCGGTTTCGGGGCGGGCTTCGTCTTCGGCCATGGGGATTTCTCCCAGGCCCAGCACGCCGGGGACGTGCTCCCGGAGTTGGTCCAGGCTCACGGCACCGTTGCGCACCACGCGCAGGATGGGGCCGGTGGCGTCGACGATCGTGGACGGCACCCCGGCTTCGCCCTCCAGGGGACGCTGGCCGCCTTCGAGGTACACCTCCACGGATTCGGCCAGCTGTTCGCGGGCGGCAGCCGCGGTCTGGGCGGCGGCCTGTCCGGTGCGGTTGGCGGAGGAGACTGCGAGGGGGCCCGTGAGGGTCAGCAGTTCCAGGGCGACCTCGTCGGCGGGCATCCGCAGCGCCACGGTCCCCTTGGTTTCGCCGAGGTCCCAGTCCAGGGACGGCTGTGCGTGCAGGATCAGCGTCAAGCCGCCGGGCCAGAAGGCTTCCGCCAGCTTGCGTGCGTCCGCGGAGACGTCCGTGGCCAGTCCGTCCAGGGCGTTAATGCGCGGGATGAGGACGGGCGGCGGCATGGTGCGGCTGCGCCCCTTGGATACCAGCAGCATGGTGACGGCCTGCGGCGAGAAGGCATCTGCGCCGATCCCGTACACCGTGTCCGTGGGAAGCACGACGCACTTCTTTTCGCTGATGGCACGCTGGGCGTCTTCGAGGCCCCGGGCCCGCTCGTCCTCGGTGGTGCAGTCATATGTTGTGGTCACTGGCCCATTCTTTCATTCCGTGTGGCCTGGTCCTTGAGCACGGCGCTCGTGGCGCGTTCCTTGCCGTTGAGGTCCAGGTGCGTTGTGATGGCCGTCCAAGCTCCGGTCCTGGAAAGCATTGCGGCAATCCACCCGGCCTGGACTTCCGCGTGTTCCATGACAAAGTAGCCCCCGGGACGGAGCAGCCTGGCAGCGGAAGCCGCAGCCGCCGTCGGAAGTTCCATGCCGTCCGCTCCCCCGCCGTACAAGGCCTCCGGCGGGTCGTGCAGGGCAACTTCGGGTTCGTTGGGGGTGGCTTCCGCGGGGATGTACGGCGGGTTGGACACCACGACGTCGGCGGTTCCGTTCAGCTCCGGGAAGGCGTCGCGCAGGTCCCCCAGGACAAGGTTGACGCCCAGGGGCGCCAGGTTCTTCGCCGCCCAGGCGTGGGCGAACGGGCTGAACTCGACGGCGTGCACCTCGGCTCCGGGGATCTCCGAGGCGAGCGAGCCGGCGATGGCACCGGAACCCGTTCCCAGGTCCACTATGCGCGGGCTGTCCATGCCGCGGACGTGGTCGATGGCCAGCTGGACGACGGATTCGGTCTCCGGACGCGGGATGAACACTCCGGGGCCCACCGCCAGCTCCAGGTAGCGGAAGTACGCCACCCCGGTGATGTGCTGCAACGGGATGCGCCGGGCACGTTCGGCGACGAGTTCTGCGTATCCCTGGGGAGCACGAGTGTCACCGAGCATCAGGGAGCGCAGGCGTCCGAGTCCGACGTTCAGGAGATGGTCCGCCAGGAGCTCTGCGTCCGCCCGGGGACTGGGAACACCGGCCTCCCCCAGGAGGGCCGCAGCCTCACGGACGGCATCGCCCAGGCTCTGGGCGGGCACCGGAGAGGTGGGCTCGGTCATGGAATGCAGCCTCCGGTTAGTCGCCGATGGCGTCGAGCCGGGCCTGCTCATCCATCTCGATGGCGGACTGGATGACCGGTTCGAGGTCACCGTTCATGACCTGGTCCAGGTTGTAGGCCTTGTAGCCGGTCCGGTGGTCCGCAATCCGGTTCTCGGGGTAGTTGTAGGTGCGGATGCGCTCGGAGCGGTCCATGGTGCGGATCTGGGACTTGCGCTGTTCGGAGTTGGCAGCGTCGATCTGCTCCTGCTGGTGCGCCAGGATGCGGGCGCGGAGGACGCGCATGCCGGCTTCGCGGTTCTGCAGCTGCGATTTCTCGTTCTGCATGGCGACGACGATGCCGGTGGGAAGGTGCGTGATGCGGACCGCGGAGTCCGTGGTGTTCACGGACTGGCCACCGGGGCCCGAGGACCGGTAGACGTCGATCTTGAGGTCGTTCTGGTTGATTTCGAGCTCTTCGGGTTCGTCCACTTCGGGCAGCACCAGCACGCCGGCGGCGGAAGTGTGGATGCGGCCCTGCGACTCGGTGACGGGCACGCGCTGGACGCGGTGCACGCCGCCTTCGAACTTGAGCCGGGCGTAGACGCCCTCGGCGGGGTCGTTGGAGTTGCCCTTGACGGCCATCTGGACGTCCTTGTAGCCGCCCAGGTCCGATTCGGTGGCGGAGATGATTTCGGTCTTCCAGCCGCGGGATTCCGCGTAGCGGGTGTACATGCGCAGCAGGTCGCCGGCGAACAGGGCAGCCTCGTCGCCGCCTTCACCGCCCTTGACCTCAAGGATCACGTTGCGGGCATCGTCCGGGTCGCGGGGAATCAGCAGGCGGCGCAGCCTGGCAGCGGCAGTTTCCAGCGCGGCTTCGAGCTCAGGCACCTCGGCAGCGAACTCGGGATCCTCGGCAGCCATTTCCTTGGCCGCGGAGAGGTCATCCCGGATGCCTTCCCACTTGTGGTAGGCCTCAACGATGCCATTGAGCTGAGCCGACCGCCGCCCAAGCTTCCGGGCCAGCCTCTGGTCAGCATAAACAGCAGGATCCCCCAGCTGCGCCTGGATGGAGTCATGCTCATCAAGCAGGCCCTGTACGGACTCAAACATCTATAAACCTCTTTCGACTTGTACAAGTCTAGTAACAAACAAAACCGGGACAGCGGCTGGTGGCTTAACGACAAAGCCGCACGGATTTTTCCGCCCCGGGAGTGGCATCGGGCCTGCCGAAGCTGGGAGGCTGACGATCGAAGATCGACAGCCTCCCAGCGTAGGGGCGGGGGCGGAAAAATCCGTGCGGCGTCGGCACCGGGGCAGCAGATCAGCCGCGCCCCTGAGCCTTATTTGTCGTTATCCGACTTCGCACCAAGCGTCGTCTTCTGGACCTGCATGAGGAACTCGACGTTGCTCTGGGTTTCCCGGATCTTGTTGGTGAGCAGTTCAAGGCTCTGCTGGGTCTCGAGTCCGGAGAGGACGCGGCGCAGCTTCCACATGATCTTGACCTCTTCGGGCGAGAGCAGGTTCTCTTCGCGGCGGGTACCGGATGCGTTGACATCCACGGCCGGGAAGATGCGCTTGTCTGCCAGCTGGCGGGACAGGCGGAGTTCCATGTTGCCGGTGCCCTTGAACTCTTCGAAGATGACCTCGTCCATCTTGGAGCCGGTCTCGACGAGCGCGGTGGCCAGGATGGTGAGCGAGCCGCCGTTTTCGATGTTGCGGGCGGCGCCGAAGAAGCGCTTGGGCGGGTACAGCGCGGCGGAGTCCACGCCACCGGACAGGATGCGGCCGGAGGCCGGTGCTGCCAGGTTGTAGGCGCGGCCCAGGCGGGTCATGGAGTCCAGCAGAACCACCACGTCCATGCCCATTTCCACGAGGCGCTTGGCGCGTTCGATGGAGAGTTCGGCCACGGTGGTGTGGTCGTCGGCGGGACGGTCGAAGGTGGAGGCGATGACCTCACCCTTGACGGTGCGCTGCATGTCCGTGACTTCTTCGGGCCGTTCGTCAACCAGCACCATCATGAGGTGGACCTCAGGGTTGTTGGTGGTGATGGCGTTGGCGATGGACTGCAGGATGAGCGTCTTGCCGGCCTTGGGCGGGGAGACGATCAGGCCGCGCTGGCCCTTGCCGATCGGTGCCACGAGGTCGATGACGCGGGGACCGATCTTCTTGGGGTCGGTCTCGAGGCGCAGTCGCTCCGACGGGTAGAGCGGAACGAGCTTGGCGAACTCGACGCGGTCCTTGAGCTCTTCGGGCGTCTTGCCGTTGACGGACGTGACGCGGACCAGGGCGTTGAACTTCTGGCGGGTGGACTGCTGGTTGCGGTCTTCGCCTTCACGCGGTGCCCGGATGGCGCCGACAACGGCGTCGCCCTTGCGCAGGTTGTACTTCTTTACCTGGGCCAGGGAGACGTAGACGTCGTTGGGGCCGGGAAGGTAACCGGAGGTGCGGATGAACGCGTAGTTCTCCAGGACGTCGAGAATGCCGGCGACCGGCAGCAGGACGTCGTCGTCGGTGACCTCGACGTCGTCCACGTCCGGGCCCTGGTTGCGGCCGCGGCGGCGGTCGTTCCGGTCGCGGAAGCGGTCGTTGCGGGAGTTGTCCCGGTCCTGGCCGCCGGAGCGGTCGTTCCGGTCGTTCCGGTCGCGGCGGTTACGGCGGTTGCGGCGGCTTCCGCCGTCGGAGTCGTCGTTGTCGCGGTTGTCCCGGCCGCCGTCGCGCTGGCCTGCGTCGCGGCTGCCGGCGTTGTCGCGGTTGCCGTCGGAATCGCGGCTGTTGTCACGGCTGCGGGTGCGGCCGCCGTCACGGCGCTCGGTGCGCTGGCCGGCGTCGCCCGCTTCCGGGGAAGTTTCGGTGCGCTGTTCGCCGCCACGCTGTTCCGCGGCCGGCTGCTCTGCCGGGGTTTCCACCGGGGCTTCCTGGACGGAGGCGGCGGCTTCGCCGCGGCGGCGGTTACGGGTGCGCGGCTGGCGGCGCTCGGTGGCGCCTTCCGGTGCCTCGGTGGTTTCCGCGGGGGCGGCCGACGGCGCCTCTACAGTTGCGGCAGCAGGTGCTGCAGCGTTCTCGACGACGGCAGCGTCGGTTGCCGGGGCAACCACGCCGTCGCTGACAGCGCGGCGGCTGCGGCCGCGTCCACGGGCACGGGTGCCTTCCGCGGCGGGAGCTTCAGCTGCGGCAGCTTCCGGCGCGGCTGCGGGAGCCACGCTGCTTTCCGGAGCCTTTTCTGCAGATTTCGCAGGAGTCTTGACGGTCAGGGTCCCGGCACGGTGGGCGGAGATGGCCGAAACCAGGTCCCCCTTGCGCATGCGGGAGCCGCCGGAGATACCGAGCTGGCTGGCGAGGGCCTGCAGCTGGGCGAGCTTCAGGCCGGCGAGGCCGCTGCTCTTGGCGGGTGCGGCCGATGATTCGGCAGCAGAAGATGTGTGGTCCACAGCTGGCGACAGCTCAGTGGTTTCGGTCACGAAGGATCCTTCCCCCTCGACGGCGTCCAGACTGGGAGCTGGACGCGATGATTTGATCTGGGCTGCAGTTCAGATCTGCAGCCGGATTTCAGCCTTGCCGGTTGGATTTCGGCCAGCAGGGCCGGATACTGATTCGCCTTGCGCTGCGCCCACGGCGCAACGCCTGGCTGACGCTTCAGGGGCAGTTGGATGCTGCAGATTCCTGCGACAGACCAAGCAGGCGGCACCGGAATATATTCACAGTGATAGATCAAAGAGCAACTGAATGCAGGAGCAGATCAGATAGGCGGAATTACCGCCGGTGCACGTCCACCTTAGCACCTTCAACGTCCACTGCGAGCTTCAGCACGCGCCAGCCAACCTCCGGCGTGTTCTCTGCGGTAAAGGCCTCAATGAAGGCCAGCGCATCACTGGCTTGCGCTTCACCATTGGCCAGCACCAGGACGGTTGGCCCGGCGCCGGAAACCACTGCTGCATAGCCTGCTTTGCGGAGTGCGCCGATCAGTGCCGCCGAGGGCCGCATGGCCTCCGCGCGGTAGCTCTGGTGCAGGTAATCCTCGGTGCCCGGAAGCAGGAACTCAGGCTTCTGCGTCAGCGCATGGATCAGCAGTGCCGCGCGGCCCGAGTTCATCGCCGCCGCGTGGTGTCCCACGGAGGCTGGCAGCAGCGCGCGGGCTGCCTCGGTGGAGAGCTCGAAGTCGGGAACCGCAACGATGGGGGTGATGGATCCGGCAACCGTGGCACTGGTGCTGCTGTACTGCTCACTGTCCTGCCATGAGAGCGCCAGTCCGCCGAAAATCGCGGGTGCGACGTTGTCCGGGTGGCCTTCCATCTCGCTGGTGAGCTGCAGGATCCAGTCCCGGCCGCGCTGGCTGTCCTGCGGGACCATGGCATTTGCGGCCGACACAGCCGCCACGACCGCCGAGGCGGACGAGCCCAGTCCCCTGCCGTGCGGGTTGACGTTTTCGGCGGTCACCTTCAGGCCGCCGTGGCGGAACCCCAACCGTTCGAAGGCCGCCTCCATGGCACGGACCACCAGATGGCTGGCATCGCGTGGCAGTGTGTCTGCGCCTTCACCGGTCAACTCAAAGACGAGTTCGTCCGTGTCCAGGCTTTCCACGGTCAGGGTGTCGTGCAGGGCCAGGGCAAGCCCCAGGCTGTCGTAGCCGGGGCCGAGGTTGGCCGTGGTGGCGGGAACCCGGACTGTGACGCGCTGGCCCGGCTCAATCAGTTGCAGTCCAACGGCGGCCTGCGAGGTGGTGTCCACGGTTATTTTTCTTCCAGTCCCAGTTCAGCTGCAACGGTAACGACGTCGTTGGGAACCTTGACCGGCTGCACATCGCTGCCGTCCTCGGTGCGCAGGGCCCACTGGGGGTCCTTCAGTCCGTGGCCGGTGACCGTTATGACGATGGTCTTTCCGCTGGGGACTTCGCCGGCTGCGTGCTTCTTGAGCAGGCCCGCCACACCGGCGGCCGAACCCGGCTCCACGAAGACGCCTTCCCTGGATGACAGCCAGCGGTGGGCGTTCAGGATTTCTTCGTCGGTGACGGCCTCGATGAGTCCGCCGGACTCGTCACGGGCCCCCACGGCACCTTCCCAGGACGCAGGGTTTCCGATGCGGATGGCGGTGGCGATGGTATCCGGTTCCGTAATGGGGTGGCCCGCCACGAAGGGCGCAGCACCGGCGGCCTGGAAGCCCCACATTGCAGGCGTCCTGGTGGACACGGCCGGAAGCGTGCCGGCCGTTTCGGATTCGTAGGGCGCGGAGTATTCCTTGTAGCCCTTCCAGTAGGCCGTGATGTTGCCGGCGTTGCCAACGGGCAGGACGTGGATGTCCGGCGCGTCACCCAGCGAATCGACCACTTCGAAAGCGCCGGTCTTCTGGCCCTGGATACGGGCGGGGTTGACGGAGTTCACCAGGAAGACGGGGTAGGACTCCCCCAGCTTGCGGGCGATGTCCAGGCAGTTGTCGAAGTTGCCGTCCACCTGGAGCAGGGTGGCTCCGTGGGCGATGGCCTGGCTGAGCTTGCCCATGGAGATCTTGCCTTCAGGCACCAGGACGGCGCATTTCAGGCCGGCTGCCGTGGCGTAGGCGGCAGCGGACGCCGACGTGTTGCCGGTGGAAGCGCACACCACGGCTTTTGCGCCGGAGGCAACTGCTGCCGTCATGGCCATGGTCATGCCACGGTCCTTGAAGGAGCCGGTGGGGTTCATGCCTTCCACCTTGAGGTAGACCTCTGAACCGGTGAGTTCGGAGAGCTTCTGCGCGTGTACCAGCGGGGTGCCGCCCTCGCCCAGGGTGATGACCCGGGTGGACTCCGTCACGGGAAGACGGTCAGCGTATTCGCGGATGACACCGCGCCATTGGTGAGCCACTTAGACTCCTTCTACCCGCAAAACGGATGTAACTGAATTGATGACGTCCAGGCCCTTCACGGCCTCGACGGTGGCCGCAAGGGCGGCCTCTGACGCGCGGTGGGTAACGATCCGCAGTTCGGCCGACTCCACGTTGGAAGCTGAATCCCTGTGGATGGTCTGCCGCATGATTTCGATGGACACGCCCTGCTCGGCGAACAGCTGTGCGATCTTCGCCAGGACGCCGGGCTGGTCGGCGACGTCCAAGCCGATGTAGTAGCTGGTGGTGGCGGCATCGATGGACAGCGCGGGCACGTGGCCCGTGGTGGTTTCGGTCCGTCCGGGACCGCCCAGGACCAGGCGCCGGGCTGCCGAGACAAGGTCGCCCAGGACGGCGGATGCGGTGGGGGTGCCACCGGCGCCCTGGCCGTAGAACATCAGCTCACCGGCGTTTTCGGCCTCGATGAACACAGCGTTGAAGGCGCCCCGGACAGCGGCCAGCGGGTGTTCGCGGGGCAGCAGGGTGGGGTGCACGCGGACGGACACGCCTTCCTTGCCGTCGGCGCCGGTCAGTTTCTCCGCGATGGCCAGCAGCTTGATGACGAAGCCGGCGTCTTTCGCGGCGGCGATGTCCGCGGCACTGACCGAGGTGATTCCCTCGCAGTGGACGTCGTCCAGGGAGAAGCGGGTGTGGAAAGACAGCGACGCCAGGATGGCGGCCTTTGCGGCGGCGTCGTGGCCTTCGACGTCGGCTGTGGGGTCCGCTTCGGCGTAGCCAAGGCGCTGGGCTTCCGCGAGGGCGTCGGCGAATTGGGCACCGGTGGAGTCCATCTGGTCAAGGATGAAGTTGGTGGTGCCGTTGACGATGCCCAGCACGCGGGTGATCCGGTCGCCGGAGAGGCTGTCGCGGATGGGACGCAGGATGGGGATGGCACCGGCCACCGCGGCCTCGTAGGACAGCTGGACGCCGGCTTTGTCCGCTTCTTCGTAGAGCGTGGGGCCGTCCTGGGCCAGGAGTGCCTTGTTGCCGGTGACAACGCAGGCGCCGTTGCGCAGCGCGGAGAGGATCAGGGTGCGGGCAGGCTCGATGCCGCCCATCAGTTCAATCACCAGGTCCGCGTCCTTGACGAGGGTTTCGGCATCGGTGGTGAAGAGCTCCTGCGGCAGGTCCACGTCGCGGGCCGCGTTGACGTTGCGCACGGCGATGCCGCTGAGCTGCAGGCGGGCACCGGTGCGGGCAGCGAGGGCGTCGGCGTCCTCAATGAGGATCCGCGCAACCTGGGCTCCAACGTTGCCACAGCCCAGCAGGGCTACTTTCAGCGTTCGCATTTCCGTCATTCAGGCTCCCATGTCGCGGTTCAGCAGATCTTCTTCGGTTTCCCCGCGGACAATCAGCCGGGAAGATCCGTCGCGCACCGCGACAACGCCCGGCCGGGCCAGATAGTTGTAGTTGCTCGAGAGGGCCCAGCAGTAGGCGCCGGTCCCCGGTACAGCAAGCAGATCACCGGCTGCCACGTCCTCGGGCAGATATACATCTCTAACAACTATGTCGCCGCTCTCGCAATGTTTGCCCACTACGCGGGACAGCTGCGGGGCGGCGTTGGAGGTGCGGGAGGCCAGGACGGCCGAATAATCCGCGTCGTACAGCACCGGTCGGGCGTTATCGCTCATGCCGCCGTCCACCGAAACATACCGGCGGGGATACGTAACGTTGTCGCCCGCATCACCGTCACCGGAGGTGCCGGGTGCGTCCACGCGGACCGTCTTCAGCGTCCCCACCTCGTACAACGTGAAGGTGGTGCTGCCCACGATGGCGCGTCCCGGTTCGATGGAGATGCGCGGCGCGTCGATGCCAAGCTCTGCGCAGGTGGAACGCACGACGGCGGCCATCGCGTTGGCGATCTCAGCGGCAGGGCGCGGGGTGTCCACCGGCGTGTAGGCGATCCCGTAGCCGCCGCCGAGGTCCAGTTCCGGCAGGGTGATGGAGTACTTTTCCTGCATGGCGGCCAGGAAGCGCAGCAGCTTCTCGGCAGCGAGGGCAAAGCCATCTGGTTCGAAAATCTGGGATCCGATGTGGCAGTGCAGGCCCAGCAGCTCGATGCCGGGATGCGCTGTTGCGGCGGCCACCGCTTCCTCGGCGGCGGAAATGCCCGCTTCATCGGTGGTGTCGGCAGCCATGGAGAGGCCAAACTTCTGGTCCTCGTGGGCGGTGGCAATGAATTCGTGGGTGTGGGCATGCACGCCGGGGGTGAGCCGCAGCATCACCTTCGCCTGCTCCCCGCGCCCCTCCGCGATCGCACCGACGCGCGCCAGCTCATCGAGGCTGTCCACCACGATCCGCCCCAGGCCCATGTCCAGCGCCCTGTGGATCTCGCCGTCGGACTTGTTGTTGCCGTGCAGGGCGACGTCGGCCCCGGGAATTCCGGCGCGGTAGGCCACCGCGAGTTCGCCGCCCGAAGCCGTGTCCAGCCGCAGCCCTTCCTCCTCCACCCAGCGGACCACCGCGGTGCAGAGGAACGACTTGCCGGCATAGTAGACATCCACGCCCCCGCAGATGTCCGCGAAGGCGTCGTTGAAGGCGTCGCTGAATGCCCTGGCCCGGGCACGGAAGTCGTTCTCGCTCATCACGAAGAGCGGCGTCCCGTATTGCCGCTGCAACTCTCTGACGGGAATGCCGCCGATGGCGAGTTCACCGTCAGCGTTGCGCGCTGCGTCACCGGCCCACATCGGCTCGTGGAGGGCGTTGAGGTCTTCCGGAACGGCAAGCCACTCCGGGGCAAGCGGAGATCCCTGGGCTGCTGTGTGCGTCATGGGTCCCTACATCCGTTCCGGCGCGGAAACGCCCAGGAGGTCAAGGCCGTTGGCCAGTACCTGACTGGTGGCGTCATTGAGCCAGAGCCGCGTGCGGTTGACATCGGTGACGGACTCTTCGCCCATCGGGGCAATGCGGCAGGCGTCATACCAGCGGTGGTAGGCGCCGGCGATGGCCTCGAGGTGCCGTGCAACCCGGTGCGGTTCGCGCAGCTCCGCGGCTTTGGCCACGATCGACGGGTAGCTGCCGAGGTAGGACAGAAGCTCATTTTCCGTGGCGTGGTCAAGGAGGGAAGCGTCGAAGCTGTCCTGGCCGTCCACCTGGCGTTCCACACCGGCGGCTACCGCGTTGCGCGCGGCGCCGCGGGAACGGGCGTGGGCGTACTGGACGTAGAACACGGGGTTCTCGTTGCTGTGCTTCTTCAGCAGCTCCGGATCAAGCGTCAACGGCGAATCGGCCGGGAACCGGGCCAGGGAGTAGCGGACGGCATCCTTGCCCAGCCACTCGATCAGGTCCTTGAGCTCGATGATGTTGCCGGCGCGCTTGGACAGCTTGGCTCCGTTGACGGACACCAGCTGGCCGATCAGCACTTCGATGTTGACCTCGGGATCATCCCCGGCCGCGGCCGCAATGGCCTTGAGCCGGTTGATGTAGCCGTGGTGGTCGGCGCCCAGGAGGTAGATCTTCTCCGTGAAGCCGCGGTCCTTCTTGGACAGGTAGTAGGCGGCGTCCGCGGCGAAGTAGGTGGGCTCGCCGTTGGCGCGGATCATGACCCGGTCCTTGTCATCGCCAAAGTCCGTGGTCCGGAGCCAGACCGCGCCGCCGTCGTCGAACACGTGGCCCTGTTCGCGAAGGCGCGCCACGGCACTCTCGATGGCGCCGGCGTCGTGCAGTTCCTGCTCGGAGAAGAAGACGTCGAACTCGACGCCGAAGTCCGCCAGGGTGGCCTTGATGTCCTTCATCTGGGCCTCATACGCGGCCGCACGGATGACCGGCAGGGCCGCGACTTCGGTGAGCTCGCGGATGTCCGGGTGCGCGGTGAGGACTTCGTGGCCCAGTTCGGCGATGTACTGGCCCGGGTAGCCCCCGTCCGGTACCGGAAGTCCGTGCAGGCGGGAGTAGACGGAGTTGGCGAAGGTGTTCATCTGCGAGCCGGCGTCGTTGATGTAGTACTCGGCCGTCACGTCCGCGCCGGACGCCCGCAGCACGCGGGCGATCGAATCGCCCAGGGCTGCCCAGCGGGTGTGCCCGATGTGCAGCGGCCCGGTGGGGTTCGCGGAGACGAACTCCATGTTGACGGTGCGGCCGGCGAGCGCGGTGTTGGTGCCGTACTCCTTGCCGGCCTCGACGATGGCCTTGGCCAGGGCACCGGCGGCTGCAGCGTCAACGGTGATGTTCAGGAAGCCCGGGCCGGCGATATCCACGGCGGAGACGCCGTCGATGGACTTGAGCCGGCTGCTGAGGACGGCGGCGAATTCACGCGGGTTGGTCCCGGCCTGCTTGGCGAGCTGGAGGGCGATGTTGGTGGCCCAGTCTCCGTGGTCCCGGTTCTTGGGCCGCTCCACGCGCACCTCAGCCGGAATGGCTGATGCCGCAAGGGCAATATCGCCGGCGGCGACGGCGTCCTTGAGGCAGGCGGATATGGCGAGGGAAAGTTCTTCGGGAGTCACCCCTCTAGCCTACCGGGGGGCAGTGACAGCAAAGAATTTGGCGGCCCTGAACCTGGTACGGCGTCATGGAGACGAACGTTCCAAGCCGGTTCCGTGAACCATTCGGCGGGATCCGGCGTTGTCTAAACCGTAGCCACTGCCGGAACAGCCCAAGTGAAACGAGAGCCTTCATGAGACCCTCCACCCCGCAAAACCCCCTTCCCCCCGCAGGTGCTTTCGCCGTCGCCCGGGACGCCGCGGCTGCAGGAGCCCTTCTCCGGAGAGGCTTTTTCGCCGGCGTCGCTGGCTTGTCCCTGGCGGGAGCGGTTGCAGGCTGCGCGCCGTCCACTGCCGACAGCACACCTGCGGAAACGGGGGCACCTCCTGCCGGATCTTCCGCCCTGGCCGGGAGCGGCGCCACGTACAAGGACGGCACCTACAGCGCCGACGGCAATTACGTCTCACCCAACGGCACCGAGACGGTGGGCGTGCAGCTGACACTCGCCGCGGGAAAAGTCTCCGACGTGAAGATCACCCAGCACCCTTCCAATCCCAACACCCGCAAATTCCAGGGCCAGTTCGCCGGGGGGATCGCGGCGCAGGTGGTGGGGAAGAACATCGACGAACTCAACGTCCAAAAAGTTTCCGGGTCTTCTCTGACCAGCGGGGGGTTCAACCAGGCCCTGGCGAAGATCAAGGCGGAGGCGCAGTAAGCGGTGCCCGCGGCAGACCAGGAGGCTTTTTCATTCCAGGGAATCGGCACTGACTGGCACATCACCACTCCCCTGCCGCTGCCGCCGGCCGTGCGCACACGGGTATTGGGCAGGGTGGAAACGTTCGACGCCGGGTGGTCCCGTTTCCGTGCCGACTCCCTGGTTGCTGCCATGGCGCGGCAGCCCGGACGCTACCTGTTCCCGGAGGAGGCTGCCCCGCTGGGTGAGCTGTACCAGCGGCTCTACCGGCTGACGAACGGCGCCATGACCCCCCTCATTGGCGGCAGCCTGGAGCGCCTGGGATATGACCCCGGGTACTCCCTCCGGGCAGCCGGGCCGCCACTGCCGGCTCCGCCCTGGGAATCGGTGCTCACATGGGCCGGAACGGTCCTGACGGCCAGCGCGCCGGTGGTCCTGGACATCGGCGCCGCGGGGAAGGGACTTCTGGTGGACCTGCTGGCCGCAGAACTGGCTGCAGCGGGGGAAGGCGCCTTCGTGATCGACGCCGGCGGCGACCTGCTGGCACAGGGCGCCGGGACCGTCAGCGTGGGGCTTGAACACCCTTACAACACGGCACAGGCGATTGGCGTGGTGGATTTGCAGGACCGGGCGCTGTGCGCCTCGGCCGCCAACCGGCGCGCCTGGGGCGACGGACTGCACCACGTCCTCGACGGAACCACCGGGCAGCCCGTGCGGACCGCCGTCGCAACCTGGGCCCTGGCGGAGACGGCCATGGTGGCCGATGCCCTGGCCACGGCTCTCTTCTTCGTCCCCGGCGAATTGCTCCAGGAGACGTTCGATTTTTCCTGGCTGACTGTTTTTTCCGACGGAAGCGCAGCCTATTCCGCCGAATTTGAAGGGAAGCTGTTTGCATGAGCCCCGTTGACACGCCGCAAACGGGTCCGGCACCCACCCTGGCGGGCCGGATCGGAACCATCTCTGGGCGGCTCACCATGTACCGGATGATCCTTGTGGTCCTGGCGGCACTTGCCGCCTACAGCGTGCTCCTGGACGTGCTGGGATGGTTGACGTTCGGCGTTCCGGAGATGCTGGCCCACCTGGTGCTGTGCCTTGGATTGACCTGGGCCACCAACCGGGCACTGGCGGCCCTGTTCCGGGTGAATCCCCATACGGAGTCCTCGCTGATCACCGGGTTGCTGCTCTACTTCCTGTTCTGGCCGTCCCTGCAGCCAATGGACGTGGCGGGGGTGGCGCTGGCGTGCGTCCTGGCTTCGGCGTCGAAGTATGCCCTTGCCTGGCGCGGACGGCACATCTTCAACCCTGCCGCGGCCGGCGCCTTCGCCACCGGACTCACTGGGCTGAACATCGCGACGTGGTGGGCAGCGACGCCTGCCATGCTCTGGCTGCTGGTGCCGGGGGTGCTCCTGGTCCTGCACCGGACGCGCAAGCTGTTGATGGCAGCCGTTTTCACTGCTGTGGCAACCGCCGTCATCACCGCAGAGCTGCTTCGCTCCGGCATGACGGCCGGGATGGGGCTCTGGCAGGCCCTTGCCCAGCGTCCGGTGCTTTTCTTCGTGGGCTTCATGCTCACCGAACCGCTGACGTTGCCGCCGCGGCGCCGCCACCAGCTGGCGCTCGCCGCTGTGGTCGGAGTCCTCTTCGCGGTTCCCTGGAACCTGGGTGTTGTGGCCAACTCCCCCGAAGCGGCGCTGCTGGCGGGAAACCTGCTGGCGTTCCTTGCAGGCCAGCGCGGGGCGGTGAAGCTTCGGTTCGCGGGAACCCGTCCGCTGACGCCCACCACCGCCGAGTTCTCGTTCGAGCCCGCCCGGCCGGTGCGTTTCCTGCCCGGACAGTACATGGAACTGGACCTGCCGCAGGCCAGGCCGGACGGAAAGGGCCGGCGCCGCGTGTTCAGCCTGACCGGTTCCCCGGGCCAACCCCTGGTGACGTTCGGTGTCCGGACGGCCGGCCCCGTGTCGGCGGCCAAGGCGGCGCTGCTGGCGTTGCGGCCCGGCGAGGAAGTGACAGCCACCGCCGTGGGCGGCGATTTCGTCCTGCCGCGGAATACCCGCCGGCCGGTGCTGCTCATTGCGGCGGGCATCGGCATCACGCCCTTCGTTTCCTACCTGGCGTCCGGTGGCCTGCGGGGCCGGGACGCCGTGCTCCTGCTCCTCGCCAGGAGCGCCGGTGAAGTGGCCTACGCGGACGAACTCCGGGACTCGGGTGTCCGTGTCCTGGTGCTGATGGCGGATGGCTCCACGCCGCCGTCGGGCCTGGCGTCCGCTGCCGGCGCCGGCTCGGGCGCAAGCGGGCGGCTCAACGGACAGGCGCTTGCGGCGATGGTCCCGGACATCGCAGGGCGGGACGTCTATGTCTCCGGCTCCCCGGCAAGCGTTGCATCCCTTCGGCGCGCCGCCAGGAAGGCCGGGGCCCGCAGGGTCAGGACCGACTCTTTCGCAGGCTACTGAAGCCGCTCCGGCAACCACCCCGGGCTGCTCCGGGCGGCGTTTTCCCTTGCGGGCCACCTTCCTGCTAAGCTCTAGGACGTCCCGCCGGGAACGGCAGGATACCCGGAAAATGCCCTCGTAGCTCAGGGGATAGAGCGTCTGCCTCCGGAGCAGAAGGTCGTAGGTTCGAATCCTATCGAGGGCACAGTCAGACCCCCGCCGCTTTGTAGAAGCGGCGGGGGTTTTTCGTTGCCGTCATCCGGCCGTGAGCCGCAGATCAGAACCGCAGGGCCGGCTCGTCCAGGGTCGCCAGGGTCAGCACGGCTTCCTCAACCGTTGCGTGGTCCTCCAGTTCGCGCTCAATCCGGCGCAGGGCCACCGCTACCTCATGCTCAGGGTGGTCCCCCTGCAGGTCCACGGCTGCCACCAGGTACAGCTTGCGCGGGCCCACGAATTCCAGGTGCAGGTACGTCAGCCGGGCAATGTCCCGGTGCTCCAGGACCCGCCGGGCCATGGACCGCTCAATGTCGGGCGTCACGCCCTGGCCCACCAGGAAGCGCCTGTTGCGGTCGATCAGGACAACTGCGACGACGGCGAGCAGGACGCCCACGACGATCGAACCGATCGCATCCGGCAGCGGCGATCCGGTGATCTGGTGCAGGAACACGCCCACGAACGCCACCACGAGGCCGATCAACGCGGCAGCGTCCTCGGCGAAGACTGCCCGAAGGGTGGGATCGGAGCTGATCAGGACCTGTTCAAGGGTGTGCCGTTCCAGCTCATGGGCTGCCTTCCGGGTCTGGCGGAACGCCTGGATGAAGGACACTCCCTCGAAAACGAAAGCCACGGCAAGGACGATGTACGCCACGGTGAAGTCCGATGCCGGTTCCGGGGCAATGATTTCCTGGATGCCGTGCATGATGGACACCACTGCGCCGGCGGTGAAAAGGCCGAACGCGGCGAACATGGACCAGACGTAGGCTTCGCGGCCGTATCCCATCGGGTGGCTCTTGTCCCTGGGCCGGGCAGACCTCCGCTCCGCGAAAAAGAGGAACACCTGGTTCCCGGTGTCAGCCCAGGAATGCGCTGCTTCCGCAGCCATCGAGGCCGAACCGGAAAGCACCGCGGCCACCGACTTTGCCGCGGCCACCAGCACGTTCGCCACGAAGGCAATGATGACTGTCAGCAGGGTGGAGCTTGATTTGTTTCGCTTCTCGGATTCGGCCATGCGCCTACCGTACCCAGCCCGGCCCGCTACGGCGCCCAGGCGGAGAGAATTCGTGGCAGTGGCGTCCCAGCCATTGTCAGTGGCTCCTCTTAGGCTGAATCCACCAAGTCGAGGGGGTACGCCATGCATGTTGCATTCTGTTCCATTGTTCCGCCGTACATGCTGCGCCGGCTGGCACAGCTGGACGCACCGGATTTCTCGTCCGCAGCCAGCGCCGCCAGGAAAGCACTGGGCCACGTGGAATCGTTCCAGGCTGCGCGGTCACAGGCTGTCCCGGCGCTCCCGCCGGGCCTGCGGCTGGAAAAACCCGGGCCCGTCAACCGCGCCGTCTTCGATGCCGCCGGAGCGGAAACCCTGCCCGGCAGGGTGGTCCGCGAAGAGGGCGGACCGGCTACCGGCGATCCCGCCACTGACGAGGCCTACGACGGACTGGGCTCCACGCACCGGCTCTATGCCGGCGCCTTCGGGCGTGATTCGGTGGACGGGCGCGGCATGAAGCTGGACGCCACGGTGCACTTCGGCAAGCTGTACGACAATGCCTTCTGGAATGGCAGCCAGATGGTGTTCGGCGACGGCGACGGCGACGTCTTCGAACGCTTCACCAAATCACTGAGCGTCATCGGCCACGAACTTGCCCACGGCGTCACCCAATATTCCGCCGGGCTTGTCTACCGGAACCAGGCGGGTGCCCTGAACGAGTCGATGTCGGACGTCTTCGGCGCACTCGTCGAGCAGTACGCCGCACAACAAACCGCGGCCCAGGCCAGCTGGCTCATCGGAGAAGGACTCTTCACATCCAAAGTCCAGGGACAGGCACTGCGGTCCATGAAAGCGCCCGGAACGGCGTACGACGACGACGTGCTGGGGAAGGATCCGCAGCCTGACTCCATGGACTCCTACGTCCGCACCAGCGCAGACAACGGCGGGGTGCACATCAACTCCGGCATCCCCAACCGCGCCTTCTACCTCGTGACGGAGGCCTTGGGCGGCCACGCATGGGAGGCACCAGGCCGCATCTGGTACGAGACCCTGACCAACGGCTCCCTGCCGCCATCGGCGACCTTCAGTGTTTTTGCCCGCGCCACGGTGCGTGCAGCTACGGATCTCTTCGGTTCCGGGTCCAAGGAGCATGACGCCGTAGGGTCGGCGTGGGAAACTGTAAAGGTCAAGGTTTAACCACTCCCCGGCGGCCACTCACCGGCTCCCGGGCTGCACGGAAGCCCAGGGCCAGGCCATGAAGATCAAGGTGGAACGCACCGGCGGGATCGCGGCGATCAACCGTGTGTGGACGGTTGATGCCCGGACGGACAGCGACCTCAACCAGTGGCAGCCCATTGTCGAAGCCTGCCCGTGGGATGCGGTTCCCAGCACTCCACGGGCAGCCGCGGCGGCCTTCCAGGCGCCCCAGCCGGACCGTTTCATCTATTCCATCACTGCGGGGCAGCGCAGGGCTGCCCTGCCCGAACATGCCCTGACCGGCCCGTGGCGCATCCTGGTTGATACGGCGCGCGCCGCCGCCGAGGCAGCCGGCGGTCAGCTTCCCGGCGCGGACACCGACGCGCCTGCCTGACGCCGCGGCGGCCTGGAACCGGAAGGTGCGGTTCCCTGCGGCAGTAGACTGTCTGCAGCCATGACTTTTCATATCTCCTATCCCGCCGAGCTGCCGGTCTCCGAGCGCCGCGAGGACTTGATGGCGGCCATCGCCGCCAACCAGGTGACCATCATCGCCGGCGAGACCGGTTCCGGAAAGACCACCCAGATCCCCAAGATGTGCCTGGAACTGGGACTGGGCGAGAAAGGCCTCATTGGCCACACCCAGCCCCGGCGGCTGGCAGCCCGTACGGTGGCCGAGCGCATCGCGGAGGAGCTCGGCGTCGAGATCGGCCAGGAAGTAGGCTTCCAGGTCCGTTTCACGGGCGAGGTCAGCAAGGCCACCAAGGTCAAACTCATGACCGATGGCATCCTCCTCGCCGAGATCCAGCGGGACAAACTGCTCCGGAAATACAGCACCATCATCATCGACGAGGCCCACGAACGCAGCCTCAACATCGACTTCATCCTGGGCTACCTCAAGCGGGTCCTCCCCCAGCGGCCGGACCTGAAGGTCATCATCACTTCGGCCACCATCGACCCCGAACGGTTCGCCAAGCACTTTGGCACCCCGGAAGACCCGGCACCCATTGTCGAGGTGTCCGGCCGGACCTACCCGGTGGAAATCCGCTACCGCCCCCTCTCGCAGCCGAAAGAGGACGAAGAAGACGCCTCTGACGACGAACTCGAAGAGGACCGGGATCCGCTGGACGCCGTCTGCGATGCCGTGGACGAGCTCGCCGCGGAGGCGCCGGGCGACATCCTGGTGTTCTTCTCCGGCGAGCGCGAAATCCGGGATGCCGCAGAGGCACTGCAGTCCCGGATCCAGTCCAACCGCAGGCTGGCCAACACCGAGATCCTCCCCCTCTTTGCCCGCCTGAGCCTGCAGGAGCAGCACAAGGTCTTCCATCCCGGCAGCAAACGCCGGATCGTGCTGGCCACCAACGTGGCGGAAACGTCGCTGACGGTTCCGGGCATCAAGTACGTCATCGATACCGGCACCGCCCGCATTTCCCGGTACTCACACCGCACCAAGGTCCAGCGCCTGCCCATCGAGCGCGTCTCGCAGGCCTCCGCCAACCAGCGCTCGGGCCGCTGCGGCCGTGTTTCGGACGGCATCGCCATCCGCCTGTACTCCGAAGAGGACTTCGAGTCCCGGCCCCGCTTCACGGACCCCGAGATCCTGCGGACCAACCTCGCCGCCGTCATCCTGCAGATGACCGCCATGGGCGTGGCCAGGGGACCAAAGGACGTGGAAGACTTCCCCTTCGTTGAACCGCCGGAAACCCGTGCCATCAACGACGGCGTCACGCTCCTTCGCGAGCTTGGTGCCCTGGCCCCCGCACGTGCCCAGGGCAGCGGCACCAAGCCGGGGGAAACCGGCGGCCGGACGGGCGGCGGCCTCACCGCCGTCGGGCAGAAACTGGCCCAGCTTCCCGTGGATCCCCGCCTGGGCCGCATGATCGTGGAGGCGGGAAAACGCGGCTGCGTCCGCGAGGTCATGGTCCTGGCGGCCGCCCTGACCATCCAGGACCCACGCGAACGGCCCACCGACAAGCAGCAGCTGGCCGCGGAAAAGCACAACCGCTTCCGGGACGAGAACTCGGACTTCACCGGCTACCTCAACCTTTGGAATTACCTGCAGGAGAAACAGCAGGAACTCTCGTCCTCGGCCTTCCGCCGCCTGTGCCGCGCTGAATTCATCAACTACCTGCGGGTGCGGGAGTGGCAGGACCTCTTCGCCCAGCTGCGCCAGCTTGCCCGGCCGCTGGGAATTACGCTGGATAACAAGCGCCTGGTGGATCCGGTAGGAAACCACGATGGCATCCACATCAGCCTGCTCTCCGGACTCCTGAGCCACATCGGCATCCTTGATGAGCGGAAGCGGGAATACGCCGGCGCCCGGGGCAGCCGTTTCGCGATCTTCCCGGGCTCCGCGCTCTTCAAGAAGTCCCCCACGTTCGTCATGGCAGCCGAGCTGGTGGAAACCAGCCGGCTTTGGGCCAGGGTGGCGGCCAGATTCGATCCGGTGTGGGCTGAACAGGTAGCCCCGGACCTGGTGAAACGCTCCTACAGCGAACCCCACTGGTCAACCAAGCAGGGTGCCGTCATGGCCTACGAAAAGGTCACCCTCTACGGCGTTCCGATCATCGCCCAGCGGCGGATCAATTACGGCCGGGTTGATCCGGTGGTGGCCCGTGAGCTGTTCATCAGGCATGCACTGGTGGAAGGCGACTGGCGCACCCACCACAAGTTCTTCCACCGCAACCGGGCCCTCCTGCATGAGGTGGAGGAACTGGAGGCCCGCATGCGCCGCCGGGACCTGCTGGTGGATGACGAAACCCTGTTCGAGTTCTATGACGCCAGGATCGGCCCCGATGTGGTGTCCGAACGGCACTTCGACAAATGGTGGAAGGACGCCCGCCGGGAGAACCCGGACCTCCTGGACTACGACAAGTCGCTGCTCCTGAGCGACGACGCGGACGACCTCGATGATTCGGCCTATCCGAAGACCTGGCTGCACAAAGGCTTCGAGCTTCCGCTGACCTATGAGTTCCATCCCGTGGCGCCGGGGTCCGCACCGGATCCGTCCGACGGCGTCACGGCCGAAGTGCCGGTCCTGTTCCTCAACCAGCTCGACGACGCCCCGTTCCGGTGGCTGATCCCCGGCCAGCGGGTGGAGCTGGTGACCGCCCTGATCAAGTCGCTGCCCAAGCAGGTCCGGAAGAACTTCGTTCCCGCGCCCGATGTTGCCCGGCAGGCCGTTGCGCTCCTCGAGTCCGATTTCGATCCCGCCACGGACGGGCTGGAGCCCTCGCTGGAGCTGGCGCTGCGGCGGATCCGCGGCGCAGTCATCCCGCCCGGCTCCTGGAATTGGGACGCCGTTCCCCCGCACCTGCGCGTCAGTTTCAAGGTGGTGGACAGCCAAGGCAAAATCCTGGGCGAGGGCAAGGACCTGGCCGGACTGCAGGAGCAGCTCGCCCCCGCCACCCGTCGTGCCATTGCCGAATCCCTTGGCGCCACCCCGGCCTCAACTGCGCCCGGTGCCGCCACCAATGGGCAGCGCCGGAAGGGAAAGACGTCCGACGCCGGGCGGCCGGCCGGTCAGCAGGGCACCGGGGCGCCGGGCGCCCCGGCCACGGCAGGGTTCGTGGAACGGGAAGGCCTGACCGAATGGAGCTTCGGCGCCGTGGAGCGCCAGGTGAGCAGCATGGTCAAGGGCCACACGGTCACTGGATATCCGGCCCTCGTGGACCAGGGCCAGGCGGTGGCGCTGCGCGTGTTCCAGACGGCAGAGGAACAGCTCGATGCAATGCGCGGCGGGGTGATCCGGCTGCTGGCACTGCGTGTTCCGGCACCGGACCGCTACGTCCTGGAGCACCTGAGCAACACCGAGAAACTTACCTTCAGCCAGAACCCGCATGGCTCGGTGACTGCCCTGATTGCCGATTGCGCACTGGCGGCCATCGACAAGCTGACTCCCGCGGAACTCCCCTGGGACCGGCCGGCATTCGATGCCCTGTATGAGGTGGTGCGTGCTGAACTGATCGACACCGTGTTCACCGTCACCGCCGTCGTGGAGCGCATCCTGGCCAGCACCCGGCGGATTGAAAAGCAGCTCAAGGGCACCTCCAGCCTGGCCCTGATCAGCGCGCTGAACGACATCAAGAGCCAGCTGGAACAACTGGTGTATCCGGGTTTTGTGGCACGCACGGGCTACGCCCAGCTGAGCCAGCTCCCGCGGTACCTTACGGCTATCGAAAAACGCCTGGAGCGCCTGCCCGGAAACGTGCAGCGCGACGCCTTGAACATGGCGGTGGTGCAGCGGCTGGAGGACGACTACGACGACGCCGTGTCGGCGCTGCTGCCGGGGCGGCGCGCCGGCCGGGAATTAACCCAGGTGCGTTGGATGATCGAAGAGCTCAGGGTGAGCCTGTTCGCCGTCGAACTCGGAACGGCCTACTCCGTGTCCGAGAAGCGCATCCGAACAGTTCTGAACAAGGCCCTCGCCCCGGCCTGAACATCTTCTGCTGCTCAATGCGTCCCGCGTGCCCGGCCGGAAAAACCGGGCACGCAGGACGGGGCGGGACGTCAGGCGGCCGGGACGAATGCCCCGTACCCTGCCGACCGGAGGCCACTGCGCAGCTTTTCGGCGTTGGCATCCAGTACTGCGGGATCGGGATTCTGGTCCGCTGACCCGAAGTCGAAATCAGCCATGCTCTGCGAGGGCCACACATGCACATGCAGGTGGTTGACCTCGTAGCCCGCTACGATCAGGCCGGCCCGCCGGGCGCCGAAGATATCCACCTGGACGGCACCAATCCGGCGCGCCACTTCCATAACCCTGGCAAGGGTCTCCGGCGACGCGTCGGTCCAGCGGTCCACTTCTGCGGTGGGGACCACCAGGGTGTGGCCGTCGGCAAGCGGGCCGGTGGTCAGGAAGGCCGCGACGTCGTCCTCGCGCCAGACGAACCGGCCGGGAATCTCGCCCTTCAGGATCTTCGTGAACAGTGTGCTCATGCGTCTGCCTTTCCTGCTGCTGCCTGGAGCGTGCCGGCGTCCAGCACGAAGCGGTACTTTACGTCGCCTGCGACCATCCGGTCGTAGGCCTCATTGAGCTGGCCGGCGGACACCATTTCGATATCGGCCACCACGCCGTGTTCAGCGCAGAAGTCGAGCATTTCCTGCGTTTCGGCGATGCTCCCGATCAGCGACCCTGCGTAGGCAATCCTGCGCCGGATCAGGGCACCCGGGTTGACCGGCGGCATGGCCTCGGAGGGGAGTCCCAGCTGGAACAGTGCGCCGTCAACGCGCAGGGTGCGGAAGAACGGGTTCAGGTCGTGTGGCGCGGCCACAGTGTCGATGATGAGGTCGATGGTGCGGTTTGCGGCGGCCATGGCGTCCTCGTCACGGGACAGCACCACCTCATCCGCTCCAAGTTCGAGGGCGGCCGCAACCTTGGATTCGGAGGTGGTGAACACCACCACCTTTGCCCCCATGGCCTTGGCCAGCTTGACGGCCATGTGGCCGAGTCCGCCAAGTCCTACCACGCCCACCACGTCACCTTCCTCGACGTCGAAGTGGCGCAGCGGCGAAAAGGTGGTGACGCCGGCACACAGCAGGGGCGCGGTGGCTGCCGGATCCAACGATTCCGGGACGCGGAGGACGTAGCGGCGGTCCACCACAATCGAGGATGCGTAGCCGCCCTGGGTCACGGCGTCTCCGTTGCGCCGGTCCTTGGCGCCGTAGGTGCCGGTCATCCCGTTTTCGCAGTATTGCTCAAGGCCGTCCAGGCAGCTCTCGCATTCGCGGCAGGAGTTCACCATACAGCCAACGCCCACGCGGTCGCCCACCGCGAAGTCGGTGACGTTAGCGCCTGTCCTGCTGACCTTTCCCACGATTTCGTGGCCCGGGACCAACGGGTATGCCTGGCCGCCCCACTCTCCCCGGGTGGCGTGCACATCGGAGTGGCAGAGTCCGCAAAACTCAATGGCGATCTCCACGTCGTCCGGCTTGGGGGCGCGCCGGGCGACTGTCAGCGGCACCAGGCCGCTGTCTCCGGACACTGCGCCGTACGCTGCTGCCAGCACGCCGGTGCCTGCGGCTGTTGTGTCTTCGGCTGCTGCCGGTGCGGCGGCGGCCGTCGGGATCGGGTGGGCAAGGGGCGGTGGTACGGGGCGTCCTGGAGTCATAGTGCGACGCTACCCCCGGGTTGACCGTAGTTTCCACCCGGACCGGCACCGTCCCCCGGTTCCGCGCCGGTGGCCACCGGCAGGTCAGCGCGGTTCGACCATTCGGAGAAGGAGCCCGGGTAGAGGGCAGCGGAGAACCCGGCCAGTTCCAGTGCGGCCACCTCATGGGCTGCCGTGACGCCGGAGCCGCAATACACGGCCACCGGGCGGCCGTCCTGGACGCCCACGGATTCGAACCTCTGCCGCAGCTCCGACGGTGCCAGGAATTTCCCGGACTGGTCCACGTTCGCTGTGGTGGGCGCACTGACTGCGCCGGGAATATGGCCGGCCCGGGGGTCGACCGGTTCAACCTCGCCCCGGTAGCGCTCCCCCGCCCTCGCATCGAGCAGCAGGCCGCCCTGTGGCCAGGCGGCGGCAGCACCGGCGTCGACCACGGGCATCTGCCCGCTGCCCAGCTCGACGTCGCCGGGGACGGGGTGGACGCTGCCCGCTTCAAGCGGCAGGCCCGCGGCACGCCAGGCGCCCAGGCCGCCGTCGAGCAGGTAAACCTCCGCCAGGCCGGCGTCGCGCAGCATCCACCAGAGCCGCGCCGCCGCCATGTTGCCGCTGTCGTCGTAGGCAACCACCACGTCGCCTTGACGCACACCCCATCGACGGGCCGTCTCTTGGAAACGGACGCGGGACGGCAAGGGGTGCCGCCCCCGGTCCGGTACGGCCGGATCTGCCAGCTCCGTGGCCAGGTCAACGAAGACTGCGCCCGGGAGGTGCTCCGCCAGGTAGTGGTCGCGGCCGTGCGGATCTCCGAGCGCCCAGCGCACGTCCAGCAGCACCGTCCGGTGTCCGGCAGCAATCCTGGCGTCAAGGCCGGGAACGTCAATCAGCGGCTTCATGGTGCTCCTTCTGCGGGATCAGCGCCATCTGCCGGCGCGGGCAACGGTCCAACTTTAGACGGGCAATCCGGCTGCCGCGGGTAGGCTGGTGCGGTGAAGATCGAGGGCAGCACCGGCACGGGCACCAGTGGAACGGACCGCGACTGGGCGGACCAGGCCATCCGGACCATCACTGCGGAAAACAACCGGTCAGCGGACACGCACCTGTACTCCGTGGCGTTGCCGGAGCATTGGGGCATCCAGCTGTACCTCAAGGACGAGTCAACGCACCGCTCCGGCAGCCTCAAGCACCGGCTGGCCAGGTCGCTGTTCCTGTTTGGCCTGGTCAACGGCTGGATCCGCAAGGACACCACCATCGTTGAGGCGTCCAGCGGAAGTACTGCTGTTTCGGAAGCCTACTTCGCCCAACTGCTGGGGCTCCCGTTCGTCGCCGTGATGGCACGCACCACCAGTCCCGAAAAGATCGCGCTGATCGAACAGTTCGGCGGCTCATGCCTGCTGGTGGAGAACGCGTCAGAAGTGTACGCGGCCGCCGAAGAGGTGGCTGCCACCTGCAACGGTCATTACATGGACCAGTTCACCTACGCCGAGCGGGCCACGGACTGGCGCGGCAACAACAACATCGCCGAATCGATCTTCGGCCAGTTGGGCCTGGAGCCGCACCCGGTGCCGGACTGGATCGTGGTGGGGGCCGGCACCGGCGGAACCAGCGCCACGATCGGCCGCTACCTGCGCTACCACAGCCATCCCACCAGGCTGCTGGTGGTGGACCCGGAAAACTCCGCGTTCTACCCCGGCTGGCTGGGGGAACCAGCCGGTAAGCCCACCGGCCTGCCGTCCCGGATCGAAGGCATCGGGCGGGCACGCATGGAGCCCAGCTTCATCCCGACAGTGATCGACAGAATGGTCCAGGTACCGGATGCGGCGTCCGTAGCCGCGATGCGGCACCTTCGTTCCTACGCCGGACTGCACGCGGGGCCGTCCACCGGCACCAACCTGTGGGGTGTGTGGCAGACCATTGCCGGCATGGCGGCGGAAGGCCGCCGCGGCTGTGTGGTGTCCTTGATGTGCGACGGCGGCGACCGCTATGCGGGCAGCTACTGGAACCAGGACTGGCTGGCTGGCCAAGGGCTGGATCCGGCACCGTACGAAGCGGTCATTGCGCGTTTCCTGGACACCGGGGAATGGGCGGGCTAGACCTCCGCTGACTCGCGGGGCTCCAGATGACGGTAATCCGTGCCGTATTTGGCCCCAATCCGCTTGACGTGGCTTTCGACGATGCCGAGCCCGGTGGCATTGAGCAGGCCGTCGTGGATCTGGAACGCCCGCGGTGCCCGGACGCCGATCACGAAGTCGACCACCTCGGCTGACTTGCTCCAGGGTGCGTGCAGCGGGACCAGGAGCGTCTGGACGCTGATGCCGTCCGGGATGACGAAGGAATCCCCCGGGTGGTAGACGTTCCCGTCCACCAGGAAGCCGATGTTGGCCACCATGGGGATCTGGGGGTGGATCAGGGCATGCTGGCCGCCAAAGCTGCGGATGTCGAACCCTGCCGCCTGGAACGAGGCCCCCGGATCCACGTCATGGATGCGGTCCGCGGCACTCGGGCCATCCTGGCGCAGCTGCTGTGCCACGCCCGCGGGTGCGTGGAGCTCAAGGCCCTTGTTGGCCTCCATGGCTGTCCGCACTGCCTCGGCGTCCAGGTGGTCTGCATGTTCGTGCGTCACCAGGACGGCGTGGGCTCCTGAGAGCGCCTCTTCGGATTCGGAAAAGGTCCCGGGATCGAGGACCAGGACCTGGCCCTCCTTCTCGAGCCGGACACAGGCATGGGTGTATTTGGTCAGCTTCATACGCGCCAGCCTAGGGTCCGTTCCGGAACGCTGTCCATGAAGATCCGGCTGGTAATCTTGATGTTTGCCCCCCACGGAAGCGAGTTCGTCCATGCCGATCGGCGCCAAGGCTGATTCCGCCGCCCTGTCCCCGGCAGGAGGCGGCAAGGAACAGCGTGTCACCAAGCAGCGCAAGGCCGTCAGTGCCGCGCTGGACAGGCTTGACGACTTCGTCAGCACGCAGGAGCTCTATCGGATCCTGCAGAACCAGGGCGTGTCCGTATCGCTGGCCACCGCGTACCGGATCCTGCAGTCCCTTGCCGATGAGGGCCTGGTGGACGTGCTGCGCAACGGGGACGGGGAGGCCGTGTACCGCCGCTGCGCTGTGACCGGCCACCATCACCACCTGCTGTGCAGGAACTGCGGAAAGGCCGTGGAGGTGGAGGCCCCCGCCGTGGAGACATGGGCCGTGCGCACGGCGGCGGAGCATGGGTTCACCGAAGTGGACCACACGGTGGAAATCTTCGGGCTGTGCCCGGACTGCACCGCCCTTAAGGCTGCCGGGAAGCTGTAAGCACCCGTCCGTTGATTCCCTTGGACGCCCGCACCGATCCGATGCCCCGGCACACCACGTAGATCAGGAACGACAACGTGGTGACATAGGGGCTGATGGGGATCCGTCCGCCCAGAGCCAGCAGGATGCCGCCCACTGTGGCAGTCACGGCGAAGACCACGCTGAGGACCACGGCCGCCACCGGCGAGGACGTTACCCGCATTGCCGCGGCAGCCGGGGTGATCAGCAGGGCGAGGACCAGGAGTGCACCCACCACCTGGATGGACAGGGCCACGCTGACGCCCAGGACAATCATGAAGACGAGGGCCAGGCTGCGGACTGGGACTCCCCGCGCTTCGGCAAGTTCCGGATCGACGCTGGCGAAGTTAAGGGGCCGCCAGACGGCCGCCAGCACAAGGATGACGACGACGGCAGTTCCGGCGAGTACCTGGAGCTGGACTGTGTCGACGGAGACGATCTGCCCGGTCAGCAGCCCGAACTTATTGGCGGCCCGGCCCTGGTACAGGGACAGGAACAGGATGCCCAGTCCCAGGCCGAACGGCATGATGACCCCGATGATTGAATTCTTGTCCCGCGCCCGGACGCCCATCAGGCCCAGCAGCAGCGCGGCCGCCACCGATCCCACCAGCGACCCGAAGACCACGTCCGCGCCGATCAGGAGCGCAAAGGCTGCCCCGGCAAAGGACAGCTCGGAGATGCCGTGCACGGCGAAGGCAAGGTCCCGCTTCATGACGAAGGTGCCCACCAGGCCGCCAAGGAGCCCCAGGATGGCGCCCGCCCAGATGGAATTCTGGACCAGGACCAGCAGTTCGCCGTAGTTGTCGAAATTGAAGATCGCACCCAGGATGCTGTCGGCGTCCATTACGCCACCTCCCCTGCCATCGCGTCCGCCCCGGCGTGGTGATGGGTGGTGGCGTCGGGAAGGCCGACCACCACCAGCCGGCCATTGGCGCGGATCACCTCAACATGGCTGCCGTAAAGATCCGAGAGTACCTCGGTGGTCATGACCTCGTCCGGGGCGCCGACCCGGAAACGGCCCCCGGCGAGGTAGAGGACACGGTCCACGTACTCGATAATCGGATTGATTTCGTGCGTGACGAATACCACCGCGCTGTTGTTCTCACGGCTTTCCTTGCTGATCAGCGCGCTCACAGCCTGCTGGTGGTGCAGGTCAAGCGACAACAGGGGTTCGTCACAGAGCAGGACCTGCGGATCGTTTGCCAGGGCCTGGGCCACCCGAAGCCGCTGCTGCTCGCCGCCGGAGAGCTGGCCCACCGGGACATTGGCGTAGTCGGAGGCACCCACCAGCTCCAGGAGCTGGTCCACCTTGCGGTTTGTCCTGGCAGGCGAGAGCCGGATACCCCAGCGGTGGCCGTCCACTCCGAGTCCCACCAGGTCGCGGGCCCGCATGGGCGTGTCCGGCGCAAAGGACTTCTGCTGGGGAATGTAGCCGATCAGGCTGCTGCCGCGCTCCACAGGCTTCCCGCCAAGCGACACTTCTCCCGCGTGCAGCTTCTGCAGGCCCAGCAGGACTTTCAGGAAGCTGGTCTTGCCACTGCCGTTGGGACCCAGCACGGCGAAAAACTCGCCGGGCCTGATGTCCAGGTCAAGGTCCTCCCAGAGCGTGCGTTGGCCGAACTTGAGGCACGCCCCTTTGAGGCTGACGACGGATTTCACCTGTTTGTCTCCAGAACCTTGCTGATGTTGTTCACATTGTCCGTCATCCACTGCAGGTAGGTCTTGCCTTCGGGCAGCGTCTCGGTAAAGTCCACCACCGGTACCCCTGCGTTTTCTGCCGCCTTTTTCAGTGCCTCAGTCTGCGGCCCTTCCGTCTGCGCGTTGTAGGCCAGCAGGCGGACTGTCCTGGATCCGACCAGATCGGTGGCTTCCTTCAGGACGGCGGGCGGAACATCTGCGCCCTCCTCGATGGCGGCCGTGTACTCTTCCGGTGTCACGTTCGACAGCCCCGCGTCTTCCAGCAGGTACATCGGGACAGGCTCGGTGACGGCCACCCTGCCGCCTCCCCCGGCGGATTTCATGGCATCGAGCCGGCCGTGCAGGTCGGACAAGGAGGACTTGAAGGAGTCCGCGTTGGCGGTGAAAGTGGCGGCTGAACCGGGGTCCAGGGCGGCAAGCTTGCCGGCAATGCCGTCGGCAATCCGCTCCATGGCAGGGAGGCTGTACCAGACGTGTTCGTTGAGGCCGCCGTGGTCGTGCCCGTCGTGCCCGTCCCCGGCGTCGTGGGTGGCCGTGGTCCCGTCAGTGGCAGCGTCGCCGGGCTGGGCGAGGCCGGAAACGTCGACGGCGGTCAGCACCGACTCGGCGTCCAGCTTGTTGCTTGCCACCAGGGTGTGGAGGAAGTCGTCGTAGCCGCCGCCGTTTTCGATCACGAGCCGGGCTTTGGACACGGCCAGCCGGTCCTGGGCGGTCGCCTCGTAGGAGTGCGGGTCCTGCCCTGCGCTGTTGATGATGGACGTCACCTGGACCTTGTCACCACCAATGGTGCGGGCAATGTCACCGTAGACGTTCGTTGACGCTACGACGCTGATCTCCTGTCCTTGGTTCGCGGCCTGGGGTTGCTGCGGGCTGCAGGCACTGAGCAGGAGGCCGAGCCCTGCGAGGGCGGCAAGGAAAGAGCTGGCAGCGGCTGGACGGCGCACGGATAACCTCAGTTCACACAGGATGGGGAGGACAACAATCCCCAGCCTATACCTAAATGCGAATGATTCCTATTTAGGTTGACTTCCACCACTACGTACGGCAGCGGAAGGGCCCCTGCCAAGGCGGCAGGGGCCCGTGCCGGAGCGTCAGCCCCCGTTCGGCTGGCCCAGGCGGCGGATGCCGGTGGCCTGCGTCGCGTCCCTGATTTCTCCGACCAGCTGTTCGATGACGTCTTCGAGGAAGAGGACGCCGCGCGTGGTGCCGTCCGGCCCGATGACACGCGCCAGGTGTGAGCCCGTGCGCTGCATGACCGACATCGCTTTTTCGATCTCGTCACCCAGGGCCAGGTTTGCCAGCGAGCGCACCCGGCTCTCGGCGATCGGCCGTTCATAGGCGGACTCCGGAATGGACAGCACGTCCTTCACGTGGAGGTAGCCGTACAGCATGTCCTCGTCGTCAAGCATCGGGAAACGGGAGAATCCCGTGCGGCTCACGGCCTTCTCGAATTCCACGGGCGTGGTGGATGCGCCCAGCATGACCAGGTTTTCGATCGGGACCATGATGTCCTCCGCCGTGTGCTCCGAGAACTCGAGCGCACCGGTGATCAGGCCGGCGTCGTCGTCCACCAGCCCGTGGCGGGTGGATTCCTGGACGATCGACTGGACCTCCTCCAAGGTGAAAGAGGACGTCACCTCGTCCTTGGGTTCGATCCGCATCGCTTTGAGGATGTGGTTCGCGGACCAGTTGAGGACCGAAATCACGGGGTGGACCAGCCGCGAGATAAACAGCAGCGGCGGGGCCAGGAACAGGGCCGCCTTGTCCGCCACGGACACCGAAATGTTTTTTGGCACCATCTCGCCGAAGGTCACGTGCAGGAAGGTCACCAGCATCAGGGCCACGGCAAAGGCTGCCACGTCGGCCACTTCCGCGGGCAAGCCCACCGATTCGATGGGCACAGCAAGCAGATGGTGGATCGCCGGCTCGGCCACCAGCAGGATCAGCAGCGAACAGACCGTGATGCCCAGCTGTGCGCACGCCAGCATCAGCGAGACATTTTCCATGGCGCGCAGGGTGGTCTGGGCACGCTTGGAGCCTTCGTCCGCCAAGGGTTCGATCTGGCTGCGGCGCGCGGACATGATGGCGAATTCCGCTGCCACGAAGAAGGCGTTGCCCAGCAGGAGGACGCCGAGCCACAGGATTCCGGCCCAGTCACTCATGGCTTGCTCCTGTTGTTGGTATCCAGCGGGGCTGGCTCCGCTTCCGGGTGGAAGCAGATGCGGTCGATCCTGCGGCCGTCCATGCGCGTCACGCTGAGTGTCCCGCCGTTGACAGGAACCGCATCGCCGACAGCCGCGATCCGGCCGAGCTTGCTCATGACGTAACCGCCGACGGTTTCATAGGCTGCCTCGTCGGGAACGCTCAGGCCGGGAATCTGCTCGGACAACTCATCGGGCCGCAGCAGACCGGGGAAGTACCAGTCCCCCGAGGCGCTTTGCAGGAGTCCGGGGCGGACCTTGTCGTGCTCGTCCGCCACCTCGCCCACAATTTCCTCCACCAGGTCTTCCAGGGTGGCAATGCCTGCGGTTCCGCCGTATTCATCGAGCACCACAGCCAACTGCAGGTTCCCCTCCCGCAGTTCGGCCAGGAGGGCGTCCAGGTGGATGGTTTCGGGCACGCGCAGCACTTCGGTCATGATGGCGCCCGCTTCAAGGTTCTGCCGGCGGTCCCAAGGGACGGCGACGGCCTTCTTGACGTGGACCAGCCCACGGATGTCATCGGCTGAATCACCAATGACAGGGAATCGGGAGTACCCGGTCCGCCGCGCAGCATCGACGATGTCGGAGACCGGCTGGTCGGCGTCGATCGTCTCCAGCCTGATGCGCGGCGTCATCACGTCCGCCGCAGTGCGGGTGGAAAAATTAAGGGTGCGGGCAACGAAGTTGGCCGTCCCGGCGTCGAGCGTTCCCATCGCTGCGGACCGGCGGACCAGCGACGCAAGCTCTGCCGGCGTCCGGGCCCCGGAGATCTCCTCTTTGGCTTCCAGCCCAAAAACGTGCAGGACCTTGTTGGAAAAACCGTTAAGGACCAGGATGGCGGGCTTGAAGATGGTGGTGAAGACCAACTGCGGTCCGGCCAAAGCCCGGCCCACGGGGAACGCCAGTGCAATGGCCATATTCTTCGGCACCAGCTCGCCCAGGAGCATGGACAGCAGCGTTGCCACCACCATCGCCAGGACCAGCGACACGGATTCCACCGCCACAGCAGGAAGCCCGACGGCGCCCAGCGGCGCCCTGAGGAGGCGGCCCACGGACGGCTCCATGACGTAGCCGGTAAGCAGCGTGGTCAGCGTAATGCCCAGCTGGCAGCTGGACAGCTGGGTTGAGAGTGACTTAAGGCAGGTGAGCAGCGGCACCGCGCGGGTGTCGCCGTCGTCGATTGCCCGCTGGACGGTTGCCTGGTCAAGGGCGATAAGGGAAAACTCGACAGCAACGAAGAAGCCCGTGCCGGCGATCAGCAGCAGGCCTGCTGCAACGAGGATCCACTCCATTCAGCATCCCGCCTGGATTGCGGGACCCGCACAGAGGACGGATGTTCGGAGGGAGAAAACGCTGTTTCGTCCCGGCGGAGGATGGTCGGCGGAAACCGATGCCTGGTCCGTGCGGGTAGCGGCAAGCTGGGCCGTGGGCTGGTGATGGGCGCGCTGTCGGGGTTTGCCGGCTCTGGGGGCGGACTGCGCGGCGCTCGTGGAGCTCCGCTGACAGCGCCCAGGCCGGCACCTAGATTTACTGTCCATAAGAATTTCAGTCTACAGGAGCAGGCCCTGCCGCCCCGCTGGCGGGAAGGCGGGAAGCGCACGTCCTGCCTGGCCACGACCACCGGCTGGCGAGGCCTTCGGGGCGTCCCCGCCAATGCCATATTCGGACCTTTGTCCGTCACTTCATGATTTGGGTCACCCTTATTGGCAGTTAACACGGGATGCTCACTAGACTTGCAAAGGTCCGGGTTCAGCGGACAGAGACTGGTTCGAACGTAGTGCTGAAGCACCGGGGGGCCAAAGAGAAATCAAACTCATGGAAGAGGCGTATTTCAAGTGCCAGAGCAGCCAAGCCACCGTCTACCAGAGGAATTTGGCGGAAACGAGTGGCTCGTTGACGAACTGTACGAGCAGTACCAGCAGGACAAGAACGCCGTGGATGCCAAGTGGTGGCCCCTGTTCGAATCCTTCGACTCGGGCAACGGTTCTTCTTCCAATGGAAATTCCGCGCATGTCGCCAATCCCCCCACCCGGGAACTCCCGGTCGTAAAGCAGGCCCCCGCAGCATCGGCACCGTCGCCGGCTGCTGCGCCCGCCGCCGCACCGGCCCCCGCAGCACCCGCAGCCCCCGCACCCGTCAAGAAGGCCCCGGCCACGGAAGCCCGCGACGGCGGCAAGAAGACTGAGGCAGGCACCGGCTCGCAGCCCATCCCGGCGCAGCTGCCCAAGAACGTCAAGGCTCCTACCGCCCCCGAAGAGGACGTCGTCTCCGTCCTCCGCGGACCGGCAAAGGCCATCGCCACCAACATGGTCACCAGCCTCCAGGTGCCCACCGCCACCAGTGTCCGCGCCATTCCGGCCAAGCTGCTCATCGACAACCGTGTGGTCATCAATTCCAACCTGGCCCGCGCACGCGGCGGCAAGGTCTCCTTCACCCACCTCATCGGCTACGCCGTGATCCGCGCGCTGTCCCAGTTCCCCTCCATGAACGTGTACTACGACGAAGTGGACGGCAAGCCCGTCGCCGTCCAGCCTGCGCACGTCAACTTCGGCATCGCCATCGACATGCCCAAGCCCGACGGCACCCGCCTGCTCATGGTCCCGAACATCAAGAAGGCAGAGACCCTCAACTTTGCCGAGTTCTGGCACACCTACGAGGACCTGATCAAGCGGGCCCGCAACGGCAAGCTCACGGCCGAGGACCACCAGGGCACCACCGTGTCCCTGACCAACCCCGGCGGCATCGGCACTGTGCACTCTGTCCCGCGCCTCTCCAAGGGCCAGGCCGCCATCATCGGCGTCGGCGCCCTTGACTACCCCGCAGAATTCCAGGGCGCCAGCGAAAAGATCATTGCCCAGAACGCCATCAGCAAGGTCCTCACCCTGACCTCGACCTACGACCACCGCGTCATCCAGGGCGCAGGCAGCGGCGAGTTCCTCAAGCTGGTCCACCAGCTGCTGCTGGGCGGACAGAACTTCTACGATGAGATCTTCGAAGCGCTGCGCATCCCGTACGAGCCCGTCCGCTGGAGCCCCGACCTGCAGGTTGACCCGGCAGACGAGATCAACAAGGTCGCCCGGATCCAGCAGCTGATCCACTCCTTCCGCGTGCGCGGCCACCTCATGGCGGACACCGACCCGCTGGAATACGTGCAGCGGAAGCACCCGGACCTGGACGTGCTCACCTACGGCCTGACCCTCTGGGACCTGGACCGCGAATGGCCCACGGGCGGCTTCGGCGGCAAGCCGATGCTGAAGTTCCGCGACATCCTCGGTGTCCTGCGCGACGCCTACTGCCGCACCACCGGCATTGAGTACATGCACATCCAGGAACCTGCCGAGCGCAAGTGGTTCCAGGACCAGCTGGAACACCCGTACTCCAAGCCCAGCCGCGAGGAGCAGCTGCGCATCGTCTCCAAGCTGAACGCCGCAGAGGCTTTCGAGACGTTCCTGCAGACCAAGTTCGTGGGCCAGAAGCGCTTCTCGCTGGAAGGCGGCGAGTCCCTCATCCCGCTGCTGGACGCCATCATGTCCGATGCCGCCGACGACGGCCTGGACGAGGTAGCCATCGGCATGGCCCACCGTGGCCGGTTGAACGTACTGACCAACATCGCCGGCAAGACGTACGCCCAGGTGTTCCGCGAGTTCGAAGGCACCCAGGATCCGCGCTCCGTCCAGGGCTCCGGTGACGTCAAGTACCACCTGGGCACCGAAGGCACCTTCACGTCGGACAACGGCAAGGAGACCAAGGTCTACCTCGCCGCCAACCCGTCGCACCTCGAAGCCGTGGACTCCGTCCTGGAAGGCATTGTCCGGGCCAAGCAGGACCGGCTGGACCAGGGCGAATCCTTCCCGGTCCTGCCCATCATGGTGCACGGTGACGCCGCCTTCGCCGGCCAGGGCGTTGTGGCTGAAACCCTCAACCTGTCCCAGCTCCGCGGTTACCGCACGGGCGGAACCATCCACATCGTGGTCAACAACCAGGTGGGCTTCACCACCGCCCCGTCTTCATCGCGGTCCTCCACGTACTCCACGGACGTCGCCAAGATGATCCAGGCGCCCGTCTTCCACGTGAACGGCGACGACCCCGAGGCTGTTGTCCGCATTGGCCAGCTCGCCTACGAGTTCCGCCAGCGCTTCCACAAGGACGTTGTCATCGACATGGTGTGCTACCGCCGCCGGGGCCACAACGAGGGCGATGACCCCTCGATGACCCAGCCGCTGATGTACAACCTCATCGAAGCCAAGCGCTCAGTCCGGAAGCTCTACACCGAGTCACTCATCGGCCGCGGCGACATCACCGAGGAAGAAGCCGAGCAGCTGCTCCGCGACTACCAGGAACGGCTGGAGCGGGTCTTCGCCGAGACCCACGCCGCCCAGACCTCGCCGATTCCGATCGTGACCGCGGACTCCGCTGCCGTCTCAGACATCGAACGGCCCATGGCCCAGCAGTCGGACTCCAGTGTCAACGCCCCGGCCTCTACAGCCATCAGCGCCGACACCCTGGCCCGGATCGGCAAGGCCCACGTCGAGATCCCCGACGGCTTCACGGTCCACCCGAAGCTCAAGCAGCTCCTCGAGAAGCGCGAACAGATGTCCCGCGAGGGCGGCATCGACTGGGGTTTCGGCGAGATCGCGGCCTTCGGCTCGCTGATCATGGAAGGCGTCCCCGTGCGCCTGGCCGGCCAGGACTCCCGCCGCGGCACGTTCGTACAGCGCCACGCCGTCTTCCACGACCGCGCCAACGGCAAGGAATGGCTGCCCCTGGGCAATCTTTCCGATGACCAGGCCAAGCTGTGGATCTACGATTCCCTGCTGTCTGAATACGCCGCCATGGGCTTTGAGTACGGCTACTCGGTGGAGCGCCCGGACGCGCTGGTCCTGTGGGAAGCCCAGTTCGGTGACTTCGTCAATGGTGCACAGACCATCATCGACGAGTTCATCTCGTCCGCGGAGCAGAAGTGGGGCCAGCGCTCTTCGCTGGTCCTCATGCTGCCGCACGGCTACGAGGGACAGGGCCCGGACCACTCCTCCGCGAGGATCGAGCGCTTCCTGCAGCTGTGTGCAGAGGACAACATGATCGTGGCCAACCCCACCACGGCAGCTTCGCACTTCCACCTGCTGCGCCGCCAGGCGTACAGCCGCCCGCGCAAGCCGCTGATTATCTTCACCCCCAAGCAGCTCCTGCGCCTCAAGGCTGCCGCGTCGTCCGTCGAGGACTTCACCAACGGCACGTTCCGCCCCGTCATCGGTGACCACGAGCAGCTGCCGGCCACCGCCGTCGAACGCGTTCTCCTCGTTTCCGGCCGCCTGTACTACGATCTCCTGTCCACCCGGCAGAAGACCGGGGACAAGACCACGGCGATCGTCCGCGTGGAGCAGCTCTACCCGCTGCCTCAGGCCGAGATCCAGGCGGAACTGGACAAGTACCCCAACGCCGAAGTGGTGTGGGCCCAGGACGAGCCTGCAAACCAGGGCCCGTGGCCGTTCATGGGGCTGCACCTGCCGGAGAGCTTGGACCGCCGGGTCCGCCTGGTGTCCCGGCCGGCATCCGCCTCCACGGCGGCCGGTTCCATGAAGCGGCACGCTGCCGAGCAGGATGTCCTCCTGAAGCAGGCATTTGCACGGAAGTAAGCAATAAGGCTGCCCGGCCGGAGTCGAAATACCAGACTCCGGCCGGGCAGTTCTGTTTAATGGACTGACAGCGCCTCCCTGGACCGCCGCATATGCGGGGGGCAAGCATGGCAGCGGCCGTATCGAAGCAAACCCGTACCAAAGTAAAGAGGAACGCGTGGAAGACAGGAAGCTGCGGATCGCGGCTGTAGGAGACGAACTGCTGGCTGGGCTGGGTGACCCCCGGGCCCTTGGCTGGCTGGGCCGCGTCCTGGCCCGCACTCCCCAGGACGGAATGCTGCTGGAAAGCTACGCCCTCCCCTGCCCGCAGGAAGGTACGGAAGGCCTCGCTGCGCGCTGGCTGGATGAAGCCGGCCGGCGCTTCAGCGCCCAGGCAGAGAACCGTCTGGTCATCGGCCTCTCGGGGCGCGACGTCGAGTTTGGCCTGTCCACTGCACGGAGCCGGCTGAACCTGGCCAACATCCTGGACTCGGCATCACAGAACCGGATCGAAGTATTTGTCGTCGGTCCGCCCCCCACGCTCGACCCCGCCCAAAACCGCCGGCTGGACGAGTTGAACACCGCGTTTGCGGATGTCACCACCCGCAGGAAGCACCTGTACGTCGACACATTCTCGCCCTTGCTGAACCATGAACAGTGGCGCCAGGACCTGGCCGCCAACGGAGGGACACCCGGCCAGGCGGGGTACGGCCTCATGGCCTGGCTCGTGCTGCACCGCGGCTGGTTCCAGTGGCTGCGCCTGGACGCACCCCAGTAGCCTCTTCTCGCGATATATCTTGACCTCCCCACCAGGCGGCGATACGTTGAAGGCATAACGCGATATATCGTCTTCTGGAGGGGACCATGACCGGGGAAAACTGGACTGTTGCCGGCCCGCAAACCATCGACGTCGACGCCGTGTCTTCCGTCAAGCTGGGCATGGTCAGGGGCAGGTTCGAGATTGTGGGGTACGACGGGCCCACGGTACGGCTGGAGTTTTCCGAGGTGCACGGCGACCCGGTGGCAGTGTCCCTGAACGACGGGAGGCTGGAAGTCCGGCACCAGCTGCACGGTGCACAAGGCTGGTTCAAGAACCTCATGGAAACCGTTAACCACAACAGTGACAACTTCGCCGTCATCACCGTGGCGGTTCCTCCCGGGGTGGACGTGGAGGCAGGAACGGCCAGCGGGGAAGGAACCGTTTCCGGCATTTCGGCACACCTGCGCCTGAACACCGTGTCCGGCTCCATTGCGGCAGAAAATACTTCAGGCGAACTCCAGCTGAATACGGTCAGCGGCGCCGTGGCCGTCAGGAACCACCAAGGCGTTCTCACCGCCAAGTCCATCTCCGGCGAAATCAACGCTTCGGGCCGCTTCAGCCACGTCCGCACCAACACCGTCAGCGGCCACCTCAGCTTCGACCTCCTCGATTACACCCAGGATTTTGGTTCCAATTCCGTCTCCGGGGACCTCGCCATCACCCTGCCGGCTGACGTGGGCGTGGACCTTGTGGCCAAGTCCGCCGGCGGCGCCGTGATCCTGGACGGCCGGCAGGTGATCCTGGCCAACGGCACCGTGGAGACCATCTCAGGACCTGACGGGCAGCTGATGCTCGTCAGGACCAACTCGGTGTCCGGCAAGACGTCCATTTCCCACGCATCCGCAAACGTCGACCCCCACGGGGAAGCCGGCCGCTGATGGCCCCCGTCTTCGCACATGGTGCGTTGCGCCTCTATCTGCTCTTCCTTCTCGAGAGCGGCCCCAAGCACGGCTACGAGCTGATCAAGGCGCTCAAGGACCGGTTTGGCGGTACCTATTCACCCAGTGCCGGAACCGTCTACCCCCGCCTGGGGAAGCTGGAAGAGGATGGCCTGGTGGCTACCGAACCGGCGGGACGGCGCACCAACTACCGGATTACGGCAGCCGGCATTGCCGAGCTGGACCGGCGCCGGGAGGACCTCGCCGGAATAGAAAACGACATCGCGGCATCAGTGCAGCGGCTTTCCGGAGCCCTGAGGCAGGACATCCGCAAGAGCGTCCGCGAGCTTCGCACCGACCTCGCGGCAGCCGCAGAGGCCGCCCGTACAGCTGCGTTGTCCGCGGCGGCCCAGCCAGGGGCAGTCCGGCCGGCTGCGCGCAGGGGCCAGCTGCTCCGGGAAGCTGAACTGCTGCTGCAGGATTTCCGCGACGAACTCCGTGCAGACCTGCGGCGCCAGGCCCTGCACCACCCCATTAGTCCCCTGACAGTGGCCACCGTGAGGTCGGCCCTGGACCAGGCCCGCGCGGACATCCGCGAAACACTGCAGCCCTAGCACCACTCCCCGCGGCACCAACGCGGGTCATCGGCCGTTTCCCGGTTCGCGGGCCGCCAGATCATGTGGGAGACTGGAGGGCAGCTCTTTTGAGTACCAACAGTTAGGAGGCCAGCTATGAGCAAGCGTGCACGCAAGCGTCGTGACCGTAAGCGTGGCGGCGCGAACCACGGGAAGCGCCCCAACACCTAGGCAAATGCCAGGGACTACGGTTCAAGCAAAGGACCCCGCAAGCCAATCGGCTTACGGGGTCCTTTGCTGTCTGCGGCCTTTCGGGCAATCGCGTCCGGTGGCTAAGCCTCCACGGGGCGGATGGCATGGATCCGGTCCAGGATGGCGTTCTTGAGGTTGTCCGGCGCGGACTCGGTGCACGAGCGCTTGACCATGTTGCGGATGACGCATTCAAGGTCGTACTGTTCCGTGCACTCGGGGCAGTCATCAAGGTGGTTCTTGATTTCGGTAATATCCTCGCGGGTCAGTGCCCCGTCAAGGTACTCGTAGATGCGTTGCATCCGGGTATCGTCGCAGTCGCCCAATCCCTGGCAGTCGCTCATTTCCTGTTCTCCTGTGCTTTGCTTCCTGCCGCATCCGACGCATCCGCGGCTGTCTTGAATCCCCGCTCGGCGGCATATTCCGCGAGCATGTCCCGCAGCATTCGCCGGCCGCGGTGGAGCCGGGACATCACGGTGCCGATGGGCGTGTTCATGATGTCCGATATTTCCTTGTAGGCGAACCCCTCCACGTCAGCGAAGTAGACCGCCAGCCGGAACTCCTCAGGAATATCCTGGAGCGCGCGCTTGACGTCCGAATCCGGCAGGTGGTCCAGGGCTTCCGCCTCCGCAGAGCGAAGCCCGCTTGATGTGTGCGATTCAGCCCGCGCCAGCTGCCAGTCCTCGATACTGTCCGAGTTGGACTGCAGCGGCTCCCGCTGCCGCTTGCGGTACAGGTTGATGTACGTGTTGGTCAGGATCCGGTACAGCCAGGCCTTGAGGTTCGTGCCGGGCTTGTACTGATGGAAAGCGGAAAAAGCCTTGGTATAGGCCTCCTGTACCAGGTCTTCCGCGTCTGACGGGTTCCGGGCCATGCGCATCGCCGCTGAGTACAGCTGGTCGACGTACTGCATGGCGTCACGCTCAAAGCGCAGACGGCGTTGCTCCGTGCTCTCTGCGGCAACGTCCAGGGCGCTGTCTTCCGCGTCCGCTGCAACTGCCGGAGAACCGGTTCCTGCCTGCCCGGCGGACAGCGGCTTGGTGCCGGCCCTGCCGTTCGCTTCGCCGGGGGAAGCTTCATACATGGCCGCGACGGCCGGATCCAGGGTGTTCATTGCCTTCAAGTCTACTGTCCGGCGTGCCGCCAAGGGCGTGCCGTACTGGGGCGGCTCGGCGGCCAGCTTGTCCACTGCCACCGGCCCAGTCTGTCTGGTCCCGTCCAACACCTTCCGCAAGGCTTAACTCCGCTCTGTATCGGGTGGATGATCGCCGGGCCCACGTCGCGGACCCAGTCAACATAACCGCCTCCCGCGGGCAAATATTCCCCAAAAGTGCAAGACTAGGACCGACTCCGCCGCTCGGCGCGGCTCGTCCATCCAGGAGGAAATCCATGTCGTTTGTCCGCACGCTCGCCAGGCCAATGCTCGCTTCCAGTTTCGTTTTTGCCGGACTGGATAAGCTCAAGAACTCCGACGACACGGCACAGCAGCTTTCACCCCTGCTCCGCAAGGCTGCGGCCTCACTTCCCTTCCAGACGAGCGAGAAGACCCTGGCCCGCGTCATCGGCGGAACACAGGTTGGCGCCGGCGTCCTGTTTGGCCTTGGCAAGTTCTCCCGCCTTTCCGCCGGGCTGCTGACCGTGGTTTCCCTCCTGAATACCTTCGTCGAATGGCGCAGTGCTGACATCAGCAGTAAGGAAGGGCGCGAAAACCGCCGCAACCAGCTGCTCAAGAACCTCTCCCTGAGTGGCGGCGCCCTGCTTGCCTCCGTGGACACGGCAGGCAGGCCCGGGCTGGCCTGGCGCGCCGAGCACCTGGCTGCCGACGCGCGGCGCAACGCCTCGCACCTGGCTGCCGATGCCCGCCGGACCACCACCAAGAAGCTGAACAAGGCGGACAAGGCCGTGCGCCGCGCCGTCGAACACGCTGCGGGAGCCTAAGCAGGAATGACCGCAGCAGCTGCCACCCGGGACGCCTCCGGAACACCCGTCCAGCACTGGGCCGCACCTTTCGCGTCCCGGCCCGTCAACGCCACCGTGACGGTGCCGGGATCGAAGTCCCTGACCAACAGGTACCTGGTCCTCGCGGCCCTCGCTGACGGCCCGTCACGGCTCCGGGCGCCCCTGCATTCCAGGGACTCCGCCCTCATGGTCGAGGCGCTCAGGCAGCTCGGCGCCACGGTCACCGAAGTTCCGGGGGACGGTGACTTCGGTCCTGACCTGGAGGTTGTTCCGATTCCCGCGTCAGCCGCACCATCCACCACCAGGATCGACTGCGGGCTGGCCGGCACCGTCATGCGGTTCGTCCCGCCGCTTGCCGCGCTCCGCCGCGGCGCCAGCGTGTTCGACGGCGATCCGCATGCCCGGAAGCGTCCCATGGGAACCATCATCGAGGCCCTCAAGGCCCTGGGTGTGGCCGTGTCCGCCGAAGACGGCAGCGCTCCGTCGTCGCTCCCGTTCGTCGTGGAAGGGACCGGCGCAGTCCGGGGCGGCCACCTGGTGATCGATGCCAGCGCCTCATCACAGTTCGTCTCCGCCCTCCTCCTGGTAGGAGCAAGGTTCGACGACGGCCTGCACCTTGAGCACGTCGGGAAACCGGTCCCAAGCCTGGACCACATCAACATGACGGTCGCTGTCCTCCGCGGCGCCGGCGTGTCCGTGGACGACTCCGTCCCCAACCACTGGGTGGTGGCGCCGGGGCCCATCCGCGCCTTCGACCAACGGATCGAACAGGACCTCTCCAACGCGGGCCCCTTCCTGGCTGCGGCCCTGGCCTCGCAAGGCACGGTCCGGATCCCCAACTGGCCCACGCAGACCCAGCAGGTGGGCGACCTCTGGCGGGGCATCCTGGCCAGGATGGGTGCCACCGTCACCCTCACTGACGGTGTCCTGACCGTCACCGGCGGCCCGGAGATCAAGGGCGGCGACTTTGCTGACACCAGCGAACTCGCCCCCACCGTTGCGGCCCTGTGCGCCCTGGCCTCGGGCCCGTCCCGGCTCAGTGGAATTGCCCACCTTCGCGGACACGAGACGGACCGGCTGGCGGCTTTGGTCGCGGAAATCAACCGGCTCGGCGGCGACGCCGAGGAAACCAGCGACGGCCTGGTGATCCGGCCGGCCCCGCTGCACGCAGGGGTTGTCCACAGCTACGCCGACCACCGCATGGCCACCGCCGGGGCGATACTGGGCCTTGCAGTCCAGGGCATCCAGGTGGAGGACATCGCCACCACCGCCAAGACCATGCCCGACTTTCCGCAGCTCTGGGCAGGCATGCTGGCCCAGAACGCCGCCGTGGCACCGGTGCCTGAAGGGCGCGGCAGTGGCGCGCAGCACTGACTCCTGGGACGAGTCCGACGTCCGGATCCGGCCCAGCAAGAAAGGCTCCCGGCCCCGCACCAAGGACCGGCCCAGCCACGATGACGCCGTGACCGGGCGGATCATCACGGTGGACCGCGGCCGGTACACGGCAGTGGTGGGCGAGGACTCGGACAATGAGCGCGTTGTCATCGCTGCCCGTGCCCGCGAACTCCGCCGCTCGCCCGTGGTTGCCGGCGACTTCGTCTCGCTGGTGGGGGACGTGTCCGGGGCACCGGACACGCTGGCCCGTCTGGTGAAGATCCAGGACCGCCACACCCTCCTGCGCCGCAGCGCCGACGACACCGACCCCGTCGAGCGGGCCGTGGTGGCCAACGCCGACCAGCTGGTCATCGTCGTGGCCGCCGCCAACCCGGAGCCCCGGACCGGATTCATCGACCGCGCCCTGGTGGCCGCCTACGACGCCGGAATCGAGCCGATCCTGTTGGTGACCAAGGCGGACGTCAAGGACCCCGCGGAGTTGCTGTCCAACTACACCCACCTGGACTTTCCGGTCATCATCAGCCGCACCGCGGACGCGCAGGCCTCCGGGATTGACGCGAGATCCGACGACGGCCTCTCGGCCCGGCTGGACAGTGCGGCCGTGGCAGCCCTCCGCGGCCACCTCGACGGCAAGGTCACCGTGATGCTGGGGCACTCCGGCGTCGGCAAGTCCACCATGGTCAACGCCCTGACCGGCGCCGAGCGGGCAACGGGCGGCGTCAACGCGGTGACGGGGCGTGGCCGCCATACGTCGTCGTCGGCCCTGGCCCTGCGCCTGGCGGATGCGCCGGCCGGCAGCTGGATCATCGACACCCCCGGTATCCGGTCCTTCGGGCTGGCCCACGTGGACCCGGACCGGATCCTGCGTTCCTTCCCTGACCTCTCCCCCGGCATCGAAAACTGTGAACGCGGCTGCAAGCACACGGCAACCGCGGTGGACTGCGGCCTCGATAACTGGGTGGACGGCGGACACGCGGGCCCCACCGGCCCGGCGCGCCTGGCTTCGCTGCGGCGGCTGCTCGGCGCTGACCCGCGCATGGAAGCACAGGAAACCAAGGAGCTCGGCAGCGTCAACTGACGCGTTCTCCCGGCAGAAACGTCTTCAGACGGTAGTTTGTAACCATGATCCAACCCGCTTCCAGCTACAACGATGACCTGCGCCTGGCCCATGTCCTGGCCGACTCCGTGGATGACCAGACCATGAGCCGCTTCAAGGCCCAGGACCTCCACGTTGAGACCAAGCCGGACCTGACGCCCGTCACCGACGCCGACAAGGCAGCCGAGGAGGCCATCCGCGGCCAGCTTTCCCGTTCCCGGCCCCGCGACGCCGTCCTGGGCGAGGAATTTGGCAGCACCGGCCACGGTTCGCGTCGCTGGATCATCGATCCCATTGACGGGACCAAGAACTTCGTCCGCGGCGTTCCGGTCTGGGCCACCCTTATTGCCCTCGTGGATGAAGGCGAACCCGTGGTGGGCGTGGTCAGCGCCCCGGCGCTCGGCAAGCGCTGGTGGGCCGCAAAAGGCATGGGCGCATACATGGGCAGGTCCCTGGCGGCGGCCACCCGGCTCCGCGTCTCCAACGTGTCCAGCCTCTCCGACGCCTCCCTCTCCTACTCAAGCCTGACCGGCTGGAAGGAACGCGGAAACCTTGATGAGTTCCTTGGCCTGACCGAGGACGTCTGGCGGACCCGGGCGTACGGCGACTTTTGGTCCTACTGCATGGTGGCGGAGGGCTCCGTGGACATCGCCTGCGAACCCGAACTGAACCTCTATGACATGGCTGCCCTGGTGCCGATCGTGGTGGAGGCCGGCGGCCGGTTCACGTCCCTGGAGGGTGAGGACGGCCCGTTCGGAGGAAACGCGCTGGCCACCAATTCGATCCTGCATTCAGAGGTGCTGCACCGCCTCAACCCTTACCTGGACGACTTGCTCTAACAAGCACGGTTTTCCCACTTAGACGAATATTGCGACGCCGGACACCTCCACTGAGGGGTGTCCGGCGTCGTTTATTCGGGCGGGCGTAACAAAGTCCTTAACAATTGCCGCAGCTTTAATCCTGGCCGCCCCATGTCCTACGCTTTTAGGCAGGTCACGAGTGCCAGCGCAAAACCCCGGTTTGCTGGCCGGCAACCCTCCATTCGCGGCGGGGTGCCCCGGGTGACGACCAGGCCGGTCCGGAGTGGATACGGCAAGCGCGGATTCCCTGTGCCGGAGTCCTGTAGTCAAGTGAGGTCTCTGTGACAACTGCCACCGTCTCCCCCAACCCCGCCACCGTCGAATCCGGGACCGCCGGCGAACGCCAGGCCGTTGCGGGCCGCCCCCTCGCCGCCGTTACCGGCGCCGAAATCCAGGCGCCGTTGATTTCCGGCGGCCACGTCCGGTACGCCAACCTTGACTATGGCGCGTCCGCTCCGGCGCTCTCCGTGGTTTCTGCCTACCTCAACGAGATCCTGCCCTACTACGCGAGCGTCCACCGCGGGGCCGGGTACGCCTCCCAAATCAGCACCTCCGTGTACGAGAATGCGCGCAGCATCGTCAGGGACTTCGTGGGCGGCCGCGCGGATGATTCGGTCATCTTCACGCGCAACACCACCGATTCGCTGAACCTCCTGGCCGGCTGCCTGCCAACCACCGGGGGCCGTCACGATGGCGAGGTCCTCTACCTGGACATCGAACACCATGCCAACCTTCTGCCGTGGCAGGGCGTCCCGCACCGCAGCATCGTTGCCGCGGACACGGTGGCGGGCACCCTTGACGCCGTCCGGGCCGAACTGGAACAGGGCGGGGTCAGCCTGCTGGCGGTCACCGGTGCCTCAAACGTCACCGGTGAGATTCTTCCCATCCGGCAGCTGGCCGAACTGGCGCACCGGCACGGTGCCCGGATCGTGGTTGATGCGGCCCAGCTCGCGCCGCACCGCCGGGTGGACATCAGCGCTGACAGCGTCGACTACCTCGCCTTTTCGGGCCACAAGCTGTACGCTCCGTTTGGCGCGGGCGTCCTGGTGGGACGCCCCGACTGGCTGGACGCGGGCGTCCCGCACCTGGCCGGCGGCGGTGCCGTCAAGGAAGCACGGCTCGACGGCGTCAGCTGGGCCACCGGCCCGGCCCGCCACGAGGGAGGCTCACCCAACGTCCTGGGAGCTGCCACCCTGGCCCGGGCCACCCAGGTCATCGCCGGACTCGACCAGGACCGGTGGCACGCCCACGAATCCGCCATCCGTTCCTTCCTGGTGGAAGGCCTGCAGGAAATCGAAGGTGTCACCGTCCACCAGATCTTCAAGGACACCAACCCGGAAACGGACACCATCGGTGTGGTCAACTTCTCGGTAGAGGGCTACGACGCGGGGCTGGTGGCCGCCTACCTTTCCGCAGAACATGGCGTTGGCCTGCGCGACGGACGTTTCTGCGCCCACCCCCTGCTGAAACGCCTGGGCCTGCCGTCAGGCTCCCTGCGGGCAAGTTTCGGCGTAGGCTCCCGGCTGGAGGACGCTGAACGCCTCCTCACCGGCATCCGCACCCTGCGGCGCAATGGACTGGGCTGGGACTACGTGGTGGACGCGGGCCGGTGGGTTCCCGCCAACGACTTCCGCACCTACCCGCACTGGGCACCCAACACCCCGGGCACGGCAGGAGCCGCCCCCTGCATTGACGACTGAGCCGGCCTAACGGCGGCTGCCGGCTGAGGCCGGGCATGCGGTAAATTCGAGGAAGATCCGCAGGCAGCACCAGAAGGAGGCCACGCGTGGTTCGGGGTGGCCCCAGGCTTGATCACAGCCGGCGCAAGGAGCTTGGGCAGAGCTTCCAGGACGGCGGACGGCACTACCAGCGGGTCCGTCCCGGCTACCCGGTGGAATCCGCACGGTGGCTAATACCCGCCGGCGCCCAGGATGCCCTGGACGTCGGCGCGGGTACCGGAAAGTTCACCGCCCTGCTCCTGGCGATGGGACTGGAGGTCACCGCCGTCGACCCCTCCGCAGACATGCTCGCCCAGTTGCACGCCCACTGCCCTGCCGCCACGGCCGTCCCGGGGACTGCGGAGGCGACAGGCCTTCCCGACGCCACCTTCGACGTCGTCACCGTAGCCCAGGCCTGGCACTGGTGCGACCCCCTCACGGCAAGCACCGAGCTGGCGCGCGTCCTGCGCCCGCAGGGAACACTCGGCCTGGTCTGGAACCAGCTGGACACTTCAGTCCCATGGGTGCACCGGCTCTCGCGGATCATGCACGCCGGCGACGTGTACCGGCCGGGCCATAAACCGGTTGTTGGACCCGAATTCCAGGGGCTCGAAGGGCACGTGACGCACTGGCAGGACAGCGTGACCACGGAGGATCTGATGGACCTCACCAAGTCGCGGAGCTACTATTTGCGGGCCGGGGAATCGACGCGGGCCAAAGTCCTGGCCAACCTGGACTGGTACCTGCACGAACACCTGGGCCATGCCCCCGGCCAGGAACTGGGCCTTCCCTACCTCACCCTGGCCTGGCGGGCCACCAAAGCGTGACGCACGGGGTCCGCGGCGGGGCGGCCGCGCATGCTGCTCCGGCGGCCGAACCGGTAGGCTTGGACAGGTGAAGACCAGCGCGCCCTCCTCCTCGATCGAGGACTACGTCAAGGTCATCTATTCCTTCACCGAATGGCAGGACAAGCCCATCACCTCATCCCAGCTGGCCCAGCGGCTGGGGGTGGCGAACTCTTCGGTGTCCGAAATGGTACGCAAGCTCAAGGACCAAGGCCTGGTGGACCACAAGCCCTACAGTGCCGTCACACTGACCGGGGAAGGCCTGCGACTGGCGCTGGCAATGGTCCGGCGCCACCGGCTCATCGAGACCTACCTCGTCCAGCGGCTCGGCTACAGCTGGGATGAGGTGCACGATGAGGCGGAACAGCTGGAACACGCCGTTTCCGATACCTTCATCGAACGGGTGGCCGCCAAACTGGGGAACCCGGCACGGGACCCGCACGGTGATCCCATCCCCACAGCGGACGGCCAGGTGCTGATGCCCCGGGCCCACCTCCTTGCGGGCCTGGACCAGGGGCACAGCGGCAAAATCACCCGGATCAGCGATGACAATCCTGAACTCTTGCGGTACCTCGCCGCGCAGGACATCGACCTCGATGCCGGTGTGGAGGTCCTGGGCAGGCGGCCGTTTGGCGGTGCCCTGATGGTCCGCATCGATGGGCCCGGCGGCACCCGCGATTACGACCTCGCCGATGAAATCGCCTCAGCGTTGTGGGTCTCCAGCGACACCCCTCACCCAGGCTGCATCCTGGACAGCTAGCCCAGTCACCCGCTGCCGATTTGGCCGCCTCCCGTATGGTGGAAGGTGATGATCAGCAGACGCGACGCAGCAATTACCCTGGATGTTCCCCTTGAGATGGCCCAGCGCCATGGCCTGCCCAAATGGATGTCCGAGGCCGAACTCCGCGGCATCATGGATAATCCCCCGCCCTGGCTGGTGCAGTCGCGGGCCAACCGGACCGGCAAGCGGCCCGTCTGGGTGCACCTGGTGTGCGCGGTCTGCGGGTACGAGGAAGCGGCCCGGCCCAAAAAATGGTGGCCCGACTTCACCTACGTGGTGTGCGGACACCACGCCCCGTCCGACGTTCCCGTCGCCCGCCCGGGCTTTGTCCGGAGTGAGTACGACGGTGTGGGGACGCGTTTCGTAGGCATCGCTGACGTGGAAGCGCCCCCGGTCAGCCCGTAGACGTTCAGCCATACCCCCTTCCGGCCCGCCCGTCAGGATAGGGGCACTTGGGGGGGGTACCCCCTACCCCCTCAATATTCCATCAAGTCGAGGAATGGGGCGGGCGGCGCTGTTAGCTTTGGAAAATGTCACGGGGGAATAACAAAACAGCCATCACTGGGCCGGCAGCAAAGGCCCGCATCGAATGGATTGATGCGGCCAGGGGCCTCTGCGTCGTCGCGGTGGTGCTTTTCCATGTGGGGCTTTGGCACTTCCTCCGTTTCGAACATGATGCCAGTGCAGCGTTCACTTTTTGGGGCATGGTGGCAACAGCGCTCGGATCGGTCCGCATGCCGCTGCTGCTCGCCGTCTCCGGTATTCTCGCCGCGTCCAAGGTCCGCGGCGGGTTCGGCACTGGCAAAGCATGGAGCTCCAGCCTGAGCAACTACTACCTGTACGCGGTGTGGCTGCTGATCTATGCCCTGCTCAGCATCGTCCTGGCGGGTTCGCCACGGCCCCAGCGGGTTGGCTCCGTGGGCGACTTCTTCCTGCAGCTCGTTGCTCCGGACACACCGCTCTGGTTCATCTACGCCCTCGCCGTCTACGTTCCGCTGCTGACCCTCTGCAGGAAGCTGCCGGCGTCGGTGGTGCTGGCTGCGCTGGCTGCCGTGAGCATCGGCACCGCAATGTTCATGGACAGTACTGCCGGCCAGTGGGGCAAAGTGCCTGAACTTGCGGTGTTCTTTGCCGCGGGTGTGTACGGAAAAGCCGTCTTCATGCGCATCGCCGGCGACCGACGGCTGGTCTACCTCGCTGTGGCGCTCCCCGCCTTCGCTGCCCTGATGGCGCTGCCGGAAATCCACCCGGGCCTCGACCAGGCCGTCTTCATCCTCCAGGGACTGGCAGCTGCAACCGCGCTTGTGGCGCTCATCAGCGCCCTGACGAGGTACCGGCCCATTGCGGTGGCGGGCTCGTGGGTAGGGCGGCGCACGCTTGGCATCTACCTTCTGCACACTCCGATCATGGACTTCCTGGTCCTGGCCTTCCATGGGCCTCTCGCCCCCCTTGGGCCGGCCATTTCCACGTCGTTGCCGGTCGCGCTGATCTATCCGCTCGCCTTGACCGCAGCGGTCATCGCAGCCTGCGTGGGGGTTGAGTCCCTCTTCAGGCGGTGCGGATTGACGTTCCTGTTCCAGCGTCCAGGTTCCGTCCCTGCCCCGGCGCCTGCCCGTGCGCGGCTGCTGTCAAGGCTCTAGGATCGGAAGCATGACAGATTCCGCTGCCGGGCCTCGAACTGAACTGTTGAATGCCGACGAATGCTGGCGCTATCTTCGGTCCTCCTACATCGGCCGGCTGGCAGTCATCAACGGCGATGTTCCCGAGATCTTTCCGGTCAACTTCTCGGTCGCCGGGGAGACACTGATGTTCCGGACGGCGCCGGGTACCAAGCTCCGGGCTCTGCTCAGCGGCGCGGTCGCGGCGCTGGAGGTGGACGGGCTCAACCCCTATGCCACGGAGGTGTGGAGCGTGGTGGCCAAAGGCAGGCCGGAACCGTTCGATGACAAACGGATGGTCCTTCCTGAAAGCGATGCCGACCGGGAACCGTGGGAGCCGGGGATCAAGGACCATTTGGTGGCCCTCACCCCCACGGACATCACCGGGCGCCGGTTTGCCGTCAGGTCACGTTCGCGCTGGTGGCCGCCGGTCGATTTCTCCGCGGACTGGCTTTAGGTAAGGGCCGTTCAGGCCGCCGCCCTCTCCACCCCCTGCCTGCATCCGCCGCCGGGCCTTTGTGCCCTTTTCCGGCGCAGGAGAGTTGCCTACGCTGTGCCCTATGACTGACAACACGAACATACCTGTCCCGGAAATCCTCGACCCGGAAGAGTGCTGGATGCTCCTTGGCCAAACCGGGGTGGGGCGGCTGGCCGTCATCGCAGATGGCCACCCCGACGTCTTTCCCGTCAACTACAAGGTGGACGGCCAAACACTGGTCTTCCGCACCGGCCCCGGGACCAAACAGCAGGCCATCCAGTCGGACGCCATCGTGGCGCTGGAAGCAGATGCCGTCAGCGCAGAATTCGGCCTTGCCTGGAGCGTCGTGGTCAAGGGCAAAGCTGCCGAAACGGTGCCAACAGGGCCTGCCCTGGATGACATCCGGCGCGCCTTGTTTCCGTGGCAGGGCGTGGGGCAGGAGCACTTCATCCGGATAACTCCCGAATCGGTCACCGGACGGCGTTTCACCATGAGCGCTCCCCTTCTGTGGCAGTCCCCACTGGACGACGCAACCCGGGCCGGCTTCGAATAGGCGGAGCCCGGAAGCAAGGGATCACCCGGCTCCCGCAGGAGGTACGGTGCGTGCATGGTGGGTCGGCCAACCCGGACCCATTTCCGAACGCCCACTGGTGCAGGGTCACCGGGCAACACCACGGCCGACGGCCGGTGAACTCCTGGTGCAGGTGAGCGTTTGCGGCGTCTGCCGCACCGACCTCCATCTCGCTGAGGGCGACCTCCCACCGCGGCACCCGCAGGTGGTTCCCGGCCACGAGGCGGTCGGCGTCGTCATTGAAACGGGGCCGGACTGCACCCGGTTCAGCGTCGGCGACAGGGTGGGCGTGGCGTGGCTGGGCGGAGTCTGCGGCAGCTGTGACTACTGCCGTCGAGGCGACGAAAACCTGTGCGTGTCCCCGGTGTTCACCGGATGGGACCGGGATGGCGGCTATGCCGAAGAGATGACCGTTGCGGAAGACTTTGCCTACCCGGTCCCTTCGGTCTTCACCGACGAGCAGGCCGCGCCGCTGCTGTGTTCGGGCATCATCGGCTACCGGGCACTGAAGCGCTCCGCCCTGCCGCCGGGTGGGCGCCTGGGCATTTACGGTTTCGGCAGCTCCGCCCACATCACCGCCCAGCTTGCACTCAAACAGGGCGCCTCCGTCTTCGTCATGACGCGTTCAGAGAACGCCCGGGCGCTCTCCCTGGAGCTGGGAGCAGAGTACGCCGGAGACGCCTACGACAACCCACCGGTACTGCTCGATTCTGCCATCCTCTTTGCCCCGGCAGGCGGCCTGGTTCCGGTCGCCCTGCGCGCCCTGGACAGGGGCGGGACCCTGGCCATCGCGGGGATCCACCTGAGCAGCATTCCAGCCCTGGATTACGGCAGGGAGCTCTTCAACGAACGCCAGGTGCGCAGCGTGACAGCCAATACGCGGGCCGACGGCCGTGAGTTCCTGGCCCTCGCTGCCCGGCTCTCCCTGGAACTCACCACCACGGCGTACCCATTTGAGGCAGCTGACAAAGCATTGGAGGACCTGGCGGCGGACAGGGTTACCGGCTCAGCCGTCCTGCGGGTGCGGCCGGATCGGACGGCAGGGTAGGCCCTGGCCGGTCCGGTGCTCCGGGTCCTCGGTGCTCCGGGTCAGTGGGACGGGCTAACCGAACAGAACGGCTGCCTCCTGGTAGCGGGCCTCCGGGACCACCTTGAGTGCCCCCAGCGCTTCCTCCAGGCCAACGTTGACAATATCGGTGCCGCGGAGGGAGACCATGGTGCCCCATCTGCCTGCCGCTGCGGACTCCACAGCAGCGAGGCCCAGCCGCGTGGCAAGGACACGGTCGAAGGCTGTCGGCTCGCCCCCGCGCTGGATGTGGCCCAGCACGGTGGCCCGGGTCTCGATGCCGGTCCTCATCTGCAATTCCCCCTCCAGCAGCAGGCCAATGCCTCCCAGGCGCGGTCGTCCAAAGGTATCCAGGCCGCGGGGGGCGTAGGGAGCCGGGTGGCCTTCCGGAGCGAAGGCCTCGGCCACTACCACCAGGGGTGCCCTTCCGCGGTCACGGGCCGAGACCACCCAGGAGCAGACCTGGTCCAGCGAGACCGGGTGTTCAGGCATCAGGATGGCATGCGCGCCGGACGCCATCCCGGCATGCAACGCTATCCAGCCCGCGTTGCGGCCCATGACCTCGGCCACCATGCAGCGGTGGTGGGATTCACCAGTGGTCCGGAGGCGGTCGATGGCCTCGGTGGCAGTCTGGACAGCGGTGTCAAAGCCAAACGTATAGTCCGTGGCGCCAAGGTCATTGTCGATGGTCTTGGGCACTCCCACCACATTGATGCCCAGTCCGCAGAGTTCACGGGCCGCGGCCAGGGTGCCCTCTCCCCCTATGGCGATCAGGCCGTCGAGCCCGTTGCGCTGGAAGCAGGCGCGGACGCCGTCGATCCCGTCCCCTGCCAGTGGATTGGTCCTGGACGTGCCAAGGATGGTTCCGCCCAGGCGAGAAATCCCCCGCACACGCGTCCGGGGCAGGGGCACCATGTCCTGCTCGAGGACACCGCGCCACCCATCCCGGAAACCCAGGAATTCGTACCCGTGCGCAACGTCCCCGCCCAGCACGGCGCCCCGAATGACCGCGTTCACACCCGGGCAGTCACCGCCGCTGGTAAGGATCCCCAATTTCTTCACGACGCCGCCGCCTTCGTATCCCGCGCGGGCAAGGGGAACTGCCGGGTCTGGCCCGGCGGAAGGACCACATCGGCACCGGACACACGCACGGTGATTGGGCCTGCATCGCCGGGAGCGGAAGCAATGCTCATATGCCCGTCCTTGAGATGGACCCGGAGGCGGTGGCCCCGGTACAGGACTTCAAAAGCTACGGCGCGCAGCCCGGTGGGCATGTTGGGTGCGAACAGGATGGTGTCCCCGCTGAAACGCAGCCCCGCAAAGCTGCGCTGCACCACGTCGATGGTTCCTGCCATCGCGCCCAAATGGATGCCCGTGCGGGTGGTGCCGTGCTGGGTGTCGTCGAGGTCGGCGTCGAGCGCTTCCCGGAAGCTGTCCCACGCCCGGTCCGCGTCCAGGCCCGCCAGCACCGATGCGTGCGCAACGCGGCTTAGCGTGGAGCCGTGGGCCGTCCGTTCCAGGTAGTACTCGATGGTCCGGTTCAGTTGGTCCTGGGTAAAGCCATAGTGCAGCCGTTGCAGGATGGTGATGAGCCCTTCATGTCCCAGGAGGTACGGGAGCATCAGGACATCCGCCTGCTTGGCCAGTTTGTAGCCGTTGGTCGCGTCGTCTTCCGCTTCCAGGATCAGGTCCAGGCGTTCAATGTCGCCGTACCGGTCCCGGTAATGTTCCCAGTCGAGTTCCTTCAAGTCCCCGTACCCTTCGAACTGGCTGATGAGGCCGTCCTCATGGAAGGGGACGTACATCGAAGTTCCCATGTGCAGCCATCCTGACGTTTCCTCGTCGGTGACGCCCAGTCGTTCCATGAGCCCGGCGCGCTCGCTGCCGTGCAGGAAGGACATGATGCCTGCCGCCTGCGAACAGACCCACGCCGCCATGACATTCGTGTAAGCATTGTCGTCCAAACCGGGTTTGCCGTTGCCGGGATAGCCGGTGTGGTACTCGTCCGGTCCCACGACGCCCCTTACGTGGTACCTGCCTGCCTGCTCGTCGTATACCGCCAGGGAGCGGAAGAACCGGGCAACCTCAATGATCAGCTCAGCGCCTTTGTGAAGGAGCCAGATTTTGTTTCCTGTGGCCTGGAAGTACTGCCAGGCGTTGAAGGCAACAGCCAGCCCGGAGTGGACCTGCAGGTGCGAGTGGTCCCGGACCCACCTGCCGGACCTGTCGTTATACAGCCACTTTGGGGTTTCTTCGGTTCCGTCGCTTCCGCTTTGCCAGGGGAACTTTGCGCCCGCAAGCCCCGCCATTGCTGCCGCGTGCCGGGCAGCGGGCAGCCGGCGCCAACGGTAGTCGATCACCGAACGGGCAATATCAGGCGTCCTTGAGGTGAGGACCGGGAGGACAAACAGCTCATCCCAGAAGACGTGGCCCCGGTAGCCCTCGCCGTGGAGGCCCCGGGCAGTGACGCCGGCATCCAGTTCGGCCGTATGGTGGGTCAAGGTCTGCAGGAGATGGAAAATGTGCAGGTTCAGGACCAGGCGGACCTGTACCGGTGCATCAATCTCCACCAGGAACGGGCGCAGCTCGCGCCGCCAGGCTTCCCCGTGTGCGGCCAGCAACGCCTGAAAGTCGCCCCCGGAACGCTCAAGCACCGCACGGGCGCCCGTTTCCGGCGATGCGATGGCAGCGTCGCGGGAGGTCACCACCGCCACTGTCTTGGTGATGCTGACGGCCGCGCCGGCCTGCACGGACAGCCGCAGCGTCCGGAAGTGGCAGGCACCGTTCCTGCCCGGCAATACTCCCTCCGCCGCAGTGGATACCAGGGTGCGGACGGCTGCCGCAATACGGATGAGGCTATGGGTGGTTTCCACTTCGACGACCGCCGGCACATCCAGGTCCCGATCCGGATCCTCCGGTGCCGTCCTGTCGGCCAGGTGGACATCGGACCCCTGCGCGGGTTCGGGCAGGTTGGCATTGCGGACGCCGGCGTTGATGCCGCTGCGGACCTCAACCTCTCCGCTCCAGCCACGCGGGGTGATAACCGTTTGCAGGGCCAGCAGGTGGGGTTCGGCCATGGACACGAAGCGGGTCTGCACCACCTCCAAGCGACGCCGGCCGGGACCTTCCAGTAACAGCCTTCGCTCCAGCACCGCCCTCCTGAGGTCCAGGACCCTCCGCTCGCGCACTACCGTCATTCCGCCTTCCGACCACCACTGCTGGCCGGAAATGCGCAGATCGAGGGGGAGGCAATCGGGCGCGTTGACCATGTGTTCTTCCAAAAGCGTCTCATCGGCGGACTTGGCCCTGACCCGGTTGTAGACACCGGCAAGGTACATCCCCGCGTAGCTGGACGGCCCACCCTCCGGCGCCGCCCCGCGGACACCCAGGTAGCCGTTTCCCAGTGTGGTGAGGGCTTCCCGGTGCCCTTCGTGGGCGGCGTCGAATCCTTCAAAGACGAGGTGCCAGGCATTGCCGATGACCTGGCCCAGGTCCAGCTCGCCCACGTCATTGAGCACTGTGCCGGCGCCCGCGGCTTCGAGCTGCCTGCGGTTGCCGGTGCGGTCGATCCCCACGACGAGGCCAAAACCGCCCCGCCGCCCGGCCTCAACGCCTGCGGCCGAGTCCTCGATTACCACCGTGTGCGACGGCGGGACTCCCAGCTTTGCCGCTGCTGCCAAAAAAGCGTCAGGAGCCGGCTTTCCCTTGAGTCCACGGCCTGCCGCGTCCGCCCCGTCGAGGACCACGGTGAAGAAGCCACGGATGCCCGCTGCGTCCAGAACCGCTGCCGCGTTCCGGCTTGCGGTGACCACGGCCGTTGGCACGCCCGCGTCTGAGAGGCTTTGCAGCAGTTGGAGCGTTCCAGGATAGCTTTGGGCGCCGTCCTGCCGGAGGTGTTCAAGGAACAGGCCGTTCTTCCACCGGCCCAGGCCAAATCCCGTCCACGCTCCCGCTTCGTCCGTCTCCTGTCCCTTCCCGATTTCCACTCCCCTGCTGGCAAGGAACCGCACCACCCCCTCCTCGCGCGGCATGCCATCGACGAAGGTGAGGTAGTCGGTCCTGCTGAACGGAGCGCGGTTCGTGCCGGGCGGAATCCTGGGGTCCCGAAGGATGCGGTCGAAGGCGTCCTTCCATGCGGCCTGATGGACCAGCGCCGTGTTGGTGACCACGCCGTCCAGGTCGAAGATGACGGCGTCGAACGGAGGTTTGGCAGCGGCTGCGGTGGGGGACGCGGTCATAGGTCAGTGGTACCAGCAAGGAAGCGTCCAGCAAAGGGTCCATTGGCCCGCAGGTGGCTAGGCAGTGTTCTTCCCCGCAGGCGCAGCCACGTGATTCCACCACGTCAGGGGCGAGGTGATGGTGAAGCGCCTTCCGCTGATGGACGTGGGAACGATGCGGACGAAGTGGTCCTTTTCGCCGGCCTGCCAGGGGAACAACGTAAGGCCCGCACCGGCAAGGAGTTCGTCCGAAGGGTCCAGGACCAAGGCTTTGCCTTTGACCAGCACGCTCCACGCCTGCGTGTCGTCGTGGCCATCAGCTTCAAGCGCGACGGCGAATGGTCCCCCGGCTGCCCTGAGCTTGGTCCCCTCCCCGGTACGGAAGAGGACGGACCGTTGATCCACTTTGTAGTTGACCGGAAAGACTTCCGGATAGCCGTCCACCAGTACGGCCAGATGACCGACGGATACGCCGCGCATCAGGTCCCAGCACGTTTCGGCATCCAGGACTTCAGTAGGCAGCTGCGCCGGGTCGTTGTGCATACCCACGAAAGTAGCGCCGGGCCGGAAAGGCGGTCTAGAGCCTTTAGGCCCGGACGTTGGTTGGTGGGGGCAAAGAAAAACACCCCGGCCAAAGGCCGGGGTGTTAACCAAGTGGGCCGGGCATCCTGTTGGATGCCCGGCCCACGGGGGTGGAGATGGGGGGAATTGAACCCCCGTCCGATGTCGTGTTGTCAGGGCTTCTCCGGGCGCAGTTTGCGTCGGATTTTCTCGGCCCCAGCCATGCCGCAAACAGCTGGCTGATCCGGGCCCAGTCACCTAAAAGTCCCGTTTACTCCGGTGACGGGAGCAAACAGCAGTGGCTATCTAAATGACGCCAGGATCCGGGGCGATAGCAACCCCGGGCTGACGGACTGTCTTACTGCTTAGGCAGCGAGAGCGAAGTCAGTGCGCTTAGATTCGGCACTTATTGGTTTGCAGAAAGCGTTTACGAGATAATTCTGCATCCTCGGCCCGCTTCACCTGTCGCGACTAACACCGTCGAAACCGATCATCCCCGTATTTTGTTACCAAACCGGCTGGCAAGCCTGCCGGACTATCCATACTAACGCACGCCCCGCCGAAATAATTCCTAGCGGCGCCGGTTGCGTTCGCGCATCTCACGCTGGGCTTCACGGTTGTCCTGCTGTTCGCGCAGCGTCTGCCGTTTGTCGTACTCCCGCTTACCGCGGGCCACGGCGATTTCCACCTTGGCCTTGCCGTCCACAAAGTAGAGCTGGAGCGGCACGATCGTGTATCCGGCTTCCTGGACCTTGCGGGAGATCTTGATGAGTTCCTCGCGGTGCAGCAGCAGCTTGCGGCGGCGGCGTGCAGCGTGGTTGGTCCAGCTGCCCTGGTTGTACTCGGGAATGTGGATGGCTTCCATCCACAACTCGTCGTTGTAGAACGTGCAGAATCCGTCCACCATCGAGGCATGGCCCTCGCGCAGCGACTTGACCTCGGTGCCCATCAGGGCGATGCCGGCCTCGTAAGTGTCCAGCACGTGATAGTCGTGCCGGGCCTTGCGGTTGGTGGCCACTACCTTCCGGCCACTTTCTTTAGGCACGGGAGAACTCCTCGTTTCGGGTTGGGTGACTCCGGACCTTCGGCACGGAGCTCTACAAGTCTACGGCAGCGCGGTTTGCCCTACAGCAGGCCCATGGGGTCCACAGCCCTGCCATTGAGCCACGTTTCGAAGTGGGCGTGGCAGCCGGTGGAGTTGCCCGTATTGCCTGAGTAGGCAATCAGCTGGCCCTGGGAGACCCGCTGTCCGTTCGAAACCACGATGCTGGAGTTGTGGTAGTAGATGGTGGTGAGGGTGTTGCCTTGGCTTACACCGTGATCGATCTTGACGCGCCAGCCGCCGCCGTCGGCGGAGTTCCACCCTGAGCTGAAGACTTCCCCGGCTGCAGCGGCGTAAACGGGCGTCCCGCAGGCAGCACCGAAGTCAATTCCGGTGTGCATGTACCCGCCGGTCCCGTAGAAGTCGATCGTTCCCGGCGGAGTGGAGCGGTAGCCAAAGCCGGAGGTGATGGGAATGCTGCCGTCGAAGGGATGGCGGAGGCCAAAGGCCGACGGCGAACCGGCCGCCGGCGGTATGTACGGCTGCACGGGAGGAGCCGGTCGGTTCGCTGCCGCGGCTGCAGCGGCTGCGGCGGCAGCCGCCGCTTCCGCCTGCCGGCGCTGTTCGGCTTCCCATGCCTCGCGTGCCTTGCGGTCACGTTCGGCAATTTCGTTGGCCACTTGGTTCTGGTTGGCCTGGACGCCGGCGAGCTGGGCCTGGATTCCCGGCTTGGCTGCCTGCAGCTCATTGTCGAGGCGGGTCGTGTCAGCAATCAGCTGGTCCACCTGGGCCTTCTTGGCTGCGGCCTCATCACGGGCCGCCTTCTCCCGTTCCAGGGCGGCGTCGGCTTTGGCCTTGAGGTCCTTGATCTCCGCTTCAACAGCCTGGAGGCGGGCCTCCGAGTTAACGTTCGTGGCGTTTTGCTGGCTGAGCTTGTCCATGGCTGCGTTCTGGCTGCGCATGGCCTGGTCTGCCAAGTCCATGGTTTCGGTCAGGCTGCTCCCGCTGTTGGAACCGAAGAAGAGCGACAGGTTGGAGGGGACACCGCCGGACTTGTAGGCCTGGGTTGCGATCTGGCCGATCAGCTTCTTGGTGTCCGCGATCTTCTGCTTGTCTGTTTCCATCTGCTGGGTGATTTTGGCTTTGTTCTGCTGGGCCATGTCTACGCGGGCTGAGAGGGCTTCGACTTCCTTGACGGCGCCCGCCACCCGTCCTTGCGCTTCCAGCAGGGCCTGCTGGGCGCCCGGGAGCTGGCCCTGGTAGATCACCAGGTCACCGGCGGCTTTTGCAATCCTCGAATCCACGAATTCAAGGGACGCCTGGACGCGGGCCGCCTCGGCCTCAAGCGCTGCCTTGCGGTCTTCAAGGTCGTCGGCGAATGCGACGGGCGTGGCGACGGCCATGCCTGCTGAAAGGATGAGGGTGAGCACTCCGCTGACGATGCCCAGGCGGCGGGCAGCGGCCCGCCGGGGGCGGGGCAGGGTTTGATCAACTTCGTTCATGGGCATTCCTTGGTCGGTGTGCACAGCCTAGACGCGCAAATATCTGCGTAAGGTCAAGAGAGACGAAATTCCTGCCAAGGATCCACCAAGGACCAGCAGTGCCGGCGCGAGGATCAGGGTCTGGCCGGAGGAGATGAAGGCCGTGTCGGGGTATTGGCGGGACATGTAGTCGCCCAGGAAGAACTGCGCCACCGCCCACAAGGTGCCCGAGGCCAAGGCTGCGCCGATAACCGCTGCGATGACGCCTTCGAGGATGAACGGCAGCTGGATCACGGTTTTGGATGCGCCCACGAGCCGCATGATCCCGGTCTCGCGCCGCCTGCTGAACGCGGAGAGCCTGATGGTGGTGGCGATCAGCAGGATGGCGCAGACGATCATGACGCCTGCAATGCCCACCGCCACCAGGGAGGCTCCGTTCATCACCGAGAAGAGGCGCTCGAGCAGCTGGCGCTGGTCGATGACAGTTTCCACACCCGGCTGGGAGGAGAACGTCTCACTGATGATCTGGTACTTCTCCGGGTCCTTCATGTTGATCCGGAACGATGCCGGCAGCTGGTCCGGCGTCACGGAGTCGACAATGGGCGAGTTGGAGAACTGGTCCTTGAAGTGTTTGTACGCCTCATCCTTGGACTCGAACTGGAAGTCGTTGATGTACTGCGCCACGGCCGGGGACTCCAGGAGCGCGTTCAGGCCCTGCTGCTGCTCGGGGGTGACGGGCCCTGAGGCGCAACCCGGCGCCGTCGAGCCGTCGCTGCAGAGGAAGATGGCCACCTGGACTTTGTCGTACCAGTAGCCCTTCATCTGGTTGATCTGCATCTGCAGCATGCCGGCCGCGCCCACGAAGGTGAGCGACACGAAGGTGACCAGGATGACGGAGACCACCATGGAAAGGTTGCGGCGCAGGCCGCTGCCGATCTCGGACAGAATGAATGCGAGCCTCACCGCTGGGCCTCGCCTTCGGCAGCATTGCCCGGCAGGCCGGCGTCGGGCGTTTCCCTGCCGCTGGCGTCCTTCAGGCGCCGTGACTGGCCAACCACGGGGATCATCGAGGTGTAAAGGGCCCTGGCTTCATCGCGGATCACCACGCCGTTCTTGAGTTCCACCACGCGTTTGCGCATCTCGTTGACGATGTCGTCGTCGTGGGTGGCCATCACCACCGTGGTTCCGTTCTGGTTGATCTTGTCCAGCACGCCCATGATTCCCATGGAGGTGGTGGGGTCCAGGTTTCCCGTGGGTTCGTCCGCGAGGAGGATCCCGGGCCGGTTGACCACGGCGCGGGCGATCGCGACGCGCTGCTGCTCGCCGCCGGAAAGCTCATGCGGCATGCGGTGTTCCTTGCCTTCCAGGCCCACGGTTTTGAGGACCTCGGGGACGGTGTCCCGGATGACGCTGCGGCTCTTCCCGATTACCTGCATGGCGAAGGCAACGTTGGCGAACACGTTTTTCTGCGGGAGGAGGCGGAAGTCCTGGAAGACGACGCCGATCCCGCGGCGGAGGCGGGGAACGCGCCAGCTGGAGATCTTTGCGACGTTCTGGCCGGCCACGTACACGGCCCCGGAGGTGGCGCGGTCTTCCTTCAGCACCAGCCGGAGGAAGGTGGACTTCCCGGAACCGGAGGCACCCACGAGGAAGGCGAATTCACCACGGTCAATCTCAAGGTTGATGGCATCCAGCGCCGGGCGGGCTTTCTGGTCGTAAACCTTGGTGACATTTTCGAATCGGATCATGGCCCTAAGTACCCTGCAGGGCATGGCTGATCCGTCTGATGCAGCCCAGTTCTGCAGCCGGTGCACGGGTTATCGTTTGGGGAAAGTAGGGCCCCGGCCCCTTGACTATACGCAAAACGTCCGCAGGTTGGACGGGCTTTGGGGGCGTGTCGCCCGATCGGCCCGCAGCCGACCGGCCGGCCCGGCTACTTTTCGGCGTTGCGGTTGTCAGTCCGCCAGCGGATGCCGGCGTCGATGAAGTCGTCGATCTCGCCGTCGAACACAGCCGACGTATTGCCGACTTCGTGCTCGGTCCGCAGGTCCTTGACCATCTGGTACGGGTTCAGAACATAGGAGCGCATCTGGTCACCCCAGGAGGCCTTGACGTCGCCGGCCAAGGCCTTCTTTTCCGCGTCCTCCTGTTCCTTCTTCAGCAGCAGGAGCCTGGACTGCAGGACGCGCATGGCAGCGGCACGGTTTTGCAGCTGGGACTTCTCGTTCTGCATCGACACCACCGTGCCGGTAGGGATGTGGGTGAGGCGGACCGCGGAGTCGGTGGTGTTGACCGACTGGCCGCCCGGGCCGGAGGACCGGAAGACGTCCACGCGGATTTCGTTGTCCGGGATCTCGATCGAGTCCGTCTGCTCGATCAGCGGGATGACCTCGACGGCCGCGAACGAGGTCTGGCGGCGGCCCTGGTTGTCGAAGGGGCTGATCCGGACCAGGCGGTGGGTGCCGGCTTCCACACTGAGCGTGCCGTACGCATAAGGGGCCTTGACCTCGAACGTGGCCGACTTCAGTCCGGCTTCCTCTGCGTAGGAGGTGTCCATGACAGTGGTGGGGTATCCGTGCCGCTCAGCCCAGCGCAAGTACATCCGCATGAGCATTTCGGCAAAGTCTGCGGCATCCACGCCGCCCGCGCCCGCCCTGATGGACACCACGGCTTCGCGTTCGTCGTACTCGCCGGACAGCAGAGTGACCACTTCCAGGTCCTTGAGTGCCTTCTTGATGGACTCGAGTTCGGCAGCCGCCTCCCCCATCGAGTCGGCGTCATCCTCGTCCTGCCCGAGTTCAACGAGGACCTCAAGGTCGTCGATCCGGGACTCTAGGTTGGTGAGGCGTTCCAGCTCGGACTGGCGGTGGGAGAGCCTGGAGGTGACTTTCTGGGCTGCGGCGGGGTCGTCCCAAAGGTTTGGCTCCCCCGCCCGCTCGCTGAGTTCGGCGATGTCTTCCTTGAGCGCCTCCACGTCGGTGACGCGTTCGATGGACTCGTAGGTGGCGCGAAGTGCGCGGATTTCAGCGGGAAAGTCAATATTGGCCATGGTGGTTTAAGCCTACGCTATGAGGGAATGCGGTCCGGCTCGGGCCTTGCCGTTTACCGCGTCAGCCGCGAGCGCGCGGTGGATGTTGCCTCGATGGGGATCCCGTCGGGAATCAGGAAGTTCACCACGGGCGGGTGCACAGCGGCCGTCAGAACCACGACGGCGGTGGAGCCGTCCGGAGTGCCCGTGGCCCCGGCGACGGCGAGCCCGGAGAAACGCTGCGACGCCGGACTCCTGGCGACAAAGTCAGCTGCCACGTTCCGGACGCGGGCAGAGTTGAGGACCGCCGACGGGCTGCCACCCTGCGTGGAGACTTCGCCGAGCGTGTAGCTGTCGGCAGCTGCAAGCGATGCCCCGTCCGCCAGGGACAGGAGGCGTTTGTGCTCGAGGTAGACGGAGGAGATTCCGATGACCACCGTGGCCACCAGAAGGGCCAGGGCCACGTAGCCGAGGATCATGACCATCAGCTGGCCGTCCTCGTCCGATTTTCCGGAGGTCACCGGAACCGCCCCACCAGCTGGGAGGCAGAAGCCTGCACCTCTGTGGCGGACAGGCCTTCGCCGAAGGGGATGAACGGCAGTGGCACGCTCAGGCTGACGGTCACCGTCACGGTGGTGCCCGGCGCCTGGCAGTCGGCGGGACTGCAGGCTGTGACCATGCTGGCCCGGTCCGGCTGGTGGCCGAAATCGGAGAGGGCAAGTGCTACTGCCCGCTCTGCAGCGGCCTGGGCGGATGAGGCATCAGGCTGGGCCACGTAGACCTTCACGGCCTGGTCGGCGGCTCCCACCACCGCGAAGGAACCTCCCTGGATCTGACCAACGGTAATCACGAAGTACACCAGCGGGACCATCAGCAGCAGTGCGAGGAACGTAAACTCGACCACCGCGCTCCCCCGTTCACGGTCCGCGTCCCTGCACAGTACCTCCGCCAGGCGGGCCCGGATGGCTGCGGGCGCCGTAGAGGCCGGCGGAATGAAGTGGCGGGGCGCCCGATCGAACGGCTTAGGGCTGAATGGCTGCATGGCCGTTCACCTCCAGCAGGTCCCGTGGCCCGATGAGGCCAATGACAGGCATAGGCGAGCGGACGGTGACTTCCAGGGTGCGCATGCCCTGCAGGTTTACTTCCCGGGTGCTGACCTGTTCGGCGAAGCCCGGGTTCAGTGCCACGCTGATGAGGCTGCGGGTCCGTTCTTCGGCATCCGAGGCGGTTCGGTCTGCGAGGGCGCCGTACCGCGCGCCGGATGCGGCAGCGTCAATGAGCGTGTTCCTGACGTGCAGGACCAAGGTCAGTTGGACGATTGCCAGGAAGAACATCGTCAGGAGTCCGCCGACCAGGACGAAGTCCACTACAGCGGAGCCCCGCTCGTCGGGCCGGCGCAGCGGCCGCCGTTCCGCCACGTGACAGGCGGGGCTGCCCTGGGTCAGTTCCCCACCTTGTCCATGGCCTGGTTGAACATGGCCTCAAGTGCCGGGCCTGCGAGCGCAAGCAGGGCTGCAACCAGGACAGCTGACATCAAGGTAATCATCACCCAGCCGGGTACGTCGCCACGCTCCGGATGATCGCTTGTGGTTTCCATACCGCCGTGGCGCTGGGGCGCCCGACGAGGCTGCAGGTGAACGGCCCGGATCATCTGGAGTTGCGGCAAGGCCGCCAGGGAAAGAAGCAGCATCGCCCAGCGGATTCCCATGGTTTTCATCTTTGCGTCCTATTCCTGTTTCGTTGAGGGGACTTGCAAGTGTTGCTGACATGCGGGCTTCGGGGCGCTCCCATCGTCAGAAGCCCAGGTTGATCGCCGCGAGGCCGGGGAACACAGCGAAAACCACCGTTAGGGGTAGCACCCCAAACACCAGGGGAACCATCATGGCGATTTCCTTTTTCCCTGCGGCTTCCATGAGATCGCGCTTCGCCGAATCGCGGACGTCCTGCGCCTGGGCACGAAGCACATCTGCCAGTGGGGTACCTCTTTCGACTGCCACAATGATCCCGTCGACAAACCTGACCAACGGTGCAAGATCGGTGCGCGCGGAGAACTCCTGCAACGCCAGGACCAGCGGCTTGCCGGCCCGTGTCTCAGCCAGGATTTTCGAGAACTCCTTGGACAGTTCCCCCTTTGCGCTCCTGCAAACGCGGTCCAAAGCACCTGTTGCGCTTTCCCCCGCACCGACGGCCAGGGCCATCAGCTCGGCGAGGCTGGGAAACTCTGCCATCATCCGGGTCTCGCGCCGGCGGATTTGCTCGCCAAGCCAGTAGTCCCGCAGCGCGAAGCCCGCGGCCGCGCTGCCGAGAATCACCGCTGCTGCCAGGAAAGGGTTGAACCTGCCCGCTGCGGCACCGATGAGGATAACTGTCAGCGAGAGCACGAAGCCGGCTGCTGCCCACAACAGCTGTTCGGCGCGGAAGTCGATCGGTGACTTGTTGATTCCTGCCTGGGCCAGCCGACGGCCCGTGGCACCGGGTGAGGGGTTGAGCCTGGCCAGTGCTGAGAGCCAGTCCTTGAATACGGGGCGGAGGATCCGTTCCAGGGGTCCGAACGGTGTCAGGTTCTGCTCCCCTTCACGGAGGAGCCGCGATTCCAGGTTCTGCGACTTTAGCTGGGGCTCGATGCGCTCCGAGAGGGTCAGGGGGCGCATCGGTGGCGACCGGAAGATCACGAGCCACAATCCGAGGCCCAGGCCGAGTCCGCACATTAACGCTGCCGGAGAGGGAAACATCATCGGAGCACCCTTTCGTCCTGCGGGAGGGCCCCGATCTTCAACATGACCGTGTAGCAGACCAGGGAGACCACCAGCCCCCCAACCAGTACCGCAGCACCCATGGGCGTGTTGTATGCCTGGATTGCTTCCGGCCTGGTGGCGAGGAGGGTCATCACAATCCAGGGCGCCGCAACGGCAAGCCGGGCGGCATTAATAGTCCAGGACTGCCGGGCCTCGAGCTCGCTGCGGGTCCGGGCATTCTCGCGCAAAAATTCGGCCAGTGTGCCCAGGAGCTTCCCGAGGTCGGAGCCGCCTACCTCCCTTGTCAGCCGCAGCGCTTCGATGATGCGGTCGGCCACAGGATCGGCAAGCCGGTGTTTGAGCTTGTTCAGGGACCCATCGAACTGACCTCCAGCGCGGTAATCGGCACCGAACTCCCGAAAGACGGGCCGCAGTTCCTCCGGCCCCTTGTCGCCGAGCTGGATCAACGCCTCAGGCAAAGGCAGGCCGGCCCGGATTGCAGAGCGGAGGTGATCGACGACGTCCGGCCACAGTTGGCGCAGCATCGCCGTCCGCTTCCGGGCCCGCCACCGGAGGATGGTTATCGGGAGCCACGCGCCGAAAAGGCCAAAGCAACCGGCAATGGGCGATGAGCGGCTAAGTGCGTAAAACAGGAGTGCCACAAAGATGCCCAGCCCACAGCACGTGCCGAGCAGTCCGCGCGCCGAGACTTTATCCACCCCGGCGGCCGCCAGCAGGTCTGCGAGGCGTCCAGGCCTACGCTCGCGCTTACCACGGCTGGGCGTTTCCCAGCAGGACCACCAGATAAGGAAAAGGCCAACCCCCGCCACCGTTCCCACCACCGTGGCCATCATCGCGCATCCAGCAGGGCAGCAACGTCGTACCCCGCCCTCGAGAACTTCTCCGCAGAAGGCATGGCGTTGGCGCGGGGGTGTAGGACCCCGTCCTCCATGCCAAAGACCAACGATGATTCGATAATGCCGTCCTCCACCCGGCGGCCCAGCGAAAGGATCTGCGTGACTTGCCGCCGCCCATCGGGGTGCCTGCTGCAGTGCACAACGAGATCAATGCACGACGCGACAGTAGGCACGACGAAGGCGCTTGAGATGTTCTCGCCCGCCAGCAACGGAAGCGTGCAGATCTTGGTGACGGCGTCGTGGGCCGAGTTAGCGTGGACGGTGCACATCCCGGGGAGTCCACTGTTAAGGGCGATGAGCATGTCGAGGCTTTCGGCTTCGCGCACCTCCCCCACCACCAGCCGGTCCGGACGCATCCGAAGGGCTTCCTTCACGAGGCGGCGGAGCGGAATCTCTCCTTCGCCTTCAAGATTAGGTTGGCGGCATTGCAGGCCCACAACGTCGCGGAGGGGAAACTGCAGTTCAAAGATTTCCTCTACGGTGATCACACGCTCCCGGCTTCCGATGCTCGCTGCCAGGCAATTGAGCATGGTGGTCTTGCCTGCCTGGGTTGCCCCGGACACGAGGATGTTGAGGCCGCTGGACACGGCCGCGCCAAGAAAGCGGGCAGCCTGTGGCGTCAGCGTTCCCAACTCCACCAGATGTTCCAGGCGGCTGGCCTTCACCACGAACTTGCGGATGTTCACCGCCCAATGGCGGCGCGTAACGTCGGGAATTACCACGTGGAGCCTGGAGCCATCGGGCAGCGCGGCATCGACAAAGGGCGAAGACATGTCGAGCCTTCTGCCGGAGCTTTTGAGCATGCGTTCCACAAGATCGCGGACCTGCTGCTCCGTGAGGCTCAGCGACGTCAGCTCCGATTCCCCGTTGCGGGCAACATAAATTTCGGTCGGTGAGTTGAGCCAGACTTCCTCGATGGAGGGGTCGTCGAGAAGGGGCTGGAGTACACCGAATCCGGCGACGGCGTCGAAGAGGAACCGACGGGCCGTATCAAGGGGCCCCAGTGGCGGCAGTGGACCCATCAGGGCCCGTTCGTCGTAGTCGGTGACCGCGGCCTCCACCAACCGCCGGACCTCAGCCGCCTGGCTCAGCGGATCCAGCCCGCGGCGGCGGATAAGCTCGCGGACTTCGTCCTCGACGATTCCCAGCGCGTCCATTCGTTCCCCCATACAACTGCCGCCCCCGATGGAGGCAGTGCGATTGGGCTACAGCCTAAGGAGCTTCACCGGCGGCAACAAGTCATCAGACTGCAATGTGGATAACTGATGAACCTCAAGATTCCCTCCAGCAGGCCTCAGGAATTTCCCGGTATGACAACAAGATTCACATAAGTAACATCAGAATCACTGGTTCCGTCAGTAACACGGGTGTTATGGTGAGCGCGTTATTTATCGAAATAGCACTATCAGGTGCATTCCTGGGGGAATTCACCTGAGCAGTATCCAAAGAGGCGCTTGGGGGAGCGCCCCATTGTCTCCGGAGCACATATGAAGCGGAACCTGTCTCAGTCCCGTCGCGCAGTCCTGAAATCTTTCGGGCTGATAACACTTGCCTGCTCCTTGTTGGCAGGGCCAGGTTTGAGCGGAGTCGCCTACGCTGTCGATTCCGGCCCGACTCCTACTCCTTCACCCAGTTCCATGACAGTGGAATCCCAGGCCGCGCCTTTGCCGGCGCCGACTCCGTCGGGCGCAGCGGTGACGCCCGCTCCGGCGCCAACAACGCCACCTGCACCTCCCGCCACGACGCCTCCCACGACGAGCGCCCCGGCTGTGCCTGCGGCGAAGAAGTTGTCCAAAGAGGAGCTGCTCGCCGCTGGCGGGGCCCAGATGGGCCAACGTTCTGCACGGGTGACACATGATAAGGCCATTGCGTCAGGTTCAGCTTTGTCAACGCAATCCTTGTCCACTGAAGGCACATGGTCTCCCACGTCTGGGGTTCTCGGGTTGGATGTGAGCAAGTGGCAGCCAAGCGTCGACTGGCAAGGCGAGTGGAACAAGGGTGCCCGCTTTGCCTACGTGAAGGCGTCAGAAGGCACTTATTACACGAACGAGCTATTCAATTCCCAATACCAGGGCGCACGGAACGTGGGTATGATCCGCGGTGCGTACCACTTCGCTCACCCGTCATCGAGCTCCGGGGCTGCCCAGGCACGCTTCTTCGTCAACAACGGCGGCGGATGGAGCGCTGACGGCTACACGCTGCCCCCCGTTCTTGACATTGAATACAACCCCTACGACGGCAACACCTGCTACGACATGACGCCCGCCCAGATGACGGGTTGGATCCAGGACTTTGGCTCCACCATGCTGGCGCTGACGGGCCGGCTGCCGGTGATCTACTCGACCACGGACTGGTGGACGCAGTGCACCAAAAACTCTGCGTCGTTCAGCAACTACCCGCTGTGGATCGCCGCCTATCCCATGTCTCCGGCTTCTTCCCCCGGGGTACTGCCAGCGGGCTGGAGCACATACAGCATTTGGCAGTACAGCAGCCAGGGTCCGTTCGCTGGTGACTCGAACGTCTGGAACGGTGATTACGCGTCTCTCCAGCGTTTCGCGGGAACGGGTGCTGCCGCCATCCAGGTCCCGGCACAGGCCACCCAGCAGATAGAAGCGTACGCAAGCAGCCACCCGGCTTTGGGCAGCTTGACCACACCCATCACCTGCGGGCTGACCAGCGGGGGCTGCTACCAGGGCTTTCAGGGCGGAACAGTCATGTGGTCCGCGGCTTCAAAGGCCTTCGCCGTGTCTGCCGGTCCTGTCACCGGCGCGTGGCAGGCTCTCGGCGCTGAACGCAGCGCCGCCGGCTACCCAACCAGCGACCTGATCTGCGGACTTAAGAACGGCGGCTGCTTCCAGAACTTCCAGGGCGGCAGCATCATGTCGTCCCCCGCCACTGGCGCCGCATTTGTACCGTTCGGTCCCATCCGGGACGCTTGGGCTGCCCAGGGTTATGAAAACGGATCATGGGGCTACCCGACGAGCAATGCGACCTGCGGACTGCGGTACGGCGGATGTTTCCAGCTGTTCCAGGCAGGTTCCGTGCTGTGGAGCACTTCCAGCGGCGCGCACCTGGTGAAATCCGGTCCGGTTTTGGACGCATGGGCGAAAGACGGCTTTGAGAACGGCCTCCTCGGATTCCCGAGCAAGGATGCAACGTGCACGGCGTCCGACTGCACCCAGCTGTTCACCGGCGGCGTCATTGGGTGGACCTCCACATCCGGTGCGTGGCCCGTCTACATGGGCATCGGCGACACCTGGAAGGCTGCACGGGCAAAGGGGGAACCGATCGGACTTCCCGTGGCCAAGGAGGTCTGCGGGCTTCGGGGCGGTGGCTGCTACCAGCTGTTCCAGGGTGGCAGCATCCTCTTCTCGCCGGCGACGGGCGCCTATGCCATGACGGGCAAAATCCTCAACTACTGGGCACAATCCGGCTTTGAAAACGGCAAACTCGGCTATCCCACAGGCCCGGCCAGCTGCGGCGCCGTTCAGACCGACTGCTGGCAGTCGTTTGAAAAGGGCACCGTGGCCTACTCCCCCGCGACCACGATCCAGACAGTCCCGGCCGGGCCAATGGTCCAGGCCTGGACAAGCCTCGGCGCGTCAGGAGGTGCCCTCGGCTACCCCACGTCTGCCCAGATCTGCGGCCTCAAAGACGGCGGATGCTTCCAGATGTTTGCCAAGGGCGCCCTCATGTACTCCCCCGCAGCGGGCGCACAACCCAGCCTGCTGGGTCCGATCCGTGACTTCTGGCAGAAGCAGGGATTCGAAAATGGTGCACTTGGCTACCCTGCGTCGAATGTGATCTGCGGACTCGTCGGTGCCGGGTGCTTCCAGAACTACCTGGGCGGCACCGTGATGTGGTCCAATGCCAGCGGCGCACATGCCATGTCATTCGGCCCGGTCCGGGACGCGTGGATAGCGTCCGGTTTCGAGAACGGGATCCTTGGCTACCCCACCAGTGAACAGATGTGTGGCCTGCGGAACGGCGGCTGCTTCCAGAACTTCGTGAACGGGACGGTCATGTACTCGCCCGCTACCGGCGCCCAGACCATGTCTTCGGCACCCATCCGGGACAGGTGGGCCACGACGGGCTTCGAGGGTGGCTCACTGGGCTACCCCACAAGCGGGGCCATCTGCGGCCTGCGGAACGGCGGCTGCTTCCAGAACTTCGAGAAGGGAACCATCATGTGGTCCGCCGCGAGCGGTGCCCAAGTGATGATGCCTGGACCCATTCAACAGAGCTGGGCCGGGCAGGGTTTCGAAAACGGAGCGCTGGCCTTCCCCACGAGCGGCCAGACATGCACTTCGGACAAGCTCTCCTGCAGCCAGACTTTCCAGGGCGGAACCATCACCTGGAGCTCCACGGCCGGGGTGAAGACCCGCCTCAACTGAACCCCCACTGCAAACAATTAGGGGCGGAACCGCATTCGCGGTCCCGCCCCTCTTGTTTGTCTACCTTTTAGCGGCCGTGTTCCAGGAGCTCAATGAGGTAGGAACCGTAACCGCTCTTGACGAGAGGCTCAGCCCGGTCACGCAGTTCATCGTCCGTTAGGAATCCCAAACGCCAGGCAATTTCTTCGGGTGCCCCGATCTTGAGGCCCTGCCGGTTCTCGGTGGTCCGGACGAAGTTCGAGGCGTCGTTCAGGTCGTTGAAAGTTCCTGTGTCCAGCCACGCTGTTCCCCGCGGAAGAATCTCAACCTGCAGCTTGCCCCGCTCCAGGTAGGTGCGGTTCACATCGGTGATCTCAAGTTCTCCGCGGGCGGAGGGCTTCAAGTTCCTGGCAATGTCCACAACATCGTTGTCGTAGAAATAAAGCCCGGGCACCGCATAGTGGCTCTTGGGTTCTGCAGGCTTCTCTTCCAGCGAGACGGCTTTGCCGTTCTCGTCGAACTCCACCACGCCGTAGGCCTTCGGGTCGGCCACCCAGTAGCCGAAAACTGCACCACCGTCGATGTTTTCGAAGCGTCGCAGCTGCGTGCCCATCCCATGCCCGTAGAAAATGTTGTCTCCCAGGACAAGGGCCACACTGTCGTCGCCAATGTGCTCGGCACCGAGCACGAACGCCTGTGCGAGGCCATCGGGGGACGGCTGCTGCTTGTAAGTGATGGAGACACCAAACCGCGACCCGTCACCAAGGAGGCGTTCAAACTGCTCAGCGTCGTGGGGGGTGGTGATGATGAGGATGTCCCGGATGCCCGCGAGGATCAGGGTGGAGAGCGGGTAGTAGATCATGGGCTTGTCGTACACCGGGACCAGCTGCTTGCTGACGCCCAAGGTGATGGGGTGGAGCCTCGAGCCGGTACCGCCGGCGAGTATTATTCCGCGCATGCACCTATCTTTCCTTTAGCTAAGTGCAGCGGCAAATCCGGTAGTCTTGGGAATTATGCAGCGACTTCTTGTTACCGGCGGCGCCGGCTTCATTGGCTCAAACTTTGTCCACTACGTTATTGAGAACACGGAAGACCATGTCACTGTTCTGGACAAGCTGACCTACGCCGGCAACGTCGCATCGCTCCAAGGGCTTCCAGCCGACCGCTTCTCCTTCGTCCAGGGGGACATCGCCGATCCAGCGCTCGTGGACGGTCTCATTGCCGACGCCGACGTCGTGGTCCACTATGCGGCAGAATCGCACAACGACAACTCCCTGCACGATCCCCGGCCGTTCCTCGATACCAACATCATTGGTACCTACACCCTCATCGAAGCAGCACGGAAGCACAACAAACGCTTCCACCACATTTCCACGGACGAGGTATACGGGGACCTCGAACTCGATGACCCCGAGCGGTTCACGGAACAGACGCCCTATAACCCGTCCAGCCCGTACTCTTCCACGAAGGCCGGGTCCGACCTGCTGGTCGGCGCCTGGGTCCGATCATTTGGGCTGCAGGCTACAATCAGCAATTGCTCCAACAACTACGGTCCGTACCAGCATGTTGAAAAATTCATCCCGCGGCAGATCACCAATGTGATCGACGGCATCCGGCCCAAGCTCTACGGCAAGGGCGAAAACGTGCGCGACTGGATCCACGCCAACGATCACTCCTCCGCTGTCCTGGCAATCATCGCCAAGGGGCGCATCGGTGAGACCTACCTGATCGGTGCCGACGGTGAGAAGAACAACAAGGACGTCGTCGAACTGATCCTGAAGCACATGGGCCAGGCGCCGGACGCCTATGACCACGTGGTGGACAGGGCCGGCCACGACTTGCGCTACGCCATCGACTCCACCAAGCTGCGGACCGAACTCGGCTGGGAACCCCGGTTCTCCAACTTCGACACCGGCATCGAGGACACCATTGCCTGGTACCGCGCCAACGAGGACTGGTGGCGCCCGCAGAAGGCCGCCACCGAGGCCAAGTACAAGGAACAGGGCCAGTAGGGCATGTCCATCGAGTTCTCCAAAAAGCTCGCTGCCCACGAAACGCCCATTCCTGGCGTCGTCCTCTACGATCTTCCCGTCCACGGAGACAACCGCGGCTGGTTCAAGGAGAACTGGCAGCGGGAAAAGATGGTAGCCCTCGGCCTGCCGGACTTCCGGCCCGTTCAGAACAACATCTCCTTCAACGAGAAGGCAGGCACCACCCGGGGAATCCATGCAGAGCCCTGGGACAAGTTCATCTCGGTAGCCACTGGACGGATCTTCGGAGCGTGGGTGGATTTGCGGCAGGGGCCCACATTCGGCGCCGTTTTCACCGCTGAACTTGATCCGAGCCAGGCGATCTTCATTCCGCGCGGTGTCGGCAACGCTTTTCAGACGCTTGAGGATACGACCGCGTATACGTACCTCGTCAATGACCACTGGTCCGCGGACGCGCAGGGTCAGTACACCTTCCTGAACCTGGCAGACGAAACCGTGGCCATCGAATGGCCCATCCCGCTCTCCGAAGCCGAACTTTCCGACAAGGACAAGGCGCACCCCCGCCTTGCTGACGTCGTGCCCATGCCACCGAAGAAAACCCTGGTGATTGGAGCCAACGGCCAACTGGGCAAGGCACTGCGGAAAACGTACGACGGCGATGCTTCCGTTGAGTTTGCATCGCGCAGTGAGCTGGACCTCAGCAATCCGGACGCCTTGATTAGCCGCAACTGGAAAAACTATTCCACCGTCATCAATGCGGCGGCCTACACGGCAGTCGACGCGGCAGAGACATCGGAAGGGCGCGCAGCCGCCTGGGCCACCAACGTGACCGGGTTGACCCAGCTTGCGCGAATTGCCATTGAGCACGACCTCACCCTGGTGCACGTCTCCTCTGACTACGTGTTCGACGGAGCCAGGGAAGTCCATGCGGAGACGGAAGCCCTCACCCCGCTTGGTGTCTACGGTCAGACCAAAGCAGCAGGCGACGCTGTGGTCAGCGTGGTCCCCCGGCACTACATCGTCCGCACAAGTTGGGTCATCGGGGAAGGTAACAACTTTGTCCGCACCATGGCGTCGCTCGCATCGCGCGGAGTGGAACCTTCCGTGGTGAACGACCAGTACGGGCGCCTCACTTTCACCGAGGACATCGCGGCGGGTATTCGGCATTTGCTGGACATCCGCGCACCCTTCGGTACGTACAACCTGAGTAACGACGGGGACCCGCAATCGTGGGCAGACATCGCAGCGGACGTCTACGAATTGTCCGGCAAAAGCAGGACAGCAGTGACGGGCGTGAGCACGAAGGAATACTTCGAGGGGAAGGATGCCGCCCCTCGGCCGCTCAACAGTGTCTTGGACCTCTCAAAGATCCAGGCCGCCGGCTTCGAGGCACCGTCTGCCCGGCAGCGCCTGACCGAGTACGTTGAAGCGACCACGAGCGGATTTCCAGCATGACTGAAGCGCGCCACAACACCCTTGTCATCATGCCGGCCTGGAATGAGTCGGAAGCAATCGGCAACACCATCGCCGAAGTCCTGGAGTTTGGCCCGGCCTGCGACGTCTTGGTTGTCGATGACGGCTCCCGTGACGACACAGCCCGCGTAGCACGGGCAGCCGGCGCCACAGTGGTGCAGCTGCCCTTCAACATGGGCGTCGGCGGCGCCATGCGGACCGGCTTCAAATATGCCCAGATGCACGGTTACCGGCAAGTCATCCAGGTGGACGCCGATGGCCAGCATGACCCCAGGGACATCAAGGCAGTCCTGGACGGATTGCGCGACGCCGATATCGCCATCGGTGCCCGGTTTGCGGATGCGGGCAACTACACCGTTCGCGGTCCCCGAAAGTGGGCCATGAATGTCCTGGCGTGGACCATATCCCGGCTGGCACGGACCAAGCTCACCGACGTCACCTCGGGTTTCCGCGCAGCGAACACCAAAGCCATCCGCCAATACCTGGATCACTACCCCGCCGAGTACCTGGGCGACACGATAGATTCACTCGTCGTGGCCATCCGTTCAGGCTGTACTGTGCGCCAGGTTGGCGTTTCCATGAGGGAGCGCCAGGGAGGCACGCCCAGCCATGACCCGATCAAGGCGGCCATCTACCTCGGCCGCTCAGGGATGGCGCTCTTGTTCGCCCTGACGCGCAAGAAATCTACACCTTCGACCAACTAGGAATCCACATGTCCCTCCTTATGGGCTCCATCGTCGTCGTGGCGATTCTCTTCTTCGTCTTCGAAATGCTCCGGCGTCAAAAGTTGCGCGAAAAATATGCGGTTCTCTGGATCGTTATCGGCATCGGCACACTTCTGCTGGCGGCTTTCCCCGCCCTGCTCGAACAAGCCAGCGGCTTGCTCGGAATCCAGGTCCCCGCAAACCTCCTCTTTATCACCACCCTGGTCCTCCTTGTCGGGGTCTGCCTCCACCTGTCCCGTGAGCAGTCGCAGGCCGAGGATGAGGTACGCATTCTTTGCGAAGAGGTGGCCTTGTTGAAGGTAGAGCTTTCGGCGCTGCAGCAGAAGGTGGGGTCCCACCCGCGACAGGACGGAACCACCGGCCCCACTGCCTAGCAGGAAGAGTCCCGCCGGCCACAGGATTGGCGGACCATACAAAAAAGGGAGCGCCCCGTGGGGCGCTCCCTTTCCTGTGCAACCGGTCAGCCGAAAATGTGCTTAGCCAGCCGCGGGAGGGAGTCCACCTTGCCCATTGCCACGGACTTGACCACCAAGGATGCCGCATTCAGCCGCGACGTGGTGTGGAAGGACGCAGCGCGGGCGGCCCGGTTCCAGCCCAGTTCCTTGAACCGGGCTGCCTGTCCTTCAAAGAACCGCCGCTCTTCATCAAAGCGGCGCCCGTCCAGGGCACGCACGGAAGAGTCCGATGCCGAGTGCCGCCGGTACAGGAAAGACAACGTAGGATCCACGACCAACGAGCCGCCTTCAGCTGCGATGTCCAGCAAAAGGGCGAGGTCCTGGACGACATCCAGGCCCTCGGTAAAACCAATCCGCACAACCGTCTCTGACCGCCAAGCCAATGACGGGAAGTATGCCCAGTCAGCGCGGACCAGGCTGGTGGCCATCTGCTCGCCCTTGAGTTCAATCCGCTCGCGGGTCTTCGGTGCGTAGGCCTTCTTGACGGCATCAGCCAACGGCGTGCAGGCGATACCCTTTTCGTCGATAACCTGGACGCCGGGCTGGACGACGCTGGCGTGCGGGTACGTCTTGAATGCGTCCACCACAACGTCCAGGTAATTGGGCAGCATGATGTCGTCTGCGCCCATGATCACCACGTAGGGCGCTTCGACCATCGTCAAAGCCTTCTTGTAATTGCCGTTGGCTCCGAGGTTCTTCTCGTTCTTAAGGTACGTAACGCGAGGGTCAGTGATCGTTGAGAACCAACGTTCCGGCTCGGGGTCCGGGTAACCGTCGTCGATGACGATGAGCCGCCAGTCTTCATTTTCCTGGTTCATCACGCTTCGGGCTGCGAGCTTCATCTGATCGACATCGCCGTAGTAGGGCAGCATTACGTCAACGGTCATGGACCTGGGATTCCTTCCGTGGGCTCCGCTCGAAGAACTCGGCGGTTTCCCCACGATTATAGTTGACCTGCCCGTGTCGGGCCTGTCAGGCATGGCTTGCTAGACTGCTTGGGGTCCTGCCCGCCCCGCTGGCACCGCCCGGAGTGAGGAGAATTACTTTTGGAGCCCACAACCCCACGGCCGCGCATCAGCGTGTGCATGGCTGCCTATAACGGCGAGCGCCATATCAAAGAACAGATTGACTCGATCCTTCCCGAGCTCGGCCCCAACGACGAAGTGATCGTCGTCAACGACTGTTCCACCGACAACACGTCCGCCGTCGTCGCCTCTGTCCGCGACAGCCGTATCCGCCTGATCGAAGCCGGAGTGAACCGCGGCTACGTTGCAACGTTTGAAAGAGCCCTTGGGGAGGCACGCGGAGAGTTCGTTTTCCTGTCGGACCAGGACGACGTCTGGTTGCCGGGCAGGGTGGAACGCATGATTGCAGCCCTGGACGGCAAGGGGATGGTGGTCAGCAACTGCAAGCACTTTGACGGCGCAACCGGGGCCTTCCACGAGATCCGCTTGCGGGCCAAGGATTCAACTCATCACCTGCGCAACATCCTGGGCATCGTGGTGGGTTACCGGCTCCACTGGGGGTGCGCGATGGCAGTCCGGCGGAATCTCTTGGAACAGGCGCTGCCGTTCCCGCACTACATGAACGAATCGCACGATCAGTGGCTGGCGACCGTGGGCAATGTCAACCGCTCCATCGTCTACCTGGAAGAAGACACCATCCTGCATAGACTTCACGGCGAAAACCTGACGCCGCACGGTATCCGTTCTGCTTCAAAAATAGTCCGCGCACGGATTGCCTTCCTGCGCAACGTCTACGTTGCCGTACGACGCTCCCTGCAGGCGAGGCAGGCATAATGGCGCAGCCCGAACCGAGCCCCGTCAATCCGCACCCGAATGTCTGCGGCGTCGTCTCGGCCTATAACCCCGGCGCAGAAAATGTTGCCAACGTACAGTGGCTGTTGCGCTTTGTAGCCCACGTGATTGTTGTGGACGACGGCTCGCGCGATGACGTATCGCAGGCCCTGGCAGAGATGGAACAGGCAGGTGCCGTGGTTCTGCGCCAGGGTACCAACTCCGGGATTGCCCGTGCCCTGAACACAGGAATCAAGGAAGCTCTTGCGCGCTGGAGCCCGGAGTGGATCGTCACCATGGACCAGGACTCCAGGTTCACTGGGGACTACATCGATGCCGCTCTGGCCACTGCGGCAGCGTCCCGTGACCCGCAGAGCGTAGGCATGGTGTGCGCTGAGTCGCACAACCATATCCCCCTGCCGGTATGGGGCAGCCGCGATGAGCCCCAAATCTTCGACCCCATGACCAGCGGCACGTTGGTGCGCGCAAGCACGTTCGATGCAGTTGGCCTCTTCGATGAAGGGTTCTTCATCGATTGCGTGGATTCTGAATTCAATGCACGGCTCCGCGAGCAAGGACTTCGGGCACTGGCTGGACGTGGCTGCAACCTCGAACACAGTCTGGGCAGCGCACGGCCGATGAAGATCCTCGGCTGGCATGCGCACATCGGGGCCAAGAAGCTCTACATCTACTACCACGCGCCGTTCCGCGTCTACTACATCACCCGGAACTCGCTGACACTCGCACGCCGGTACGCGCTGAAACAGCCGGCCTGGGTTCTACGCAGAATCTATATGGAAATCCAAAGCAACATTGTGCGCTTCGGATTTGGTCCCAACCGGCGCAAACACGCGGTGGCCGCCGCAGCCGGCATCCGGGACGCTGTTCGTCAGCGGATGGGCAAGATAGACGACGCCCTCGCGGCCCGCCTGCGCTAGGCGCCGGCTCCCCCATTCCCCTGCACTGCCCGGTCAACATCGAAAGAAAACTCATGACCACCAACTCAGGATCAATCTTCGTCCTCTATCACCGCGGCCTGCGCACCGGAGGGCCCGAAGCCCTCCATCAGCTCGTTGATATGCTGCGTGAGCTTGGGCAGGACGCCTATCTGGTCCCGCACCCGCACACAACAGGCAACGACAGGGTGGAGCAGTACGGGGTTTACGACGCCCCGGAGGCGCCTGAAATCATCGATTCCGCCGAAAATGTGGTGGTCTATCCGGAGACCTACGTCCACGAGATGTCCCATATCAAACATGCCCGCCGCATGTGCTGGTGGCTCAGCATCGACAACTCGCTGACTTTCATGGCCGAACGCATGTGGTACCGGAGCACGGCCGGCCTGTTTGAAAAGGCAAAGGAAGCGGCCGTCCCCTTCGCCCGGATGTGGAAGAACGGCGTGATGCCGGCAAAACTGCGCACGGACAAGGATGTCATCCACCTCGTTCAGTCCTCTTATGCGTGGGCCTTTGTCGCCACCAGATTGGACGTGGTGCCCTCCCTGGTGTCCGACTACACCCCCACCGGAGAATTCCAAACCACGGCCCCCGCGGAGCGCAACCGCCAACTCGTCACCTACAACCCTGCCAAGGGCGGACACATCATCGACGCGGTGAAGGCGGCAAGCCCACCCAGCATCGAGTGGAAGCCCATCGTCGGAATGACCCGCGCCGAGGTTGTTGCGACCCTGCAGCAATGCGGCGTCTATTTGGACCTGGGACACCACCCCGGAAAAGACCGCATGCCGCGGGAGGCAACACTCTCCGGCGCGCTGACCATCGTTGCCCGCCGGGGTTCAGGCGCGTTCTACGCCGACGTTCCCATCCCCTGGGAACACAAAATCACTCCCGGAGACACCGAAGTTGCCACCGCTGCAGCCATGCTGCCACGGCTCATCGCCAACTTCGAGCAGGAAGTGGCGAAACAAGGCAGCTACCGCGAAACCATCCTCAACGAACGATCCCGGTTCAAGCGGGAGGTTGAGGACGTCTTCGTCAACGGCCGTCTGGGCAAGGATGCCTATGACTACGTGTAGTCGACCCACGGCGGCCGGAACGACGGCATGATCAAAAGAATTGCGGCTTTCGCCGGGTTGCCGCTGCTCGCCTCGCTTGCGTCATTTATCCTCTTGCCCATCATCGCCACAATTGGTGGACCGCCGGTCTGGAATTCCCTGGCCGTGGGCCAGGCTGTAGGGGCAATCGCGGCAATTGTCATCGGACTCGGGTGGCCATTGACAGGTCCTGCCGCCGTCGCATCGGAAAGCGACGCCGTTACCCGCCGCCGACTCTATGCCACCAGTTTCGTTACCCGCTCTTATGTCTTTGTTTGCGCCGTTCCCCTTATGGCAGGCGTCCTCTCGTTGACGGGTGTTAGAGAGCAGTTCTGGGTCGCTTTCCTGATGGCCTGTGCCCAGGCGGCTGCAGGGCTTACTCCGGCGTGGTACTGCATAGCGACGGGGCACGCCGGCAGGATTGCCAAGTACGACGTTATCCCCCGTATGGTCGCGACCCTGGGCGTCATCCCGCTCTTGTTCGCGACCGGTGGGATCTTCATCTACCCACTGGCTCTGCTGCTGCTCGGCCTCGCGGGAACCTTGTGGTTCAACAAGGATCACGCTCAACGGGCGGACTTCCACGGGCTGACTCCCCGCACCGTGATTCGGGAAATCTGGAAGCTGAGGGGCGGAGCGGGCGTGACGGTCGCTGCAGGGGCGTATGCTTCCACTCCCGTCCTTGTGGTGCAGGCTTCTATCTCCGCGTCCGGGTTGGCTGCGTTCATATCAGCGGAAAAGCTGTACCGCATTGGGCAACTCGCGACGGCCGCGTTGGGCAACAGCCTTCAGGGCTGGGTCAACGAATTCGGCTCGGACCACAAGGAGCGGCGAAGGTTCTCCCTTCTGGCTTTGTCAGTCCTGGGCGCAGCAGGTTGGCTGATGCTGTCCGTCCTCGGCCCCTGGGTCAGCACCACCATATTTGGCGCAGCTTACGCAGCTGACTTTTGGACCTGTTTCTGGTTCGGTCTGTCGTTCCTCCTCGTCTGCGTGACAACTTCCACGGGAGCGCACTGGCTGGTGCCTGCCAAGCAGATGCGGGTAGTTTTCTCCAGCACCATTACTGGAGCCCTTGTCGGGCTCCCCTCCATGGTTATCCTGGCGCACCTGATGGGCGGCCCGGGCGGCGCCCTGGGTCTGGTAGTTGGCGAAGTTGCCGTAACGGTCATACAGCTGCGCGCCATCGTCCGCCTGCTGCGGGGACCATCGGCGCAGGACAGGACTGAGGGAATACCGTCGTGACCTGGCTGACCATTCTTCCGGCGTCGGCAGTTGCAATCCTGCTCCTGTATATCCCCGGTGCCGCCATCGCCTCGTGCCTCAAGTTTCGGTTGGGCGGTGTCCTCGGCATTGCCCCACTGCTCTCAACAGCAGCCGCCGGACTTGCCGGAGTCATCGGCGGATTCCTGCAGGTTCCGTGGAGCGTCCTCCCGTATCTTCTGGTGAGCGCCCTCCTTGCTGTCGGATCTTTGCTTCTCACGCGCCGTATTCCGTGGCGCCTGGCTGCACCCTCCTGGCGGACGTTGCTGCCGTTCACTGCACTTGCCCTGGCCACGCTGCCCATGACTTGGCGGGTCATCCAACTGGTGGGGTCACCGGACCACCCGTCACAGGTCTTCGACAACGTCTTCCACCTCAATGCCATCCGTTTCATCCTCGACACTGGAAACGCCTCGTCGCTGACGCTGGCGTCGATCCAGGGAGTGCAGGGCCTTGACGCGGTCTATCCCGCGGCGTGGCATTCTTTTGCGGCCCTCCTGGTGCAACTGGCTTCAGTGGACATTCCTACCGCTGAGAACGTCCTGAACCTGGTCATTGTGGTGCTTCTCTGGCCGGCGTCCTGCCTGTTCCTCGTCACGAAGACCATCTCGCGCCGGCCGGCTGCCCTCATCATTACCGCGGTAATCGCCGGCACACAGGTTGCCTTCCCCTTCCTCATGATTGTCTGGGGACCTTTGTTCCCCTACGCCATGGCCCTCAGCATGATGCCGGTTGTCATCGTAGAACTCGCCGCGCTGGTCCGCATCGGCCGGACGCGGACAGACCCACTTCCCAGCTGGGCAGCGGCACTCGTGCTGTCGCTGGCGGGTCTCGCCTTTGCCCACACGAGCTCCATCAACATCACGGTGGCGCTTGGCCTTCCGATCCTCGCCATTTTGTGGTGGCGGTTCATGCCGCACCGTGACACGTGGCGGGCCAGGCCGGCCGGAGCGTGGCTGTTCACTGCCGGGACCATCGGGATCCTCGCCATCGCCGCGCTCCTGTGGTTGAAGCTGCGCCCTGCCCCCTATGACAACTGGGGGCCAACCGTGAAGCCGGGCGCCGCCGTCGGGGAAATTCTCACCGCCAGCACAATGCAGTCAGCCATACCGGCCGTGGTGGTTTCCATCCTGTCGGTCTACGGTCTCCTCACCACTTTCAATGTACGGAAGTGGCGCTGGATGACTGCGTGCTACGCGGTACTCGGAGGCCTTTACATCGTTGCGGCGTCGTTCCCGAAAGGCAGCATCCGCGACATCCTGATCGGCACGTGGTACCAGGACACCTACCGCCTCGCTGCACTCCTGCCGTTGCTTGTGACCCCACTTGCCGTAATCGGCGGATTGCGCTTGTGGGACCAGGCCCGCAACTCACGCCTGGGAGCGCGGAAATGGGAATCATGGGAAGCCTCCATCAGCCGCACGGGTGCGAGCGGGAGCACCGTCCTGTCTGCAGCAGCCGTGGTAGTTTTCACCTTGGTCGCTTCATTCGCAGGTCCGCTGACCCACTACATCAACGGCGCATCGTCCGTGTACCGGTTCGATGCACAATCAGAACTCCTGACACCGGATGAGTTGGCCCTGATACAGCGGATTCCAACCCACGTACCCTCCGATGCGGTCATAGCTGACAATCCCTGGAACGGAAGCTCGCTGGCGTATGCCTACACCGGGCGGCGTGTCCTGACAACACACCTGTTTTCAACGGACGACCCCGACACCGAACTCATCAACCAAAAGCTCGGAGACGCAGCCGGCAACCCCGCCATCTGCAACGCCCTCCGCAACAAGAAGGTTCAATATGTCCTGGATTTCGGGTCGCGCTACCTGATTGACCTCCCAGGGTCCGAAAAGTACCCGGCCCTGACCGATCTTGCGCCGGCCAAGGGATTGACCCTCGTCGACTCGCAAGGCGAGGACGCACGGCTTTACCGGATTTCCGGGTGTCAATGAATATGGCCTCCATGGGTTCGGCACCGGCGCTGTCCCGTACCTGCAGGGTTGGACCATTAGGCTGGATAGGTGATTCCCGTTTCTCGACGAACTAAAATCGGTGCCGCTGTCCTGCTGTCTGCACTCCTCCCCCTCTCTGCATGCGCAACCACGCCGCCGGGAACTATCGAAGGTGCCCTCACCGGAATCGGAAGCAACGCCGGCCAAGGCGCGGTCAGCGCTTGGGGCCTCTCGTGGGGAAGCTCTGTGAAGGGAACCTACGTCAGCTACTCCCCGGACGGATCCGCTGCCGGGCTGAAAGCATTCCAGGACGGGCAGGCACAGTTCGCCGTTGGATCCGCCCCGCTCACGGACAGCCAGGCTTCCTCCGTGCGGGGTATGTGCACAACCAAGGGGGCCATGTCCATAGCTGCCGGCGTCCTCCCCGTGGGCGTCGCCATCAAGCTCAAGGGTGTCAACGACATTATCCTTGACGCCAAAACACTGGCGCAGATCCTGCAGGGCGGAATCACTCGCTGGAACGACCCCGCCGTCGCAGCGCTCAATCCGGACGCAAAACTTCCTGACGTCGCCATCACCGTCCTGGTGCAGGAGGGCCCGGCAGATACTGTCCGCCCCGTCAATAGCTACCTCAAGGACGCGGGAACCAACTGGAATCCACCAGCCGAGGATCGGTGGCCGGGCAGCGTAAAAGGGCAGGTCCAGTCTCCCCCACTTGATCTCGCGAACAAGTTGGATGACACGAATGGAGGCCTGTCCATCCTGGATGGAAGCATCATTGGAAACAGGTTCGTCGCTGCCCAGCTTGTCTTTGACGGCAAACCCCAACGGCTCCAGGCTTCCTCCGTGGTGGACGCCGTATCCACCGGAAATGTAACCGTGTCGGCTGACGCCATCACCCAGGAACTCGACGGACGGTCGGGTTATGCCTTGGCAACTGTCATCTATATGTATCTGTGCCGGCAGTACACGGACGAACGGATGGGCCAACTGGTTCGCTCATTCGGTGAGAGCGCACTCAGCGAAGAAGCACAGAAGAACGCGAACGCATACGCCTTCGTCATGTCGCCAAGCAAGAAGGCGATGAACGAAGGGCGCGCCCTCGTCAAGGCAATTGGAGACGGACAGTGAGTCTATTTTTGAGAAATGTTCGCGGCCGTGCCCTTCCCCGGCCACTGCCGACCTTTGCGCTCCTGACCGGGATCTTCTTCCTGCTGTTCAGCCTCTGGTCGCTGGCCACACCGCTCATGGGCGTGCCTGACGAACCGGCACACGCCATCAAGGCGGCAGCCGTGGTCCGGGGCCAGGTCCTGGTTGAGGACGGCACATCATTTGGCCACGGAGTGCACGTCCGCGTTCCCAACTACATTGCCAGTCTCCATGCCCAGAGCTGCTACAAGTTCAACAGGACGCAGGCAGCCGACTGTGCCGCCCCCATCTACGTGGATGACACCTTCACAAACATTGGCGTCACCTCCGCAGGCTCCTACAACCCCATGTACTACTGGATAGTAGGGTTGCCGACCCTCTTCCTGTCCGGCGCCCCCGCAATCTATGGCATGCGCCTGGTAAGCGCACTCTTGTGCGCCGTCTTCTTCGCCGCAGGCTTCACGGCATTGACGGAACTTCGGAGGCCCAAGTACGCAGTCCTCGTGGCAGCCCTTGCCATGACCCCCATGGTGCTTTTCCTGGGAGGGGGCATCAACCCCAACTCACTGGAAATTGCCGCAACGATGGCCGCCTTCTCAGGCTTCGTCGTCGTTCTGGACAATAGGCAGGGAACCAAACGCGTACTGCCGGCCCTGGCCACGGTTGCGGCCGCCACGGTAGTACTGGCCAATGCCCGGCAAATCTCACTGGTGTGGTTGCTGTGCGCACTCATCGTAGGGGTTTGCTCATTCCGCTTGCGCAGGGTGGTGACCGTTTTCAAGGACCGGAGAGTGCTTACAGCCGTGGCACTCGCGGTTCCGGGGGCCCTGCTTGGCCTGCTGTGGATGTACATCGCAGCAAATGGACCCGCCAACGTGGGCGTTGCCCCCGAAGGCATCGCCAGCCCGCACCCCGATGCTCCCCTGTACAGAGGCTTCATCATCATGCTCGACCAGACATACGATTTCTTCCCTCAGTACATCGGCACCATGGGTTGGCTGGACACACCAGTCCCTGAACTGGTTGCCCTTGTGTGGGGCGGTCTCATGATCGCCGGCCTTGTGGTGCCCTTCTGCGTCCGCCCGCTGCGGAACTGGACGGGTTACTGGGTAGCGCTGGCCATGCTGTACCTGGTTCCGGCGCTTCTGCAAACGGCATTGTGGCGTGGGATGGGATTCATTTGGCAGGGCCGCTATACGCTGCCTTTGGTGGTGGTGCTGTTCATCAGTGTGGGCCTTGGCCTGCGAAAGCTGAGGTTCCCTGGAGGGGCTCTGGCTCAGCGGATATCCCGGGTGTTCTTTTGGCTCATCGTTGGGAGCCACACACTCGCTTTCGTCTACGTTCTCCGCAGGTACGTCGTGGGAATCAGCGAAATTGCCAACTGGCAGACACTCTTTTCTTCACCGCACTGGCAGCCGCCCCTGGGCTGGCTGGCCCTGACCATCCTGTACCTGTTGGTCACGGCCGTCGGTGCGCTCCTCCTCTTCCGCTACCTTCACCCGGGAACCCCATTGGTCAATGGCTCGTTGTTCCGGAAGCCAGGAATCAGGAGCGTCCAGGATGTTCCCGCAGCGGAGACGGCCCCGCAGGAAGACGGCGAGCCGGCGGCCTCAGGTACGGCGTCCGGAGCCAAGAGTATTTGAGTTCAGGCGAAGGCCTGCGGCAGTCCACCTAGGACGTCGGGGGCTCCCCGCTGCTGAGGGCAGTCCTGCCCCGGCATCGAGGGAGCCCTTCACCATGCCTGCCGCCCGCAGATACCGATGCGGCTTGCATCTGGGTTCTGGACAGCTCTGCGGCCTGCGGATTGTTTCAGGACGGCCCTGAATCTGGATCTGGCCCCGTCAGAAAAGGTTGCGGGCAGCAACGTACCGAGGGCCGACGTCGGCGTGCAACGCTGGAAGTCCGCGAGGGACCGGGCAAACTGCCTTAGGCGTTTGCGTCCTCGGGAGTGCGCTTGAAAATCCAGTGGCGGTACAGGAAATAGTTCCAGGCTGTCGTAAGGATCGTGGCAGCCGTCTTGCCGATGACATAAGTCCAGCCGACGGCGTCAAACCCGGTGACGATAAGATCGCTGATCACGATGTTGACCACAACCAGCAGGATGTACTTCAACGCACTGACGCTGCCGCTGTTGTTGGCACGGAAAGTAAAGAGGCGCTGCAGCAGGAAATTGAAGACCAGGCTGACGATGAACGCAATAGGCGTCGCTATCCACAGCGCGACATCGAATATCTCGTGGAGAATGGCCAACAGGCCCAGGTCCAAGGCGAAAGAAACGCCACCAACAAGCAGGAACCTGACCACCGGGTGCTGATAGAGCCCCATCACCATCCCCGGAACCGCTGGAGCGGCGTCAACGGGGGTTTCCGGCGATGAAGACCTGCCTGACGGCGGTGTTGGCATGGGTGGGTGATCCTCTCACGGTTGCGGAGTGTTCAGCCTCTGCACAGCCCGCCTCCAAGTATTCTTAAAACTATCATGCCGAATTCCACTCGCTCCTTGCCCATGCCCAAAACCAAGCCAGGCGGTTCAAGTCGCCTTCCTCCTTCGGCGCTTCAGGTACTTTTCATTGCGTGGCTGATATTCGGCTCCATCGGCAGCATCTGGAGTTTTGCGTCGCCGCTGATGTCGGTTCCCGACGAACCGGCCCATGCCATCAAGGCTGCCGCAGTGGCCAGAGGCCAACTCATGGGCACTGGGTCAGGCGTGCAGGGTGATCCGCTCGTAGTCCAGGTTCCCGGCTACATCGCCGGCTTGAACGTCCGCAGTTGTTTCGCCCAACACTCGAATATAACGGCGGACTGCGCAAAGCCAATTGACGCGACCGATCGCGGGTGGACCGAAGGGAAAACGTCGGCCGGTAATTACAACCCCGTCTATTACGGGATAGTCGGGATGGGGAGCAGGGGCCTCAGCGGCGAGCCGGCAATTTACGCCATGAGAATCATCAGCAGCTGGCTGGTTGGATTCTTCCTTGCAGCAATATTCGCAGCCGCGTATTCCCTTCGCCATTTTAGGCGCCCGGTGATTTCCGCGGCTGTCGCCTTGACGCCGGCAGTCTTCTTCCTTACTGGTGCAATAAATCCCAACGCCCTGGAGATTGCTGCCACGGGCGCCGTTTTCCTTAGTCTCTGCGCCGTCTTTGAACAGGCAGCCAGCCGGGCACCCCTGCAGCGGCTGCCGCTGGTCCTGCTTACGCTGTCAGCATCGCTCCTTGCCCATACTCGCCCGCTGTCACTCCTCTGGCTGGCGCTGGCAGCAATCGCCGCCGTGCTTTGCTATGGCTTCGGAACACTCATGAAGACCTTGGCCCAGCGCGGATTCCAGATCGCGATGATTATCAGCGCAGTGTCCTGTGCGTTCGCCCTGTGGTGGGTTTTCTACGCAAAGAGCTTTGACAGCCTTCTTGCGGGTGCTCCGATCCCGGCAGAGGATGCGGCGGTCGCCATGCTGGATAAGACTGTGTTCTTCATGGTCGAGTACGTCGGGGTCCTCGGTTGGATTGACACCTTGCCTCCCCCGGCCACCCTCTACACCTGGGTGCTGGGCTTCGGAGCCCTGCTGTTCCTCGCCTACACGGCGCGACCCGTCCGCGGCCGCTGGACCATGGCCCTGCTCACCGTCACGGTGATCGCCGTGCCCACCGCCCTCCAGGCAAGTTCAAGCGAAAAGCTTGGCTGGATCTGGCAAGGCCGCTATGCCCTCGCCATGGTGGTGACACTCATCCTCGCGGCCGGGGTAACTACCCGGTTCCGCCAGTTCCGGATCACCCCCTGGTCCAAGTCCATGATTCGCTGGGGGCTGGTCCTGGGGGTGCTCGCCCACACGTACATATTCCTCGAGGGGCTGCGGCGCTACACCATCGGCATCCAGGACCACGTCAACTGGACCGAAATGTTTGATCCGCGCTGGCAGCCTCCGCTGACCTGGCAGGGTCTCACCGTGGTCTACATAGTGGTGCTGACCGCCGGCGCTGTGTGCCTGTACCGCCTTCTCACAACAAAATCCAGCCGGCCCAAGCTGCCGGGTACGCACGGAGAACACGCAGAGCTGTCGTAGCAGGCATTAAAGAGCAACGGCTGCCGGATTCAATTCCGGCAGCCGTTTCTTTGTCTTCGCCAAGCTATCCATGTTTATCGAAGGTTTGAGCCCATGCCTTCATGGATACCAAATCTGCAAGCGCAGCGCGGTAGTCCGCGGCCAGCACATCCCAGTTCTTGTAGAGCGCCGCGTGCTGAAGAGCCGACTGCCTTAGCATGGCCTTCAGCTTCCTGGGGTCCCTCTTGTACCACGAAGCAGCGGTGCCCTCGGCGTTGGATACCACCACGGAATCATACTGCGCCGTACGGAACCACCTATTATCCACGTGCGCAAGGTAACCCTGCGGGCGCTCAAGCGAGGCTTCGGAAGGTTGCTTGAGCAACTGCCTGGCCACTGTGGTCAAGCCCCACTTCACCATGTCCTTCTTGGCTGGCATCTGGCTGTCGGCCTGCCCCGGGAGCCCGGCGCCGAGGGAAGGCGCGGGGAAATCATCCACGTCCTCTCGCAGCTGCGCATCTGAAAAGGATTCGCGCAGCTTGTTGATACTCGCAAGCTTGGTGGCAAGGGACGGATGCAAGTGCGAAGGACCTGTCACCAGGTCCGTCCTCGCCGTCAGCCGGTTCTGCACGGTGAAGTACTGAAGCGAAACGAGGTGCTTCACGTCTTCCTGGAAGGATTCCCGCAAAACGGAGCCGCCCTTTGATTGAGGGCTGTGGAGGAGCGCGGTGATCAGGCGGTTGCGGATATGAAAATATGCCTGCCAGCCAACCAGGTCGTCTTTGTCGATCCACGAGATGTGCCAGAGCGCCGCGCCCGGCAGTGAAACGGTACGGTAGCCGGCTGCCTGGGCACGCAGCCCGTATTCCGAGTCGTCCCATTTGATGAACAAAGGCAGTGGGAGACCGATGTCGCGAATGACGGACGTGGGTATCAGGCACATCCACCAACCGTTGTAGTCGACGTCAATGCGCCTGTGCAGCCACGGCGTCTGCCGCAGGTTCGACACGCTGAAATCGTGCCGCATCTGCATATCCTGGTGGGGCTGGCTGGGTGAAAACCGGCGGGGATCGATCGTTTCGCCCATGGAATACAGAGTGCTGCGGCTGTACAAATCAAACATGTGGCCGCCGACAATTGTGGGCTTACGGCATCGGCTGGAGAACGCCTTCATGCGCAGGATGCTTTCCGGCTCCATGACGACGTCGTCATCAAGGAGCAGGACGTAATCGCTGCCGTTTTCCACTGCTTCATACATGCCGCGGGCAAACCCGCCGGAACCACCCAGGTTCGCCTGGTTAATGATCCTCAGCTTGGGGCCGATGCGGGCAGCAACGTCAGCGAACCCGGGGTGGTCAGCCACCTTTGCGGTGCCCTGATCCACGATCAGTACTTCCCGGGCCACCTCAAGGGCTTCCGGGTGCTCGGCCAAAGCCCGGACGTTGGCGAGGCAGAAGTCGGGTTTATTCATCGTGGTGATCTGGATCGTAGCCGTTTCGAGAGGGCGTTCTGCGGGCGCCCCCTCCCAGCGGGCCTCTTCCAGGACCAGGTCACCCCGGCTTGAGGCAAGATCGAACCACAGCCATCCGCCGTCGCCAAAGGGTTTGATGGAGAGATTGAATTCGGTCCGCGCACCGCCGTCGACCCGGGTTCCATCCACACGTTGAATGGTGCCCCGCGCGTTTGACTTGTAGACGGTGATGGAGCCGTGGCCGGACGTCTCAACGACAAGGCGGACCTCGCGCAGGTGGGTCCATCTGCGCCAGTAGCTGGCGGGAAACGCGTTGAAATACGTTCCCAGCGAGATTTGCTCTCCGGAACGAACCCGGATGGAAAACCGGGACAGCAGGTCGTCGAAGTGCACTTCGCGTTGGCTGGAGCCGACAAGTTGCAGCTTGTCTTCTGCCCGTTTGGGATTGCGCGCCGACTCGTCGCTTTCCCGGAAGCGGATTCCTGCCGCCGGGCCGGGGTCCGCATAGAGCGACATGGTGTCAGCTCCGGACTCCGGCGGGAATATCACCCGCTGGAGTGTCGCCCAGCCCGGCGAACCGATCATGCGTCCACGCCTCCGCTTTCCAGCTTAACGCCGCTTTCAAAGTGCGGCCTGATCTTGTTGTCGAACATGCTCAGCGCTGCTCCGATGGCCATGTGCATGTCCAGGTACTTGTAGGTGCCCAGCCGGCCGCCAAAGAGGACGTCCTTCTCAGCTGCTGCAAGGTCGCGGTACTTGAGGAGTCGCTCCCGGTCAGCGGAGGTGTTGACGGGGTAATAGGGTTCATCGCCCTTTTCCGCGAACCGCGAGAACTCGCGCATGATAACCGTCTTCTCGGTCTGGTAGTCGCGTTCAGGGTGGAAATGGCGGGGTTCGATAATGCGCGTGTAGGAGACGTCGTCGTCGTTGTAGTTCACCACCGAAGTCCCCTGGAAATCCCCGACGTCCAGGACTTCTTCTTCGAAATCGATGGTGCGCCAGGACAAGTCACCCTCGGCGTAGTCGAAGTAACGGTCAACCGGGCCCGTGTAGACGACGGGGATGTTGCCCACCACTTTGTCCTTGCTGTATTCGTGGGACTCGTCGAAGAAGTCGGTGTTGAGCCGCACCTCGATGTTGGGGTGCTCCGCCATCTTCTCGATCCACGCGGTGTAGCCGTTTGTGGGCAGGCCCTCGTACTTGTCGTTGAAGTACCTGTTGTCGTAGTTGTACCGGACGGGAAGCCGGGAGATGATTCCGGCCGGCAGGTCCTTGGGATCCGTCTGCCACTGCTTGCCGGTGTAGTGCTTGATGAACGCCTCGTACAGCGGCCGGCCGATCAGCTGGATGCCCTTGTCGTTCAGGTTCTGGGGGTCGGTTCCTGCCAGTTCGCCGGCCTGCTCCTGGATGAGGTCCCTGGCCTGCCCGGGCGTGAGGTTGGCCCGGAAGAACTGGTTGATCGTGGCCAGGTTGATGGGCAGCGAGTAAACCTCGCCCTTATGGACCCCGTAAACCTTGTGCACGTAGTCGGTGAAGGTAGTGAACCTATTGACGTACTCCCACACGCGTTCGTTGGAGGTATGGAAAAGGTGGGCCCCGTACCGATGGATCTCGATCCCGGTCTGCTCTTCCTTTTCGCTGTATGCGTTGCCGCCAATGTGGTGGCGGCGGTCGATAACGACCACCTTCAAGCCGAGCTCAGTAGCGGCCTGTTCTGCGATTGTCAGGCCAAAAAAGCCGGACCCTACGATGACGAGGTCAGCGGTCACAAAATCTCCTGGTTCGAATGCGGGCAGCGCAAATAGGCGCATTGTCTGCTGCTCCAGCCTACCCGAGAGTCTGCGGGGCCGGTCGAATCGGAAGCCCGCCGTGAGGCGGCGCACAGCGCCCATCAAGCAGGGCGCAGCACGCCGTCCTCATCAACATAGGCTTCCCCCGTTTCCGGGCAGATCCACCGCCCATCCTGCCGTTGCAGGGGCCGGCCTGCCTTACCGACCCAACCGATACGGCGTGCCGGGACCCCCGCCACGAGACCAAAGTCCGGCACGTCCTTGGTGACGACGGCGCCTGCCGCCACCATCGCCCACGCCCCGATGGTTACGGGTGCTATACAGACGGCCCGCGCGCCTATGGCGGCTCCCTGCCGGACGGTGACACCCACTTTGTCCCAGTCGTCCTCCGTCTTCAGGCTGCCGTCAGGTGTCACGGCACGGGGAAACACGTCGTTGGTCAGTACCACGGCAGGGCCAATAAAGACTCCTACCTCCAACACTGCGGGCTCGTACACCAGCGCGTAATTCTGGACCTTGCAGTTATCACCCAGGACCACGCCGGGGCCAATGTAAGCACCGCGTCCAACGACGCAGTTCTCCCCCAGCTTGGCCGACTCCCTGATCTGGGCGAGATGCCACACCTTGCTTCCGGGCCCTATCCAAGCCCGGGCATCGATGTCCGCGCTGTCAGCAATCATGTTCAAGGAGACTCCTTCGCCGTTGCCGGACCGCCCAGCCGGATCCGGGGTGTAGCGATCCTAACCGCGCCGCGCCCGTCCTGGGACCCAGAAAACCGCACGTTTATCCACATAGGCAGTGCCGGGCCTGACCGGCCCTGCACTCCTTAACTAGCGTGTTGGAACATGCACGGAGGTTCCCAAGCGATGACACTCAACTGCACCCTGGTTGGCTCCCCGGGAGCGTCACCGGACCACGCGCCCATCGAACTATCCATCATTGCCCCCACCGGCACGCCTGGCGACATGGTTCACCGGCACCTCGCGCAAAAGTTCCGCACTGGCGCCGTCACGGTGGATGGGCAGGACTTACGGTCCTTGAGGCTTGGAGTGCCGCCCCTGGTGGAGGGGACGGTCCTTGTCGACGGCGGCACCGCATCATCGTGCGGACGGCCCAGGCGCCGGCAGTCGATCGAAGCAGCGCCCCATCTGGCTCTGGCCATCAACAGCGGAGCGGCGGCGGGAACAGTCGTTCCGTTGCGGCGCGGCAGCTACACCATCGGTCGAAGCGGCACGCAGATCGTCATCCCCGACCCTGAACTGTCACGTGAACACGCGCGGGTGGTGGTCACCGACACGGCCATCCTGCTGGTCGATCTGGACAGCGCCAATGGCACCTACGTCGACGGTGAACGGATACGGAACACGGTAATCTCCACAGCGTCCACCATCACTTGCGGACAATCGGACCTGTCACTGATGTTCGTGGAACCGCCCGGGGGCGCACTTGCGGATGCCGGACGGTCCGCGGCGGAACCCATCGTCGTGCGCGCCAGCGCTGATGCCGGAAACCGGTCAGTTCTCATCCTGACAGCCGTCCTCCCTTTGGCTCTCGGGGTGTTGCTGGCTGTCATCACGGGGATGTGGATGTTCCTCGCCTTTTCCGCGGCTTCCGCCTTGTCCGTCCTGATTCCTGCCGCCAGTGGACGCCGGCAGAAACGGGCGGTGTCAGCCGCCGTGCGGGCTGCGGTGGAGGAAGACAGGGAACGACGCCGACGCAGCGCACCGTCGTTGCCCCTCGTAGCGTTGGCAGCACCAGGAGGCGTGGAAGCACCGGATAACGTTTCCGGCGGAGGCATCTGGTTACGGCTGGGCCAGACTGGGCAGCCAGCCAATGTCAGGATTGAACCAGCCGGAACCGGTCCCGCGATTCCACTGGCAGGGACGGTTCCCGTCGTCCTCAATCCTGACCGCCAACTCACCACCGTTGGCGGTCAAGCGTCGGCCGTGGACGGTGCCATCCGGTCCTTCATCATGCAGCTGGCAGGTTATCCCCTCGCCTGCACCACGCAGGTGCTGGTTTGGGGAGCGCCTGCAAGCCTGCCCCTCGCCGCCCGCTTTTTGCCACGGGTGACCCTGGCCGCAACACCCCAGGCGGCCCTCAGCGTTATCAGCAGCCCCCATCCCCGCGGCTGCGAGCGCGGCGTCCTCTTGCTTCGCGGAGAGGGCTCCGCGGGGTCCTCGGATGACCCAGTAAGGGATGCTGCGATTCGTCACGGATGGCAGGTGATTCACTTCCGGCCTGGAGAGGAAGAACTGCTTCCGCCTGACCTTCTTCTTTCCGGACACAGGTCCACCCTGGTTCAGGAGCATGGAGACACCGTGTTTGTCCCGGATCTGGTCCCGGAGAACGTCTTCACATCGTTCTGCCGGCGGATGGCAGCAGAACGGCAGAAGGACGAAGGAGAACCGGCTTCCGTTCCCGCTGACTGCAGCCTTGGCGATATTCTGCAGCTGACACCTGCTGCCACCGCAAACCGCTGGAGCTCCAACGGACAAAAGGATGGGTTGGCGGTACCCCTTGGGGTCAGCGCGGCAGGGATCAGGAGTATTGATCTGCAGCAGGACGGTCCGCATCTTTTGGTCGCCGGGACCACTGGCTCAGGAAAAACCGAATTACTCCGCAGCCTCACCATCGCACTCGCACTGTCCTACCCGCCGGACAGGGTCAACTTCTTCTTTATCGATTTCAAGGGCGGCTCGGGGCTTGGCCCGCTGAGCGGCTTCGCCCACTGTGTCGGGTTGCAGACTGATCTTTCCACCTTCGAGATGGAACGGACGTTGGCCTCACTGCGCGCGGAGGTGCGGCTCCGGGAGAGCTGCCTTGCCTCCGCCCGCGTACCCGACCTTTCCGCGTACCGATCCACCAAGGCAGCGGAGGACTTCGCCCTGCCGCACCTTGTCATCGTCATCGACGAGTTCAGGATGCTGGTTGACGATGCGCCCGAGGTGCTCCGTGAACTGCTGCGGATAGCTTCCATCGGGCGTTCCCTGGGCATCCACCTGATCATGGCAACACAGAGGCCGCAGGGAGCGCTGACAGCGGACATCCGCGCCAACGTCACGTCCAGCATCGCCCTTCGCGTGCAATCGGAAATGGAGTCCGTCGACATCGTCAACTGCAGGGGTGCCGCGGCCATCAGTGTCGATGCTCCCGGCCGGGCATTCCTGGCACGCGGGACGGAGGCAGCCGCGGAGTTCCAATGCGCGTCACTGACATCGGTGGCCACAGGCGCGCAGCCCGAGCCTGTGAGTGTCCTCAGAACAACGGACCTTCTCGCCGGGCGCACAACCGGACCAGGCCACGCCAAAATTCCCCTGCCTACCCCAGCGCAGGCGGTTGAACCGCTGGCCGCCATGGTGCGGGGACTCTGCACCGAGCAGGAGAGGGAGGCCCCCAGGAAGCCTGTCGCCCCTCCCCTGCCGGAAAAACTGGAAGAAAATCCCGGCGGTTCGGCAGTTCCGGACTCCAGGCTCCTGGAATCCGCGGACCGGAACAGTGGGTTTTCCCTGGGCCTGGCGGATGTACCGGACCGGCAACGGGTGGATGCCCTGGTGTGGAGCCCTGCCCGCCACAGCCACGCAGCGTTTATTGGCGGCCCTGCGTCCGGAGCCAGGGCGGCTTTGGAATTGGCCGTCCGGAAGCTGGTTGCCGGGACTGGTGAGACTCACTTTTACATTCTGGACGCGGGGGGAGATTTCCTCCCGTTGGTCAGTGCCGGCCGGATCGGTGCGCTGGCCGGACTGGACGATCTGCGGCGCGGGGTTCGGATCCTGCAGAGAATGGTCCGGGAACTGGGACAACGACGAAGCCATCCCGCCTCCGCAGAAGTGCCGCTGGTCCTCGTCATCTCCGGCTGGGGGTCCTGGGTGTCGGCGTTCCGTTCGGGCCCGCTGGCGTGGGCCGAGGACCTGGTCCAGGACCTGGCACGGGACGGCGCCCAGGCAGGAATCACCCTGCTGCTCTCGGGCGAACGCGAACTCGTCACGGCCAGGTTTTTCGGCGCCCTTCCCAACCGCTTCTACTTTCCGGCCGGATCAACGGAGGAAGGCCGTGCCATGTGGCCGCGGATGCCTGCCATGCCTTCCGTTGAAGGCAGGGCCGCCGCTTTCGGCCCTGTCGTCGGTCCCGGACCGGCGGTCTGCCAGTTCTACCGCACCACCGCGTCGTCAGCGAATATGAGTGGCGCCGCATTCGCCCCGGCTTCGCTGCGCCCCTTCAGGGTGGATCCCCTTCCTGCGGCCATCAACGTCGCGGAAGTCAGGGCGCTGGCAGCGCTCGAACGGGAACTGTCAGTAGAGGTTCGCCCAAGCCAGGGCCCGCCTGCCAGCGCCCACCCGGCGGGGATGCGGATAGCCTCCGCGAAGCCAGGGGATGCCGTGTTGGGTGTGGCCGGGGATGAGCTGGCCGCACAGTCCCTCCAGATTCCCGCCAGCGGAGTTGTCGCGGTTCTCGGTAATCCGGGGAGCGGCAAGAGCAACACCCTGCGCGCGCTGGAGGCACTCAACCCGGGCCGAAAATGGTGCGCGCACAGCGGCGCGCACCACGATGCGGATGACTTTTGGGCCGGCATCGTCAGGCACGCCGGCGATGGTTCCCTTCCGCGGGAGACGATCCTGCTGGTTGACGACGTCGACCAACTCCCCGCTTCGGCGCTGAAGGACTTGGACCACCTGCATGCGCTGGGCCACTCCCTGGTGGTCACCGCTGCCTTCAGCCCCGTCCTGTACCAGCGCGTACCGCTGCTGATGACTGCAAGGTCATCGGGTGTCGGGCTGCTGATGGGGCCGCGGTCCGTGGCTGACGGCGACCTTTTCGGGGTACGGTTCGACGTCGAATCCAATCCACCGCCGGGGCGCGCCGCCCTGATCACCGGAGGCCGCTCCACCCCGCTCCAGGTTGCGTGGGCCGGAGCAGAAGCGTGACACTCCAGGAGATCACCCAACGCGCATGGCCGGGTCCTTCCCGCGGGAACTGCCGAATCAGAGGGCTGGGGGCTCGCTCCCTGTGCGGGAGGCATGGCGGACCACCGTGCTGGTAAACAGGAGGACGATGGCAGTGAGCGCCGGGACAAGCATCGCCAGCCCGGGAAGGACCAGTCCGCTGGTCACAGTGGGCACCCCGATCGTCAGGACGAACAGCTGGGCCACCAGGGCAGCTGCCCTGGTCCAGCGGTAGCCCCGATAGAGGAAGACTGCCACTGCATAAAGCCAGGCCGAAAAAGCCAACAGCAGCGCCAAGGTGAAGACGGCGCCCCAAAAAGAGAGGACAGGGCTGCCGCTGAGCAGTTCATAGGCATACCAGCCGGCCGCTGCCAGGAGGGCGGTGGCCTCGGCGGCCGCCACGGCCGCCACCACCTTCGCAGCCCCGGGCACCGCGCCCTGTAGACCAGCGGTCCCGGCGCCGGGGCCGCCGCGGGGATCATCCGACGAGCGGGGTGTACCTGTTGGGTTTTCCGGGGGTCTTGACACACTGGCACCCTACCGGACATAGTCGGACACTGGTGAGGGCCAGAGCCGCCACTGTGATGCATCGCTCAGGTTTCGAGGGATATCAGGCGTTATTACCCCTTGTTTACACAGCGTTAACATGACAGGCTTGATGCAGATGACCAAGGGGGCCCAGAGGGCCCCTTTCCTTTGTAGCCACTAGTGAATAATTTCACAAAGGCACTTCCCAGAAATGGAGCAACTGATCAGCATGGATTGGCGTAACCGCGCAGCGTGCCTTGAGAAGGACCCGGAACTGTTCTTTCCCGTCGGGAATACAGGTCCGGCCCTGCTGCAGATCGAGGAAGCCAAGAGCGTCTGCCGCCGGTGCCCTGTTGTCGACACCTGCCTGCAGTGGGCCCTCGAATCCGGCCAGGACGCCGGAGTCTGGGGCGGCATGAGCGAAGATGAGCGACGCGCCCTCAAGCGGCGGGCCGCCCGCGCACGCCGCGCCTCCTAGGCGCTGCTGCGGCACGGCACCAAACGCCGTACCCGGATGACAGAGGCCCCGTGACAATCCACGCTGGATTGTCACGGGGCCTCTTTGCGTCCATTTCCACGCGCAGGCTGTCCCGGGCCGGGACAGCCTCGCTATTTGCCGGCCAGGCTGAGCCGGATCTTGACCTCGGTCCCACCGCCCTCGCGCCGCTCCCACGTGATTGTCCCGCCCAGCTCACTCGTAACGAGGGTCCGGACGATCTGCAGGCCGAGTCCCTCCACGTGGGGGGTCTGTGGCAGGCCCACCCCGTCGTCGGCGATGGTGACGGTCAGTTCCTCGCCGTCATCGCCCTCGGACCGGTCCGCAACGAGCCACACCGTTCCCGCCCTCCCCTCGAGGCCGTGCTCCACAGCGTTGGTCACCAGTTCGTTAATGACCAGGGCCAGCGGAGTGGCGAGGTCGCTGGGAAGCTCCCCGAAGCTTCCGGAGCGTTCGGTCCGGACCTGCTGTGAAGGCGAAGCCACTTCGGCGGAGAGCCGGAACTGGCGTCCGATCAGTTCATCGAAGTCGACGCTCTGCGTGAGCCCCTGCGACAACGTCTCGTGGACCAGCGCAATGGTGGCCACCCGGCGCATCGCCTGTTCCAAACCCTGCTTCGCTTCATCGCTCACCATGCGCCGCGACTGCATCCGCAGCAGCGCGGCCACAGTCTGCAGGTTGTTTTTGACCCGGTGATGGATTTCGCGGATGGTGGCATCCTTCGTCACCAGCTCCATCTCGCGGCGGCGCAGCTCGGAGACGTCGCGGCAGAGGACCAGTGCACCGAACCGCTGCTGCTCATCCCGGAGCGGAATGGCACGCAAGGACAGGCTCACTCCGCGGGACTCGATCTCGCTGCGCCAGGGCATGCGGCCGGTGACCACCAGTGGCAGGGTCTCGTCGACCAGCCGGCGGTCCTTGAGCAGCCCGGCGGTGACTTCTGCAAGTGAGCGTCCCTCCAGGGATTCCCCGTCGCCCAACCGGCGGAAGGCGGAAACGCCGTTGGGGCTTGCGTACTGCACCACACCGTCGGCATCCAGCCTGATCAGCCCATCCCCCACGCGCGGTGCGCCGCGGCGGGAGCCGGTGGGTGAGGCAAAGTCCGGCCACAACCCCAACGTGCCCATCCGAAGAAGGTCGTAGGCGCACTGCCGGTAGGTCAGCTCAAGCCGGGACGGCATCCGCGAGCTGGAGAGGTCCATATGGGTCGTGACAACCGCCAGCGTGCGCCCGTTGCGCACCATCGGCACCGCTTCGACCCGCAGGGCCATCTCGCTGTTCCAGTTTGTCTCGCTGGAACGCTCAATGGACCTGCTGTTCCACGCCTTATCCACGAGCGGCTGCAGGTCGGACCGGATCCCCTCACCCACGAAGTCGCTGTGAAAAGCGGTGTGCGTGGTGGAGGGACGGACGTGTGCCAGGGCAATGTAGCCAAGCTCCGGGTGGGGGAACCAGAGCGCCAGGTCGGCAAACGCAAGGTCTGCGACCATCTGCCAGTCCCCCACCAAAAGGTGCAGCCACTCAGCATCGCCCGGCCCAAAATCAGCATGTTCCCTGATGGGGTCCGTAAAGATTGCCACTGCACCTCCAGTTGCGGCGCCGTATTCCTAGCGCCGGACGATTGACCTCAAGAGCCTCAATGCTACCGACAGTGAAGCCATGTCGTCGGCCTCCAGTGCGTTCACCTCGTCGAACATGCTCTTTGCCCTGCCCAACTGCTCGGCGTTCTGCGCCTCCCAGTCCTCGAGCCGGGCATCCGGCGAGCCGATGCCGGATGTCGCGTCCAGCACCGCCGTCGTCATGTCAGACACCGTTGAGTACAGGTCATCGCGCAAGGCCGCCCGGGCCAGCGCCTGCCACCGGTCCTGCCGGGGAAGGCTGCTGATCCGTTCCAGCAGCGAGTCCGCGTGGAACCGGTTGAACACGGTGTAGTAAACGGCTGCGATGTCCTCCACCCGGTCCTCCCTGGAGCGGGCGATCTTGGCGATGTCCAGCAGCACGAAGCTCTCGAACAATTCAGCCCAGCGCAGGGCGAGGCTCTCCGGCAGCTCCCAGCTGCGGCCCTTGGCCAGCCACTCCGCCACCCGCTCGTGGTCATCCCCGCGAAGGTAATCCAGCAGGCGGGCGCGCATGGGATCCATCAGCGGCTTGAACTCAGCCACCACCTCGGCGATGGGACGGGAAACACTTTCCTGGCTGAGGAGCCAGCGGACCGCCCGGTCCAGAAGCCGGCGGATGTCCAGGTGGACGGTGCTCCAGTGCTCCGTGGGGAATGAGGCGGGCAAGCCGTTCAGTTCCCCCACCATCGCATCCAGTTCGTACACCTCGCGCAGCGCCACGAACGCCTTGGCCACCGCGACCTCGCTGGCGGACGTCTCCTCCATCACCCGGAAGGCGAAGGTGATGCCGCCAAGGTTGATCATGTCGTTGGCCACCACCGTGGCGATGATTTCGCGGCGCAGCGGGTGTGTGTCCAGCTCGGCGTCGAAACGTTCACGCAGCTGATGAGGGAAGTAGGAACGCAGTGTGTCCTTGAACCAGGGGTCATCGGCAAGGTCACTGTCCCGCAGGGCGGACGCCAACTCAATCTTCGCGTAGGCGGCCAGCACTGACAGCTCCGGAGACGTCAGGCCCTGTCCCTGCTGCAACCGGTCGCGCAGCGTCTCAGTGGTGGGCAGCGCCTCCAGGTCACGCTTCAGGTCCGCGCTCTTCTCAAGCCAGTCCATGAGCCGCTCGTAACTCGGGCTCCACTCCGCCACCCGCGTCCGGTCGTTCAGGAGCAGGATGTTCTGGTCGATGTTGTCCTCAAGGACCAGGCGGCCCACTTCATCGGTCATGGAGGCAAGGAAGTCTGCGCGTTCGTCTGCGGGCAGCTTTCCGGCGGCCACCATCCGGTCAACGAAGATCTTGATGTTGACCTCGTGGTCGGAGCAGTCAACACCGGCGGAGTTGTCGATAGCGTCCGTATTCAGGATGACGCCCTGCAGGGCTGCTTCGATGCGGCCGCGCTGGGTCATTCCCAGGTTGCCGCCTTCGCCCACGACCTTGACCCGCAGGTCCCGGCCGTTGACCCGGATGGAATCGTTGGCTTTGTCGCCCACCGACGCGTTGGATTCGGAGGACGCCTTGACGTAGGTTCCGATCCCGCCGTTGTAGAGCAGGTCGGCAGGCGCCAGCAGGATGGCGCGCAGGAGTTCGGGTGGGCTGAGCTCGGAGGTTTCCGACGGCAGCCCCAGCGCGGCCCGCACCTGCGGTGAGACAGGAATGGACTTGGCCTGGCGGGCGAAGACCCCGCCGCCTTCACTGATCAGCGACTTGTCGTAGTCGTCCCAGGAGGACCTGGGCAGGTCGAACAGCCTTTGGCGCTCCGCGAACGAGGACTCCTCGTCCGGGTTGGGATCGAGGAAGATGTGCCGGTGGTCGAACGCCGCAAGCAGCCGGATGTGCCGTGAAAGCAGCATTCCGTTGCCGAACACATCACCGGACATATCGCCCACACCAACCACGGTGAAGGGTTCGGTCTGGGTGTCCAGGTCCAGCTCGCTGAAGTGGCGCTTCACCGATTCCCAAGCACCGCGGGCGGTGATGCCCATGGCTTTGTGGTCGTAGCCCACGGAACCGCCGGAGGCGAATGCGTCCCCCAGCCAGAATCCGTACTCAGCGGACAGTCCGTTGGCTATGTCCGAAAAAGTAGCCGTGCCCTTGTCCGCCGCCACCACGAGGTACGAGTCGTCGTCGTCATGCCTGACAACGTTCGACGGCGGCACGAGCCGTTCGCCGTCGCCCTCAGTAAGGAGGTTGTCCGTAAGGTCCAGCAACCCGCGGATAAACGTCTTGTAGCTTTCAACGCCCTCCGCCATCCAGGCGGCGCGGTCGGTTGCCGGGTCCGGGAGCTGTTTCGCGAAGAAGCCTCCCTTGGCTCCTGTAGGCACGATGACGGCGTTCTTGACCGTCTGCGCCTTGACCAGCCCCAGGACCTCCGTCCGGAAGTCCTCGCGCCTGTCGGACCAACGGAGCCCGCCGCGGGCCACCTTGCCGAACCGGAGGTGCGCACCCTCGACACGGGGTGAATAGACCCAGATTTCGAACATGGGACGCGGGAACGGCAACCCGTCAATCCGGGCGGGATCCAGTTTGAAGCTCAGGTGCGGCTTGTCCTGGTAGAAGTTGGTGCGGAGGGTGGCCTCGATCAGGTTGACGAAGGTGCGCAGCACGCGGTCGGCGTCGAGGGTGGGAACCTTTTCGATCGATGCTGCCAGTTCCAGCCGCACCGACGCCTGGGCCCCTGCGCGTTCATCGTCACTGATGGTGGGATCGAAACGGGCGGCGAAGAGCTCGGTCAGTCCCCTGGTCACGTCGGCGTTGGCCAGGAGCGTGTCCGCCATGAAGCCAAAGGAACTGCTGTTTCCCATCTGGCGCATGTACCGGGCGTAGGCGCGCAGCATGGTGATCTGCCGCCACTGCAGCCCCTCCCGCAACACGAGCCGGTCAAAGCTGTCCGATTCCGCGGCGCCGGTGACGGCCGCGCCAAAGGAGTCGGCAAGCAGGGCGCCGGTAGAGAGGGCGTCCACTCCTGCCGGGTACTTCAGGCCCAGGTCGTAGAGGAAGAAGTCCCGATGGTCGGCTGTTTCGATTTCGAACGGACGCTCGTCCAGCACCTCGAGTCCGAGGTTGTGGAAGAAGGGCAGGATCTGGCTGAGGCTCTTGGGCTCCAGCATGTAGAGCTTGACCCGGGCATCCTCTTCCAGCGTTGCACCAGCGCCTTCTGGCAGGTACACGTGGACGCCGGGACGTTCCTGCCGCGCACCGGTGTTCCGTTCGGCGGCTGCCCCGTACTTTTCGAAGCGCGCAATGTCCTCGAGGGCGTCCTCCACCTCGTAATCGACCCGGTAGCCGGCAGGGAATGCCTCGGCCCACGTGGCGGCCAAGTCCTTGGCCTCGGCCGGGTCCCGGCCCTCGCGCAGGACCTCGGCAATACCTTCACTCCAGGACCGCGCCGCCCGGACCAACCGCTTTTCCAGCTCGTCGCTGTTGACATGGCTGACGTCAGCGTCCTTCGGGAGCCGGATGCGGAAGAACAAACGTGCGAGTGCGGACTCGGTCATGCGGGCTTCGTAGTCGATCGAGACTGCCTGGAAGGTTTCCCGCAGTTCCTGCTCGATGCGGAGCCGGACGTTGGTGGTGTACCGGTCGCGGGGCAGGTAGACAACGGCGGACATGAACCGCCCATAGATATCGGGCCGCAGGAACAGCCGGGTGCGGCGCCGTTCCTGCAGTTTCTGGATGCCGAACGCTGTTGCGGCCAGATCGGGAATTTCGATCTGGAACAGCTCATCGCGGGGATAGGTTTCGAGGATTCCCAACAGGTCCTTGCCCGAGTGCGAGTCCGGCGGGAAGCCGGCGTTCTGGAGCACGGCGTCCACCTTTTCCCGCACGATGGGAATGTCGCGGACGGAACCGGCGTAGGCACTGGTGGCGAAGAGGCCAATGAAGCGGCGCTCGCCGTTGACGTTGCCCGCGGCGTCAAAGCTCTTGATGCCGATGTAGTCCAGATACGCCGACCGGTGCACGGTGGACCGCGAGTTGGCCTTGGTGATGACCAGTGCGCGTTTTTCCCGTGCCTTCTTACGGCCCGTGTCGGTTAGGTGCTGGATGTGCGGAGAATCCGCGGCGGCCCTGAGGAGCCCCAGCCCACTGTCTTCCCGCAGTTCCAGGACATCTTCGCCGTCAATATTGAGCAGATCGTATTCGCGGTAGCCCAGGAACGTGAAGTTCCCGTCATCAAGCCAGCGCAGCAGGTCCTTTGCCTGGCGCAACTCGGCAATCTGGGCGGAATTGGCAACCTTGTCCAGGCCTTCAGCGATTTCCAGCGCCTTTTGGCGCATCCTGGGCCAGTCCTCGACCGCAGCCCTGACATCGTTCAGAACACGGGTCAGGCCCGAGAGCAGCGAAGTCTTCGCGTCGCCGGAAACACGGTTGATTTCGACGGCGATCCAGGACTCCATGTGCGAGGCATTTTCACCCTGCGCAATGAGGTGGGAAAGGTTGGGCATCGCCGCCGTGTCGCCGCTGGAAATGCCGAGGTGTGCCGGGACCCGGTTGACCTTGACCAGTTCGCCAGTTTCGCGGTTCCTGGTGGCCACGAACAAAGGGTGGACCACGAGCCTGATCGCTGCGTGCTGCCGGACAAGTTCGGCATTGACCGAGTCGACCAGGAACGGCATGTCATCGGTGACGATGAAGATGACGCTGCTGTCCTCTTCTTCGATGATGGAGATGTTCGCCTGACCGGGCTGACGTTCGGAGGCTGTGCGGCGGTGCTCCTCCGCGCGGGCTTCCAAAACATCCCGGGAGTAGCTTCGGGCATCCTCCTCTGCCAGGTGCTGGTAATAGTCCCCCAGGAAGCCTTCAAAGCCTTCAATGGAAAGGGGCTGGTCCTCCACACTGGATCCAGACGACATCGACAACGCCTCCATCAGAGATATCCGCCGCACCGTTGCAGCTCTTATGGCGAGCCTAGCCTTTTGCTCCTCGACGTGGTGTGGAAGAAAATACAGAGGATTTGGCTTTTCGCTGTTCTGGTGCACAAATCAGTTCGTGGATCGATCGTCGAAGCGCTGAGTCGGGCGCCACCTCGAGCAGCAGCGATCCAGAGAGAAGGGCCGCGTCGGCGGCCTCCGGGTCATACGGCAGGAAGGCCCCGAGCTCGGCCTGGGGGCCGAACCGCGCCCAGGCGTCGCGCAGTTGGCGCTCCGGTGCCCTGCCGACCGAGGAGGAACGCACCTTGTTCATGACGACAGTGGGCGCCGCCTGTGGCACCGCCACCTCGAGTTCGGCGAGAGCCCGCACCATCCGTGGCACGCCAACCGGGTCGGCAGCGCCAATGGCGTACACCGAGTCGGCAAGTTCAAGGGGACGCAAAGTTGCAGCGTTCCGTCGCGGCGCCATGGTGTCGAAACTCAGCTCTTCATCGGCTTCAAGGCAAAAACCGGAATCAACCACCACAACGTCCGCGATTTGCCGTGCCCGCTCAAGCACGAGTGCCAGGGCAGTGGCGCGCAGCTCCGTCCACCGCTCCGCGCGGGTGACGCCAGTAAGTACCCGGAATGTTCCGGCAGCAGTAGCAACGGTGGCGGCCACTTTCCGAAGGGCGTCCAGGTCCAGCAGGCCCTGGTCTGCGAGCCTGCACGCCTGGGCCAGGCCGGCGGATTCATCGAGGAGACCGAGCACAGCGGCGACGCTGGCACCGTAGGTGTCCGCATCCACCAGCAGGACGTCCCTGCCGTCGGCGGCCAGCTCGCCGGCAATGTTCACCGCCACGGTGGTCCTGCCGGGCGCCCCGGCAGGACCCCAAACCACAATGAGCTTTCCCGTTGGATGGTCCTGCACCCCAGGATCCGGCTGCACAGGTTCCGTCGTTAACGCGGCACCAGTGTCGGCACCTGCGCTCCGGGTGAAGGGACGGGCAGCACCTGTCAGCTGGGCAACGGCATCGGCTATCCGGGCCGAAAGTTCCGAGGACTCGACTCCCGTCAGCGCCGAGGCGGCACCGATTTTGCGGAGCCTGGCTGCTTCATCCGCGTTGTCAGTCAATGCGATCACGGCAACCCCAACAGCTCCCAGGCGATCGACGAGGGAGGCAGTCAACCCTTCGGACCCCTCGGCCACGACAGCGGCCCTTGCCAGGCCGCTTTGACAGGCGGCAAGCAGCTCCGGAAGTTCCGTGCACCGTCTGACCACCGTCACCGGACCGTGCAGGCGTTCGAGCCCGCCCACCAGATCCTCCCTGCTCTGGCCGACGGTGACCACCGGGATGCTCATCGGGCGCCGCCCGGATTCCACACCACGGATATCTTCGCGTCATTGGCTTGGGCCCCCAGCAACGCCGGCATCTGCTTGTCCTCCACCAGAACCATCAGGACGGTGGTCTTTGACGATCCGAGGGCCGTGGAACCTGAGGCGACCTCGGCGATTTCCGCTCCGGGAAGGACCAGTTTCGGCTCGCTGAATCCGTTCTTCGCATCCGGCTGCGCGACCCAGACGTCCACCCTGGCGCCGGCAACCGCCTGTGACGGCAGGGTCTGGGCAATGTTCAAGGCCACAGGTTTGCGGTCCAGCCGGTCCACCCCACCAAGGCTTGTCCTGGGCACCAACTGGTCCTTGGCGATCCGCTGCACAGCGACAACGTCCTGGGGCAGGCCGTCCGCCACGGTGATGTAGTGCTGCTCGATGTCACCCAGGCGGACCTTGGCCCGGACCACATTTTCCGCCGTAAGCCGCTCCCCCACGGCAATGCCGTCCTTTGCAGCATACACCTCGGTGGTGCGGTCTGCGCTGCCGACCAGGAGTGTCACCCCCGCAACTGACACCAGGACCAGGAGAACGCCCACCAGCAAGCGCGGATCTTTCCACGATGGGCGCTTCAGCCGCGGCGCAGTGGCGCTTGAATCAGGAACCATACCGTTCTCCCCCTTGGTACACCGGACCTGCCCGCTCTGGCCGGACTCCTCATTGTTACCGCAAGGCCCGGCGGAGGAAAGTCATTTACGCAAAAACCGGCGATCTGTGGAAAACAGGAACAAACAACGTCGTCTGATGGCAAAATGGGGTGCATGCCCAGGTTTCTCACGCTCGCGGACGTCGCTGAGCAACTGCAGATCAACTCCCCTGCCGCGTATGCGCTGGTTCGAAGCGGCGAGCTGAAGGCAATCCAGGTGGGTGGCCGTGGGCAGTGGCGCGTCGAAGAGAAGATGCTGGAGCAGTACATCGAGGAACGCTATGCCGAGGCCAGCCGCATGATCCAGGAGTCGCGGTCCAAGTCGGTGTGACCTGCTAGTCCCCGTCAACCCTTAGCGCCCTGATGACCGACAACGCCGAAAAGGGTATAGCTGAAACCTGGCCTACGCTGTGGGCCCTACGAGCTTCGCCTGGAACAACCGAGGCCAGGTCAATGTAGTCGCGGCCGACGCGGTCAATAACGCCGTCCAGCCGCGCGGTTCCGGTGTGACCGGACAGCGTAACGGCTATTTCCTTCCGGTCCCGGGAAAGGGCCCGCAGGGAATGGGCAAGTCCGATCGACCGTCGGACGGACGAGTCCTCTGTCCTCATATGCCTGCCCAAGCCCACATACCTGGCTATGGCCGCATAGGGTATGAGCGCCTGGTGCCTTTCTTCACGAAGGACCAGGGCATCGGCGCCAACATGAATCAGCTCCCCGTGCGCCGATTCGCCACACAGCAGGTGCACCCCGATCCTGTAGCCTGCCACCGCACGCAGCCTGTCCCCGAGCTGCAGGCCAACGAACTCGGCCCTCGTACGCTCGGCGATTTCGCTTTCGAGCATCAGCCGGTCGGCCTCCGCCAGTTGGTTTTCCATGTCATCAAAGAGTGCATCCCAGCGCATCCCGCCAGCGTAAAGCGCCCTTCCCGGACGGTCAACGTTCCCACTTTCCCTCTCCAACGTCTGGACAAAAGACAATAAAGCGGTTCAGACTGAATCAAACATTATCAAACTGCATCAAATGACATCTAGATGGGCTGGAAATGGGATTCTCCGGGAAGACACAATCGTCGGATGGCGCCATGGCACTGGCCCTCCTGATCCTCGGCGCCTTACTCTGCGCTCTGGGAAGAAGCCAGTTTGTGCAGTGGCAAGAAGCTTCGGCCCAACAGCAGGACTGGACTGTTGAGGCCCTTTTGGCACTGGCTGCAACCGTTACCGGTCTCGCGCTTCTGTTGTGGTGGACCGTTGCGGTGCTGGCGGCAGGAGCCGCTGTCCTCCTTGAACGGTTGGGACGGTATCGGGCTGCGGCCGCCGCCCGCCGGCTTTCACCGGCATTCATGCAGCGGGCTGTCATCGCCGCCCTTTCAATTCAGCTCATGGCTGGCGCCGCAGCTCACGCGGGCACCACCACCCCGGGACCGGAGTGGACACCCATACACGCGCATTCGTCGGCGGCTCTCCCAACCACCGCAACTGCCGGCGATGCTACGGCGCCCGGTCACAGTGGCACCCCAGACAGCTATGGCCCTGGAGTACCCGCCCCGGCGGACACCCCAACACCAACTCAGGCAGGCTTCCCCACGGGACGGCAGACCGACGCCACGCCTCCTGCCATCACCACTTTCAACCCTGGCTGGCAACCGTCGTCCCCTGTGCTGGAACCCGGCCTGCTCGCGGCACCGGACACCAGGACCGACCCGGAACAGAGTCCTGTACGGCACACCGCGGGCGGAGAGGCGGGGGCTGTGACTGTTCTCGCAGGGGACACCTTATGGGACATCGTGGCGGCCTGGCTCGGACCGGAGGCATCAGACGTGGAGATCGCCATGGAATGGCCACGGTGGTATGCAGCCAACCGTGGACTGATCGGCGGGAGCCCCGATGTCCTGCTCCCGGGCCAGATCCTCCAGGCTCCCGGGCCGTAACGGCCTGCGCCGCCGCACCGCCCGAAGCCCGACCGACCGACCCACCAAACATCCACTTTTCGAACCAAGGGGAACATTATGAGCGCAGCGACACCCGTCCGTACCGCCCAGGGGCTGGGAGACAGCTCCATCGCTGGCGGGAGTGCACCCCGGAAAGCCTCCACACCAAAGACAGCGACGCCCGCAGGCAGGTCACCCGCCGCCACCCCACCGCCGCTGCGTCCCGTAAATGACGCCGCGGAAGTGGTGGCCATAACCCGCGGGACGGTGCAGGCTGCCATGGAGGTGCTGGCCGGAATCCGCCCCATCCACCAACTGGCGCGGCGTTTGGACCCGCGCTGCCTGGCTTCGCTGCAGCACCGGGCGGCACTGATACGGCGCGAACTTACCAGGACGGGAAACCCTGCGCTGGCACGGCTGCACCGGAACTCTGCGGTCCGTTCCGTCAGGGTCTGCGAGGTTGCGGAAGGAATATTCGAGGCCACCGCTGTGGTGGTGGATGACGTACGGGCCCGTGCCGTGGCCGTACGCCTGGAGCGCAGCAAGCAGGTCTGGCGGATCGTTGAACTCGTCATCGGCTGACTTCATGGGTTCCCAAGGAAGCGCTGTCCATTATGCGGCGCAGAACGCAAACAGGGCAGGGACTGATCAGTCCCTGCCCTGTCCCTCAACGCCATGAGACGTTGACGGCAGTACTGCTAGCGCTTCTTTTTCTTTGCCGGGCGCTTCGAGGCATCCTGGGCTGCGGCCTTGGCCGGGTTGCCGGAACGTCCAGTCCCGGGCCGGGTCTCCAGCCGGGTCTCGGTTCCGCCGCCCTCGCTGGGCGCGGTGTATTGCAGTTGCGCCGGCTTTTCCGGGGCTTCAAGACCGGCGGCGTGAACCTGCGGATCCACGTGCTCGGTGTGTCCGCCGGCCGCATCCGGGACGACGACATCCTGAGCCGGCGTTACCTCTACTTCAAGGTTGTAGAGGAATCCAACGCTTTCCTCCCGAATGGCTTCCATCATGCTTTGGAACATGGCAAAACCTTCGCGCTGGTACTCCACCAGCGGATCACGCTGGGCCATGGCACGCAGGCCGATGCCCTCCTTCAGGTAGTCCATCTCATAGAGGTGCTCCTGCCACTTGCGGCCAATGACGGAAAGGACCACACGCCGTTCCAGCTCCCGCATGCTTTCGGAGCCGATGACCTCCTCGCGGGACTGGTACACCAGGCGGGCGTCCGAGAGGATCTCCTCTTTCAGCAGCTCCACGGTAACCCTGGACTTCCCACCGGCTTCTTCGATGATGTCGTCCGCGCCAACGCTGACAGGGTAAAGCGTCTTCAGGTTGGTCCACAGCTGGTGGAAGTCCCAGTCATCGCCGTTTCCTTCGGCGGTGGCAGCATCAATCAGGGCTGCGATGGTGTCCTCGATGAAGTACTGCACCTTTTCGTGCAGGTCATCGCCTTCCAGGATGCGTCGTCGGTCGCTGTAGATGGCTTCGCGCTGGCGGTTCAGGACGTCGTCGTACTTCAGCACGTTCTTGCGCTGCTCGGCGTTCCTGCCTTCAACCTGCCCCTGGGCGGAAGCGATGGCACGGGACACCAGTTTCGATTCCAACGCGACGTCATCCGGCACGGAACTGTTCATCAGCCGTTCCGCAGCCCCGGAGTTGAAGAGCCGCATGAGATCATCGGTCAGCGACAGGTAGAACCGTGACTCACCGGGGTCGCCCTGGCGGCCGGACCGGCCACGGAGCTGGTTGTCGATGCGGCGTGACTCGTGGCGCTCGGTTCCCAGGACGTACAGGCCGCCTAGGTCGAGCACCTCCTCGTGTTCGTCCTTGACCGACTGTTTTGCCGCTTCCAGCGCAGCAGGCCATACGGCTTCGTACTGTTCGGAGTTCTCCTCGGGGTCCAGTCCGCGCTTGGCGAGTTCGGCAACTGCCGTGAATTCGGCGTTGCCGCCCAACATGATGTCAGTGCCACGGCCGGCCATGTTGGTGGCCACGGTGACAGCGCCCTTCCGGCCCGCCTGGGCGACGATGGCTGCTTCCCGGGCGTGGTTCTTGGCGTTCAGGACTTCGTGGCGGATTCCTTCCTTGGCAAGCAGCTTGGACAGGTACTCGCTCTTCTCCACGCTGGTGGTGCCCACCAGGACAGGCTGGCCCTTTTCGTGCCGTTCGGCGATATCGCGCACCACGGCGTCGAACTTGACTACCTCGTTCTTGAAGACCAGGTCCGGCTGGTCGATCCGCTGCATGTCCCTGTTGGTGGGAATGGCGACGACGCCGAGCTTGTAGGTGCTCATGAACTCGGCTGCCTCAGTTTCGGCGGTACCGGTCATGCCGGAAAGCTTGCCGTACATACGGAAGTAGTTCTGCAGCGTCACGGTGGCCAGGGTCTGGTTTTCCGCTTTGATCTCGACGCCTTCCTTGGCCTCGATCGCCTGGTGCATGCCTTCGTTGTAGCGCCGGCCCGCCAGGATGCGGCCGGTGTGCTCGTCAACGATCAGCACTTCGCCGTCCAGGATGACGTAGTCCTTGTCCCGCTTGAAGAGTTCCTTGGCCTTGATGGCATTGTTCAGGAAGCCAATAAGCGGGGTGTTGGCGGACTCGTAGAGGTTGGAAATGCCAAGGTAGTCCTCGACCTTTTCGATCCCGCTCTCCAGGACGCCCACGGTGCGCTTCTTCTCGTCGACCTCGTAGTCCTTCTCAGGCTGGAGCCGGAGCACCACTTTGGCGAATTCGCTGTACCAGCGGTTGGTGTCCCCTTGCGCGGGGCCGGAGATGATCAGCGGAGTACGGGCCTCATCGATGAGGATCGAGTCCACTTCATCGACGATGGCGAAGTTGTGGCCGCGCTGGACGAGTTCGGTGCGGTCCCATGCCATGTTGTCGCGCAGGTAGTCGAACCCAAACTCGTTGTTGGTTCCGTAAGTGATATCGGCCGCGTACTGCTGGCGACGGACGGCCGGATCCTGGTTGGCGAGGATAACACCGCTGGTCAGGCCGAGGAAGCGGTATACCCGCCCCATGAGTTCGGACTGATACTCGGCTAGGTAATCGTTGACGGTGACAACGTGGACACCCTTGCCGGCGAGTGCGTTCAGGTAGGCGGGAGCGGTCGCCACCAGCGTTTTGCCTTCACCGGTCTTCATTTCGGCGATGTTGCCCATGTGCAGGGCGGCGCCGCCCATCAGCTGGACGTCGAAGTGGCGCATTCCCAGGGTGCGGGAGGACGCTTCCCGCACTGCGGCGAAGGCTTCCGGAAGCAGGTCGTCGAGTTTCTCGCCGTCCTGGTGGCGTGCCCGGAGGCGGTCTGTCTCGGCACGCAGCTCGGCGTCGGTAAAGGTCTTGAACGAGTCCTCGAGGGCATTGATGGAATCGGCGTAGTTCCTCAGCTGCCGGAGTGTTTTCTTGTCACCCGTGCGGAGAATTTTTTCGATAAGTGATGCCACGTGAAGATGCTCCCAGTCTGATGCCGCCGAATTCTGGCGTGTTCAGTCTACGGGAGAGACACGCGGCCGGTGCCCCTTTTCCCTGAGAGCGGATACTCCCTACGGGCGTGCCAGTTCCTGCCCCAGCCGGGCGGCGAGGTCCCCGGACTGCCCCACTTCAACCTCCGGGAGGCCAAGCCATTGGCCCATCAGCTGCAGCTCGCGGGCAAGTTCGACGGCGGTGTCCGGCGGTGCGCCGGGCTCGGCGAAGGCGGCCCTCGCCAGCAGCCGCCCACCGGCCCGGTCCGCCTTCAAATCCACACGGGCCACGATTCGGTCACGCAGCAGGAAAGGCAGCACGTAGTAGCCGAAGCGCCGTTTGGGTTCCGGGGTGTAGATCTCAATCCGGTAATGGAAACCGAACAGTTCGGCCAGGCGCCGCCGCTCAAAGACCAGGGAATCGAACGGACTCAACAGCGCCCTGCCGGTGGCACGCCGCGGCAGGACCGAGTCCACATGCCGGAACGTCTTCCGCTCCCAGCCCGCTACGGTGACCGGCTGCAGTTTGCCTTGATCCACGAGGTTCTCCACCGCCACCGCAGTGGCCTTGACCGGAGTCCTGAAGTAATCGGCAAAGCAGCGGATGGTGCCGATCCCATGGGCGCGGGCAGCTGCTTCCGTGAGGCGTTGGAGTGCGGCGGCGGAATCTTTTTCCCCTGCTGCGGCAGCAGCGTCGGGGAGGACCGTAGAGGTCAGCGCATACCGGCGCTCGAACTGCCCCGTCCTGGCAGCCGCCGACACCAGCCCTTCCTCGAAGAGATGTTCAAGGACCCTTTTGACGGCATTCCAGTTCCAGCCCCAGTTCTCCACGCGCCTTTCCTCGACATGCCCCAGCAGTGTGGTCAGTTCCGAGGCCGTCAGGGGTCCGGAACTGGCGAGGGTCCCCAGGATCCTGGCCGCAACCTCGTCACGGAGTGCCGGGTCCATGCGGGAAGCGCCCACCCAGGCCCGTTTCTGCCAGAGAAGGAGGTCCTGGTAATGCTCCGGCCGGATGTAGCTCGCTTCGTGGGCCCAGTACTCAAGCATCCGCCGCGGATGCTTGGCCGACATGCGCTGCAGGATATCCCGGTCGTAGTTGCCCAGCCGCGAGTAGAACGGCAGGAAATGGCTGCGGACCAGGACGTTCACGGAATCGATCTGGACAAGCTGCAGTCGGGCAAAGGTACGGCCCACCGTCCGTGCTGTCACGGGGCCGGTGGGCCGTCCTTTATGGAGTCCCTGGGCTGCCAGTGCGATTCGCCGTGCCTGGTCGAGGCTCAGCGTCGACGGCAATGAGGTCCTCCCTGGTGGCTGTTGCCACGCCTAGGCGTTGGCGGGGGCATCGTCCGAACGGTAGGCAATGACCTTTTCCTCCACGACCGTGTCGCCTGGCTCGCATTCGTGGTCCAGGGTGATGACGCCGTAAGTCCAGCCGCGGCGGCGGTAGACAACGGACGGCGTGTTGGTGGCTTTGTCCACGAAGAGGTAGAAATCGTGGCCTACGAGCTCCATGTTGTCGACGGCATCATCGAGCGTCATGGACGCAGCGGGAAAGACCTTGCGCCGGATCAGAACCGGAGAGTTCCCCGCCGGGATGTCGTTCTCCACGTCGTAGGGGGACTTTTCTTCGGGTGCCTGCGCTGTTTCGGTCCAGCGGTTGGCCTCAACGTAGAGCGGTTCGTGTGCGCTGGCAGGTTCAAGGGAAGCGGTGGCTTCACGGACGGCCTTGGGTGTGTGGCGGCCGTGGTGGACCTTTTTGCGGTCCTTTGCGCGGCGGAGACGCTCAAGCAGCTTGTTGTAGGCGAGGTCAAAGGCGGCAAATTTGTCTGCGGCACTCGCTTCGGCACGGATTACGGGTCCCCGTCCCAGGACCGTCACTTCGACGGTTAACTGGTCCCCGGTTTGCCGGGCGTTGGTCTCCTTGGAGACCTTCGTATCGACCCGCTGGATCTTGTCGCCGAGTGATTCGATCTTTGCGATCTTTTCCCCGGCGTATTCGCGGAACCGGTCTGAAACCGTCAGATTTCGTCCGCTGATCATAAACTCCATGGTGCCCTCCAAATGACTTCGGTGACACGACGGCGGCGCTTCCCTGGGCCGGGCTGTCTGACAGTCGAGCCCCTCTCCGAGCCGCCATCGAAAGGTACATTCTGTTCTTGGTACCCACCACCGACGTTAGTTCATAGCCACCTGTTATTCATCCTTTCCCGGTTTATTTTTTTCTAAGTCATGGCCTGTCCCGCACGGTCCGGGGGCAGGAGTCGCTACGGCTGCCGCATCGGGCGGGCGTGTCGCTGCGAGCACGACGGCGCCCCTCACCCGTGCGCCGGCCGCATGCAAAGTACGGGCTGCTTCACCGAGGGTAGCGCCGGTTGTAAGGACGTCGTCGACGATGATGCAGGGCTTCCCTGCAACCCTGGCGCGGGCACCGGATTTGACCCGCATGGACCCCCTGACACGGCGCGAACGGGCTCCCCTGCCCAAACCTTTCTGGCCGCCCGGCCCATGTCCCAAACCCAGCGCCCTTGACCACTCCAGCCGCGAAGCGGACTTCTTCCCCAGGACATCGGCAACGTCGAGTCCCGGCAGTTGCCTGGCCGCCTCCTTCAGGAGCAGGTGGACCGGGCTGAACCCCCGGTTGACGTATGCCGCCGTCCCGGTAGGCACCGGAACCAGCAGGATGCCGTTGCCGCGAGGGGCAGCGGACCGCACTGCCCCGGCCAGCACCCGGCCCAGGCTTCCCGCAAGCTGGTGCTGGCCCTGTCTTTTGAACGCCAGCAGGGCCTGGGCCAGTTCGTCCCGGTACACCCCCGCTGCCACCACCGGCAGGAGCGTGGTCCCGTCGACAGCCACCAGCGCCGGCGCTCCGCCTTCCGCACGGAAAGGATGCCTGGTCAGTTGGCGGATCCTGCTTCCGCAGGAAGGGCAGAGGGTCCGGTCCTCCGCCCCGCAGCAGACGCAGTCCACAGGCACTGCCAGGGAGAGGAGATCTGTCCCAACAGTGGACAGCCAATCAGCGAGGCGAACGGACACTCTTGCGTGGTCGCTTCTGTGCAGTGCGGTACGGGGCTGCGGTTGCAGATCAGGGTCGATCGCCCGGCTCCCCCGGCGGCGGGGATGTTTTGTCCCGTTGGTCAGGCCGTCCATTCCCCTACGATGCGCCAGGTGTCCGGGCAGGCGGGAGCCCCGCCACCGCTATGTGGACAAGCAGCAGGGTCAGCCGGGGAAAGCAGGATCGATGGGACCCTTGATCTGGGGCGACCACCCGTTGCCCAGGCGCTGGAAGATTCCCTCTCCGGACTGGACATAGATGTCATCTGCACCGTTACCAGCGCTGATGGCAACCAGGCCGGGCCAGGGGGCAAGCTGCTGCGGCTGTCCGGAGGTGAGGGACAGCAGCTCAGGAGTGACGTTGGCACCGGCTGCCTCCTTCATGACGGCCACCGTGGTCCCGTTCACCCACACACCCTGATCGGGATCCGTGGACGAGACCAGGGTGATGGGCGGGGTCAATTCCCGCGGTGTTCCGTCGGCGGCCCGGATCACGCCAGTGACCTGCACCTTGGATTTCCCGTTTTGTTCCGAAATGACCAGGGCACGCACGCCGTCGCGGGAAATGCGGAGTTCCTTCACGGTCCGGCCGGCAAGCCATGACGGCGCCAGGGTGACGGATGGTACTGGGGCACCCTCGGCTACCCCGGTGGGATGGAAGGCCACGACTTCGGTGGCACCCGTGGCACCTGGCCCGGCCGTCCACAGCCAGTCATTGATGCTGAAAGATGGCCGGCTGAGGGTGCTGCGGGTGGTCAGGGCGCGGGCAGGCTGGCCCGGACTGATGCTGTACAGGGTGGTGCGGCCGTCGTTGAGGAAGGCTGCAGCCTGGGACACCGGCGATTCCGCGGGATAGCGCGGGTTCAGGGCCGAGACCGGCTGCATGTCGGGCAGGGGCGAGATGCGGTTGTTCTCGTAGCGCACCAGTTCGTTGCCGCTGACGGCGATCTGGCGCGAGGGAACGGTCTTGTCGAGCACGGGAGGAAGGACGGACCCGTTGTCCTCCACCCGGACCAGGTCCTGGTTGGCGCGCAGTTCCACGTTGACCACGTCCGGCTGGCTGCGGAACGTCAACGTCAGCTGCATCTGCATGCGCAGCCGGTCCTCCGCGGAGGTTTCCGTCAACTCTTTCGCTGTCAGATCCACCTGGGCGGCCCCGGAGACCACCGGGACGGACTCACGGGCAAGCTTGATCCCCGACGGAAAGGCGCTTGCGACGGCGCCGCGGAGGTACGGGGCCGGACCGGCCAGCAGGGCGCTGGTCATCGCTTTGACGGTCTTGTTCTTCAGGAACCAGCGCACATCGGGGATGGCGTAGGTGAAAGTGGGGTCGTAGAAATAGATGGGGTAGGCGCCGTAGATCACCTTGAAGGTTTCCTCCGCGATGGCGGTTCCGTCCGGAATCGCGGAGATCCGCCATTCCCCGTCCACCTGGGTCACCGTCACCGGGATGCGCTCCACCGTTCCGGGCGGGGACTGGGTGGCGATGCCATCAGCATCCACGGTGTAGGAGACGTCCAACTCGTAGTTGAAGACGTTCTCCGTTGCCGTGGGGACAACGCGGGCCTCCCGATAGACCAGCGCCCGTTTGTCCGGCTTCCAGGACACTGCCGAGGCCTGGGTGAGGTACTGGCGGGCCACGGCGTAGTCATCCTCGTAGCCGCTGCCTGCCCGGTAGAAGTAGTCGATGATTGTTTCGGGTGAGGCGCCGGGCTGCGGTGCAGCCGGCAGGAAGACGGGTGCGTTGACGTTGCCGGCGCTGCTTTCACTGCTTTTCCCAACAGGGCCGGACGTGGGGATCCGCGCGCATCCGGACAGGAAGACAATGAGCAGCGCAAGGAGCGCAGCCGTGTACCTGGCCTGGCGCATCGATGCCCTCATGGTGCCTCCTCGGGCGGCCGCACCGGAGCGGATCCGGCTGCCCCGGCCTGCAGCAGCAGCATGTTCTTGTAGTCCTGTTCCGCGGGGATACTTCCTGGCGCTCCCGGCATGGTGGCGTCTGTCGGTTCCAGCTGTACGGGCGACTCCGATATCTCGCCGTCCTGCCGCAAGGGAAGGGTCAGGCGGAAGTTGGCTCCGTCGCCCTTTCGGCCCCATGCCTGCAGCCAGCCGTGGTGCAATTTGGTGTCCTCCATGGCGATGGAAAGTCCCAGACCGCTGCCTCCCGTCGTGCGGGCACGGGCAGGATCAGCGCGCCAGAACCTGTCGAAGACGCGGGCCGCCTGCGACTGGTCCATCCCGATCCCGTGGTCCCTGACCGAAACACCCACTGCCGTATCGTTTGCCACGACCGTGACTGTCACCGGTTTGCCCTCACCATGCTCCACGGCGTTCAGGATCAGGTTCCGCAGGATCCTGTCGATGCGCCGGGCGTCCATTTCAACAATCACGGCGTCGCTGGGGGCCGTATAGAGGATCTCGGAGCCGTATTCAGCCGCGACAGGCGCTGCGCCTTCAATGACGTGGGCGATGACCTGGAGGAGGTCCTCCGGTTCGGCATCCAGGACTGCCACGCCGGCATCGAACCTGCTGATTTCCAGCAGGTCGGAGAGCAGGGACTGGAAGCGCTCCACCTGGTTGTAGAGCAGTTCCGCGGACCGCTTGTTGATGGGGTCGAAATCGTCCCGGGCATCGTAGAGGACTTCCGCGGCCATCCGGACAGTGGTCAACGGCGTCCTCAGTTCGTGCGAAACGTCGGACACGAAGCGCTGCTGCATCTGCGACAGCGTGGCCAGCTGGGTGATCTGCTCCTGCAGGCTGGCTGCCATGTGGTTGAAGGAGGCACCCAGGCGGGCCACTTCGTCCTCGCCCTTGACCACCATGCGTTCCTGCAGTTGGCCAGCCGCAAGTTTTTCGGACACCATGGCGGCGTGGCTCACCGGGCTCACCACGTTGCGGGTGACGTACCAGGCAACAGCGCCGATCAGCAGCACGAGGACCGCACCGCCGGCCCACAGCACACTTTGGATCTCGTTGAGCGTTTGCTGCGCTGTGTTGAGGTCGTAGATCAGGTAGAGCTCGTAGACGGTGCCGTTGAAGGTCACCTTGTTGCCCACGGCAATGCCGGGCCGGTCCTCGGTCCCCACGGGAATAACCGTGGATGCCCAGTATTGGTCTTTCCCGGATTCCTGGACCGCTTTGCGCAGGTCGGGCGGAATGACGCTGACGGTCAGCTGGTCCGAGGCCCGGGACTCCACCCAGCGGTTTCGCGGCTTGGTCTGGTTGGGCATTGCCTCGAACACGTAACGCCGTTGGATGACGGAGCCGCGCCCCTCCACCGCGCTGAGGGTGTCAGAGACCAAGGTGATGACGCTGGACTGGTCGGTGACCTGGGCGCCGTCGAACGTTTCCTGCACCTGTTTGACGTTGTAGCGTGTCTCGGACTCCGCCTGGGTCAGCCGCTCCTGGAACAGGTTGTTGGCGATCTGGTTGGACAGGTAGGCGCCGACCACGGCGAAGGAGGTCACGGCCAGCATCAGGGTGGTCAGAACGGTCCGGAACTGCAGGGACCGGCGCCAGCGCTGCTGCAGGGACCGGCCAAGGTACCGCAGCCCTGGAAGGAAGCGGCGGACTCCGGTCAGCACCAGCCGCGCCACGCGGAGCGCCACGATCAAGGCGCGGCGCTGCCAGATCCGTGCGCGGAAGGCCACATGCCGGAGTCCGGGGTTTCCGGTCCCGCCAGGGCCTGGAGCGACGGGCTCCCCACCGGCCTGAGACGTGGTGTCCTGCGCGGCGACCGCCTGGTTCAGGCCCTGGTCCGCGGAGTGCGGAACTTCGCGCCGGTCCGGTTCCCCGTCCTGCGCGGCGGAGTCAGACCCCTGCTTTGTAGCCGACACCACGCACCGTCAATACAACTTCCGGAGCTTCCGGGTCCTGTTCGATTTTGGACCGCAGGCGCTGGACATGGACGTTGACCAGGCGGGTGTCAGCGGCATGGCGGTAGCCCCAGACCTGCTCCAACAGCAGTTCCCGGGTGAAAACCTGCCACGGCTTGCGCGCCAGTGCCACCAGGAGGTCGAATTCCAGCGGCGTCAGGGAAATCCGCTCGCTGCCCCTGCTGACGGTGTGTCCGGCGACGTCGATGGTGATGTCGGCGATTTTCAGGGTTTCGGGGGCCTTCTGGTCTCCGGGTCGGAGGCGCGCACGCACGCGTGCCACCAGTTCGGCAGGCTTGAACGGCTTCGGCACGTAGTCATCGGCACCGGATTCCAGCCCACGGACCACGTCTGAGGTATCGGATTTGGCGGTCAGCATGACGATCGGGACATCAGATTCGCCGCGGATCAGCCGGCAGACCTCAATGCCGTCCATGCCGGGAAGCATGAGGTCGAGCAGGACAAGGTCCGGCCGTGACGACCGGAAAACGTCGAGGGCCTGGGCGCCGTCAGCGCAGAAGACCGGCTCGAAGCCGTCATTACGGAGGACAATTCCAATCATCTCGGCCAGCGCTTCATCATCATCTACCACCAGAATGCGTGCCTTCATAGCTATATATTCCCTTATCGGGATGGGTTTGTCCTGTTGAGCGGCCTCCCGGCATGGCGGGACACTAGGCCGTCCGACGCCGGAACTATAGTCTTGGGGGCATGCCCTGCTTGGCCGGTGCCCGCCTTTGACGGGCGGTCCGCAAAGCCGGCGGACTGATATGGGGGAGGAAATCAGTGTCACCACAAGAGCCTGAGCAGGGAGAGCCGACGCCGGCGTGGCCGGGCGACCGGCACGACGACGGCGGGACAGCCGCTGCCGGCGCACGCAGCCACGTGCCACCTGCGTGGGAGCAACCAGCGGGCCAGCCGTGGGCGCCGCCCGCCGGCCGCCAGTGGGGGCCGGGACAGCCTCAGCAGGCACCTGGGTGGGCGGAGCAGCCTGCCTGGCAACAGCAACCGCCGCTGCAGTGGCAACAGCCCGGCCAGTACCCCCACCCCTATTCTGGCCAGCCGTATACCGGTGCGCCATACCCCGGAATGCCGTATGCCGCGCCGCCCTACGGACAGCCCCGCTATGCCGCCCCGCCCAAGCCGGGGATCATACCCTTGCGTCCGCTGATGTTCGGGGAGGTCCTCGACGGTTCGTTCCAAAGCATCAGGCGCAACGCCAAGGCAATGCTGGGCGGCGGCCTCCTTGCACAGTCACTGTCTGCCGTCCTCGCAGCCGTCATCACCGGCGTGGCTGCGACCTCGTCCAGGTCAATTGAATCCTGGGCAACGACGGCCAGCAGCACCGACATCGCGTCCCTCGGGATCGGACTGATGGTCTCGTTTACCATCCTGTCGATCCTGTCCGTCTTCATGTCCGTGGTTCTCCAGGGGGCCATGGTGGTCCCTGTTGCCCGGGCCGTCCTCAACCGTCCCACCGGATTTCGGCGCATGCTCTCGCTGGTGCGGCCGCGGCTCGGGGCGCTGGCCAGGCTGGCGGCGGTGCTGGTGGGTGCGGCAGCTGTGGCAATACTGATTTTCTTCGCCCTTATCGTGCTCCTGTTTTCCAACGTCCGGGGGGCGGCTGCGCTGCTGGCCTTCCCCCTGATGATGGGCTTTGCCGTCCTGTTCCTCTGGGTGGCGATCAAGCTCATGGTGGCACCTGCCGCCGTCGTGATCGAAGAGCTGGGCGCATTCGCCGGGCTTCGCCGCTCCTGGGTCCTCACCCGGGCAAACTGGTGGCGCATCCTGGGCATCACCCTGGTGGTGGGAATCCTGGTCGCGGTCATCACCCAGGTGGTCCTGATCCCTGCAAGCCTCCTGCCCACCATCCTGTCGGGGGTCGTGTCGCCGCACGGCGGCAGCGGGCAGGATGCCACTGTCACTGCGGTCGTAGGCGTCCTCACTGCAGTACTGGGCGCCCTGGTGGGTGCGGTGGGTTACGCCTTCCAAACCTCCGTCATGGCACTGCTCTACATGGACCTGCGGATGCGCAAGGACGGCCTTGACATCGTGCTGCTGCGCGAGTTGGAGTCGGGGTCGGATCCGGACGGCGTTCCGGGCCGGACATCCGCAGCCGGAAGCATCGCCGGCTCCGGGTACGGGACGGCGCCGGGGGCATGGCCGCATGGCAGCTGAGCCGCCGCTGCTGCCCGGAGCCGACGAAGCGCGGCGGTGGGCGGCGGAGGAGCTGGCCAAACCCGAATACCGGGATGCCGCGCCTTCCTGGCTGGACACTGTGTGGCAAAACTTCCTTGACTGGCTGCTGTCCTTTGGCGGCTCCCCCGGGGATGCCGCTCCGGTGCCCAGCCCCGTCATCGCCCTCGTCATCGCCGCCATCATCGCGGCCGCCGTCCTCCTCGCCCGCCCCCGGCTGAACGCGCGGGCCAGGCAGTCCGCTGACCTTTTCGAAAGGGAAACCGCACTGGCCGCACAGGACTACCGGGCACGCGCGGAAGCCGCCGCCGCGGATGGACGCTGGGGGGACGCCGTCGTCGACCGCTTCCGTGCGGTGGTCCGCAGCGCCGAAGACCGGACCATCCTCGAGCCGCAGCCAGGCCGTACGGCTGACGAGGCCGCACAGGCATTGTCCGTGCCGTTTCCCGGCGAGTCCCGGCGCCTGTCCCGGGCCGCGGCCTCCTTTGACGGCATACGCTACGGAAACAGGCCGGCGGGCAGTGCCGAGTACCGGGAGATGGCGGCTCTCGATGAGGCCTTGGACGCCCTGAAGCCCGCTGCCTCACCGGCGGCACTGTCATGACCGGACCCACCGTTGCCGATGCGGAACCTGAGCGGGGCATGGAGACGGTACCCGGGACACGGCAGCACTCCGGCCCCACGCCTGCCGGCCGGATCGGTCCGGCCGGCAGGTTTCTGGCCTGGATGCGGCAGCATCGTGGAGTCACCGCGGCGGCTGCGGTGGTGGCTGCGGCGCTGGCCCTGGTGATTGGCACGCAGCTCGCACCCAAGGGTGACAGGGTGCCGCTGTCCGTCCATAATGCTGGGCCCGAAGGTGCAAGGGCGCTGGCCGAAATCCTGGGCCGGCACGGCGTTTCGGTCCATACTCCCACCCGCTTCGACGCGGCGCTGGAGGACCTGCGTTCCAGCTCCTCCCCCACCCTCCTGCTCTACGACAGGAACGGCGTCCTGGACGAACAGCAGCTGGCAGGTCTCGCGGCCGCCGCCGACCGGGTGGTGGTTGTCACCCCGAGGCTGGAAACCCTCGCCGCCCTGAAGGCCGGCATACGCCAGGCGGGGGTGGTTCCCGACGCCTCCCAGGTCCTTGACCCCGGTTGCGCGCAACCCGACGCTGAAGCAGCGGGACAGGTCACGGGCCAGCCGGGATACGTGTACGACGGCGGCACCACCTGCTACCGCGCGGCGGGAACCGCCGGGATGCTCGCCGTCAGCGACGACGGCCTGGTAACCGTCCTGGGCAGCCGGGCAGTCCTGGGCAACGGCAAGCTCGATGAGCTGGGCAATGCCGCGCTGGCGGTCCGGATTCTTGGCGCGTCGCCGGACCTGGTCTGGTACCTGCCTTCGATCGAAGACGCCGCGGCAGGCGGGTCCGGGCAGACCCTGGACGACCTTGCACCGGACTGGGCCCGCTTCCTTGGCCCGTGGCTGCTGCTGGTTGCCGCCGCTGCCATCGTGTGGCGCGGCCGGCGCCACGGCCCCCTGGTGTTCGAGCCGTTGCCGGTGGTGGTCAAGGCAGTCGAAACCGTGGAAGGCCGCGCCCGGCTCTACCAGGACTCCCGTGCCGTAGACCAGGCCCGGGACAACCTGCGGGCGGGCCTGCTGGTGCGGCTCGCCGGCAAACTCCGGCTGGGCCCCGGCGCCACCGCCGAGGACACGATTGCCGCATCAGCCAGGCTGCTCGGAAGGGATGCCACCGGCATCCGCGCGCTGGTCAACGAACGCCCCACAACTGAAGCCCGGCTGGTGGCCTGGTCCCAGGCCCTGGAAAAACTTGAGAAAGAGGTCATGACCCGATGAGTGAACAGAGCAGCGGTCCGCAGGTCCTGAGCCCGGCCAATCCCGGTGGTGCCACGGACGACGACGGCCCCCGGCAGGCGCTCCTGGCCGTCCGCAACGAAGTGGCCAAGGCGGTGGTGGGACAGGACGCCACGGTCACGGGCCTGCTGATTGCCCTGCTTTCGCAGGGGCATGTCCTGCTGGAAGGGGTACCGGGGGTGGCCAAGACGCTGCTGGTCCGCGCGCTGTCCGCTGCGCTGAGCCTGGACACCAAGCGGGTCCAATTCACCCCCGACCTCATGCCGGGCGATGTCACCGGCTCGTTGGTCTACGACGCCCATACGTCCGAGTTCAGCTTCCGCGAAGGGCCGGCTTTCACCAACCTCCTGCTGGCCGATGAGATCAATCGGACTCCGCCGAAAACCCAGGCCTCCCTCCTTGAGGCCATGGAAGAGCGGCAGGTTTCCGTGGACGGGGTCTCCAGGCAGCTGCCAACCCCGTTCCTGGTGGCGGCAACGCAGAACCCGGTGGAGTACGAAGGAACGTATCCCCTGCCCGAGGCGCAGCTGGACCGGTTCCTGCTCAAGCTCACCATGCCCCTGCCCGGCCGCGGTGAAGAGATTGAGGTGATCCGCCGGCATGCCGCCGGATTCGATCCCCGCGACCTGGCGGCAGCCGGTGTCCGCCCGGTGGCGGGAGCGGAGGACCTGAAGCGGGCACGCGAAGCTGTGTCCGCGGTGGCCGTGGAGCCGGAAATCATCGGTTACATCGTGGACCTGGTGCGCGCCACCAGGGCAGCCCCGTCCTTCCAGCTTGGTGTCTCGCCGCGTGGCGCCTCCGCCCTGCTCAATACGTCCAGGGCCTGGGCCTGGCTTTCTGGACGCCCATTCGTTACCCCGGACGACGTCAAGGCCCTGGCGCTGCCCTGCCTGCGGCACCGGGTGGCGCTGCAGCCCGAAGCCCAAATGGACGGGGTCCGGGTGGACGACGTCCTGGGCAGCATCCTGGCCTCTGTCCCCGTTCCGCGTTGATGGCCATCTCTGGGCGCTTTGTGGCGGTGGTGCTGCTGGGCCTGGTGCCGGTGCTGCTGCTCCCGGGATGGCCGGCCATACTCGCCACGGCAGCGGTGCTTTTGGCCTTGGTGGGCGCCGACCTGTTGCTGGCAGCGTCGCTCCGGCAGGTGGGCACGGTACGTGCCGAGCCGGAAAACGTCACCTTGGACAACGTGGTGGCGGCCGGCTTCACGCTCCGCAATGGAGGCACCCGCAGGCTCCGCGGCACGTTCAGGGACGGATGGCAGCCTTCCGCCGGCGCGCAGGATCCCGTCCAGGACATTGACGTCCCGTCCGGCGAAAGCAGGCGGTTCACGGTCAGGCTCCGGCCAGTCCGCCGGGGGGACCTCGCCGCGCAGCATGTGACAATCCGTTCGTATGGCCCGCTGGGCCTGGCGGCCCGCCAGCGGACCATCTCGTGCCCCGGCTCCGTGCGGGTGCTGCCACCCTTCCATTCGCGCCGGCACCTGCCCTCCAAGCTGCGGAAACTGCGCGAACTCGATGGCAAGGCCGCCGTCCAGATCCGTGGCGCCGGAACGGAGTTCGACTCCCTGCGCGACTATGTGCGCGGCGACGACGTACGGTCCATCGACTGGCGCGCCACCGCACGGCGCTCCGCCGTGGTGGTCAGGACCTGGCGGCCGGAGCGGGACCGGCGGGTGGTCATGGTGCTGGATACCTCCCGCACGTCAGCGGCGAGGATCGCTGACGAAACCCGGCTGGACACCGGGATCGAGGCAGCGCTCCTCCTGGCCGTCCTGGCTGAACGCGGCGGGGACCGGGTGGACTTCGTGGCCTTCGACCGCAGGACCCGGGCGCGTGCAGGCTCTGCGGGCCAGGGCAATATCCTGGGCCGCCTGGTCCAGGCCATGGCTCCCCTGGAGGCCGAGCTGATCGAGATGGACTGGCCCGCCGTCCCGGCACAGGTCCGTGCTGTCTCGGCACACCGGTCCCTGGTGGTGCTGCTGACATCGCTGGACAGCGGAGCGCCGGAAGAGGGCCTGCTGCCCACGGCGGAGCGGCTGGCAAGCCAGCACGTGGTGGTGGTGGCCGCCGTCCGCGACCCCCAGCTCGGCACCATGCTTCACGAACGCAGCGACGCCACCGGCGTGTTCCGCGCAGCTGCCGCGGAGCGCGCCCTCCTGCAGCGGGCGGCGGTCACCGCCGAACTGCGGCGTTGCGGCGTGGAAGTGGTGGACGCGGAACCACATGACCTGCCGCCCCGGCTCGCCGACATGTACATCCGGCTCAAAACTGCCGGTAGATTGTGAAACCGGAGGCAGGCAGCCCTTGCCGCACGCAACAGGAGGTCCACGACATGAGCGTCCCCATCTACCGGCAGGCCCTGGGAGCGGAGTTTTCACGGCTCCAGCCCGAGCTCCAGGAGTATTTCTCGCTTGCGCCAGGATCCGGGCAGTACGGCGTGGGGGAAGGAACGTTCGACGTCGTGGGGTGCCGGCAGCGCTGGCTGCGCCCCTTGCTCCGGCTCACGGCGGGTGAAGAGGCCTTCTTCCCTGAGTACGGAGAGAACATCCCGTTCCGGATCGAGAACCACGCCCACCAGGATCCTTTTGGCCGTTCCAGCCTCACCGCCCGCCGTGAAATCCGCTTCCCCGGCCGTACCCGGCTGTTTCAGGACACCACCAGCGCCACCGGCGCGGAGGAAAACACCCAGCTGGTGGACTACGTGGGACGCTACCGGCGCCTGGTAACGGACCTGAACCTGAGTGTCACGGCCGAGGGAAGGCTGCGTGGCGTTTCTGAGGTGTCGCGGCTATTCGTGGGTCCCCTCCGGGTGCCGCTTCCGGCGGGGTTGGACGCCAAAGCCTACGCCGAGCAGTGGTGGGATCCGGCCGAAGGCAGCAATGGCCGCCACCGCATCCAGGTGAAAGTCATCCAACCGCAGATCGGCCTGGTCCTGGTCTACGCCGGGGCCTTCGACTACCGCCTGCGCCCCTACACCGGCGGCAGTTCCGCCCAGAGCTACCTGCCCCGTTACGCCCAGCCGGACCGCTGGGAGAACAGGGTGTAGCTAACCCAGCGCCTGCTGGTTCAGGCCGTCGGCCACCTGCGTGAGCCGATGCAGCACGTCCGTGGCCTGGGCGGGTGTGTGGCTTGCCAGCCCCGCGGACGGCGTCACCCGGATGGCACCAAGCAGCGACGGCGGCAGGCCCAGCTGGCGCCAGGGACGCCACACGGACTCCACGCTGGGACCGACTTTGGGCGGCGGTCCTCCGGCGGCCACGTCCAGGACGCCGGCCCAGAACTGTTTTCCCGCCTCTACGGCACCAGCCACCTGCTCCCATTGGCGGTTGGTCAACGCTTTCAGGGGCAACGCGACGCCGTCGGCTCCTGCCGCAAGGGCGAGGTCGATCGGGGCCTCGATCTCGGGGAATGACACCACCACCTCAGCTGCGCCGGCCGCGCGCAGGGCCTCCTGGACCAGGCGCCATGACTCACGCACCTCCGACGCTGCTACTGCCCGGAGGGTGCGGTAGCCGCTGGCGGTGGGAATGGTTCCGGCCAGCACAGCCGCGATGGCGGGTTCGTCCACCTGGACCACCAGCCGGGCGCCGGGAACGGCGGCAGCCACCCGGGTGAGATAGCCGCCGACTCCCGCGGCCAAGGAGGCAGCCAGGTCACGGCGGGCGCCGTAATCCAGCAGCGCCCGCTCACCGTTGTGCAGGTGCAGGCCGGCGGCCAGGCTCATCGGGCCAACCAGCTGAACCTTGAATTCAGCTGCTGATATGTCTTCGGCTCCGGCAACATCTGCCAGGACGTTCAGGTCGGTGGACAGGGCGGAGGATGCCCGCCGCATGTCCTTGCCCGGGCGGTCCACCAGCCGCCAGCCGTGCGGCTGGACGTCCACGGCGAGTTCTTCGAGGAGGGCGGCTGTTCGGCCCAGGGCATCGGAGCCTACGCCCCGGTCCGGCAGTTCAGCCAGGAAGGGAAGGTGCGGGCTGCCCAGCTCGCCGCGTATCATCCGGGTGGCCTCAAGCGGATCATCGCCGGGCCATGGGCCAAGCCCGGTGGCCGTCACTTGGCGGGCCGCTGCTGTCTGGGACTTACCCTGGGACGGAAGGGTGGCGCGGCCCTGTTCGTGCTGTTCCCGGCTCACGCCAGCGCGGAGGTGTGCTGCTGGCCGGATGCGGCCTGGTGGTCCTCGGCGATGGCTTCGTGGTGGCGGATCACTTCACCGATGATGAAGTTGAGGAACTTCTCCGCGAACGCGGGGTCGAGGTGGGCGTCCTCGGCCAGGCGGCGCAGCCGGGCGATTTGCGCGGCTTCCCGTCCGGGGTCGCCGGCGGGAAGGCGGTGGGTGGCCTTCAGGAAACCCACCTTTTGTGTGGCCTTGAAGCGCTCAGCCAACAGGTACACCAGGGTGGCGTCGATGTTGTCGATGCTGGAACGGATGGACAGCAGCTCAGCCATCACCGATTCATCCACATGGCCCGCGAGGGAGCTGGCGGAGGGATCAAAATCATCGGAACCAGGAGAATTGGGGTTGTGCTGCGTCATGGCTCCAGTCTATGGGAGCCGGATGCGTCACTGCGGGTGTGAAGCGCCGGTGGCGGTCAGCTGCGGCCACCGGCGCTTCACAGGGAGCAATCCTGCAGGGTCAGATGCCCAGGAGTGCCCGGTGCTCCTCTCGGCGTTTGGCCTGTTCGGCCGGGTCCGGCACCGGCAGGGAGGCGATCAGCCGCCGAGTGTAGTCATGCTGCGGGTTGCCCATGACCTGGCTGCCGATTCCCTGCTCCACCAGCTTGCCTTTGTACAGCACGCCCACCCAGGTGGACAGGATGTCCACTACGGCAAGATCGTGGCTGATGAACAGGCAGCCGAATCCGAACTCTTCCTGGATGTCCCGGAACAACTCCAGGACTTTTGCCTGCACCGAAACGTCCAGGGCCGACGTCGGCTCATCCGCTATCAGCAGCCGGGGGTTCAGGCTGAGAGCACGTGCGAGTGATGCCCGCTGCCGCTGGCCGCCGGACAGTTCGTGCGGGTACCGGCCCGCATACGACGCCGGCAGCTGGACCGACTCCAGCAACTCCCCCACGCGCTTGCGTGCCTGGGCGTCGCTGGGCCGGGTGTGGATGAGCATGGGCTCGGCGATGCACTCGCCGATGGTCAGCTGCGGGTTGAAGGAGGCGGCGGGATCCTGGAACACGAAGCCGATGTCCTTCCGCAGCGGCTTGAACGTGCGTTCGCGGAGGTTCAGCATCTCGTAGCCCAGGACCTTGAGGCTGCCGCCGGTCGTTCGGTTCAGACCTGCGATGGCACGGCCAATGGTTGTCTTGCCGGACCCTGACTCCCCCACCAGGCCAAAGACCTCACCCTTGGACAGGGTGAAGCTGACACCCTCCACGGCTTTGAAAGCCGGCGTCCCCAGCCGCCCCGGGTACTCAATCACCAGGTTGTCGGCGGCTACCAGCACTTCCTCATCCTGGTGGCTGCGCCGGCTGAGGCCTTCCGACGCCGAATTGCGGCCCAGGTGCGGCACCGCGGCAAGGAGGTTGCGGGTGTAATCCTGCCTGGGTTCGGCGAAGAGGGTCTTCGCCGGGGCTTCCTCGACGACGTCGCCCTGGTACATCACCACCACCCGGTCCGCCAGATCGGCCACGACACCCATGTTGTGAGTGATCAGCACAATCGAGGTGCCGTATTTGTCCCTGAGGTCCCGGAGGAGTTCCAGGATTTCCGCCTGCACGGTGACATCCAGCGCGGTGGTGGGTTCGTCGGCAACAATCAGGCCCGGATTCAGCGCCAGGGCGGCCGCAATGACCACGCGCTGCTTCTGGCCGCCGGAAAACTGGTGCGGGTAGTAGTTGACCCGGTGCTCAGGGTCCGGGATGCCAACCTTGCCCAGGGCCTCGATGGCACGGGCTTTGGCTTCCTTCGCGGATACCCGTCCCCCGCCGTTGGCGTTGGCGTGGGCGTGGGCGCGGATGCCTTCGGCGATCTGCCATCCCACCGTGAACACGGGGTTCAGGGCGGTGGAGGGCTCCTGAAACACCATGGCCACGTCCCGGCCGCGGATTTGGCGCAACCGGCCGGGGCTGAGGCTGATGACGTTTGCGCCGTTAATCAGCACCGCGCCAGAGCTTACGGCCGTTTCCGGAAGCAGGCCCAGGATGGTCTTTGCGGTGACCGTCTTGCCGGAGCCGGACTCCCCCACGATGGCCAGCACCTCTCCCGCCTTGACGTCCAGGCTGACGTCCTTGACGGCGTACACGTCGCCACCGTCCGTGGCGAAGGTGACCTTCAGGTGGTCGATATCCAATACTGTTTTCCGGTCCTGGGCACTGGACAATGACCGCGTATTTTCGGAGCCGGGATTTTCGCTCATGGGTTGCTCGATTCTGTTTCTGCTCCGGACCCCGTCGCTGCGGCAGGCGCAGCAGGAGTGGCCGGCGCGCCGGCGGCTGCCTTGCGGCCGCTGCGCTTGCGGCCGCGGAGGCGCGGATCGTTGAGGTCGTTGATGCTTTCGCCCACCAGCGTCAGGCCAAGGACTGTCCACACAATGGCGAGGCCCGGGAACAGTCCCGTCCACCAAATGCCCGAGGTGGTGTCGGCGAGCGCCTTGTTCAGGTCGAATCCCCACTCGGCAGCTGAGCTCGGCTCGATGCCGAAGCCCAGGAAGCCCAGCCCTGCCAGCGTCAGAATGGATTCAGAGGCGTTGAGCGTGAAGATCAGCGGCAGGGTGCGGGTGGCGTTTCGGTAGATGTGGCGGGTCATGATGCGGATGTTTGACGCGCCCACCACCTTGGCGGATTCAACGAAGGGCTCCGCCTTCAGCCGGATGGTCTCGGCCCGGATCACCCTGAAGTACTGCGGGATGAACACTACCGTGATGGAAATGGCCGCGGCCAGGATCCCGCCGAAGAGGCTGGACTGGCCGCCGCTGATGACGATTGCCATGACGATTGCCACCAGAAGCGACGGGAAGGCATAGATGGCGTCAGCCACGACGACCAGGATGCGGTCCAGCCATCCTCCGATGTAGCCGCTCACCAGGCCGAGGATGACGCCGGCGAAGATGGAGAGGACCACAGCCACGATGATGACCAGGAGTGCCGTCTGGGTACCCCAGATCACGCGGGAGAGGACATCGTAACCGCCGACGGTGGTGCCCAGGAGGTGTTTCCCGCCGGGAGCCTGCTGGGTGGGGAAGCTGCCGTCGGCATCCGAAAGCTGCGCGAAGCCGTAGGGTGCCAGCAGCGGTGCGGCCAGCGCGGTGAGCAGGAAGATGCCGGTGAGGACGAGCCCCACCACCAGCATGAAGCGCTGCAGTCCGACGCTTTTGTTGAAATGCGAAACGACCGGCAGCCGGCGGAACAGGGAAGCCCGCGGGTTGGCCGCGGGTTCGAGAGTTGTATTGGCAGACATTTCAGTACCTCACGCGGGGGTCGATCAGCGCGGCGATGATGTCCACGATGAAGTTGGTGACGGCGACGATCACGGCCAGCAGCACAACGATGCCCTGCACGGCGACGAAGTCGCGGGCCGTGAGGTAATTGGCCAGCTGGAACCCGAGGCCTTTCCACTCAAACGTGGTCTCAGTGAGCACGGCACCTCCCAGCAGGACAGCGATCTGCAGGCCCATCACCGTGATGATCGGGATCAGCGCGGGTTTGTAGGCGTGTTTGGTGACCAGTCGGAACTCGCTGACGCCGCGGGAACGGCCTGCCTCAACGTAGTCCTTGCCGAGGGTGCCGATGACGTTGGTCCGGACCAGGCGGAGGAAGACTCCCGCGGTCAGGAGTCCGAGCGCCAGCGCGGGAAGGACGGCGTGGGACATGACGTCACTGAAGGCGGCCATGTTGCCGCTGCGCAGGGCATCCAGCCAGTAGATGCCGGTGGGTGCCTCCAGCGCCGTGAGGGACAGTTCGGTCCTGGTCCCTGCGCGGCCGGCGACCGGAAGCCAGCCCAGCCAGACGGAGAACACCAATTTGAGCAGCATGCCGGCAAAGAAAACAGGGGTGGCGTAGAACAGGATGGCCAGGATCCGGAGGACGGCATCCGGCAGGTGGTCACGGCGGTGGGCGGCGACCATGCCCAGCGGGATGCCGACCAGCAGCGCCACGATGATGGCGTTGATGGAGAGTTCCAGCGTGGCGGCCCCGTAGGTTGTGAGCATCTCGGTGACCTTGCGGTTGTCCGAGAGGGTGGTGCCGAAGTTCCCTGTGACCAGCTGGCCCAGGTATTCAAAGTACTGCACAAGCAGTGGCCGGTCGTATCCGGCGGCGTGGATCCTTTCCTGCAGCTGTTCCGGGGGCAGCCGGCCGCCCATGGCGGCGGTGATGGGATCACCGGTGATCCGCATCAGGAAGAACACCATGGTGACGAGGATGAGGATGGTGGGGAAAATCAGCAGGAAGCGGACCAGGATGTACTGGCCCAGCCCGCCGCCTGCCTGCTTTTTCTTGGGCGGGAGGAGTGCGTCGGCGTCACTTGGTGGCGCGTCTATCAAAGATGTCATCGGTACCTGGATTCGTGGTGACCGGGAGCCAGCAGTCCCCTCGTTGCTGGCTGATGACCGGCAAAAGGCGGGACACCGTTGCGGCGTCCCGCCTCTGGCCCGTCAGAGCCCGATGGGGGTGGAGTGCTTACTTGGACAGGACGCCAAGGCGGGTCTTGAAGGACGGGTCAAGGGTTTTCTCGACGCCCTTGACGTCCTTTCCGGCCACCAGCAGCTGCGAGCCCTGGAGGAGCGGCAGCGTGGACAGGTCCTTGGCAACGGCCGTCTGGACATCGCCGATCAGCTTCTGGCGCTCGGTCTTGTCCGGCGTGGTGAGCTGCTTCTGCACGAGGTCAGTGACGGTGGGGTTCTCGTAGTGGTTCTTCAGGAAGTTACCGGGGATGAAGAACGGCGTGAGGTAGTTGTCCGCGTCCGAGTAGTCCGGGAACCAGCCAAGCTGGTAGACGGGGTAGGCATCGGCGGTCCGGGCCTTGGAGTAGGTCACCCATTCGGTGGACTGCAGGTCCACGGTGAACAGGCCCGACTTTTCCAGCTGTTCCTTGATCATGGCGTACTCGTCACCGGAGGACTTGCCGTAGTGGTCGGGGTTGTACTGAAGCTTCACGTTGACCGGACCGGTGACGCCGGCGTCCGCCAGGGTCTTCTTGGCCTTGTCCAGGCTCGGCTTTCCGTTGCCGTCGCCGTACAGCTCCTTCATGGGCTGGGTGGCACCGGGCAGGCCGTCGGGAACCACGGAGTAGGCGGGGACGTACGTGCCCTTGTAGACCTGGTCCGAGATGGCCTGGCGGTCCACGATGTCGGCCATGGCCTGACGGACAGCGAGCGCCTTGGCGGGGTCGGCGTCCGGGGTCTTGGCGCCGAAAGGCATGGTGTCAAAGTTGAAGACGATGTAGCGCAACTCGCCACCCGGCCCCTTGTAGACCTTGACCTTGGAGTCCTTGTCCAGGTCGGCCGCGTCGGTTGCGGTCAGGCTTCTGCCGGCAACGTCGATGTTGCCGCCCTGGACATCCAGTTTGAGGTTGTTGGAGTCGGCGTAGTACTTGATGACGGCGCTGTCATTGGCCGGCTTGCCCAGCAGCCCGTTGTAGTCTGCGTTGGCCTTGAGGCTGACGAGTTCGTTCTTCTTGTAGGAATCGATGGTGTAGGGGCCTGCGAAGGGCTTGCCGGCGACGATCTCCTCATCGCTCATCACCTTGTCCGCGGGGAAGACTTCCTCGTCCACAATGGGACCCGTGTTGGTGCCCAGGACACTGGGGAACACCTGGTCGTTGGCTTCCTTGAGCGTGAAGACCACGGTGGTGTCATCCTTGGCCTCGACCGATTTCAGGTTGGACAGCAGGGATGCCGGGCCGTTGGGATCATCGATCTTCACCACGCGGTCGTAGGAGAACTTCACGTCCGAGGCGGTCAGGGCGTGGCCGTTGGCGAACTTGAGGTTGGGCTTGAGCTTCACGGTGAACTCGGTGGGGGCGGTGAAGGAAGCCGACTCCGCGATGTCCGGGCTGACCTCGGCCGAACCGGGCTTGGAGTTCATCAGGAAGGGGTAGATCTGGTTCATTACCAGGAAGGAACCCGCGTCGTAGGAGCCGGCGGGGTCGAGGGTGACGACTTTGTCCGTCGTTCCGAACGTTATGGCACCGCCACCGGCATTCCCGGTGGACGTTCCCCCGCCGCCGCCCGAGGGCCCTGTGCAGGCTGTCAGGGCGAGGGCGGAGATGCCTGCCAGCGCGATGGCGCGGTGCAGGGCCGTTGTGCTCTTGATCATCTGTGGACTTCTTTCCGATGAGTACGCGCACGCCGGAACCACAGGTTGATAGCTGCAGGCGCCGGCGTGCAGTGCTGATCACTCGATTGAATCAGAGAGTCAGCCCTCGGGACGGCCGTTTCTGTGAGTTCCACCACAAAATTTTCTTAAAAGTTACCCGGCAGGCCCGGCAGAACCGGCGAAGAGGATCAACGGGCACGAAAAAGCGCCGCCACGGCGGAACCGTGGCGGCGCTGAAGCCCGCAATTTTTTACAGTGCGGCGCGCTGGAGCGAGCGGGCGGCGTCGATCGTGGCCTGGCCCAGCACCCGGCTGCCCTGGTAGAGAACCACTGTCTGTCCCGGGGCCACACCGCGCAGCGGGGTCACCAACCGGACCACCACCTGGTTGCCGGCCGCACCGTCCGCGCCAGGTTCCATCCGGGCCGTAGCCGGGACCGGGTCCCCGTGTGCCCGGACCTGTGCATAGCAGTCGAACGCGGCGCCCGTTTCCACCTCGGCGATGGGCAGGCCTGCCCAGGAGACTTTGATGCCGCGGATCTCGTCGATGGCCAGCAAGGCTTCGGGGCCCACCACCACTTTGTTTTCCTTGGGCCGGATTTCCAGGACGAAGCGGGGCTTTCCGTCAGCGGCCGGGGTTCCGAGCTTGAGGCCGCGCCGCTGGCCAACGGTGAAGGCATTGGCCCCCGGGTGCTCCCCCACCTTCGCACCGGTTTCATCCACGATGTCGCCCTGGGTCATGTCGATCTTCTCGGCCAGCCAGCCGGCAGTGTCGCCGTCGGGAATGAAGCAGATGTCGTGGCTGTCCGGCTTGTTGGCAACGGAAAGGCCGCGCCGCGCCGCCTCGGCCCGGACCTCCGCCTTGGACGGGGTGTCGGCAAGCGGGAACATCGAATGCTTGAGTTGTTCGTGGGTGAGCACGCCCAGGACGTAGCTCTGGTCCTTGGCCCAGTCTGCCGCGCGGTGCAGCTCCCGGTTGCCGTCAGCATCCTCGATGACCTTGGCGTAGTGGCCCGTACAGACGGCGTCGAACCCGAGGGCTATCGCCTTCTCCAGCAGCGCTGCGAACTTGATCCGCTCGTTGCAGCGCATGCAGGGGTTGGGCGTCCGGCCGGCGGCATATTCGTCAATGAAGTCCTGGACGACGTCTTCCTTGAAGCGTTCGGAAAAGTCCCACACGTAGTAGGGAATGCCCAGCACATCGCAGGCCCGCCACGCATCCCGGGAGTCCTCGATGGTGCAGCAGCCGCGGCTGCCCGTGCGCAGGGTGCCGGGCATGCGCGACAAGGCCAGGTGGACGCCGACGACGTCGTGACCTGCCTCCACCGCGCGGGCGGCGGCAACAGCGGAGTCAACTCCGCCGCTCATGGCTGCTAGTACTCGCATGCTGGCTTTCTGTTGGGGGATGTGTGCGCGCCGGGGCCGCGGTGAACGCAGCGGCGGCGGAAACGATCTTCGCCTATCCATTCTACGGCGGCATGCAAATCAGCTGGCGGCAGCGTGCGCTGCCACGGTTCTTTACATACCGCGGAGGGCCTTCCGCGCTTCCGTGCCGGCGGTCTGGATCGAGGATTCATGTCCTGCCATGCCGGCCTGGCGGGCCCGCACATACGCTTCGGGCAGCGCCGAAAGAAGGGCATCGACGTCGGCCTCCGTGGAGGCGTGTCCCAGGCTGAACCGCTGGGCCCCGCGCGCGGTCTCTTCATCCAGGCCCATGGCCAGTAGGACGTGGGAGGGGCGGGGCACACCTGCAGTGCAGGCCGAACCGGTGGACGATTCAATGCCGGCAAGGTCAAGGAGGAACAGCAGCGAATCCCCTTCGCAGCCCGGGAAGGTGAAGTGCGCATTGCCCGGCAGCCGGCGCCCGCCGGTGGTCCCGCGAAGAACCGCCTCCGGGACCCGTTCGCGGACACCGTCGATCAGCCGGTCGCGCAGGGCTGCGATTCGCGCCGCTTCCGCGGGCAAAGCGGCAGTAACGGATTCCGCCGCCGCCGCAAAGGCAGAAATTGAGGCGGTGTCCAGCGTGCCGGAGCGGACATCGCGCTCCTGGCCGCCGCCGTGCTGCACGGGTGTCAGTTTCACGGCCCGCCCCAGCAGGAGTGCGCCCACACCCACCGGGCCGCCGATCTTGTGGCCGGAAATGGACATGGCGTCCAGGCCGGAATCCTTGAAGTGCACTGGGACTGAGCCAAAGGCCTGGACCGCATCAGAATGCACCGGCACCCCGGCGGCATGGGCCAGTTCGACAATCCGCGTGATGGGCTGGATGGTTCCCACCTCATTGTTGGCCCACATCACGGTCACCAGCGCCACGGTCCCGGGATCACGGGACAGCTCGGCTTCGAGTGCCTCGAGGTCCACAACGCCCTCGCTGTCCACCTTGAGCCACGCTACGTCGGCGCCTTCATGGCGTTCCAGCCATTCCACCGTGTCAAGCACCGCATGATGTTCGACGGCGGAGCAAAGGATGCGTCGTCGCTTCGGGTCTTCTGCCACGCGGGACCAGTACAAGCCCTTGACGGCGAGGTTGTCCGCCTCGGTGCCTCCGGACGTAAAGATGACTTCCGAGGGATGGGCGCCGGCTGCGGCCGCAATCGCCTCCCGCGCGTCCTCGACGGCACGGCGGGCCCGACGCCCGGATCCGTGCAGTGACGAAGGGTTGCCGGTCCTCGCCAGTTCACGCGTCATGGCAGTGAGCGCGGCTTCGGACAACGGGGTGGTGGCGGCGTGGTCGAGGTAGGCGGGCATCCGTTAATTCTATCGCGGCCGGTCCCGGTGGCCGCCGCGTGGAGCGGTCAGCTCCCGCCGGTAATCCGTGCGCAGCAGTGGCCTGCAACGGGGACAACCCGGTCCTCGGCGCCGCCGCAGCCAACCGCAGCCCCCCGCAGGAAGGCGCCGTTCATGTCGCACACCACTGCCGCATGGGACCGCGACAGCCGGTGGAACGGGCAGTTGGGCAGCAGGTATCCCCCGTCCCCGTCGGGCTCCGGCTGATAGCCCGTTTCTGCCAGGAACTCTTCCAGGCCCGCCGAACCTTCCGCCAGTTCCCGGCCTTTCCGGAAGGCGACGGCGCGCAATGACTCCCCCACCGCCAATCCTTCGGCTTCGGTGGCCTCGATGGCCCCGGCCATCAGCTCCCCGGCGAGGTCGTAGTTCCGGTCCGGTACGGACGCTCCCACTTCACTTCCAACCGGCCGGTACATCTTGGCGGGACGACCGGACCCCGGACCGGTCCTGCCGGCGGGTTTGTGGAATTCCACGGCCAGCAGGCCGTCCTGGACCAGCCTGTCCAGATGGAAGGAGACGGTGCTGCGCGCCATCCCGGCAGTTTCGGCCACCTCGTCGCGTCCCAGCGGGCGGGGTGAGGCTGCGACCAGTTCAAAAAGCTGCAGCCTCTTGGCGTCGGTCAGCGACGCAACGGCAGCAATCCTGTCTGCCCAGGGAATTCGGTACATGGCGCCTCCAATTTCCAAAGTCAAGATGTCTTGATTATAGACCAACAACTTTCTAAAATTGACATACCTACTTTTAGAAGGAGAGCACCATGAAATCAGCATCGGCAATGCGGGCCCATCATGCACCAGCCACCGTGTCGCCGGCGCGGCAGGCGTTCCTGCTGCTGCGTACCGTGTTCACCGTCGCACCGATCCTCTTCGGCCTGGACAAATTCACCAACATCCTCACGCACTGGACCATGTACCTGGCACCCCAGGCCACGGCCATCGTGCCGCTGCCGGCCCAGACCTTCATGTACATCGTGGGGGTCGTGGAAATCATCGCCGGCGTGGCCGTGGCGGTGCGTCCTAAATACGGCTCGTTGATCGTGGCCGCGTGGCTGGCCGGAATCATCATCAACCTGCTCCTGCTGGGCAGCTTCTACGACGTCGCGCTGCGTGACTTCGGGCTGTTGGTTGGCGCCTTGGCCCTCAACCGGCTGTCAGCGGGGACCAGCCGGACCACAGCGTGACGCCGCAGGCGTTTGCCGGGCGCAGGACATTGCAGCCACACAGACCCGCCGGCGGCTGAGCCCTCCAGCCGCCGGCGGTTTTGCGCCTGCCAACGGCAGGAACTCACGCGGCCGGCGGCACCAGGGCCAGGTACCGGCCCAGATCCTGCCGCGCCGCGCCAAGGGTTGCCGCGTCCGGGCAGGACACGGATACGTAAGCCGAGGAAGCAGCAGCGCCGAACACCCTGGCCAGCACTGCGGTGGAACGTCCGCCGGGTGCTGCCTGTTCCAGGGCCAGCACTTCCACGGTCCGCCCGGGAGCCTCGGGGGTGCCGCCCCACTGCAGGGTTGCCGATTTCAGGTACGAAGGCTGGATGGTCGCATCCAGGTATTGGAACAGGGCAACGGTGGACTCCCGGTCGTCAGTGCGCACCAGCGCGTCCTGACCGGTGCTGACCCTGGCGGAAACGACGCAGCCGTCGGCCTTGGCATACTGGCTGGCACCGGCCACGTTCTCTTTTACCGCACTCCAGCCCGGCGCACCCTTGAGGTCATCGGAGATGCCCACGGGTACCCCTGGGGCCAGGTCGCTGCCTGCCGCGAAGGGCATATCACGTGCCGCCACTGCGGCCGCATCATGGCCGGGCGTGATGGTTGGAGTGGCCGGCACCGGGGTGCCGGCGGGGGCTGCAGTGACAGAGGGATCCGGGACGTCAACGCTGCAACCGCCCAGGAGGGCGGCCACCATGCAGCCAATCCCCAGCAACACTGCCCGGCGCCACGACCTGGCAGCCTGCTCCGCCGTCGTCGGCTTTTCCATCTCCACTCCGTCCATCCCCCTCAGCCGGCATTCGCACCGCGCAGGCACGAGTCTAGACTCAGGCTCCGCCGGGAACCCACAGACCCGGGATGTTCGTTGTCACCGAAGGCGCACCATCCACGCTGGCTAGACTGGGCGGGCGCTCCGCTTTCCCGCCGGGACTGAGGAAGCCGCGCCCCAAGGGAAGGAAGATTGCTTGACCGAGGGCAACAGCTCCCATTACCAGGTCCTTCGGGTGGCCGTGACCGCCACCGACAAGGAAATCAAGGTCGCCTACCGCCGCGCTGCCAGGATGGCCCACCCGGACCACGGAGGTGACGCCGCGACGTTCCGCCGCGTCACTGCCGCCTATGAGACCCTGATCGATCCGCAGCGCAGGAAAGCCTACGACCGCTCGTACGGCGCGGGCACGGGCCGCAGCGCCGCGTCCGACGACGGCGCCCACTTTGATGCGCCGGCCGCCGGAAGCCGCGCATCCGCAACCGTCCGCCGGCCGGGCAACGGCAGGAGCACGGCCGGCGATCCGCCCGTCTACGTTCCGCCCTTCGAGGGCAACGACGTCCCGCTCATCCCCTTTGCCCAGGCCCGGCAGCAGGTCCACGGAATGCCCCGCAAGCGTGGCATTTTCGGTGCCGAGGCCCGCATCCAGCGGGAGATGCGCACCGTGCAGCTGCTGACCCGGCAGGTCCTGCCGGCCATCCCCGCCGCACGCCTGGTCAACGGCCTGCAGTCACCGGCGGACAACAGCCACATCGACCATGCTGTCCTCTCCGGCTACCGCCTGGCCCTGGTCAACTCGATGCTCCTGCCCAAGGGCGCCTACGCCTGGGACGGCCGCACCCTCAACCACGGCGGCCGCGCGGTGGCCCCGCCGCAGCTTGCCCGCGTGGTGTGGGCCATGCAGGACATCTTTCCCGAGCTCAACGTCACGGGGTGGACCGTGGTGCACAGCCCCGACGGCAACCTCCATGAACCGGTGATCGACCACCACCGCCGCCAGGCAGATGCGCTGGAAACCGTCCAGATCGTTAACGCAGCGGGCCTGGCGCGCGGCATGAAGGAATTCCTGGCCTCCGGCCCGGCCCCCAATACGGTCAACGTCCCGGTCCTGGCCAGGTTGCTGCGCGGCATGCACTGACGCCGGGTGGCTAGGATAAGGAGGTGTTCCGCATCCTTTTCCATGAACCAGAAATCCCCGGCAATACCGGCAACGCCATCCGCCTTGCCGCCATCACCGGCGCCGAACTGCATTTAGTGGAACCCCTGGGCTTCGACTTCTCCGACGCAAAACTGCGCCGGGCCGGGCTCGACTACCATGACCTCGCCGTGGTTACCGTGCATAAGACCATCGAGGACGCCTGGCAGCACCTGCAGCCCGAACGCGTCTACGCCTTCACCTCGGACGGCACCACCAGCTACACAGACATTGCCTACCGCCCGGGAGATGTGCTGTTGTTCGGCCGCGAGTCCGTGGGTTTGCCGCCGGAGATGAAGACCGATCCCCACGTCACCGCCACTGTGCGCCTGCCCATGCTGCCTGCCCTCCGCTCCCTGAACCTGGCCAACGCAGCGTCCATCGCCGTTTATGAGGCCTGGCGCCAGCAGGGTTTCGCCGGCGCCAGGAAGTAGCGTTCCACCACAGGTACGGGCGGCGTCCTGACGAAAGATTACCGGCCGCCCCATCCAGGTTGCCCGCGGCACCGAATGGCATATGTAGACATTCGAGCGGACAAAGGGAGCGGCAGGTGACCCTACTGGAGGCAGGTTCCAGGCAGGACATCCGCAGTCGGCACGGCACTGCCGTGAATCAGGCGCGCGGAGACTTATGCTTGGACGTAATGGAAACTCCCAACGCGCCGAATTCCGAAGGCTCCGCCGCGGTGACTGACCCACCCGCAGATCTCAGCCAGCGCCTCTCGACCCTTCTGGCGGGCATTGCCCGCGGGGACCAGGCGGCATTCGCCGAGTTCTACCAGCTCACATCCCGCCGGGTTTTTGGCATGGCCCGCCGCGTGCTGATTGATCCTGAGCTCAGCGAAGACACCACGCAGGAAGTTTTCCTTCAGGTGTGGCAGAACGCTTCCAAGTTTGACCCAACGGCGGGAAGCCCGCTGTCCTGGCTGATGACCATCTCGCACCGGCGTGCGGTGGACAAGGTCCGGTCGTCGCAGTCCTCCACGGACCGGGAGGCCAAGTACGGGGCCAGCACCCAGGAGATCGACCACGACACCGTCTCCGACGAGGTGGGAAGCCGCCTGGAGGCCGAGGCGGTGGTCCGTTGCCTGGGTACGCTGACCGAGACGCAGCAGGAGTCCGTCCGCCTCGCCTACTACGGCGGCCTCACCTACCGGGAGGTCGCAGAACGGCTGAATGCAGCAGTGCCCACTATCAAGTCCCGCATCCGCGATGGACTGATCCGATTGAAAACCTGTTTGGGGGTGAGTTGAGATGAGTGGAATGGACGAAGGCCGCGATAACCGGTCACGTGCCTTCGGTGACACGGTGGCCATGGACATCGCCGCCGGCCGTGCCGTCGACCTTGCCGAACTCTACGCCCTTAATGCTGTCACGGAGCAAGAACGCGAAGCGATCGATCGCTATATCTCAACAGCTTCAGAAGCGGAACGCCGCGCCTTCCAGGAGCGCGTCCGGCAGTCCCGTGAAGCGTTGGTCCGCACGTTCCGCGCTGAGGAGGAACCGCCGTCGGACCTGTTCGACCGGATTGTTGCCCAACTGCCGGCCCAGTCCACCGGACAACGCGGCCCGGGCGCCGGTGGCGCGCCGGTAATGGCACAACCGTCCCGGCCGGAGCCAGCCGACGAGCTGGCGCAGGCCCGGAAGCGCCGCGAGGAACGCCGGGGAGCTTCAGGAACCCGCCGCTGGCTGGTGGGAGTGGCAGCGGCTGCAGCCATCGCACTGGGCGGCGTGGGCGTCGGATCCTACCTGGCGGACCAAAACGATCCCGTCAACCAGGTGGCCAGGGCAAGCGACCTCCGCGAAGCGTCAGTGAACGTGGCAGGCGGCGGCAAGGCCACCCTGCTGATCTCGGCGTCCGAGGATGCGGCCGTGGTGAAGATGAGCGGAGTTCCCGCTCCGCCCACGGGCAAGGTCTACCAGATGTGGCTGATCCCCAAGGACGGCTCGGCTCCGGTATCGCAGGGTCTAATGGACGAGGAGGCGCTGTCCAAGCCCGCCGTGGTCCAGGGCATCCACTCCGCGGCATCACTGGGCATCACGGTCGAGCCCGCCGGCGGATCCAAGGCACCCACCCTGCCCACCGTGGCAGCGGCCACGCTGGGCGCGTAACACCGGCTTAAATCACAAAATGCCCCGTTCCTTCCACCGGAAGGAACGGGGCATTTTTTTGGCTCAGAAACCGGCAATAGTGCCGGGACCGTTGATTGCCACCACATGGAACGCCTCCGCGCTGCGGCCCTCCGGCAGGCCTGCCCTGGCGGCGTTGGTCCGCATGCCCTGGCGGACAGTGGCTTCCATGGCCTCCACGTCGGGGTGCTGGCTGACGTGCACATGGATGGCGGCCAACTTAGCCTCCACCTGGCCGGTGACATCGACGAAGTGGTTCTCCCGCTCCCCCGGGCCGGCGTAGAGCCACAGCCACGGCAGCTTGTACGCTTCCAGGCCTGCTTCTGCCAGTTCAGGGTAGGCAAAGGGGTTTTCGAGGGCAGGATATACCGCCCGGGTCACCGCCTCCCCCACGGCCAGGTGGTCGGGGTGGCTTTTCTGGATCCGGTCCCAGTTCCGTTCCGGGTGCATGGCAACGACGACGTCGGGACGGATTTCGCGGATCAGCCGCACCACCCCCTTCATCACCTCGTGCGACGGTTCCAGGTACCCGTCCCGCTGGTGGAGGTAGTAGATGTCGGTGACGCCCACCAGCTCCGCGGCCCGCCGCTGCTCGGCGTCGCGCATGGCGATGATGTCCGCCCGGTGGGCAGGATCGAAGCCGCCGGCGTCGCCGTCGGTCATGATGCAGTAGCTCACCTGCACGCCGGCGGCCGTCCAGGCAGCCACGGTGCCGGCGGCGCCGAAGTCGATGTCGTCAGGATGGGCCGCAAAACAGAGCACCCGCCCAACCCGGTGAATGTCCGGATTGAACGGGCTCTGTGCCTGCTCGTGGGAGGCAGTCAACAAATTCAGCCTTTTCGCTTCTTGATCTCGGCGGTGGCCTGCGGCAGGACGTCGAACACATCGCCGATGATCCCGAAGTCGGCGATCTCGAAGACCGGTGACTCGGCATCCTTGTTGATGGCGACAATCACCTTGGACGTCTGCATGCCGGCCTTCTGCTGGATGGCACCGGAAATGCCTGCCGAGATGTACAGCTGCGGGGAGACCGTCTTGCCGGTCTGCCCCACCTGGGCGTCGTGGCTGATCCAGCCGGCGTCCGTGGCGGCACGCGATGCACCCACCGCAGCGCCCAGGGCGTCAGCGAGGTCCTCGACGGGGCCAAAGTCGCCGTCCATGCCGCGGCCACCAGCCACGACGATACGGGCGTCCGTTAGGTCGGGGCGGCCGCTGGCCACCTTCTGCTCGCGGGCGGTGATGCGGGCGGCGACGGCTACTGCCGGCACCTCCACCGTTGCGGTTTCCGGGCTGGTGGCTGCGCCGGCCGGTTCCGGGGTGACATTGTTGGCTTTGAGGGTCAGCACGGACACAGGTGTCGTGGCCCTGCAGGCGGTGGTGTAGGAGCCGGCCAGGACCGACTTGTGTGCGGTGCCGTCCGGGTCCACGGCCACGACGTCGGTGATGACGCCGGCGTTCAGTCGGATGCCCAGCCGTGCCGCGATTTCCTTGCCTTCCGGTGAGTTGTCCAGGAGCACAATGCCGGCGCCGGTGCTCTCAGCCGCGGCGGCCAGGTACGCGGCTTTGGGCGCCACCAGGAAGTCGTCCAGGGTGTCCGTTGCCGGGCGCAGGACGGCCTCCACCCCGTACTCGGCGAACGTAGCCGCGGCACTGTCGGACAGGTCGCCGTTGAGCGCTACGGCGCCCCCGCCGAGGGAACGGGCCAGGGTCAGCAGTTCCAGGCTGCTCTTCTTGAGCGAGGCGCCGGGGTGGTCGATGAATACAAGTACTTTTGCCATGTCGGTGTCCCTCTTAGAGCAGCTTCTGGGCGGCCAGGAAGTCAACCAGCTTGATGCCGGCATCGCCCTCGTCGGTGATGATGGTGCCTGCCGTCCTGGGTGGCCGCTGTTCTGCGCTGGCCACGGTGGTCCAGGACCCTGCAAAGCCCACCTGGGCCGGGTCCACCCCGATGTCGGCAAGGGACAGCGTGCTGATGCTCTTGCGCTTCGCGGCGATGATGCCTTTGAAGTTGGGATACCGGGGTTCGTTGATTTGGTCCGTCACGGAGACGACGGCGGGCAGCGGCGCCTCCACCGTTTCGGATGACGTATCGGCGTCGCGGCGTGCCGTGAGCCGGCCGCCGTCCACTTCCAGCGTTGACGCGAAGGTCACCTGGGGCAGGCCAAGCCGTTCGGCCAGCTGGGCCGGAACAAGGGAGGTTTCGCCGTCGGTGGATGCCATGCCGGTGATGACCAGGTCAACCCCACCCAGGTGGCGCACGGCGGCTGCGAGGGCAAGCGAGGTTGCTGCGGCGTCTGAACCGGCCAGGGCATCGTCCGTGAGGTGCACGCCCTCGGTGGCGCCCATCTGCAGCGACTTCTTGACCGCGTTGACAGCTCCCGCGGGTCCCATGCTCAAGGCGATGACCTGGTTCCCCGCTTTGCTTCCGCCGCGCGCCTCCGCCAGCTGCAGTGCTGCTTCAAGGGCGTATTCGTCAAGCTCGGACAGAATGCTTTCGTCGCGGTCGGCGGTGTTGCCCTCGCCGTTGAGGTGACGGTCAAACTGGGCGTCCGGTACATGTTTGACCAGGACTACGATCTTCAATGTCTCTTCCACTGTTTCTACAGCAGCCTTCCATGCTTGTGGACAGCCAGCCGGGTGGGACATGGCCGCGATATGCCCGGCAGGCGGGTAACCCTAGCTAACCATATCGGCGCGTTCCCGCGCCCTCTTCCGTTAACGCCTGTGTCAGGCTCTTCCACCGGGGAAGACACAACGACGGAGGCGCCCCCTTGGTGGGGGCGCCGCCGTCGTTCACTGCCGGCTTTGCCGCTGCCGCACGTCAGCTGGCAGCCGCACCCAGCGTCACATCGAAGGTCTGCTCGCTTCCGTTGCGCATGACCGTGATTTTCACCGTGGATCCGGCCGGCTGCTCGCGCACGGCTGCCGTCAGCTGGTTGGGCTCGCCGATGCTGAGGTCGTTGAACTTGGTAATGACGTCACCCACCTTGATGCCGGCCTTGCCGGCCGCTGAATTGGCTTCGACGGTGGCGACGTCGGCCCCCACCGAAAACTCGGAGCTTGCACCGGACGTGGTCTTGGCCTTGACGCTGACGCCCAGTTGCCCGTGGGAGGCCTTGCCACTGTCGATGATCTCCTGGGCCACCCGCTTGGCGTTGTTGATGGGGATGCTGAACCCGACGCCGATGTTGCCGCTTTGGGACGTCGAAGCGCCGGAACCGGCAGAGGCGATGGCCACGTTCACGCCGATGATCTCGCCCTTGCTGTTCACCAGTGCACCACCGGAGTTCCCAGGGTTGATGGCGGCGTCAGTCTGGATCACGTTGATGGCGATGGAGCCCTCGCTGGAGTTCTGCTGGCTTTGGCCGCCGCCCGGAGGGGCGAACTGGAATCCCTGGTCACCGCCCTGGCTGTTGTCGCCGCCCTTGGGAGCCGCGGAGGAAGCCACGCTGATGGTTCGGTTGAGTGTGGACACGATGCCGTCGGTGACCGTTCCGGTCAGGCCAAGCGGGGAACCGATGGCGATGGCGGTATCGCCCACGTTGAGCTTGGAGGAATCACCCAGGGTGGCCGGGGTGAGGCCGGACGTGTCGTCCACCTTGATGACGGCGAGGTCGGACAGCGGGTCGGTACCCACCAGCTTTGCCGGCAGGACCTTCCCATCACTGGTGCGGATTTCCAGGTTGGCGTTGGCTGTCTGCCCGTCCAGGGTGACGACGTGTGTGTTGGTCAGGATGTGCCCCTGGTCGTCCAGGACAATGCCGGATCCGGTGCCGCCGGAGCTGCCGCTGCTGGCGCTGATGGTGACAACGCTGGGCGAAGCCTTCACTGCAGCTGCGGTGATGGCGTTGACATCGTCCTTGTTGTTGACGATGACCGTGCCGGGCTGGTTGTTGCTGCTGACGGTTGAGGTGCTGGACCCTGTGTTTCCGAACAGTTCACCGGCGCCGACCGTTGCCACTCCGCCGCCCACCAGTCCGGCCGCGAGGATGCTTGCCACGAGGGTTCCCACTCCAAAGCTTGCCTTCCGGCGGGGCGCGTCCTTCGGGTTTGGCGCCAGGCCCGGGCCCCCGGCGGGCGCACCGTGGCCACCGCCATGCATGGGATGGCCGCCCTGCTGCTGCGGCTGGCCAAAGTCCCCGGACTGGCCGTAGAAGGGCTGCCGCTGCGGGTACACAGGACGCGGGGCACCCGGCAGCTCCTGGGTGTAGTTGTCCCGCATCTGCGGCCGGTCAATCCGCTCTGTGTTTCCATGCGTCGCAGGGTCCCCATACGGCGCTGCGGTCCCGTGCGGGCCGGATGCGCTGCGCTGGTCGCCGGCGCTGTAGCCGCGTTCCGGTCCCCCGCCGGCGCCACTGTTCCCATCCTGAGTAGCTGCCGGGCGGTCTCCGGGCTGCTGCGGGCCCTGCTGCTGCCAAGGGTTCCGGCTGCCCCCCTGGTTGTCCTCCGGGACCGGTCCTGGGGTTTGATTCTCAGTCATGGGACTTCCTTTCATCCTCGTCTGCCGTTAACTATGACGGGTCCCGCTGGAACAAGCTCGGATGTTTGCTGAAAGCTTCCTGAACGCCGCACCGACGGCGGGCAGGCCGGAGAGCCTTTTCGCTGGCGGCATATTCCATCACATGGACTGGCTGTGGGGTGCACCATAGAATCAAGATGAATTGCCACAGCGACCTGCGGCTTCACACCAAGCGTGGGGGCGCTGTTGGATTCGACGACTGATTCGTCCCGAATCGGTGTCAGGCGTGCTGAAGGGTTGCACATGCGGTCAAAGTTCAAACGTATCCTCGCCGTGATCGGCCTTGCCGGGCTGCTGGCGGTACCCGCCGGCGCGGCATGGGCCGAAGACCCGGTGACCATCCCCTCCGGGACCAACATCGTTGATAACGCCAACGTGTTGGGCAGCCGAAAGGGTGAGGTCCAGGACGCCATCCAGAAGCTGCTTAGGGACCACAAGTACAACCTGTACGTGGTCACCGTGAAGTCGTTCGAGAACCCCTCGGACCCCACGGCGTGGAGCCAGGCTGTGGCAACCACCAAGGGCATGGGCAAGGCCGATGTCATCCTTGCCATCGCCACCGATCAGGGGAAGTACTACTTCTCGCCCAATTCCGCCAGCGCCATCTACTCGAAGCGTTCCAACATCACGCAGAATGCCGTGGTGGCCAACCTCGCCGGCGGCAAGCGTGACTTCGCCCAGGCCGCCATTGATACCGCGTCCGCCGTGGGCGACGCCGCCGGCGGCGGCAGCGGCACCGTCTCATCCGGTGACGGAGCCGGCGCGGGCCTGCTGGTGGGTGCCGGTGTGGTGGTCGCCGGCGGCGGCGCCTACCTGTACTTCCGCAACCGCCGGAAGAAGGCCGCAGGCAAGGTTGCGTCCAGCGGAAGCTATGGCCCACAGGGCGCGGAACTGGACCCCCTGGCCTCGCTCAGCGTGGAGGAACTCCGGCGCAAGAGCGGGTCGCTGCTGATCGAAGCCGATGACGCCATCAAGTCCAGCGAGCAGGAGCTCGGCTTCGCCCAGGCACAGTACGGCGATTCCGCCGTCGGAAACTTCACCAAGGCCCTGGCGGAAGCCAAGGCGCACATGACCGAATCCTTCAAGCTGCAGCAGCAGCTTGATGACCACATCCCGGACACGGAGGAGCAGCAGCGGACCTGGCTGGGCGAGATCGTCCGCCGTTCGGAGGCCGCCCTCGAATCCCTCCAGGAACAGAAGGCGGACTTCGACTCGCTGCGCGAACTGGAGAAGAACGCTCCCCAGGCCCTGGCAGCCGTGAACGCCGGAGCCCGCGAGGCTGACGGCAAGATTGCCAGCGCCGAGCAGTCCCTGCAGGGGATGCGGTCCAAGTACGCGGACAGCGCGCTGACCCAGGTATCAGACAACATTGTGCAGGCCAAGGAACGTCTTGCTTTCGTGCAAAATGCCTCAGAGGCCGCGCAGCAGAAGCTCGGTGCCGGCGAAGCGAGCCTGGCGGCGGTCGCCGTCCGCGCAGCCGAAGAGAGCCTGCATCAGACCAATGTCCTCCTGGACGCCATTTCCAAGGTCGCCACCAACCTGGATGATGCCCGCAACGGCCTTGAAGCCGCCGTGGTGGACACGTCACAGGACCTGGCCCAGGCAAAAGCCATGATCCAGTCCGGCGCCCACGCGGAACTGGCGGGCCCGGTCGCCGCCGTGGAGGCCGCCCTGGCACAGGTGAAGACCGAAATCCAGGGCGGCAGGATCGATCCCATCGCCACCCTGCAGCGCGTGGAAACCGCCCACCAGTCCCTGGACCAGGCCCTCACCGGCATCCGGGACCAGCAGGAGCAGGCCCGCCGCGCACAGGCATCCCTGCAGCAGACCATCATGTCGGCGCAGGCCCAGATCAGCGCCACCTCCGACTACATCACCGCCCGCCGTGGCGGTGTGGGCACCGAGGCACGCACCCGGCTCGCAGAGTCCCAGCGGAACCTCGACTACGCGCTGTCCATCGCGCGGACAGATCCCGTCACCGCACTGACCTACGCGCAGCAGGCCCATGCCCTCGCGGCGCAGGCAGCCCAGCTTGCCCAGGCAGACGTGGACCACTTCGACGGCTACGCAAACCAGGGCTTTGGCCGCGGCGGCATGTTTGGCGGCGGCGGAGGCGGCGGACTTGGCGGTGCCATTCTGGGCGGCATCCTGATCAACTCCATCCTGAACGGCGGCCACGGAGGCTGGGGTGGCGGTAACGGCGGCGGTGGCAGCTGGGGTGGAGACTCCGGCGGCTTCGGCGGCGGCGGAGATTTTGGCGGCGGCGACTTCGGCGGCGGAGACTCCGGCAGTTTCTAGAGACTTCCGCCGGACACGCCGGACCATCCCGGCGGGCGGACAGACGCAGGACACCACTGTGCACCGGTTCCAGTGGTCAACACAGAGCAGGACGAAAGGCAAACACCATGGTTAAGCAGTCCATTTTCGGCCGGATCGCGCAGCTGGCAAAGGCGAACATCAACTCTTTGCTGGACAACGCCGAGGATCCGCAGAAGATGCTGGACCAGATGGTCCGCGACTACACCAATAACATCGCCGAAGCCGAGTCCGCTGTTGCGCAGACCATCGGCAACCTCCGGATGCTGGAAGACGACTACAACGAGGACGTCAACAACGCCCGCGACTGGGGCAACAAGGCACTTGCCGCCTCCCGCAAGGCTGACGAATTCCGGGCCGCCGGCGACGCAGCCGACGCCGAGAAGTTCGACAACCTGGCGAAGGTGGCCCTGCAGCGCCAGATGGCGGCCGAAAGCGAAGCCAAGGGTGCAGAGCCGAGCATCGCCTCCCAGCGCGAAGTGGTGGAGAAGCTCAAGACCGGTCTGGACCAGATGAAGAACAAGCTCAACCAGCTGACCAGCAAGCGCAACGAGCTTGTGGCCCGGTCGAAGACGGCAGCGGCCCAGTCCCAGGTCCACGACGCCATCAAGAGCATCGACATCATGGACCCCACCAGCGAGGTGGGACGCTTCGAGGAAAAGATCCGCCGCGAAGAAGCCAAGGTCCGTGGGCAGCAGGAGCTCGCAGCATCCAGCCTGGACGCACAGTTCAACCAGCTGGAGGACCTGGGCGAGCAGACGGAAATCGAAGCCAGGCTGGCCGCCCTCAAGGCCGGAAACTCCAAGCCTGCCCTTGGTGCGGCGGGCTCCGCCTCGTCAGAATCGACGGTCGATGAGGCTGACTTCGACAAGCTCTAATATCCGGGGCAACCACTCCGATTAAATCTGGCGATGGCCGGGGCCGTGGTCCCGGCCATTGGCGTGTCTGCTGTGTGTAGCGTGGTGCCATGACTTCTTCTGATGGAACGTCCCTGGTTTGGCTGCGCGATGACTTGAGGCTGGACGACAACCCCGCCATCGCTGAGGCCGCGCGCCGGGGTGCACCGATGACGGTGGCCTACGTCCTGGACGAGGAGTCCGACGGCGTGCGGCCGCTCGGTGGCGCAGCCCGCTGGTGGCTGCACCACTCACTGGCCGCTTTGGCCGCCGACCTTGAGGGCAAGGGGTCCCGGCTGGTGCTCGCGCGGGGCCCGTCCGTTGAGGCCATCAAGGACCTTGCCGCCCGGACGAAGGCCAGCCACCTCTTTTGGAACCGCCGGTACGGGCAGCCTGAGCGGAGCATCGACGCCGAACTCAAGGAATGGGCGGTCGGGAACGGCCTCCAGGCCTCAAGCTTCCAGGCGAACCTTCTCTTCGAACCCTGGACCGTCAAGACCGGAGCAGGCGGCCCCTACAAGGTCTACTCGCCGTTCTGGCGCGCCTGCCTGGCCTCCCAGGACATCCGTGACCCTCTAGAGGCGCCGGACACGCTGCCCGGGCCGGCAGCTTCGGGACGGGGACTGCCCGGCAGCGACAGCCTGGACAGCTGGAAGCTGCTTCCCTCCGGGCCCGACTGGAGCAGCGGTCTCGCCGACACGTGGCAGCCAGGCGAGAAGGGGGCGCTGGAGCGCCTTGACGACTTCCTGGACGGTCCCATAGAGGAGTACGGGACCGGCAGGAACCTGCCCGGAACGGAAGGGACCAGCCGGCTCTCACCGCATCTCCGGTTCGGCGAGGTCAGTCCGTTCCGCGTGTGGCGCGAGATCCGCCGCCGCCATCCACGCAAAGTCCCTTCCGACGTCGGCACCTACCAGGCCGAACTGGGCTGGCGGGAATTCAACTGGCACCTCCTGTACCACAACCCGGACCTTGCGACCCGGAACTTCAGGCCGGCCTTCGACAACTTCCAGTGGGCCTCCCCCAACCACCAGGAGCTCGCCGCGTGGCAGCAGGGGAACACCGGCTACCCGCTGGTGGACGCCGGGATGCGCCAGCTGTGGCAGACGGGGTGGATGCACAACCGGGTACGCATGGCTGCCGCGTCCTTCCTGGTCAAGAATCTCCTGACGGACTGGAGGATCGGCGAGGAATGGTTCTGGGACACGCTTGTGGACGCCGACGCCGCCAACAACCCCGCCAACTGGCAATGGGTGGCGGGCTCCGGGGCGGATGCCTCGCCGTACTACCGGATTTTCAACCCGGTCACCCAAAGCAAGAAGTTCGACGCCGACGGCACGTACCTGAAGGCTTTCATCCCGGAACTCCGGAGCCTTATGGGCAAGGAGATCCATGAGCCATGGTCAGCGGAAACGGACGGCTATCCCGCCCCGCTCGTGGACCTGCCCGAGTCGCGGGAACGCGCCCTGGACGCCTACCAGAAGCTCAAGGACTCCTGAGGGCGGCCCCTCGTCGCCGAGCGGTCAGCGGCTGACCTTGCCCATCAGTGACGCGATGGGCCGCAGGAAGATCGGCCGGGCCAGGAACCAGGCCGCCACCATGACCGCTACGGAGGCGAGGAACACCCAGAATCCGAACCAGCCGTCGTCGTCCCGGACCCCGTACATGTGATTCAGGTTCCGCAGCGCGCCCGTGGTGAGGACCAGGAAGACGTGCACCACGATGAACGCAACAAAGTAGACCATGACCGGGAGGTGGACAGCCCGGGCCCATTCGATGGGGAATGCCTTGTTGAGGCCGGCTGCCTTTTTGGGCCAGGCTCCGGACATCCGCAGGCCCGTGATGAACGCCAGCGGCGCCGCGATGAAGACGGTCACGAAGTAGGCCAGCAGCTGCAGGGCGTTGTAATTGATCCACCCGTCCTCGGTGGGCCAGTCCAGCGAGGCGTACTGCAGGGCGGCTGACAGAGCGTTGGGGAAGACGTCCCAGCTGGTGGGGACGATGCGCATCCATTGCCCGGTGGCGAACAGCAGGACGGCGAAAATAAGGCCGTTCAGGATCCACAGTGCATCCAGCGTCAGGTGGAACCACAGCTCCAGGCTGATCTTGGTGGGGGCATTCCTAGTGCGGATCAGGCCCTTGTTGTTCCGGGTCCAGTGGCCGCTGGGCCGGGTGGTGGTCCGCACCTGCCATCCGGTGCGGATGATGAGGAGCAGGAAGAAAGCATTCAGGAAGTGCTGCCAGGCCAGCCAGGCAGGGAATCCCACGGGCGCGTTGTCCGGCAGCTCCGACCGGCCCGGGTAGGTGGCAACGAAGGACGCCACGCCCGGAAGCCCGGCCAGCAGCTTGGCGGCCAGCACCACCAGGACGAGGGCCACGAGGACGGCGGGAACCATCCAGTAGAGGCGGGACCGCTTCCCCGTCGCGGTGCCGGGCTTCTTCGTGGGTGTGGCCATCGAACAACATACCTCTCAGGAATGGACAGGTCTTGCCCGCAGATCGCGGGACCCTTCGAAAGAGAATACTAGGAACTGGACGCTTCCACGGAAAAGAAAGGCCCCGCCCGGCATATCTGCCGGTCGGGGCCTTCATAAGTTGCGGGGACAGGATTTGAACCTGTGACCTCTGGGTTATGAGCCCAGCGAGCTACCGAACTGCTCCACCCCGCGTCGCTAGATCAACACTACCCTACTTTTGCGTCGGCCCCGACCATCCTCGCGCAGGTGCTGGAGCTCGAGGCCCGGGACGGCTAACTGGTGGAAAAGCAAAAGACCCGGACATTGTTTCCAATGTCCGGGTCTTTCCTCAGTTGCGGGGACAGGATTTGAACCTGTGACCTCTGGGTTATGAGCCCAGCGAGCTACCGAACTGCTCCACCCCGCGTCGCAAGAACTACTCTACCGGGAGGTGAACCGCAGGCCAAATCGAAGCGGCGTGACGTCCGTTACCCCGGCCCGGCACCCGGTTCCCGCAGGACCGGATGCCGGGCGCCGGCGTCGTACTACTGCCCTGCCGAAGGGGATGCCGACGGCGAGGCGGACGGCGAGGCAGACGGCGAAGCCGAGGGCGACGCGGATGCCGCAGGAGCCGGGCTGGCCTCCGGGGCAGTCACCGGAATCTTGGCCTCAGCATCCATCGCCTTTTTCAGCGCCGCCGCAACCTTCTTCTGGGCGTCGCCATAAGCGGCGAAGTCCCCGGCCGCGAGTGCCGTCTGGCCTGCCTGGATGGCGGAGTTCGCCTCGTCCAGGGCTGCCTTGAGCTGGGCCTTCGCATCCGCTTCTGCCGGGGTGGCCGGCGCTGACGGGCCGGCCGGCGTCTGTCCGTTGTTGGCGGAATCCCCCGCGGCTGCGCCGGAATCCCCACCGAACAGCTGCTTGAGGGCCGCGTCAAGCGTGGGCGCGAAACCCACCTTGTCGCCGAAGGCCACCAGCACACGCTGGAGCGTGGGATAGGACGTCTCGCCCGTGGACTTGAGGTAGACCGGCTGGACGTACAGGATGCCGCCGCCCACCGGCAGGGTGAGCAGGTTGCCGTTCAGGACGTCGGACGCACCCTGCCGCAGCAGGTTGAGCGCCTGGGACACAGTGGGGTCCGAGTTGAACTTGTTCTGCGCCTGTCCCGGACCGGGGACCTGTGTTTCCGGCGGAATCTGCAGCAGCCGCAGCTTCCCGTACCCGTCGGCTTTCACGCCTGCCTGGTTGCCCGCATCCGAATCAGCGGCGAGGAAGCCGTAGAGGACGTTGCGGGCATTGCCGTTGACGATCTGCGGAATGAAGGATGAGGTCAGCTGGAATGCCGGCTTCTCCTGGTCAGGCATCTGCAGCGACATGTAGAACGGAGGCTGCTTCACGTCGGTATCGACGGTGGGATCGGCGGGAACACTCCATGCGTCGTTGTTCTTGTAGAAGCTGATGGGATCGGTCACGTGGTACTGGCCAAGCAGTTCACGCTGGACTTTGAACAGGTCTTCCGGGTACCGGACGTGGCTCATCACGGCGGCGGACATCTCCGAATACGGCTTCAAAGATGACGGGAAGACTTTCTGCCAGGCCTTCAGGACCGGGTCCGTGTCATCCCAGGCGTACAGGGTGACCGAGCCGTCGTAGGCGTCGACGGTGGCCTTGACCGAGTTGCGGATGTAGTTCACGGTGCTGTTGGGCAGGGCCACCGCACGGCCGGAACTCGTCTGTGAATCGGCGGTGGCGTCCGAGAGCGACTTCTGCTGCGAGTACGGGTAGTACTGGCTGGTGGTGTAGCCGTCCACGATCCACTTGACCCGGCCGTCGACCACCGCCGGGTAGGCGCCGCCGTCGACAGTCAGGTACGGAGCAACCTTCTGGACACGCTCACGCGGGTTGCGGTCGTAAAGGATCTGGGACTCGGCGTTCACGCCGTCCGAGAGCAGCAGGTCCGAGGACTGGAACTTGATGGCGTAGAGGACCTTGTTGAAGAACGAACCGACGTTCGGGCCAGCGTTGCCCTTGAACGTGTACTGGGTTTCACCCTCCCCCTCCTTGCCGGACGGCCGGTCCTGCTCACGCGGGGTGGCACCGTCCGGTGCGCCCACGATCGAGTATTCCGGCGAGGACTCGCCAAAGTAGATCCGGGGTTCGTACGTGGTGTCGTTGCCCAGCACGCCGGTTGACGGGATGCCGGACTGGAGGAACTCGGGCTTGCCATCCACCGTGAACTTGTTGCCCTTGGCTGCGACGACACCGTAACCGTGCGTGTAGACCACATGCTGGTTCAGCCACCCCTGCTGGTTGGTGGCAACGTTGGTGGGGTTCAACTCGCGCACGGCGATCACGGTGTCCTGGACCTTGCCGTCCACCTCGTAGCGGTCGACGTTGAGGGCCTTGGGGAACTGGTAGTACGGGCGGTACTGTTCCAGCTGCGCAAAGGCGTCGGAGATCAGGTTGGGATCCAGGAGCCGGATGTTGGCCGTGGTCTGGGCATCGGGGGCCAGCGCTCCGGTGTTGGCCGTGTTGGTGGCGTCGTACCGGGTTTCCTGGACGGTATCCAGGCCATAGGCCTTGCGGGTGTTGTCGATGTTGCGCTGGATGAACTCACGTTCCAGCGTCTGCTCCGAGGGGCGGACCTGGAACTGCTGGATGACCCAGGGGTAGACACCGCCAGCCAGGATGGAGGTGATGACCAGCATGGCTGTGCCGATGACGGGCAGGCGCCAGCGGCCGATGACAGCGGCCACGATGAACAGGATGGCCACCAGGGCGGCAGCTACGGCAAGGATGGCCTTGGTGGGGATCACGGCGTTGACGTCGGTGTAGAGGGCGCCGGCCCAGCGGCCACCGTTGTTTTGCACCGATGAGAAGCGGTCCAGCCAGAAATTGAGGCCCAGGAGCACCAGGAACGCGGCGCCGGTCACGGCGATGTGGATCTGCGCTGCACGGCTGGTGAAGACGCCCCGCTCCATCAGCCGGATGCTGCCGTAGAGGTAGTGCGTCAGGATGCCGGCAATGCCCGCGATCACCACCACGCTGATCAGGAAGCCGGTCACAAACCCAAGGAACGGCAGCGTCATCACGTAGAAGCTGATGTCCATCTTGAACTGGGGATCGGGCTGGCCGAAGCCCACCTGGTTGAAGAACAGCAGGACCTTCTGCCACTGGCTCGCGGCTGCGCTGCCGGCAAAGAGGCCGAAGAGGACCGGCAGGCCGATCATCACAATCCTGCGTACCGGCTCCAGCTGCGCCTGGTACCGGTTGAGGTTGTCCCGGATCTCGGAGTCCGGGGCGTAGACGGGCCGGGCGTTGTAGGCAATGCGGATGGAGAAGAACACCGCTGCGAACATGATGGCGAAGCCGGCGGCGAAGGTGGCGATCTTGGCCAGGTTTTCGGTGACGAAGACCTCAAGGAAGCCTAGCTGCCGGTACCAAAGGACGTCGGTCCAGACGTTGGCGAAGAAGATGAAGCCCACCACCACCAAGGCGACGACGATGAGGGTGGGCGTCAGGGCTCCCCGTCGCGAGGGGGGCCTTCCTGTGGACGTGGTGCTGGCGGGACGGGACAAACTGGGTACCTCATAGCTGGTCGTCGAGACATTCAAAGCGTGCGAGCGACGTACGGTACCGGTCAAACGGCTGGTTTCGTCCGTCATCAGTGCCACGAGTGGCGGTAAAGCTTAGTTCCTGTCGAAACTGTTTGGGCCCAGTCTATGCATGGCGCAGGCGGCCTATTTGCCCGAGCACGCCGGGAGTGCGGATGTGTCCTGCCCGCTCCCGGCCAGTTCCACGGCGTGCCGCGCTTCCGCAAGGTTCTCCACGCGCACCACCTGGAGGCCGGCCGGGACGTGGCCGGCCACTTCGTCACAGTTGGCGGCGGGCGCCAGGAACAGGGTGGCCCCGGAGGACCGCGCACCCCGCATCTTTTGGCCGATGCCGCCAATGGGGCCCACCGTTCCGTCCGGCGAAATGGTTCCGGTGCCGGCGATGTGCTTGCCGCCGGTGAGGTCGCCCGGCGTCACCGTGTCAATGATTCCCAGTGAGAACATCATGCCGGCGCTGGGGCCACCCACCTTGTCCAGGGAGATCTGCACCTGGAAGGGGAAGCTGAACAGGTACTTCAGCATGACGCCGAGGATGAACCGCCCCTGGCCGTTGTCCTTGGGCGTCACCTCCAGGGTGACAGGCTGGCCGGCGCGTTCCACGGTTACCTCGGCGGGTGCTCCCTTCCCAGCGGCCAGTTCATCCTGGATGACGCTGAGGGACGTGATGTCCTTGCCGTTGATGGACTTCAGGACGTCCCCTTGCTGGATCTTTCCCTCAGCCGCGGAGTCCTTGGATAACCCCGCGGCCTGCAGCTGCTGGCCGAAGGGAATCTTCAGTTCATTCAGGGCAGAGGCCACGGCGTTCTCCTGGGACGTGGCCATGGCCACGGCGCTCTGCTCCTGGGCTTCCTCTTTGGTGGTTCCCGTGGGATAGATCAGTTCCACCGGGTAGACGGCCTTGGAGTTGTCCAGCCATGCGGAGAATGCGTTGAGGATGCTCACGGATCCGGTGGGGCCGCCATCAACGTACACCGTTGTCAGGTCCAGGTTCCCGGCAGCGGGATACGTCTCGTGGCCGCTGATGTTGATAACGGGATGCCCCTGGCTTTGCCCCAGCGTGTTGTAGGTAGGGCCGGGCGACTCGATGACGTACGGCACCGGAAGGGTGCCCACGGCTATTCCCAGCCCCAGCGAGGCCAGCCCGGCAACCATCAGGGTGGAGAGCCGCCGGCGGGGGCGTCCGCCGTCGTCCGCCGTGCCGCCGCCGGTTTCCCCCGCGCCCGCTCCGCCCGGGCCTTCCGGCAGATTGCCGGCCTCAAAGGGGCCGTGGCTGGAGAAGGGGGAAACATCGGAAGCGTGGTCCTCAGAGGGGTGGCCGCCACGGGTTGTAGTCACCCCACCAACAGTACGCGGTGGCGCCGCGCCGGGGCGCTTTGCCTAGAGCGAACGACGGCGGCAGGCGGCAGACAGCCCGGCCCCACCGGGGTACCGTGAAGGTTGATCAACAGTCACACCATCGATCGGCGGGACCATGACCTCCAACCCACTCAATCCGTCCAACGGCGACGACACCCCCAAGGATCCGTTGACCGAAATGCTGCAGAACCTGATGGGCGGCAAGGGGATGGAAAACTTCGACCCCGCCGAGCTCGCCAAGGCTGCCGGCCTGCCGGATGACCCCAACCTGCTGGCACAGATGTTCTCCCAGGTGCAGGCGATGATGAGCGCCCCGTCCGAAGGCCCCGTCAACTGGACGCTGGCCCACGACAACGCCCGGCGCGTAGCCGCCGGCAGCTCCGACCCGTCGGTCTCCGCGCAGCAGTCCCGGGAGGTGGACGAGGCCCTCCGCCTCGCCGAGCTGTGGCTTGACCCGGTCACCGACCTGCCCGCCACGGGCCTGATCGGCAAGGCATGGTCGCGCGCCGAGTGGGTGGAAGCCACCCTGGGCACTTGGAAGCGGCTGACCGAACCGGTGGCCAACAGCATCGCCAATGCGCTCTCCTCGGCCATGACGGAGCAGATGCCGGAGGAAATGAAGTCCATGATGGGCGGCGCCTCCTCCATGCTCCAGAACATGGGCGGCGCGATCTTCGGCATGCAGCTGGGCCAGGCCATCGGCGCCCTGTCCAAGGACGTGGTCAGCTCCACGGACATCGGTGTCCCGCTGGCTGACCTGGAAATGGCACTGCTGCCGGCAAACGTTGCGGCTTTCGGTGAGGGCCTGTCCCTGCCGGAGAACGACATCCGCTTGTTCCTGGCCGTCCGGGAAGCCGCCCATGCGCGGCTTTTCGTGCAGGTCCCCTGGCTGCGCGGACACCTGCTGGGCGCCATCGAGGCCTACGCCCGCGGCATCCACATCGACACTTCCCGCATCGAGGAACTGGCCCGCGACCTGGACCCGAGCAACCCGGAAGGCATCCAGGAAGCCTTGTCCCAGGGTGTCTTCATGCCCCAGCGGACGCCCGCGCAGGAGCAGGCCCTGGAGAAGCTTGAGACCGCACTGGCCCTGGTGGAGGGTTGGGTGGATGAACTGACCGCGGCGGCTACGGAGAAGGTGTTGCCGTCTGCCGGGGCGCTGCGGGAAACCGTGCGCCGGCGCCGGGCGACGGGTGGTCCGGCCGAGCACGCGTTCGCCTCCCTGGTGGGACTGGAGCTGCGGCCCCGCAGGCTTCGCGACGCCGCCACGCTGTGGGCCACCCTGAAGGAAGAGCGCGGAGTCGAGGGCCGGGACGCCATCTGGCACCACCCCGACCTGCTGCCCACCGCCGAAGACCTGGACGATCCGAAGGGCTTCAGCTCACGCCGCAAGCTCGCCGAGGCCAGTGACAGCGAAGTTGACGACGCACTCCAGAAACTGCTCAGTGGCGGGTTTGACGATAAGTCCGCCGAAGAGGGCGGCGCAGCGGACGCTGATGGTGCTGCCGGCGGCGCCGGGGATGCTGGCAAACCCGGTGAGAAGGACGACGACGGCGGCCACGGCCAGCCCAAAGGCTGACCTTTAGGATAGCCCGGCACAGGCACCGGAATACTAAGCACCCCGGCGGGCCAGGACGTTCTGGCCGGCCGGGGTGCTTCCTTGTCCAGTCTTTCGTTCGGTGTTGGCAGGGCCGGGAGCTAGTCGGCGTCCCCGCTGCCGGCTGCCGGGTCCTTGTCCAGACCACGGGACGTGGCAAACGAAACACCCTCCAGGAACGCTTTGGCCCGGCCGGTTTCGGGGTAGGCCTCCAGCAGCTTCCAGAACGCGGCGTTGTGCGAAGCCACCAGGAGGTGTGCCAGTTCATGCAGCAGGACATAGTCGATGACCCACTGGGGCATGGACCGCAGTTTGTCCGATAACCGGATGGTTCCCTCGGCCGGCGTGGCGGAACCCCACCGGGAGTTCTGGTTACTGACCCAGCGGACGGAGGTGGGCACAGACCGGCCGCCCAGATATTGGGCGGAAAGCTGGGCTGCATGGGTTGCAAGGGCATCATCGGTTGCCGGGCGGCGGCGGCCGGCTGCAGCCCGCCGCTCCCCCTGTTTGTGCAGCTTCGCCAGCATGCGGTGCACCCACTCCCGCTCCTGGGCAGCAGTGAAGCGGGCCGGGATGGCGACGACGGCCGTTCCGTCCTCCCAGAAGGCTGCAACGGTCCGCGTCCGCCTTGCAGAGCGCCGTATCTCGACCGGGGAACCGTCGGCTGTGGTCAGTGGGGTGCCTTGGCTCGTTGCGGGACCGGCGGCAGCAGTCACAGGACTGAACTCTCGGTCAGGACCCGGAGGACGTCCTCCCCGTACTTTTCCAGCTTGGACGGCCCGACTCCTGCCAGGCCGGCCAGCTCCTCCAGGGAGGCCGGCCTTGCCTCGGCGATGGCGGTAAGGGTGGCGTCGGTGAAGACGACGAACGCAGGGACGTCGGCTGACTGGGCCACCTCACGCCGCCAGTCCCGGAGGGCATCAAAGGTCTGTTCCTCGTAGATTGGCGGACATGCGTTGCAGCGGCCCACCTTGCGTTCGGCCCCGGTGGCGAGCATGGTGCCGCAGACCCTGCACACGGCTGGCGCAGCGGCTTTCCGGCGCGGGGCGGCTCCCTTTCCGCGTGCGCTTGAGCTTGCCACCGAGTCCGGCCGCAGGCCGTCCAGGAACCGCGACGGCTTCCGGTTGGCGCGGCCGCCGGGGGTCCTGGCGGTGCTCCAGGACAGAAAGAGGTCTTCCCGGGCCCGCGTGATGCCGACGTACAGGAGTCGGCGCTCTTCATCCACCGATTCGGGCGAATCCGCGAAGGAAATGGGCATGAGGCCCTCGCTGAGGCCCACCAGGAAGACCGCGTCCCATTCCAGGCCTTTGGCTGCGTGGAGGGAAGCCAGCGTTACGCCCTGGACGGTGGGCGCGTGCTGGGCCAGGGAACGTTCCTGGAGTTCGTTGACGAAATCGCCGAGCCCGAATTCCGGCCCGCGGTTCTGCACCAGTTCATCGGCCAGCGCCACCAGCGCGGCCAGGGACTCCCACCGCTCACGCAGGGCTCCCCCGCTGTGCGGGGCCGAGTCCGTATAGCCAAGGGACGAGACGATGTCCCGGACCAACTGGCCCAGCGGTTCGGGGGCATCCGTTTCCGCCACGGCCCTGGTGGCGGCACGCAGCTGGAGGATGGCGTCCCGGACCTCCTTGCGGGCGAAGAAACGTTCGCCGCCCCGCAGCTGGTAGCCGATTCCTGCCGCTGCCAGCGCCTGTTCGTAAGCCTCGGACTGGCCGTTGGTGCGGAAGAGGACGGCGACCTCGCTGGCCGGGGTCCCGGCGTCGAGCAGTATCCTGATCTTCTGCGCCACCGTGGCGGCCTCGGCTTCGTCGTCCGTGCATTCGGTGAACTGGGGTGCGGGGCCGGCAGGACGCTGCGCCACGAGCTGCAGGGGCGATGCCCAGGCTGCGTCCGCGGCGGGCCCACCACTGCGGCGTCCGGCCAGCAGGTCATTGGCCAGCTTCACCACCTGCGGGGTTGAACGGTAGTCACGGACAAGCTTGACCACGCTGGCCTGGGGGTAACGGGTTTTGAAGTCCAGCAGGTGCTTGGGCGATGCACCGGTGAAGGAATAGATGGTCTGGCTGGCGTCACCCACCACGCAGAGTTCGTCACGGCCACCGAGCCAAAGCTCCAGGAGCCGCTGCTGCAGCGGGGAAACGTCCTGGTATTCGTCCACCACGAAGTGCCGGTACTGTTCCCGGACCGTGGCGGCCACCTTCTCATCCTCCTGCAGGATACCCACGGTGATCAGCAGGACGTCTTCAAAGTCGATCACATTGCGGTCCGTCTTGACGTCCTCATAGGACTGGAAAACCCGGGCCACGGCCGTGAGGTCCAAACCGCCGGGCGCGCCCCTCCCCTGCGCATTTTCCAGGTAGTTGGCCGGTGTCAGCATTGACACCTTCGCCCATTCGATCTCGGAGGCAAGGTCCCGGATTGACGCCCGGTCCGTGCTCAGCCGGAGCCGCCGGGCGGCTTCTGCAAGCATCTGGGCCTTGTGGTCCAGCAGGTTGGGCAGTGTGCCGCCGACGGCCTGGGGCCAAAAGAACTGCAGCTGCCGCAGGGCTGCGGCGTGGAAGGTGCGGGCCTGCACGTTTCCTGCACCAAGGTCGCGCAGGCGGCTGCGCATCTCTGCCGCTGCACGGGCGGTGAAGGTGACGGCCAGCAGCCGCTGCGGGCTGTAGACCCCGGAGTGGACGCCATAGGCAATGCGGTGGGTGATGGCCCTGGTTTTTCCGGTTCCCGCGCCGGCCAGCACGCACAATGGGCCGTTCAGCGTACTGGCCACCTCACGCTGTTCCGCGTCCAGCCCCCCGAGAATCCGGTCCTCAAGGGAAGCTGCTCCGTCAAAATGTTCTGTAGTCACTTCTGCTGCTTTGTTTCTCGACTACCGCGTGCTGGAGTCTGGTGGATGGAAATAAATTACGCGCCGGCCAGGTCCTGGATCCGGCCCCCGTACCAGTGCTCAATCAACGAACGGGCAATGGAGAGCCTGCTGGAAATAGTGATCTCACCACTGAGCACAGCTTCCTGGAGCTCCTCGCGGCTGAACCAGCGGGCCCTGGTGACCTCCACGCCGTCGGGTGTTGCCTGGGCGTCCCCGGTGACGGCGGTAAATCCAAGCATAAGGGAGGCCGGAAACGGCCAGGACTGGGAGCCCAGGTACTGGCAGGCAGTAACCTGCACGCCAACTTCTTCCTGGATTTCCCGGACCACAGCTTCCTCCAGGGATTCCCCGGGCTCAACGAACCCGGCCAGGGTGGAGTAGTTGCGTGCGTCCACGGGGCCGCCGCCGCCCAGGAGCAGGCGGCCGTCGGGGCCAACGACGGTGACAATAATCGCTGGATCGGTCCGGGGATAGTGTTCAGAGTTGTCGGCCGGGCACCGGCGGACCCAGCCGCCGGCCTCAACGTTGGTAGGTGTGCCACAACGGGGGCAGTGGGTGTGGGCCGCGTGCCAGTTGGCTATGGCGCTGGCCTCGACAAACAAGGCCGTGGAGGTGGCGGTCAGGCCTCCTGCAACCTCCCGGAACCCGGCCCACCTGGCATCCGCGGGGATCCCGGCGGTGCCGGGTTCCGGGGGTTCAGGCAGGACGAACAGCAGCAGCTCCGTGCCGGCCGGAAGGTCCGCGTGAGGCAGGGCGGATCCCAGATACGCTACGAGTTGCGGTGCGGACCCTGCCTTTTCCAGCTCTGCCAGGAGCTCCCGGGCTCCCGTCAGGGCGAGGGTGGCGCCATTTACCAAACCTTGGCGCCCCGAGAGCACTGCAGCCAATGTGTCCGTCCGGGTCAACAGGTCATCGATCATCCCGGCTTTGATGCGCGCAGCTGATCCGCGGTCCACGAGCGCAGGCCTCACCGGGAGCAGGGTATCCACCAGATGGTTGGCCGGCAGCGGGACCGGCGTAGCCTGGTGGACGGGCAGGACGGACTCCGTTTGGCTCATGCTTCCACCGTACTGACTGCTACCGACATTTCACATTCCAGCCGGCCACACCGGTTACGGGGGTACCCCCTAATTCCAGCTATCTGGAGACTCGCCGCGGCCGGACCGCCGTCTGGGACGGCGCGCAATCTACCGTGGAACGGTGAGAAGAAAACCGATTGAACTGGCGGCGATTGCAACCGCGGCAGTCCCCGGACTGACCCCGACAGCTGTTAGCTCCGCACCGGATGACCCCGCGGACTTCGATTCGGCCCTGCTCCTCGATTCTGAAGGCAAACGCTGGCGGGTTCGGTCGCCGCGGCATGCCGAAGCCAGCGCGCGCCTGGAAACAGAGTTCCTGGTGCTGCGTGCCTTCGCTCCCGCTGTCCGTGCGGAACTGCCGTTCCTGATGCCCACCGTTGCCGGCAGTGTCCGGCTGGGCAGCCTCACCACTTTCGTCTACTCGCACCTGTCCGGGAGCACTCGCAGTGTCGAGGAACTGGCTTCGGAACCCGACGGCCTGGCCCGGGAGATTGGTTCCGCCCTGGCCGCGGTCCATGACTTGCCCCGCTCTTTGGTCAGCAACGCTGACCTGCCCAGCTACACCCCCAATGAATTCCGCCAACGGAGGCTGAACGAACTGGACCAGGCCGCCACCACGGGAAAAATCCCGGCGGCCCTGCTGCGCCGCTGGGAGCACGCCATGGAGGATGTGTCCCTGTGGCGTTTCAACCCTTGCGTGGTCCACGGCGACCTGCACGAAGACAACCTGCTGGTTGAGTCGGGCCGGGTGACAGCAGTCACCGGGTGGACGGACCTGCGCATCGGTGACCCTGCAGACGATTTTGCCTGGCTGGTGGCCTCCAATGAGCAGGACTTCATCGACGCCGTCCTGACGTCGTATACGTCCAGCCGCCGCGACGCACCCGACCAGCACTTGCTGCGCCGCGCCGCCCTGTCAGCCGAGTTTGCCCTGGCGCAGTACCTGGTCAAGGGCTTGGCGGCCGGCGACCAGGCCATGGTTGGCGAGGCAGAGGACATGCTGCAGAGCGTTGCCAGCGATATTGCCGAATTCGGCGGCCAGCCCATCAGCGTTGAACCGCTCCCGGCCAAGGAGGCAGCCGCCGCACCGGCAGCCGACGCCACCCCTGGCGTTCAGGCGCCCCCGGCAGTCCAGCCACAGCCTGCCGTCCATGTCGCCCCGATCCCGGTGGAGCCGGACGCAGCAGGCAGCAAGGCGCAAGAGGCGCAGGCCGGTGAAGCCAAGGCGGCAGAGGACACATCCACTGCTGCCATCTCGGTCATCAACGTCAACCGGCGCTGACCAGCTCCGGTTGTGGCCGGCTCCGGTTGTGGCCGCGGCGGCGGTACCGGAAGCGGCCCGGCAGTAGGCCGGCCTCAGCTCCGGGTCAGCGCAGCGGCAACGATTCCTTCCAGCTCGGCAGCCGTCCCAAGGTCGTGCGGCCGGACGACGGCGTTATCGGCAACATAGAAGAATGCGGCCCGTACATCCTGCAAGGGAACGTCCTTGAGCCGTGCCCAGGCCAGGCGGTAAACCGCCAGCTGGATCGAGCGGGTCTTCAACTGCCCTGCAGACGGCCGGCGGCCGGTCTTCCAGTCCACCAGGTCCCAGCGGCCGTCGGCATCCTGGAACACAGCGTCCACCCGACCACGCACCACCACCTCTCCAACCCTGGTTTCCACTGGAACCTCCACAAAGGCCGGTGACCTTTCAGCCCACGGGGAGGCCTTGAAGGTGGCCACCATCTCATCGAGGTCATAGGCGGCGTCGATGTGGTCGTCCGAACCCGGGGCTTCACCAAGGTCCAGCATGCCGGCCTTGCCGAAATACTCCTCGACCCAGGCGTGGAAAGCGGTGCCCTTCCGCGCGGACATGCCGGGTTCCCGCGGCACAGGGCGGCGCAGCCGGCCCACCACGGCCTGGGGGTCGTCCCCCAGGTCAACAAGAGTGGAGGCCGAGATATGCGAGGGAAGATGGACGTCCTGGCCACCTGACCTTCTTGCCCGGCGCTCCAGCAGCAGCGCAGCCTCGCGCGCCCAGCCCGCCGCTGTCCCCGTTAGGCCGGGCTTTTGGCCGCCCTGCGGTCCGGCGCTTCCCGGCCGCCCGGCCCCGGCATCCGGAAGCAGGCCGGTGCCCCCGGTGACGGTGCCCAACAGGCCAAGCACCTGCTGCGCCGCTGTTTCCATCGCGGCCCTGCGCCCATGCGCCAGGCGCAGGCGTTCACCCGTCCGTGGGTCCACGGGTCCTTCCAGGGGGTCGTAGGGCCAGCCGGCTTCTTCCGTTTCAAGTGTCAGCGGGCTTTGCTGGGGCAACGCCGGTTCCTCCAGCGATAACGGATGGACCACCGCGTTCGCGCGGATCCGGCCGTCCGCCGGCCGCGTCAATCCTTCCAGCTCGGCAAGGAAGGGGGACATCTCCGCGAGCCCGGCACGCGACCCCACCCACGCGGCGCTGGACACCCACAGGACGTGTTTGGCCCTGGTGTAGGCCACATAGGCCAACCGCCGCTCTTCTGATTCGCCATGGGCCTGCACTCCGGCCTTGAAGTCTTTCTCTGCGTCCAGCCAGCCTTTCTGGTCAGGCTGGTCGAGGTCCCATTGCGGCAGGTCTGCCCGGTCGCCGCGAAGCGGCCACGGCAGCGCCGCGGATCCGCTGCTCCAGCGGGAATCCCGGTCGCTGGGGAACGCGCCTGCATTCATGCCGGGAACAAAAACCACGTCCCATTCGAGGCCCTTGGACGCATGGACGGTCAAGAGCTGCACGGCTTCCCGGTTGACGTCGCTGGCGGGTGCTTCCAGCCCGTTCTCTTCCGCCGACGCCGCCTCCAGCCAGGACAGGAAGGCGAGGATGTCCACCCGTTGGGAGGTGCGCAGGAACCCTGCCGCCGCGTCCTGGAAGGCGTCGAGGTTGCGGCGGGCCTGGTGGATGCTGATGCCGGGCCGGGCGGCCACTTCAATGTCCAGCAGCATGGCCCTTTCGACCTCTCCCAGGAGCGTGGTGAGGTCGTCGCCGAGATAGCCGCGCAGTTGCCGCAGCTCTTCCGAGAGCCTGGCCAGCCTGACGCGCGCCCCGGTGCTGAGCGTGCGGCCGTTCGAGGAGGTCCAACCCTCCCGCGGCAGGTAGTCCACGGCTTCCACCAGGCTGGCCCCATCGGTCAGGTCGCCTTCAAGGACGGGGTCACCTGCTTCCTCGCTGTCGTTGTCCGGGGAGTCCTCGTCGTCGGACGCCTGCGCACCCTTCCCGCGGTTCCGGGCCAGCTGGTTGGACCAGTCGCGCAATGCCATGAGGTCGGCCGGCCCTATCCGCCACCGGGCACCTGCAATAAGGCGCATGAGGGCATCAGAGCGGCCGGGATCTGCAAGGACGCGCAGGGTGGCCACCAGGTCAACGATCTCCGGGGTGTCCAGGAGTCCGCCGAGGCCCACGATCTCGTAAGGAATACCCCGGGCCTCAAACTGCTTTCGGATGGGTTCCATCTGCGCGCGCCGGCGGCACAGGACGGCGAGCGCCGGAGGCTCCGGTGCCCCGTCCGGCTTCAGTTCGAAGTCTGTCACCCGGTATCTCAGGACATCGTCAGCCAGGGCAGCCGCTTCCTCCACGTCGCTGCCGAAACGCCCCAGCACCACCGTCCCGTCCACGGCGTGGGGACTCGGCTGCAGCGGCGGCACTTCGGCGGCGGCCGGCCTGCTTCCCGCAGGTCCCTGATGCGCTGCTGCGCGGCCCAGGGACTGCGACATGACATTGGCAGCCGCGAGGATGGACCGGCCGTTCCGCCACGCCGTGGTGAGGTAGGAGGTGGGGGCAGGCGCCCAGCCGGTTTCTTCCCCTGCTGCCGGGACCCGCATGGGAAACTCGCGAACGAAGTGGAACAACTGCCCCGCCGACGCGCCGCGGAAGCCATAGATCGACTGGTTGGGGTCGCCGACCGCCGTCACCGCGTGGCCGCCCCCGAAGAGCCGGGAAAAGAGCACCAGCTGGGCATATGACGTGTCCTGGAACTCGTCGAGCAGGACCACCTTGTACCGCTGGCGCTCCATCTGGGCCGCCAGCGGGACGTCCTGCGCCACCTTGGCGGCCAAGGCCACAAGGTCGCCGAAATCGAGCGCCCCCCGGGCCCGCTTCGCGGCGGCGTAGCGGCCCACCATATCGGCCACGCTCGCCCTGGTCCGCAGCATCCCGCCGAGATCCAACGCCGCCTTCGGCGTATTTTTCTTCTTGTCGGCCAAGTAGGGCAGGGATTCGAACTCCGAGAGCCGGGCCATCAGCCACGCTTCCACGTCCTCAGGCTCCTGGAGGTGTTCGGCACACTCCCCCGCCAGCTGGATCACGGCCTTCACCAAGGTGGATTTGGCGGCGCGGAAGTGCTGGTATTCGCCGTCGTAGGCCTCCACCACCTCGCTGGCCAGCTGCCAGGCCTGCGCCCCGCCCAGCAGGACCACGTCCCGTTCCACCCCGAGCCGCAGCCCGTAGTCGGAAACAATGCCGCTGGCGAACGAGTGGTAGGTGGACACTTTCGGTTCCAGGGCGTCACTGCCGGGCAGTCCTGCCGGGAAAAGCTCCTGGCCGCCGTCCGTTGCCGCAAGACGCTGCAACGCCAGCAATTTGGACCGGATCCTGCTGGCCAGTTCACCTGCAGCTTTGCGCGTGAAGGTCACCCCAAGGACTTCCTCCGGGGTGACCCACCCGTTGGCAACCAGCCAGACCACCCGGTCCGCCATGGTGGCGGTCTTTCCCGATCCGGCGCCGGCGATGACCAGCCGGGGCGCCAGGGGTGAGGCGATGATGGCGGATTGTTCGGGCGTGGGAGTGTTTTTCTCCCCGAGCAGCGCTGACAGTTCTTCGGGGCTGAAACGGACGGCCGGGCTGGCTTCACGCACGGGCAGTGCCCCGCTCATTCGGTCACCTGCCGTCCACGCACGCACAGCGGGCACACCTCCGGGAGCCGGCAACCGTGCCCGCCATGGCTGCCCTTGGCGGGATCGTGCCGGGCAAGGAATTCACTTCCTCCCATGACGGCGGCGGCCTCCTTCACCATGTCCATTGCCCAGTTCTCCTGTGGATCGAGCGGTTCCTGCTGTTGGATTGCCGGACTCTTGGTCCCTGTCCCAAGCTGCGCCAGTACGGCACCGCCGGACAGTCCCTGTCCGGCGGTGGAGCCGGCGTCGAATCCACCGGCAAGCACGGCTGCCTGGTACGCGCCAAGCTGTGGATGGCGGGACAGTTCGTCTTTGCCCGGCTGCCTCTTTCCGGTCTTCAGGTCCACCACCACCAGCCGCCCTTCCCCGTCGATTTCCAGCCGGTCCACCTGGCCCCGGAGCACCGCGTCCCGCGGCGCACCGTCATCCACCGACACCCCGCCGAGGGCGACCTCGAAATCCTGTTCCACACCCAGCAGGCTGCGGCCCCCGTCCCGCATGGACAGGACGTACTGTGCCAGTTTCCGCACCATGGCCTCGGCCCGCTGGAAGTCGAGGCGGCCTTCCCAATTGTCCTTCATTCCCAGCGCGGGCCACCGCCGCACCAGTTCAGCGACGTACTCGGAGCCGGACGCGTCAGGCATGTCCTGGGCGATAGCGTGCACCAGGGTGCCCAGGCTCCGGGCAAAATCGGTGGCAGCCTCCCCTCCCGCTGCCTGGACGAACCAGTCCAACGGCGATTTCTTCACGGTTTCCACTTTTGACGGCGAAACGGAGACCGTCCCGCCGGGCGGGACCACGGCCTCGGACGTGGTCAGCGGGGCAAGTCCCCACCAACTGCCGGGGTGGGCTCCGGCCACGGCCGGTTCCGCCGCTGCAAGATGCGCCAAAACCCTGGCGGCTTCGGCACCCTGCGGCGTCCCGGCGTCGAGCTGTGCATGCTGCCGAAGCTCTGCCACCAGGGCGCGCAGGGTCATTGGCCGTTCCACCTGCGTAAAGGCCCTGCCTCCGTCCTCCGGCCCCAGGGGCGCAACGAAGTCCAGGAACGATGATGGCTGATCGTCCTCGGACGAGACAGCCGTGCAGACCAGCAGTTCGCGGGCCCTGGACACAGCCGTGGAGAAGCTGCGGAGCTCGTCATACCGGATATCCCGCAGCCGGCTCAGGGGGTCACGCTGGAGGGCATACTCCGGACCATGTTCCACGGCATCGGCATAGAGCGTACTGCCCAGCAGTTCACCGCGAAGCCTGGTGTTGGGCCACACCCCCTCCTGCAGCCCCGCAACGATCACCACGGGCCACTCCCGGCCTGCTGCGCTGGCAGGGGTCATCAGCTCAACAGCGTCGTCGAGCTGGGCACGGGCGGCGAGGGTGTCCATGGGTAGCTCCTGGTTCAGGAGATACTCCAGGAACTGTTCCGGGCCGGCGCCGGGCATTTGGTCCACGTAACGCTCAGCGGTGTGGAAGAGCGCCATCATGGCGTCAAGGTCGCGGTCGGCCCGCGCCCCGTGGGGTCCGCCGGACAATGCTGCCGCCGTCCAGGAGGAGGACAGGCCCGTAGCGTCCCACAGCGCCCACAGCACGGACTCGGCGTTGGCACCTGGCAGGGCGGCAGCGTCCCGCCCCGCCCGGATCATGCGTGCGGTGCGGCGCGCGGCGCGTCCTTCAATCCCCAGCGAACCCAGCGCACCCGGCTCAAGCAGGGCCTGGACCAGCAGCGCATCACTGGCACGGCCACCGCCGCCAAGGAGTTCCTCGCGCCGCAGTGATTGACGGAGCCTGCGCAGTTCGATGGACGTTGCGCCTCCAATCCTGGAGGTGAGGAGCGATACCGCGGCTTCCGGTGTCAGGAGCCCGGGATCCAGCGCTATGGCGAATGCGTCCAGGAGCGGACGGACGGCAACCTCGTCGCGCACCGCGGACTCAGCCACAGGCACCCGCACCGGAATGCCCTGCCCGGACAGATACCGCTGCAGCTCGCTGACCTGGCCACCATTGCGGACGATCACTGCCATGTCGGCAAGGTCGCGGCTGTGGTTTATGTGCTGGTCCAGGATTCGCTGGGTCACGTACCGCAGCTCATGGACCGGGCTGGGGACCACGTGGGCTTCCACGCTGCCTGGTCCGCCCGCGTGGTCGGCCCGGCTGAGGCGCCGGGCCAGCTGGCCGCCCGCCCGCTGGGAAATCCGCCCGGCCACGTTCAGCCATGCCTCTGCCACGGCAGGGGCCAGGCCGTGGGAATGCCACAGTGGACGCTCCAGGACGCCGTCCTTGGCTGACAGCAACCTGGGCAGCTCAGCAACCAGGTCCGGCCGGGCACCGCGGAACCCCTGGACCACCGTGTCCGGGGACGACGTCACGTAGCAGTCCTGGCCGGATGCGATATCCGCGAGCAGTTCGAAGACGGCCGGGTTTGCTTCCTGGATATCGTCCACCAGGACAACCTCCAGCCGGGCACGCTCGGCGGCCAGGAATTCCGGCGCGTCCTGGAAGATCTGCCGGGCCGCTGTGATGATTCCGGCGGGATCAAAGGCCTCGGGCATCCGCAGGTCAAGGACATCCCGGTATTCGGCGTAGAGGCCTGCTGCGGCCTTCCAGTCCGGCCGGCCGCAGGAATCCGCCAACTCCGCAAGGTCATCCGCGGTACGGCCCGATTCGATGATGCGGTCAAAGAGTTGCCGGACTTCCTGGCGGAACCCCCTGGTTTCCAGGGCGCCGTCAAGATCGGACGGCCAGGGCAGCTCCAGCCCCGGAAGCCGGTGGCCCTCAAGGAGTTCCTTGATGATGAGGTCCTGTTCGGGGCCTGAGAGCAGCCGCGGAGGCCGGGACAGGGGTATGACGCCTTGGGCTTTTGCACGGCGGATCAGGTCGAAGGCGTACGAGGCCCACGTCCTGGCGGGAGTGGTACTGAGGCTCCTGTCCAGCCGTGCCGTGAAACGGTCCCGCAGGAAGTCGGCGGCAAGCCGGGTGGGGGCAAGGATCAGCACCCTTTCCGGGTCCACGCCGTCGCGAAGGACCCGCTGGACAGCAGCCTCGACAAGGACTGTGGTCTTGCCCGTGCCCGGAGCACCTGGAACCAGGACCGGGCCCGAGCCCTGGGCAACGTCAACCGCCGCCTGCTGGTCCGCTGTGAGCCGCAGTGAACCGGCATGCACCCGGCGCGGCGGCAGCAACCGCAGTCCGGCGGTGCCAGGCAGGGCGGCGCCGGCGGCCGGGCTTCCGGGAACGGGAGATTCCGGCACCTGGCCGGCTCCCCGCTCCTGCCGGTGCGGGTCCCAGGGTCCGGTCAAAGGAATTGTTACGGTCACGGATTCATTTCATCATCAGTCACCGACAACCTGTGGAGCCGACGCTCCAGTTCGTCGGCAACGGCGTCGATACGGTCAAAGTCGCTGTCCGTTGGCGCCCAGCGGGCGAGGCCCAGATCCACCCGCCACCGGCCCTCCCCCGTGCGGAGGTATGAGCTGTGGTCACCAACCAGCGGTGTGCCTTCCTCCAGGTAGAGCATCAGGGCTTCGGCTTCGTGCCCCGGAGGCGCATGGCCACTGGCTTTCAGGACGCGCCACCAGGGGACACCGCCACCATGATGGCTCATCACGGAACCGACCTGGCGCGGGCCGCCGGCACCCAGGAGCTCGGCGACGTCCCCGTACGCTACGGCTGTCCCCGGCGGCACCAGCCTTACGATGGCCAGCACTGCCTGGACGTACTCATTCCGCATTGATCAAATCTAGCCGGTGGGGCGTTCCACGGAATTGTCGGTGGGTCCCTTTAGCGTTGAAGCATGAGCTCCTGGAACACCCTCCCCCGCGCAGCGTTCGATCTGGAAACCACAGGCCGCAACTCACGGGCGGCGCGAATCGTCACCGCATCAATTACTGTGGTGGACAACCAGGGGCAGGTCATCAAGGAACACGAATGGCTCGCTGATCCGGGCGTCGAGATTCCGGTGGAGGCCAGTGACGTCCACGGCATCACCACCGAGCAGGCCCGGCGCGATGGCCGTCCTGCCCATGAGGTCACGCGCGAGGTCGCGGCCGTCCTGCAGGAGCTGTTCGATTCCGGCACCCCGGTCATCGCTTTCAACGCGAGCTACGATTTCACCGTCCTCGCTGCTGAATCGGCACGGTACGGCATCCCGCAGCTGAGCCGGTTCCCAGTGCTGGATCCCTACATCATGAACAAGCAGGTGGACCGCTACCGCAAGGGCAAGCGGACCCTCACCGCCCTCTGCGAGGAGTACGGCGTGGTCCTGGACAACGCGCACACCTCTGCGGCGGACGCCCTGGCAACCCTGCGGGTCCTGGATGCCATGGCGGGCAAGTTCCCCAAGCTGATGATGCCGGCCAGCCAACTGCACCAGTTGCAGGTGGACTGGGCGGTCAGCCAGGCCTCGGACTTCCAGGACTATCTTCGGAAAACCAAGCCGGCAGCGGTAATCGAGGGCGACTGGCCCGTACTGCCGCCGCAGGATGCCACGGCAGGCGGCTTCTAGGACGCCGCCGGGCACGGCTTATGCGAGGCATGTCACAGTCACGCCGCTTAACAAATGCCTGCACGCGGCAATTGCATTGTTCGCCGCAGCCCCATCACTGACCCACAACCGGGGTCCCGTCCAACAACATTCGGAATGATATTCGGCGTTCGTCCATATCACGCCCGCCTTATTCACCCCACCACGGCTAAACACCCAAGTGAGACAATAAAGTTTTGCGGTCACCCCTGCCCCGGACAGCTGGACCAGCGCCGGGCAGGTGCCAGGCGCCACTGCGTTGCCTTGCGGCCCGGTCGACTTATGCCTCATACGAAAGTGACAACCTGATGAAAATCAAAGCGATGAAGTGGCTCACTACCGCTCCCGTTGCACTGGCCCTCGCGGTTTCCCTGGCTGCCTGCGGTGGCGGGTCTTCCCAGCCCAGCGGCACCCCCACCGATGCCCTGGCAGGCAGCGACCAGCAGACGCTGGACAAGTACACCACCGCCAGCGTCACCCCGGTGGACAAGATCGATAAGTCCAAGCTCGGCCTTATCACCGAGGGCACCCTGCGTGTTGGAACCCTCTCGGACGCCCCGCCCAACATCTTCATCGACCCGTCAGGCAAGTTCACCGGCTACGACAACGAACTGCTGCGCGCCATTGGCGACAAGCTGGGCCTCAAGGTTGAATTCGCCTCCACCGACTTCTCCGCCCTGCTCTCCCAGGTGGCCAACAAACAGTTCGACGTCGGATCCTCCTCGATCTCCACCACCGACGCCCGGCGGAAGACCGTTGGCTTCACCAACGGTTACGATTTCGGCTACATGGCCGTGGTCACCAAGAACGGCTCCAAGGTCAATGGCTTCGCCGACCTCAAGGAAGGCCTGCGGATCGGCGTGGTCCAGGGCACTGTGCAGGACGACTACGTCACCAACACCCTCAAGATCGAGCCGGTCCGTTTCCCGGACTACAACACGGTGTACGGCAACGTGAAGAACGGCCAGATCGACGCCTGGGTGGCCCCGTCGCAGCAGGCAACCGGCCAGGTCAAGGACGGCGACAACACCAAGATCGCCGAGAAGGTTGTCAACACCCAGAACTTCACCGCCTACGCAGTGAACAAGGACAACCAGCCCCTGATCGATGCCCTGAACGCCGGCCTGGACGCAGTGATCGCTGATGGCACCTGGTCCAAGCTGACATCTGAATGGTACGAAGACCGCCCCACCGCAGCCGAACAGACCCCCCAGGGCTGGAAGCCCGGCAGCAAGGCCGTCCAGATCCCGGCTGCCAAGTAGCCAGGGCGTTCCATGGATATCCTCAAGCAACTCGCTGACACCTTTTTCAACTGGCAGTTGATGGGCGAAGTCATTCCCAAGATGTTCGCCGTTGGGCTGCCCAACACGATCATCCTGGCTGTCGTTTCCGGAATCATCGGAACGGCAATTGGGATGCTGCTCGCCCTGATGGGGATCTCCCGGAATGCCGCCGCGCGGTGGGTGGCCCGGGTTTACACCGACATCCTGCGCGGTCTGCCGCCGGTCCTGACCATCCTGGTCATCGGTTTTGGGTTTGGGCCGATCGTGCGTGAACTGACTGGTTCCACAAGCCCGTACCCCATGGCCATCGCGGCGTTGTCCCTGATGTCCGGCGCCTACATCGGAGAGATCTTCCGGTCCGGCATCCAAAGCGTCGACAAGGGACAGCTCGAAGCTTCCCGCGCCCTGGGTTTCGGCTACGGCCCATCCATGCGCCTGGTAGTGGTGCCGCAGGGTATCCGGCGGGTACTCCCCGCATTGGTGAACCAGTTCATCGCTCTGATCAAGGAATCGTCCCTGGTGTTCATGCTGGGCCTGCTGGCAAGCGAGCGTGAGATTTTCCAGATCGGCAAGGACCTTGCAGCCAACAGCGGGAACCTTTCCCCGTACGTGGCGGCTGCGATCTTCTACCTGGCGCTGACCATCCCGCTGACCCACTTCGTGAACTGGATCGACGCACGGCTTCGGACCGGCCGGCCCGAAAAGAAAGAACCGGACGACGCCGCAGCCGTCGTTGGAAAGGGAGCCCAGGCATGAGCGAGTTCGCGTCAGGATCACTGAGCGCCAGGAACATCCACCTTTCCTTCGGCAGCAACCACGTGCTGCGGGGCATTGACCTGCACGTTCCCCAGGGCACCACGGCGTCAGTCATTGGTCCGTCGGGTTCGGGCAAGTCCACCCTCCTGCGGGTCATGAACCGGCTGATCGAACCCGACCAGGGTGACATCCTGCTGGACGGCCGTTCAGTCCTCAAGGACAATCCGGATGAGCTCCGCCGCCGGATCGGCATGGTGTTCCAGCAGTTCAACCTGTTCCCCCACAAGACCGTGGTGGAAAACGTCTCGCTGGCCCTGCGGAAACTGCGCAAGCTTTCGAAGGAGGAAGCGCGCAGCGAAGCACTGGAGCAGCTGGACCTGGTGGGCCTTCGGCACAAGGCGGATTCCCGTCCGGCCAATCTCTCCGGTGGCCAGCAGCAGCGCGTGGCCATCGCCCGCGCGCTGGCCATGAAGCCGGAGGTGATGTTCTTCGACGAGGCCACGTCTGCCCTGGACCCGGAACTGGTCAAGGGTGTCCTGGCACTGATGGCGGACCTCGCCAAGGGCGGCATGACCATGGTGGTGGTGACGCATGAGATGGGCTTCTCCCGCAACGTCTCTGATGCCGTGACGTTCATGGACGCCGGCGTTGTGGTGGAATCCGGGCCGCCTGAGCAGCTTTTCACCGAGCCGAAGACGGACCGGCTCAAGGGCTTCCTCTCAGACGTCCTCTAACGCCTGGACAACAAAGAAATCCCCGGCTGCAGCCTGCAGCCGGGGATTTCTTCGTTAATGACCGTGCCGGTGCTAGCCCCGGGCAGCTGCGGCAGCCTTCGCTGCGGCGGGCAGGGCGTCGTAGATCCGGTTCATGGCCGCGTCGTCGTGGGCAGCGGAGAGGAACCATGCCTCGAAGACCGACGGCGGCAGGTAGACCCCTGACTCCAGCATGGAGTGGAAGAACGGCGCGTAGCGGAACGCCTCCTGGGCCTGGGCGTCGGCGTAGTTGTGGACCCCGTTGGCCGAGGTTCCGAAGGCCACGGAGAAAAGGTTCCCGGCGAACTGGATCGAGTGGTCCACCCCTGCCGCATCCAGTGCGCTGGAAACGGCAGAGGAGAGTTCCAGGGAGCGGACGTCGATGAAGGAGTAAACGTCACGGGTGGCGTGGGTCAGGGTGGCTACGCCGGCAGCCATGGCCACCGGGTTCCCTGACAAAGTGCCCGCCTGGTAGACCGGGCCGGTGGGCGCCAGGTAGTCCATGACGTCGGCACGGCCACCCAGGGCCGCCGTCGGCATTCCACCGCCGATGACCTTGCCAAAGGTCATCAGGTCAGGGGTCCACGGGTCCTCGGCGTCCGGCGCCCCGCCGGTGAGGCCCCAGTAGCCGGAGTAGCCGGTCCGGAAACCGGTCAGGACTTCGTCGACGATGAGGAGTGCGCCGTGCTCGCGGGTGATCTGCGAGAGCCCGAGGTTAAATCCTTCGGCGGGAGTGACCACGCCCATGTTGGCCGGCGCGGCTTCGGTGATCACGGCGGCGATGTTCTGGCCGTGGACAGCGAAGGCTTCCTTGACTGCGGTGAGGTCGTTGTAGGGCAGCACCAGGGTCTCGGCGGCGGTTGCTTCCGTGACGCCGGCGGAGCCGGGCAGGGCCAGGGTTGCCAGCCCGGAACCGGCGGCGGCCAGGAGGCCATCGAGGTGGCCGTGGTAGCAGCCGGCGAACTTGATGATGAGGTTGCGGCCGGTGAACCCACGGGCCAGCCGGACGGCGGTCATGGTGGCTTCGGTGCCGGTGGACACCATCCGGAGGCGTTCGACGGCGGGGACGCGCTCCTTCACGATTTCCGCGAGGTTTGCCTCGTCCGGGGTGGATGCGCCAAAGGAGAGGCCGCGGTCAACAGCCGAGTGGACCGCGTCCAGCACGGCCGGGTGGGCATGGCCCAGGAGGGCCGGACCCCAGGAGCAGACCAGGTCCACGTATTCCTTGCCGTCGGCATCTGTCAGGTACGGTCCCTTGGCGGAAACCATGAAGCGAGGTGTCCCGCCGACCGAGCCGAAGGCCCGCACGGGCGAATTCACGCCGCCGGGCATCAGCTGGCGGGCGCGGTCGAAGAGTGCCTCGTTGCGAGGATTGCTGGAAGTCATGGTTTCTATTCTCTCAGTTAGCCGGAATGCTCGGTGGGACGCACAGCCGGATCAGCCGGCAAGCAGCTCCGCCACACGGGGCGCTACCGCCGTGCCCATCAGCTCGATGGAACGCATCATGGCAGCGTGCGGCAGCGGGCCGTTGCTGTATTTCAGGTCAAAGCGGTCAATGCCCAGGTTCCGCTTCAGCCGGACGATTTTTTGGGCCACCGTTTCCGGTGATCCAACATAGAGGGCTCCTTCGGTGGAACAGAGCGCATCGAACTCTCCCCTCCCGGCGGGTCCCCATCCCCGTTCTGCGCCGAGCTTGTTCCGCAGCTGCAGCCAGTGCGGGAACAGTTCTTCGCGGGCCTGCTCATCCGTCTCTGCGATGTGGCCGGGTGAGTGCGTGGCCATCTGCTGCATGGGGTGTCCGTATTTGCCCATGGCCTCGCGGTAGAGGTCGGCCAGGGGCCGGAAGCCCCGTGGCTGGCCACCAATGATCGCGAAGATGATCGGGTACCCGTACTGGGCGCAGCGCAGCACTGATTCGGGGGTGCCGCCCACGCCGATCCAGGTGGGCAGCAAATGGTGCTCCAGGGACGGGTAGACGCTCAGCCCGTGCAGGGCAGGCCGGGTGCGGCCCTCCCAGTGCACGGGCTTTTGCGCCCGCACCTTGTCGAAAAGTTCCAGCTTCTCCTCAAACAGGACCTCGTAGTCCGCCAGGTCCAGCCCGAACAACGGGAAGGACTCGATGAAGGATCCTCGGCCCAACATTACTTCAGCACGGCCGTTGGAGATGGCGTCCACGGTGGCGAAGCGCTGGAACACCCTGATGGGGTCGTCGGAGCTGAGGACCGTCACGGCGGAACCCAGGCGGATGCGGGACGTCCGCGCGGCAGCGGCAGCCAGGAAGACTTCCGGGGCTGAGACCGCGTAGTCCTTGCGGTGGTGCTCCCCTACGCCGAAGGCATGGAGGCCGACGGCGTCCGCAAGTTCCGCCTGCTCCAGCAGCTGTCGCAGGACCTGGGCATGGGGTTGCGGGCTGCCGTCCGGGTCCACGCCGACGTCGCCGAAGGTGTTCAGGCCAAGGAGGATGCGGTCCTCCCCCACGGGGGCGGTGGGCGGTGCGGAAGGACCGGTCACCGGGTTTCCTTCAGCCAGCTGGCCAGTTCGGCCGCCCAGTAGGTCAGGACCGTGTGGGCGCCGGCCCGCCGGATGCCCAGGACGGACTCGGTGATGGCGGCACGGCGGTCGATCCACCCGTTGGCGGCGGCCGCCTCGATCATCGCGTACTCGCCGGAGATCTGGTAGGCGGACACGGGGACCGGGCTCATGGCGGCAACGTCGGCCACGATGTCCAGGTAGCTCATGGCGGGTTTGACCATGATGATGTCCGCGCCTTCGGCCAGGTCCAGTTCCACCTCGCGCAGCGCTTCAGTGCGGTTTCCGGCATCCATTTGGTACGTACGCCGGTCACCCTTGAGCTGGGAGTCCACCGCTTCGCGGAAGGGGCCGTAGAACGCGGAGGCGTATTTCGCGGCGTAGGCGATGACAGAGGTGTTGACGTGGCCGGCCTCGTCCAGGGCTTCGCGGATGGCGGCAATCTGGCCGTCCATCATGCCGGAGGGGCCCAGCATGTGGGCGCCGGCCTCCGCCTGCGCCACGGCCATCCTGGCGTAGATCTCCACGGTACGGTCGTTGTCCACGTATCCGTCGGCGTCGAGCACTCCGCAGTGCCCATGGTCGGTGAATTCGTCCAGGCAGACATCGCTCATGATCACCAGGTCATCACCCACTTCCGCGCGGACGTCCCGGATGGCTTTGTTCAGCACGCCGTCCGGATCCAGGCCCGCCGATCCTTCCGGGTCGCGGGTCTCCGGGATGCCGAACAGCATGATTCCGCCCAAGCCAAGGTCGACGGCCTCGGCGGCGGCCCGCTTCAGGGTGTCAGTGGTGTGCTGGACCACCCCCGGCATGGACGTGATGGGGTTGGGCTCGGAAAGCCCCTCCCGGATAAAGGCCGGAAGGATGAGTTCAGCCGGCGAGAGGCGTGTTTCGGCGGTCATCCGGCGCATGGCGGGGGTGGTGCGCAGGCGGCGGGGGCGTTGGGTGGGGAAAGTCATGGGTCCTGTCCTTCGCGTTGTCGGAAAGCTTGGTGGAGGGGAAAGCGGCGCCCCGGTCAGGGCGGGTTGAGGGCTTTGGCGACGGCGGCCACCAGCCCTTCCGGGGTGGGCTCTGCGGCCACCGCCGCGACCCCAAGGCCCAGGGCGGTGGCCTGGTCTGCCGTCGAACGGCCAATTGCCACCAGGCGGCAGCCGGCCAGGGGGCCGAGCGCCGCGATCCGCCGCACTGCACTCGGGGAGGCGGCGATGACGGCGCCAATGCGCCCTTCGGCGATGTCCGTCGCGGCCGTGGCCGGGGTCAGCAGGGTGTACGACGGCGGCCGTGACCCGCCGTCGCCGTCTTCCGCCTGGACGGCGAGGCGGCGCTCTGCTGCCGCCGGGTAGTCGACGGTGCGGTAGGCGGTCACCACGGTCACGTCGCGGCCGGCCGCCTCCAGCCCGGCCGCCAGCGTGCGGGCCGCGATATCCGCCTGGGGCAGCAGGATCCGGCCTGTCCCGGACCAGACGGCGAGCAGCCCGGCGGCCGACTGCTCACCGGGCGGGGTCAGTGCCACGGGCACCCCGGCAGCCTCCAGCAGCCTGCGCGTGGCGGGACCGACGGCGGCAATCCCTGTCCCCGAAGGAATGAGTTCAGCCAGGCCCAGTCCGCGCTCGGCCGCTTTTTCCATCAGGACATGCACAGTGGTGGCGCTGCTGACCACCAGCCAGTCGAAGGCGCCTGCTGCGAGGGCGTCGCAGGCGACGTCCAGCGCGTGCTGGTCAGGCGCACGTTCAAAGTCGATGAGGGGCAGCAGTACAGGCTCCGCGCCGGCTGCTTTCAAGGCTTTCAACAAGGCGCCGGACCGTTCCGGGCTGCGCGTGACCAGCACGCGGACCCCGCCGAGCGGCGTGCCGGATCCGGAACTGCTGGAAGGCTGCGTCATTGCCAGGTCAGGAAGCCTGCAGGTCTGCGATGTCCGCGGCTCCGGCGGCCAGGAGCACTTCCGCCAGTTCAATGCCCAGCAGGGTTGCCCCGACTTCGGTGAGCCCGTCCGTGGCGCGCTTGTCCCGCACCGTGGCGGTGCCGTCCACGGCGCACACCACCGCCTCAAGGTGGAGCAGGCTGCCCTTCCGGAAGGCGTAGGCTCCCACCGGGGCCGCGCAGCCTGCTTCGAGCCGGGCAAGCAGGGCCCGTTCGGCCGTGACGGCCAGGCGTGTGTCCGGGTCGTCCAGCGCGGCCAGGGCCTGGGCCAGGACTTCCTTGGAGCCGCCGGCCGAACCGGGCCTCGCCGGAGCGTCCGCTGTCCGGCACTCGATGGCCAGCGATCCCTGTCCGGCTGCCGGCAGCATCACGTCGGTTTCAAGATATTCGGTGACAGCGTCCAGGCGGCCGATCCGCTCCAGCCCCGCGGCCGCAAGCACCACGGCGTCGAGGTCGCAGGACTTTCCGGGCACCACCTGGTCCGTGGAATTTCCCGGAAGCCCCGGGACGCGGCCCAAGCGGGTGTCCACGTTGCCGCGGATGTCCACAATCTCCAGGTCGGCGCGGGCAGCACGCAACTGGGCTGCCCGCCGGGGCGAACCGGTGCCGATGCGGGCACCGGCCGGCAGGTCTGCCAGTTTCAGTCCATCGCGCGCGCACAGGACATCACGGACGTCCACGCGCCGGGGGGTGGCGGCGAGGCTGAGCCCCACCGCGGCCCCGGTGGGCAGGTCCTTGAGCGAGTGCACGGCAACGTCGCACTCATCGCGCAACAGTGCGTCGCGCAGGGCAGCGACAAAGACGCCGGTGCCACCCATCTGCGACAACGAGCCCGTCAGGACGTCGCCGTCGGTGCGGACGTGCACCAGTTCCACCGGGAACCCGCCCACGGCCGCCAGCTGGTCCGCAGTCTGCTGGGTCTGGGTCAGCGCCAGCTTGCTGGCACGCGTTCCGATGCGGACTGTCACGGCTGGACCGTTTCGCGGGCACCGCCGGCCGGGTAGGGGTCGTGTCCGGTGCCCACGGTGGTATCGGCGGCTGCAATGGTGGGCTTTTCGCCGCGGAAGTTGGCGCAGCATCCCGGACGGCAGACGTCGTACCAGGGACCAAGACCCGTCAGTGCCGGGCGGTCGCTGATGTTGTTGGCTTCCGTCCGTTCGCAGATCAGGTCCACGAGTCCGTTGACGAATTTGCGGTGCGTACCCGGCGTGGGAACGCGGGTGGCAGCCAGGCCCAGGTTGGCGCAGGTTTCCATGGCTTCGGTGTCCAGGTCCCAGACAACTTCCATGTGGTCGCTGACGAAACCGAGGGGAACGATAACGATGCCCTTGACGCCCTGGCCTGCGAGTTCCTCGATGGCGTCGTTGATGTCCGGTTCCAGCCACGGCACATGGGGAGCGCCGGAACGGGACTGGTACACCAGGGACCACGGTGCGGTCTGGCCGGATTCCTGCTCCACCCTGTCCATGACGGCGGCGGCGTTGGCGAGGTGCTGGGCCACGTACGCGGACCCTTCCTCGAATTCCCGCGGCTCGCCCGCTGACCGGCCCGCGGCCTCGGCGTCCCGGGTGGGGATGGAGTGCGTGGCGAACAGGACGTGGACGGGGGCTTCCGGGGTGCCGGCTTCGGCAAGCTGGGTACGGACCTCCGCCAGGCCGGCTGCGGTGCCTTCCACGAAGGGCAGCACGAAACCGGGGTGGTCGAAGTACTGGCGGACCTTATCCACTTCGAGTTTGCCGTCCAGGCCGGTCTCGGTCAGAGCCATACCGATGTCCTCGCGGTACTGGCGGCAGCTGGAGTAGCAGGAGTAGGCACTCGTGGTGAGCATCAGCACCCGGCGGTGCCCGGCGTCGTAGGCTTCCTGCAGGGTTTCCGGGATGTACGGCGCCCAGTTTCGGTTGCCCCACAGCACGGGCAGTTCGATGCCGCGGGCCGCCAGCTCGGCTTCCAGCGCAGCCTTCAGCTCGCGGTTCTGCTGGTTGATGGGGCTGATGCCGCCGTTGGCGCGGTAGTGGTGGGAAACTTCCTCGAGGCGCTCATCGGGGATGCCGCGGCCACGGGTGACGTTGCGGAGGAAGGGAATGACGTCGTCCTGGCCTTCCGGCCCGCCGAAGGAGGCGAGCAGGACGGCGTCGTAATTCTTCGGAGCCATGCGCCCCGCTTCGGTGACCGGGTTGACGGCGGCGGCCTGCTGTTCGGGGCTCATGCCAGCACCTCGGCAACTTCGTCGGCGGAAATGCGGCGGCCGGTGTAGAAGGGGACTTCCTCCCGGACGTGGTTGCGTGCCTCCGTGTTCCGCAGGTGTCGCATCAGGTCCACCAAGTCAACGAGTTCGGGGGCCTCCAGCCCGAGGATCCACTCCCAGTCACCCAGCGCGAAGGAGGACACGGTGTTGGAGATGACCTGCGGGAACTCACGGCCCAGGAGTCCGTGTTCGCGGAGCATGGCGCCGCGTTCCTCCTCAGGCAGGATGTACCACTCGTAGGACCGGACGAAGGGGTAGACGCAGAGCCACTCCGCGGGAGCAACGCCACGGGAGTAGGCGGGCGTGTGGTTCTTGGCGAACTCTGCCTCGCGGTGGACGCCCATGGCAGACCACACAATCTCAGTGCCGGCAAAAAGGGAGCTGCGGCGGATGTCGCGGATGGCCTGCTGCAGCGCCTCCGGCTTGGAGCCGTGGAGCCACACCATGACGTCGGCATCGGCGCGCATGGCCGAGACGTCGTAGCTGCCGCGGTGGGTGACGCCGGCAGCGGCGAGCCGCTCCAGCAGCGCTTCGAAGTCGGCTGCGGCGTCCGCGCTGCGGACCACTGACCCCGACCGCTTGAATACCGTCCAGAGGGTAAAGAACTGCTCGGCTGATTCTTCGGTTTTAGTGACAGATTCGGCAGAAGTGTGGCTCATGGTTACAAGTTTGCCCCTTCCCGCGCCCAAGACGAAACCGAAGAGTTCTACAACTCGTAGAAGTGATGAAAGTCACCTTTTTCGGTGCGCAAGCCCATCGCCAGGGTTCCACTACGGACGGCGCAGGCGCAGGAATACCAGTCCGGCTGCGGCCCCCACGCCCACGAGGCCTGCGCCCAGCCACACCATGGCATCGGGCACCTCCGGGAGTGGCTCGGTGGAGGAAACCGCCCGGCCCGGGCCTGCCGGGACGCCCGCGGCTTGCGGGGCGCGGGTGGGCTGGGACTGGCGCGCATTGATGGACAGCGACGTCGGCAGCACGGGGGCCGGCGTGGAATCAGTACCGGTAACGCCACCGGACACGGCGGCGTCCTGCGCCGGGGCGACCCCTGCCGGCGCGCCGCCGGATCCCGGCACAGCCTGCTGGGCTCCAGGTGCCGGAACAGACCCGCCCGGCGCCGGTACGGATGGCATTCCACCGGCCGGCGGAAGAACTGCCTGAGCGGGCGACGGGCTGCCGGGCACCGCGGCAGTCCCGGTGGTGGGACCTGCGGATGGCGTTGGACCTGCACCGGGGCCGGACGGCGCGGGAGACGCCGCAGGAGTCGCCGGAGCGTCAGCGTGCGCGGAGCCGGACGGCGCGTCGGGAGGCGTGGTCCGCTGGCGGGGCGCAAAGGGAGTTCCGGAGGCTGTGGGAGCACTCGACGGGGTGGACGCCGTGCCCGCGGACAGTGAAGCGGAGATGGTGGGGATCAGGGAAGGCAATGGAAGAAGCGATGAGGGCGTGTGCTGCGCCGGGGCGGTCGGTGCGCCGGTGCCCTGTCCTCCACGCCGGGCCGCGTCCTGCGTGGACGAATACTGCGGAGGGGGAACCGCGTCGTCTGCCAGGGACGCCTGGACGCCGGTGGAAAGGACCAGTACCGCTCCGACGGCCGCTGCTGCGGTACCGCGCCGGACTCCCCCATGGATACCGGTCCGGGACACTGAATTCTCGGACCTGAGTTGAACCATAGTCATCGACACTAACCAGAACGTCGGGCCGATTGAAAACCGGAAAAGCCCCCGTGGCGGGCGTTCCAGGGGCGCCTGCAGCCAGTTTTACTCCGCTGACCAGCAGGGATGCTCAGGCGGCAGCCAGTTGTCCGATGTGCCCACGTGTGTCGGCCACCACAGCGGCCAGCCCGTTCCCGGCGACCCATCCGCCAACCACGGCCAGGCCACCCGCCGCACTGCAGGCCTGCCGGATTCCGGCTGCCCGGGCGCGGTGCCCAACGGCGGCGAATGGCAGGGCCCCGCGCCACCGCACCACGTCCCAGCCAAGGACGTCCGCCGCCGTGATCCGGACGCCCAAAAGTACGGAGGCGTCGTCCAAGGATGCCGCAAACAGCTCATCATCGGTTTGCGGGCCGGTAGGTTGTGCCGAGGCGCCGTCCACCCGGCCGTAGGAAAGGCGCACCACATGGCGGCCCGGGCCGGCTGCGACGGCCAGCCAGTCCCATTTGCCGGTGGCATGCGTTAAGGCCTTTGCCTGGATGCCGGCTGTTTGGGGGGCCACCAGGACTCCCGTTCCCCGGGGCCGGCTGTCCAGGTCCGGCTTGTCCAGCACCAGGGTGACCAGCTTGACGTCGGGACCGGATCCGGGTTTCTTTCCCGCGATGGCAGGCACCGCAGTTTCCAGCAGTTCGACGGCGGCCGGACCCTCCACGGCTACGACCAGAAGCGCGGCATGGAAGACCCTGCCGGCAGTGTCGACGCGCCAGCCTTCGGGGGTGCGGGACACCGACGTGGCAGCAGTGTCCAGGAGAAGGGCCACCCCCCGGCGCTGGAGATCCGCCACCAGGGCGCCAACCAGGGTGTGCATGCCGCCTTCGAGGCCGGCAACGGCGGATCCGGCCTTCGCCGGCTTGTTCGGCGGCTCCGGCTGGCCGGCAGTTGGCTGGCCGGCGGCTGCACCGCTGCCGCGCCTCTGCGCCGAAACCGCGGCAGCGAGCGACCCGTGCTCGCGCAGGCCGGCACGAAGGCCGGGGGCTACCATGTCGACGTCGAGCAGGCCGGGATCAGCGGAGTGGACGCCGCCCACCACGGGTGAGACGAGCCGTTCCAGTACCCGCGACCCCATGCGGGCACGGACCAGGGCAGCGACGCTGCTGACGCCGGAGCCGCCGCCGATGGAGGCGGGGAGCAGCCGGTCCAGCGACGCGCGCAGCGAGCCCAGTATGCCCAGAGTGCGGCGCACCTCGGGGTCCCAGGGGTTGGCGGGGATGCCCAGGACGCCGGTCCTCGGCAGCTCGCGTGGCCCGTCCGGAAGCTGCACCCAGGCACCACCGGGGCGCGGGGGAACGATCTTGCCGCCAAGCCCCAGCTCGGTGCAGAGCCGGGCGACGGCGTCGGACCTGGTGGCGAAGGATTCCGCGCCGCTGTCCAGGGTGAGTCCGGCCACCGTGTGGCTGCCTACGCAGCCGCCCCACGCCGCCCCTGCTTCCAGGACGGTCACGTCGTAGCCGGCCGCCGCGAGTTCCCGGGCCGAGACGAGCCCGGAAATTCCGCCGCCCACCACGAGCGCCTTGCCGGGCAGTGCCGGGGAGCTGCCCACGGGTTATTCCGGAGAGATGGAGTGGATGAGCTCCACCACCCGGGTGAGGACAGTGGGGTCCGTTTCCGGCGGTACGCCGTGTCCGAGGTTCAGGACGTGGCCCGGGGCGCCGGCTCCGGCAGCGCTGACTTCGCGGACGTGCGCCTCCAGGATGTCCCAGGGTGCTGACAGCAGCGCCGGATCGATGTTGCCCTGCAGCGGCACGGTTCCGCCCAGCCGCCGGTTCGCCTCGTCGAGCGGCAGCCGGTAGTCAACGCCCACCACGTCCACACCCACATCGCGCATGGCGACCAGGAGTTCAGATGTTCCCGTGCCGAAGTGGATGAGCGGGGCGCCCAGGTGCCGGACGTGGTCCAGGGCACGGGCCGACGCCGGGGCAACGTACTTGGTGTAATCGGCCAGGCCCAGCGAGCCCGCCCAAGAGTCAAAGAGCTGTGCGGCGGATGCGCCCGCCTCCAGCTGGGCCTGGAGGAACATGCCGGAGGCATCTGCTGCCCAGTTGGCCAAAGCATTCCAGGTCTCGGGGTCAGCGTGCATCATGGTCCGCGGGCCCAGGTGGTCGCGGGACGGCTTTCCCTCCACCATGTAGGCGGCCAGCGTGAACGGGGCGCCGGCAAAACCGATGAGGGGTGTCTTGCCCAGTTCCGCCACCGTGAGGCGGACTGCTTCGCGGATGGGCTCCAGGGCCTCCCAGGTGAGCCGCGGCAGGGCGGCGACATCTGCGGCGGTGCGGACGGGCTTGTCAAGGACCGGCCCCACTCCGGGAACGATGTCGACGCCAACTCCGGCGAGCTTCAACGGGATGACGATGTCGGAGAAGAAGATGCCGGCGTCCACGTCATGGCGGCGGACGGGCTGCAGGGTGATCTCAGCCGCCAGTTCGGGGCGGAGGCAGGAGTCCAGCATGGCGATGCCTTCGCGCACATTGAGGTATTCGGGCAGCGACCGGCCGGCCTGCCGCATGAACCAGACGGGGCGGCGGGACGGCTTGCCGCCGCGGTAGGCCGTGATCAGCGGGGAGTCTGCTGTGCGGCCGTCCATCAGTGGATGGTCTGCGGCGAGGATGCCGGCAGCGGAGACGGCGGGGCTAGGAGTCATGCTTTTGATTGTGCCCAAAAAGAGCTGCAAAAGATAACGACAACCTGTCGCCGGCGGCCCATGGATCGCGGCAGCAATCCCCCGGGTGGCGCGGATCACGCCCAGGTGTGGCGACTATCCTTTGCCATAGTTGTTCTACCAGGCAACGAAAAAGCTATGATTGGTCTGCTGTGGTTCTTTTCTCATTGGTGGCTACACACGCCGACATCGATCTTGAAACCGTTGCTCAGTTGAGCAACGGTTCCTCCGGGATTGCCGCGTCCGCGCTCACCGAATCTCCCGCCGTCGCCGGCGCCGTGGTCCTCGCCACGTGCAACCGCTATGAGATCTATGGCGAGGCGTCCCATCCGGACGATGTCGAAGCGGCCCGGGCGGCCCTCGTCTCGCGGATCAGCGAAGCAAGCGGCCTGGCTGAACCCCTCGTATCCCGCTCCTTTAATACCCGCACCGGCCCCGAAGTGACCCAGCACCTGTTTGCCGTCAGCGCCGGACTCGACTCCGCCGTCGTTGGTGAGCGCGAGATCGCCGGACAGGTGCGCCGCGCCCTCATCACCGCGCAGCATGACGGCACTGCCAGCGCCGGGCTGGTCCGGCTGTTCCAGGCAGCCTCGAAAACCGCCAAGGACGTCGGCGCACAGACCGCCCTCGGCTCCCGGGGCCTGTCCATCGTTTCGGTGGCCCTGGATTTGGCCACCGATCTTTCCGAAAACCCTGATTGGTCAGCCAAGAAGGTGGTGCTGTTCGGCACGGGCGCGTACGCCGGCGCCACCATGGCGCTGCTGCGTGAACGCGGCTGCACCGACATCTCCGTCTATTCATCGTCCGGCCGGGCCGAAGGGTTCGTGGCCTCGCGCGGCGGCGTGGCCGTGGACGCTGACTCGCTGCGTCCCGCGGTGGCGGCCGCCGACGTCATGATCGGCTGCAGCGGCTCGGACACCCGGGTGGAAGCTGACGAACTGGCCCAGGTCCGTGCGGACTCACCCCAGCCACTGATCGCCATCGACCTGGCACTGACCCATGATTTCGATCCCGCTGTCGGCGAGCTTGACGGCGTGGAACTGCTGACCCTCGAATCGGTGCGCCTCGCAGCACCGCAGGAGCAGGCTGAATCGCTGGCCCAGGCCAGTGGCATCGTCAGGGGTGCCGCCAAGGCTTTCGAGCAGGAGCGTGAAGCCCGCTCCGTGGATTCCGCCATTGTGGCGCTGCGGCGCCACACCATGAGCGTGCTGGACGCGGAGATGGAAAAGGTCCGTGCCCGCCACGGCTGCACCGCTGCGGCCGAGGAAGTGGAGTTCGCCCTCCGCCGCATGGTGAAGCAGCTGCTGCACGTCCCCACGGTCCGTGCCCGCGAACTCGCCGCAAACGGCCAGCAGGACGACTACGTCGCAGCGCTGGAGGCCCTGTACGGCATTACCGTCGAACAACCCGCCGCCACTGCACCGGCTGCCGAGTGCCCGGTGGACCATAAGGGCCGCGAAACCGCCTGACCCAAAACTCGCTCGCGCTATCAGATATGGCTCCTAAACCAACGGTTTGGGAGCCATATCTGATAGTGCAAGCGGTCAGTAGACGGGTTTTTCGGGTTCCACGTCGCGCACCCAGGCCAGGATGCCGCCGTCGAGATGGCTGACGCGCTGGTAGCCGGCCTGCCGGGCGGCGGCCAGGACGCTGGCCGACCGTGTGCCCGCTTTGCAGTGGAACACGATGTCCCGGTCCTGCGGAAGTTCGTCCCAGGCCTCGCCGGCGAGGATGCGCCCTTGCGGGATCAATGTGGCGCCGTCGATCCGCACAATGTCGTACTCCCCCGATTCCCGGACATCCACCAGTTCGAAGTCCTTGAGCCCGGCTTTGCGCGAGGCCAGCATGGTGGCCAGCTGGGTGGCCGTGACCGTGTGTTCGGTGTCCGACGGGGTGGCCGGGGCAATCCCGCAGAAGGCCTCATAGTCCGTCAGTTCCGTGATGGGTGCCGCGGCCGGGTCCTTGGAGACCCTGATTTCGCGCCAACTGCCGCCCAGCGCGTCAAACAGGGCTACGCGGCCCAGCAGGGAACGTCCGACGCCGGTGATCAGCTTCACCGCTTCGGTCACCATGAGTGATCCCACGGCAGCGCAGAGCATGCCGAAGACCCCTCCCTCGCCGCAGGAGGGAACGGAACCGGCAGGCGGGGCCTCGGGATACAGGTCGCGGTAGCTGGGTCCGTGTTTCTCCCAGAACACGCTGACCTGGCCGTCGAACCGGAAGATTGAACCCCACACGTACGGCTTGCCCAGGATGGCGGCGGCATCATTGACCAGGTACCGGGTGGCGAAGTTGTCCGCACCGTCCAGGATAAGGTCGTACCCGCTGAACAGTTCCAGGGCGTTGGATGAGTCCAGGCGCACGTTGTGCAGCCGGACGTCCACCAGCGGATTCAGTTCGGCAATGGCATCGCGGGCCGATTCGGTCTTGGGACGGCCCACATCACCCACGCCGTGGATCACCTGGCGCTGCAGGTTGCTCAGGTCCACCACGTCGTCGTCGACGATTCCGATCATTCCCACACCAGCCGCGGCAAGGTAGAGCAGCGCGGGGGCACCCAGTCCGCCGGCGCCGATGACCAGCACCTTGGCGTTCTTAAGCCGCCGCTGGCCCAGTGCCCCGATCTCAGGAATGATCAGGTGCCGGGAGTACCGCTCAACCTCGGCGGAGGTAAGGCCGGGGGCCGGTTCAACCAGCGGATCCAGGGACGTGGCAGCAACATTTGCGGTGAAAGACGAAGCCATACTTCAATGTATGCCCCGGGATACCGCCGGGTCATATTACCCCGCAGTAAAGTGAAGGGTAACTGCAACGGAAAGAAGGACAACTGTGGTCCCTGAAGCACGGGCGGACCGCCCGACCGCCGCCGAACCGCACGCTCCCTCCCGCCCCGCAGGCCAGCGGTCCGCCCGGATGCCACGGGATGAGCGCCGGGCCCAACTCCTCGCCGCGGCCCAGGAGGTTTTCGTGGCCAACGGCTATCACGGCGCGGCGATGGATGAGATCGCGGAAACCGCGCATGTGAGCAAGCCGGTGCTGTACCAGCATTTCCCCTCCAAGCGCGACCTGTACCTCGCCCTGCTGGAGAGCCACCTGGCCTCGCTGACCGAATTGATGCTGGGTGCCCTGAACTCCACCACGGACAACGATGAACGCGTCCAGGCCGTCATGCGCGCCTACTTCCACTTCATCGCCAACGACGACCAGGCGCACCGCCTGGTGTTCGAGTCGGACCTCATCAACGATCCCGATGTCAGCTCGCGGCTGGAAACCTTCAACCGGACGTTCGCTGACGCCATTGCCCGGGTCATTGCGGAGGACACCAAGCTTCCCCACCTCGAAGCGGAACTGCTGGGCCGGGGCCTGGCCGGAATGGCGCAGGTCAGCGCCCGGTACTGGCTGGAAACGGACGGCAACCTGGACCTGAATGTTGCCAGCGACCTCATCTACCGTTTAGCTTGGCGCGGAATCTCTCGCTTCCCCAAAGAGTCCTAGACTACAAATAAGACAACACCTCGTAGAGAAACACGAGTACTTTCACAGGCTGGGAGGCCCCCTTGGAAATTAAGATCGGCGTGCAGAACGTTGGCCGCGAAATCGTGCTCGAATCAACCCAGGACGCGGAGACGGTAGCCAAGGTTGTTGGCCAGGCCATTAATGACGGCAGCGAACTGCGCCTCAAGGATGACAAAGGACGCCTGATCATTGTTCCCGGCAATGCACTGGCTTACGTGGAAATTGGTGCCGAAGAGGTCCGGCGCGTAGGTTTCGGCCAGTTCTAGGCCGTCCCAGGTCCCGTCGCGTTCCACTGCCTGCCCGTCCCGGGGCAGCCGCTGTTTTTCGAGGAGTCCCATGCTTTCGCTGACCATCGTGGTCCTGGTTACCGTTGCCGCCGGCTTCGTTGTCTGGGCCAATGACAAACGGCACGCCAAGTATGGGGCGGCCCTGCCTGCCGGCGTTGCGGTGAGCGTGGCAGCGCTGGCGTGGATCATCCTGATGACCGCGGGCTTCGGTTACCTGCCGGGAACCACCTGGCTTCCGTGGGTCCTGCCGATGGTCCTGGGCGTCGCCGCGGCTGTTGCCGCCGTCGTCTATCTGGGCCGTACCCGGGCGCGCCGCGACACGGAGCGGCTGACCGCCATCCTGCGGCGCTGACCGGGACGCTCCCGGCTGGATATGCAGGTGTGGCCACCACCCGTTGGGGTGGTGGCCACACTTGTATCGCCCCAGGTCAGAGGAACTCCGCCCGGCCCTCCATCGCCGAGGAGGCCAGCGCGTGCTCGCGGCGCGGGATGCGGCCCGCAGCCCTGGCCATCCGGCCGGCGATCACCGCATGTTTAAACGCCTCACCCATGAGCGCCGGGTTCTGGGCGCGTGTCACTGCCGTGGCGAGCAGCACGGCGTCGCAGCCCAGCTCCATGGCCAGCGCGGCGTCCGATGCCGTGCCGATGCCCGCATCCAGGACCACCGGCACCGAGGCCCGGGAAACGATGAGTTCGATATTGTGCGGGTTCAGGATTCCCAGTCCGGTGCCGATCGGGGCGCCCAGCGGCATGACGGCGGCAGCGCCGAGGTTCTCCAGCCGCAACGCAAGGACGGGATCGTCGTTCGTGTAGGCGAACACCTTGAATCCGCGGTTCACCAACTGCTCCGTGGCCTCCACCAGTTCCACGGCGTCCGGGAGGAGCGTCTGCTCGTCGGCGATGACTTCCAGCTTCACCCAATCGGTTTCCAGGGCCTCCCGCGCCAGTTCCGCCGTGAGGACGGCGTCCCTGGCCGTGAAGCAGCCGGCAGTGTTGGGCAGCACGCGGATACCGTGGTCCACCAGCAGCTGAAACAGGGATCCGGTCTCCGCGGTGGAGTACCGGCGCATGGCCACCGTGGTCAGGGCGGTGCCGGACGCCAGGAGCGCTGCGCCCAGGCCGTCCAGGCTTGGCGCCCCGCCCGTTCCCATGATGAGCCGGGATCCGAGGGCGACGCCGTCGATCACCAAGGCGTCGCTGCCGGCATTTCCTGCGGGGTTGATGGTGCTGGTTTCGGTCATGTCAGCCTCCCTGTACTGCGGTGACGAGTTCGATGTCATCGCCTTCGGCGAGCGCCGTGGCGAACCATTGGCTGCGCGGCACCACCTGGGCGTTATGTGCGACGGCGACGCCCAGTTTCCCGCCGTCCGTCGCCTGGCCGTTGGGTGCCAGCGGGCGTCCCGTGACCTGGCTGACGAGCGTGGTGATGGAGGCGCCGTCGGCCACCGTGTGGGTGTTTCCGTTCAGGGTGATGTTCACACTGTCTCCTTGGTGGGATGGGTGGTGGCGGCTGTGGCGGGACGGGAAAACCGTTCCGGGCTGAAGGGTGCCCACCGGGAATCGGATTTTCCGTCCAGCAGTTCCGTACAGATGGCGGCTGCGGCGGGAGTAAGCAGGACACCGTGCCGGAAGAAGCCGGTGGCGATGATGAGGCCCGGCACGTTCCCGGCTTCCGCGCCTGCGGACCCGGGAGCCGCCGGCACCCGGCCCAGCAGCGGGGCGTTGTCGGGTGTTCCGGGCCGGGCCCGGGCGGTGCACTCGAGCAGTTCCAGTTCGGCGACGGCGGGCACCAGGGCCTGGGCGTCCCGCAGTAATTGGTAGACGCCCCCGGCGCTGACGGCATCGGAAAGGGCGTCTTCGCGCTGCGTGGCTCCGATCACCACGGTCCCGTCCTGCCGGGGGACGATATAAACGGGGACACCGTGCACCAGCCCGCGCACGGTGGACGTCACCAGGGGTTGAAGGTGCTGTGGAACGGCAAGGCGGAGGATGTCCCCGTGCACGGGCCGCAGGGGAAGCTCAAGGCCGTCAGGCAGGCCGGAAAGGTTGCCTGCCTGCAGCCCGTTGGCCACGATGGTTTCCGTTGCCAGGACGCTGCCGCCGCCGCCGAGCCTTGCACCGGCAACCTTCCCGTCCTCCCACAGCAGCCCTGAGGCACGGTCCGGCACGGCGTACCCGTCCCGGGCCCCTTCCACCGCCAGATCCGGGGACCCAAGCGCCGCCCCTGCGAGGGCCAGCCCCAGGGCAGCGACCAGCCGGCGCGGATCCACCTGGTGGTCCGCGGGAGTATCCAGGGCACAGGCGATGGCCGGGCTGAGGAGCGGCTCGCGCCTGCGGGCCTCCCGCACGGTCAGCGGTTCCACGCCCAGCCCGTTGGCCTGCTGCACTGCGCGGAGGTCCATCAGCGCGCGGCGGTCCGCCGCGTCGGCACCCACGGCAAGGGTCGGCGTCGTCAGGTATCCGCAATCAGCTTCCGTTGCGCCGGTGATCCCGGCCGCGAACCCGGGCCAGCGGGATGACGCCTCAAGCATCAGCTCCAGGAGGTCCTCCTCCTGGTAGTGCAGTTCGCTGACCGGGGCCAGCATGCCGGCGGCGGCCCAGCTGGCACCCTTCCCGGGAGCGTCATCGATCAGGGCCACGGAACGTCCGGACCGCTGCACCTCGTAGGCTATGCCGTGGCCCACCACTCCCCCGCCAATGACGGCGACGTCGGCCCGGACCGTGGAACGTGGTGCAGCGGACAGCCGGGCGCGGTGGTCAACGGGGGTGCGCATATGGTTCCTTCCCTACGCCGGCATTAACCGGATCAGGTCAAGCGGTCGGCTCTGACGCCCTCTCAGCCCGGCGCTTTGTGACAGCTGCCGCGGGCTCCCGCAGTACCTGCCCAGTTTAGAGGAACTAGGCTTGCACGCATGAATGTGTCCGCCTCATCCTTCCCCGCAGGCTCCTCCGCTCCCGGCACCACGGCTGTCCATGCCGACGTTGCCAACGCCGGCCACAACGACGCCCTCAAGGCAGCCCGCCTGTACCTGTGCACGGATGCACGGCGTGGGCGCGGCGATTTCGCGGAGTTCGTGGACGCCGCCTTCGCCGGCGGCGTGGACATCATCCAGCTGAGGGACAAGACCATCGAGGCCGCCGAAGAACTGGACCTCCTGGCCGTGGTGAAGGAAACAGCAGTCCGCCATGGCCGGCTGTGGGCGGTCAATGACCGTGCGGACATCGCCGTGCTGTCCGGGGCGCCGGTGTTCCACGTCGGGCAGAAGGACCTTCCGCTGCCGGCGGCGCGGACGCTGGTCAACGGGAACGCCGCCATCGGGCTCTCCAGCCACACCACTGCCCAAATCGACGCGGCCCTTACGGCAACCGCCGGTCCGGCCGGTCTGGACTACTTCTGCGTGGGCCCGGTCTGGGCAACTCCCACCAAACCCGGCAGGGCCGCCGTCGGCACCGGACTGGTGAAGTACGCCGCGGAAGCCTCCCGGCAGGCCGGGGATCCCGTGCCATGGTTTGCCATTGGCGGCATCGACCACGGAAACGTCCGCGAGGTGGTGGAGGCCGGTGCGGCCAGGATCGTGGTGGTCCGCGCCATCACGGAGGCGCCCGACCCCGCCGCTGCGGCAGCGTCGCTTCTCGACGCGCTGGACGGCGCCCGCGCCTGAGCCTGCGTAATTCCGGGACTTGGGGCTACGCTGATTTTTGTGTCACATCATCGGTTGACCCCCAGCGTTCATGACCACAAAAACGCCCTGGAAGAGGCGTTGGGACTGCTGCGGACGGAACTTGAGCTGCCGGGGCCGTACCCTGCCGACGCGGTGGCGGACGCCCGGGCAGCCGTCGCCGCGTTGAAACTGCCCTCCTACGACCTCACCGCCGTCGACTTCGTCACCATCGACCCCGCGTCCTCCACGGACCTGGACCAGGCAGTCTTCATCGAAGCGGACGGTAACGGCTACAAGGTCATGTACGCCATCGCCGACGTCCCGGCCTTTGTTGCCCCCGGCGGCCCGCTGGACGCCGAAACCCGGCGCCGCGGCCAAACGTTCTACGCCCCGGACGGCCGGATCCCGCTGCACCCGGAAGTGATCAGCGAAGGAGCAGGAAGCCTGCTGCCCGGCCAGGAGTGTCCAGCTTTCGTCTGGCACTTCACGCTCGACGGCGACGCGTCAGTGCTCACCGTGGGCGTCCGGAGGGCGCGGGTCATCAGCCGTGACAAGCTCAGCTACAAGGGCGCGCAGGCCGATCTGGATGCCGGGACAGCCTCCCCCGTGCTGCGGCTGCTCCGCGAGGTGGGACTGAAGCGGGTAGCGCTGGAACGGGCACGCCAGGGGGCCAGCCTGAACATGCCGGAGCAGGAGATCGTCCAGCTGCCCGACGGCGGTTACCGCATCGACGCGGTCCCGCAGCTGCCCGTGGAGGACTGGAATGCGCAGATCTCCCTGATGACCGGGATGGCCGCCGCCCAGCTCATGCTGGCGGGCAAGGTGGGCATCCTGCGCACCATGCCGGCACCGGACGAACGGTCGCTGAAGCATTTCCGGCTGCAGACCGAGGTGCTGGGCAGGCCGTGGGACGGCGAAGTCAGCTACGGCGAATACCTTCGGTCCCTTGATCCCACTGACCCGCGCCAACTCGCCATCATGCACTCGGCCGGCATGCTGTTCCGCGGGGCCTCCTACACTGCTTTTGACGGCACGGTGCCCGAGGACGGCATCCAGTCGGCCATCGGCGCGGCCTACGCCCACACCACGGCGCCGCTGCGCCGCCTGGTGGACCGCTTCGTCCTGGTCATCTGCGAGGCCCTCAGCAACGGCGGCGATGTCCCCGGCTGGGCGCGGGATGCCCTCCCCCTGCTGCCCGGCATCATGGCCGGGTCGGACCAGCTCGCGGCCCGGATGGAACGGCTGGCCCTGGACACGGTGGAAGCGGCGCTGCTGCTGAACCACATCGGGCAGGAGTTCGAGGCCATCGTGATTTCCGGGTCGAAGCCGCAGAACGGGAACGGCAAGACCGGCAACGGGAACGGCAAGACCGGCAACGGGAACGGAAGTTCGGGGATCATCCAGATTGCCGAACCGGCGGTAACGGCCCGCTGCGCGGGCGAGCTGGAGTCCGGCACCAAGGTCCGGGTCCGGCTGGTTTCATCGGACATCACCACCCGGCAGATCCACTTCGAACTCATTTCCTAGGGGTCCGGCCAGTGCCGCATGCGGGCCGAATCCGGGTTTCCGCGCCCGTGCAGCTAGACTGGAGGCGTAGAACTGGATGCCCGGTCGTTGATTTCCTTGATTTGAAACCAACAAGCCCGCCCCTACGCGATCTTGAGATTTACCAGTTGGTCACCAGTGCCAGCATTAGATAGCCCGCGATCGGCTTCCACTGGAATCGCTTGCGCGCCTGAGCGTGCTCCGGAGCGGCCAGCCTTGGCCGGCCCGTTGAGCAGGCAGCGCCAATGCCCAAATGAATAAGGAAACTCCCCTGTGAGTGAATTGCATACCCACCAGCTCCTGAGCGATGAGTCCGGCACGGAAACCATCGAGCCGGAAGAAACCATCATTTCGGATGAGACACCGCACGAGATCGCGGAGAAGTCCTTCGCGGACTACAACGTCCGCGCAGACATCGTCGAATCCCTGGCCGACGCCGGGATCACCCACCCGTTCCCCATCCAGGCGATGACCCTGCCGGTCGCACTGGGCGGACACGACATCATTGGCCAGGCCAAGACCGGCACCGGCAAGACCCTGGGCTTCGGCATTCCAGCCCTGCAGCGCGTCGTGGGCCAGGATGACCCCGGCTACGACAGGCTGGCCGTTCCCGGCGCCCCGCAGGCCCTGGTCATTGTGCCCACCCGTGAACTCGCCGTCCAGGTTGCCAGCGACCTCCAGACGGCAGCGCGCAAGCGCAACGCCAGGATCACCACCATCTACGGCGGCCGCGCCTACGAGCCCCAGGTGGAAGCCTTGAAGCAGGGCGTCGAGGTAGTGGTGGGAACCCCCGGCCGCCTGATCGACCTGTACAAGCAGAAGCACCTCAGCCTGAAGAACGTCAAGATCGTGGTGCTGGATGAGGCCGACGAAATGCTGGACCTCGGCTTCCTCCCGGACGTTGAGACCCTCATCGCCGGAACCCCTGCCGTCCGCCAGACGCTCCTGTTCTCGGCGACCATGCCTGGCCCGGTCATCGCCATGGCGCGCCGCTACATGACCCAGCCCACCCACATCCGGGCAGCTGATCCGGATGACGAGGGCCTGACCAAGCGCGACATCCGCCAGCTGATCTACCGTGCGCACAGCATGGACAAGACCGAAGTGGTGGCCCGCATCCTCCAGGCCCGCGGACGTGGCCGGACCATCATCTTCACCAAGACCAAGCGCACCGCCGCCAAAGTGGCCGAGGAACTGGTGGACCGCGGATTCGCCGCCGCCGCCATCCACGGCGACCTGGGCCAGGGCGCCCGCGAACAGGCGCTGCGGGCGTTCCGCAACAACAAGGTTGACGTCCTGGTGGCCACAGATGTCGCTGCCCGCGGCATCGACGTCGACGACGTGACCCACGTGATCAACTACCAGTGCGTGGAAGACGAAAAGATCTACCTGCACCGCGTGGGCCGCACCGGCCGCGCCGGCAACAAGGGCACCGCCGTCACGTTCGTGGACTGGGACGACATGCCGCGCTGGGCGCTGATCAATAAGGCCCTGGGCCTGAGCGTCCCGGAGCCGGTGGAAACCTACTCGTCCTCGCCGCACCTCTACACGGACCTTGATATCCCCGAAGGCACCAAGGGCCGCCTGCCCCGCGACAAGCGGACCCTTGCAGGCGTCGACGCCGAAGTCCTCGAGGACCTCGGCGAGACCGGCAAGAAGAACAGCCGCGGCGGCCGCGACGCAGGCCGCTCACGCGACCGGGACGGTCGGGGCCGCGGATCTTCCGACGCCGGCAAGGGCGGCAGCCGCGAAGGCGGCCGCAGCAGTGACTCCGCGGGCCGCCAGGGCGAGCGCCGCCGTCGCACCTCAACCACCGAGGCCGCACCTGCCGCTGAAGCCGCCGCGCCCGCAACCGACGGCGAAAAGCCCAACCGCGCCCGCCGGACCCGCACCCGCACCCGCCGCCGCAACGGCGAGGTCGTGGCCGGCGCGGACAATGCCAGCCAGCCCGGCACCTCCGAGGCCTAACTGCCCTGATGACTGACACTGTTTGGGCGCCGGACGGCAGCAGCCTGGTGGTGCACGCGGACAACGCCGTGTACCTCCCCACGCTGCCGGACGGCGCCTTCACACTGATTTATGTGGACCCGCCCTTCAACACGGGCCGGCCGCAGCAGCGCCGGGAAACCAAAATGGTGGTCAACGCCGGCGGCAGCGGAGACCGGGTGGGCTTCAAGGGCCGTTCCTACGACACCATCAAAGGTGCCCTGCACCGCTACGACGATGCGTTCAGCGACTACTGGTCCTTCCTGGAGCCCCGCCTCGTGGAGGCCTGGCGCCTCCTTGCCGACGACGGCACCCTGTACCTGCACCTGGATTACCGCGAGGTGCACTACGCCAAGGTGATGCTGGACGCCATTTTCGGCAGGGAATGCTTCCTTAACGAGATCATCTGGGCGTATGACTACGGCGCCAGGGCGAAGAACCGGTGGCCCACCAAGCACGACAACATCCTGGTGTACGTCAAGAACCCTTCGAAATACCACTTCGACAGTGCCGAGGTGGACCGCGAGCCGTACATGGCGCCGGGCCTGGTGACCCCTGCCAAGCGGGAACTGGGAAAGCTGCCCACCGACGTCTGGTGGCACACCATCGTCTCGCCCACCGGTAAGGAAAAGACCGGCTACCCCACGCAGAAGCCGGAGGGCCTGGTCCGCCGCGTGGTCGCTGCCTCCTCCCGGCCAGGTGACTGGTGCCTTGACTTCTTCGCAGGCTCCGGCACCCTCGGCGCAGTGGCCGCGAAGCTGGGCCGCAAATTCGTGTGCGTGGACCAGAACCAGCCCGCCATCGACATCATGGCCAAGCGGCTCGGAGCGCACGCTGTGCTGGGCTCGTTCCCGTCCAGCGGGTTGCCCGCTTCTTAAGGGCGGACGACGGCGGTTCCGGTCCCCAGTTCCTCGATCCGCGCCAGCATGTCCGGGGACGTGACATTTTCGCCGAGGAGGTTGGGCTTGCCGGTGCCGTGGTAATCGGACGAGCCGGTAATCACCAGGTCGTGCCGGGCGGCAAGCCTGCGCAGGAACTCCCGGCCCTCTTCCGGATTGTCCCGGTGGTTGATCTCCAGGCCGGCCAGCCCGGCGTCGATCATTTCCCGGTAAGTCCGCTCCCCCACGATCCGTCCCCGCGCGGACGCCACGGGATGGGCGAAGACCGGCACGCCGCCGGCGGCACGGACAAGTTCGACGGCGGTGGCCGGGTCCGGCGCGTAATGCGGTATGAAGTAGCGGGACCGGGAGGTCAGGATGGAGGCGAAGGCCTCGGAGCGGTCCTCCACCACACCCGCGGCGACCAGGGCATCGGCGATGTGCGGCCGGCCAAGGGTGGCACCCGGTGCCACATGGTGGATCACGTCGTCCCAGGTCAGCGGGTAATCCTCGGCGAGGATCGTGACCATGCGCTCGGCGCGGGTCAGGCGTGAGTCCTTGGCCTTGGTTATTTCCTCAAGGAGCCCGGGGTGGGTGGGGTCGTGCAGGTAGCTCAGGAGGTGGACGCTGATGCCCTCCTCCGTCCGGCAGGAGACTTCCATGCCCGGAACCAGGGCAACCCCGTACGTATGTGCTGCAGCGGAGGCCTCTGCCCAGCCTGCAGTGGAGTCATGGTCGGTCAGGGCCACCACGTCCAGTCCCGCACGGGCAGCGGACGCCATGACATCGGCCGGGGTCTCGGTGCCGTCGGAGACGTTGGAGTGGGCATGCAGGTCAATCCTCACTTATCCAGCGTAGTGGACCGGGACCGGAGACCGGGGAGGCCTGTTCGCTTAGCACGGGCGCTGGTGAGACGATGGTGCCGTGAACGATGCCGAAAACACCCAAAACTCTGCTTCCCAGCCGCTGGAGGACCGCGTCAACAACCGGTCCCAGCGGCCCAGTTCCAACGCTTTCAAGGCGTTCATGGCCAGCAATTGGGCGCCATCCAGCCAGGAACTTCCCCAGCGCGATGACGTCGCCGGTTTCGCCGCAACCCGGCGCAAGGCCATCTCCGCCCAGTTCAAGGGCGAACGCCTGGTCATCCCCGCGGGACCGCTCAAAGTCCGTTCCAACGACTGCGACTACCGCTTCCGCCCGCACTCGGGCTTCGCGCACCTTACCGGGCTTGGCCTGGACCACGAGCCGGACGCAGTCCTGATCCTGGAACCCGTGGATGAAGGCACCGGCGACGACGGCGCGCACCACCGCGCCACGCTGTACTTCCGGCCCCTGGCCGGCAGGGACACGGAACAGTTCTACGCGGACTCCCGTTCCGGCGAGTTCTGGATCGGAGCCCGCCCCACCCGGGAAGAGTTCGAAGCCCGGTTGGGACTGGCCACCGCGCATATCGACCAGCTGGAAACGGCCATCACCAAGGATGTGGGCGCCCCGGAAATCGGCGGTATTTCCATCCGCCTGGTCCGCAAGGTTGACGAAAACATCGACGCGCTGGTGGACACGGCCCGCTACAACACGGCCAAGGATCCCGAGAACCTGGACCTTGAAGTGCTCGATGCCCTGGACGAGAAGCTCAGCGAGGCCCTCTCCGAACTGCGCCTGCTCAAGGATGAGTGGGAAATCGGGCAGATGAAGATCGCCGTCGCCGCCACGGTGGAAGGCTTCGAAGAGGTCGTCAAGGCCCTGCCGCGCGCCCTCACGCACACCCGCGGCGAACGCGTGGTGGAGGGCGCCTTCTTCGCCCGCGCCCGTGAGGCGGGCAACGAGCTGGGCTATGACACCATCGCCGCCTCCGGCAATAACGCCACCGTGCTGCACTGGACCCGCAATACGGGCCGGGTCCACGCCGGCGAACTCCTGCTCCTGGATGCCGGGGTGGAGGCCGACTCGCTCTACACGGCCGACGTCACCCGGACGCTGCCGGCCAGCGGCACGTTCAGCGACATCCAGCGCAAGGTTTACCAGGCCGTGCTCGACGCTGCCGACGCCGGCTTCGCGGCCGCACAGCCCGGGACCAAGTTCCGCGATATCCACACCGCGGCCACCACGGTCCTGGCCGAGCGCCTCTCCGAATGGGGGATCCTCCCCGTCAGCGTGGAAGAAGCCATCAGCCCCGAGGGCCAGCAGCACCGCCGCTGGATGCCGCACGGCACCAGCCACCACCTGGGCCTGGATGTGCACGACTGTGCGCAGGCCAAGCGTGAGCTGTACCTGGATGGCGTCCTCACCGAAGGCATGGTGTTCACCATCGAGCCCGGCCTGTACTTCAAGGAGGAGGACCTGGCCATCCCCGAGGAATATCGCGGGATCGGAGTCCGGATCGAGGACGACATCCTCATGACCGCCGACGGCCCGGTCAACCTCAGCGCCGCCCTGCCGCGCAGCCCTGAGGACCTGGAGGACTGGATGGCCGGCATTTACCGGACTGAAGAAGCCTGATAGCACCTGCTGACAGACAAAGAGCGGGACCGCTGGAAATGTTCCAGCGGCCCCGCTCCTTATCGTTGCTCCCGGCTACTGCCGGTGGTCGCCGCGCGTGTGCTCCCCGTCCTGGCTGCCGGTTGGGTGCTCCGTAGCGTCCTGGGCGTTGCCCGCAGCGTGGTGTTCCGTTCCATGGCCTGCCGGGTGACCTTCATTGGTCCGGTGTTCTGCATTCTGTTCCGTACCTGCAGTCGCGGCCTGCCCCTGGGGCACGCGGACGCCGTACTGCGGTCGGCCGTCGGGCAGGTCCGGATAACGGACGGACCGGACAGGCTGCGCCGGCTGCTGGGGGGCCTGCTGCGGGCCGCCGTCGTAGTGGCTGCCGTCGCCCTGGTGGACCTGGCCTTCCTGCGCCTGCCCCTGGTGGTCCGACGGTCCGGTGGGCCGCTGCCCGTAGGGGTCATTCCAGCCGGTGGGCCGGGCCGGGCCCTGCCCCTGCTGCTGCCCCGGCTGCTGCTGGTACGGCTGGTTGTGATAGTCGTGCTGGGTGTACGGACCATGGCCTGATGCCGCGTCCGAACGCGTCATGGGCAGCTGCTGCAGCAGGCGCCGGGCCTCGTGGGCAGCCTCCGGCGCCACAATGACGTCGTAGGTCGTGGCCACTACCTGGCTGGTGGAGGTGAAGTCCCGCTTGCCCCGCTGCATGGCGTAGGTGACGATGCCGAAGAGCATGAAGAACGCCGCACCCATGAGCACCGAGGTCATGATGGAGAAGTACCCTGGCGAGGGCGCGAAGAATGAGAGCATGACACCTACGAACAGGCCGAACCACATGCCGCTCAGCGCCCCGGACAACGCCACCCGGGGGTAGCTCAGGCGCCCCGTGACCCGTTCCACCATCTTGAGTTCGTTGCCCACGATGGACACCATCTGGACCGGGAATTGCTGGTCCGCCAGGTAGTCGACCGCCTTCTGGGCGTCGAGGTAGGAATTGTAGGAGCCAACGGTGTCGCCGGTGGGAACAGCCCGGGCATCGTCCGGTCCGTTCGCAGCGCCGGCCTTGGGAGCACCAAAAATGTTCGACATAAACCCATTCTTGCCCATCAAGGTGGGTGCCGCCTGTAAATTCAGCTAAAAGAGAGCAGACTCGGTAGCCTGTAGTGGTGAGCACAACACCTACACGCGTCTTCGTGGCACGCCTCCTGGGCCTCGACGTCTTCGACCCGCTGGGCGACCGGCTGGGCCGGCTGCGTGATGTTGTTGTGCTGTCCCGGGGAACCCAGGGAGCCCCGCACGTGGTGGGCATCGTGGTGGAGGTTCCCGGCAAGAAGCGCGTCTTCGTGCCGATGACCCGTATCACCTCGATCGACCAGACGCAGATCATCTGCACCGGCCTGGTGAACCTGCGCCGGTTTGAGCAGCGCGGGGCGGAGACCCTGGTGGTGGCGGAGATGTTCGACCGCCGCGTGACCCTCCGGGACGGCAGCGGCGACGCCACCATCGAGGACATCGCCATAGACCAGCACCGGTCCCGCGACTGGTTCGTCAGCAAGCTCTTCGTCCGGCGCGGGCACTCCCTGTCCCCGTTGAGCCGCCTGCGCCGCAACGAAACGCTGATCATCGACTGGGCGGACGCCCAGCAGGGGCCGCGCACCGAACCGCAGGCCGCCACCCAGTTCGTGGCAAACCATGAGGACCTCAAACCCGCCGACTTCGCCGAGGCGCTGCAGGAAATGAGCGACAAACGCCGTTTCGAAGTTGCCAGCGAACTGCAGGACGAACGCCTGGCGGACGTCCTGCAGGAGCTGCCGGAGGATGACCAGGTGGAGATCCTTTCCGCCCTGGACGTCCAGCGTGCCGCTGACGTCCTGGAGGAGATGGACCCGGACGACGCCGCCGACCTCCTTGGCGAGCTCCCCTCCGCCCAGGCGGAGGAACTGCTCCAGCTCATGGAACCCGAAGGCGCCGAGGACGTCCGCCGTCTGTTGGAGTATGACGAGGACACCGCCGGCGGCCTGATGACCCCGGTGCCCGTCATCCTTCCCCCGGAGGCCACCGTGGCCGAAGCCCTGGCCCACGTCCGGCGCGAAGAGCTCTCCCCCGCCCTGGCGTCGTCGATCTTCATTGCCCGGCCACCCCTGGAGACGCCTACGGGCCGCTTCCTGGGCGTGGTGCACATCCAGCAGCTGCTGCGTTTCCCGCCGTTCGAGGCCCTGGGAAACCTGGTGGACAAAAACCTGGAGCCGTTGTCCGACCAGGCCCACATCAGCGAAGTGGCACGGACACTGGCCACCTACAACCTCAACTCCCTCCCCGTGGTCAATGACGCCGGCCGGCTTGTGGGGGCGGTGACTGTTGATGACGTATTGGATCACTTGTTGCCGGACGACTGGCGCGCCCACGATGGCGAAGCCCCGATAAGAAAGCTCGGTGGCCGCATTGGCTGATAACAGCGCTCCGAAAAACCCCAACCAGCGGAACCTGGCCAATGCGGACGCGAAGGGCAGTCTCGACACACCGTTGAGCGCCCGCCAGCGGATCCTGCCCAAGTTCTCCCCGGACCCGGACGCCTTCGGCCATGCCACGGAAGGCTTCGCCCGGTTCATGGGCACGCCACAGTTCCTGGTCTACATGACCGTGTTCTGCATCTTCTGGCTGGGCTGGAACACATGGGCGCCTGTCGACTGGCAGTTCGACTCGAGGGACCTTGGCTTCACGCTGCTGACCCTGATGCTGTCGCTGCAGGCCTCCTACGCGGCACCCCTGCTGCTGCTGGCCCAGAACCGGCAGGATGACCGCGACCGCGTTTCGCTGCAGCAGGACCGGCAGCGGGCCGAGCGCAACCTGTCCGATACCGAGTACCTGACCAGGGAACTGGCGTCCCTGCGCATCGCGCTGCGTGAGGTGGCCACCCGTGACTATGTCCGGGCCGAGCTCCGCTCCCTCCTTGAGGACCTCCTGGAGGCCCAGGAAGAACTGCGCACCCACGAGGACTCCGGGCCCGGCTCCCACGAAACGCCGCGGGACAAGGTCAAGGACAAGCTGCGCGAACAGCGGGACCGGCAGCGCAACCCTCGCACACAGCAGATCCCCCGGGTCAAACCGGGCCACTCTGCACAATGACAACCGGGCCGGCCTCCACCTGACGGCCCGTCGCCGCTACCGCACGAAAGCCGAGACCCCTTCCATGAGTGCCCCCACCAATTCCGCAGCCGGCGTTCCGTCACCTGTGGTCCGGGCCGTCAACGACGCCCTGGCCACGGTCATCGACCCGGAGTTGCGCCGCCCCATCACGGAGTTGGGCATGGTGGACTCCGTCCAGGTGTCCGACGACGGCAAGGTCACCGTGGCGGTACTGCTCACCATCGCAGGCTGCCCGCTGCGGGACACCATCACCGCCGACGCACAGAAGGCCCTTGCTGCGGTACCCGGCGTCACCGCCGTCGACGTCGAGCTCAAGGTCATGGACCAGGCGCAGCGTGACGCCCTCAAGGAGAAGCTGCGCGGGCCGGGGGGCCAGCGCAGGATTCCGTTCAACGAACCGGACTCGCTGACCAAGGTTTACGCGGTGGCCAGCGGCAAGGGCGGGGTAGGCAAGTCCTCGGTGACGGTCAACCTGGCCACTGCCCTGGCCGCCCAGGGCCTCCGCGTGGGAATCGTCGACGCCGACGTCTACGGCTTCTCCGTTCCCGCCCTGATGGACATCACGCAAAAGCCCACCCAAGTGGACGACATGATCCTTCCGCCGGTGGCCTACGGGGTCAAGGTGATCTCCATTGGCATGTTCGTCACGGGCAACCAGCCGGTGGCCTGGCGCGGCCCCATGCTGCACCGGGCGCTGGAACAATTCCTCACGGATGTTTACTTCGGTGACCTGGATGCCCTGTTCCTGGACCTTCCGCCCGGTACCGGCGATATTGCCATCTCCGTTGCCCAGTTGCTTCCCAAAGCGGAAATCCTGGTGGTCACCACGCCCCAGGCCGCCGCAGCCGACGTCGCTGAACGCGCCGGCGCCATCGCCACCCAGACGGGACAAAAAATCGCCGGCGTCATCGAGAACATGTCGTACCTTGAAATGCCCGACGGCGGCCGGATGGAACTGTTCGGAAGCGGCGGCGGGACGGTGCTCACGGAACGCCTCAGCAGCACCGTGGGGGCAGACGTTCCCCTGCTGGGCCAGATTCCGCTGGACATACAGCTGCGCGAAGGCGGGGATTCAGGGGTTCCGATCGTCATCGGGAGTCCCGGGTCGGCGTCGGCGGCAGCCCTCGCCGGCATCGCCGGGCAACTTGCAGCGAAGCCCCGCGGCCTTGCCGGGCTGAAACTGGGGCTGCAGCCCCGCTGACCGGGAAGGCCCTAGGTGGCCTCGGTGTCGAACGGCGCGGTCTCGCCGGGGGCAAGGCGCTGGATTATCCTGCCGGGCTGCTTGGGTGCGGCCTCTGCTGCGGCAGCGGCTCCGGAAACTGCCGCCACGGCGGCGGGGGCGCCTGCGCTGACGGGCTTGGTGTCGTCGTCGAGCAGTGCTTCCTTGATGATCCGCCGGGGATCATACTGGCGGGGATCGTACTTCTTCCAGTCGACATCGTCGATGTCGATGCCCACTTCTTCCTTGATTTGTTCACGGGCACCGTTGGCCATCCGGCGTACTTCCTTGACCAGGTTCGCCAGCTTCTGGGTATATTCCGGCAGCCGCTGGGGACCGATCACCAGGACGCCAATGATCAGCAGAAGAATAAACTCCGGGCCGTTGATTCCAAACACTTTAGGAAGATTACCCTCTCCGGGCTGAGAGTGACGATTCCCACCCGGAGGGCGGGTAAACAGTCCGTGTCATTGGGTGAACATGGCCGCGATCTTGGTGATTCCACGCTCCAGCCGTGCATCCAGGGGTTCGGCAGCCTGCGCGTCCGGGCGCTCCGGAACAGCGGCTGCGATCCCCTCAGCGGCGGAATCGGCAAGCCGCCTAAGGATGGGCATGGCGTCGTCGGCCTGTCCGGCGGGCAGGTCGGAGCGGTAGGTGATGGTGAGGCCCGCGGCTCGGTAGGTTGCCGACCACATGGAGCCTCCCGGTGCCTGCGCATCGTCCTGGCCTGCGGGATTGCCGCCGGCTGCCGTCCCCGGGACCGCAGGAGCCCGGTTGGCTGGTTGGTCCGTGACAGGGTGGTGTTCCGCGACGGGGTGCTGTTCCGTGACGATGGCCTGGTGGACGCCGTCGGAAAGCCGCAGCTCCACGGCAGGCTCTCCGTCAACCACCAGCGCCCGGGCCCTTTCCACGTGGAATCCCAAGTCTTGAAGTTCCGGGCAGGCCCAGCCTTCGGACCGCAGGGTGGCCAGCTGAGCGGCGCTCAGGGTCCGGCCGTCAGCGGGGGTCTGCGACGAGACGTGCGAGAAGGCCGCTTCCATTCCCGCTGATTCGCCGTTACTGGGGTCCCCTGCTGCTGTGAAGGCCCCGACTGCCAGTACTCCTGCCGCTGCCATGGTTCCACCGGCGGTAAGCGCCAGCGCCCGGGCCGCCACGCGTGACGTGATGCCGTGGTTCGCCTGCGCCGATGCCGGGGGTTGGGCTGCAAGTTCATGGGTGCGCTCCAGCAGCCTCGCCGTCAGGTCCTGGCTGGCGGGTGGAATGGGGGCGTCCCGGAGGCGTTCAAGGTACTGCCGTTCGCGCCGCACGGCGGCAGCACACTCCTGGCAGGCCTCAAGGTGGCTGCCGGTGCGCTGATGCCTGCCGCCGAAAGGAAACTGGGTCCTCATATGCCGATCAGAGGATGCCGGCAATGCGCGGCATGGACAGTTTGCGGCGGGACTGCTGCGGGCGCGGATCCCGGTGGGCCAACTTTTCGCGGAGCATGGTCCGGCCACGGTGGATGCGCGAACGGACGGTTCCCAGCTTTACGCCCAGGGCCTCGGCGACTTCATCGTAGGAAAGTCCTTCAAGGTCGCAGAGGACCACGGCCGCCCGGAAGTCCGGCGGCAGTTCCTCCAGCGCGGCCTGGACGTCCAGGTCCAGGTTGTTCAGTTCGAAGCTCTGTTCGGGACCCGGCTCGCGGCCCGGCAGACGGGACTCTGCGTCCTCCGCGAGGGCGTCGAACCGGATGCGTGTCTTCCGCCGGGCCTGGTCCAGGAACAGGTTGGTGGTGATGCGGTGCAGCCAGCCATCGAGGGTGCCCGGCTTGAAGTTCTCCAGCGAACGGAACACGCGGACAAAGACCTCCTGGGTGAGGTCTTCGGCGTCGAACTTGTTGCCGGTGAGGCGGTAGGCCAGCCGATACACCTTGGCGGAGTGGTTGGTCACCACTTCTTCCCAGGTGGGACGGACCCACTCATCGTCGGGATTGTTTACTGCAGGGACAGGTGCCACAACTGAAGATGACATCGTCCACTCCCCTCGTGGAATGCTAACGCCCGGATACTGTTGACATCTCTGATTCGGCGCCGGTCACCTTTTGGATGAGCGGATATCAATCATTTCAAACTTGGCTGGGAATTTCCTGATTGGCAGGTCACTTCAGCCGTCGGCGCAACGTCTTTTTTCCTGCCCGGGATGGCCAAACACAGTAGGCTTGGAGAGACATTCCCCCTTTATGCCCAGAAAGCGATTATCCATGAGCGCCGACAAGTCCAGCAGCTGGTCCTATGCAGAAGATCTGCCCGCTGAGGATGAGGTTATGCTGCGGGCCCGGGAACGTTCCTTTGAATTGGGCGTCAGCGCCATCAGTCCCGGCGTGGGCGCCGTCCTGACGGTGCTGGCGGCAGCTTCCAAAGCCCAGACCGCAGTGGAGATCGGCACCGGCGCCGGCGTCTCCGGGGTTTGCCTGCTGCGCGGCCTCGGCCCCAACGCTGTGCTGACCACCATCGACGTGGACGTGGAGCACCTGCGCGCTGCCCGCGAAGCCTTCGGCGAGGCGGGCAGCCCCGCCAACCGGACACGCACCATTTCCGGCCGCGCGGGCGATGTCCTCCCGCGGCTCACTGACGGCGCCTATGACCTCGTCTTTATCGATGCGGACAAGCCCGGACTCCCCGGTTATGTGGAACAAGCCATCCGGCTGCTGAAGCGCTCGGGCCTGCTGGTCATTAATGACGCCCTGGACAAGGACAAAGTGGCCAACCCTGCGGGCCGGGAGCCCAACACGGTGACGCTGCGCCAGGTCGGCAAGGCAATCCGTGACGACGACAGGCTGGCGTCGGCAATGCTCCCCACCGGTGATGGCCTGCTGGTGGCCGTCAAAAAATAGCCACCGTTTATAGGTCAGGGCGCGCAGCCCGCGGGCCGCGCGCCCTGACCGGCACGACTATTCGGTAACGCCCACCAGGCATTCCTTGAGGTTCGCTGCCTCGGCCGCGTTCAATTCGACCACCAGGCGCCCGCCGCCTTCGAGCGGGACCCGCATGATCAGGCTGCGGCCCTCCTTGGTGACTTCCATTGGGCCGTCGCCGGTGCGTGGTTTCATAGCCGCCATGAGGAATTCCCCTCCATTTTGTCCCAGGACTAATCAGCCCGGGCGGGCTGTGTCCGCATGTCGATCAGGCCGCTGCGGCGGGGTGGTTGGACCACCGCCCATGCTGCACGTTTTCTGAATGCTTTTGTCCTTGCTTACCTATCATTATCCCGGAATTACCCGTACGTAGCTAATCGATGGACATTTCCCTGAACGTGTCATTTGCGGCCTGACCTGCACGAAAGCCTCTTTTCCTAGGGCGGATAATCGCCTCCGCTGGGCAGCTGCGCCCAGGCCCACAGCCACACGACCCAGACGATCTGCAGCAGCAGGAACATGGCCACCACCGTTCCCCGGTAGGCCCGGGACCGGGAAAGGAATACTGCGCCCAAAGCCAGCGGGAACAGTGGGAGCAGCATCCTGAAGGTGCTGGTCTGGGGGTGGAGGAACGCCAGCAGGTACACCATGTAGCAGGCGCACCAGAGCCGCAGTTCGGCTCCGAGCCGGACCACCGGAGGCAGGAAGAGCAGGGCGCCGAAGAGCACCTCGAATACAGGGGGCGCCAGGACGCCCAGCACGGGGCCGAAGAGGTCGACGCCGGTATCGAACCACGGCTTGAACGGCACCAGGTCGTGGCCCCGCCAGACAGTTTCGGTTTTGGTGTACGCCTGCGGGTCCCCCGTTGCGACCCAGGCAGCAGCAGGCCAGGCGAGGGCAGAGACGCCCGCGACGGCGGTGAGCCCGGTGAGCGCCGCCAGGTCCTTGGCCTGGTGGGCGTCCCCGGGTGCGCTGACCTGCCGTCCGCGGCGGATGTAGGCGGCCGCGTGGACGATCAGCAGCAGGCCCAACATGGCCGCGAAGGGAACCCCGACAGGCCGGGAAAAGCACAGCAGGACCACCACGGGGGCGGCCAGCAAGTACCGGCGCCGGACGACAAGGAGCAGCGCGCCGGCGAGCAGGAGGAGGGACAGCGGCTCGGCGTAGGGCACCTGCAGCACCGCGGAGACGGGGAACGCCGCGAAGAACGCCACACCCCACATGGCGGCTGCGTGCGGAGCCTTCTGCCGGAAGAGTGCATACACCGCCAGTGCGGCACCCCATCCTGCCAGCATGGCGATCAGGGTGAGCGAGGCGGCCGGGGCAAGGCCGGTGAGGCGGCTGAGGCCGCCGGCCAGCGCGGGGAACAGCGGGTAGAAAGCCCAGGTATTTTCCTGGACATTGCCGGCGGCATCCGTGGGAAGCACGGAGGGGTAGCCGTGGGCGATGACCTGGCCGTACCAGCGGGCATCCCAGATATTGATGAAGTTCCAGTAGTCCGGCTTTGGCGGGAACCAGGGGTTGGGCCCCTGGTGGAGCGCGGCGGCCATGAAGATACAGGCCGTGACAAGCCGGGAGCTGCCATAGAGTGCGGTGACCTGGAGCCACCACGGCCAGCCCTGCACGGCCGACGCTGCCCGGCGCGCCAGGGTGCCGGCAGTGGCCAGCGGGCTGCGGCGGGCCACCGTGCTCACAGGCCGCCCGTCCCCGGGACAGCGTCACCGTGGACGGCAAGGTCTCCGGCCTCCCCGCTGCCAGGCCCTTCCAGGGCGGCGGGCGGCGCTGGGACCGGGGCGTCGTCGTCGTACGCCTTCCCCTGCTGCTGTTCGCCGGCGGCCAGCCGCCCGCGCAGATCCGCCAGTTCCGCGTCCCGGGCGGCGAGTTGGTCCCGCAATTCGTCAAGGACCTGGTCCACCTGGTCCATCCGGTAGCCGCGCAGCCCCAGCGAAAAGCGGATCCGCGTAATGTCCTCCGGAACGGCACGCTCCGGAAGGAGCACCGGCGGAAGGTTGGCCGGCGGTTCTTCGAACCCGTCCGTCAGGCCAGGGATCACCGCCGCCCGGCCCTGGTTGCGGGTGCGCCGGCCCAGGCCGGCCCAAAGAACCGCGGCCACCAGGACGACGGCGAGGAAAACCAGAAAGAAACTCACGGACCCATCGTGCCAGACGCGTGGACACAACAGCGGCCCACGGCTACTCCGGCCGCTGCTCCCCGTTGAGCGAGGGGGTCACTGCAACGTGGAGGACCCGGTCCACGGCTTCTGCGGGGTCGTCAACCAGCTGGATGAGGTCCAGGTCCTTCTCGGAGACCATGCCCTCGGCCACCAGGGTGCCCCGGATCCACTCGATCATCGGCCCCCAGAAGTCGACGCCGAGGAGGACGATGGGGAACGACGTCACCTTCCGGGTCTGCACCAGGACCATGGCCTCGAACAGCTCGTCCAGGGTGCCCAAGCCGCCGGGCAGCACGATGAAACCCTGGGCGTATTTGACGAACATGGTCTTGCGGGCGAAGAAGTAGCGGAAGTTGATACCCAGGTCCACCCACTGGTTCAGGCCCTGCTCGAACGGCAGTTCGATGCCAAGGCCCACCGAGACCCCGTTGCCTTCCACCGTGCCACGGTTGGCCGCTTCCATGGATCCCGGACCGCCGCCGGTGATCACGGCGACTCCGGCTTCGGCCAGCTTGCGCCCCACCTCGACGCCCATCTCGTAGTACAGGCTTCCGGGCTTGGTGCGGGCTGAACCGAAGACGCTGACCGCTTTTCCAATATCCGCCAGGGCGCCGAAGCCTTCCACGAATTCGCTCTGGATCCGCAGGACCCGCCAGGGATCGGTGTGCACGAACTGGCCGGGGCCCTTGGTATCAAGAAGGTGCTGGTCCGACATGTCCACGGCCGCCTGCTTGCGGCGCAACTCGAGTGGCCCCTTACGGCGTGGCTGGGAATTCTTGGCCGGATCTGCATTGGTGCTCATTCCCCTAGGCTAACCTCCAACTCCAGGTATCTCTTGAATCACGATCGGCATGAACTTGGGGTGATTGGCGTCATAACGCACCGTTGTTCGCTAGATTCATTCCTATGACTACTCATGTGCCCGGCGATGCTCTCGTCTCCCTGAACGCCGTTAATAAGCATTACGGCCAGCTGCACGTTTTGAAGGACATCAACCTGCAGGTCCGCAAGGGCGAGGTTGTTGTGGTCATCGGGCCCTCGGGCTCCGGTAAGTCCACCCTCTGCCGGGCCATCAACCGCCTGGAAACCATCGAGGGCGGAACCATCAGCATCGACGGGAAAGTCCTGCCCGAGGAAGGCAAGGAGCTTGCACAGCTCCGCGCCGACGTCGGAATGGTCTTCCAGTCGTTCAACCTGTTCGCGCACAAAACCATCCTTGAAAACGTGACCCTCGGACCGATCAAGGTCAAGGGTGTTTCCAAGGGTGCGGCGGAAAAGGACGCCATGGCGCTCCTGGAACGGGTGGGCGTGGGCCACCAGGCCCCCAAGCTGCCGGCCCAGCTCTCGGGCGGCCAGCAGCAGCGCGTTGCGATTGCACGTGCCTTGGCGATGAAGCCGAAGGTCATGCTGTTCGATGAGCCCACCTCCGCCCTGGACCCCGAAATGATCAACGAGGTCCTGGACGTCATGGTCCAGCTCGCCAAGGAAGGCATGACCATGATCGTGGTCACGCACGAGATGGGCTTCGCCCGCAAGGCGGCGGACCGCGTGGTCTTCATGGCGGATGGCCAAATTGTGGAGGACGCCACCCCGGAGGAGTTCTTCACCAACCCGAAGAGTGACCGGGCCAAGGACTTCCTGTCCAAGCTCCTCACCCACTGACTTACCGAACAACCACACTTCAGTTCGCATCCAGGCCGGAACCCGCGGCCACCAATGAAAGGAATGTCATGAAGGCATTTATGTCCCGGCGAAAGTCCTTCGTCGTGGCGGCTACCGCCGCCCTCGCACTGTCGCTCAGCGCCTGCGGCGGCGGCGACACCGGCGGCTCCAGCAACCCGAGCCCGGTGGAGAAGCCGTCGTTCGCCGCCGGAACCACCATGGCCAAGCTGTCCTCCGCCGGCTCCATCAAGATCGGCACCAAGTTCGACCAGCCGCTGTTCGGCCAGGTGGGCCTGGACGGCAAGCCCGTAGGTTTCGACGTTGAAATGGGCAAGCTGATCGCCGCCAAGCTGGGCATCCCCGCTGACAAGATCGAATGGTCCGAGACCGTATCCGCCAACCGCGAGCCCTTCATCGAGCAGGGCAAGGTTGACCTGGTCATCGCCACGTACACCATCAGCGACAAGCGCAAGCAGGTTGTCGACTTCGCCGGCCCGTACTACGAAGCCGGCCAGGCCCTCATGGTGAACAAGGACAACGACTCCATCAAGAAGCCCGAGGACGTCAAGGGCAAGAAGGTCTGCTCCGTCACCGGCTCCACCCCGGCCGCCACCATCGTGGACAAGTACGGCGCCGAACTGGTCCCGGCCGCCACGTACTCCGCCTGCCTTGAGCCCCTGCGCAACAAGCAGGTTGAAGCCGTGACCACTGACAACGTGATCCTCGCCGGTTTCGTTGACAAGGAGCCGGACGCTTTCAAGCTCGCCTCTGACGAGACCTTCACCAAGGAGCCTTACGGCATCGGCCTGAAGAAGGGCGACACCGAGTTCCGCAACTGGATCAACGACCAGCTCGAATCCTTCGAAAAGGACGGCTCCTACAAGAAGGCCTGGGAAGCCACTGCAGGTTCGGTCATCAAGACCGCCCCCAGCCTCCCGGCCATCAACCGTTACTAAGTAGCGTCCGCCGCGCCGCCGGGGCTGTTCAGCAGCCCCGGCGGCACAGCCTTTAATCCGTCCACGCTTACAGCCGAAGGATCTTATGGACGTCATCATTGAAAACCTGCCCCTGTACTGGGAAGGTTTTCTCCGCACTCTTTTTCTCTCCGTCGTCTCCGGCATTTTCGCGTTGATCCTTGGCACACTGCTTGCCGCGGCACGCGTCTCCCCCGTCGCGGCACTGCGCGGTTTCAGCACCGTCTACGTGGAGGTTCTCCGCAATACGCCGCTGACCATCGCGTTCTTCTTCGCGGCGGTGGTACTCCCCCGCATCGGAGTCAAGTTCGAGCAGTTTGAGATCGCCGCCATCATCGCCCTCAGCACCTACACCGCCGCGTTCATCGCCGAAGCTGTGCGTTCCGGTGTCAACAGCGTGCCTGTGGGCCAGGCCGAAGCAGCACGAAGCATCGGCATGAAGTTCGGCCAGGTCCTCTCGCTCATCATCCTCCCCCAGGCGCTGCGGACGGTGATCCCGCCGCTGATCAATATCCTGATCGCCCTGGTCAAGAACTCCTCGGTGGCCGGCGCCTTCTTCGTCCTGGAACTGTTCGGCTACGGCCGGCAGCTGGCCAACGCCAACGGTGACGCCGTCATCACGGTCCTGCTGGGCACGGCGTTCTTCTATCTGCTCCTCACCGTTCCGCTGGGAATCCTCGCCAACACGGTGGAACGAAAGGTGGCGATTGCCCGATGAGTTCCGTTCTCTACGACGTCCCCGGCCCCAAAGCCCGCCGCGTCTCCCTTATCGCCTCGATCATCGGCGGCGTGCTGATTCTGGGACTCCTGGCGTGGGTGGTCATGACCCTCGCCCAGCAGGGCATCTTCGAAGCACGCCGCTGGCAGATCTTCACCCGCGCAGACGTGTGGCGCCTCCTGGGCAATGGCCTCGGGTCCACCCTGTCGGCAGCGGCACTTGCGGCTGTCATCGCGTTCCCGCTGGGCCTGCTGCTGTGCCTCCTCCGCATTTCGGACGCCGCAGCCATCCGGGTACCCACGCGGGTCGTCCTGGAATTCCTTCGCGGCATGCCCGTGGTCCTGATGATGCTGTTCATCCTCCTGGGCTTCGGCACGTCGGCGTTCGTCGCCGTCGTGGCCGGGCTGGTGCTGTACAACGCTGCGGTCTTCGCCGAGATCATCCGGGCCGGCATCCAGTCCCTCCCCAAGGGGCAGCGTGAGGCCGGCCTGGCGATCGGCCTCACCAGCTTCAAGTCGCGCATGCTCATTGAGCTGCCGCAGGCCATCCGCCGCATGATGCCCTCGCTCGTTGCCCAGATGGTGGTGCTGCTCAAGGACACCTCGCTGGGCTACATCGTGGCGTACGGCGAACTGCTGCGCGCCGTCCAGGTCATGGCGGACTTCCTGGGAACCCAGTACCTGTTCCCCATCTTCTTTGTGGCTGCTGCCATCTACATCGCCATCAACATCTCGGTGTCACGGCTTGCGGTGTGGATCGAGCGGCGCGGCTCCAAGAAGGCGGCCGGCGGTACGGCCAAGGCCGAACCGGACGTCCTGGAAGCTGCTGCTCCCTAGGTTCGACGCTGCACAACGAAAAGGTCCGGAACTCCCCGCGGGAAGTTCCGGACCTTTTTGTTGTAAGACGCTCAGCCGGCGAGCCAGCTTTGCAGCGCGGCGAGGCATTGACGGATGGCATCGGCGTGGACGTGTTCGTTGTCCTTGTGTGCCAGCAGCGCATCACCGGGCCCGAAGTTCACCGCCGGGATGCCCAGCTCACTGAAACGGGCGACGTCGGTCCAGCCGTACTTGGGCTTGGGCTCGGCTCCCACGGCGGCCACGAAAGAGGCGGCAGCAGGGTGCTGCAGGCCGGGGCGGGCGCCGGCGGCGGCATCGGTGCGCACGACGTCGAAGCCTGCCAGGAGTTCCCGGACATGGGCTTCGGCCTGGTCCGGCGTTTTGTCCGGGGCGAACCGGTAGTTGATCTCCACCACGCAGCGGTCCGGAATCACGTTGCCCGCGGTGCCGCCATTAATCTTCACCGCATTGAGGCTCTCCCGGTAGTCCAGCCCGTCAACGTTGATGGTCCGTGGTTCGTAGGCGGCCAGGCGCGCCAGGATGGGGGCCGCGGCGTGGATGGCGTTGCTGCCCATCCAGGCGCGTGCGGAATGGGCGGCTTCACCGGAAGTGCTGGCCTCGAACCGGCTGGTTCCGTTGCAGCCGCCTTCCACCGTGCCGTCCGTGGGTTCCAGCAGGATGGCGAAGTCTCCGTGCAGGAGGTGGCCGTGGTTGCGGACCAAACGTCCCAGTCCGCTCTTGACCGCTTCCACTTCCTCATGGTCGTAAAACACGAAGGTGACGTCGCGTCCGGGCTGGGCGCCGTCGTCGAACATTCCTGCTGCCAGCGCCAGTTGGACCGCCACGCCGCCCTTCATGTCCGTGGCTCCGCGGCCGTATAGGATGCCTTCGCCAGGAACGCCGGAGTCCCAGCTGGACGGGACGGTGCCCCTGGAACCTTCCGTCAAGGGCAGCGGGACCGTGTCCAGGTGTCCGGCGAGGATGACGCGTTCGCTGCGGCCCAGTTCCGTGCGGGCAACGATGGCGTCCCCGTCCCGGACCACGGTCAGCTGGGGAATCCCGCGCAAAGCGGCTTCCACGGCGTCCGCGAGCTGCTTCTCATTGCCCGACACGCTGTTGATGTCCATGAGTGCCGCTGTCAGCAGCGCCACGTCCTGGTGCAGGTCAAGGGTGGGCAAGGAAGATTCAGGGGCGGTTTCAGCAGTCACGAAGCCAGTCTAGTTCGAACCGCCCACCCGGCCCTCGATAGACTGGGCACATGACTGAGACCGCTTCCTCCGCCGTGCCCGAAACCCTGACTTCCAGCGCCGACCACCGTTCCGCCTATGGCTTTGGCGTGGCCACCATCGCCACCGCCGGCGGTGAGGCAACTGTCCTGGACGTCTGGTTCCCCGCACCGGCCCTTGGCGTCGCTGCCGAGGACCTCCGCTCGGTAGAAAACGCCGATGACGCCCTGACCGCGATCGCTGAGAACGGCGCAGACCAGGACCGTGGCACGGAGCAGAAGGTGGTCTTCGTGCAGATCCACCTCGACGAAGCCCCCGCCGACACCGCGGACGCCTACCTGCGGCTGCACCTTCTCTCGCACCGCCTGGTCCAGCCCAACACCATCAACCTCGACGGCATCTTCGGCAAGCTCCCCAACGTCGTGTGGACCAACTTCGGGCCGGCCGCCGTGGAGGGCTTCGAGCTGACGCGCGCCAAGCTGCGCCGCCGCGGCGCTGTCACCGTCTACGGGATCGACAAGTTCCCGCGCATGGTGGACTACGTGGTGCCCAGCGGCGTCCGGATTGCCGACGCCGACAGGGTGCGCCTGGGCGCGCACCTCGCCGCCGGCACCACCGTCATGCACGAGGGCTTCGTGAACTTCAACGCCGGGACCCTGGGCACCTCCATGGTGGAGGGCCGGATCTCCGCCGGCGTCGTGACCGGGGACGGCAGCGACGTCGGTGGTGGCGCCTCCATCATGGGCACCCTGTCAGGGGGCGGCAAGGAAAAGATCACCATCGGCGAGCGTGTCCTGCTCGGGGCAAACTCCGGCGTCGGCATCAGCATCGGTGATGATTCCGTGGTGGAGGCCGGCCTCTACGTCACGGCCGGCACGCGCGTCCGGGTTCCGGGCCCCAAGGATGAGGTGGGCGAGGACACCACCAGGATCGTCAAGGCTGCTGAGCTCTCGGGCGTGCCCAACCTGCTGTTCCGCCGCAACTCCACCACGGGCGCGGTGGAGGCCCTCCCCCGCAAGGGCCAGACCGTGGAACTGAACGACGCCCTGCACGCCAACTAGCTCCTTCCGTGGCACGTTTGTCTGTGGCGCGCAGACGCGGCCTGCGCCGCCTGGCGGTACTCCTGCTCACGCTCGCGCTGGCAGTGGGCGGCATCTACACCGCGGTGTACTTTGTGCAGCGTTCCGAAACCTTGGTTTCTGAACGCTGCACAGCCACGGCCGGCGGCCGGTCCGGGGAGCTGGCACCGGACCAGGCGGCCAACGCAGCACTGATCACAGCGGCCGCCGTCCGGCGGGGCCTGCCTCCGCGCGCTGCCACCATTGCCCTGGCCACGGCCATGCAGGAGTCCAAACTGCGCAACATCGGCCACGGCGACCAGGCCGGCCCTGACTCCCGTGGGCTCTTCCAGCAGCGGCCGTCCCAGGGCTGGGGATCCGAGGCCCAGATCATGGACCCCTACTACGCCGCAAACGCCTTCTATGACGCGCTGGTGAAGATCCCGGGATACGAAACCCTGGACATCACGGACGCGGCCCAGCAGGTGCAGCGGTCCGCCTATCCCAAGGCATACGCCCAGCACGAGGAGATGGGCCGGGCCTTTGCTTCCGGGCTCACCGGACAGACTCCGGCGGCCGTCCAGTGCACGCTCCGGTCCGCCACCGTGGGCGGGGCCCCGGCAACGGTGGTGACGGATCTGGACCAGGCTTACGGGGGCGTGGACGCCCAGGTTGAGGGCGCCACCATCGTGGTCAACGCGGACGGAGCATTGGCGTGGTCGGTGGCCCAGTGGGCGGTGGCCAACGCGAAGGACCTCGCCGTGACAAACGTGGAGTTGGCCGGCCGGAGCTGGGACCGGCCCGGCGGGGACGGCTGGCAGGCATCGGGGGCCGCCGGGGGTCAGGTGCGCATCACCGTACGGCAGGGCGACGGCGGCGCCTGACGTCCCGCCGTCGTCCTGCCTTGGGCAGCTACACCAGGATTTCGAGTACCGGCTGGACGTAGCTGCGGAACAACTCAGGCTGGCCCATCAGCTCCTGGCTCATGATGATCTTGTCCGGCTCCAGGTACCACGCCCGCTGCTCGTCCAGCGGCAGTTCGATGATCGTCAGTTTGAAGTCCCGGGAGTCCCTGCCCACCTCCATGAGCCGGTCGTCCACCATGTCACCCACCAGCTGGTCCGTTCCGCTGGCCACACGCTGTCCCTCGAGTTCGGCATATTCACTCCTGCGTTCCCTGGCCCAGGTGAGGGCGGAGCCGAAGTGCGCCTGCAGGACCCGTTGCAGGGCCGGAGAGTTGCCGAACGCTTCAAAATCCGGCGGGGAGAGCTCCGGAGACGTGTGGGGATGCGCTTTGAGCAACTGGTCCCACCAGGCCTCCCACTCCGTCTTCAACGCGCCCAGTCCGCCAACGTCCGCAGTCAGGTGGGTGTGGTCTGCCGAACGGACTTTGGGTGACGCATGGGACAGCATGGGACGCCCCACGCCGTTCAAGCCGGCTGCGTCCCGGACGTAAAGAGCGATCATCATCGGCCCGGACGTGTCGGTGGTGATCTGCCACCCTGAACCGCTTGCGTGCTGCATCGAAGTCCTTTCCCGACCTACCCGTGCCGGGCTTCGTGATCCGGCCCGGCGTACCCGGCTACAGTCTATTCCCGCTGCCAGTCCGCGGTAGTGCGGATTTTGGCTGCTTAGCGGGTGATACCGTCCAAGTGCCGTTCAAGCACGTCGCGGCACATCTGCGCCGTCATCCAGCCGGGTTGGAGCAGGGCGTGCATGCAGAGCCCATCCAGGGTTGCCAGGAGCCGTTCCGCTTCCACCACCAGGGTCTCCTGCGGTTCGTCCTCCGGCAGCAGGGTTGCGGCAAGGGCACCCATGATGGCCGCAACTTCCCGGTGGCTCCGGTCCGACTCTGCGGCAAGGAACGGCTTGATGCGTGCAGCATTCCTGAAAGCCATCAAGGCACAGACCTCCACCGCTGTTTCCTCATCCAGCGGAAGCATGCCGCCCAAAAGGGCCAGGACAGCTTCGCGCTGTTCAGTGCTGGCGGCAGCAGCACCAAGCACAGCGGGCAGGGAGGAACGCAGCCGGCTGGCCACGCGGTCCACCACGGTGCCGAAGGTAAATTCCAGGAGTTCTTCGCTGCCCTGGAAGTAGTGCCGGACAGAACCGACCGCCAGTCCGGCTTCGTCCGCGACTTCACGCAGCGACGCCCGCTCAAGCCCGTCCACGGCAATGATGCGGAGAACCGCCTGGACCACATCCTGCCGCCGGGCATCGGCGTCTACAATTTTGGGCACCATCCTTATTAGCACACTTGTGCTTCCTCAGCCCTGTCACGGTCCGCCCGGCATCCGGAACATGGCGGCGGACCACGCTGCGCGTGGGATAGCGTTGAGGCATGAAAATCTTGGTTACAGGGGGCACCGGGTACATCGGATCCCACACTGTTCTTTCCCTGCAGGAAGCCGGCCACGACGTGGTCGTCATCGACAACCTGATCAACTCCAGCGAGGAGTCGCTGCGGCGTGTGGCCGAACTCAGCGGCAAAACCGCAGAGTTCCACCACGTGGACCTGGTGGACGAGGACGCCGTCGAAAAAGTGTTTGCCGGGCGTGGCATCGAGGCCGTCATCCACTTCGCCGGCCTCAAAGCCGTGGGTGAGTCGGTGCAGGAACCGTTGAAGTACTACTACAACAACCTGGTGGGCACGCTGAACCTGGTCCGCGTCATGGACAGGCACGACGTCCGGTCCATCGTCTTCAGTTCCTCCGCCACCGTCTACGGGGAACACAACCCCATCCCCTATGCGGAAAAGATGGAGATCGGTGCGAACAACCCGTATGGGCGCACCAAGGAGCAGATCGAGGACATCCTTTCCGACCTCGGTGCCGCGGACTCCCGCTGGCACATAGCACTGCTGCGCTACTTCAACCCGGTTGGCGCCCACCCGTCAGGACGCATCGGCGAAGACCCGCAGGGCATTCCCAACAACCTTGTCCCGTTCATTGCCCAGGTGGCCGTGGGCCGGCGCGAGAAGCTCATGGTCTTCGGCGGCGACTACGACACCCCGGACGGCACCTGCCTGCGCGACTACATCCACGTGGTGGACCTTGCCGAAGGCCACGTGGCCGCGCTGAACCACATCGCGGACCGGACCGGCGTCTTCCGCTGGAACCTCGGCTCCGGCAAGGGTTCCTCCGTCCTGGAGGTCCTGCGCTCCTTTGAAAAGGCAGTGGGCCGGCCCATTCCCTACGAGATCACCGGCCGCCGTGCGGGGGACCTTCCAGCCTTCTGGGCCGATGCCACCTCGGCTTTGGCAGACCTGAGCTGGTCCACCACCAAGACCGTGGACCAGATGTGCGAGGACCACTGGCGCTGGCAGAAGAACAACCCCCAGGGCTACGCCTCCTAGCTTCCCCTCTCCCCATCGATTGCTGACTACTTGTCGTTATGGAGCCTGGAAAGTCAAGTGGTCGTTGCAACGGTTAGGCTGCCGCGGCGAGGAGGAGTTCGTTGAATTTCTTCT